>CALRKN020000014.1:0-108312 GCA_943368005.1 Bradyrhizobium ivorense | reverse complement strand
AGGCCTGAGATGGCAAGCAAGACAACGGAATTCCGAGTTGCGATGCGACCGGGCAAACGCCGGGTTCTGCCGGATACGCCTGATGGCCGCTTGGTGGATCTGGTCGAAACAGCCAAGGCCCACATCCGCTCGAAAGTGGAGCACCCATTCAGGGTGATCAAGCAGCAATTCGGCTTTCAGAAGACCAGGCTGAGGGGCTTGGCCAAGAACCGCTGCAAGATCAATGTTGTGGCGGCATTGACGAACCTGTTCCTGGCACGGCGGCAGTTCCTCGCGTCAGCCTGAGCATGAGGATGGCGTGTCCAAACACCTGGATTCAGCCTCAGCAATCATCCAAAAGAGACTGGAGATGAGCTCATAGAGCTGCCAAGACATGGTCTCAGAGGCAGATCAGGGCCCAAATCAGTATTGCAATCTCAGCCACTGCTCAAACCTCTGTTGCCCAGAGACTCCCTAGGCAAAATATCATCCCAATCGATCCAAGAATCAAATCCCTCTTGCTCAAGAGCATGAAAGAGACTGGACACAAATTCTTTCTGAGCCCGGCTATAGGATAGAAAAAGCTCTGCCATGAGTAAGGGTAAGAGACTGATTTCTGCAGTGTATGCCTAACGCTCAAGATCAGAAGCGGGCCGAGACTTTGGAATTGGCGGTTACCTCCGCTCCCGTCTTCTGAATCTTGATGTTAGGCCCCCTTCGCATCACCAGTGGAGTGAGCTTCAACATAGTCCTTCAGCACAGCATCCATACGAGCTTGCCAACCAGCTCCAGAAGCCCTGAAATAGTCTATAACCTCAGGACTATATCGGATTGAAACCAGCTGCTTTTTAGTTTCCAACTTTGGACGTCCGCGAAGCACGCGAATGGGGACCATTGCGCTCATCTGCTCATCTGTAAGCGGAAGGGCATCGGGATCTGATTCCGCCGCCGCTGCAATCAACTTATCTTCATCGAGTGTCGGCATCTTCAGACTGATCTTCTTTAATGGCGTTGACATAGTGATTGACCTCACGACGATTGGCTCTGCGTAGGCTAATAATTCTCCTTGTCGACTCGCGATCTACAAAGGCTACAAAATAGAGCATGTCTCCAATCGGAGCCAAGGCAACCATTCTTTTTTCACCATAGTCAGCACGATCATCAAGCCAGAGGAGTGCTGCTTCCCAGCTGAGCTCAGCTGCGGCCGCCAAGGAGAGGCCGTGCTTGCCCAGATTGATCGCGTCCTTGCCAGGGTCGAAATCGAACTGCAGGCTTTACCGTAGCTACGAAAACCTCCTCCGTCAACATCGTCTCAACAAGCAGGCTTCAGGTGGGCATAACGATTATGGATAGATCGTGCGCAGCCACGATCTATCCACAGTTGAACAAGCCTGCAAATCTGGAGCTCTGCCGGACGGGGACTACTGCAGATAAGTCCGGCCGTTTTTCAGGTTTCCTTCATGATTGCCGTGGCTGGTACGTAGAAGTACCTGCTCCATGGCCCCCTTGGCTTCATGAAGAGTGTAGTTGGCTTTGGGCTGATCTTGGCGTGAGAGTGCACACTGCAAATCTGGAAGAATCGGAATAGCAATGAGTGTTTTCACGGGCTGTTGAATCTGCCGCGTAGCGGCTTAGTTCAACAACTATCTGGGCGGATCCGCCTAAGTCCCCCCGAGGCCCTCGGCTGGCCGCCCAAGACGCAGCACTCGACTGGCTGCCGGGCGACAGAAGTACAGCGCCACAAACGATCTCACTTCTCAAGGATCAACGCTCCCGCAGCTTAGGCGGATCTGCAGAAAACGTGTTCACTCTGTTGCAGGGGAGCGCGGAGATAGCTAGAAACTCAATATCAAGTTCATGCATATTCGATCTGTCTCGCACTGAGAACCGGGCAGACAGTGCTTAGGTCGCCATTGAAAAAGGCTGGAGATGGCACGTTTTTATAGATACCTGTGGCATGGCTTTTTGATCCTTCGAGCAAGAACTCCTTCAGCTCCACCCATGCACGGGGCCCTCATCGCCATCCCGGCCGCTCTCCTCCTCCCTGTGTGAGCCCATCCGGAAGCGACCGGCCGGTATGCGAACCATCGTGAGCCACTCCCTATCGCCAAACGCCTCGCGAAACGCCGGTGTGGTGCGCTGCCAACACAACAGCTGGAGCATTCTTTAGCCCCCACCAGCTGCCGGCCCCTGCCCGCCCAGCAGCACAGCCAGCAACAGCAGCAGATAGAGCAGAGCGAACAGGCGCGGCACCCAGGTCTCCACGCGGGTGAGGGGCAGGTAGCGCCTGGGGTCCCTGCCTTCGCCCAGCACCGCCCACTCCGCCCCGTAGGGCGCTGCGGGAAGAAGCGTTTCCAGTTCCAGAATCACCGCGTGCTTGCCGCTGCTGAGCTGGCGGTAACTTCCCACGATGCGCCACCAGCCATAACAGAGCACCAGCACAGCGATCAGGGGCAGGGTCCCGGCGATGCCGCTGATGATCCCGTCCTTCACCAGGTTGGCCAGCACCGTGAGCAAACCGGTGTTCACCGCCAGAAAAAACGTGTTGGCCTGCATCCGCCGGGCGCTCAGCCGGTCAGCCATCTCCACAGCCAGCCTGTATTGATCGAACAGGTGTTGGCGATAGAGATCCCCGTACCCATCCTCCGAAACCCGCAGCAACAGCGGCTTCAGCGACTCAGGCCGCCCAGGCAGTGGATCAGCGGGCACCGCGACGGCTTGGCGTGGGGTGATCGACCTGGAGATTAGATCCAGGCCGGGAAACACACCCGCCGCCGTGCCAGATCCCGGCAGCAGCTGCAGCATGGAAGCACTCGGTGAAGCGCCATGCCGCCCACCCTCCCCCTGTCCGCCCCCAGCCTCCAGCGCAGGCTGCACCTCGGCGCCGCCGACGACAACGATGCCGCCGACCTGCGCGACAACCTCTCCGGCCTGGCGGGTGGCGATGGCTGGCTGTGGCTGGCGGGCGATGAGGGCCGCAGCCTCCATCGCCTGCAGGCCGATGCCAGCGGCGGCTTCGGCCACTCCAGCCAGGTGAAGCTGGCCGACTTCGGCCTGGCCGGCGGCAAGGCCGAGGGTGAATCCGATCTGGAGGGCCTGGCCCTCGACGGGGAGCGGCTCTGGCTGGTGGGCTCCCACAGCCTGCGCCGCCGCCGGCACGACAGCGACAAGGGCGAACCGCTGGCCCTCGACCCCCAGCGCAGCGCCAACGGCCAGGTGCTCGGCTGCCTCCACCTCGATGCCCGCGGCTTCCCCCGCAGCGGCCAGCGGCTCCGCTGCAACACCACCAACAGCGAGGATGCGCTCACCGCCGCCCTGGCGAGCGAACCGCTGCTGCGGCCGTTCCTGCCGATCCCCAGCAAGGACAACGGCCTCGACATCGAGGGCATCACCGCCCGCGGCGACCGGGTGCTGCTGGGGTTGCGTGGGCCGGTGCTACGCGGCATCGCCCTGGTGGCCGAGCTGCACCTCGCCGGCCTTGGCGTGGGCGGCGACGCCAAGGCCCACGGCAGCCCGCTGCGCCTGGCCAACCACCGGCTCCACTTCCTCGACCTCGGCGGCCTGGCCGTGCGTGACCTGGCCCTGCTGCCCGGCGGCAGCGACGTGCTGATCCTCGCCGGCCCCACCATGACCCTGGCGGGGCCCTGCCTGCTCCACCGCTGGCGCCACGCCTTCAGCAGCGACGCCCCAGCGGCCGGAGCACCCCCGGAGATCACAGTGCACACACCAGAGCCCGTGCTCTGGATTCGCGATGGCGCCCCCGGCCCCGGCCACAACAAACCCGAAGGCCTCCAGCTCGAACGGATCGATGGCCACCTGATCGCCTGGGTGGCCTACGACAACCCCGATCAACAACGCCGCCGGGGCCCGGGCTGCTGCACCCACCTCGACGGCTTCCTGCTGCCGGAGGAGCTGGGCTGATGGCCGCTGCCCTGCTGCAACTCCAGCAACACCTGCCAGCCATGGTGGGGTTCGCCCTGCTCCTGGCGCTGCCGCTCACCCTGCTGCTGAGCTGGGGTGTGCTCGGGTTCTACCAGCGGGCGCTGCTGCGCTGGATGCGGCGCAACCCGCCGCCAGCGATCACCGCTCCAGGTCCCCTCACCCCAGCCCCTCCTCCTCCCCTGGCCGCCAGCACAGCCGCGGCTGCCCCAGCCGCACCCCTGCCTCCGCTGGCCCTGCTGCGCCAGCGCGAGCGGCGGCACTGGCTGGCGCTGGCCGTGCTGTGGTTGTGGATCGGCTTCAGCGCAGCCCTGCTCTACCTGCCGGTGCATCGACATCCAATCAGCCCCTTCCGGCTTCTGGCAGTGGGCCTGGTGTGGGCCACACCGGGCTGGTTGCAGCTCGGCCTGATGGCCCGCCTGCCCTGGCGGCGGGGCCTGGCCCTGGTGCTGGCTGGCTTCCCGGGCCTGTTCGTGCTGATCGTGCCGCTGTTGGTCGACACCTCCGGCCAGGCACTGCTGCAGCTACTGCAGTGGCTGCTGATCACTGGCCTGCTGCCCGGTGCGGCCCTCACCCTGCTGATCGGCATCCCCAGCCTGCGGGCCAGCGCACCGCTGCTCTACGGGCCGGTGGCCGGCCTCACCTTGCTGGCCACCCTGGGCCAGCCTTTGCTGATGGGCGCCTTTGCCACGATCTGGCGCCTGTTCCCCGTGCCCCTGGGCGTCGGTGTGGATGCGTTGCCTGTGCTGGCCCTGCTGCCGCCGCTGCTCGCCGGCGCCCTGCCCCTGCACGCCCTCAGCCGGGCCATCGCCGCCGCCTACCGCCGCGGCTGGCTCAGCGACCACAGCTTCAGCCTGGCGGCCGGTGCCCTGCTGGTGCTGCTGTTCGCCGTGGCTCCCGGCTGGCAGGGCAGCGGCCTAGCGGGGCTGCTGCCCCTGCTCGCCTGGCTGTGGGTGCCGGTAGCGATCGTATGGCTGCTGCCGCGGCTCAGCCAAGCCCCGCCGGCGCCGGGCACGCCGCTGCTGGTGCTGCGCCTGTTCCGCCGGCCCGGACCGGTGGGCTGGTTGTTCGACCAGGTGGTGCAGCGCTGGCGCTTTGTGGGGCCGGTGCTGCTGATCACCGCAAGCGACCTGGCGGCCCGCACCCTGGATGCCGATGAGCTGGTGCAGTTCCTCGAAGGTCGCCTGGGGGAGCGGTTCATCGCCTCGGTGGATCAACTGCCGCCGGCTGGTCCAAGCCAGGCCAACCGCGACGGCCGCTTTCGCGTGCAGGAGTATTGCTGCTACGACAGCAGCTGGCAGGCGGTGCTCGAAGCGCTGCTGCAACGCAGCCAGGTGGTGCTGATGGATCTGCGCGGCTTCGGGCCGGCCCATGGCGGCTGCCTCCATGAGCTGGGCCGGCTCGGCGCCAGCACCCACCTGCAGCGGGTGGTGCTGCTGGCCGATGCCAACACCCACCGCGACGCCGCCGCCGAGGCCTTCGCCGCGGGCGGCTCCGGTCTGGCCGCGGGCGAGGCCCCGCCGTTGCGGTGGGTGGAGGAACGCCGCCGCCGCCACCCCACCATGGAGGCCGTGCTGGCCGCCCTCACCGCCAACCCGCCGCCTTGCCCACCACCTGCAAGCCACTTAGCTTGAAAATCGGCAGCCTCGATCAGCTGCATCCCTGGAGCAGCGATGTCCCCATCCGCCCCCCGGCCGGTTGCTTTCATGGTGATGCCGTTCCGCCGCAAGCCGGTGCCCAATCCCCCCCCGAATGGGCCGGCGGAGGTGGATTTCGATTCGCTCTGGGATCTGGCCTATGCCCCGGCCCTCGACCAGCTCGGCTTCAGCCCGGTGCGGGCTGACAGCGAAGCCGGCTCGGTGATTATCAAGGACATGCTGGAGCGGCTGGCCTTCGCCGATCTGGTATTGGCGGACATGACGATCCCCAATGGCAATGTGTATTACGAAGTGGGCATCCGCCATGTGGCCCAGCAGACCAATTGCGTGCTGATCTCCGCCGATTGGTCGCGGCAGCTGTTTGATGTAGATCAAATGCGCTCGCTGCGCTACTCCCTCAAGGAGACCAGCGTCACCGCGGCCAGTGCGCCCGCCATCCAGCAGGTGCTGATCAACGGCCTCGAGAAGATGCGCGATGAAAAAACACCCTTCCATGCCCTGGTCACCACCCCGGCCGATTCCGCCGTTTTTCGCCAGCAGCTCCAGGCCCTCAGCGAGTTCCAGGCCAGGCTGCGGGCGGTGCGGATCACGGCCAACCCAGCCGTGCGGCAGCAGAAGGTGCGCGAGCTGATCGACTTGCCGGCCGCCAGCTTGGCGATCCGGGAGATCGCCTTCGAGCTGCTCACCCTGGTGCGCGACAACCTCAGCTGGGAGGACACCCTCGCCTTCATTGATCGGCTGCCGCCCGCCATCAAGGACGATCCCTTCAGCCGCGAGCAGGCCCTGCTGGCCCAGGCGAAACGTGGCGAACACGAGCTCGCCATCGCCGGATTGCAGCAGCTCATGGAGATCCAGGGGGAGACCCCGGAACGGCTGGGGCTGATCGGTGGCCGCTACAAGAAGCTCTGGCGCGAGCAGCGCGATGGGCGGTACCAGCGGGGGGAGGCCAAGCCGGGGCTGCGGGAGCTGGGCTACCTCGACGCGGCAATCGACAGCTATCGCCGCGGTGCCCTGCTCAACCTCAACGCCTACTACTGCGCCTGCAACCTGCCGCTGCTGTTGCGCCACCGCGCCACCGGCAGCGACCTGGAGGAAGCCGCCTTCTATGAGCGGCTCACCGTGTTGGCCTGCGAACTCACGATCGAGCGTGGCCAGGACGACGGCTGGACCCGCTCCACCCTGCTGGGGGCCGCCATCCGCAGCGGCGATGCCGAGAAGGTTCACATCCTGGCCCTGGCGGTGGCGCGGGAGGGTCCTGCCGCCTGGCAGCTGGAGAGCACGCTGACCGATGCCGAAGATGCCCTCGCCGCAGTACCCGCCGATTCAGCCAGCCGCCAGCGGCTGGCGCTCACCCTCGAGGAGCTGCGGGGGCTGCTCAGCGCGGGTTAGGCCACGGACGTATCCATCCGCAGTGGCGATCAACCATGGCCCGCGTGTTCATTTCCCACTCCAGCCGCGATGGCGCCACGGCCCGCTGGCTGGCGGATTGGTTGATCGCCCAGGGTTTCGAGGCCCCCTTCCTCGACTTCGACAAACACAGCGGCATCCCCCCAGGGGCCGAGTGGGAGCGCACGCTCTACAGGGAAATCGCCAGCTGCCAGGCCCTGCTGATCGTGCAGAGCCCCGATTGGAACGCTTCCCGCTGGTGCTTTGCCGAGTTCACCCAGGCTCGCTCCCTGGGCAAACCGATCCTGCAACTGGTGGGCTCTCCCCAGCTGGCCTCCGGCGAGGCCGCCGAACCCCAGCCCCCCATCTGCCCCGATCTCCAGCAACTCAACCTCAGCGCCGATCTCGACTCCGCCATGGCGGCCCTCTCCGAGGCCTTGGCCAATCTCGCCCTGAATGATCGCGGCGGCTTCCCCTGGGATCCCCAACGCCCTCCCTATCCAGGTCTGCTCTGTTTCGACCAGGAGGATGCCGCCATCTATTTCGGCCGCGATCAGGAAATCAGCCAGCTGATCGAACGGCTCCAGGCCTTGCGCGTGCAAGGAGGCGGCCGCTTGCTGCTGGTGCTCGGTGCTTCGGGTACGGGCAAATCCTCGCTGCTGCGTGCTGGCCTGCTGCCCCGGCTGGCCCGCAGCGGCCGCCAGTGGTTGCCACTACGGCCCTTCCGGCCCCGGCGGGCCCCCTGCGCGGCGCTGGCCCTGGCCCTGGCCAGCGGCCTCGGGGAGGGGGGCGATCCGGAGCGCCTGGAGCACGAGCTGCGCGCCGCCGACGGCGACGGCCGCCTGGATGCGGTGTTCAGCGACCTGGCCGCCACGCTGCGCCGCCACGCCCGGGCGCCTGAGGCCACGGTGTTGATCAGCGTGGATCAGGCGGAGGAACTCTTCACCCTGGTGGAGCCCGAGGAGGCCGGTCTGTTCTTCAGGTTGATCAGTGCCAGCCTGCAGGCGAGCGACAGCATGCAGGTGCTGCTCACGCTGCGCTCCGATTTCCTCGGACGGATTCAGACCGCCGCCGGCCTGAACGCACCGCTCCTGGAGGTGTCGTTGCCCCCCCTGCCAGCGGAGCGTATCGCCGACATTATCCGTGGCCCCGCTCGGGTGGCTGGACTGACGGTGGAGGACGCGTTCGTGCAGGCGGCCATCCACGACGCCACTGTCGCCGATGCCATGCCCCTGCTCGCCTTTGCCCTGCGCCAGATCCAGGAGCATGGGGGGGGTGATCGGGTGCTCACCCTTGCCGATTACCGGGCCCTCGGTGATCCGGTGGCCCAGCTCTCTCCCCTGGAGAATGCCGTGCGCCGCGCCGCCGATGGCGTGATCGCCCTCAGCAAGCCGACGCCCGGCGAACTGGAGGCCCTTCGCGATGCCTTTGTGCCCGCCCTGGTGCGCATCAACGACCAGAACGACTACACCCGCCGCCCGGCTCGCTGGCGCAACCTGCCGCCGCTGGCGCTACCCCTGCTCGAGCGCCTGGTGACAGCCCGCCTACTCACGGTTTCGGATCGGGATGGAGATCGCTGGCTGGAGGTGGCCCATGAGGCGCTGCTGCGCAAGTGGCCGCTGCTGCGCCACTGGCTCGACGAGGCCAGGGAAATGCTTCTGGGCTGCCAGCAGCTGGAAGCCGACATGGAGCAGTGGCAGCAGGCGCCACCAGACCAGAAGACCCTCCACCTACTCAGCGGCCACAAGCTGCTCAGGGCCGACAGCTGGCGGAACACCAGGCGCGCCCAGTTCTCGCCGGAGTTGACGACCTTCATCGAGGCCAGCCAAGCCCACCACCTCCGCCAGACACAGCTCAGACGCCGGACCCAGCAACAGGTGATCACCGGCCTCAGCCTGCTGGCTCTGGTGGCCTCCGGCGCCTGGCTGCGCGGTGAACTGGAGGCAAGGCGGGCCTTCGAGGCCCAGACCCGCCAATATCTGAGTGCCCACTACAACCTGCTGCAGAGCGATCCGATCCAGAGCCTGATGTACGGCCTGGCAGCCATGGCGCGGCTTCGCAGCCAGCTGGATGCGGCAGTACCACTGGCGATCAGCCTCAACGGCACCGTGCAGCGCAACGGCCTGCAAACAGCCTGGGCCAGCGGCCATGATGAAGTATGGAGCCTGGCCAAAACGCCGGATGGCCGCTTGATCAGTGGGGGGCGGGATGGTCTGCTGCAGATCTGGAGCGCCAGTGGGGTGCGGGAGGGGCAACCCCTCCAATCCGGCCACGCGATGGGGGTGCGTGGCCTGGTGGCCCTCAGCGACCGGGAGTGGTGGACCGCTGGCGACGAGGGGCTGCTGCAGCGCTGGCTCGATGGCAAGCCCCAAGGCGAGGCCGTGAAAACAGGCCACGGCCAGCTCCATACCCTGGCCCAGTCGGTCGATGGCCAGCTGCTCAGCGGTGGCAGCGATGGAATGCTGCGCCGCTGGGATCGGCACAGCGGTCGCTCCCTGGGGCCGCCGCAGCCCTCGGGACACAACGAGGTATGGAGCCTGGCGGTGCTGCCCAACGGCGACTGGATCAGCGGCGGGCGTGAGGGCACCCTGCGCTGGTGGCATCAGGGCAAGCCCAGCGGCAGGACGCTGCCCAGTGGCCAGGGGGCGGTGAGTGCCGTGCTGGCGATGCCGGATGGTGGCTTCGTCACCGGGGGCGATGACGGCCGCCTGCGTCACTGGGATCGGGAGGGCGATCCGCTGGCGACTGTGAACAGCGGCCACAGCAGCATCATGACCCTGCTGCAGCACCGGGGGACCGTGCTCAGCGGTGGCAGCGAACGCCTCAGCAGTGGAAACGAGAACATGGTGCGTGGCTGGAATTCCGGGTCGTTGGGCAGCAGGCTCGCGGCCCCCTCCGGCCAGATCGAGAGCCTGAGCCTGGTGGAGCTCTGCCATGGCGACCTGATTAGCGGTGCCAGCGATGGCGCGCTTCACCATTGGCGCCAAGGCCGCCGGCTCGGCCAACCACTCGCCACCCCCCACCGCAGGGTGTACGCCTTGGGGCTGTTGCCCTCCGGCGATCTCATCAGCGGCGGCGACGACAGCACGCTACAGGTGTGGCGCCAAGGACGGGCCGTGGCCTCGCTGGCCACTGGACAGGGCGGAGTCACGAGCCTGGTCACCCTTGCCAATGGATCGATCTGGAGCGGCGGCCGCGACGGCAGCATCCACTATCTCAACCCCAGCGCGCCAAGCCAACGCCGTTCCCCGGTGATCCAGTCGCGCCATGGTGCGGTTTGGGTGTTGGCCCTTTTGCCGAATGGCGATCTGCTCAGCGGTGGTGACGATGGCTTCCTGCGGCGCTGGCGCAATGGCGCCCCTGTCGGCTCGCCATTGAAGACACCACACACCTCAGTGGTCAGCCTGGTGGTGCTCAACAACGGCTCCTGGATCACCGGTGGCAGCGGCGGCGATGTCCAACTCTGGCGCGAGGGACGCCCCCTTGGCGACTACTTCATGGTTGCCTCTGGCAGTGTCTGGAGCCTGATCCAGCGCAACAACGGTGATATTGTCAGCGCCAATGGCGACGGTACGATTACAGAGTACCCAACTCCCGCCAAGGCCATTGCCAGGGCCTGCCAGCAACTGGACGAGGCCATGCCGGCACTTCCAGCCAACGACGCCGCCCTGAAAGAGGCGAAGTCCCTCTGCGTCAAGCAAAAGTCCTGAGGGCTTTACCGGCGGCAGCCTTTATTGCATCAACCATGGCTGCATTGAAGCGCCTGATTACAACTTCTGCAAGCTAGGATTTGGCGTGGCTACACCGTTGGGCTCCCGGATCAGTCGCAAGGCACGTCGCGTGTTGCTGCCGATGCTGCTGGGTGCGCTGATTGGCCTAGCACTCTGCAGCCAGCGTCCCTTACAGCCCGGGCTGAGCAGGGCTGGCGGCAATGGTCCGAGAGCCCTTGAACAGCGCCAGTTTGAGCCCTACCTGAAACGCCGGGAAATGCTGCCTCCAGTAACGGCTGATCCCCGCCGCACGGTGGCATTCGGCACCCATATAAAGAACGTCTATGACGTGTCGCTGCGCGACCGATCCTTTCGCATTGAGGGCTGGTACTGGCTGCGCTGGCCCGCAGCGATCAATACCATTCTCGAAGAAGGACAGATCCCAACATCCAGCATCATTGGAATCAACAATCTGATTGAATCCAGTGACATGCTCCTCGAACCTGTTCAACCCGCGCCGCTCCGCCTCGACAATGGCGACTTTTTGCAAGAATTCAAATTTTCAACCAAGCTCTACATCAGTGAAATCAACCTGCATGCCTTTCCATTTATTGATCTAATCCTGCCCATTATTTTTGAATTGCAGCCAAGCGAGTTTATGTGCTCAGTTGACAATCTATCCGACTGCGTTGGCCTACTAGCTGACCCCGAGTTCCACCAAGGAAAACTTGGTGAGTTTGTCACCATTAATGGCTACACCACCCAAGGCGTCTGGACACAAGAATTCCTGCATCAATACCCCACAGGCTTTGGTCGCATGGCGTCAGCCGCTTTCCCCGCCATCCGCCTAGACATTGCCTATAATACCGAACCTTTTGTTGCTTTTATAAATTATATTTTTCCATTGCTTGTCTTGGTGGGTATCGCCCTGATATCGCCGTTTCTGCCGGCCCAGCTGGGCGATGTCCGCCTGGCAATCCCTACCACCATCCTATTGACATTGATCTTTCTGCAGCTTGGCTACCGGCAGGAGCTGCCCCCTCAGGCCTACCTCAGCTACCTCGATTGGCTGTACATGTATGCCTACATTGTGGCAGCTGTTTTGTTCGGGCTATTTTGCTGGAGCACCCATCGCTTCTCCCAGGTCGAAGGCAGCGAGCAGCAAGCAAAGGTCACCCAGCAGATCGAACGGCTGGACAGCCTGTTTCAATGGCTGGCAGGCGGCACCCTGGTGCTGTTGCTGTTGTGGATGCTTCGCCTCTGAAGCCCCCGGCCGCAGAGCTGGCGTACCGTCCGCTGCTCCTCCGTCTGCGGAGCCCACAACTCCAACTGTTACCGCAACTGGGAAGAGGCCTCGGCGACCGCCATTGGGCTGTCGAGCCATCAGCGCAGCGCACCCATCCTGCGGCACAGGGAGCTGGCCTGCTGGTCGCTCAGCCTCTCTGGAGCCCGCATCAGTTCCGGCAGCTCGTGCTGGCAGGCATTGGCGATCACCCTGTCGACTGACAGCCACACCAGGGTTCCCGCGTGGTCACCACTGACCAGCTCGCCGTTGCGCAGGCTGATCACGGCCCACACCAGCGCCAGGCCCGTCTCGATCCGATCGCCCAGGGGCTTCCCGTTGCGCCAGCGCCGCAGGCTGCCGTCCTCGCCGCCGCTCACCAGCTCCCCGTTGCCCAGCTCCAACAGGCTCACCACCCCCCCCTGGCCGGTTTCCAGCCGATCCCCCAGCGGCAGTCCGTTGCGCCAGCGCCGCAGGCTGCCGTCCTCGCCGCCGCTCACCACCTCGCCATTGCCAAGCTCGATCAGGCTCAACACGCTCCCCTGCCCCGTCTGGATCCCCTCCCCAAGCGGCTGGCCAGCGCGCCAGCGGCGCAGCGTGCCGTCGGCTCCGCCGCTGATCAGCTGGCCATTGCGCAGCGCGACCAGGCTCCACACGATCCCCTGGCCGGTCTGAATCGGCTCGCCCACCGGCCTGCCCCCACGCCAACGTCGCAGGCTGCCGGTTCGGCCGCCGCTGATCAGCTCCCCATGGCCCAGGTCCACCAGGCTGTGCACGGATCCCTGGCCGGTCTGGATCGGTTCCCCCAGGGCTGCGTCGTCGCGCCAGCGCCGCAGGGTGCCGTTGTCGCCGCCGCTAACCAGCTCCCCATCGCCCAGCTGGAGCATCGTGCGCACCATCCCCTGGCCGGTCTGGATCGCGGCCCCCAGCGGCTGGCCCGCGCGCCAGCGCCGCAGGCTGCCGTCGTCGCCACCGCTGATCACGTCCCCGTTGCGCAGCTGCAGCAGGCTCTGCACGCCCCCCTGGGCGGTGCGGATCCGCTCGCCCGGCTGCCGGCCCGCGCGCCAGCGCCGCAGGCTGCCGTTGTGGCCGGCGGTCACCAGCTCGCCGTTGCGCAGCTGGAGCAGCCGCGACACCTGGTCCTGGCCCGTGCTGATCGCTTCTCCCACAGGCGTGCCGGCGCGCCAGCGGCGCAGGCTGCCGCTGTCCCCGCCGCTGAGCAGCTCGCCGTTGGGGAGCTCTGCCAGGCCGAGCACTCTCCCCTGACCGGTGTGGATCGGCGGGCCCACCGGCTGGCCATTGCGCCAACGGCGTAGTCCATCCTCTCCACCACTGATCAGCTCGCCGCCGCTGAGCACCGCCAGGCTGTACACCCCGCCCTGGTTGGTGGCGATCGGCGCCCCCACCGGCGCACCGTCGCGCCAGCGCCGCAGGCTGCCATCCTCGCCACCACTGATCAGTTCGCCGCTGCCGAGCACCGCCAGGCTGTACACCCCGCCCTGGTTGGTGGCGATCGGCGCCCCCACCGGCGCACCGTCGCGCCAGCGCCGCAGGCTGCCGTCCTCACCGCCACTGATCAGCTCGCCGGTATTCAGCTCTGCCAGGCTCCACACCATCCCCTGGCCGCTCTGGATCGGCGGGCCCACCGGCTCACCATCGCGCCAGCGCCGCAGCGTGCCATCGCTGCCGCCGCTGATCCACTCGCCGGTGGTCAGCTCGATCAGGCTCAGCACTCTCCCCTGGCCGGTCTGCAGCGGGCCACCCACCGGCCTGTCGTTGCGCCAGCGCCGCAGGCTGCCGTCGTCGCCGCCGCTCACCAACTCGCCATTGCGCAACTCCACCAGGCTCCACACCCGCCCCTGACCTGTGCTGATCGGCGTGCGACCCACGGCGAGGTTGTTGTCGATGGCCCGGGGCAGCGTGGCGCTGAGCATCAGGCGCTGGCCAGGGTCACTGTTCACTCCCCGGGCCAGGGCCGCCAGACCGTTCACCACGCTTTCCAGCGGGTTGGCAACGAGCGTGCGCCGATGGGTTTCGGCAAAGACCTCACTCTGCCACTGGCGAATGTCCTGCAGTTGTCTCCAGATCACCGCCGTGAACGCCACCAGGGCCAGGCCTGCGCTCCCCGCCAGCAAGCCTGTGCGCCGCCGCCGCCGGTTGCGGGCCCCAAGGCTGGCCTGGATCAGGCGCCGTTCCGGTGAGTCGGCGGCTGTCTCCAGCCGCCAGCGCTCGGCCTCCTGCAGGGGTCTGCCACCCAGCACCGTGCCGCTGCGCTCGTACTCCGCCAGGGCACCCTGCACGCGCCCGCGCCAGAGCAGGAAGTCGCGGCTGGCTTGCAACCAGTTGTTCAGCACGGGCCAGGTGCGTAGCAGCGCCTCGTGGGCCACCTCGATCGTGCCGGTGTGCTTGCCGGAGATCAGCAGGCGGGCCTCCACAAAGCGCCGCAGCGTTGCCCGGCTGGCCAGCGGCATCGCCTCCCAGCGCGCCACAACACGCCCTAGCTGCCCTTCCTCGTTGATGCGGCACATCTGCAGGAAGGCCTGGCGCAGGGCCTCCTGTTCATCGGGACGCAGGGGCCAGGCGGCGAGCAGACCATCGGCAGCTCGCTGCACCGACCCCGCCAAGCCGCCGAGACGCTCGTACGCGAGCAGGGTGAGATCACCGTTGCCGCCGTGGCGCTCCCACAATTCCCGCAGGGTGAAGGCAAGCAGGGGCAGGGCATCGCCGGTGCTGGTGTCGGCCACCATCCGCTCCACCAATGCCGGCTCCAACCCCACACCGGCAACCTCCGCAGGGCCCGCGATCACCTGGGCATAGGCCGACATCTGCATCGGCCCGAGTGTGAGGTCTTCAAACGCGATCCCTGCGATGGCAGGGTGGGCCTGGAAGGTGCCCAGAGCATCCGAGCGCAGGGTGGCGATCACCAGCAACCGGCCATCACCATCGCCCTCGCCCACCACGTCGCGGAGCTCGGCCAGGAAGCCCTCTGCCGGGGTTGGATGGCCGTCCTGGGCAGGCGCTCCTGCGACGGCGCCAGCAGGGGAAGCGGTGCTGGAAAGCAGCTCCTCGAACTGGTCGATCACCACCACCACGCTGGCCTCCCGCTGGCCACTGCAGCGCCGCAGACCCTCCAGCTGGCTCTTCAGGCTGGCCAGCGTGGCGGGTGAAGCCGGTGCGGTCTCGCCCGCAGCCTGGAACGCGGACGCCAGGACCTCCGCGAGCTCGCCCATGGGATCGGCGCCGGGGCGAAAAGGATCCAGCACCAGCCAAGTCTGCCGGTCGCGCCGCAGCCGCGGCACGATTCCGGCCCGAACCAGCGACGACTTGCCGCAACCCGACGCTCCCAACAGCACCAGCAACGCCTTGCCCCCAAAGCGACGCAAGTTGTGCAGCCGGTCCAGGGCCACCTGGATCTCCCGGTCGCGCCCGAAGAACACGGCCGCATCCGCCTCCTGGAAAGCCATCAGGCCTGGATAGGGAGGGCGGCTGCCATCCCAGTTGAAACTGGTGCCCGGGTCGAGACCGGCAGCCACCAGACCGCGCGCCAGCCCGCGCAATCCGCTGTCGGGATCGGTGGTGAGATCAATCGCCTGGAGGCGCCCCAGCATCTGGGGAAGGTCACAGGCGCCCACCTTCACGGGGAACAGACTCTTGCCCAGGTTGCTGGCGATCCACACCTCCCCCTTGCACCACTCGGAGGCCACGAAGTGCTCACTGACCAGGGCGATCACCGCCCGGCAGCGGCGGAGCTGGTGGTGCAGCTCCCTGTCCCAGTCGCGCCCCGCCGGGATGCCGCCCTGGGGATCGAAATCCAGGAACAGCGACTGATGGCCCTGCTCCCGCAGCCAGGCGGCCAACCGCTCCGCCCAGGCGGCGTCCCTGCTGCTGTGGCTGAGAAAAATCGCGCTCATCGCTGGCTGGGCTGAGGCGGAAGGGGGGAACGATTGAGGAGGACGTAGCTGTTACTACAGCGGGAAGCGCTTACAGCATCGCTGAATCGCCTGCATGAAATCACCCGTGGATCATTTGGGTTTCTTTTCTCAAAGGTGGGACAACGTTGCCGGCATCCCCGTCATAACATGAGCAAACGCCGTTGTTGTAATTCGGCTTTGAGTTGATATCCCCTACTTCTGTCATGCCCGACGCGGTGCATCCCAAAACACTGAGCCAGCACACGTCCGCTGGTGCAGCAGCAGTAGTCCTGTTGCTGGCGGTGGATCTCAGCGCTGGCCTGTCTGCAGGGGTTGCCCAGACGGCCAAGCCAAGCCAAGCCACTGTTCGCGAGATTCTGGATCGTCCCGAGTTATTCATCGACCGCCGCAGAGCCAAGGTTAAGGACGTTGCCCAGCAACCTGAATCCCTGAAAACACTGCAATGCAGAGCCCAACTGGCATTCACCAATGGTGCCGGTGGGCGGATGATCAAAGGTTCTACGATTCGCCTGGGCGAGTGCCTCTTCATCAGCCAGGGGAGTGTGCTGGTTTCAGGGCCGATGTGCGCCTGTTCCCGTTCCGTTAAAGTTTGCTCAAAAAATACAAACTATATTCTTGAAGCAATGGAGGATGGCGACGCCGCAGTGACATCTCTTGAGGGCACCCTTGAGGTGCAGCCCCTGGATCCTGATCTCTCGGCTTCAAAACCCGCCACGATTGTCAACAGTGGCCAGCGCTGGCGGTTCTACCAAGGGCCTGGATTCACCACCATCGTAGATCTCACTCCAGAGGATTATCAGCAAATCATCGAGGGGCCGCATTTCAGGGGGTTTCGGGAGCGCCTCCCCAGCCAGGGAGCACTAGAAGATTATCTTCAAACACATGTACCAGGCGTCACCCTGCCCAAAGCCGAGCCTGAGCGCAGCTCCAATCAATCAGCCAGTCCACTGCATTTACTCCCACTTCTCATCGACTTCATGCCCTGGCCTGGGAGCAAGTCGCGGCCCTCACGCCCGAACGACCCCTATCCAGCCGGACCCAGAAGAAGCCCGCAGAATGATAGCCCTAGCCTTCCAAAATCACCCAATACAAGATACAATCTCCAAATCAATTAGCAGGCTGGAACGCATTGATCGATCGCCTGGTCTACAGCCTCCCGTGGCATGAGCCCTGCCTTTGTCCTTTGATGCCCAGGTCTTAAGGAAATCAATGTTGCCAGCCTCGATCGCCAGATTTAGTCTTGGTAAGTTGGCACAAGCCATGCTGAAGGCCTTGCTCGCATCGAGTCAGCACAGTCCAATCAGCTCAGTTCAAGCGCCCTTACAAAGCTTCATTATTCCAGTCCGCTTTCAGCCCCGTTGTTCACACCCCATCCGCTCTGATGACGTCCTCCGATCCCACCCCCTTGATGGCACGCAAACGTGCTGTCATGTCCCAAGCTTCGCTGTGCGAAAAACTCGGAGCCCTCTGCGATCTGCCCGGCTACTGGGAAGGAACCGGGTTCAGCCTGATCGCCAGGCCCCACTTCGGGCCTGAGGCCAAGAACGGCTTTTTTCTGCAGCTCAACATGCTGCATGAAACGGTTGAATTCACCACCATCGGCTCGCCGGTGTTCAACCGCGGCAGCCTGCAGGAGGACATGGCGATCTACGGCGTCACTTACATGCACCGGGTCACCGATGCCGGATCCGGCGGGGCCCTCCATATCGAGCCTGGAATGTTTCTGAACATTCCTCCCACCACCGCCCCAAGCGCCGATGCCAGCATCGCCAGGCTGGGCACTATCCCCCACGGCAATGCCTTCTGCACCGTCGGCTTTGCCCAGGAGGCGGACTACGACCGCATCCCCGGCATCCCGCCTGCCAATACCGTTCCCTTTCCGATCGGAGGCACACCCCCCAAACCCGGCAGTGCCAATCCGTTTGAGGAATACAACCTCTCGATTCCGTCGGCGGTGCGCACTGGATCGCTACCTGCGGAGATCACCCAGGTGCTGGTGAATGATCCCAATCAGTTGTTGCGCGATACCCTGCAAATGCAGGTGGAGCAGGAAGGCAAAACGCTCAACTGGATCACCCGCCTGATCACGCGCACGGCCGACGACAAATCCATCGGCAACATCCCCTTCATCACGGCCAACGCCAACACCCTCGATTTCGAATCAGTGTGGGCGATCGAGAGTGTCACCGATGCCTGCGGCGACGAATACCTTCAGCTCCAGTACTCGCAGACAGCTCTGATCAATTTCCGTGGCATGAGCTATCCCCACGTAGCTGTCGGCACGCTGGTTAAAGCCTTCTGAACAAGCAGCCACCCCCAGCCATCTGCTCACGCCGGTGTCAACACGCCGATGTCAGCAGATGGCTGGGAAGAGCGCTCGAGTGCATGGTGTTCAGGACGGCACGCCGAGCCGCACCATCCGCGCCACCGAGGGGATGCCAGCCTCATCCAGACAGAACAGCATGTAGTACCCCGGCGGATAGAGATGGGCGTTATCGGGCGCCCGCAGACTCAGCCGACCCTCTGCCCCTGGACCAGCCGGCGCCAGCGGCGCCAGCCGCTGGCCGACATCGAAGGAATGGGTCACCGAACCCAGCTTCACCAGCACCGCGCCGCTAGCCGGACTGCCCGACGGCGTGTTCACCGCCAGCTCGAAGGCCTGACCGTAGCTGAGCTGCGCCGGAGCTTGGGTGATCTGCGGCCTTTGCTCAGCAGCCTGCAGGTAAGGGGGGCTGAAGATCTCACTGCGCCAGATCTCCGCCGGCACAAAGGGCTCCTTGTTGCCATCGGCGAAGTAGCGCTGCGGATCGTCGTAGTACCGCTCCACCGAGAAGGGCTCTTCCTGCCCATCGGCCGTGCCCATGGCAGGGAAGCGGAAGAAGGTTTCCGGATCGCCGAGCACATCCACCCTCACACCGCTGTCGGTGTGGGTTGCCCGGTTGGCATTGCCGCCGATGGAGAGCACCCGGGCGTCGGGCAAGAGCAGGGCGCCGTTGTGATAAAGCCGTGGCAATGCGGCCTCTGGCTGGGGTTCAAGTTGGTACCCGCCCGGGGCGGAATCGTCGGGGCTAAGCAGCAACGGATCGCGGCGAGGCGCATATTCCGGGAACACGCCGCCGTTGAGCACCAGCAGCTGGCTGGTGGGCAGGATCACCGTCTGCAGATTGGCGCGCGGCGTGGGCAGGAAATCGGCGGTCGACTCCCAGCGGCCTCCGTCCGGCCCTGGGTGCCAGTGCTGCAGGGTGCGCGACACACTCACCCCCGGGAAACGCTGCGGGTCGATCACACCCTCGCGGCCGAAGGAGATGCTGTTGGAGCCCACGATGCCGCCAAGCAGCAGCACATCCTCGCGGCCGGGCAGCTGCACGGCCGTGCCGTAGGCGCGGTTGGTCTCCTGGCGCTGGGGGCCGGGGCTGAAGCTCACCGAGACCTGACCATCGGCGGCTTCCTGGATGGTCATCAGATAGGTGTTGGTGCTGCGGTGGGGCACCAGCACACCGTCAATGCCCGCCTCATCGCCGGTGAGCAGGAAGCGGCCATCGGCGAGGGGAAAGATACGGGGATAGAGATCGATCGTGTCGTAGACGTCGTCACCCCTGAGCTTGCTGTTGAACGGGCTGCCGTCAATCGTGGTGAGATCGATCGCCTGGATCGTGCCACTGCCGGGATCAAAGATCTCAAGGGTTTTGTTGATCTGGTTGGGCTCATTGAAGTCGAGCCCGCCCACGATTGCCACCCGACCGTTCGCCAGTTCCAGCAGGGTCGGGTACCAGCGCCCCCCGGCCATCCGGCCGACGCTGCGCCACTGGTTGCGCTTCCAGTCGTAGAGGTTGAGCCATTTCGAGCCAGTGAAGGCGCCGCCGGCGTAGTAGCTGCCGGTGCCGCCGGCGAAGAGCACGTTGCCGTCGCTGAGCTGCAGATGGCCGGAGCAGAACAGGTCGTTGGCGGTCATCGCCCCCGCTTCGCCCACGGTGGGGTCGAACAGCAGCGGCGGCGGTGAGCTGATCCGTTGCAGCTTGCCGGTGGCGGGATCCCAAAGGCCACTGTTGTCGGTCCAGCCAGGATGGCCCAGATCGATCGACTCCACGAACCGCCCCGCCTCTCCCATGGCCGCGTCAGGGCTGAGGTATTGGGTGCGGAAGCTGCTGCCGTTCACCACCAGCACCTTGCCGTTGGGTAGCAGCACGCTGTGCACCGCCTGCATGCGGGAGTTCGGCGGCGGCAGCGGCGCCAGTTGCCAGCGGCCGAGCGCGGCCTGCGCGGCCCGGGCCGGGGTGAGCAGCAGCAGCAGGCTCAACAGCAGTGCCAGCAGAACCTGGGGGCGGGGAAAACGGAGCCGGGGAAGCGCTTGGGCCATGGCGCGAGGGGCGGGAGCGGGGTGATTCAGAGGGTGGCGAGCACGGCAGCCACCGCCTGCCGGGAAGCCGCCAGCGAAGCCGCGGCCACATCCATGGCGCTGGGGGCGTCACTGGGAGCGTCCACGCCGGCGATCCAGTACTTGCGGCGGCTGAGGCGCAACAAAGGCTGGAACACCGGCAGCGCGTTGAACATCTCGATCGCCAAGGGGCCGTGGTAGTGGGGCAGCACCCGCTCCAGGAAGGGAGTCCAGGGCAGCCAGCTGCGGTCGAGCCGACCCCGATCCGGCGGCGAGAGCTGCACATAGTGGAGCCGGCCCGCCGCAGCCAGGGCCGCTACCTGGGCTGCAAAACACTCGGGGCCAGCACCGTCGAGGGTCTCGTGGGCGCTGTCGATCACCACCCCCAGCTGGGGATTGGGCACCAGCTCCAGGAACGCCTGCAGCTCCGCCAGGGTGTTGGGGGCGGCTGTTTCCCAGTGGCTGATCGGCTCGATCGCCAGTCGCACCCCCAGGCCGGCGGCATGGTCGGCCAGTTCGGCCAGCACCGTCGCCGCCCGTGCGTAGCCCGCCGGCAGGGCCTCTTGCAGGGCATCGCTCCACAGCTCGGCGCCATCGCTGCCGCGGGGGCGCAGGGCATAGGGGTAGATGATCGGCCCCATCATCACCGTGCCGCGCAGGGCAGCCGTGATCTCCACCCGCGAGCGCAGGTAGGCCAGGGCCCGCTCTCGCACCGCTGGATCCGCCGAGGTGGGATCGAAATCCGGCGTGGCCGCCACATTGGTGGTGAGGGCCACCGCCTCGAAGCCCTCGGCGTCGAGCGCTTGGCGCAGCTGCCGGTAGGCCTGCACTTCGGCCTCGGGATCGGCCATGCAGCTGGGGGGGATCGGCAGCTCGAAACCGCCGTAGCCCATCGCCACCAGCTCCCGCACCTGGCCCAGCAGCAGCTCGCGGGCTGCCGGATCGCCAGGCCGGGGGTCGGTGGTGAACAGAAAGAAGCTCAGATAGAAACCGGGTTCAGGGCGGCTGGTCATGGCGCGCTGCGGGTGGGGGTCCAGATCTGACGGTGGATCCGCCAGTGCAGGTGATGGTGCTGATCCGACTCGGCCCGCACGATCCAGAGGGCGTGGAACGTCTGCTTCTGTTGGCTGCCATCGCCCAGGTCGGTGACCAGGGCATCGGCCTGGCCGAGCACGGTGGCGCTGTGGCCGTGCCGTTCGATCTCCTCCGCCACGAAGCGTGGCTGGATCGCGTAGCCGGCCAGCATGGCCTCGAAGCCCGCTGCGATGGCGTCCGGGCCGCGGCGGGGGCAGTCACCGGGATGGATCCAGAGGGCATCGTCGGTGTAGAGGGCCAGGTAGGCCCGCCGATCCCGACCCGCCACCGCTGCCGGGTAGCGGTGCTCGAACAGCTCGCGGATGGCCCGGGTGGGCTCGCTCATCGGATCAGGGGATGGTTGGAGCGGGGAATGGGACAACACATGGGTATGGTCCGACGCACGGCGCTGGGCAGGGGCCGCTGATCACAGGCCGGTGGTCTCGCGCAGATAGGTGCGGGCCATGCGGGCGTACTGGAGCGGGTTGGCCGTGTTGGGATCCTGTTCCGCCTCCACCACCAACCAACCGTGGTAGTCAGCGGCGGCCAGGGCCTTGAAGATCGGTTCGAAGGCGATCGTGCCATCGGTGTCACCTGGCACGGTGAACACCCCCTGGCGGATGGAATCGAGGAAGCTGCTGCCCTGTTTCACGGCCTGCTGCAGGGCCCGTGGCCGGATGTTCTTGAGGTGCACATGGCCAATTCGATCGGCGTAGGTGGTGGCCACCTCGAGCGGATCGACTCCGGCGTAGAGCAGGTGGCCGGTGTCGAGCAGCAGGTGCACCCCCTGCGGATCGGTGCCCTCCATCAGCCGGCGGATGTCCGGCAGGGTTTCGATGCCGGTGCCCACGTGGGGGTGGTAGGCCAGGGTCATGCCGGCGGCCTTAGCGCGGCGGCCGAGATCGTTGAGTCCCTTGAGCACCTGCTCCCACTGGGCATCCGTGAAGATCGGCCGGTTGGGCAGCGGTGCCACTGGCTGCTGGTGCACCGCACCCCCCAGCTCGGCCACAACGATCGTGGTCTCCCCAAGCGCCCGCATGAAGGCCACCTGCCGCTCGAACGCGGCGACGCTGTCATCGACATCGCCGATCGAGAAGTACGTGCCCACCCAGGGCTCGGAGATGGTTAGATCCCGCAGGGCCAGCTCCTGCTTGAGCGTGTTCAGATCGGCGGGAAACTTGCCAGACATTTGGGTGCCCTGATAGCCGGCCAGGGCCATCTCGCTGAGGATCTGCCGATAGCCGATCGGAGGTACCAGGTCGATCGAAGGGTCGTCGCTGTTGCTCCAGCCAGTGGGGGTAATACCGATCCGCACCTGGCCCGCGGGGAACAGGGGGGCGGCGGCGTCCACCGGCCCGGGCAGGGCAAGCCACAGCAGAGCGATCACCAGGGCGCAGCAAGCCTGGCGGAGCAGCCAGGGCCGGGGTCTGGGGAGGAGGGTGGGACAACGCATGGCCTTGGAGATGGAGGGATCGAGAATGGGGGGAGTCAGCAGGCAGGAGAGAGCCCATCGGCCCTGCGGCCGTCGGGCATCAGTGCCTCCTGCAGGTCGGCGCCGCAGAGCCTGGCCCCATCGAGCACGGCCTTGCGCAGGTCGGCGTGCCGCAGGTCGGCATTGCTGAGATCGGCGTTGCTGAGGTCGGCGTTCTGAAGGCGGCTGCCAGCGAGGCTGGCGCCGGCAAGATGGGCGCCGACCAACTGGGCCTGGCGCAGATCGGCGCTGGAGAGATCGGCGCCCTCGAGCTCGGCCCCACGCAGCACCGCACCGCGCAGGATGGCGTTGGTGAGGTGACTGTCGCTCAGGTCGGCGCCGCTGAGCTGGGATCCGCTCAGGTCCGCACCGATCAGCAGGGCATTCTCCAGGTTGGCGTCCACCAGGGTGGAGCCCACCAGTCGGGCATCGTTGAGCAGGCTGCCGCTCAGGTCGGCACCTGTGAGATCGCTGCTGCTGATCGCCACGCCATAGAGGTCGCTGCGGGCCAGGGCAGCGGCGGTGAGATCGCAGCCGCTGCAGCTGTTGGCCTGCCGCAACTGCAGCAGATCGGCATCGCTGGCGGCCACGGCCGGGCCGCCCCAGCCCAGCACCAGGGCCAGCACCAGCACCAGGGACGCCACACCCCGGGCCAGGGTGGCGCGCAAGCTGGGTTCCAGCGCCCAGGTGCCGTAGCCGGGCGGCCGGGAGCCGGGCGGGTTGGTTTCGATCGCCCGCCAGAGCAGACCCTCGCGGTAGGCCTGGGGATGAACCAGAGCGTCGTCCCAGAGGCCGGTGTACCAGAGACGGATCAGCCGCTGGCTGGCCGTGGGGCCCTGGTCCGCCCCGCCCGGGCCGGGGGGGCCTGCGGCCAGCAGAGCCTCGAGACCATCATGCCCAAGACCTTCGAGCACCACATCGTGGTAAATCTCGGCCATGCCGGTCCCCTCAAGGTCAACGATGCTGAAGCCGGTGAGTCGGGCGGAGAGGGCCAGGAACGGCGCCAGATGGGGTTGGTGGTGGGTCATGGGGTGGTAGCGGTTCAGGTGAGGGTGTAAAGCGGTGCGGCGTGGAGGTGCTCCTGGCCCGGGATCGGGGTGCGCACCAGTTCATCGGCCAGGCTGCGCAGGCGGAACATGCTCCCCACCGCCGGGATCAGCTGCTCCGGGGAACCGTCGAAAGCCCGTTCCAATTCGCCGAGAAAAGCGCTGTAGCGCTGCTGAAAATCGAGCGCCTTGGCGCGCACCTCGGAACCTTCGGGAAGATCAGCCAGGCGCAGATCAGGTTTGATCGGATATACAGCTGCGTAATCGAGTTCGGCAGCATTCATCGGCGCTCCCGTCGGCGCATCGGGGGCGTCGGCCTCGTCACTGCCGGGGACGAGGGTCTGGTAGTAGCGCCCGAGCTGCAGTTGCTGGAAGCGGAAGTAGTGGGCCAGGGCGTGGTCACCCACCGCACTGCCGGCATAGATGCGATGGCCGCGCGGCGCCCCTTCGCCCTGCTCCTGAATCATGCGCAGGGCCTGAATGGCCGTGGCCAGATCGTGCACCACAATCACCGATCCGGCACCGTTGTAGTAGTAATCCTTGCTGATCTGCTTGGCGGGATCGCCGCAGAACACGGAGTCCTCGCCGAGCTCCTGGCAGAGCTCGAATAGGCGGCGGATCACCTCGGCGTAGAACAGGCCGATGCTGTAGAAGCTCTGCCGTCCTTCACCGGCCCCTGGCAACATGCCGAGGCAACTGTGCTGGCGGGCCACCACCAGAGGGGCATCGTCAGCCTCCTCCTGCATGCGCTCGATCTGCATGAACGTGGCGATCGTGTCGGGACTGAAACCGCGCAACCCCACTTCAAATTCCCTCTCTCCCGTTGGCAGATAGGCTGGATACGTGGGGATGAAGTCGCTGGCGGTGAGGGTGTGGGCCATGGTGCCACCGATGGCGTTATACACGTTGCAGACCAGCGTGAGGTGCAGCATCTCCTCAACGGCCACGGAGCGGATCACTTCAACCGCTTCGCTGTTGCTGCCAGGACGGATCGAATAGAGGGCTGTGAGATAGGGAGGGATGGTGGCGTGCTCGATCTGCATGGCAATCACCAGATAGGTGCGCAGATCCTCGATACTCTGAATCGGGCTCTCGCTCTTGCTGGGTGGCATAGCTGTCATGGCGGGAACAGACGAGGGGATCAGGTGCTGGAGTGGTTGGCGAGGATATGGTCGGCGGCGCGGAATGACAGCGCCGCAATGGTGAGGCTTGTGTTGGACGTGCCGATCGTGGGCATGCTGCCGGAGCCCAGCAGATAGAGGTTGGGATGATCCCAGCTCTGCAGATGGCTGTTGCACACCGAATCAGCCGGCGACGCGCCCATGATGTGGGTGCCAGAGAAGTGGTTGCCGCCGCGGTAGAACAAGCCCTCGTCATCGGGGCTGGCATCGGCCTCGAACTGCGGCAGCAGCTTGCCGTCGGCATCACGGAGCGACACGTAGGCCGGATCACCCTCGGGGTAATGGGTGTGGTCGTCGGCGCCGGCGGCGGCAAAGATGCGCCGAGCCAGCTGGCGCGAGGCGACCATCGAGCGCAGGCTGTAATCAGGAATGCGGTAATGGATCTCAGGCCTTGGATTGCCGAGGGCGTCGCGATGGTCGTGGGCCAGGGCCACCCTGTTCTCGCGCAGGGGGGGGATCTCGCACATGAAGGCGAGCAGCACCTGGGATGAAATCCGGCGGCCGAGCGCTTCCCGCAGGGCCACGCCGTGCAATCCCTGCTGGACCACCAGCTCGTCCACCTCGTTGCTGATGGCACCGGTGGCCCAGCCCCAGCCGTCGTTGTGAATGTCGGCCACAAAGGCCGCCTGCTCAGCACGGAAATCCCCCTGGCGGAATTCGCCGATGCCGGAGGTCACCAACGGACCGCGCATCGCACCGGTGATCTCCGGCATCAGGGCCCAGGAGAGCAGGAACGGGTGGTCCATCACATTGCAGCCGATTAGGCCGCTGCTGTTGGGCAGCTGCGACGACAGCAAGAGACGGGCGTTCTCGATCGCATTGGCGGCCAGGGCCACTACCGTGCCGCGCACCGTGAAGGGAGTGCCGCCGTCAGGGTCGGCCTCGTGCGGTGACTGGTAGCGCCGCAGCTCGACGGCCTCGATACGGCCGGTTTCCGGGTTGAGCACCAGGTTGGAGGCAACGGCGCGATCGAGCAGGTCGACCCGGCCGGTGCTGAGGGCTTTGGCCAGGGTCTTGCGGGCGTCGTACTTGGCCTGCACCGGGCAGAGCGGCACGCAGTTGGCATTGCCCTGGCAACGCAGACCGAAATCCAGCGGGCTGTCGTGCACGACCCCAGTGGGGGTGTAGCCCGCCTTGCCGCCGAGATAGCGGTAGTTGGGGTTGACGATGCCGTTGCGCCCCTGGGGGTAGGTGGTGAGCCGCAGCCTGCGGGTGGTGCCGGCGATCGTGGCCTCCAGGCTCTCGACCGCCGGGCGCAGGGTTTCATCGAGGAACGAGGGGGGCATCGGCAGCATCGGCAGCACATAGCCCTCGCTGAACTCCACCCCCAACGTGCGCTGTTCGTTGGCATCACCGCTTACGCCGATCTCATACTCAGCGCGCTCGTAGTAGGGGATCAGCTCGTCGTAGCTGATCGGCCAGTCCAGACCTACGCCGTAGCGGCTGCGCAGCTCCAGATCGTCCCGCAGCATCCGCGGCGTCTTGCCCTCCCAGTGCAGGGTGGTGCCGCCTAGCACACGGCTGTAGGAGCCGCCGAGCGGCATCGGCCCGGCCTCAATGAAATAGTCGTTGAAATCGGTGGGACTGGGGGCGTTGGGATTGCTGGGGAAGGGTGAGTTGGGGTGTTTGTCGGTGGCGCCATAGAAGCGCTGCACGGAGCGCTGGAAGCCGGGCAGGGTGAGGTTGTCGGCAGCACCCGCCTCAACCACCAGCACCCGCCGGCCCGCCTCGGCCAGCTTGCGGGCGGCGATGGAGCCGGCAATGCCGGCTCCCACAACCACCACGTCGTAGCTGCGGCTGGCGGCTTCCGTGGGGCTGATCAGACAATCGGTTGCGGTCGTCATCAGTGATCAGGGTTGGGCAGGTGGGACAGGCTGGCCGGCAGATTGACCAGAGTTGGCATGCAGGAATACAGACTCGGATGGATCCTGGAAACGGGCGTGCTGTTCGATCAACTTGGCGACCAGACCCGTCCAGCCGGTCTGGTGGGAAGCACCGAGGCCGGCCCCGTTGTCGCCATGGAAATACTCAAAGAAGAGCACATGGTTCTGCCAGTACGGGTCCTGCTGGAAAAGCCGCGTACCTCCATACACCGGTCGCATCGGGCCTGCATCCGGCTGGTCTGGATGCGGCCGCTGCTCAAACAGGCTGATTAGGCGGCGGCTGAGCTCCTGAGACACATCGCGCAGATTCATCTCCCGCACCACCCTGTCGGCGCCGCTGCCGGTGGGACAGGGAACCGTGAATTCGGGCCCGAGATACATGTAAAGCTTCTGAAGTGATTCAATCAACAGGTAATTGATCGGGAACCACACCGGCCCTCGCCAGTTGGAATTGCCACCAAACAGGCCGGTGTCCGACTCGGCCGGCGTATAGCGAATTGAAACATCGCCGAAGTCGTTCCACTGGTTGCTCTGGCGATCGAAACGCCGCAGCCGCACCGGCAGATGGTATGGATCGGCATGCACCTTGGAAAGCGAGCGAATGCCATGGGGACTGAGGAACTCGTCCTCATCCAGCATGCGCCGCAACAGACCACGCAAACGATCCTGATTCACGAGGGATAACAACAGGCCACCTTTAAAGCGACCGGTCAGACCCTCACGGTCCGCATAGACATAGGGCTGGCTAGTTAACGATGTATGTTCGGAAAACCAGGTGAGCCGATTGCCAAAATCTCCTGAAAGAGCGTTCTCCAGCAGGTCTTTGGGGATCGCCTCGACGGCCAGCATCGGGATCAAGCCCACCAGCGAACGCACTTTCATGCTGAAGCTTTGGGGCCGGCCATCACCGGCAACAACCCCGGCCGGGCACTTGAGAATATCGTAAAAAAACTGATCGTCGTCGTCAAAGATCTTGGCCTCACCACCGGCCTTCTCATCGAGAAGATTGATGGCATCGGCAATCAGCAGAAAATGCTGCAGAAACTTTGAGGCCATATTGTCGTAGGACCTGCTGCGCTCATCGTCGTCGCAGTCCTTGGCAAGCTCACTGGCGATCTTGAGCATGTTGAGGCAGAACATAGCCATCCAGCTCGAGCCGTCAGACTGAATGATCTGGGCACACTCCCCCCGGTCGTTGCAGACGTTGAAATTGCTGCGATCAAACACAGCGATGTTGTCGAGCCCCAGGAAGCCACCACTGAACAAGTTATCGCCATCAATCCCCTTGCGATTAACCCACCAGGTGAAGTAGATCGTCATCTTACTGAAGATCTCCTCGAGGAAGGCGACATCGCCTTTGCCATACTTGCGCTTCTCGATCTGATACACACGAAAGCTGGCCCAGGCATGCACAGGTGGGTTCACATCTTCGAAGTTCCACTCATAGGCAGGCAATTGGCCATTGGGATGCATGAACCACTCGCGCGCAAAGAGCTGCAACTGCTTTTTGGCAAAGTCGGGATCAATCAGTGCCAATGGAATCGTGTGAAACGCCAGATCCCAGGCGGCATACCAGGGATACTCCCACTTATCGGGCATCGACACGATGTCCTCGTTGTAGAGATGGATCCAGGCGCTGTTGCGTCCCTGCCTGCGTTGGGGTGGTGGCGGTGGCTGGGCATCATCACCATCCAGCCAATCCTTGATGATCAAATGATAGAATTGCTTGCTCCACAGCATGCCGGCAAACGCTTGGCGCTGAATCGAGCGCTGGTCGTCGTTGAGAAATTGCAGCGGCGTGATGCAGGCGTAGAAGTCGTCCGCCTCCTGCAGGCGCTGGGCAACCAATTGATCCAGCTCGGCTCCGATCGGATCGGCTGCGCCGAAGGGGGCCTCATCGAGGCCATGGCCGCGCAGGCGCAGGCGCAGCGTGCGGGTTTCACCGGGCTGGAGCGTGAGCTTGTAGCAGGGGGCTGCCTTGGTGCCGATGCCATCGGGATTGACGGCGGCGTCGTTGTGGTTGATCAGATAGCTGTGGAAGGCATCCTTCACATGGGGTGAGGGGTTTGATCCCCACTGGAAGCGCTCCAGGTTGGTGTCATTGTCGGTGACCAACACCGTGTCCGCAGAGTCGGCGAGCAGGGTGTAGGCCGGCTGAAATCCCCAGGCATCAATCTGGCTCTGGTTGCGGAACTCCGCCCGGATCTGGCAGCGCCCGCTCACCTCCTGCTGCCAGCGCAACTGAGGCCTGGGGCCGGCAGCGCGCTTCCAAGACCAGATGTTGCGGAACCAGAGGGTGGGCAGCAGGTGGAGCGTGCCTTCGCGACTGGGGGAGCGATTGCTCACATGGATGCGGATGCCAATGTCTTCGGGGCTGGCCTTGACGTATTCAATCTCCACGTCGTAGTAGTGGCCGCCTTCAAACACCCCGGTATCGAGCAGCTCATACTCGAATGCCCCGCGACCGCGTCGCTGGTTCTCATCCACAAGATCCTGATAGGGATAGGCCTCCATGGGATATTTGTAGAGGCCGCGCATGTAGGAATGCGTCGGGGTGCTGTCGAGATAAAAATAGTATTCCTTAACGTCTTCGCCATGATTGCCCTGGTTACCCGTCAGGCCAAAAAAGCGCTCCTTGAGGATCGGATCCCGCCCGTTCCACATCGCCAGCGCGAAGCAGAGCTGTTGGCTGCTGTCGCTGATGCCGAGGATGCCATCTTCGCCCCAGCGGTAGGCCCTTGAGCGAGCCTGATCGTGGGAAAAGTCTTCCCAGGCCGTGCCATTGGCGCTGTAGTCCTCCCGCACCGTGCCCCACTGGCGGTCGCTGAGATAGGGCCCCCAGCGCTGCCAGTATTGGCGGCGCTCGGCGTTGTCGAGCAGCCGCAATCGTTCCGCGGTTTGACTGAGCTGTTGTTCGAGGGGCGAGAGCTGGGGCGGGGGCGGGGTCATGGGGATCGGAGCGCGGAGCGGATGGGTGCTGGCTGGTGCGGTGACAACTGGGGGCGACGGCGGTTCAGGCGCTGTCGTCGGGCTCGCTGGCGATCTGCTGCCAGCTGCGCAGCACCTCCGCCACAGACCAGGCCTGGGCGATGCAGCCATCGGGGGCGTGGGGGGCGTCGCCATCGAAGATTTCGCTGATCGTGCCCAGGCCGGCGTCCAGCAAGTGGTGGGCCATCGGTTCGAGCACGCCCAGGGCCAGGTCACGGTCTCGATGGCAACGCCAGTGGGCCAGGGCGAAGGGCCCCAGCAACCAGCCCCAGACGGTGCCCTGGTGGTAGCGGCTGTCCCGTTCGCTGGGCCCACCGCCGTAGTGGCCGGCATAGGCCGGATCGGCTGGGCTGAGGCTGCGGAGTCCATGCGAGCAGAGCAGCTCGCGGGCGCAGATGCTCACCACACCGCGCTGCTGTTCCAGCTGGAGCCCGCTCTCCGGCAGGGAGACGGCGAGGATCTGGTTGGGTCGGATGCTGGCGTCGTGGCTGCGGGGGTCGCCTGGTTGCTCTGCATAGGCGTCGATCACATCGAAGCAGCAAGCCTGCGCCGGATTCCAGAACCGCTGGAAGCTGCTCCGCACCCGTTCCGTCAGGTCCTGCCAGCGGCCGGCGGGCTGGCCGATCCGAACACTGAGGTGGGCCATGGTGGCCAGGGCGTTGAGCCAGAGGGCATTGATCTCCACCGGCTTGCCGCGGCGGGGAGTGATCACCCGCCCGGAGGCGATCGCATCCATCCAGGTGAGCTGCACGCCGCTGGCACCGCAGGCCAGCAGCCCGTCGGCGGGATCGACTCCGATGTTGTAGCGGGTGCCGGCGATGTGGTGCTCCAGCACCGCCACCAGGCCCCCATGCAGCTGCTCCACCAGGGCGAGATCGGCGCTGGCGGCCACGTACTGGCGCAGGGCCTCGAAATACCAGAGGGCGGCATCCACGGTGTTGAAGTCCTCCTCCCCCAGGGGACGGCCCAGCTCCGGAAAGCGGTTGGGCAGCATGCCGCGGTCGAAGGCGGCGGCGAAGGCCAGCAACAGGTCGCGGGCGATCGGCAGCCTGCCGGTGCTGATCGTCAGCCCAGGCAGGCTGAGCAGGGTGTCGCGTCCCCAGTCCTGAAACCAGTGGTAACCGGCGATCACCGTGGTGGCGGGGCCTGCAGCGGAGGGGCCTGCGGCGGCAGCGCCGGCCGGCACCAGGCGGCGCACGAGGAACTGATCCGCCGCCAGCACCAGCTGGCCGATCCAGGCCGGTGCCGGCGCCACGGCGGCGCCGGGGCCCTGGCGCCACTGGCTGAGCAGCCCGCGCTGATGCTGCAGGCGCCGCTCCCAGGCGGCATCGTCATCGGCTTGCGGATCGCTGCTTACGCTGGGTTCCGGGCTGAGGCAGCGGGCCCGCAACGTGAGCTGGTCGCCCACCGCCAGGGTGACGCTGAGCTCCAGGACCTGGAGGTGGCTGTCCGTGGAGCCGAGGCCCCGCTCCAGCTCCCGCGGCAGCAAATAGCGCTCATACACAAGGGCCCCTGGCTGCAGGGCCAGGTCACCGGCACCAGCCTGCAGGCGGGGCCAGGCCAGCAGTTCCAGGGCGGCCGGATCGCCGTCGTAGCGCTGCACCAGCACGCCGCCCGCCACGGGCGCGGCCCGCAGGTCGCCGGGACGGTCGCCGCCGTGGAAACTGCGCTGGTTCACCAGGGCGCGGATGCGCAGCCGCACCGGCGACTCGGCCCGCAGCAGCCGGTAGCGGACGTAGGTGATGTTGGCCCCCTGCTCCATCCAGAGGGTGCGCTCGATCTGCAGGTCATCGCGGCTGTACAGCCAGCGCGGCAAACCCTCAACCAGTTCGAACCCCTCCAGCCAGCGGGCCGCATCGGGGCCGTGGCCGCCGCCCTGCCAGATGTTGCTGGAGAGCTCCAGGCGCACGCTGCCGTTCTGTTCGACCGTCTCATCGAGGTGGCTGAGCAGGAGGCGGCGATCGCCGGGGGGGGCGATGGCTGCCACCAGCAGGCCGTGGTAACTGCGGGTGAGAGCGCCGCTGACGCTGGCGCTGGCATAGCTGCCCAGCCCATTGGTGACCAACCATTCGCGGCCATCGCTGAGCGCCGGGTGACGGCACACATCGCGGCCGAAGGCGACGGCTGGGGGTTCGCTGGCCGCTGCGGAGAACGTCATGGAGCCAGGGCGAGAAGGGAGCTGATGCTGGGAGCAAAGAAGTAATCACCCCCCTTGAGCGCGACCCAGAGGTTGAAGCCATAGCTGCGCTTCTGGCGTTCACCCCAGCGCAAGGGCCATTGCTGGGTCCCGGCCGGCTGGCCGACCAGGGGGTCGGGCCCCGTGCCCACCTCCAGAAAGTTGGCAGCGTTCACCCAGCGCGACTGGATGAAGTTGAACTGGTTCTCGATGTTGGCCTGGTAACAGAGAAAGAGCAGACCCGATCCGGTTTCCGGCTCCTCACCCGGTTGGTTGGTGCCGTAGCTCATCGCTCTGCGCACGATGCGGTGGTTACGTTCCTCCTCAACGCTCAGGCCCATGACCCTGGCGCTTTCCCCACGGGGGTTGCTCTTGCGCACATGGGCGTGGAAGGGGCAGCGGCTGCCGACAGCGTCGTCGCTGTAGTCGAAGTCGTTTTCGCCCGGCAGGCCGGCCTCGGCAGAGCCAGTCACCGGGGTGCCGTCCTTGAAGCGACCGACCGCGAGAGCACCCGCCTGGTCCGGGGGGATGGCCAGGGTGTCGGCAAGTTGGCGCACATCGGCGTTGAAGCGGCGCACGTTCTGCTCCAGCTTGCGCAGCACCAGATAGCTGCCATAGCTGTGCTCATGGCGGCCGTTGGGATCCCTTACCAGCACCAGACTGAGCGGTGCTCTGGGATCCCAGCGATCAAAGGACACACCGGCCTCCCGCAGCTTCTGGATGTCGCTGCTGGCGAACAGGGGTTGGCTGATCCCATCGCGATAGCCGAAATGCTCGATCGTCTGGCCTTTTTCGTTGCGCAGCGTGAAGCCATCCTCGCGATGGATAATTTCAGCGCAGCCCCGCAGGTCCTGACAGATCAGATTGGCGGTCTGCAGCAGGCGCACGAGATCATCGTCTGCCAGTTCCAGCAGGGCGTGGCAGGGCTCCTGATAGCCCTGCTCCCACGAGCTCACTGGTGGGTCGCCGAGGCTGCGTGCCAGTTCGTCATGGCGCATCCCCATGCGGAAAGGCTGGTCGCTGGGAATGGCGGCGCCCCTGAAGCCAAGGGCCTCGTAGCCGATCCGGCTCAGGAAGAAGGAGCCGAACACCGATCCGGGCTCGCCAAATTCCCGGTAGCGGCGGCTCTCCTCGAACTGCTGCAGCGCGGAGGTGATCCAGTGGCTGGCGAACGAGGCAATCCACTGCCTTGCGGCCGCAAGCTGATCAATCCGCCAGCGCAGAAAGAGCAGCACGGAATAATCGCGGCCGTGGCTCTTGATGATGTTGCCCTGCAGGTCTGCCAGCAGGGGCCCATGGATGCCCGGTTCCAACACGTTGATGCCCTGCTCCGGCAGCTCCAGCAGCGGGGTGTTGGTGGGGAGCATGGCAAAAAGGGAGGGATAGCGGGGTGGGCGGAGCGCTATGCAGCGATGGCACGGGAGTGGGCTGAAAGCGAATTCACAGAAATAGAAACTCCAATCCAAGAAGATGCTTAACTGCGGATCATCTCCTCGCGAAAAACAACAAGATGATTAATCCTGAGTCGAGGATTGCGAGCGACTACACAAAGGCAATACATAAGTATTTATGCTATTCCTGATAATCTAATCGCTTCGACTCGACCTCATAAACTGCATATCAAATAGGATCGCCCATGGGGCCACTTGTGGGTGCATTCTCCCGAAATACTTAAGATTTGCAGCGATAGCTGGCTGCGCAAGATTCACCGTTCGCCCAGGCGCCCCTTCGGGCAACCCATCTTGCAGCCGTCAGGACAGGCGATTCGGGAGGCCGAATGTATTAGGGGCTACGTTTGATGGCAGCGATCTCTGTGGGCTCAGAAGCGATAAGCTCTGGCCCGATGACCTAGGTCTCCCTGCCATGAGCGTCACTCCAATGGGCCCGCAGGAGTATCTGCAGGAGCGCGTTGAGCAGCAGCTCGCCTGGTACGGGAAGAAGTCTGCGGGGAACAAATCGCGGTATCAGATTCTGCGGCTGCTGCAGATATCCCTGGGAATCCTGGTGAGTGCGGGTGGGGTCTATGCCGAGGCGATCCCCCACGGCACCTTGCTGCTGAGTGGCTTCGGGGTGCTGATCAGCCTTTCCGCGGCCTGGGAAACGGTGTTCGACCACCAGAACAACTGGATCCGCTACCGGCGGATCAAAGAGGAACTCAAGCGCGAAAAGATCCTCTATGCCACCGCCAGCGGCCCCTACCGCAAGGAGGCCGTTCAGATCGATGGGGCCGAAGCGTCGTTCACGCTGTTCGTCGAGCGTGTGGAAGGTCTGCTGAGCGAGGAGGTGGAGCAATGGAGCAGCAGTGCCAGCCAGTCAGCAGCAGCTGGCGCTGCCAGCACTCCCAGTGACCCGAGCCCCTGAACCGAGCGGAGCGCCCCCTGCGCCGGAGCTGACCGCCATGTCCACGCTCAGGCCTCCGCAATGTCCTTACAATTAATGAGTACATCTGCCGCTAGCAGAACCAGCCCATGAAGGCCTTACGCCAAGCATTTCAGCGGTTGAGCCTGAATGGAAAGCTGGCAGGCCTTCTCTCAGCAGTTTTTCTGAGTTCCCTTGTTGCGCTGCTGATTGGACTCAATAGCCTCTTCAGCCATTACGCAACAAGGCAGATCGACAATCAGGCATCCTATCTGATGGATTCCATGGATGCTGTTCGGCAATACACAAGCAACCACATTGATCCGATCATATCTCCACTCAATCAAACATCCAGCCAATTCCTGCCGGAGTCAATTCCTTTCTTTTCAACCCAACGCGTCTTTGCCTATCTGAAGGCCAACCCCGATTACGCCGACTACTCCTATCGGGAAGCAGCGCTCAACCCCACCAACCCTCTGGATCGGGCTGATCCCCTGGAAACGAAGCTGATTCGCACATTCCGGGCCGATGCGGATCTCACCGTGCTCACTGGCATTCGCCAGGCGGCTGGGGGCTCATCGCACTACGTGGCCAGGCCCATCCGGGTGAGTGATCAGAAGTGCCTGGCTTGCCACTCCACCCATCAGGCGGCACCCAAAAGCCTGGTCGCCACCTACGGCAGCGAGAACGGCTTCTCCTGGAGGCTGGGGGAAGTGGTAGGAGCCCAGATCGTGAATGTACCCATTGATGCGATCTACAAGGCCAAACACGACTCCCTCGGGCTGGTAGGCATCTTGAATCTGGCGGCCTATGCGGTGACATCAGTGGTATTGCTGGCCTTCATCAGCCGGGCGATCGTGCGGCCGATGCGGGAGATCGCAGCACGGGCCTTCGAGGCCAGCATGCATCCCGATCGCATCGAATTCAGCGAAAAACACCGGGCCGACGAGATCGGCCGGATCGCCCAGAGTTTTGAGCGCATGAAGCAAAGCCTGCTGATCGCAATGCAGATGCTCAAGCATCCTGACCAGGATCAGGCAGACCGCTGAAGCTCCTGCTGAATAGGCTCCTGCCATGAACGCGCGGATTTTCATCAGCTACTCCCGCCGGGATGCGGCCTTTGCCCTGGGCTTGCAGGCAAGGCTGAACGATCAGGGCTTGGATGCCTGGCTGGACAGCGAAAAACTGCAAACTGGCCAGCGCTGGCGTGAGGAAATCGTTCAGGCGATTGCAGGCTGCGATTACTTTGTATTGGTGCTTTCTTCGAGGTCTATCCAATCAGAGAATGTGGTGAAGGAACTTTCCCTGGCTGAAAGCTCAAGCAAACCTATCCTGCCTTTGATGATCGAGCCAGTGGAGATCCCCGACTCGATGAAGTATCAGCTGGCTGGTTTGCAGTTTGTGAGCCTTGATTGCCGCGCTCTGGATGATGGTCTGGAGACCCTGATCCAGCCATTTTTCCAGGCCCTGCTCGAAGCCTTACCCCATCCCGTCCCAACCCCGACAGCGACCGCGCCAGCCCCTGCTCCGCAGGGGGCTGGTCGCTGGGACAAGGGCAAGGTGCTGGCCCGGCTGCTGCTGGCCATCGGGCCGATGGCCCAGCTGTGGCTCGAGGCACGGCCGGATCCACTGCTGGACAGCGACCGGGTTGCCCTCGAGGCCTTGTTCCGGCACCACAATCTTGACGGCACGCTGCTGGCGGAGGCCCTGGCCGAGGCTCAACTGCCGCCTGGCGCCGATCTGGATCCGTCGCTGGCCGCATGGTTTCGGCTGCAGGTGGGGCCGATTGCCGACCTGGTGTGGGATGGGAGCCTGCAGGAAGCCCTGCGCCAGGCACCGCTGCAGGCCGGGGCCCGCTTGGAGCGGATCGGTGTGGACCCATCGGTGGTGAAGGAACTGCTCAACCGCCTGGCAAAGGGTTGAGGGCGCCGTCAACGGCCCCGTCCGCCTTGAGGGTGCGGGTGTCGATCCATTCGACACGGCCGGTGCGGCGCTTCACCTGGCGCAGCAGGTGGGCGGTGCCGCCGGGGCCATCGCCGCCGCTGCTGCCATCCCAGAGGGTGATGAAGCGCAGTTTGGCGATGCCGCAGGCCAGGGCCGAGTAGAGCTCCCAGAGGTTGCAGCGCTCGAATGGATTCACGTTCAGCTCCGGCGTGGGGCCCAAGGCCTCGGGCATCTCGCGCAGCTGCAGCCGCGGCCTGCGGCGCGAGGAGCCCTTCTCCCGGCGGCCATGACAATCCTTGAGGGCGTAATACCGGTCGCGCCAGCCCTCGCCGTTCAGGCTGGGCAGCACCGACCGCTCCAGGAAGGTGGGCTCGTCGAAGGGCAGCAGCACGTGGCAGGTGACACCCCGCTTCAGGGCCGCCTCCAGGAACAGCAGATCACCGCCGGCGGCCGCCTGGCAGAAGGCGATGGTCTTCTCACCCACCTTCAGATCTTCGAGCACCGCTGCGATGCGGCGGGCGGCATCGGCCTCGTGGGCCGGCGGGAAGCGGGGGATCTCGCGGCCGGGTTCATCGATGCGGTGGCCGCTGAACAGCAGCACCTGGTCGGGTTCCAGGACCTCGGCACCGCCGCCCCGGCTGGACTCGAGGCGCAGGAGCACCTGCTGGAGGGTGGCGATGGCGGGATCGACCACCTCCGGGCGGAAGCCCAGGTCGGCCAGCAGCTGTAGCTGGTCGCGGCAGCTGCGCAGGGCGAAGCGGTTGGAGTCGTGGCGGGCGCAGGCGGCCCGGTAAGCCTCGGTGGCGGACTCGGCGCTGCCGGTGAGCACTTCCAGGTCGGCCAGGGTGGCGAAGGCGAAGAAGGGATCCTCGTCACGCCGCTGGCAGCCGGCCTCGGCGGCGAAGCGCACCGCCCCGGCCAGCATCGCCAGCTGGGGATCGTCGGCGGCGCGCAGGCCCAGGTGCACCTGCAGGTGCAGGAGCGTGAGGGCATTGATGCCGTCGTAGTGGTTGCCGGGATCGGCCGCGAAGCCACGCAGGTAGCCATCGATGGCGAGCTGCAGCAGCGCCTTCTCCTCGATGGCCCGCTGGCGGCGCTGCTCGGGCGGTGTGGTGTCGTTGCGCCAGAGGGCCACCCAGGCCTGTTTCTCCACTCGGGCCGCCAGGCCGTGGGTTTCGGCGATGCGGGGATCGCGGGGCAGGTCGTCGAGCAGCTGACGGTAGTGATCGCGCACCCGATCGAGGGTGTAGGTGCGCATCAGACGCTCATCGCCGCTGGGCAGCGTGGCCAGGCGCTCCAGGCAGATGCCCTGCTCGCGCAGCAGTTCGGCCCTGAGCTCGGGATCGGCCGCCACGATCGGCCGGCCCCGCTCCAGGGTGTCGAGGGCCATGGCGAAGCGATCGGCCTTGCGCAGGGCCTTGCCGGCGGCCAGCAGCCCCTCACCGCGCAGGGCCGCCACGGGCGCCTCGTCGGCCAGCACGAGCATGTCGCCGAGCAGATCGAGGCGCCGGGCCTGCTCCAGGCGTCGCCGCCAGTTGTCGAAGCTGTCCCAGTACTCGCACACGCCGCCCACGCGCAGCTTCTTCCACTGCGGCTCCTCCAGGTTGGGCAGCAGGGTGTAGACGGGGCTCACGGTGCGGCCGCGCCAGCTCTGCATCGTGCTGGTGAGCATGGCCACCAGGGCGTTGAGATCGTCCTTGAGGTGTGCGGGATCGGGAACACCGTTGGCGAGGTTGTAGCGCAGCTTGCGGTCGGTGTAGATGTCGAAGGCCTTGGGGGTGCGGCCGCCGCTGATCAGCACCACCCCGCGGCTGCGCAGGGCGTGACGCACACCGAGCTCGTACCACACATTGGGGTTGTCGATGCTGATGTCGGCGAGCACCAGATCGGCCAGCAGCAGCTCCTGGAACATGTCGGCGCGGATGTCGCCGGCGCGCTGCTCCTCATCGGCGCGGAAGGCCTTGAGACCTGCCTTCTCCAGGGCAGGCCGGATCAGGCGCTTGTGCACCTCGTTGAACTGGATCTCCTGCCCGTCGGCGTCGGTCTTGGTGCCAAAGGGCATCACCACGAAGGCGTGCGGGCGGGTGTCCATGGCGGCAGAGTTGCTGTGATTGACGGGTATAGCGCCGGGGTCAGGCCTCGTAGAGCTCAAGGGGCAGCCCATCGGGATCCGCGAAGAACACAAAGCGTTTGCCGGTGTATTCATCGCGGCGTATGGGCTCGACCGCCACACCCCTGGATTCCAGAAGGCGCTTGCACTGCTCCACATCGGCCACCGCGAAGGCCAGATGGCGCAGGCCCTGGGCTTCGGGTTTCGACGGCCGCGCCGGCGGGTTCGGGAAGGAGAACAACTCGATCTGGGAGCCGTCGGCCAGGGCCAGGTCGAGCTTGTGGGAGTGGCGCTCCGCCCGATAGTGCTCGGCGATCACGCGCAGGCCGAGAACCTCGGTGTAGAAGCGCTTCGACACCGCGTAGTTCGAGCAGATCACGGCGGCGTGGTGGATCCGGCAGAGCATCTAGGGCGTTGGGGAGTGGCGTTGGGGAGTGGCGCTGGTGAGTAGTGGTGCGGGTAGGGGGTGGTGAGGCGTGCCAGAGATTCGGGCGCCGATCCCGGCCTGCCGGCGGGATGCGGTTGCTGCCTTTCCCTGGGCTGATTTTCGCGTGGCCAGCGGCAGCTCCGCTTGGGCTGGCTGCCCCGGCCCTGGGGCCCTGCCTTCAGAAGCCGACGGCGTGCCCACCCGCGGGCTCTTGATGGTGACCGCCATTTCACCCCCTGGGTATGGAAGGTGATTGCTCCGAAGCTTGCCGCCCTGATCAGAGGCCCGCTGGCCTGAGGCGGGGTTGTGGCCAACGCGGCGAGGCGCCTGCGGCGCCAAGGAGAAACAGCCAGCAGCCAAGCAGCCAAAATCCAAGCAGCCGAGAGTAAAGATCTAAAGGGTTGAAGGGTAAAGAATCAGTCCTGGGGGAGGCAACAGACGCGGAAACCGATGCGGCTGTTGCGGTTGCCCGGGCGGGCGTCGTTGCGGCAGGCCGCGCGACAGAACCTGGAGCGGAGGAACCACGAGCCGCCGCGCAGCAGCCTGGACTGTTCCTCCTCAGCCTCGGAATCCTTGGCAGCAGGGTCGATCCAGGCCCGGCCATCAAAAGGTGCGTCGTCATAGGTCCCATGCCAGTGATCCAGGCACCATTCCCACACATTGCCGTGCATATCGTGCAGGCCCCAGCCATTGGCGGGAAACATCCCCACCGGCGTGGTCTGCTGCCGATCTTCACCCTTGGGGCCATCGGCATAGGTGTAGTTACCGTCAATATTGGCCAACTCCGGCGTGATCGTTTCACCGCAAGAGAAGGGCGTGCTCGCACCGGCTCGGCAGGCGTATTCCCACTGCGCCTCTCTCGGCAGGGAGCAACGCAGGCCACTGCCATCCGGCAGCAACATCTCGACCCGCCGACAGAGCTCCATGGCCTCGTGCCAGCACACCCGCTCCACTGGCCGCTGGCCAGTGTTGTTCTCCCCCGGCAGCAGAGCGAAACGGCCGAAAGGAGCAAGTTTCTCTCCCTCCGGTTGGAAATAGGAGGGATTGGCCGGCAGTTCCCGCTGCCAGCGCTGCCCCAGCGGCGGCACCAGGCGCGCCAACGCCCGCCACTGGACCTGGGTGACCGGCGTCTGGCCCAGCCAGAACCCCGCCAACCGCACCCGGTGCTGGGGGCCTTCGTCGTCCTCTCGCTCCAGCTCATCCGGCGGCGAGCCCATCACAAACTCACCCCCAGGGATCCACAGCAGCGGCAGGCTGATCCCCTCGCCCAGCGGCAGCAGGGCCCGCTCCAGCCGCAACGATCGCCGCTCCAGCCGCCAGCCCTCGCCCTGGCGCATCAGCCGGGCCGTTTCCAGCTCGATGGTTTCGGTGTGCAGGCCAAGGGGCTGGGGCGATTCGGGCTGAGGCCGCAACGCCTGGATCTCCAGGGGAGACGCAGCGGTGGCCGCTTGGGAAGCAGCCGCCGCCAAAGGCTCCCGCAACGCCTTGCGGATCGCCAGGCCGATGGTCCTGAGCGCCTCCTTCCACTCCACCTCCGCCATTGCCTCCAGGTGGCGGTGCGGCGGCAGCACCGCCTGGTAGCTGTGGATCTCGGTTTCCTCCACAAAGCTGGGGCTGAGGCTCACCCACAGCACCGGCACCCCCTCCGCAGCCGCCGCAGCTAGCAACAGGGGCACCTCCTGGCCCATCACAAACTCCGAAGCCAGGAAGTCGTCGCTCACCAGCAGCAACGCCACCTTTGCCTCCGCCAGCGCCGTGGCAATCGCCTCGCGCCACCTCATGCCTGCCTCGATGCGGCTGTCGTCCCAGAGCCGCAACTCCTGGCCGCTGTCGCGCAGCAGCGGCGCCATCATCCGCTTCAGCCGTTCCACCCAGGCCCGATCGGCATGGCTGTAGCTGATGAACACATGCCGGCGCTCAGGGGCGGGGAGGGGCACGCGCGGCTGCGGCTGGGTTCGCTGGGGCGATTGTGGCAGGGGAGCTGGCCGGGCGATAGCAGGGCTGCCGGCGACACCCCCCGCACCGAATGGCCCTGAAGGCGCTCACCCCCCGGTGTTCATCGGCACAGATCTCCAGAACCTCCCCCCTCTGTGGGCTCCCAAAACCCAAAACCCCCTACCTTGAAGCGCTGATCGGAATCTCGGATACGCAAGGACGAGCTGCGGCGCCTGCTGTCTGACGCTGCCCCTGAGTGGCAGGCAGGGAGCTGTGGTGGTGGCGAAGCTGAGACTGATTGTGGCCTGTCCGCTCAGGGGCCTGTTGGATGCAATGAACCATGACGACAGAGCATTGAGCATCCAAGGCATCAAATAGCCTCCTAATTAATGACTCAGATGGATGCCTTATCTCTGCAGTCTCCTGTGAATTATTGCCGCACGAAATGTGTCTAGCTGGCTTCATGATTTTTCTTTTAACTTCTTGCTGGCATTTGGGCTCAGTCTGAATTACGCCTTCAGCAACCCATGGTTGAGACATGTTTGCCTGGCGTCCTGTTCGGCTGGGGTCCTGGGTGAGAGCAGAACGGGATGAACCTTCAGCTCCATGCAGGCCTCACGGATGGCGGCATCGGGCAACAGGTAGCTGCGGAGACTTCCTCCAAATCCACCGCTGATCACCTCACCGTTCGACCGCTGGATCAGGCTCAATACCGCGCCCAGGCCCGTGGGGATCGCGGCACCCAGCGGCCTGCCATCCCGCCAGCGCCGCAGACTGCCGTCTGCCCCGCCGCTGACCACTTCGCCGGACCTCAGCTCAATCAGACTCCTCACCGCGCCCTGGCCGGTAGGTATCGCGGGGCCAAGCGGTTCTCCATCCCGCCAGCGCCGCAGACTTCCGTCTGCTCCGCCGCTGATCACCTCACCGTTCGACCGTTCGATCAGGCTCCACACCGCTCCCTGACCGGTGGGAATCGCGGCGCCCTGCGACTTGCCATGCCGCCAGTGCTGCAGTCTGCCGCCAATACCGCCGCTGATCACGTCGCCGGTCTTCAGCTCAATCAGGCTCCACACTCCTCCCTGCCCGGTGGACATCGTTTCACCCTGGGGTCGGCCATCGCGCCAAAGCCGCAGACTGCCGTCATCTCCGCCGCTGAGCAGCTCTCCGTTTTTCAGCTCGATCAGGCTCCACACTGCGCCTTGGCCGGTGGGAATCGCGGCGCCCTGCGGCCTGCCATCGCGCCAGCGCCGCAGACTGCCGTCATTGCCGCCGCTGAGCAGCTCTCCGTTTTTCAGCTCGATCAAGCTCCACACAGCTCCCTGGCCGGCGGCTATGGCGGCGCCCTGCGGCCTGCCATCACGCCACCACCGCAAACTACCGCCATTCCCGGCGCTGATCAGCTCACCGGTCTTCAGTTCGATCAGGCTCAACACCGCGCCCTGACCAGTGGGAATCGCGGCGCCCAGCGGCTTGCCATCACGCCAGCGCCGCAGACTGCCGTCATTGCCGCCGCTGAGCAGCTCTCCGTTTTTCAGCCCGATCAGGCTCCACACCGTGCCCTGTCCGGTGGGAATCGCAGCGCCCAGCGGCCTTCCGTCACGCCAGCGCCGCAGACTGCCGTCAGCCCCGCCGCTGATCAGCTCACCGGTCTTCAACTCGATCAGGCTCCACACTTTGCCCTGACCGGTTGGAGTCGCGTCGCCCAGCGGCTTGCCATCACGCCAGCGTCGCAGACTGCCGTCATTGCCGCCACTGATCAGCTCACCGTTGTTCAACTCGATCAGGCTCAACACCGCAGGCTGATCGGTGGGGATGGAGTCGATCTGGCTGTTGCGACCGGTGGCAGCGGACAGCGTCTGGCTGGTGGTGAAGCCGGCTGCCTGGGACTGTCGTCCCATGGCGGCTAGGGCGAACACCATGCTGCCGAGGGGATCAGACTCCAGCAGCATCTCAGCTCTGGTGGCGTATTCAGCAGCGCGAGCCTCACCCTCCCGCCACCAGGCGATACTGCCGTCGGTCACGGCGAGGGCGGTCAGACCGCCAAGCCCGCCCGTCACCAAACGGCGATTGCGGCGGATCTTTCGTTCCTCCGCCTCGGCCCCATCGATGCTGGCCTGCACGAAGCTGTGCAACTCGTCGCTGAGCTGCTGAGGCCGCTCCTTGAGCCATGCTCTGGCGCGGTGCAGCTTGAGCCCGGTGAGCAGGGCGGCAGGCCGGTCCACTTGGCTGGCCTGCTTCCAGTCCTGGAGATCCTGCTCCAGTCGCTGACATCCGATCAGAAACTCCCGATTGTCATCCAGCCAGCCCCTCAGTAACGGCCACTTGCGCAGCAGCGCCTCGTGGGCCACCTCCAGCAGGCGCTGGCCTTCCTCCTCGCGGCTGATGAGCAGCCGGGCATTCACGAGTGCCGCCAGCAACGGCTGTGCCGCGGGCGGCATCGCGTCCCAGCGGGCAGGGCGGCGCACGTAGTTGCCCTGCTCAAAGCGCACCATCGCCGGAACGAAGGCATCACGCAAGGCCCCTTTCTGCTGCTCACTGGGTTGGATCTCGGCGAGCACCTCTTCAGCGCAGCGGCGAACGGCGTTCTCCAACGGCGAGAGATCGTTCTTGGCATCCCCCAGGGCCTGATAGTCCTCCAGGCTGAGATGGCGATCACCGCCCAAGCGTTCGTAGAGCTCCCGCAGGGCGAAGGCCAGCAAAGGCAAGGCATCCTCGGTTTCGGCATCGGCTGCGGCCTGCTGCACGAAGGCTTCATCAACCTCCACGCCCACCACCCTGGCTGGCCCCTTGATGATCGACGGGATCTGCGCCATCGGCATGGGCGCCAGCGACACCTCCTCGAAGCGGGCGGTGAGGCCGCCTTTCTTGGCCGCCTGCAGCCGGCCGAGGAATTCAGAACGCAGGGTCATCACCGCCAGGTAAGGCCGATCGCCATCCATGGCGGCGCTCAGAATCCGGAAGAAGCGGCGTTCTTCTTCCGGATCGAGCCCGCCGAACAGCTCCTCGCCCTGGTCGATCGACAGCAGGATCTGCGCATCGTTTACCGCCGCTGCCGTGCGCAGTTCGCCTGCGATCGATGCCAGCACCGCCGGCAGCGTGCCAGAGCGGTCGCCTTCAAGCAGGGAGCTATACAGATCGCTCCATTCGGAGCCCCTGCCAGCGGCAAGGCCGAGGGCGCGCGCCAGCTCCTGGCAAGGCTGGATCTGGGGCCGGAACGGTGGCACCACCAACCACCCCCGCCCGGAGCGCCTCAGCCTGGGAAGGACGCCGGCCCGCAGCAGCGAGGACTTGCCGGACCCCGAGGCCCCGAGCAGAACCAGCAGGCGGGCACCACCCAGAGTGCGGCGGGCTCGGAGTCGCTCGATCAGATGGCGGATGTCGTCATGCCGTCCGAAGTAGATGGGAGCGTCCTCCTCCTCAAAGGCCAACAGGCCGGGATAGGGTGCGCGGGTGACATCCCAGGGGAAGCCGCCCTGGGTGGAGAGCGCGATGGCCTCCAGTTGCGTCTTCAGCTGCTCAAGACCAGATTCCCGTTCTTGCCGCAGATCGAGCACCTGCAGCTCTGGAGCGATGGGCGGGCCAGCATCACCATCGGCTGACTCGATCACCTGGAAGATCGGCTTGCCGAGAGCACGGGCCTGGGTGAACTCGGCGAAGCACCACCTGGACGCATTCCAGTTGGTGCTCTGGAGGATCAGCAGAGCCTGGGAGCGCTCGATTTCGCGGTAGAGGGTCTTTTCCCAATTGGCCCCGGGCGGAATCCCGCTGTGCTTATCGAAGTCAAGGAATGGCGCCTCGAAACCCTGCTGCTCCAGCCAGGCCTTAATCCGGCCGGCAGAAGCGTTGTCGCGGCTTGAATGGGAAAGAAAAACGCAAGTCATGCTGAATGACTGGCTACCACGAGCCAAGCGGAAATCCAAGGATATTTAACAAATAGATGTATTTTGATGATTGCGCCCGCCTGTATATCCGAAGGCCTATTCAGAAGACGATCTATTCTCCACGACTTTCGTCTTTGGAGTGCTATCGGCTCCTTTGGTCTGCCAGTTTTGTGCAGCTGTACATCCAACGCTTGTCATCACCTGGCCGCCGAGAGCCAGGATGTTCAACAAAGATCGTCAGGGGGCGGCTCCGGTGTATGGCATGGTTAGCCGATTGTCCGCCTGCATCACAGATCTCCTGGTTCGAGGCCAGTATGCTTGCCGATTCGAGACAACATCCTGGGGCCAATCTCCTCGCCATCATGGAACGCAAAGACATAGTCTGGATAGTCTGCATGTTCAAGGGTTTTGTGAAATTCTGATTGACTTAACTCTCCAGCCGATGGACTGCAAGGCTACCAATACTTTATTGGCTTTGGCTGACGGCCAATCGCCCATGCAGAGAGTGGAAGCGAAAACCGGATGCTGACTGGCTTAGGTTCGCCATTTTCAAGCCGATCAGCGATAACACGAAGGGCTAGGACCTCAGCCTTTGCCATTGCATCAGCAGAGGAACTTCCATAAGCAAGGGCTCCAGGAAGCTCCGGTACCTCGGCGATCCAACGAACGTCTACTTCTTGTTCGCACTCCAGGGTGAAATTCATGCTTACCTCCCAGCTGATGCCACCGTAACCAGATCCCAGGATAGAGCGCATCCTTTCCTTGCGCCCAGCCCAGCGCTCTTCCCAAAGATTCAGCTAACATCTATATGAACTGATCCGCCTATGTCGCACCGCGGCACTCAGTTGTCCGCCAAAGACGCACCACTCGTCCGGGAGCCAGACGTCAGAAGCTCTATGCCACAATGGATCTCACAGTTCAAGGACTGGTTCAGCTGCAGCTTAGACAGATTCGCATAAGACCAGTTCATCGTGTTACGAGTCCAGCCAAGCCAGATCCTGCGAAGTCATTCAAGATTGATCTTTCCAACCAAGCAAGCTCGCCAATCGGCTAAATGATCGCTGTCGAATCAACTTCAAGTGACATATATAAACGGAAAGCATGCTTGTCAGGCTTCCCGATCCTTCGAGCGCCAAATCAGCCTTCCGCTGAGGCCTGCCAAGGGTTGAATGTGGCCACGCCGGTGGGGGTGAGGTGCTGCAGGTTGCACGTCACCACCGTGAGGCCATGCTCCAGTGCCGCGGCCGCGATCAGCAGATCGGTGCCGTCGTGGCCAAGGGCCGCGCAGCCGCAGCAAGCGATCGAACCAACTGGCCAGCTCCTGGGTCCATGCCGGATCCAGCTCACGGCGGCGCTCGATGCCGCGCTCAATCTCGCCGAGGCTCACCACGCTGAGGTAGCGATCCTCCTGCCGTTGCCGCGAAATGCAGTCCACCACCCCGTCATCCCGCTGGCGGCGACCAGCTCCGAGCGCACCATGGCGTCGAACAAAACCGTCGAACAAGACCACGGAAACTCGAACGGCGCCAAGGGGAAACAGCCAACTTGCAATCTACACAGCCGAGAGAAAGATTTACAGGCTGGAAGGGTAAAGAATTCAGTCCTGGGGAGGCAACAGATGCGGAAACCCCTTTAGTTGTCGCGACTGTCCGCGAGGTTGAAGCTCTGGCAGGCCCACACCAGCTGACAGGAGGGGGGATTGAGTAGGAATACTGCTGTTCAACCCATCGGCCCCTGAACAAACTGAACTGCTCAGCTGCTCTTCGAGTGATCCGCCGTGCCAGTGCGTCATACAGCCCTTGCATCCAATTGGCGGCTTACGCAACGGCTGTTGCTCACCCTGGCGATCTGGCTCTGCCTGGGGCTGGCCGCCCCCGCAGCCGCCTGGGCCGGCCAGCCCGTGATTGATTTGCAGCAGGGCTGGAGACCCGCGGAGGTGGACCTCTACCACCACACCTCCGAGGGCACCAATCTGGCTCCACTGGAGCTGGCGCTTGCCCTGCCCGATCCCAACCGCCCGGGACACCGCTTCCTGGACAACCTCGACCAGCGCTATGGCTTCATTGCCTCGCCCGTGTCCGCCGCCAATCCCCACGGTCTGCCGGTGGGCCTGGCGGTGGATCCCAGGCCCCAGCGCTTTGGCGACCGGGCCTATCTGGGCCTCACCTGCGCGGTATGCCACACCCGGGAGCTGCAGGCCAGGCCGCTGTCCTGGCGCCAGGGCTTGCGGCCGGTGCGGATGCCGGTGCACGGCGGGCCGGCGCTGGTGAACCTGCCAGCCTTCGACAGCGACTTCTACGGCGCCTTTGAAGCCCTGCTCGCCGATGACGCCGCCCTGGCCCCCTACGCCGCGGCGGTGCTCGACAAACCGGCCGACCCCGCGGCGATCGCTGGCCTCAGGGCTGAGATCGAGGATCTGCTGGGGCCGGTGCGGGCCACCCGCGAGCTGATCGAGGCGATGGGGGTGGAGCGGGCCGATTTCGGCCCCGGCAATCTCAATGCCCTCAGCCAGGGCAACTACAACAACGCGGGCCTCACCACCTGGTTGGTGCGTCGCGGCCTGGTGGAGCCCAGTGGCGACACACCGCTGAAGATCGGCTTTGAGGGCACGGTGAACCTGCCGCCCGTGTGGTTCGCCCACCAGGACAACTGGGCCCAGTGGTTCGCGGAGATCCACCACCCCGGTCCACGCAACTGGGTGCAGTCGGTGTCGAGTTCGCCGGTGCGGCCGCCCAGGCAGGCGGAGGCCCTGAAGGCCGGCGCGATCGTGGCCTCGGTGGACTTCGACGGCATCGAGGCCATCCAGGAGTCGGTGGTGCGGCTGCGCACACCGCTCTGGCCCCAACAGGTTTTCGGAGCCCCCAATCCCCAGCTGCTGCACCAGGGCCAGGACCTGTTCGGCGCGCATTGCGCCAGCTGCCACCTGTCCAGCTCGCAACCGGCCAATGGGGCGGGTCGCCGCTTCCGCGAGCGGCGCGCCTTCGCTGTGGGCACGGATCCGCTGGCGGTGGAGCAGTTCGCCGCGGACGCGCAGCAGCGGGCGGCAAGCCTCACCCGGCTCTCGGAGGCGATCCTGCGCCTGCGCCATGCCCAGCTCCTGGCGCGCTTCAACAACGACGCCACCCTGGTGGCCAACACCGAACTGTTCGACTCCAGGGGCCTGCCCAACCGTTTTGACCTGGCACGCGACTACACCGGCAAGGAGGGTGCGGCCTACTGGGCGCCGCCGCTGGAGGGCGTCTTCGCCACCTCCCCCTACCTGCACAACGGCTCGGTGCGCACCCTGACCGATCTGCTCACCCCACCCGAGCAGCGGCCCCGCCAGTTCCGCACCGGCAGCAACCTCTACAACCCGCGCCAGCTGGGGTTGGAGGATGCCGGGCCCTTTGTGTACGACACCAGCGAGCCGGGTAAAGGCGCCCAGGGCCACGCCTACGGCACCGACCTGCCAGCCGGGCAGAAGCGTGCCCTGCTCGAGTACCTCAAGTCCCTCTGATCCCCAGGCTTGCCGGCATGACCTACCTGCCCACGCTCGACCACACCCCAGCCCAGGAGCGCTGGCCGCTGGTGCGCCGCTGGATGGACGAGGAACCCCTGCCCTTCTACGCCGAATTGCGCCGCGAGCGGCCGATCCTGACGCTGCCGGGGCTGGCGCTGGTGAGCCGTTTTGACGATTGCATGGCGGTGCTGCAACAGCATGGGCGCTTCAGCGTGGCGCTCTACGGCCCCAAGCAGGCGGGCTACTGGATGGCGGAGGACGAAACCGCGCGCCACTGGCGGGAAAAAGGCGTGATGCGCGCCGTGCTGGACCTGGAGGATCTGCCGCGTCTGCGGGCCTTCTGCGGCGAGCGGGCCGCCTCGTTGCTGGGCCAGGCTGGAGGTCACCTGGATGCGGTGCCGGGCCTCAGCCGTGCCGTACCCGTGGCGCTGGTGCAGGAGATGTTCGGCTACGACCAGAGCGATCCGGCGGAGATCCGCGCCTGGTCGTTCTGGAACCAGTACGACGCCTTCCACAACCAGCCGTTCCATGCCTCCAGCCAGGTGGATCCCAGCCCGGAGCGGATCACCGCCGAGCGCCAGGCCGCCAACATCCGCCTGGGGGCCTATCTCAGCGGGTTGCTGCAGCGCCGTACGGCCCAGCTGGCGGCGGGCGGCGCGAGCGAGGGGCGCGGCGATCCGGCCACCCGGCTGCTGCGGCTGAGCCAGTCAGGCGCGGTGGACTTCGACATTCAGCGGGTGGCGCGCAATGTGGGCGGCCTGCTGATCGGCACCATCGAAACCACCTCCCAGGCGGTGATCCATGCCCTCTCCTTTCTGCTGGCGGATCGGGAGCGGCGGGGGGCCGCGGTGGCAGCGGCCCATCAGCCTGAGGGGCAGGCCATCGATGGCCATGTGCTGGAAGCGCTGCGCTTTCATCCCCCCTTCCCCTATTTCTTCCGCGTGTGCGAACAGTCCACCCAGCTCGGATTGGGCATGCCCTGGGAGCAGACGATCGAGCCCGGCACCACCGTGCTCACCCTGAACCACGCGGCGATGTTCGATCCCACGGGCTTCGTCGACCCCGATCGCTTTGACCCCCAGCGCAACCAGAGCCTGAACTTTCTCTTCGGCCACGGCCACCATCAATGCCTGGGACGCCACATCGGCGCGGTGATCATTCCAGAAATCGTGCGGCAGGTGCTGCGGCTGCCGGGCCTTGAAGCCGCCGGCCCGGTGGATCGCGGCGGGGGCCCCTTTCCGGAACACTTCCCCCTGCGCTGGACGATTTGAGGCTGGCTTAGCAGCCGGCACGTAGGGAATCAACCCCTTGGCGGCGGCCTGCAGCTGGATCTCGCGTGGCAGGCTGCGGATGTCGCGCAGGTAGCCATCCACCTCCAGGATCCAGGGGATCTGGGAGGATTTGAGCAGGAAGTTGGCGGCACCAATGACATGCGCCACGCCGGCGCATCAGGAGGCGTTCCGCCCCGCGAGCAGCGGCGGCGGCATGGGGGATTGATTACGCCTCGAAGTTGGCCGATCCAAAACTCAAGGAGGGCAAACAGCGCAAGCAGTGCGACTTCGAGACCATGCTTCTGGAGGGAGCCAGGTGAAGCCGGAGGAACCCCTCTCGGCGGCGGAGCTCCCGGCCAGTGACTTCCTCTTCGCCTTCGGTGGCTTCTTCCATCCCGACTACCGCGGGCACGTCCATCTGACCGGCCGTCTCTCAGCCATGGCCTGGCTGTTCAACGCGGGGCTGGTGGATGAGGGGACGCTCCGCCTTGAGCTGACGAGCCTCCTGAAGGGCTCCCGCGACGATTACCTCCCCAGCAACAGGCGTGGAGGGCTGCAGCTGTTCATTGATGGACCGCGCCTGCTGCAGCTGATCGTGTGCCGCCTGCCCTACGTGCTGGTGAGCGATGGCTTTCGGAGGGTGTTCACTCCCTATCCGGGGCGTAGGGCCCGCCGCTGGCATGCCCTGCTGCGTGTGCTGATCGCACCGCTCACCCCGGTTCCAGCAGGATCAACTGACCGTCGCCGGCGCCATCGGTGAGCACGTAGAGGAAGCCATCGGGGCCCTCGCGCACGTCGCGCACGCGCCGGCCGATGGGGATCCTCTCCTCGCCCACCACCCCGCCCTGGGCATCGAGACGTAGCCGGCGCACATCGGTGGACACCAGCCCGCCGGCAAAGAGCTGGCCGCGCCACTGGGGCACCCGGCCGCTGGCCACAGCCAGGCCGGAGGGGGCGATGGCCGGCGTCCAGACGCGGCGGGGATCCACCATCCCCGCCGCCGCCCGACGGCCAGTGATCTCAGGGCCGAAATACTCGCGGCTGTGGCTCACCAGCGGCCAGCCGAAGTTGGCACCGGCGCTCACCAGGTTGAGTTCGTCGCCGCCCCGGGCGCCGTGCTCGCTGGCCCACACCCGCCCGGCTGCCGGGTCGTAGGCCAGCCCCTGGATGTTGCGGTGGCCCAGGCTCCAGAGTTCCGGCAGGGCGCGGGGATCGGCCTGGAAGGGATTGCCGGCGGCCGGGCTGCCATCGGCGTTCAGGCGCAGGATCTTGCCCAGGGCACTCGCCGGGTTCTGGGCCTGATCGCGGATCAGGGCCCCCTCCAGCTGCAGCGGCGGGTTGCCGCCGTCGCCGATCGCCAGCAGCAGGGTTTCATCGGGCAGCCAGAGCAGGCGGGAGCCGAAGTGCTGGGTGCCGCTCTTGCGCTGCGGCACTGCGTAGATCACCTCCAGCTGGCCCAGGACGCGGCCGTCGAAGCGGGCCCGGGCCAGCCGGGTGTGGTTGGCCTCTGGGGTGCCGGCGGCATAGGTGAGGTAAACGAGCCGGTTCTCGGCGAAGCGCGGGTGCAGGCTCACATCCAGCAGGCCCCCCTGGCCGGCGGCCAGCACCTCCGGCACGCCGGCGATGGGCCTGGGGTCGAGCACACCGTCGCGCACGATCCGCAGGCGACCGGACCGTTCGGTGATCAGCAGGTCGCCGTCCGGCAGCCAGGCCAAGCCCCAGGGATGCTCCAGACCCCGCACCAGCACGGCGGGGCGGAAGCCGCTGGCCTGCGGCGCCTGGCCGGGGTCCACGGCCTCGATCGCCGCGGCGGCGGTTGGCCCTGGCGCCTCAGCGCGGGCACAGCCGCCGCCCAGCAGCAGGGCCGTGCCCAGAACCGCCATGGCGCGTTTCAGGCCTTCCGCCCGGCCACAGGGGACAGCCATCAGCGCTGGCCGGCGTCCAGCAGCCGGTCGATCTGGTCGAGGCCGTCGTCGAGGGGGGCGATGGCCTCCGCCATGGCGGCATCGGTGGCCGCGCTGCTGGGCCAATGCTGGTCCACCAGCCGCTGCAGGTGGCGCAGGCCCCCGTCCACCTGCTCCAACCGGGTGGACAGCGCCACCAGCCGCGCCTCCCGCTCGTCCATCCCCAGCCGGGCGGCTTCGAGGTTGCGGCGGAGCTGGTCCACCAGCCGCTGCCGCTCCGGCCGCAGGGTGGCCGAGCGCTCCCGCTGCAGGGCCTCCTCCTCCCGGGCCAGGCGGGCGGAGAGGTCGTCCACCGAGAGCAGCACGCCGGCGCCGGACTCCAGCAGGGGCCGGCGCTGATCGATGCGCTCGGGCAGCCCCCGCAGGCGCTCGCAGCAGAGCTGCACCAGGCCGAGGGCCTCCAGGTGGGTGGGATCCTGAAAGCGCACCACGGCCTCGTGGCTCACCAGGGCGGCCTGGTTGGCGAGCTGCCCGGCCCGGGCCACGGCGGCCTCAATGCCGGCGCTCACCCGCCCGTCGCTCAAGCGCGCGCCGCGGCGGCGGCGCCGATCCCCCAGCAGGGCCAGGACCCAGCCGGCGGGCAGCGCCACCACCAGGGCGAGCGGCAGACCCAGGGGCGTGAGGCGCACCAGGGCCACCAGCAGCACCCCGGCCAGGGCCACGGCGAGCGGGTCGTCGAGCGGATTGACCCAGTCATGGGCCCAGACAGCGGAACGGCGAGCCATCAGAAAGCCAGCTGCAGGTCTTCCATCCGGCGCAGGATGCTCTCCGGCGTGCCCTCCACGAACTCGCCGCCGTTGCTCTCGGCGATCTTGCGCAGCGCGGTGGGGTCGTATTCGCCGCTGCTGCCGTAGCCGATGGTGAACACACCGATGCGCTCATCGCCGCCGAAGCCGCTGCGGCGCAGTTCCTCCTGGAGAGCCTGCAGCGAGAGGCGCGAGCCCGAGTCGATGCCATCGGTGAGCACCACCACGGCGAGGATCTCGCCACTGCGACGAGTGCGGCGCAGCCAGTCGCGGCCCGCCAGCACCCCGTCGTGCAGGCGGGTGCCGCCCTCCGCCTTCAGGGAGCCCACGAACACGGCTGCCTTGCCGGCGTCCTGGGTACCGCCCCGCAGCACCACCGGCTCCCGCACCTCGCTGTCGAAATCGATCAGGCCCACCATGTCGCGGGGGCCGAGCTGGGCGAGGTAGGCCTGCAGGCTGCGCTGGGCGGACGCCAGCTTGGTGCCATCCATCGAGCCGGAGCTGTCCACCACCAGGGCCACCCGCGAGGGCTTCTTCACCAGATCCCGCCAGGTGGCGATCATCGCCTCCACCACCTGGGGCTCCGGGGCGTGCAGGGAGTCGTAGGTGGCGCGGGGATCGGCGCCGTTGGCGGTGGTGATGCGGCTCGCCGGCACGGCCGGGCTGGCCGGCCGCAGGCCCTGGTCGGCGGCGAGCTGCTGCAGGGCGGGCTGCTGCAGCCGCTCGATCAGCAGCAGCGCCGCCTCCCGCTCCCGGGCCGACACCCAGGGGGCGGCGGGAAGGATGGCCCGCATGGTGCTCGAGTAGGTGGCCTGGGGATACACCGCCACCAGGGCCTCCTGGCCGGGTTCGCGGCGGCTGTTGGCCGCCACCACCGACGACTCGTACACCGAGCCCACCGAGGCCCAGAACAGCCCGTTGCGCTGCATGGCCCGGGCCAGTTCGTCGGTGGAGCTGCCGTAGCGGGTCACGTGCTTCTGGATCGCGGCCACGGCCGGGGCGGCGGCCCGCACGTCGTCGAGCCCCAGCTGCTCGGGCCGCTTGCCCGACACCTCGGCGAACATCGCCACCAGGGTCTGGAGCCCGGAATTGGAGCGGGTGGGGGCGGTGTGCACGAAGCGGATCGGCTGGGAGGGGCCCGCCGGATCGAGCTGGCGGTGGTCGCTGTGGCGGGCGAGGGCCTGGAAGGGGTCGGGGCGCCGCAGGCCCCGGGCCAGGGCGGGGGTGGTCATCAGCACCATCGGGCTGGTGGCTAGGGCCGGCGCATCGGCGGTGGGGGGAATCAGCTCCCGCTGGGGTGCCAGGGCCTGCAGCCGGTGGCGCAGCAGCTCCAGATAGATCTCCCCATCCACCGACACCAGCGTGGGGATGCGGGGGTCGTCGGCCGCCGCGCCGCCCTGGAGCACGGCGCGGGCATGGCCCTCCATCTCGCCCACCACATCGCCGCTGCCGGCGGAACGGCAGCGCAGCAGCACGCGCGTCCCGTCGGCCAGGCGCGGAGGATCGCGCTCGATCGCCTGGGCGGCGGCGCTGCAGAAGCCGTTCAGCGCACTGCCCACAAGCATGGTGATCTCCACCGTGGGGCCCGCCGGCACCAGGCCGCAGCCCGGCAGCAGGGGGAGGAGCGCCAGCAGCCCCGGCAGGGCGGAGCGTCCGCCGGGAGGGGGCAGCCGTGGGGATTCCGCTGGCGCCATGACGAGCCCCTGGTTCTCCGTATTCTTGAGGTTCGGGACGCGCTTGTCAGCGCCGAACCCTCCCCTTCCCGCCGAGAGCTCACGGTGCCTGCGATCACCCGCCGCCGTTGCCTCTCCCTTGGGATCGGTGCCGCGGCCGTGGTGCTGGCCGCCGCGCCCCTGCCCGGGCTGCGGCGGCCGCTGCTGGTGGCGGTGGGCTCGGAGCTCGAAGAGCCGATGCGCCGACTCGAACCGCTGTTCGAGCGCCGCCATCCCGGCATCGACCTGCGCTGGCAGGTGCAGGGCGCCCAGGACATGGTGAACCGCAACCTGGAGGGCGACCCCGAGCGGGCGCGGGTGCTGATCCCGGCCAACCAGGACCAGCTGGCGGCATTCGCGGCCGCCAGCACCGCCCAGGGCGATCCCCGACCCTTCCTGGCGGCACCCCGCCCGATCGCCCGCACCGTGCTGGTGGCGGTGGCCTGGCCGGAGCGGGCGGAACGGCTGTTCCCGGACGGCCGCTTCGCCTGGGCGGCCCTGCGCCGGGCTGCCGCCGCGGGGCAGTGGTCGGCCCTGGGGGCACCGGCGGCCTGGGGCAGCTTCGACCTGCGCACCACCGATCCGCTGCGCTCCAATTCCGGCCAGATGGTGCTGGCGCTGTGGAGCCTCGATCAGCCGGGGCAGGCCTCGGTGACGGAGCTGAAGCGGGCCGTGTACCGCCCGGCCCGCTCCACCGACATCCTGCTGCGGGAATTCATCAGCGCCGGGCCGAACGACGGCGACGTGGCCCTGGTGTATGAGTCGACCGCTCTGCTGCGGGCCGCCGAGGCGGAGCAGCGGCGGCCAGGGGGCTACCGGCTGCTGGTGCCCGATCCCACGATCGAGATGACGCTGGCGGCCGCCGTGCTGCGGGGCGCGGGGGTGGGCGGCGGCGGCGAAGGCGAGCGCTTCGTGGCCTTCCTCACCGGCACCGAAGGGCAGGCCGTGCTGCAGGGGTGCGGCTTCCGCGCTCCGGACGGCAGCGGCGGCAGCGCCGAGGGCGACCGGGTGCGGCGCCTGCCCAGCCCCGGGCGGGCCGACGTGGAGGAGCTGCTGCGCCAGTGGCAGCAGGCGGGCTGAGGGGGCTGGGGGCCGGTCTCAGGTCTCGAGGGTGGGCAACCCAGCCGGCCGCCGCCGCGCCAGCGCCACCCCGGCCAGCAGCAGCAGCACCCCGGCCAGCAGCTGGGCGAAGAAGAACACGTTGCAGAAGCTGATCGGATTCCCGCCTCCCACTTGGTGCTGCAGGCCGAGCTCCTGCAGCCGCTTGAGCACGGGGGCATCGAGTCCGCGCAGGAGCACGTACAGCCCCAGCGGCAGCGCCATGGCCGGCAAGCGCAGGCGGCCCAGCAATCCGGGCGGCGCGTTCATGGGTAGACCCCACGGCACCACGACGGTGCGCCCAGCTGTGCCGCACACCCTTCACCCTGCTTCCACCATGCGTTCCTCCCACACCATCCTGGCCGTTTCGCTGGCCCTGGGCCTGGCCACCCTCGGCGGCACCCCAGCCCTGCTGCGGGCCGGCACGCCCGCGCCGGCCCAGACGGCAAGGCCAGCAAACCTTCAGTCCCAGGCGGCGGCGGCCGCGCCCCAGGCCTTCCGCCAGGCCGAGAAGCCGGTGAGCGGCAGCGTGAGCGTGCGCCGCGAGGGCAACCGCACCCTGCTGGTGTTTAGCGGGGATTTCCGCACCAGCGAATCGGCGCCGGATCTGAAGGTGGCCGTGAGCCCCTCCCGCACCCCCCTGGCGGGCAGCAAGCCGCCGGCCTATCCACAGAAGCCCGGAACCTACACGGTGCTGGCGCCGCTGAAATCGGCCCGGGGTGCCCAGACCTACGAAGTGCCCGCCTCGATCGATCTCAGCCGCCAGGGATCGGTGCTGATCTGGTGCGAGCAGTTCAACGCCACCATGGCCTGGGCGCCGCTGGCCAGCTGAACGCAGCGGCGGTGTGTCGTGGATCACCGCTGCCCGGGGCCGAGCCTGCCGAAGGTGAGCTGGCGATCAACCCCGCTCCGCCCCTGCCGGTGATGAACCTCTGGATCCTGCAGAAGCCGATGGCCGGGGGGCCCAGCTACGAGGAGCTGCGCTTCCGCGAGGAGGCCCGCATCCTCGGCATCGCCCTGGAGGTGGTGTCGCCCGATGAGATCGACCTGATCGTGACCCGCGGCGGGCGCCGCTCGATCCGGCTGCGGGGCAAGGAGGTGGAACTGCCCGATGCCCTGCTGGCCCGCACCGGCAGCGGCACCAGCTACTTCAGCCTGGCGATCCTGCGCCAGTTCGAGCACCTGGACGTGCCGGTGATCAACTCCAGCCGGGCGATCGAGGCGGTGAAGGACAAGCTCTACTGCCAGCAGCTGCTGGCCCAGATCAACCTGCCGATCCCGCGCACGATGCTGGTGCGCTTCCCGGTGGACAGCGAACTGGTGGAACGGCAGATCGGCTTCCCCTGCGTGGTGAAGGTGCTGGCCGGGTCGTATGGCGAGGGGATCTACCTGAGCCGCGACCGCGAGAGCTTCCGCGACCTGATGGAACTGGTGGCCAGCCTGGATGCCGGCAAGTCGCTGATCCTGCAGGAGTACATCGGCGAGCGGCCGGGCCAGGACCTGCGGGTGTGGGTGGTGGGCGGCCGGGTGGTGGGGGCGATGCTGCGCCGCAGCGTGGACGGCAGCTTCAAGGCCAACATCACCCGCGGCGGCCAGGGGGAGAACTTCCCGGTGGATGAGGCGATCGACGTGCTGGCCCGCGACTGCGCCCAGACCCTCGGTCTGGAGATCGCCGGCATCGACCTGCTGTTCGACGGCGACGGCTACCGGGTGTGCGAAGCCAACAGCAACCCCGGCTTCAGCGGCTTCGAGGCGGCCACCGGCACCAACGTGGCCCGCCGGATCCTGCAGCACTGCCACTGGCGCATCCGCCGCCAGCTGGCGGTACTGGAACCGGCCGCCCTGGAACCGGCCGCTCTGGAACCGGCCGCTCTGGAACCGGCCGCCCTCGGGCCGGTGGGCACCCAGCAGCAGCCCGCCTAAGCTCCGCTCCGCTCTCTTTCGGGCCCGATTCGCGATGACCTACTGCGTCGGCTACTGGCTGGAGGAAGGGCTGGTGATGGTGTCCGATTCCCGCACGAATGCGGGGGTGGACTACATCTCCACCTACAGCAAGATGCACGTGTTCCAGCCCGGCCCCGACCGGCTGTTCGTGCTGCTGGCCGCCGGCAATCTGGCCACCACCCAGGCGGTGGTGAGTGCCATTCGCCGCGATCTCGACCAGGGCTTCGAGGCCGCCGAGGCCAGCCGCGGCGACCTGCGCCACTGCGACTACCTGTTCGAGGCCGCCGCCTATGTGGGCCGGGTGAGTGTGGCGGTGCAGAAGCAGAACGACGAGGAACTGCGCACCGCGGGCTCCAGTTCCCAGGCCACCTTCATGCTGGGCGGCCAGATCGGCAGCGAGCCCCATGGGCTCTACCTGATCTATCCCCAGGGCAACGCGATCATGGCCACCCGCGAAACCCCCTACCTGCAGATCGGCGAGAGCAAATACGGCAAGCCCCCGCTCGACAATGTGGGCCACACCAACCTCAGCCTGGACGACGCCGCCAAGCTGTGCGTGATGTCGCAGGTGCTGACGCAGCGCTCCAATCTCACCGTGGGGCCGCCGTTCGAGCTGGCGGTGATCCCCCGCGGCAGCCTGGCGATCGAGCGCCGGCTGCGCCTGGAGGCCGACGACCCGATGCTCAGCGAGATGATCAACACCTGGAGTGATGCCCAGCGCGAGGCGCTCTACCGCCTGCCCGCCCTGCCCTGGCAGAAGCCATGAATCCCGCCGCCGGGGCCCTCCCCTCCCACTGGGTGTCCACCGGCCAGCTGCCCACGCCGGAGGTGGTGCAGAGCCTCGTGAACGAGGCCCACACCCACTTCGCCTCGGTGGAGCAGGGCAGCCTGGCCGACTACATCCCCGCCCTGGCGGCCGCCTCGCCGCAGAGCTTCGGCATCAGCGTGGCCGCCACAACCGGCGCCACCTTCAACGCCGGCGACTGGGCGGTGCCGTTCAGCATCCAGAGCCTCTCCAAGCCCTTTCTGTTCGCCCTGGTGTGCGAGGCGATCGGCGAGCAGCTGGCCCGCGACGCCCTGGGGGTGAACAGCACGGGGCTGCCGTTCAACTCGGTGCTGGCGGTGGAGCGCACCGTGGAGGGCCTCTCCAATCCGATGGTGAACGCGGGCGCCATCGCCGCCACCAGCCTGGTGCCCGGCGAGGACGCCGCGGCGCAGTGGCGGTTCATCGAGGAGGGCCTGTCGCGCTTCGCCGGCCGCCGGCTGGTGGTGGATGAGGCGGTGTACCACTCGGAGCAGGCCACCAACGCCGGCAACGAGGGGATCGCCAGCCTGCTGCGTGCCCATCAGCAGCTCTGGAGCGATCCGGCCACGGCGATCGACCTCTACACCCGCCAGTGCTCGCTGCTGGTCACGGCCCAGGACCTGGCCCTGATGGCCTGCACCCTGGCCAACGGCGGCCGCCAGCCGCTCACCGGCGAGCAGGTGATCGCGCCGCTGATCTGTCGGCGGGTGCTGGCGGTGATGGTCACCGCCGGGCTGTACGAGACCTCCGGCGACTGGCTGTATCAGATCGGCCTGCCCGGCAAGAGCGGCGTGTCGGGCGGGATGATCACCGTGGCGCCGGGCAAGGGGGCGCTGGCCACCTGGTCGCCGCCCCTAGATGAAGCGGGCAACAGCGTGCGCGGCCAGCTCACCGCCCACTTCCTCTCCGAGCACCTGGGCCTGAATCTGTTCGACTCCTTGCCCAGCGAGGTGCAGCCCGGCCAGGCCCCCTAAGTTCGGCTGCAGTGCGCCGCTGCCGCGGCCGTGGACGCAGCGGATGCAGATCAGCGCCTTCTCCAGCTTCAACATCGCGATCATGGTGCTGGCGGCGGGCAAGCTGCTGCACCGCCGGTTCCGCCCCCTGCGCGACTTCAACATCCCCGAGCCGGTGGCCAGCGGGTTGCTGGTGAGCCTGCTGCTGGGGCTGGTGTACGCGGTGAGCGGGCTGGAGGTGAGCTTCGATCTGGCGGCGCGGGATTTCCTGCTGCTCTATTTCTTCGCCGGCATCGGCCTCAACGCCGACGTGCGCACCCTGCGGGCCGGCGGCCGGCCCCTGCTGATCCTGCTGGCCGCCACGATCGTGTACATCGTGGTGCAGAACCTCACCGGCGTGGCGATGGCCAGCCTGCTGGGGTTCGATCCGCTGGTGGGGCTGCTCACCGGCTCGGTGTCGCTGGTGGGAGGCCATGGCACGGCGATCGCCTGGGGGCCCCGCTTCGCCGAGTTGCACGGGGTGCAGAGCGCGGTGGAGATCGGCGCGGCCAGCGCCACCTTCGGCCTGATTCTCTCCGCCCTGATGGGCGGCCCGATCGCCCGGATCCTGATCCGCCGCGCTCCGCCGCCGCAGGAGCCGCAGGAAGGCCGGGATCCCCTGCGCGATCCGATGGCGGAAACCGCCCGGCCGGGCCCGCCGATCACCAGCTTCCAGCTGATGGCCACCCTGTTCTGGCTCAACGTGTGCCTGGGGCTGGGTGAGCTGATCTACGAAGGCCTCGCCTCGCTGGGCCGCAGCCTGCCGCTGTTCGTGTGTGCCCTGTTCGCCGGCATCCTGCTCACCAACACCATCCCGCGGCTGGCACGCATCCCCTGGCCGGCCCACACCAACACCCTGGCGGTGGTGTCGGACGCGGCGCTGGGGGTGTTCCTGGCGATGTCGCTGATGAGCCTGCAGCTGTGGACGCTGCAGGGGCTGGGCGGGCCGCTGCTGCTGATCCTGGCGGTGCAGTTCCTGGTGGCCTTCGGCTATGCCCTGGTGGTGGTGTTCCGGGTGATGGGGCGCGACTACCAGGCCGCCGTGCTCTGCGCCGGCTTCGGCGGCTTCTCGCTGGGGGCCACGCCCACGGCGATGGCCAACATGGCGGCCGTGACCCAGACCTATGGCCCCGCCGCCAAGGCCTTCCTGATCCTGCCGCTGGTGTCAGGCTTCTTCGTGGACATCAGCAACTCGCTGATCATCCAGCGCTTCATCAACTGGCTCACCTGATGCCGAACTCCAGCCCATCGCCCCAGCCAGGCACCGAGGCCCGCCAGGAGCTGCTCCGCCTGCTGCGGGAGGGGGGCCGGGGCGCCGCCGGCCGCCAGGGAGAGCGGGTGCGCGAGCTGTTCACGGCCCTGGAGCGGGACAGGCCGGCCAACCTGGCCGCACCCGGGGCCCTGGAATTGCTGGAGGGGGTGTGGGAGCTGCGCTGGAGCAGCAGCCGCCAGCCCTACCTGGCGGTGGGGCCGTGGCTGGAGAACCTGCAGCTGCTGGCGCCCTCCCAGGGGCGAGCGATGAACCTGCTGCGGTTGCCGGGGGGCCTGGCGCCCCTGGGGGGCATCGCCGTGGTGGCGGTGATCGCGGTGAACCCGGGCGAGGCCCCGAATGGCAGTGCCGCACCCGGCGGGGGGCCGCTGCAACGGGTGGAGGTGCGCTTCCAGCGCGGCGGATGGCTGGGGCCGCCGCTGGCGGGCGGCCGGGTGCAACTGCTGCGGGGCGTGCAGCAGCCATTCCCGGCCTGGCTGGACATCACCGTGCTCGATCAGGAGCTGCGGCTGTGCCGGGGCAACGCCGGCACCCTGTTCGCCCTGCTGCGCCGCCCGGAGCTGCGGCTCAACGACCTGCTGCCGCCGCTCACATCCGCTCCAGGGCCGGGATCCCCAGCAGGCCCAGGCCCAGCCTGAGGGTGGCTGCGGTGAGGCGGCAGAGGGCCAGGCGCGAGCCGCGGGCGGGCTCGTCGGCCCTGAGCACCGGCACCTGGTCGTAGAAGCGGTTGAACACCTGGCTGAGCTCGAACAGGTAGCTGCAGAGGCGGTTGGGCAGCAGCTCGGCCTCCACCTCGGCGATCACGCCGTCGAAGCGGAGCAGCTCGCGGATCAGGGCCCACTCCTGGGGTTCGCTGAAGTGCAGCTCTGAGGCGGCTGGCGCGGTGGCCGCCGGCCCGGCGCCCTCGGCCAGGTCGCCACCCTTGCGGGCGATGCCGGCGATGCGCACCACGGCGTAGAGCAGATACGGAGCGGTGTTGCCGGTGAGGGCCAGCATGCGCTCGAAGCTGAACTGGTAATTGGTGATCCGGTTGGTGGAGAGGTCGGCGTACTTCACCGCCGCCAGGCCCACGGTGGTGGCCACCTGCTGGATGAAGGCCTCGTCTTCGCTGCGGCCCTCCTCGGCCAGCCGGCGGCGCAGGTCGGCCTCGGCCCGCTCCACCGCCTCGTCGAGCAGGTCGCGCAGGCGCACGGTGTCGCCGGCGCGGGTCTTGAGCTTCTTGCCGTCCTCGCCCTGCACCAGCCCGAAGGGCACATGCTCCACGCTGGCGCCCTCTGGAATCCAGTCGGCGCGGCGGGCCACCTGGAACACGCCGGCGAAGTGGCTGGCCTGGCCCGCGTCGGTGACGTAGATCACCCGGCCGGCGCCATCGCCCGCGGGGGCGGCGGCGAAGCGGTAGCGGATCGCCGCCAGGTCGGTGGTGGCGTAGTTGAAGCCGCCGTCGCTCTTCTGCACGATCAGGGGCAGGGGCTGGCCGTCCTTGCCGCTCACCCCCTCGAGGAACACGCACCCAGCGCCGGCGTCCACCACCAGCAGCCCGGCATCGCGCAGGTCGTCCACCACCGCCTGCAGGTGGGGGTTGTAGAACGACTCGCCGCGCTCCTGCAGGGCGATGTGGAGCCGGTCGTAGATCTTCTGGAATTCGCGGCGGCTCTGGTCGCACAGCAGGCCCCAGGCCTTGAGCGACACCGGATCGCCGCCCTGCAGCTTCACCACCTCCTCGCGGGAGGTGGCCTGGAAGGCCTCGTCGTCGTCGAAGCGGGCCTTGGCCTGGCGGTAGAAGGCCACCAGGTCGCCCAGGTCCACGGCGTCGGCGGTGGTGAGGGCCTCGGGCGCCACCTGCTTGAGATGGGTGATCAGCATGCCGAACTGGGTGCCCCAGTCGCCCACGTGGTTGAGGCGCAGCACCGGGTGGCCGCGGAACTCCAGCACCCGCGCCAGGCAGTCGCCAATGATCGTGGAGCGCAGGTGCCCCACGTGCATCTCCTTGGCGATGTTGGGGCTGGAGAAGTCCACGATCACCGGCGCGGGCGGCTGCCCCCCCGCTTCGTCGGCCGCCGAGGGCACCCCCAGGCGCGGATCCCTCAGCCGCTCGGCCACCTCTGCGGCCAGCCGCTCGGGCCGCAGGGTGATGTTGATGAAGCCGGGGCCGGCGATCACCGGCTCTAAGAAGAGATCGCCAAAGGTCGACTCGAGCATGAGCTGCTCCACGATCGCCTGGGCGATCTGGCGGGGAGGCCGGCCGAGGGGCTTGGCCAGGGGCAGGGCGCCATTGGCCTGGAAGTCGCCGAATTCCGGCTTGCTGGCCGGTGCCAGCTGGGGATCGAAGGGCTGGGCCGCCTCCGGCAGGGCCCGCGCCATCGCCGCACGCAGCTGGGCTTCCAGGAGGTGGGCGATGCGCAGCATGGCTCAGGGTCCCGCAAGGGCGGCAACAGGGCCTCCGATCATCCCCCCCGGGGGGCGGGTCTGCGCTGGAGGGATGGGCTCAGCGGCCGGCTGGCGGACCCTGGCGGCGCCATGGCCAGAGGGCGAGCAGGGCGCTGGGAGTGCCGGGGCAGGGGTCGGGGGCGGCAACTCTGCACAGAGCCCCCCCTACCGTGATGATCCCCGGACCCCGTTCCCCTGGCCTGATTCAGCGCTATCGCGAACTGCTGCAGACCCGCCATTACGCCCGCCGCACGGTGAAGACCTATGAGCAGTGGCTGCGTCGCTTCTTGCGCTTTCACCAGATGCGCCACCCGCGGCAGATGGGCAGCGCCGAGGTGAATGCGTTTCTCAGCCACCTGGCTGTGAACGAGCAGGTGAGCGATTCCACGCAGAACCAGGCCCTGGCGGCTTTGCAGTTTCTCTACCGGGATCTGCTGGAGCGGGAGCTGGAGACCGATGGGGTGGTGCGGGCCCGCACCCGGCAGCGGTTGCCGGTGGTGCTCAGCGAGGCAGAGGTGCGCGCCGTGCGGGAGCGGCTGGAGGACGAGCCGGCACTGGTGGTGGGGCTCCTGTATGGCAGTGGCCTGCGACTGATGGAGGCCCTGCGGCTACGGGTGAAGGATCTGGACTTCCAGCGACGGGAACTCACTGTGCGCGACGGCAAGGGAGGCAAAGACCGGCTCACCCTGCTGCCCCAGAGCCTGGTGCCGACACTGCAGGAGCATCTGCTGAGCGCTCGCAGCTTGCACCATGGCGATCTAGCCGCTGGCTGGGGGAGCGTGGTGATGCCCTACGCACTGGCCCGCAAATACCCAAACGCCAGCCGGGAATGGGGCTAGCAATGGGTGTTCCCGCAGCAGAATCGTTGGCGCGACAGGGAATCAGGCGCCCAAGGCCGTCATCACCTGGATCCAAGCGTGGTGCAGAAGGCCGTAAAGCACGCTGTGGTGGAAGCCGGAGTGAGCAAGGCCGCCAGCTGCCATACGTTCCGCCATTCCTTTGCGACGCACCTGCTGGAACGGGGGCAGGACATCCGAACGATCCAGGAGCTTCTCGGGCACAAGGACGTGAGCACAACCATGATCTATACCCACGTGCTCAACCGGGGCCCACTGGGGGTGCGCAGTCCCGCAGACCTTGTGTAGCAATTCGAACAGGTGGTTCACGGACCCGTGAACCAGAGCAATGGATTTGAGGACATGGCTGTAAACCCTTTGCAATCTCTGGAGTTTCCAGGTAGTCTGGAAATCAGCAGACATGGTTCGCGGAAAGGCCAAGGGTGGCAGAACTGGTTCACGGAACCTTCCAATAAAGAGTTAGACGCACCAATAACAGCCCGAATAAGCAATCAATAAATTTGCCCGACTGTTTGCCCGACTGTTTGCCCGACTGTTTGCCCGACTGATGTAGCCGCGCACCCGCTACCCTGTGCGTGAGCCGGCGTGCAAGCCGTTGACCCACCTCTTCCTCTCCCACAGCAGCGCCGACGATGGCTTCGTGCGGGAGCTGCGGCAGGCGCTGGTGGATCTGGGGCAGGAGGTGTGGATAGATTCGCGGCAGCTCAAGGGGGGTGACCCGCTTGAGAGCGAGATCAAGGCGGCGATTGAGGCGGCCTCAGGGCTGGCGGTGCTGGTGAGCGCAGCGTCTCTGCAGTCCCGCTGGGTGGGCAAGGAGCTGCTGCATGGCCTGCAGGTACAGAAACACAGGGGCCGCGAACGCTTTGCGGTGGTGCCCCTCTCGCTGGATGGCACCAGGCTCGGTGTGTTCGAGGAGTTCTTTGAGGAAGAACCCACCTACATCGCGGTGAGCAGCGCCCCCGGCGGCGCCATGGCCGCCGTCCACGACATTCTGGTTGCGCTCGGGAAGCGCCTACCCACCGATCGGCCACCGGTAGAGCAGCTCCGGCCGGAGCCGGTGGAGGAGCTGGTGCTGGAGCTGAGCAACCTGCGGTTTTTAGAAGAAGTCGGCAAACGCCGCGCCACCGGTACCGCCCAGCTGGTCTACGAGCCTGCGACCGGCGGCCAGAGGCCGGTGGAGAGCGCCAAATGGCGGCTGGTCGCGCCCTTGGGGCCGATCGAAGCGGAAGATCTGAGCTGGTATCTGGAGCGTTGGGCGGTGTGGCCCAATCCAGTGGTGGCTGATCGGGCCCAGAAGGTGGAGGCCAACCTCATGGCCTGGGGCCAGGCGCTGCATGCCGCCGCCCTGCCGCCAGCGCATACGACCGAGGTACTGCAGGCCTGGGCGGGCGTGGGCGCGAACGCCAGCCGCCGCTTTTCGGTGAGCGTGGATCCCTCCCTAGAGGCCGGCGTCAGCGACGGCGAGACAGCCACCGCCCAGGAGGCCGCCACGGCGCTGCTCGCCCTGCCCTGGGAGCTGCTGCACAACGGTGATGGCTTCCTGTTTCAGGGCGCCCGCCCCACCAGGGTGCGGCGCCGCCTGCCCAACACCCGCAACCACTCGGTGCCGGTGGTGGCCACGCCAATCCGGGTGCTACTGATCACCGCCCGCCCGGAAGACGACGCCTGCGGCTACCTCGACCACCGCGCCAGTGCCGGGCCCCTGGTGGCGGCCACCGAGGACCTGGGGGATGCGCTGCAGCTCACCTTGCTGCACCCGGCCACCTACGCGGGCCTGGAGGCCGAGCTGGCACGGGCCCAGCAGGCTGGAGAGCCCTATCACGTGGTGCATTTCGACGGCCACGGCGTCTACGACCGCCGCGTGGGCCTGGGGGGCCTCTGCTTTGAAGATCCAGCCGACAGCCACAAGCTCACCGGCCGCCGCCACGAAACGGTGCTCACCGACCGGCTGGGGCCGCTGCTGAACGATTACCGCATCCCGCTGGTGGTGTTGGAGGCCTGCCAGAGCGCCCAGGCGGAAGCAGGCGGTGAATCGGTGGCCAGCGAGTTGCTGCAGCGGGGCGTGGCCTCGGTGGTGGCGATGAGCCACAGCGTGCTGGTGGAAACCGCCAAGCGGTTTGTGAGCGCCTTCTATGGCGAATTGGCCCGTGGCCAGCGGGTGGGCCAGGCGATGCTCGCAGGCCAGCGGGCCTTGCACAGCGACCCCAGCCGCGGCCACCGCTACGGCATCGGCGAGTTCAGCCTGGCCGATTGGTTTGTGCCGGTGCTTTACCAGGAGGAGAACGACCCGCAGCTGTTCACGGCCATCCCCGCGCCCCAGACCACAGAAGACCTGCAGACCCGCTTCCGCACCAGGCTGGGGGAGGTGCCGCCGGAGCCGGTGGATACGGGCTTTGTGGGCCGCAGCCGCGATCTGCTGGCGTTGGAGCGGCTGCTGCGGCAGGAGCGTTGGGCGGTGGTGCGGGGCCAGGGGGGGGAGGGGAAAACGGCGTTGGCGTCCGAACTGGCCCGCTGGCTGGTGCGCTCCCAGCAGGTGAAGCGTGCCGCCTTTGTGAGCGTGGAGCTCTGCAGCCATGGGGGAGCGGTGCTGGATGCTCTCGGCCGCCAGTTGGTGGGGGGCGACTATTCCGCCGCCAAGTTCGAAAGCCCCGAGCAGGCGCTGCAGCCGATCGAGCGGGCCCTGAAGGAGCAGGCCACCCTGCTGGTGATCGACAACATGGAGAGCGTGCTGCTGCCGCCCTATCTGGAGACCCCCGAGCTATTGAGCGAGGCGGCGGCCGAGGAGCTGCAGGCGATCCTGAAGCTGGCGGAGTGGCTGCTGCGGGCGGGCGAGACACGGATCGTGTTCACCAGCCGCGAGGCACTCCCGGAACCATTTGCGGCAACCCGGCAGCTACGGGAGTTGCGCAAGCTGGAGCGGAGAGATGCGGTGGCGTTAATCGAGCGGGCTCTCGCCGCTGGAGATGGGTTCAGTGGGGGTGGGGGAACGTTAGAAGCCAGGCAAGAGGCGATCGAGCAGCTGGCCGAAGCCGTGCAATGCCATGCCCGCTCATTGGCGCTGCTGGGGCCGGGACTGCGCCGCCGCGGTGTGGAGGCTACCTGCGAGGAGCTGGAGGAGATCATGGAACAGATTGAGCGGCAGGTAGCCCAGCTGCCGCCGGATGATCCGCGCCGTCGGGAGCAGTCGCTCTTCGCCAGCGTGGAGCTCTCCCTGCGACGTCTTTCGCCGGCCAACCGGAAGCGGGTGGGGGTTCTGGGGTTGTTCCACGGCGGTGTCCAACTGGATGTTCTTCGTCGGATGACGGACTGGAAGCAGACGGAGGTAATGGAGCTGGCCGCCGAACTGGCGGCAACAGGCCTGTGCACATGCAATCCCTACAACCAACTTTCGCTCAATCCCGCCCTTTGCCCCTTCCTCAAGGCCAGCCTGAGTGAGCAGGAGCAGACAGCCCATACGGCACGCTGGCTGAAGGCGATGGCCGCCTTTCTCGACTATCTCAATCACCAGCAACACCTGAACGCGGAACTGGCGGCAACACTGACGCTGCTGGAACTGCCCAACCTCTTTGCCCTGCTCGATCTCACGCAAGCTACGGCTGATCTCGAATCCACGATTGATCGGGCCACCTGCCTCTTCAGCCTGCTGAGATGGCTAGGGAAACCACGGCTGCTGGAGCGGCTGGCGCGTGTGCGGGATGACGCCGCCGCGACCCTGGGCGATGGCTGGAACCACGCGCACTTTCAGGCCAGCCGCAATCTGGTCGAGCAGCAGTTGGCTGGTGGGCAGCTGCGGGAGGCATTGGCGGGGGCGCAACAGTTGCTGGATCAAGCCATAGCGGCGGGGCAGGAGGCGTATGCCGAGGCGGAATACGATCTGGCTATGGCCTACTGGCTCCAGGGCAAGGTTCTGAGAAAAGCGAGCGGAGCGGAGCAGGCTCTTCCGCTGCTCCAGGGAGCGGGCAGGCGATTTGAGTCCATTGCCAACAAGAGACCTAGCAGGAGTGTGAAAGGAATGGTGTCCGTTTGCCTCTCGGAAAAGGGCAACTGCTTGTTCGACCTGGGTCGGTTCGACGCCGCAGCTGCCGCGTACGAGGAAGCTATCCGCGGGGATGAACAATTAGGGGATCAACGTTCTGTTGCCGTGGACAAGCACAACCTCGGCAATGTTCGGCATGCGCAGCAGCGCTATGGCGAGGCCCTAGCGGCCTACAAAGCATCCCACGCCACTTTCTCACGCCTCAACGAGCCGGGCAGTGAAGCCGTTGTGTGGCATCAAATCGGCATGGTTCATGCGAAAGCGGGTGAGCCGGTGTTGGCGGAGGAGGCCTACAACCAATCTCTCGCGATCGAAGTGCAGCTCGGCAATCAGGCTGGCCAGGCAAGTGCCCTGCTGCAACTGGGCAACCTCTACTTTGTTAATTTACAGCGGGCCGAGGAGGCGGTGGTCTTCTACAAGCGGGCAGCTGAGATCTATTGCGCTATCGGAGATACCGCGAGTGAAGGAAATGCAATGACCAATTTGGCCAATACCCTGCGCAAGCTCCAGCGGCTGGATGAGGCGCGAGACGCCATCACCCGGGCGATCCAATGCAAGCAGGTCTTCGGGCATGCCGCTGGTGCCTGGGTAAGCTGGGATATACTCGCAGGTATTTTGACTGAGGCCGGCAACCCTGCCGTCGCCACTGAAGCACGCAAGAAAGCCAGAACCGCCTTTCTCACCTACCGCCGTGATGGGGGTGAAAATCAATTCCCTGATGGCCGCGTTGCGCAGTCCATCCACGCCCTGACTAAAATTGAACCCGCAGAGGCCGCCTCCCTCCTCCATCAACTCGCCGCAGATTCCAAGACCGGCCTGATACCCCCCTTTCTCAATGCCCTCCAGGCCGTCGTGGCCGGTAGCCGCGACGTTTTCCTCGCAGAGGATCACGGCCTTTCCTACTCAGAAGCCGCTGAAGTTCTACTGCTGATCGAAGCGCTAGAGGCAGGGCCTGGAGAATAAGGACATCACAATTTTTGGAAGTGCTCTGGTTAGAGAGTTTTTTTGCCAGACCTTTTGCAGATTGCTGTCTGCAATCGTCAGTCAATTGCCTTTGTCGAAGATGGGCGTCTAACAACCAGATCCAGAAGACGGGGGCTGATGCTGGGATCTAGGCAGAGTCCTCTGCCCGCTTCTGATCTGGAGCGCTAGGCATCAATGAAATCAGTACAAGTCATTATTGCTGCTTTCCTTAGCACAATGCCGCTAGGCGCTAAGGCCGATGAGCTAACGTGTACATATCAATGGGCAGGAAAGATTCAGAATCATCCGATTCTTATTGAAGTCACTGGAAATTCTGCAACAATCCGCGGTGGTCTACTCAACTCAGAGTTTAGGGTAATTGAGAATAGCAACAGTGAGTTGGTGATTGTCCAAACAAATACCCGTGCTAATTCAGGAAGAAATTATCCTGTTGGCGCCAGTCTAATTGTTGTCGATCGTGTAACGGGAAGAATGGTGAGGTCAAATACTCATACTGACACTAGCTTCAATGGTCACGCAGTTGGTCAATGCTCTAGAATAATTCGCTAGCAGGGACTTAAATGAGACATCCTTGGGCCAATCATCTTCAGTATGTCCAAGCAAGGCAGTGTCAAGTCTTAAAATCTAGACGACCAATAATTGATTGCCAACTGCTTTATGGTTAACTTGCGGCCCTGCAGATACTGCAGTTGCAGTAATTCATTCATCAAGGCGCATGTTATTCCAGAAGCTTTCTTCCGGCGGCTTCGAGACGGCGATCGACCACCGCTTCTAGTCAGTGGCCGCGAGGGCCAGATTCCGAGACGATCTCCAATTGGCGTCTACGATAAGAGTATCTTGTGCAGCGGATGCGAGAAACAGTTTCTTGCGATGGATTCATATGGGACAGATGTCATGTTGAGACAATTTCAAAAGCACTTTTTTCCAATCCACATAGACGGGAAGCCTGTGGCATTACGGAGTGACACGCTGGATGCAAATATGATGCTTCGATTTTTGTTGTCAGTCTTATGGCGCGCATCAGTTTCAACGCAGCCATTTTATGAGCGAGTGTTTCTGGGGCCATACGAAAATGCAATCCTACGATTACTTAAACAACCTTTGATCTCTATCATCCCTTCCGCATTTGACGCAGTTCTTTCGCGTTGGGATGAAGTTGAGACTGATCACCTTCCTTCACGGGGGATTCTCAATCCCTATCGAGAACGGTGGGATGGTGTGAACACATATAGATTATATTTGGGGGAGATAGTGGCTTACGTTAAGGTTGACAAACGACCATTCAGCAAGCCATTTTCAATGCTCTCTCTCCAAAATGGCGTGCCTTTTCACGTTGTCTCACGAAACCTTTCAACATCAAACGATCTTCTAGCGGTGAAGAGAACGGTGCAGATTTCGGCAGATAACATGCTCACCTTTAGACCAGCTTGAAGCAATGCCTAACTCCCAGATGCAGAAGACGGGAGCTGAGGTTGGGTTCTATGCTGAGATACGCACCCGCTTCTGAGCTGGAGCGTTAGGCATCAAGGTTGCCTAGTGAGAAAAGCATTGCGATCGACTTGTCGCTAGGCAAGGCTCCACAGTTAGTTCAAACATCATGGACATCGTTATCGCCCTATCCTTCATCAGCATTTTAAAGTTGCTGATTATATTACCGCCTTTAGCCGTGTGGATCTCTGTCTTTCGGCAAGCCTCCGGTCGGTCGGCATGGTTTCAGCTCCCGCTTGCATTGATCGGACCCTTCATTGCCGGCTTTTTCTTCAGCGTCTTGGTGTGGCTCCCGGCCTATTCCGGTCAATGCGGAGGCTGGCTCGGCGAGACTTACCCATGTGGATTCAGACAATATGCGATTGAAACGATGTATTGGGCCGCAATGAGCATGGCTATTCCTGCGTCTACAGGGATGCTACTTGGTGTCATTGTCCTGATCGCTGGCTTGATCAGGCGCAACAAGTCCCGCTGAAGTAAGCCCAACAACCCCATCCAGCGGACGCAGGAGGCCCGCGCCGCTGATGCGGGGCGTTAGTTTGACGTTGCAATGCCCTTGATGCAGAGTCTCTTGGTGCTCTCCCTGGGTTTCTGGTTACAATGGGGCAGGGAGGTGAGTCATGTCAGGCCTCATTGACGAAAAGCTAGAGGAGATCGCCGCAGCGTGCCAGCGATACGGGATTGAGCGCTTGTTTGTCTTTGGCTCAGCCTTAAGAGAGGACTTCATACCTGGAGAAAGCGATATCGACCTTCTGGTTGAGTTTGGCCCATTGGAAATCACCAAGCGCTTCCATGTCTTTCTTGACGCTCGCGAGGCGTTTAGGAATATTTTCCAAGCCGACGTTGACTTGGTGATGAAGGGAGCGGTGAAGAACAAGGTTATTGCTGGCGAGATTGATAGAACAAAGAAACTTGTCTATGGCGCGTGATGTATCTGCATATTTGCAGGATGTGCTTGAGGCCTGCAACTCTATTGAAGCCGTCATGAGGGGCATCTCGTTGGATGAATACCGAAGTAAACGTTCTGTGAGGTCTGCTGTCGAGCGAGAGTTCATCATTATTGGTGAGGCACTTAGAAGGGTTGGCGCCCTCGACGAAAGGCTGTTTAGCTCCATATCCAACTCTCGTGCGATCGTTGATTTCCGAAATCTGCTTGCGCATGATTATGGAGCAGTTGATGACGATGCGGTTTTCGGACTTGTCTACTCAGACCTGATCGTTCTGAAGGCAGAGGTTGGTGAGCTTGTGGATGACTCCCATGACGCAAACTAACAATGCCATTCACCTGGGCCGCGTGCGGAATGTATCTGGTTCCTGCCTAAGCTCATTGCGGCCAGGTGATGGCAAGCGTTAGCCGAATCACTGGGAAGGGCTCGGAGCGGAGCGGAAGGAACGGATGCGCTCTAGCCTGGGATCTAGCTAAAGTGGCATCCGCTGGGAGGTAGGCATGAATTTCACGCTGGAGTGCGAACAAGAAGTAGACGGTCGCTGGATCGGTGCGGTGCCTGAGCTACCCGGAGTCCTTGCTTATGGAAGCTCCTCTGCTGATGCAATGGCAAAGGCTGAAGTCTTAGCCCTTCGTGTTATCGCTGATCGACTTGAAAATGGCGAATCCGAGCCAGTCAGCATCCGATTTTCACTTCCACTCTCTGCATGAGTAATTGGCCGTCAGCCAAAGCCAAGAAAGTATTGGCAGCCTTGCAGTCCATTGGATGGAGAGTTAAGCGTCAGTCAGGATCTCACAAGACGCTTGAACATGCAGGCTATCCGGACTATGTCTTTGCATTCCATGATGGCGAGGAGATTGGCCCCAGGATGTTGTCTCGAATCGCCAAGCACACCGGCCTCGAACCAGGTGATCTCTGATGCCGGCTGCAAATCGGCCAACAATGCCATACACCTCAGCCGCCCCCTGATGATCTTTATTGAACTTCCTGGCTCTCGGCGGCCAGGTGATGGCGAGCGTTAGCTGCACAGGAAGGCCGAGGTCGGTATCGTTGATGTGATGGTGGCGCTTTCAGATGCCGACAATCCTGAGATGCGGTCCATATAGGATCTACTTCTACAGTCACGAGCCAAACGAGCCCCCCCCATGTTCATGTCGATAGAGATAAGGCGTCTTGCAAAGTCTGGCTTGTTCCTGTAGCACTGTCCTCAAGCCTTGGTTTCAGCGCCAGAGAGCTGCGTGAAATTGAACGGCTGGTCAGCTTGAACAGAGCTATCCTGCTGAAAGCATGGGAGGAGTTTCATGGCTAACCCTGGTGAGCAGGTCACTGACGTTGCGTTGACAGAAGACCGGCTGATCGTCGACCTAGCTGACGGTCGCTCTATCTCGGTACCGCTGGCTTGGTTCCCAAGGCTTCTACATGCAACCTCCCAGGAGCGTAACAACTGGGAGATTGCAGGGGCAGGCTACGGAATCCACTGGCCAGATGTCGATGAGGATTTAAGTGTGGAAGGCCTGCTTCGAGGTGCGCCAGCGCCCCAGGCAAAGGCTCTGGTCAGCTAACACCGCCATGCACCTGAGCCGCCGCCGTAACGTTATATTCTTCGCCGAAATAAACTTGCGGCCAGGTGATGGCGAGCGTTAGGCTTCACAGACCGAATGGCTATGCACCGAAGATCTCTGATTCTTGCTTTCGTCGCCGCAGCGCTGCCTAGATCTGCTTCCGCCAACAACCAACTTGTGATCTCATTAGAGGGATCGCTGCCGCTGCTTCTGACAGTACCGCACGATGGAGAAGAGTCCATTGGGTCGGTTCCAGTTCGCACCGTGGGGGACACTGTTCGGGATCTAGGCACCCGACAGCTTGCGGAGAAAGTAGCCTCGTTTCTGGAGCAGAAGCTTAAGGCTAAGCCGAGACTGGTGATCGCAAAGTTCAGCCGCAAGTACCTAGATGCAAATCGAGCGGAGCAAGATGCCATGCAGTCGGCGGAGGCTCTACCCACCTATCAGGCTTACCACGCCGAAATCGCACGCCATGTTTCCGAGCTGCGTGCTGCATTTCCTCAAGGCGCTTTGCTCCTAGACATACACGGACAGTCAAAAGATTTAAACACCACCTTCCGAGGTACCCGCGCTGGGCTGACGGCCAAGACTCTTGTTCAGAAGCACGGCATAGAAGCAATCCAAGGCGAGAAGAGCATCCTCGGTGGGCTGGCCTCAAAGGGCTACAACGTCAACCCCAGTCCAGGTTCGGAATCGCCAGAAGAAGATCGCCGATTTGCTGGAGGACACACCGTCTACTCCTATGGCAGCCATCGGCCTCAGGGCATTGATGCAATCCAATTTGAGTTTGGTAAGAACCAGCGCGCAAGTTGGAGCTTGGCCGAGAATTTTGCGGAAGCCATCGCTACGTTCCTCACCCACTATGGCTACTTGGCAAAGTGAAACCTAACCATTCATTCCAGCGGACTGCCTTTAGCAGCCGCTGAATTCAAACGCTAGCCCTCACAATCAGCAAACCCTCCCCTATCCAATTTCAATCGCTTGTTTCCCCAACCATCCCCTGATGTATTCGCCTGCCGTTGACGGTTTCTCGATTCGTGGATCAGCCGTTCGCTACAGCGAGGCTCCGCCAACGGCCGACCTGGCCGAAGTGGTTCACTGCTTCTGGGAACTGCGCACACGGGAAGCACTGCCGCACGACTTTCACTATCACGCGCTGCCCGACGCCTGCGTGAACCTCCTGTTCAACCTCGTTGACCCGAGGATCGCCGGGGTCACGGCGTTGCATACGCAGGCGACCACCCTCAACCTTGGCCGGTCCTTCCACTACGCCGGGGTTCAGTTCTATCCGGGCGCGTGGCAGGGAAACCGCTCCGAGATCCTGAACCACTATGTCGGCACGCCCTACCGGGGCCCGTTGCCGCTCGTGGCCACGGGCCGCCGCCTCGCAGGGCTCGACTTCCTGGCCATGGTGCCCGTGTTGGCCGAGCTGGTGCGGTGGTGCCTGAGCCAGGGTCACGCCCGGGCGAACCCAATCACCTTGCAGATCCTGGCGAACCTGCACGCCATCCGCTCGGTGGCCGACATGGCTGCTCTGGTGGGACTCTCCCCGCGGCAGTTGCAGCGCACGCTCCAGCAACACACGGGCTTCGCGCCCCACGACCTGATCAAGGTGTTGCGCCTGCAGGAATCCTTCCGCAAGCCCTATCTCGACCTCTACGCCGACCAAGCCCACTTCACCCACGCCTTCCGGCAAGCCATTGGCTACACCCCGGGCCAGTACCGCAAGCGCTTCCGTGTCTGATCCCTACAAGACGGGCTGCGGGCAGGGCCCATAACCTCGCGGCTTCCCCTGCAACCCAGGAGCTGGCGATGGATCAAGCAAATGCAATCGGCTGGTTCGATGTCTATGTGCACGACATGGACCGCGCCGCGGCCTTCTACGAGGCCGTGTTGTCGCATCGGCTGGAGCCGATGGACGATCCCACCGGAGAAACCCTCATGCGCGGCTTTCCCGCCAACAGGAACGCCTACGGCGCCGCCGGTGCCCTGGTGAAGTCTCCCCATGGTGAGCCCGGAGCTGGCGGCACCCTGATCTACTTCAGCGTGGCTGACTGCGCCGCGGAAGAGTCGCGCATGGTGGCGGCCGGCGGCATGGTTCTGCGCCCCAAGTTCTCGATTGGGCCCTTCGGTTGGGTCTCTCTGTGCATGGACACGGAGGGCAACCAGTTCGGGCTCAACTCGCTGCAGTAGGTACAGCCTCTCGCCCAGCCGGGTCGGCTACGGCGCTTGCTCTCGGCGATCACGATTCAGTAATCCCACTTCAGCGATCAGAGGGCAGCGCCGGCAGCGGGCGTTCCAGCCGGTTGGGGATTCCCTTCACGCCACCGGGCAGGGTTTTGCGGGAGCGGGGGCCGCTCCAGGAGGCCAGGTAGAGGCGGGCTTCGTCGTCGAGTTGACGCAGGTCGGAGAAGTTGGCATTGATCACCTGGGCTCCCGAGCCTTCGCCCGTCTCCAGGTTCACGGCCCGTTGGCCGTCGGCGGGGGTGGCGCTGGCGGGCTGGCCGAAGAAGAAGCGGGTGCCCTCCACCCGGGCGCCGTCGAGGTTGGCGCCGCACAGGTTGGTCCCGGCCAGGTTCGCCTCGCTCAGATCGCAGTTGCTGAGGTTGGTGCCGCGCAGATCGGCGCCGTTGAAATCGATGCCGCGCAGGTCGGTCTCGGAGAGATCCACACCCCGCAGCACCTGGTGCAGGTTGATCACCGGCACTCCCGCGAGCCGGTCTTCCTCGTAGTTGCCTTCGCCATCGAGGATGGCCCGGCCGAGGCGGTGGTCGCGGCGCAGGGGCGTGAGCAGGCGGGCGTGGGAGAGGAAGCGCAGGATCCGGGCCTTGCCCTGGCCCTCAATGCTGCCCAGCACCGCCGCCAGCCGTCCCTCCGCCAGCATCCGCTCCAGCGGCCAGTCCTCCAGCAGGCCGTCCTCATCGCTGATCAGCTCGGAGATGCCCTGGATGAAGCTGTCGATCGTCTGCGCCTGGGTGATCCGGTTCTGCTGGGTGGTGAGCCGTTGATCCACCTGGAACTGGCGCCAGGCGATCAGCAGCGCCACAAACGCCACCAGGATCTGGCCGAAGGCACCGATCACCCCTTCCCCGATGGCACCGATCGCCTCCCAGTCGCCGCTGCGGTAGATCCCCACCAGCGGATCCCACCAGCCGAACAGCACCGACAGCGCCACCAGCGCCAGCACCAACGTGAGCAGCGCCACGGTCTGCACCGTGGCTTCGTCGTCGAGGCGGGCGCGCAATCGGCTCCACAGGGGAGGCACCAAGTGCACCAGCGACAACACCAGGCTCAGCAGCGCCGCCGCCAGGGCCAGCCAGGCGAAATCCAGCACCAGGGCCAGCAGGGTGATCAGCGCGGCGATCAGCAGCTGCAACGCCGGCAGATCCCTCACGCCAGCCCAGAAGGCATGGCTGTGGAAGGGCATCGGGGGGCGTTCATCAACCGGCGGGGTCATCGGATCAGGCCGCCTGGAAGTAGAAGCCGGCCGCCAGGATCAGGTAGGCCGCCAGCAGCAGCACGCCCTCCAGCCAGTCGGAGCGGCCATCGATGGTTACCAGGTTGCTCACCACCACCGCCGTGATCACCGCCACCAACTCGTAGACATCAAAGCTCAGGGGCAGGGGGTGGCCCAGCAGGGGCCCGACCAGCACCAGCGCCGGCACCACCAGCAGCGCTACCAGCAACGTGGAGCCCAGCGCCACCGACACCGAGAGATCCATCTTGTTCTTGCGGGCCATCGAAACGGCCGTGAGGTATTCCGCCGTGCCCCCCAGCAGCGGCAGCAGCACCACCCCCGTGAACAGGGCCGAAAGGCCGAAGCCTTCGGTCACGGTCTCGATCACCCCCACGAACAGCTCCGACTCGTAGGCCAGGGCGAGGGTGGCCGCCACCAGCACCGTGAGCCACAGCCAGGGGTTCGGGGCATGGGCCTGGTCTTCGCCCAGATCCGCCTCCGCCACTTCATACAGACCCCGGTGGGTGCGCAGCGAGAACAGCAGGGTGAGGGCGTACACGCCCAGCAGTACCCAGGCCACGAAGGTCCCGAAGGGTTCGGTGCTCTCCGCCTCCCGGCCGCCTGCCAGCACCGACAGGCTCGGAATCAGGATCGCCAGCACCGCCAGGGTCATGGCGGAGCCGTTCACCCGGGCCACCACCGGCTTGAACTCCTGCTCTTGGCGGCCGATGCCCCCCACCAGCATCGAGAGGCCCAGCGCCAGCAGCAGGTTGGCCATCACCGTGCCGGTGATGCTGGCCTTGACGATGTCCACCAGGCCGGCCTTGAGCGCCACCAGGGCAATGATCAGCTCGGTGGCGTTGCCGAACACGGCATTGAGCAGGGCCCCGATCGAGGGGCCGAACACCAGCGAGAGCTCTTCGGTGGCGGTGCTCAGCCAGATGGCCAGGGGCAGGATGGCCAGGGCCGAGGTGAGGAACACCGCCAGATCACCCCAGTGCTGCGCCTCCGCCGCCACCGAGACCGGCACCATCGCCAGCAACCCGATCGAGGCAACCCGGCTGAAGGTCATGGGGGCGGCGCTCAAGCGGGCCCCCAAAAAGTAGGTGGGGTTTGGGGCTGCCGCCAGAGAGTCCAGCAGCCTGGATGAGCCGCCGGATGCTCTTCGGGCCTCGGGGCAATTGTGTGGGCCTGAACCAGGGAAGAGCATGTGCGAATCGTGGCGACTCAGGCACCTGATTCTCTAGAGATGGAAAAGCTCAGCGAGGCCATCGTGACGTCGCCAAAAAAGACAGAAGTTTATGCCTGAAGCTTTGGATGCAAATGGATCCTGGGTCGAACAGGTTTGTACTCACAAACAGGCAGATGCAGCAGCCAACACGCGAGATACCATGCTTATCGATAAGCCGGCGACCGCCCTGCATCACCAAGTTCCGGCGGAACCGCATGGCGCTTCCACCAATCTCTGCAGACACGGGGCAGTCCACCCTGAACTCCATGCACGCTCCCCAGTCCCCACCGAGACACAAGCCAACCGTATGGGCGGGGTTTCTGCTCTATCTGGGCTATCTCGCCGTTTTCTTCTCCACCTGGATCATCAATGGAGTCGATTACAACCGGATCGGCGAGAGTGCGAACACCATCATGCTGTGGTATGCCCTTCCCACTTTGTTGGGATGCGCCTTTCTCATGGCTGGCATCAGCATCCTGGGTTGGTGGCGCCAGGTTCTGTTCGAGCCAGTGAAGTCCGGACCCCCATGGGTCTGGATTCTGCCCGGTGTGATGGCAATCATCATCCTGGACAATTTCAGAGGAATGACCTACGGAAAACTGTCACCCGAGCTGCTTCTTTGGTCGACGTTGGGAGCGGTGGGAGTTGGGTTTGGCGAAGAGATGATCACACGGGGAAGCATGATCGTGGGATTGAGAAGCCGTTTCAGCGAAGGCAAGGTGTGGCTTCTCAGCTCGTTGCTGTTTGCGGCACTCCATGTTCCCAATGTGCTCTTCGGTGTGCCGCTGTGGGCCATGCCCATCCAGGTGCTGTTGACCTTCATCATGGGAAGCGGCTTCTACGCCATGCGCCGTGTGTCCTCAACCCTGGTGCTGCCGATGGTTCTCCATGGGCTGTGGGACAGTTCGTTGTTTCTGAACGTGGCCGTGGGAGGAGAGTCTTCCGATGCCCAATTCCTCCTCTATCCGCTGGCGATCGTTTGCACCACCGCAGTATTCCTGAGCAACCGGAATTCCAACCAGAAAAGCCAAGCTGCCTAACTTTTCTTGTCGCTCCGCTGCCGACAACCAAACCATCTTCATCGCCGGCGGTCAGCGCAATGGCCAACCCGCACCTTTCGCTCGCGCCAGGCCAGAGTGAACCAGCAATCCACCCGAAACCAGAGAACCAATGGCCCATCCCAACCTGAACACAAAGCTTGACGCCATCTTCCAGGCGCACATGAATGCCGAGCTGACGGGCGACCTCGACCAGACCTTGGCGACCATGGCGCCCAATCCCCATCTGGTGAACGTGCCGACGATGGTCGGTGGCCAAGGCGCCAGCGGCGTGCGGACGTTTTATGCCAACCGCCTGATTGGTCAGTTCTTTCCGCCGGACGTCAGGTTCGAAACCGTATCTCGAACCCACAGTGAGGAACGGCTTGTTGATGAACTGATCATCTCCTTCACCCACACCCACAAGATCGACTGGATGCTGCCCGGAGTGGAGCCGACCGGCAACTATGTTGAAGCGGCATTTGTGGTGATTGTCGGCATCGAAAACGACAAGGTTGCCTACGAACACATCCTGTGGGACCAGGCCAATGTGCTGGTGCAGATCGGACTCCTCGACCCAACGGGCCTCCCCGTGACGGGCGCCGGTGCTGCTGCAAAGCTGAGAGATCCGAGCCTCCCTGATCCATTTTTTCAGGAGAGCTGAGTGCGGGCCGCCGTTGTGGCAGTGGCAGTAGGCAATCCAGGTACCCCAAGCGCAGTTTCACCGAAGGCACCGCTGCCGTACTACCCAGCGGCCCACGCAGCTCATGGGTTCCAACGGCAAAACCTAGCTGAAAAAGCCGCAAAAATGATACCTCGAATGGCTACCATCGGCATACACGACGCCTATGTGTAGCGCTTGCGCCAAGAGTCATCAATGATCGACAACATTACCGAACAAGGCTAACCAACCCATGATCAAACCCCAAGGGTCATTTCCGGTATTCATCGTTAGAGACCTTGACGCGGCCAAATCCTTCTACACAAAACACCTAGGCTTTGACATCGTTTTCCTGGGTGATTGGTACATTCATCTGGCCTCAAAGTCGGGGGCACAGATTGGCTTTCTCTTGCCAGATCACCCCTCTCAGCCGCCAATCTTTCAAAAGCAGCACTCTGGAGAGGGCGTAATTTTCAGCTTGGAGGTGGAAGATGCAGACGCCGCCTATGCGGCAGCCAGGGCCCATTCGCTCAACATCGTGCTGGACTTAAGGTCTGAAGATTGGGGACAGCGGCACTTCTGCATGCAAGACCCGAACGGAGTTTACCTGGACATTGTTCAGGCCTTGGAGCCAACCAAAGAATACAGAGATGACTATGTCCCGGGCTAAGTGCCTCACGGATCTCCAGAACATCGGCAAGAAGCTTGCCAGCCGTCTGAACGAGGTGGGGATCCACTCAGAAGACGATTTACGCCAGGTTGGCGCGGTTGGCGCCCATCGCTTGATCAAGAAAAAATATCCGAACGAGACATTACCTGTGTGCTACCACCTGTACTCCTTCGAAGGGGCCTTGACCGGCAAGCACTGGAATGAAATCGGTGCGTACCGAAAACAGCAGCTCAAAGCAGAAGTCGACTGAAGGAAATCGACTGAAGGAAATCCACTGAACAAGCGCTGCACCAAAGGGCAACCCTGCCCCGAGCAAAGCTGTCAGGGTGAACTGGCGGCCGGCGGAGTGAGCAGTTCCACGTGCTCCTGTTCGTGGGGATCGTTGCGGGCCACGATGGCGATGGCCGGCTCCGTGCTGCTGAGATTGATCGGCTGGTGCGGCATCCCCGGCGGGATGAACAGAAAATCGCCGCTGCGGTTCACCACCCGCCGCTCCAGGCGCTCGCCATAGCGGGTTTCCACCATGCCCTGCATCAGATAGATGGCCGACTCGGACCCCACGTGGCGATGGGGTTCGGCCCGGCCTCCGGGGGGAATCACCACCCGATTCATCGACAGCCCCCGGGCGCCGCTGTTGGCACCGGAGATGCCCACGAACTGGCGCAGGCCCTGGCGGGTGGCCGTGGTGCCCTGCGGTCGCACGGTCACGATGGTGCGGCCGTCCGGGCTGCCGATCACCTCCACTCCGCCGGGATCCGCGCCACCGGGATCCGCGCCGCCGGGATCGGCGATCTGGGCCCGCAGCACTGCGGCAGAAGCGATCACGCCCAGGCAGACCCCCAAGCCGAGCAGGCAGGTGTGGGCACGCGTGAGGTGGATGGGAACCATCGGCATCGCTCAGCCCGCCAGCCCCAGCTCTTGCTCCATGCCCTCCACCACCACATCGGTGACGAGCTGGATGCGGTAGCGGCAGTGCTGGGTGGTGGAGCAGTCGAAACTGCCGTGCTCCCAATACTTGTTGCTGCCGGCGCCGCCGCCGCACAGGCCGAAATACTCGCAGCTGCTGCGGCAGCGCTCCACACCGGCGGCGATCTCCGCCGCCACCCGCTCGAATTTGGGGCTGGCGGCCATCACCGCCAGGCTGCTGCTCAGCACGTTGCCGAAGCTGAAGTTGCCATACTCCGCCGTGCTCACCGACAGCAACTCGGGATCGAAGGTGGAGGTGTTGCCCGCCGCATCCACGTTCACGATCACGAACGGGGTGTTCATGTCGGTGGCGGCCAGGCGGGCGCCACTACAGGCCAGGCTGGTCACCCCATCGAACTCGCGGATGCGCAGGCGATCGGGCTGCTCGCGGCAGCGCTGCCAGATCGCCGCCATGAATGCGCGGTAGCGCTCCTCCAGTTCCAGCCGCGCCGCGCCGGTGGCATCGAGGCTGGAGTGGGCATTCGCCCCCTCGGTTTCCTCCATGTTGAAGCCCACGTCGCCGATGCCGTGCTCCAGGAAGAAATCGGCCATCGCCTCGGCGTGGTGCAGCGATTCGGCCGTGAGCACGCAGATCACCTGGAAGGGAATCTGGCGCCGCTGCAGCCAGCCGATGCCCCGCATCACCGCGGCGTGGGTGGGCAGACCGGTGCGGGTCACCCGGTGGGCGTCGTGCAGAAAGGCCGGCCCGTCCATGCTCACGCCCACGTGGATGCCGTTGCGTTCCAAGCAGTCGCACCAGGCGTCGTTGATCGTGGTGGCGTTGGTCTGCAGCGACTGCACCACCGTGCCGGGTGGCAGGCCCCGTCGCGCCAGCAGGGCGTTGATCCGGGCTGTGGCCTCGTCGTAGAAGGCGATCGGCATGGTGAGCGGCTCGCCCGCGTGCCAGAGCAGGGTGAAGCCGCCGTCAAACCAGGGGCTCTCCAGCACCCGCTCCACCGCCGCCTCCAGTACCGCAAAGCTGATGCGGCTGCGGTTGCCCCGATCCGGCAGGTAGCAATAGTCGCAGTCGAGGTTGCAGAAGGGGGTGGGTTGGACCACCAGCAGCCGCACCGGGCCGCAGCGCTGCTCCTCCCCAGCCAACGGCTGCATCGCGGGCGCCAGGCTGGTCACGGCGGCGTCCCCCTACCAGTGGTTGCGGAAGCCACCGTTGCGGAAGCCGCCATTGCGCCAGCCACCCCCGTTGCGGAAGCCGCCGTTGGCGAAGCCGCCGTTGCGGAAGCCGCCGTTGTAGAAGCCGCCGTTGCGGAAGCCACCGTTGTAGAAGCCGCCGTTGCGGAAGCCGCCGTTACCCCAGCCCGCCGACGGCGCATTCACGAACACAACGGAGAGGGCGTCATCGGGCAGGGAGTCGGCGCCAGCGTCGTCGGGGGTCTGCTCCCGCACGGCGGCGGCGATGCGCTGCAGCCGCTCCTCCATCGAGAGGGGGCGCTCCGCCGCAACGCCGCTCTCACCCACGCTGGCGGCAGACAGGGCCAGCGCCGCCGCCCCCTCCAGCGGCATCGCCAGCAGAAACAACAGACCAAACAGACGGGAGCGGGTGAACAGCGCCATGGCAGCGATCCAGAGTGGGGAAGTCAGGGGTGGCGAAAGGGAAGCGCGGAGCGCTCAGCGGCTGGGGCTGGCACCGGCTGGCGACGCGGCCGCGGAGCCCTGGGCAGGCAGGGGGCGGATCGCTTCAACGCCGACCAGAATCACCCCGAAGATCGCCTCCAGGCGCGGCTGGGGGATGCCGATGCTGCTGTCGGGCCCCAGCCAGCGATTCACCGCCTTCACGGCCTGGGGCTCCCCATCGAGATAGCCCTGCATCAGGCGGGCGATGGCCAGATTCACCAGGTTGCGGTACAGGGAGGAATCGGCGGGCACCAGGCAGGACACGCCGTACACCTCGTAGGGCAGCTCGGGCACCAGGATCGCCCCGCGCATGCCACTGCTGGCAGCCAGTCCGGCCAGCACCATGCTGTCGCCCATCACGCCCTGCACGGCGCCGCTCCTGAGGGCCGCCATCGCGGCCGGCAGGTTGTCGAACTGCACCGCCTGGGCCCGGGGCTGCATGCCCAGCAGCTCACCCTCCGCCAGGGAACCGCGCACCACGCCGATGGGGCGACCGGCCAGGGAGGCCACTGAGCCGTCGATGCCGCCGACCTGGGTGAGCAGGCGCAGGCCCGAGATGCCGATCGCCAGGGTGTGGTCGACGACCATGTCCCGCTCCCAGCTGAAGGCGAAGCCGCAGGCCAGATCGGCCTTGCCGGTGGCGATCGCCTTCTCGAGGGCCACCGGATCGGTGGCGGGCACGATGCGCAGCTTCACCGGCCGCCCCAGGGCCTTGCTGAGTTCGGCCGCCACCCGGTCGGCCACCACCACGGAGTAGCCCGCCGGCTGGCCCTTGGCGCCGGGGCTGAGCAGGGGGGGCAGGTCGGCATAGCCGGTGAGCACCAGTTCACCGGTGCGGGCGATCCGCTCCAGAGCCCCCTCGGCCCGGGCCGGCAACCCGCCAAGCGCAACAGTGCACAGGGTGGCAGCGGCAGCCAGCGCTCGCAGGCAACCCGCAGGCTTGGAAGGAAGAAGAGACACCCGGCGCTGGCGGCGGTGTTGCAGATTCAGTTTGCAAAGACTGGCCCAGTCCCACCCGAAAGCAACGGGAATCCTTAACCGCAGCGGCTCCCACCAGCTCACACCAGTGGCAGGGGCGACAGAAAGCGCATGCTGAGGTCGAGCCAGGCGCTGCGCGTCACCGGGGCACTGGTGGAGATCAGGTCGATGCCGGTGGCGGCGTAGGCCCGCAGCTGCTCGGGCGCCACGCCCGATGCCTCCAGCACCACCGCCCTGGCCCCGGCCAGGGCCCGCAGCCGGGGCACCAGCTCGCCCAGGGCCTCGGGCGGGAATTCATCCAGCAGCACCGCGTCAGCACCGGCGCGCACCGCCGCCTCGGCCTCGGCGGCGGTCTCCGCCTCCACGATCACCCGGGCGGGCCAGGGGGCCGCCGCCCGCACCGCCGCGATCGCGGCGGCCACGCCGCCGCTCCAGGCCAGGTGGTTCTCCTTGAGCATGGCCGCGTCGTCGAGGCCGAGGCGGTGGTTGCTGCCGCCCCCGCAGCGCACCGCGTACTTCTCCAGCAGCCGCAGTCCGGGTGTGGTCTTGCGGGTGTCGGCCAGCCGCACGCCCGTGCCCGCCAGCGCGGCCACCAGGGCAGCGGTGGCCGTGGCGATGCCGCTCAGGCGCATGGCCAGGTTGAGGGCCGTGCGCTCGCCCGCCACCAGGGCGGCGGCGTCGCCCTCCAGCTCCAGCACACACGCCCCGGCCCGGACCGGCTGCCCATCCGCCACCCGCACCCGCACCTCCAGGTGGGGATCGAGCAGGCGAAACAGAGGCTCCACCAGCACGCCGCCGCAGAACACCCCATCCGCCTTGGCCAGCCAGCGGGCTGAGCCGCGACAGCCGCGCAGCGCGGCGGCGGTGAGGTCGCCGCGGCCCAGATCCTCATCCAGCCAATCCGCCAGCTGCCGCCGCAGCCGGGGCGTGATGGCCAGGGAGGGCGGGAGAGAAACCGGGCCGGCGGTGGCGGTCACAGCCAGTAGCCCAGCGGCAGGGGCGAGTCGGCCTGGGACGGCCAGGCACCGAAACCGGCCAGGGTTTCGGAGATCAGCTCCGCCAGGCTGCGGGGCCGCTGCAGCTCCTGGCGGGCCGCCCACTCCGCCTCCTGCACCGCCGCCTCCGGCAGGGCGAGGGCGGCCAGCAGGCGCCGGTAGGCCTGCTTCTCGGCCGGATTCACCACGGCGTCATCCTGGGGACGCCGGTTCACGCCCATCATCTGCACCGCCAGCTTCACCGCCTGCTGGCGCGCATCGGTGCCCTCCAGGTCGGCCACCAGCAGCTCCACCTCCACCGGCTGGAGCTGCTCCGCCGCCAGGCTGGACACGGCCTCGGCCGGATGGTCCGCGGCATTCAGCGGCGCCAGGGTGCGGGCCACCACGGTCTCCAGCAGGCTGCGCTCCTCTTCGGCGAAGTCACCGTCGGCCCACGCCACCCAGCAGACGATGCGCAGCAGCGCCCGCTGGGACGCGGTGAGGCAGGCGAGAGGGGAGGGGGAAGGGGAGTCGCCGGTCATGGACGGGGGACGGAACGCCCCTGCAGCAGCCCCCATTGTGGGGGGGCTCCGAATGCCAGCCTGGGGCCCTGCCATCCCGACCGGCCATGCCCCAACCACGCTGGTGGACCACGGGCGACCTGGACGGCTTTCTGGGTCTGGGGCTGAACAACCTGATCCAGATCCTGCTGGTGATGGGCCTCTGCCGCGGCGTGCTCGGCTACCCCGACAGCCTGGTGTTCGGCACGATCCTGCCGGCCCTGGGCGTGAGCCTGGTGGTGGGCAACGGCGCCTATGCCCGCCAGGCCTTCGCCCTGGGCCGGCAGGAGGGCCGCGACGACCGCACCGCCCTGCCCTACGGCATCAACACGGTGAGCCTGTTCGCCTTCGTGTTCCTGGTGATGCTGCCGGTGAAGCTCACCGCCCTGGGCCGCGGCCTGGGCGAGGCCGAGGCGGTGACCCTCTCCTGGCAGGCCGGGCTGATCGCCTGCCTGGGCTCGGGCCTGATCGAGACGGCCGGAGCCTTCCTGGCCGCACCCCTGCGGCGCTGGCTGCCCCGGGCGGCCCTGCTCTCCACCCTGGCCGGGATTGCCCTGGGCTACATCGCCCTGGGATTCCTGCTGCGCACCTACGCCCAGCCGGTGGTGGGGCTGGCGGTGCTGGCGGTGATCCTGGTGGGCTACTACGCGCCGGTGCGCTGGCCCCTGCCGGCCGGCCTGGTGGCGGTGCTGCTGGGCATGGTGCTGGCCTGGGCCACGGGCCTCACCAACCTGGATCCCCAGCGCTGGCAGGCCAACACCGCCCTGATCGGCCTGCAGCTGCCGCAGCTCCAGCTGGGTGCCCTGTGGCAGGCCCGGGGCCAGCTGCTGCCCTGGCTGGGGGTGATCGTGCCGATGGGCCTGTTCAACGTGATCGGCTCCCTCCAGAACCTGGAGAGTGCTGAGGTGGCGGGGGATCGCTATCCCGTGCGCGGCTCCCTGCTGATCAATGGCATCGGCACCCTGGCCGCCGCCAGCCTCGGCTCCTGCTTCCCCACCACGATCTACATCGGCCATGCCGGCTGCAAGGCGATGGGGGCCCGGATCGGCTACTCCTGGCTCAACGGCCTGGTGATGGGGGCCGCCTGCCTGCTGGGGCTGTTCGGCGTGATCGGCCAGTTGGTGCCGATCGAAGCCGGCATGGCGATCGTGCTCTACATCGGCCTGGTGATCGCCGCCCAGGCCTTCCAGGCCACCCCCAGCCACCACGCCCCGGCCGTGGCGCTGGGCATGCTGCCGGGGCTGGCGGGCTGGGGGGCCCTGCTGCTCAAGGCCGGGCTGCGGGCCGGCGGCAGCGGCACCGAGGCCAATCCCTTCGGGCCGGCGCTGCTGCCATCCCTGGCCCAGGCCGATGTATGGGCCGCCGGGGCCTTTGCCCTGGAGCAGGGGCAGATCGTGGCGGCGATGCTGCTGGCCAGCATGCTCGTGTATGTGATCGAGGCCCGGCTGCTGGCGGCGGCGGCCTGCGCCGGGGTGGCCGCCGTGCTGGCCTGGTTCGGCGTGATCCACGCCTGGCAGTTCACCAGCGCCGACACCGTGGTGCACCTGGGCTGGGGTGTGGGCGGGCCCTGGGCCCTGGGCTATGGCGCCATGGCCCTGGTGTTCCTGGCCGCCCGGGGAACCATCCGCCCCCAACCCTGAGCCTCCCCCGCCGGCAGCGGGCCCTACTTGCCGATGCAGAAGCGGGAGAACACCCGGTCGAGCACCGCCTCGCTCACCTCCTCGCCGGTGATCTCCCCCAGGGCGCGCACGGCGGCCCGCAGGTCGATCGTCCAGAAGTCCCAGGGCAGCTGCTGCTCCGCCGCCGCCAGCACCTGGCCCAGGCTGAGCGCCGCGGCCGCCGCCAGATCGCGCTGGCGGCTGTTGAGCGCCACCTCCAGACCCTCGGCAGGCCCGGCGCCGCAGGTGTGCAGCAGTGCCGCCACCAGGGACTCGCGCCCGGCCCCGGTGAGGGCCGAAATTCTCACCTCCGCGGGCAGTTCCCGCTGTTCCCCCGGCGGCACCGCCCCGGTCGGCAGGCCGACGGCATCGGCCTTGTTGCCCACCACCAGCAGGGGCACCCCGGCGGGCACCAGCTGGCGCAACTGCTCGTCCTCGGGCGTCCAGCCGGCCTGGAGATCAAACAGCAACAGCACCCCATCGGCAGCCGCCAGCGCCTCGCGACTGCGGGCTATGCCGAGCTGCTCCACCCGATCGCTGGTGGGGCGGATCCCGGCGGTGTCCAGCAGGGTGAGGGGCACCCCCTCGAGCACCAGCTCGCTCTCCAGCAGGTCGCGGGTGGTGCCGGGCAGGTCGGTCACGATCGCCCGCTCGCGCCGGCTGAGCTGGTTGAGCAGGCTGGATTTGCCCACATTGGGCCGGCCCACGATCGCCACCCGCAGGCCGTCGCGCAGCACCGCCCCCTGGCGAGCCTCGGCCACCATCGCCTCCAGTTCGGCCCGCACCGCCGCCAGCGCAGCCACCACCGCGGCGCCGTCCAGGGGCGGCAGGTCCTCCTCGAAATCCACCCGCGCCTCCAGTTCGGCCAACTGGTCGAGCAGCCGGCCCCGCAGGTCGGCCAGGCGCCGCTGCAGACCGCCGTCGAGGCCGGCCATCGCCAGCTGGGCCGCGCGGCGGCTGCGGGCCGTCACCATCTCACCGATGGCCTCGGCCTGGGTGAGGTCGAGGCGGCCATGGAGAAAGGCCCGCTGGCTGAACTCGCCGGCTGCGGCGCGGCGAGCCCCGGCCGCCAGCACCAGCTCCAGCACCCGGCGCACCGCCACCAGGCCGCCGTGGCAGTGCAGTTCCACCACGTCCTCGCGGGTGAAGCTGCGGGGTGCCAGCATCAACAACAAAAGGGCCTCGTCCACCCGCTCCCCGCTCTCCGGATCCACCACGTGGCCGTAGAGCACCCGGTGGCTCTGCCAGTCCTGGGCCCCGGGCGCGACGAACAACCTCCTCCCGATCGCCAGGGCCTGCGGCCCGGAGATCCGTACGATCGCCACACTGCCTTCCCCGGGCGCCACGGCCGTGGCCACGGCGGCAATGGTGTCAGCCCAGCCCGCTGCGTTCTCTGCCATGCCCCCATTTCAGCCCCCCCACGCCCCCCTGCGGGCCGCGTTTACCGGCCTGGGGGAGAGAATCCGGGCGCTGCTGGCCTGGCTGTGGGCCCAGGAGGGCAGCCATGAGCAGCGGGCCCGCGGCCTGGCCGCTGGGATCTTCTGCGGCTGCTTTCCCTTCTTCGGTCTGCAGACCCTGCTGGGCATGGCCCTGGCCTCGCTGCTGCGCGGCAACCACCTGCTGGCGGCCGCCGGCACCTGGATCAGCAACCCGATCACCTATGTGCCGCTCTACTGGTTCAACTACCGGCTGGGCTGCTGGCTACTCGGACCCGGCCAGGACTGGCCGGGCGCCGAGGCCCTGCGGGCCGATGCCTTCACCAGCCTGGGGTGGAGTGTGGCCAGCCGCCTGTTGCTGGGCTCCACCCTGGTGGGTGTGGTGTGCGCCGTGACCGGCGGCTGGCTCTTCTGGTGGTGGCTGGAGCGGAAACAACAGCACCAACCCGGCTGACCCTGGCCGCCACTGGCGTTCAGGGGCTGGCCGTGCCCGGACAGAGCATCAGATCAATGCAGCCGCCGCTCGGCTCGACCCATTCCCTGAATTCCGCCGCCAGGGCCCGCTGCTCCGGGCCGTGGGGTTGGAGCTGCTGCAACCGGTCATGCACCAGGGCCAGGGTGTGGTCGATCAACTGGGCCGCCTGTTCGGACGTCATGGGGAGCTGGGAAACGGTGCAGCGGTCGTAGGCGGCCTGCCCCACCGCCGCTGTCGCCATCGTCACGGGCCGGCACCCCCGTGGGCAGACCCTCACCGGGCCGCGGCGACGGCGAGTCAGTGCCGCAGCAGCTCAGCCGATCCCGGTGCGGGCGATGTCGAGCACGTCGGCCATCGAGCGGATCTGGTTGATCGTGCCGGTGAGCTGGTGGGCACTCTCCAGCTCCACCCGCAGGTCGATGCGGGCCGGCTTGCCCGGGTTGGTGCGCACCCGGGCATCGCTCACATTGATGCGGTGGTCGGAGAGCCGGGTGAGGATGTCCTTGAGCACCCCCACCCGGTCGAGCACCTCGATGCGCAGCTGCACCGGGTAGCGCCGCAGGGTGGTGGCCGCCGAATTCCAGCGCACCGGCAGCCGCCGCTCCACCGGGATCTGGGCCAGGTTGCCGCAGTCGTGGCGGTGAATGGTGATGCCGTGGTTGCCCAGGGCCACCGCCCCCAGAATCGGCTCGCCGGGCAGGGGGGTGCAGCAGCCGCCGAGGCGGTAGTCGAGACCCTCCAGACCCAGGATCGGGCTGTCGCTGCCGTGCAGCGCCACCGGACCGACCTGGGAGCCCACCGTGCGCGCCAGCTCCTCGTTGCTGAGCACGGGCGCGGCCGCCGCACTGGCCAGGCGCAGCTCCTCCCGCAGCCGGTTCAGCACCTGGTGCAGCGTCACGCCGCCGAAGCCCAGGGAGGCCAAAAGGTCGTCGGTGCTGATCAGATTGCAGCGGCGGGCCACCTTGGCCATCGCCTCACCGTTGAGCAGGGCATCGAAACCGTCACGGCCGAGTTCCCGCTCCAGCAGGTCGCTGCCGCGCTGGATGTTGTCTTCGCGGTGGCTCTTCTTGTACCACTGGCGGATGCGGTTGCGGGCCGTGGGCGTGGCCACGAAATTGAGCCAGTCGAGGCTCGGGTGGGCGTTCTTGCCGGTGACCACCTGCACGAAATCACCGTTCTGCAGCGGGGTTGCCAGGGGTGAGAGGCGGTCATTGATGCGCACGCCCTGGCAGTGGTTGCCCACTTCCGAGTGAATGCGGTAAGCAAAGTCCACGGCCGTGGAGCCCTTGCGCAGACCGACTACATCGCCCTTGGGCGTGAACACGAACACCTCCTCATCAAAGAGGTCTTCCTTGATCGAGCGCAGGAAGTCGCCGCTGTCATCACCGATGTCATCGCGCTGCCAGTCCACCAGCTGGCGCAGCCAGTTGAAGCGCTCCGCCTCCGCATCGGCCGCCGCCGGCGAACCGCCCTCCTTGTACTTCCAGTGGGCGGCGATGCCGTACTCCGCCACCTGGTGCATGTCGGCGGTGCGGATCTGCACCTCGATCGGCCGGTGCCGGCCGATCACGGCCGTGTGCAGCGACTGATAGCCATTCGGCTTGGGCAGGCCGATGTAGTCCTTGAAGCGGCCGGGAATCGGCCGGAACGTGTCGTGCACCACCGCCAGGGCGCGGTAGCAGCTCTCCAGATTCAGGCAGATGATGCGCAGGGCCGCCACGTCGTAGATCTCGTGGAAGGCCTTCTGCTGGCGCTGCATCTTGCTCCAGATGCCATACAGATGCTTGGGCCGGCCGCTCACATCGCAGCTGTCCAGCCCCACGGCGGCCAGGCGGTCCCGCAGCAACTGCACCGTCACCGCCAGCCGCTGCTCGCGCTCGCTGCGCTTGGTGGCCACCTCCTGCTGCACCTCGCGGTAGGCCTCGGGCTCGAGGATCTTGAAGGCCAGATCCTCCAGTTCCCACTTGAAGCGACCGATGCCCAGCCGGTTGGCCAGGGGGGCGTAGATCTCCCGGGTTTCCCGGGCGATGCGCAGCTGCTTCTCCGGCTTGAGCGCCAGCAGGGTGCGCATGTTGTGCAGCCGGTCGGCCAGTTTCACCAGCACCACGCGGATGTCGCTGGCCATCGCCAGGAACATGCGCCGCAGGTTCTCCGCCTGGGCTTCGGTCTGGTTGGTGACGTGGATGCCCCCCAGCTTGGTCACGCCCTCCACCAGGGCCCGCACCTCGGCGCCGAAATGCTGCTCGATCTCCTCCGGCGTCACGTCGGTGTCTTCCACCACGTCGTGGAGGAAGCCGGCCGCGATCACCCCGGCACTGGCACCGATGTCGCGCAGCAGGTCGGCGACGGCCACCGGATGAATGATGTAGGGCTCGCCGCTGGCGCGGAACTGGCCCTGATGCAGCTGGTAGGCAAAGTCAAACGCCGAAGCCAGCAGGGCCTCGGCGTCGGTGGGGCAGCTCTCGCCGGCCCCGGGCGGAACATGTTCGATGCAGCGCTGCAGCCACTCCGGCAGCGGCACGCCGTAGTCGGCCGGACTGTGGATGGGACGACGGGGGGAAGGGGCCGCCGGCGCGGCGCGGGCCGGGGAAACGCAGCCAGGGGAGTCCTGGGCCAGGGAAACCACACCCTGGGGCGGTGAAGGCTCGGCGGACGGGAAAGTCTGCGGAGCTGGATCGAGATCGGTGACCGCCCGGAGCATGCGACCCTGCGGAGTCCTCTCATCGTATGCAGAGGCTGCCACCATCGGCAGCAAATCTGCATCCGCGAACCCAAGCTAGGGGCCATGACCCAGCCCGTTCTCCGGCTCGCCGATCTGCGCGTGCGCTATCCCCAGGCGGAGCGCCTCACCCTCGACGGCCTCGATCTCGAGCTGAACGCCGGCGAGAGCCTGGCCCTGGTGGGGCCCTCCGGCTGCGGCAAGAGCACGGTGGCGCGGGCCGTGCTGCAGCTGCTGCCCCCCGGCAGCCGCTGCGACGGCACCGTGCTGCTGGATGGCCGCGATCCCCGCCAGCTGCCGCGGGGCGAGCTGCGCCACCTGCGGGGAGAGGCGGCCGGCCTGGTGTTCCAGGACCCGATGACCCGCCTCAATCCCCTGCTCACGATCGGCGCCCACCTGGCCGACACCCTGGCGGCCCACCGGCCGGCCTGGCGGCGCCAACAGCTGCGGCAGCGGGCGGAGGAACTGCTGGCGCGGGTGGGCATCGACCCGCAGCGCTACGGCAGCTATCCCCACGAATTCAGCGGCGGCATGCGCCAGCGGCTGGCCATCGCCCTGGCCATGGCCCTGCGGCCGCCCCTGGTGATCGCCGACGAGCCCACCACCAGCCTGGACGTGGCGGTGGCGGGCCAGGTGATGCGAGAACTAACCGATCTCTGCCGGGAAGCCGGCAGCGCCCTGCTGCTGATCAGCCACGACCTGGCCATGGCCGGCCGCTGGTGTGACCAGATCGCCGTGCTCGATGGGGGTCGCCTGATCGAGCGGGCACCCTCCCGGCAGCTGCTCACCGCCCCCCGCTCGGCCCTGGCCCAGCGCCTGGTGGCCCGGGCGCGGGAGCGGGAGGGGCGGGACAGCCAGCCGCCCCAGGCCGCACCGCTGCTGCTGGAGATCGAGGAGCTGCGCTGCTGGCACCCCCTGCCGGGCCTGCCCTGGCAGCGCCAGTGGCTGAAGGCGGTGGACGGGGTGAGCCTGCGGCTGCAGCAGGGCGAGACGATCGGCCTGGTGGGCGCCTCCGGCTGCGGCAAGAGCACCCTCTGCCGGGCCCTGATGGGGCTGGCACCGGTGCGGGGCGGGGCCGTGCGCCTGGAGGGGGTCGACCTGCAGCAGCTGCGGGGCGGGGCGCTGCGGCGGGCCCGGCGCGCCATCCAGATGGTGTTTCAGGACCCGCTGGCCTGTCTCAACCCCCAGATGCGGGTGGGGGAGGCGATCGCCGATCCGCTGCTGATCCACGGCCTGGCCGGGCGCGCCGAGGCCCGGGCCCGGGCCCGCCAGCTGCTGGAGGCCGTCGGGCTCACCCCACCGGAAGACTTCGAGAGCCGCCTGCCCCGCCAGCTCTCGGGGGGGCAGCAGCAGCGGGTGGCGATCGCCCGCGCCCTGATCCTTGAACCGAAGCTGCTGCTCTGCGATGAGAGCGTGAGCATGCTCGACGCGGAGGTGCAGGCGGACGTGCTCGATCTGCTGCGCGGCCTGCAGGCCCGGCTGGGGCTGGGCATGCTGTTCGTGACCCACGATCTGGCGGTGGCCAGCGGCTTCTGCCACCGGGTGATCGTGCTCGACGGCGGCCGGATCGTGGAACAGGGCCCCGGCGCCCGCCTGCTCAGCGATCCCCAGGCGCCGATCACCCGCACCCTGGTGGATGCCTGTCCACGCCTGCCCTGAGCCCGACTTCAGCCGGCCAGAGTCCACCAGTGGGGCTTCATGAAGTAGTCCTCGTCCTCGTAGTCCACCAGCGCACCTTCCGCGCAACTCACCAGATCGCCCGCCGTCACCCCAAAACCCAGGTCGCGCGCCATCGCCGCCACGTGATCGGCATCCGCGGCCTGGGTGGTGGACAGTTGCTGCTGCAGGGCTGGGTCCTGCTGCACCAGATGGATGAACGCCTGCAGATCCTGTTGCGCCATGGAACGGGACAAGCCCAGGGAGACCGCAGCAGTCTGGGGGGAGGGGGGCTGGTTCAGCCGGCGGCGACGCAGCACTGAAAGAAGTGCCTCCATCACCGCGGGCAGGGGTGCCTCACAGACGATCCGCTCGCCGCTGATCGGATGGTTGAGCCCCAGCTGCACCGCATGCAGGGCCTGGCCGGGCAGCTCCAGCGGCAGGCGCCGGGCCCGGGAATACACCGGATCGCCCACGATCGGGTGACCCATGTGGGCGCAGTGCACCCGGATCTGGTGGGTGCGGCCGGTGTCGAGCTTGAAGCGCAGCAGGGAGTAGTCGCCCAGCCGCTCCACCAGCCGCCAGTGGGTGCAGGCGTGGCGACCGCTGCCGTCACTCACCACTGCGTATTTCTTGCGGTCGGCGGGATGGCGGCCGATGGCCCCCACGATCGTGCCCGAATCGGCCGACGGCTGGCCGTGCACCACCGCCAGGTACTGGCGCGAGGCGATGCGCTTCTGGATCTGCACCTGCAGCTTCACCAGGGCCTCCTGGCTCTTGGCCACCACGATGCAGCCGGTGGTGTCCTTGTCGAGCCGGTGCACAATCCCCGGCCGCAGCTCGCCGCCGATGCCCGGCAGATCCGGGCAGTGGTGCAGCAGGCCGTTCACCAGGGTGCCGTCCCTGTTGCCCGGCGCCGGGTGCACGGTGAGGCCGGCGGGCTTGTTGAGCACGATCAGGTGCTCGTCCTCGAAGAGCACATCGAGGGGCATCGCCTGGGCCACCAGGTAGGGCAGCGGCTCCGGCGGCGGCATCCACAGCTCCACGCTGTCGCCGTGGCGCAGGGGGGTCTTGGCCCGGCCCGTGGCACCGTTCACCCGCACGTAGCCGGCATCGATGAACTTCTGGATGCGGGCGCGGCTCTGCTCCGGCCGCTGGGCCACCAGCCAGCGGTCGAGCCGCATCGGCAGCGGCCTGGGATAGGTGAGCGTGAGCAGTTCGCCCTCGCCCACCCCGAAGCCTGCGTCGCACTGTCCAGCATCCATGGGATCGACCGTAGGGGCTGGTGCTCAGCCCGGCTGCGGATGCGGTGGCAACTCCAGGGCGATGGCACCGAGCCGGTTGCAGCGGAAGTCGTCGAGCAGCTTGGTGGCCATGCGCAGCGTGTCGTGGCTGGTGTGGCGCTCGGCGGCCGCGGCCAGCCAGCCCTCCACGTCCGGGCCGCCGGCGGGCAGCGCCGCCATGGGGATGCCGTAGCGCTGCTCCAGCAAACCCGCCGGCACGCCGGCGGCGGGCACCGCCTCCAGCAACTGCAGCAGCTGGGCAAAGGCCAGGGCCGCGGCCTCGTTGTCGTAGGCGGCCTGGCCGATGTCGTCGCAGAGGGCCAGGCGCAGGGCCGCCTGCTGGTCGTCGAGCCGGGGCGGCAGCACGCCGGGGGCGTCGAGCAGGTCGAGCTCCTGGCCCAGCCGCACCCAGCGCAGGCTGCGGGTCACGCCGGCGCGGCGGGCGCTCTCCACCACCTTCTGGCGCACCAGGCGGTTGATCAGGGCCGATTTGCCCACGTTGGGGAAACCCAGCATCAGCGCCCGCACGGGCCTGGGCCGCATGCCCCGGCCACTGCGGCGCTCATTGAGGGCGGCCCCGGCGCGGATCGCCGCCTGCTGCAGCTGCTTCACCCCGGTGCCGGCCTTGGCATCGCACCACCACACCTGCTGGCCCCGGGCCCGGAACCACTCGCTCCAGGCCTGCTGGGCGGCCACGGGCACCATGTCGCGGCGGTTGAGCACCAGCAGGTGCTGCTTGGTGCCGATCCAGCGCCGCAGGCGCGGGTGGCCGGTGCTCAGGGGGATGCGGGCATCACGCACCTCGATCACCAGGTCCACCTTGGCCAGGGCGGCATGCAGGGCCTTCTCGGCCTTGGCGATGTGGCCCGGGTACCACTGGATCGCCGGCGCGTTCACGCTGAGCTGGGTACCGGGCTGGCGGGCTGGCGCGTCCGGCGAGGGCAGCTCCGGGGAGGGCGAGTCCGGGGGGGAGGGCGCCTCAGGAGAGGGCAAGTCCGAAGCAGGCGACTCCTGAGAGGGCAGGGGCAGGGGGGAGGGCAGCGGTGCGGCCGGCATCAGGGCACCACCAGCACCGGGCACGGCGCCAGCTGGATCACCCGGGCTGCCGTGCTCTCCTGATCGGCTTCCAGGGTGATGCCGCGGGTGCCCATCACGATCACATCGGCATTCACCTCATCGGCCACATCGCCGATCACGAAGGCGGGCTTGCCCTCCCGCTCGAACACGTCGCAGGCGATCCCCTCCGCCTCGAAGCGGGCGCGCACCTGCTCCAGCACGCGGGTGACGGCGGCCGGGTCGTGCATCACCCCCTCCTCCTCCTCCACCACGGAAAGCAGCACCACGCGGCTGCCGTGCCGCTGGGCCAGCTGCAGGGCCACAGCGGTGGTGTCCATCGTCTGGCGGCTCTGGTCGACGGGAAACAGAACGGTGTCGAACATGGCGCGGGCGGGCGGCACCTCTGTCCTAGCGCCAAACGGCCTCGCCGCCGAGAGGGAACCGTGTGCCGGCGGAGAGCTGGCCGCGGTATCCATCATGGCGATCGCCTTCCCTGCGGGGAAAAGCCAACCAGAGGATCAAGAGCAAGCGGCGATTCTCGGCTTCAAACGGCCAGAAGAACAGGCGGTAGCAACCGGGCAGCCCCAGACCCTTGAGACGGCCATAGCGCCGCCAGCAGCTTCACCCGGGGGTGTTGAGCGAAGGCCAGGGGATTGAGCTCCTGCTTGAGCCGTTTCACCTCAGCCTTGAGCTCGGCGACCTGCCACGCACTGACCCAGGAGGATCAGGGCCTTGTCTTTCAGCCAGGCCCTGCTGCCGGCGAAATCGGGGCAGTGGCGTTCGACAAGCTGCCAGAACTGTTTGGAATGATCGGCATGCACCAGATGGCACAACTCATGGATCACCACGTAATCCACGATGGGGTGTGGAGCCTTGATGATGTGCCAGTTGAACACCACTCGACCGCGCTGGTCACAGGAGCCCCATCGCGAGCGAAAGGCACGGACACTCACCCCAGCGTGTGACACACCGATCTGTCTGGCGTAGCGATCGGCCTTGGCCTGCAGGCGTTCGAGGGCACGGCCGCGATACCACTGCTCCAGGTAATGGCGGATCCGTGCTTCGCGCTGCTCTTCCTGCTCCTGGGGGCGAACGGTGGCCCTGAGGATTCCGCCGGAAAGGCACACTCCCACCGGATGACCTTCCTGCACCTTGAGGCGGTAGTGGCGGCCGAGGTAAGGGAAGGATTCACCGCTCACCAGCTCCCTGGGCCGATGGGGCGGCAGCTGTTGCAGCTGGGCCACCTTGGAACGAATCCAGGGGCGTTTCTGCTGGAGGATCGCCGCGACCCGGTCGTCCGCCAGGTGGGCGGGCACCCGCACCTGCAGCTCCGAGCCCACGATGTGCAGGGCCGCGGTACGCCGGGGCGAGCGCAACACGGCCACCCGCAGCCCCAGCAGCTCCTGGGGGACGGCGCTCGCCGGAAGTGCCTCTTGCCCAGCTCCATGAACCGCTGGGTGACGGCCGCCACCAGGGCCTTGCTGCCGAAGGGTTGATCGAGGATCGCCCGCTTGATCTGCCGTTCGATGCGTTTCACCTCCTCCCACTTGTCGAAGAAGCCGATGATGCGGGTGGCCTGCTCGAACTCCTGCACCAGCTCGCGGGTGAGGGCCAGCACCTGCTCTTGGGTGTGCTCATCGGTGGTTTCGTCGCCGGTGGCTTTGGCGATCTCCGCCAGCAGCACGCCATGGAAGGCGTATTCGGTTTCGCTCAGGCCCAGCTCGCTCGCCTGCTGGGATCGCTGCTGTTCCATGCCATCGCGGAAGAGCAGCAGTTGCTGCACCAGCTCCTGCCATTTGTTTTCGTACTTCTGGATGATCTCCTCCAGGCGGCGGGAGAGGGTCTGGTAGTACTCAGGGTCATCGTCCCATTTGAAATTGAGCTGTGCCTTGGTGGCATGGACGAGTTCGGAGGCCCTGGCACGGTCGCTGGTCTGCGCGACCAGCAGCTGCTCAAATTCCACATCAAACAATTTGGTGGGCGGCACGCGTGGATCCACGCCGGTGGCCCGCACGTGTTCTTCGATCAGGGCCCGCACCTTCTCGCCGCAGCCCAGGATGTCGAGGTGGGGATCCCGGTAGCGGTTGCGGCAGCGGATGATGATGTTGCCCAGGGCCTTGAGATCCGGCAGGAAAGGCAGGGCGGCGGGATCGGGCAGCACGATCTCCACCTGCTTGGCGAAGGTGCGGAAATCGGCCTCGAAGCGCTGGCGTTTCAGTTCGTCGGCGAACCGCTCGATGCAGGCGTCGATGTTCTGCAGATCCAGGCCCCTGAGGTGCTGCAGCACGCGGGTGTGGGCGGCCTGCAGGTTGGGGATCTCGTCCTTGAGGCTGCGGAGGGCACCTTGCACATCGGTGGCGGAAAAGGCTTTGAGAGCGTCGGCCAGGTAATCGGTGAGGCCGTAGTAATCGACGATGTAACCGCAGTGCTTGTTGGCGGCGGTGCGGTTCACGCGGGCGATGGCCTGCAGCAGGGTGTGATCGGTGAGCTTGCGATCGAGATACATCACCTGGCAGATCGGGGCATCAAAGCCGGTGAGCAGCATGTCTTTCACGATCAGCAGCGAGAGCGGGTGCTCGCTCAGCGGCTTCAAGAAGTTTTCAATCGCGGTTTTATGATCAGCGGGATTGGTCCATGGTCTGTAGATCTCTTCTTCATTGTGCTTTCCCGAGATGATCACGGCGGATTCCGGTGCGCCTGGGATCCGATCCAGTTGCTGCTTGTACAGCACAGCCGCTCTTCTGCTGCCCGTCACCAGGATGCCCTTGAACCCGTTCGGCAGGATCGTGCTGCGGAAGTGATCCACCAGATCGAGCCCCACCCACTCCAGCCGTTGTGGTGCCTGAAGAACGGCCCGTTCGGTGCCGTACTTTCTCTTGATCTCTGCCTGCTGCTCCGGTGTTCTGTCGGCGAAGTAGCGATCGAAGAGGGCATCGAGGGAGTCGCCTGTCACCTTGGTTTTGGCTTCGCGGCCCTCATAGATGATCTGCACCGTGGCGCCATCCATCACGGCCTGCTCAATGGTGTAGGTGTCGATGTAGGGGCCGAACTCGTTGGTGGTGGTTTTCTTTTCCGCCTTCATCAGCGGTGTGCCGGTGAAGGCGATCTTGGGGGCATTGGGCAGGGCGACATTGATGGAGGCCCCCAGGGTGCCGTATTGGCTGCGGTGGGCTTCATCGGCCAGCACGATGATGTTGGCGGAGGGATTGAGGCAGGCGGTGCCGAGGTGGCCGGCCTGGGCTTTCTGGATCGTGGCGGTGATCAGATCGGAGCCGTCTTTGGCGAGCAGCTCCTTGAGATGGCCCACGCTCTTGGCGTTGAGCACCGTTTCCCCCTGGGCGTTGCAGAAGGTTTTGGTGAGTTGCTCATCGAGTTGGCTGCGGTCGGTGAGGAACACGAGCTTGTAGGTGCGCAGCTGGGGATCGCGGCGGATCTTGAGGGTGAGGAACACCATCGTGAGTGACTTGCCGGATCCCTGGGTGGCCCAGATCACGCCCCCTTTGGCCTTGCGATCGGCGCCCTGCTTGAGGCGCAGGATGGTTTTCTGAACGGCGCGGAACTGCTGGTAGCGGGCGATCTTCTTGATCGTGCGGCCGTCTGTGGTTTCAAAGATGGTGAAGTTCTGAATCAGGTCGAGGAAGTTGGCGGGTGCCAGCAGCCCCTGAATCAACACCTGCTGCGAATGGGGAGTCTCGCCCAGATCACTTGCGCTGAGCGGATAGGGATCCTTCCATTCCAGGTAGTGTTCCGCCGTGGAGGAGATGGTGCCCACCCGTGCCACATCGCGGTGGGTGGCGATCATCAGCTGGTTGTAGTGAAATAGTTTCTCGCAGCCTTCGCAGGTGCTGGGGTTGCGCAAGTTGGCGTAGCGGCGCAGCTGGTTGATGGCTTCCGCCATCGGATCGGTGACGTAAGGCGATTTGCACTCGATCACCCCCAGTGGCAGGCCGTTCACATAGAGCAGGATGTCGGGAATGATGGTTTGCGTGGTGCCCTGGATTTTGAGTTGATCGATGCAGAGAAACTCGTTGTTGCTGGGGGTGGCGAAATCGATCAGTTTCACGGTGTGGCCGCGGCGACCCTGGCCCAGGTCTTGCTCCACGCTGAAGAAGTGGGTGAGCCGTTCCCAGAACCCTTGATTGGCCTCCATCAAGGTGGAGGCCTGGCTCACGGATACCTCTCGCACCACCTTGCGCAGGTTGGCGTCGCTGATCCAGGGGTTGAGGCGTTGGATCGCCTGCTCCAGGTTGGGGGTGAGCACCACCTCCTTGAGGGAGGCGCGGTGGTTGCTGGTGCCGGGGACGAGCGTGGTGCCATCGAGGTGGGTCCAGCCGAGCTGCTGGAGTTGCTCCAGGGCGGGAAGTTCGACTTGTTGGCGCTCGTCGTTGGCCATGGTTAGACGGTGACGCGCTTGCGGCCTGACAAAAGATCGCCAGCAAGAGATTGCCTGAGCAAATCAACCTTAAAGAGTTGTTCTTTGCAAAGAGAAATGCTGTGATCTATGGCCCTCACTACTTCTGATAGCTTTTGCTGCTCATCCAGGGGAGGTATGCGAATAGAAAACTCCTTTAGCGTCTGCTTGGTAATGGTTTTAATCACTCCACCATCGGCGACCTCGCCTTTCCGAGAAAACAGGTCGCCAACCAAGAGAGAGAAATACTCTCTGGAGAGAATTCTCTCGTAATCTGTAAAAATCAGAATAGTTCTATCCACATATGAATCGTACTGAGTAATGGCGACCCTTCCAATTGATCCTTGAAGGGAAACAATTAACGAGCCGCTTGGAATGAAAACACTCTTGTCTGCTGCTGCCTGTGAAATTTTGTTTTTCGTATTAGGTTTCAGTTTGCCATTGTCGTCAATATCGTAGACCTGGACAAAAGGATAACCCGCATCGTCAAACCATTCTGGGTTTCGATAGGGTTGAGGAAAACTTCCTCTTCTGAATTCTGACACTTCACCTAGGGTTCTCTCCTCCCATCCCTGGGGTAAACCATTGGCGTGGTCAGTTTCTTTGCGCATCCCTTGTTTCAGGAATTCCCGAACCAACTGAATGCGAATCATGGATAGCGCATTGATTCTGCCTTTGAGTTTTGAATGCTTGCGGTCAATCCCAGAGAGTATCTTGGCGATCTTCTTCTGCTCGGAGAGTGGGGGGACAAAGATTGGAAACTCTTTAATGAATTCTGCTGGAATACGCTTTTGGCCAGCAGATCCAGTCATGGATCTCTCTCCTGCTCTTCTGAATCTTTCACTGCGCGTAAGGTGGTGTAAAAACTTGCTGTCTGCTTTGCCAGGCATCGCTCTGACGACATGAAACTCAGTACTGCCAAAACCGATCCCATTTAGCAATCCTCTTGCGAATCCTCCTTTCCCGTTCTCAAAGCATGGCGTGATCTTTGCGACCAAGACATCATTCTCTGCGAACCGAGTGTATCCCTTTGAAACCTCGCTGAGTAATCTATTCTGGAGAGAAATGATGTCACCACTCTCGCTTGTGTTTTGCATTGGCAGGAATGACACTTGCTCTTCCTCTGTTAGTGCAATATCTGTCCTGGGGTTTATTTCTGCAATATCGGCAACAACTCCATTGAAGATGCTCCCGTCAGTAGAGACTTTACTCATACCCCAACTCCTTCAGAAACCCATGCATCACCGCCTCCGCCTCCTTCACCTCCGCATCAATCTGCGCCAGCGACACCCCATACTTCTCCCACCACCGCTCGAACTGCTGAATCACCGCATCCGATGCATCCCCTAGATGCTGACGGATCTGCGACTTCTCCTGAATATCCTCCCGAAACTTCAGATACTCCCCATCCTTCGGCACCAGCACCGCTCTCACATCAAACCCCTCCAGAATCTCCTGGATGGTCTCACTTTTGATCTCCTTGATCGGCACCCCGCCATGCAGGATGCCCCGCACATCAAACGGCTCCGGTGGGGGTGAGGTGTCTGCGTAGCGGCGGATGTTCAGGTTGTGGTCGTTCTCCCGGATCTCCTCCAGCGGCACCACTCTTGAGAACCGCTTGATCTCGTTGTAGGCGTCAAAGCAGCCCACCACCTTGGCGATGTCCTGCTCCCGGAGGATGTTCTGGTTCTTGCCCTCCTGGTAGTCGAGCTCGGCATTGATGAACAGCACCTTGCCCTGGCGTTCGGCTGGCTTGGCCTTGTTGATGATCAGCAGGGCGGCGGGAATGCCCGTGCCGTAGAACAAGCCGGAGGGCAGGCCGATCACCGCTTCGATCAGGTCATCCTCCAGGATGCCCTTGCGGATTTCGCCTTCCTGCCCGCCGCGGAACAGCACCCCGTGGGGCACCACCACCCCCATCACGCCCTCCTGGTTCAGCGAGGCGATCATGTGCTGCACAAACGCCAGGTCGCCCGCATCCTTGGGCGGCAGGCCGAAACGATAGCGGCCGTAGGGGTCGTGTTCCGCCAGGTCGCGGCCCCAGTTCTTGAGCGAAAACGGCGGGTTGGCGATCACCCGATGGAAGCGCATCAACTCGCCATCCTTCAGATGCCTCGGGTCGCCCAGGGTGTCGCCGCTGCGGATGTCGGCACTGAAGATGCCATGCAGAAACATGTTGAGCTTGCAGATCGCCCAGGTGCTGCGGTTCATCTCCTGCCCGAACAGCTGCAGGTTCGCCGGGTTTTCACCGTGCTCCGCCAGGTAGTTGCGGGTGTGGATCAACATGCCCCCCGAGCCGCAGGTGGGATCGAGCACCATCATCCCCGCCCGCGGTTTGATCAGGGCGATCAGCAGTCGCACCACCTCCGCCGGCGTGTAAAACTCACCACCCTTCTTGCCCGCCGAATCGGCGAACATCTTGATCAGATACTCATAGGCCGCCCCCAGCAGATCGGGCCGCTCGAAATCGGCATTGCGCAGGCGGAACGTGCTGTAGTGCGAGAGCAGATCCCGCAGTTTGCGGTCGTTGAGTTTGTTCTTGTTGTTGAAATCAATCGCGCTCAGCACCCCCTCCAGCATCGTGTTCTGTTCTTCGATCGCATCGGTGGCCTTCATCAGCTCGGCGCCGATGTCGTGCTTGAGATCCTTCAGGTTGCGCCAGCGCGCCCGCTCCGGCACAAAGAAGGTTTTGTCGTATTCGTCGTGCTCCTCGGCCAGGGCCTCGGCCTGCTCCTGGCTTCGGCCCTTGCCCAGGTAGTAACGGATCACGTCCTCGCGGGCCTCCTCAAACGCATCCGACAGGCGCTTGAGGAACAGCATCCCGAAGATGTAGTCCTTGAACTCCGACGCATCCATGCTGCCCCGCAGGATGTCGGCGCTCTTCCACAGGAAGCTCTCCAGCTGGGAGAGGGTGAGTTGTTGGCCGATCTGGAAGATGGGGGCCGGTCCGCTGCCATTGCCACCGCTACGACCACCGCTTGTCGCCCGCCCTCGCCCGTTGCCCGCCGCCGGCGCTGCAGGGGCCAAGTAGCGGCTGCCGCCCTCGATGCCCTCTGCCAGGGCGATGGAGCCACCCCGGCCGCGGCCCTTGGCCACCAGCCCCAGGGCCACGGCCTTGTCGCGTACCGCCGCGTATTCCTCCTCCCCGATCGGCCGTTCGGCGGCCCGGCTCAACGCCTCCCGCGCCGAACCATTGCCGATCGTGCTGCCGTCCGGGGGGAGCACCTCCAGCAGCAGGTCGCCCAGGTCGTCGTCGGCCGCATTGGGGGCTGGGCTGGCGGCCGAATCGCTCACAGGCACCTGGAAACAAGAGCCATTCTCTCGCTTCTGCCGCCCGGTTGCCCGTTATGCACGGGCTGCATCAAAACGGGCTACGTCGCCCTGGCCTGAACCCACGACTCCCTCGTCTGGCGGCGGTGCTGCGGCCAGGATCAGGCCAGAAGCTGCAGCAACAACGAATCCAGCGGCTCCATCAGGGGATTGACCACGCGCACGCCGCGCCAGCTGAAGCCGGCGTGGAGGTCTTCCGTGAGCAGCAGACGGGCACCACCCTCCGCCGCCACGTTGAGCACCAGGGCATCCCAGCTGGCCAGCTGATGGGCCACGCACAGATCCATGGCGCCACGCCAGGCCGCCGGGGTGGTCTCCAGCACGGCGAAGGCATCCATCCAGCCCAGTACCGCCTCCTGGGCCTGCAGGGCTGTTCGGCCGGCCTTGCCGGTGAGCACCCGGAACAATTCACCGAGGCATTGCAACGGGATCACCAGATCGGCCTCGCTGAGCTGATCCAGCAGCTGGCGTGTGCGGCTCACGCGAGCGTCATCGCCAAAGCCTTCCGCATAAACCAGCAAATTGGTGTCGAGCGCGGCGCGCATCAGTCGTAAAGCTCATCACGCCGCCAGTCGCGGGGGGTGCCGGTCGCGGGCTGGGTCGCCAGGCGGGCCAGCAGGGCACGACGCGCGGTTGCCTCGGCGCCTCTGGCCTGGTCGGCCGGCGCGATGGTGGCGACAGGGCGGCCATGGGAGAGCACGGTGAAGCGCTGCCCCTGGGCAACCCGTCGCAGCAGGCTGGAAAACGAGCGGTTGGCCTGCGAGGCGCTGATGCTGGTGTCCAAAACCGTAAAAGTAGTGGATTTCACTAACTTAGGCCTGTCCCGTGGATCCAGCAACAGCCGTGCCGGTCGGCTCCCCGCCGAGGCCCGGCCCCACCGGGAGCGCCGCGGCCGGGATGTCGGTGGGGGCTGGGGTTAACCTCTCCCCGTTTTCTCCCCACCCTCCTAACCATGGCGAAGCGTTCCCTGGCCAGCCTCGGCGAGAGCGACCTGCGCGGCAAGCGCGTGCTGGTGAGGGTCGACTTCAACGTGCCGCAAGACGACAGCGGCGCCATCACCGACGACACCCGCATCCGCGCCGCCCTTCCCACGATCGGCTTCCTGCGCGACCTGGGCGCGAAAGTGATCCTGGCCGCCCACTTCGGCCGGCCCAAGGGGCAGGTGAACGAAGGCATGCGCCTCACCCAGGTGGCCGCCCGCCTCAGCGACCTGCTGGGCGTGCCCGTGGAGAAGACCGACAGCTGCATCGGCCCCGACGCCGAAGCCAAGGTGGCGGCCCTGGCCGAAGGCGGCGTGGTGCTGCTCGAAAACGTGCGCTTCTTCGCGGAAGAGGAGAAAAACGACCCCGGCTTCGCCGAGAAGCTCGCCGCCCTGGCGGAGGTGTACGTGAACGACGCCTTCGGCGCCGCCCACCGTGCCCATGCCTCCACCGAGGGGGTCACCAAGTTCCTCAGCCCGAGCGTGGCCGGCCACCTGATGGAGAAGGAGCTGGCCTACCTGCAGGGCGCCATCGATGCCCCCAAGCGCCCCCTGGCGGCGATCGTGGGCGGCTCCAAGGTGAGCAGCAAGATCGGCGTGCTTGAGGCCCTGATCGACAAGTGCGACAAGATCCTGATCGGCGGCGGCATGATCTTCACCTTCTACAAGGCGCGTGGCCTCTCTGTGGGCAAGAGCCTGGTGGAGGAAGACAAGCTGGAGCTGGCCAAGGAGCTGGAGGCCAAAGCCGCCGCCAAGGGCGTGGAGTTCCTGCTGCCCACCGACGTGGTGCTGGCCGACGACTTCAAACCCGACGCCAACAGCCAGATCGCCAAGGTAGAGACGATCCCCGACGGCTGGATGGGCCTCGACATCGGCCCCGATTCGCTGAAGGTGTTCCAGGAGGCCCTGGCCGACTGCCAGACCGTGATCTGGAACGGGCCGATGGGCGTGTTCGAGTTCGATGCCTTCGCCGCCGGCACCAACGGAATCGCCCACACCCTGGCCGAGCTGAGCGCCAATGGCACCATCACCATCATCGGTGGCGGAGATTCCGTGGCCGCCGTGGAGAAGGTGGGTGTGGCCGACCGGATGTCGCACATCTCCACCGGTGGCGGCGCCAGCCTGGAGCTGCTGGAGGGCAAGGTGCTCCCCGGCGTGGCAGCCCTGGACGAGGCCTGATTCGCCTGGATCAGGCCTGCCGACCGGCAGGGGTGCTCAGCCCCCCTGCCGGTCGGCGCCCTTGGTCTTCTCCGGCCTGGTGCCGTGACGCGGGCCGCCCCAGCCGGGCAGGTTGAAGCGAGCCTGGAGCTCGCCCAGCTCCCGCATCCGAGCCTGACGCAGGCTCCTCTCGCCCTGGGTGAAGCGCTTCTGGCAGGTTTCCACCGCGGTCACATCCCTGGCCTGGACCAGGCAACGCTCAGACTGCTCCAGCTGCTCGATCCGCTGGCTGGCCTGGCGCTGTTCCAGTTGGCGCCAGCCCGCGAAGTACTGCTGCCGCTGCTGCGTGCTGAGCCGGCCCATGGCTTCCGCCCGTTGGCGCTGCATCGCCTCCCGGCCCTCGTCCTGGGCGGCGATCGCATGGAGCGGGCTGGCCAGGAGCAGCAGGGCAGCCGCCAGCAGCAGGGGCCGAGCCCGAAAGAATCGACTGGTCATGGCATCTCTGGGATTGAGCCTTCAGCCTGACCGATGCACGGAACCGACCTATGACAAGTCTGCAGGGAAGATGTGACCGAATCTGACCGGCATCCCCTGGATGTGCAGCAGAACGGAGTGTCACAGAGACGTTGGCAACCATGCAACAAACCAATTAACGGCAGAATGGTAGCCGTCTAAGAAAATTCAAAGACAAGAAGGGACAAACCAAGAAGTATCTGAGGTGGCCCGCGGCAGTAGTCGTCCACTGCCATACAGTGCAGCCAAACAAACTGGCTGCCCTATTTCGACTCGGACTCCGGGAGTTGCCCGGGTGCGGCAGGCAGACCGTCCCTGATGAACCTTCGCTGACCCGCACGTCATGACCATTCTGAACTGGGGCTCCTCGGTCGGCAATCGCACGATTGACACCAACGGGTTCTTTCTGATCCCGGAAACCGAGTCGCAACGGTTCGCCCGAACAGGCATTGCGCTACCGGACAATCTGGCGGGCCTGAACGATTACGGGCTTGGCTTTCAATTCACGGTTGACGCCACAAGTGGCGATGGCACTTTTTTGCTGGATGGCAATGGCCTGAAGGTCTCATCCGGCTTTGTGCCCTATTCAGTGCCGGCATCCGGAGTTGACATCCTGCAGGCCATTGGCTATCCGCCAGGCGTTCTGAGCAGCGGCGTCTACATCAATGCCCTCGACCTCACCACCATCCGCCTAGGGGGTGGCAATGATTTCTTCGGCATCATTGGTGCGGGAATCACCCAGTCGATCAGGGCCGAGGTGAACATCGATGCCAGCCAAGGCTACATCTTCCAGTCCTCCATCTTTGCTGGCGCTGGTGATGACACGGTCAGCGTGCTGATGCCGTGGCAATCCATCTTCAAGGGGGGTGTCAGCACAACCTATTTCGACGCCGTGTTCGGCACGAACCCAGGTGGCGGAATTGGAATAACCCTCGATGACGACCTAACCCTGGAAGAGGTGCCCTTTGGCGACCTGATCGTGCTCAAGGGCTCTCGATTCGACTGGGACATCGAATTTAAGGATGGCAATGGAGACGGCAGTGTTACGCTGGAGTCGATCCTTGACGAGCGTGACTATCTCGCCACATCCAACAACAACCAGATCTCCGGCTTCGAACGAATCAAGTTTGGCGATATTCTTTTCGATCTCGTCCTCTACAGGCAACAGGAAAGCAGCGTTGTCTTTGGACAGCCCGACTACTACTTGAATGGTCAGGAAGAGCTGGCACCTGAACTGAACTCAGACATCGCGTCTGGTTCCAAACTATGGGAAGCCTTCCGCTTCAACCGCACCAAGCTTCAGGGCATCACGGGTACCGCAACGGACCAGACCGTTGTGTTCACGGGAGATACCAACGACACCCCCTTCCTCGTTGGTGCACTCCGCTTCGCCTCCCTGAACACCGAAGCGGGCAACGACATCGTTGAGATCGGCACGCCGGGCCAGACCGCACTCGATCAGGCCTCCATCGATCTCGGATCTGGCACCGACCAGCTCAAGGTGAATGGTCTGTTCACCCGCTCCAGCGTCGTGGGTGGGCAAGGTGCCGACAACATCATTCTCGCCACGGTCACCAACTCCAGCGTTGACGGCGGCACGCAGGATGACGTGGTGGAAGTCACCACGTCCGCCAGCCAGACAGTGTTCGCAGGCGGCAGCGGCAACGACGTGCTGCTGCTGCCCGGCACCTTCGCCACCTCTCTGCTCACCTCCAGCAGTTCGGGTGGCGCCATCACCTTCAGTGATGCCTTCGGCAACAGCATCACAGGCTTCGAAACGATCAAGTTCAGCGATATCAGCCTCGACGCCCTGCAGACGCTCAGCCTCACCGGACCGGCCACCCCGGTGGCTGAGGGCGCCAATGCCACCTACACCATTGCCCTCAGTGGCACGGGCCTGACCAGTGGCGAAAGCGTTGCCTTCAGCCTGCAGCTCGAGAACGGCACGGCCCAGTTCTCGGCCGACCTAGCGGCGCTAGTGCAGGGTTCGCTGCAGGCAGCGGCCGGCATCGTGCTGAGCAACGTGAGCGTGGATGCAGCCACGGGGCTGATCCGGGCGGTGGCTTCGGCCAGCCGAGGCTTCAACCCTGCGGCCGCCATCGCCACCCTCACCCTGCCGGTGTCTGTGGATCTGCAGAACGAGCCGGCCGAAACCTTCACGGTCACCCTCGCCGACTTCGTGCAGGCGCAGACGGTGACCACCACGATCAGCAACGTTCTGCCCGCCACCATCCGCCTGAACGGTCCGGCCTCGGTCACGGAAGGGCAGGCCGCCAGCTATGCGGTGGTGCTGGATGGTGTCGGCCTCGCCGCAGGCCGCAGCCTCACCTTCAGTCTCGATTCCGCCGGAGGCACCGCCACCGAAGGGGCTGACTTCGCAGCCCTGCTCGCCGCCAACCTGCAGAAGGCCGACGGCATCACCCTCAGCGGCATCAGCACCGCCGCCGATGGCACGGTCACTGTCACCGCCACCAACACCAGCGGCGCTGCCCTGGCCGTAGGCGCCACGGTGCTCACCGTGCAGCTGCCGATCACCACCGACTCCACGGTGGAAGGAAACGAGAGCTTCGGCGTGACCCTCGCCAGCAGCACGGCGGTAGTGAGCAGCGGCGTGGTGACCACCACGATCAACGATCTGGTGCCCACGCCCACCCTCGCCCTCACCGGCCAACCATCCGTGGTTGAAGGGCAATCGGCGGCCTATGCGGTGTCGCTGGGCGGCAGCGGCCTGATGGCCGGGCAGAGCGTGACCCTCACCCTCGATTCCGCCGGCGGTAGCGCCACGGAAGGTCTCGACTTCGCCGCACTTCTCGCTGCGGGCCTCACCGCCGGCAATGGCATCACTGTTGGAGCCATCGCGACCGATCCGGTCTCTGGTGCGGTGACCCTCACAGCCACCAACACCAGTACCGGCACCTTGGTGGCTGGATCTCAACTGCTCAGCATCTCGATCCCCACCACGGGTGATTCATTCGCGGAAGGTTCGGAAACCTTCTCGGTTTCCCTCACCAGCACCAACGCCACGGTGAGCAGCGGATCAGTCACCACCTCCATCACTGACAACGATCCCCTCGCAGTTCGGATCACAGGGCCCGCAACCGTTGCTGAGGGCAGCTCCGCATCCCCTTACACGAT
>CALRKN020000013.1:0-110154 GCA_943368005.1 Bradyrhizobium ivorense | reverse complement strand
CCGGCGATGTTCATGAACGGCAGCCAGCTGAGCAGTTCGCCCTCAGCGAAGGTCTTGATCACCGCCAGGTGCTCCAGGCGGGTCTCGTACTTGGCTGCCTCGATCAGGGTGAGGCCCATCGGTGCTGCACTCCCGGGGCCTGGCCCCAGTTGACGTCACCGGCTATTGCCAACTGCAGCCGAGGCTCTGGCCGCTGGGTTCAGGGCTGCTCCGGTTCCAGTCGCAGCACCTCAATCGACGCCTGAGCGAGCTGGAAGGCGCGGTCATTGGTCAGCAGCGCGTCACAGCCCCAGTGCAAGGCGGCAGCCAGATGGATGGCATCGGCTGTCTGCAGGCGGGTGGAGGCCCGCAGCTCCGCCGCCTGATCCATCACCTCCGGATGCAGGGGCACCACGGTGCAGTCGGAGAAGAAGCTGCGGAAGGCCAGCAGGCGGATCTGATCAGCCGAGCGCAAGGGGCCCACCAGGCATTCCATGCGCACCAGATCGCTGATCACCCAGTCGGCATCGCCATAGCGCTCCAGCTGCTGCAGGGTGTGGCACCGCAGCTGCTCAGCGCCATCAAGGGCATAGATCAGCACGCAGGAGTCGAAGTAGAGCCGCATGCCTCAGCGCCAGCCGGCCCGTTCGTGCTCCAGTGCGGTGTCGATCTGCTCCTGGCTGAGGCCCTGGGTTGCGGGGATGGCGGCCTGCAGGTCCAGCAGCTTGGCCAGCAGCTTGCGGCCTGTCGGTGCAACCTCATCAGCGGGCGTGATCGCCACAGTCACGCGACCGGTCGGAGTTCCAGCCGGCAGCTGCAGGGTCCGGTCCTCCTTGATTTCCGTCGTGAAGGAGAAGGATCCCATCGCTTCTGATTGGATTCATTCAGGTTAGAAGCAGAAGCAGCGTCCGGTCGGCTCGGGTGGCCATGGGGGCCAAGCAGCGCGGCGGCGATGCAGCCACCAACTCCTGAACGGGCTCCGCTCCGGCCCTCCTCATGGTCGGGGGGCGCCTCAAGGGTGATACGAGCCCGCCGGTGTGGACGTTGGCTGCGCTGCGCTCCGCATCTCAGTGGTGGACAGGCCCTTGACCCGCCCCCCGCCGGCTGAGGGGTCCTACGCGGAGCCCTCCCATGGCCCCTCTGTCCCGCAAAGCTCAGCTGCAGCAGTTCTCCTGGCAGGTGCTGGAAGATCTGGCGTTCTGCAGCGGGCGCTGGCCACGGCTGGCTGCGCTGGCCGCCCAGGTGCTGTTCGAGCGGCAGTCAGCTGCCCCGGCGGTGCCGGTCGATCCAGAGCTGGAGGCACTGCTGCCCTATTGAGGCAGGCACCCCAGCAGGCGGGGCTCCCCGGGGCCCTGCCTTCCTGCTTGTCGCGACCACCGGACAGACAGCCCAGGAGGCTCAGCGGACCTGGCGGGCCACCGATCCACCGGGAGCCGAGCCAACGACCGAGCTGGCGGGGGTTCAGCACGCGCGGGGGCCGGAGGCCTCACGGTCGGCGAGGGGGAGAAAGGGGGCACCGCTGCCCCAGCCGTCTCGCTCTGGCAAGGATCGGGCCAGGCCGCTGCGCGGTCCTTGCCAGGTCGCTACAGCCGGGGCCTGACGCGGGTGTCCCTCGCCTCCTTCGTGATGGCCTCCTCTTTCCCCCGCTGCGAGATCCGCCAGCTGGCGGTGTTCGTGTATCCCGGTGGGATCAAGGCGCATGATGCCGAGCGCCTCACGGTCTTTTATGGCCGCCGCGGCCTGCCGGTGAAAAAGCCCCGCTTCATTCCGGCTCGGCTGGCCCATCAGCTGGCCCGCAAGCTGCAGGCCAAGCGGCTCGGCACCGTGGCGGTGCTGTGAGCCGCCAGGGGCTGCGGCCCCTGCCCCGGTGGGCCTGCCGGCCCCCGGGGCTTTGTGCTGCCTCAGCGCAGCAACTCACTCCGCTGCCAGTTCTGCTCCAGTACGGCACGGAACCGCTCCATCCCCCAGGCGCTGGAGCGCAGCTGAAGGTTGATCAGGCGGGACAGCCTCCAGACCTTGAAACCCACGGCAAAGGCGAACACCAGCCAGCCCACCAGGAGCAAGTTCGGTTGGTCCATCAGACCGGCAGCGGCGTCCTCGACCTTCTACAGCGCTGGCTCTGCTGGTGTTGGCGGACGGTCCACTGGTTGCCCTTGATCGCCACACCGCAGTGCTCGCAGATCGTGACCGGCCGAGTCCTGCACCACTGCTCAGGTCGCTCGCCCACCAGCTCGCGGCAGCTGGGGTCGATGCCGCGGCCCTGCTGGTAGCGGGTGAGGGCTGGTGCCGTGGTCACGAAGCCCGTCTCCAGACAGCGAAACAGCAGGGATTGACCCCGCAGGTTCTGGACGTTGAAGGTGGTGGCCGTCATCAGCGCAGGGTCCGCTGCCACCACCGATGGTGGCACGGGCTCCCTATTTCCACCACCGGTGGCGGGTGATCAGGCGGCTGGCACGGGAGCCGATCAGGACAGCAGGGCCTGAGAGGGGGGGATTTCCCGGAACCTGAAAAATTTCCGAGGCACCCTGCGCCGCTCCCGGAAACAGGGGGAATACCCCCAGGTTTGCATTCTTCTACGGCGATCTGCAGGGATCTACAGGGAGTTGCAGGGAGCTGATTTTGAAACGCAAATTATGAGGAGAATTCGCGATTTTTTTCGCGTCAGTTTCTCCCCTTTTGAGGTGTTGATCGTTTGGCCGGCGGTGTTTTTCGGGCTCCGGGCAGTTGCGGGGTTGATCGGCTCGCGCGTCAGCGGCGGCGGGGCGGATTGGTTGAACGCTGGGCATTGCGTTCTGCTGCATCCATCCGCCGTGCGACAGCCGTGGCCCAGCGGCGGCCGGGCTCCCCGCCCCAGCCGTCCCAGGCCTGACGGCCCTTGCCGTAGGTCTCCCAGCTGGAGCCCTGCTTGTCGACCTCGTGCCGAGCGAAGTAGCTCACCATTCGATCGACTGTCTGCGGTGAGAGTTCCTGGCGGTTGAGCAGCTGGCGGGCGCGGGCCAGGCCCACCGGCGTCATGCCCCGGTTGGAAGGCGGCTGCTGTGCCCGGCGCTCCAGGGCACGGCGGGCGGCAGCAGCCACCGGCTCCGGAGGCCGGAATGAGAGGCCGGCGTAGAAGCTGCGGGACCGCCTTGCCATCGACTGGTATCAGCGCCGGGCCCCGCGGCCGTTCACCGCGAAGGACGCCCGGTAGAGCTCCGACGCCGACATCGCCTGGGGGTTGATCGGCTCGCCGTTGCTGCCGATGCCCGACACCGTCAGCCCACCGGCAGCCTGCATCCCGGCCGGGCCCCGCTGCTGGAACAGGAAGCCGTAGACGGGATGCACGCGCATCTGATCGAGGAACTCGGTGGTGGTCATCGGCCGGCCGTCATCGCCGAGCAGGGGCTTGCCCTGGGAGTCCAGCGGTTCGAGCACGTCCTTGCCGTCACCACCGGTGCTGAGGCGGAAGCAGGTGCCCAGCTGCCCCTTGAAGATGTCAAAGAACGTGCCGCGGGTGTCGCCACCGGTGCGGCCCTCGGCCTGGGAGAAGGCGCGCTCCAGCAGGCGGTCCTTGCGCAACTGCAGGATCTGCTGCTTGGCCTCATCGCGCTCGGCGGCGACGGCGGCCACCTTCTGGGCGGAGGCCTCCTCCATCTGGCGTTCGCGCAGTTCCATCTGCTGCTCGAGGATCTGCTTCTGCCGTTCGGCCTCCTGCAGGCGGGCGTACTCCTCGGGGTTGATCTCCGAGAAGCGGTTCAGCTGCTGGCGCAGGGTGCGGATCTCTTTTTCGAGCTGGTTGCTCTTGCGCCGCTCGGCCCGCAGGGGCTCGGTGAGGCGGCTGTCGTCCTGCGGGGGAGCACCGGCCTCGGAGCCAGTAGTGCTGGAGCTGTCGCCGCCGCTGGCAGAAGTGCCGCCCTGGGCGCCGGTGCCCTGGGGATCGCCCGAGGGGCCTCCGGCTGTCGTGGCCTCACCGGGCTGGCCGGTGGCGGCGTAATTGTCGTCAGCGCCCTGGGCGCTGGCGGCGGCAGTGCTGGACGTGGAAGAAGCAGTGGCAGTGGCCATGACCCATCGCGGCTGTCGTGGATGAGCACCCCATCCGGGCTGTGCTCCTCAGCTATTGCCAGCCATCGATCTGTGAGGAGAACGCAGTGGAGCACAGCCGAAGACCCCCGAGCTGCCTACGGTCAACCACAGATGCCTGCCCCCCGTGAAGCGCCTGCTCTCGATTGCTTTGATCGCCGCAGCAGTGCTGGGAGGCAGCGGTGCCATGGCCTGCGAGAAGCACCTGAACGGCCACCAGAACAGCAGCGACACCAACACCGAGGGGGCCAAGAAGTAGGGCTCTTCCGAGCAGTTGCGTCAGCCCCGCGACAGCTCCAGCTGCCTGGCCAGCCAGAGTTCCACGTCCTCGTAGGTGTAGCGGACGAGGTTTCCCAGCTTCACGAAGGGTGGGCCGTAGCCGCTGGAGTTCCAGCTGTAGATGGTCGACACCGACACGCCCAGGTACGTCGCCAGGGTCTCGGGTGTGTAGAAGCCAGCCGGTAGGCCGGTGGTGCTGCTGTCGGCGTTGGCGGCGGCGCGGCGCTTGGGGATGAACAACCAGCTCCCCAGCGGCAGCTGATCCGACGGGCGGCCGGTGAGGAATGGGTTGAGATTGCGCAGGGTGGTGACGGTGGTGCCGTGGCGCTCGGCCAGCACGTTGAGGCTGTCGCCGGTGCCGACGACCACCACACGGTTGGGCTTGAGCGCCGCCTGGATCCGTTCGCCCAGCAGCGGCTGGGTCAGCGAACCGATGCCACCGGCGCCGTAGAGACCGCCGAACTCGGTGACCGAGAAGGCAGCGAACTGGCCGCGGCTTGGCGACGGCAGCACCCCCGCTGGGGTGAGCTCGGCAAGCGGACCCAACCAGACAGCCCCGAAACAGGGGGTGAGCAGCGCCGGTGTGGTGGCAGACACCGGTCGGATGCCGCTGGTGCTCCAGGCGATGTCCGTGGCCAACCAGTCCCAGGGTTGGGACGGTGTCAGCGGCAGCACGGCGCCGCGGGTGAGGTAGCCCTCATAGGTGAAGTCGCCGGTATCCAGACCAGGGGCGTTCTCCTTGCTGGAGATCCCCCGCAGGCGCTTGATGAATCCCTCGAACAGGAAGCGGCCGGTGCGCTCCGAATCGAGCACGCCGGGGATGGCGTTGGAGAAGAGCAGGATGCGGGCGTTGGCGTAGGGCTGCAGTGCCGAGGGGGGCAAAGCCCCCGCCCCTGGGGTGCTGGTCACAGTTCAGCCCCGCTCCAGCGCTGCGGTGAACCCACTGCCCTGGCCGCTCAGCTGCGGGTCGCGGCTCCAGTTCGCCAGGGTGGGGAGCATCAGCAGCAGCGCCTGGGCATGGCTGCCCCGCTGCCGTCGCAACGCCTGCTCGATTGAGAGACCCTCGCCGTAGCGGGTGATGGTCTCCTCCCGTAGCAGCTCGGTGTCGTACTCGATCACGTCGGCCTTCTTGACCGGCAGGGTGCCGTCCTCCGGCAAGGCGTCGGGGCCGACCGCCTTGCGCCGGGTCTCGATGGGCGCCTGCAGCTGCTCGGGGCCCAGTCCCGCCAGCTCGGTGTCGATGGCGGCGATGGCATCCAGCTCCCGCCGGGCTGTGGGGATCGCATCGGGGTAGAGCTGCTCGAGATCAGCCATCGCTTCGTTGATCGCGCGGATCGCCGCCATCCGAGCCGGAATCGAGAGGGCAATGCGGATACCCTCCAGGTCAGCAGCGCGCCAGCGGTAAGGGGAGTCGGTCGGGGTCTGGCTCATGCGGCAGCAGGCGCGGCTGACTCCTCTTGCCTGAGGGGTAGCGGCGCCGAGCTTTCCGGAGCTCTGGGCACTGGGGCCTGACTCCCCTCCCCCGCCCTGGTGGCCGGGCTGTCATCGAGGGTCGGGCTGCTGATCGCATTGGCCGTCGCCAGGGCCAGCTGGTGGCGCAGCTCTTCCCTGCTGATCACCCCCTTATCGAAGAGTTCGATCCATTCCTTCACCTGGGGCTGGGGTTGGATCGGCGGAGTGAGCGGGCTCACCGTCACCTGCAGGCCAGCACCGGGATCCAGGGGCTCGCCGGTCAGCGCACACCAGTGCTGCAGGAGGGTGGAGAACAGTGAGGCCTTCTGGATCGCCATCGCCTGCAGCAGCGCGTAGCTCTGGCTCGCGGTGAGGCTGATCTCCATCTCGGTGCGGGCAGCACCGCGGTTCTGTGACGGGATCAGCGCATCGCGGCGCATGGTGTCGTCGAGGATCTGCAGCCAGGCCCTGTGCTCGGCCAGCGAGCGGGCCCTGATTTCCACGAACTCGAAGGACGCATCAGCCGGCAGGTCCATGCAGGTGTTCGGCCCCAGCACCACCGGACCGGCCTGGCTGTTGCCCATGGCATCCACCATCCCCTTGCGGACCCCCACTGGCAGGGCCGTGCGGCTCAGGAGCTCCTCGTACTCGCTCTTGCAGCGGAAGTGGTTGAGGTACTGATGCGCCAGGCCCAGGTGCGGCAGGTCCCCCTCCCCGAAGGCCGAGCCATCGGAGGTGTACCAGCAGGCCGGCAGCCGGTGGATGCCCTCAAACGTGGTGACCACCGGCTCGTCGCAGCGCCAGCCGCTGGTGGCCTGAGGGTCGGCGCAGACTGGATGGTGGGCCAGCTGCAGGCCGGTGACTGTCCCGCCGTTGGTGGCGTCGCCGGTGGTGAGCAGCTGAAAGCTGCGGTAGTGCCAATGGTCCGGGGCATCGGCATCGCCCAGCAGGGCAGTGATCTGCTGCGTGACCGCTTCCTCACTCCCCGGTGTTTCCGCACGGATGGGTCGGTTCACCGGCTCCCGCCAGACGATCCGGCCCGGCAGGCCGGAGGAAACGGGCAGTTCCCAGTTCAGGCAGTTGGCGCGCGGCACCAGCTGGAGTCTTGGCAGGGAGAGACGGTCGCCGCGGCGCAGCGCCTCCTGGCGATCGCCTTCTGAAGGCCAGCTGTGCTCGGGGGGAAGCACCAGCACCAAAGCGGCGCCATCGCGCAGGACCAGCAGGTCAGCCGCGGCGAGGAACACCCCTAGGTCCGTGCCCCGGCCGTCCACATCGGTGAGCACCGAGGTCAGGCTGGCCGGGAGGCTGAGCCAGCTCCCCCGGCTGAGCATGCCGGCGTAGGTGCGCAGAGCGTCACGAAAGAAGCCCGAGGGTCGGGCCGCATCGAGACGTTTCCGATACGCGGTCTCCGGCTCCCGCTCGCCCTTGGGGAGGTAGTGCTCCTTGCGGCTGCCGCCGCCTGGGGCGGCAAGCAGAGCCCAGCAGTCGGCGGTGATCTGCAGGGAAGGCTGCAGAGCGGTCTGAGCGGGGTGCTTCTGCCAGGGGGCGAAGCTGGGAGCTTTAGTCGAGATCGGATTGGCGTTCACGGAGTCGCGGCTAAAATCAGGACCGTTGCCTCTTGCCAATAGCTGATCGGGCCCTGCTCAAAATCAGCAACCATGCGGCTGAGAAGTGAATCGCTTGATCGGCAGCCCAAACGACCTTGTATCAACCATTAAACAGTTCATTTTCAAGCCCGATCACCATCCCTATAGGTAGGGATACTGCAAAATGGGCCATGTCGCACGTGGCATCCTTACCAGGATGGCTATCCACGGAAAATATCTCTTGAGAGTAGCAACAGGGGTAGCCTATTCATCGGGGTCGCCAAATGAATAGGCAACATTCAAATCTTTGCATGGATGCAAGCCATGAAGCTCAACGAAGCCCAACACAAGCAACTGCTTGAGCACCTTCAGGGCAAGTGGACACCACCAGCGACGTGCCCAGTGTGTCGCTCCAACGATTGGGATGTTCCAATGACAATCTACGAACTCCGTGAGTTCCATGGCGGCAGCATGGTGATTGGAGGGTCCTCGTTGGTCCCAATTGCGCCGGTTACGTGCAAATCCTGCGGGAACACTATTCTAATAAATCCGCTAATCGCTGGCATAGAACTCCAGGAAGGCCAGTCATGAGCGAATCAATAGGGACTTTTCGCACAAGCAAAAGAGAGGTCCGAACAGCCATCTCTTCTGACGTCGAAATGCCAATACGAAGGACGGACTGGAAGCGGGTGTTTCGCAAGGTAAGCACGATTCCGCGAGAGACTTCTATCTACGAGGTTGTCGAAAGCGTGGCCTGGGGTGTATCTGGATCTTCTCTTTTAACCCTTATCCCATTGTACCAGGCGACGCAAGCCACAGAAGCATGGGTGAAGCCGACATTTTGGGCCGTCGCAGTGGCTACTGCTCTTATCGCGGTAATCTCCCATCACTTTAGCAGTGAGCGCCGGGAAATCATTCGGAGCACCTGCGAGGAAGTTTTGCAGGATATGCGTGATGTATACGAAACCTTCTTCAGCGATGGTTCGCTTGGGTAAGGTCGGCAATGCCCGCGGCCTAGGCGAACTGGAATTCCTCTCGTATTCTTTCTCCCTATTGGGGTAAGTCTCGCTCATCGGTTATCTCAAGCGCTACAACGCGCTGTCTGCATGCCATCTCTATCTCCCGCCACCGCTCTGCGCTGACCCCCAGCCGCTCCGGCAATTCACCAGCAGGTGTCCCCAACCTCAGCAATTTCTGCCCCCTGGCATACAGCTCCCGCCAGCTGGCCGGCACCTTGATCAGAAAACCCTTGTCGCGGAGGTAGTGATACACCTCCCCATTGGCATAGGTGCGTGCATAGGGCCGAAAACCTCCCCGCTCGGGTGAGTAGCGCCGGGCAGCCTGGAGGATCCCCAGCATGGCGATCTGCTCCAGGTCGTCCTTGGGGTGACCAGTGCGGCGGGAGATGTTGCCGGCCACGGTCCGGGCTATGTCCCGGTGCTGCAGCGCCAACGCATTGGCGGCCGCATGGGGATTGACCGGCCGATGCCGCCGCGGCTTGGCCGGAAAGGCGATCACCAGCTGCACCGCATGATGGCTGGGCGCGGGCCGCACACGCTGAGGGCGGCGAGGACGCCGCGACACACAGCTCGCCACCACCGGCGGCCGCAGCGGCAGAGCCAGCTGGCCAGCAACGGCAGCTGCAGCAATGCGGCAGGCCGGAGTCCGCAGTGGCCGGGCGACAGCGACCGTCATCACTCAGCGGGAGAAGACCATCGGCACCGGCGAGCTGCCGTAGCCCCGGCCACGCCAGAACTGGGCCTCGATCCAGAGGACGCCCTGGCAGAAGGCATCCACCTGGTCGTCGACGCCGCCCCGGGGCGAGAACGCCAGCAGCTCCTCCACCAGGGAGTCGGCCTTGCGGGCAAAGCGCACCTGCCCCGCCTCCAACAAGGGAGCAACCGCATGGGCACGGGAGGCCTTGCTGCCCTTGGGCGGGATCGCGATCAGTCCCGGCACTTGGCGTTTGAGCAGCTGACAGACGGCAGGGCCGTTGGCGGCGTCTTCGATCAGAACGGCGTTGGGGCGAAGGCCCTGCCGCTCAAGCGACGCGAGCGAGGCAAGCAGGAACTTGATCACCCCCGGCAGATCCAGCCGCTGCCGGTGGGACCAGAGCGCTTCGATCTGCAGCTCGGCCCAGGGGTCCGGGCCGCCGGCAGGGGAGTGAGTCGCATTCACACCCCTGGGCATCCCTTGGGCTGCTGCCGCGTTGGCGGCCAGGGCCAAGCCCTGCCGCCGAGCCTCAGCTGCCGGATGCCGCTGCGCCTCCAGCAGACCCAGCAACGCAAAGCCGCAGGCGTCGTTCTCCTTGCCGTCCTTGAAGCTCAGATCGCAGCTCAGCACCAGGGGCGCATAGCGGCGGGGCTGGCCGGGGGCGATGGGCAGCGGCGGCTGGATCCAGCCCTTGCGGAACAGCAGGCCCTCGGCCGGGCTGGGCCGCTGCTGGTAGAGGGCGTTCCACCAGTAGGAACCCAGGCGGGTGCGGATGCGCTGCAGCACCGCCAGCGGTACCCGCTCGGGGCAGAGGGGTTCGCCCGGTTGGCGCCAGTCGGAGACCTTCTTGCATGTATGCGGAATCTGCATAGAAATGGCCTCTGACTCCGCGATCGCCGGCAGGTTGAGCACCGTCCAGTGCTCGGGGTTTTCTTCCGTCTCCTGCTCCAGCAGCCAAGCGGTCATGTCCTGGTGGTCCCAGCGGGTCTGCACCACTACCTGCGCCGCTGGCAGCAACGCTCCTTCCGCGGTGAGGCCAGGTTCAGCCCGGGTGAACCAGACGCTCTTGAGCCAGTCGATCAGCCGCTCGCGCTGCAGCGACGACTTGGCATCCTCCGGCCCCTTGTAAGGGTCATCGATGATCCCGAGGTTGTAGCCCTTGCCGGTGAACGGGCCGCGAACTCCGGCGGCGATGCAGCCGCCCCGCTGGGGGGTCAGCCAGTTGCCCACGGCGGCGGAGTCCTTGGAGAGGGCGTGGCCGGTGACGCGGTAGTAGTGGCGAGCCTCGCGACTGTGGGCATAGGCCAGCTCACCGGAGTAGCTGGCGATGGCGCAGAACAGCTCCGGATGGCGGCTCACCCAGTAGGCGGGGAACAGCCGCGACACCAGCACGGATTTTCCTGCCCGGGGTGGACAGCAGACGATCAGCCGGGTCAGAGCGCCATCGGCCACCTGCTGGAGCAGATCGATCAGCACCGCCGAGAAGCGCGAACGCTGGAAGCTCGGAAAGGCCCGGCCGATGAAACCATCGAACGACAACGACGCCGCGGTCGTTGTCGCCCGGTCGGGATCCGGAACGCCCAGCAGTCCCCAGTCGGCCCACAGGTCCGTGGCGGGATCAAGCAGCAGCCCGCCATTGCTCGGCACCGTGGCCTTGGGTCTGGTCGTCGCAGCGATACGGCCCATCAGCTCTTGGCCTCAGGCGGCTTGATCGGTGCTCGCAGCAGCCCACCGATCTCCGCGATCACCCGGAAGGCACCCACCGCAGCAGAAAACTGCTCGGCATCCATGGCTCGGCGGGCGCAGTCGTTCAGCGCGAAAATCTGCTCGGCCTGGTGGCGGCGGCGGTCGGAAATCAGCTCCTCCACCATCCGCTCGCGGGCGATGGCGAGGTATTTGCTGACGGTTTTGATGTTGCTGACCCCCCAGTTTTGGGCTGCTTTTTCCCTCATCAGCGCCAGCGGCAAACGCTGAGCAACCCAGAGCTGGGCCTCGGCGATGCGCTGCTCCACTTCCATGTGGCTGGCACGGGGGCGGTGCTGCTGCCGGCGCCGGCCCCGCGGCGGGTTGCCCTTGCCCACCGGTCGGCTGGGATCCGCCGCCGGCCAGACGGGCTGGCCGTCAGCGTCCTGCTGGGGTGGAGCATGCCGCAGCTCCTCCAGCAACACCTGATCGGCATCCAGGGCCTGAGGCTTCGCGCCTTCGGACTCAGGGGCTGTTGCTCGGCGGCTCACAGCAACCCCTCCCGCAGGATCAGCCGCACGTAGGCGGCCCACTGCTCGGGGGTGAGCACCACCCGCCAGGTGCCGCCGCGGAAACGCACCAACGTCGCCGCGAATGGCACTGCCGCGTGCTCGGCCTGCAGCGCGGCCTCATCGGGCTTGAGGCGGGCCGCGGCGGCGGTGTTGGCCCAGCTGGCCACCTGGATCACATGGGCCGGCACGCCATCGAGATCGCCGGTGTCACCGCCGGCCGTGGTGGTGCGGCCGGCCCCGAGCTTGCGGCGCACCACCAGGCCCAGCAGATCACTCAGCAGCTGGGCCGCTTCTCGCTCGGCCGCATCCCCCTTGCGCTTCTGGGGATTGGCCATTGTTCAGCTCCGGCCCGGCTTGATCGTCCAGAACGCCTTGCCGTGCTTCTCCGTGGCCGCGCCGGTGGCGACCGCCAGCCGCTGGGCCTCCTTGAGGGCCTGCTCCTGCTGTTGCAGCGGCTCTGGGTAGGCGTAGCTGGTGCGCCCGGCCGACCAGGAGAAGCTGCAGCCGTTGTGGGAGAAGGTGGCATCCAGCTCGCCGGCCTCCAGCGCACCGCTGAGCTGCTCCAGCAGCGGAGCGAGCTCGGCTTCTGTCGCCTTCTGCTGCAGCTTGAGGACCGTGATGCGATCGAGCAGCGCATCCAGAACGGCGCCGGCCGGTGGAGCAGAGCTGGCGGTGGTGACAGCCATCAACAGAGCCAGCGAAGGAGCAAAGAGGCGCAGGCAAGCAACCTGCGACAAAGCATAGCGGCTCGATAGTCCGAATACATCAGCTCGGACAGTGGATCACCAGGGCCGGAAGCTGCTCACGTAGCCCGCCCACGCCGCTGCCCACGCCGCCAGGCATTCCTGGGGGGAATACAGCGGCGAGAAGCGGGTCTCCCCCGGCCGGGCCCAGATCGTCTGGCCGGCGTCGTAGCGCATGCCCCAGGTGGCTTCCAGGGCCATGTAGCCGCCCAGCTGGGCACGGGTGCAGTAGCTGCCCGATCCGGGCCGAGAGAGGGTCTTGAGGTCGGCGAGCACCCGCAGGCCACTGGCGTGCTGGATGTAGCCGGTGTCGTAGGTGCCGGCCAGGTTGCGGATCAGGCAGCAGGTGGGCCGCTCGGAAGCGATCACCGTCACCTGGTTCCAGTGGGGGTGGACCAGCAGCGGCTCGATCCAGTCCCGGTAGTCGCCAGAGCGCAGGTGCAGGAGCTGCTCGCTGGCCTGCTGCTGGTGTTGGGGCAGGGGATGGTAGCGAGCCTTGAGCAGGGCCTCCAGCGCCAGGTGCACGGTGTGGCCCCGCGGCTCCCAGAGGTGGCGGGTGGCCTCGATGCGGGCCATCGCCCAGTCGCTCTTGCTGGAGCCGACCACGCCGGTGACCGACACCGCGAACAGGTGCTCCCCCAGCCAGTAGCGGTGCTCCGGGTCGGTGCGCCGTAGGCCTGGGATCGATGGCAGCCAGTCGCTGGGGCCAGCGAAAGCAGTGCCGCTGGTTGGGGTGGAAGAACGCCTGATCACCAGAACCTCACGTGATACACCAAAATCGTTCAATTCTTTGCAATCCCTTCTGGCGCAGTGGATCTGGGGCGATCTGGGCCCAGCGCAATCTTTGAAATCTTTGACGATCTTTGCCCCCCGACAGCCAGGGACGACACCCATGAAAGATTCGAAAGATCGTCAAAGAAAACACACCCGCGAAATCGCTGAGAACGACTGCGGCACAGTCGATGGTAAAGAAAGCAAAGATTCCAGCCCCTGTACGACGAGCGTTCACGCCAGCGGCATCGCAATGCTCATGCCCTGTGGTGGCAGCAAAGATTCGAAAGTTTGCCAAAGAAAACACTCCCACAAATTCGCTGAAAATGCCTGCGGCGCAGTCGATGGGAAAGAAAACAAAGATTTCAGCCCCCTACAGGTCGAACTCACGCGCCAACCACTCCGCGCCGGCGTCACTGAGCCAGTAGCGCAGGTAGTAGCTGGCCCCGCTGGTGCCCACCCGGGTGGTCGTCACCAGGCCGTCGAGCTTGCTGAGGAAACGGCCGAGCGTCGTGTAAGTGCTCAGCGCCTCCCCCTCCAGATCTCGTCTCAGTCGCGCCTCCGCCGGCGCCGCGTTGATCGCTTGCAGCAGCTCCAGCAGGCCCACCCCGGCCAGACCGTTGGTGTGCAGCGCCTGGAGATAACGCAGAGCCTCCTTCTGCTTCTCGCTTGCCTTGCGCACCCGCTGTCCGGCGCGATCCAGGTCGCTCTCCTGCTCCTGCTGCTCCTGCAGGTCGTCGTAGGTGCCGATCCGTGCGAAGGCCCCTGTGTTGCCGTCAATCGCCACCACCAGATCCACCGGCGGGCCGGAGCGGGCCTCGCGCACCAGGCGCCGCTGCGGCGAATCCTTGATCAACCGATTGCCCTTGGCCAGGTAGTGGAGGGTGAGGATCGTGTTGGCGGCACCGGCGATGGCGTTGTGGCCCGAGAGGGCCTCGGTGCCGGTGGTGTCGTTCGCCTTGTTGCAGTGGTGGATCAGCAGCAACGTGCCGCCGGCATCGGTGATCTGGTGCTTGAGGTCGTAGATCAACGACCCCATCTCCGGGTCGTTCTCGCCAAAGCAGCAGCTGCGGGTGATCGAGCGCAGCGAATCGAGGATCACCACCGCCCCAGGGTGTGCGGCCAGACAGGCCAGCAGGGCATCGAGGTTGGCCTCCGTGGCCCGGAACCGGCGCGACCAGAGCAGCAACGGGTGATCCCAGATCCCCAGCTGCTGCAGCATCTGGGCGGTGTCGCCGTCGCCCTGGTCATCGGTCACCAGGATCACCGGCCGCGGTTCCTCCGGCGCCCCGAACCCGAGAAAGTCCTCGGCGCAGAGCAGGCAGCGGGCGAGGGCATGCACCAGCCGCGTCTTGCCCACCTTGGCCCGGCCGCCCACGATCGAGAGATCTCGGCGCGGGATGCAGCCGGGGATCTCCCACTCCACAACCGGTTGCGGCATTGCCAGCCGCTCGGCCTGATCGAGGCCGCGGAAGCGGTTGCCATTGCGCAGGTCGTGGGCCTCGAGGATCAACTGGCCGATCTCCTGCAGGCGCAGGGCCGTCTTGAGTTGCAGGGCGGCATGGGCCTCACGGACGCGAGCGGAGCGGCGCAGGCTGTTGCGCTCCCGCCCCACCAGGGAGCGGATGCAGTGCTCCAATGCGTTGAGGCGTCGGTTGATCGGCAGGTGCACCTTTCCCCAGCGCACCCGGGTGTCGGGCCTGGGGGAGAAGCGCTGCGGGCCTGAGCCAGAGCCAGCTCCTTTGGTGCCCCTGGCATTGCTGGTGTGGTCGCCGCCCTTGCCCCCGGGATGGCGCCCGCCGGCGTCGCTCTGGCCTCTGCGGCTGCCTGTGGTCTGCGCCCCGGGAGGCCTGGGGGTGTGGGCAGGCTCCGGCGGCAACCAGCCGTGCTGACGGGCGTGAAACCAGAAGGTGGCCGCGCTGATCTGCTCGCCGCCGGAGCTGGCCACCTGGCGGATGTCCCAGCCGCAGCTGGCCGACGGGCTGTGGGCCTCCATCAGGGCAATCGCCTGCTCGCGGTCGTGGCCGGCCTGCTCGCAGGCCTGGATCAGTCCCCAGAGCAGGTTGCGGTAGTCGGCGTAGGTGTTGCTGCCGGCCACGCGGCGGGGGATAGCGGCCAGGGCGCTGCGGATCTGCTCCAGCGGCCGCGGCGGCCCGAAGTCCTCGTCATCGAGATTCGGCAGATGGATCCCAGTCCCTGGCCGCTCGCTGGGCTCCTCCAGGGGGATGGCTTGCGGCGGCGCCGGGCCTGCAACGGGTTCAGCGAACTCATCGGGCAGCAGCGCCAGGGCGATGTCATCCGGCGCGTAGCGCTGACCGCTCACGTGCACCAGCTCCACCAGAGCGGTGGGGTGCCCGCCAGCATCCACGTACCAGCAGCCCGGCAGCCGCATCACCCGCGAGGCGTCCTTGCAGTGGGGATCACCGCCGGCATAGGCGATCAGCTCCGCCTGCAGCGGCGCCCACTCCTGTGGCGGGATGGGCTGCTCCAGCAACCAGTAGCAGTGGGCCGACTTGCCGCCGCTGAGCACGATCAGCGACGGCTCCGGTAGGCCCAACTCCCGCCAGGCATTCAGCTGCCAGGCGATCGGCCGGTCGTCCCACTCCACAAAGAACGCCCGGCAGGCCGCGATCTCGCACTTGCGGTCGCCGCCGTCGTTGATCACCAGGTAGATGCCGCGGCCATCGCGCTGCCACTGCTCGGCCGCGTCAAGGTCAAACGGGCCTTTGCGGGCACCGATCTCAACCTTGGCGGGGTTGAGGCGATGGGGGAAGGCGCGCAGCCGAGCGCTGGCAGGGTCCTTGCCCAGCAAAGAGAGGAACTGCTGGGCGGCGCCGCGGTCGATGCAGGCCTGGGCGGGGGCGGCTGGTTCAGCGCTGGCCATCGAGCCCCTGGCGCTTACGGGGCTTGCTGGCGAGCTGGTCGCGTTCCATCGCCTCGGCCACGATCAGCCGGATCACCGAGGAGCGCGAGAGCGCACCGCCGTGGGTGCGCGCATCCAGCCAGTCCCGCTGGGCAAGCGTGAACTGAACGGAGAGCGGGGTCATCATCGAGGGCATGGGAACCTCGGCATGTCGAATTGGCTCGTTTAGCCTGGCACAGGCTCGCTAAGCTGATCAGGCTCATGGGTGGGTCATGGTCGACAGCGCAGCGGCGGATCGGGCAGCGGAGAAGGTCCGCAAGCTGGTGGCGATGAGCGCCTCACCCCACCTGGAGGAGGTGCGCACCAGCGCCTATCTGGCCTGCCGCCTGATCCGCGAGCACGGTTTGCAGATCGCACCGCATCGCCTCTCGCCGGCCAAGCCAGCCGTGGCGACGGGCGTCGACCACGGACCTGGGCCATCAGGCTTTCGCCGCATCCGCGTCCGCCATCCCGGCCATTGCCGCTGTTGCGGCAACCCGATCGCCCCAGGGGAGTGGGCGCTCTGGTGCCGTGGCAATGGCTTGCGTCATCCGCTCTGCACCCCCTGAGCCGTTGCTGCGCCGCCGAGATTCAGCAGGCCTTGCGGGCGCTGCTGGCGGGTGAGGCCTTCCTGGCGGACAGGCCCTGGAGCGAGATCTGGTGGGGGCGCATGCGGCTCGATCTGGCCAGCGGCTGGCAGCTGGAGATCGCAATCGAGCGCGACCAGCTTGGGGCGCTGCTCTGGGCCCAGGCGCCCGACGGCCGCGATTGGCTCTACGGCTGTCAGCGCGATGACTGGACCCTTGGCCCGGACAGCCGCATCGTCGAGCCCGTGGCGTTGCTGCAGCCGAATCAGCGCCACCAGCTGGAGCGCCTGCTGCGCGAGGCCATCTGCTGGCCTGCGCCGGTGGTCACCTGCGGTTGGGTGGTGCCGATGGGCAAGGTGAAACCGTCGCCATACGCCCGGCGTGGAGGGAGGCGCCAAGCCCATCGCCCCGTCACCAGCGCTGGTCGAGGCAAGTCAGGCCGAGCGTCCAGGACAGGGGCACCAGCGCCCACACCGCTCTGAAATAGACACGTCACCGGTTCATGAACTGAATGGGATGCCTTAGCCTTTCGCTAATGGCCAGATCCCAGCCCTGATGAGCTCTGAGTACCGGTACATCGAAGCCAAGCAGCTCGAGGCCGGCCAGCAGTTCGGCCGGATGCTCAGGCGTTGGCGGGAGCTCAACCACTGGACCCAGTACACGGCCTACAAGTGGGCCCGTGAGGCGGGCTTTGAGGTGATGGCCCCCAGCACCTTGAGCGTGTTCGAGAACGGCAAGGCACCCAAGCCCCGCCCAGAGAGCTTTTTTGCCCTGGCGGAGGTGAACCGCCGCCTGGCCGCCAAAGACTTCAGCGGTGTGCGCACCCGGGTCCTCAAGGACCTGATCAGCCAGGCCAAACCCCTGATGGATGACGAGGGGCGGGTGTGGGGGCCAGCGGAGTTCTGGAGCTGCCACCTGGGCCTGCTGCCGGTGCCGAGCGCCTACCAGGCTCCCGTGCTGCCGGCCCAGCCGGTGGTCGATGCCGCAGAAGCCGAGAAGCTGAGCGAGCAGTGGCGCGGCCAGCTGGTGCAGACCGCCAAGCAGCACGGCATCGGCGTGATGGAGGCGCTGAGTTCGGCTGCCAAGGCAGCACCAGCCAAGCAGCGGCAGGCCTTTCAGGCGATGCTGGCCGGCTTTGAGCCCTACTCCGCAGCGCAGCTGCAGGGCATGTGGGACGGGGAAGAGTGGCTGCCGCAGCGGTGGCTGCAGGACTGGGAGAGCAAGGCCGGCGCCGACTGAGGGGCCACAATCATGCAGATTCGGCATAGCCAATGATTTCGCATCATTGGGCACAGGTTCGGATTAGCGAGCCGCTAATATCCTGGGCAAGCGGGCGCCGGTCCCGCAGTGCCTTCGATGACCACCACCCCTTGCGGGCGGATGGAGCCGACGCCAGGTCCCACCTCCGCCTTTGATCTCAACCAGGCCCTGTTGCAGAGCCGCGAGCAGGCCCGCGCCCAGTGGGCCGAGGGCCTGGCCCAGTTCCAGTCCCAGATGGCCGCCATCGCCGACACCTCTATGCAGGAGGTCGTGCAGGCGGCGGCGCCAGCCTTTGCACTGGGCTTCTCGTTCAGCGCCCAGAAGCTGATCAACGAGGAGCATGAAGTGCTGCGAGTGACCCTGCGGCACCGCGGCGGCGCCGAAGAGTTCAGCGAGGCCCAGGCGCCCCAGGAGGGCAGTGCGGCCTGGCATGCACTGACCGCCTCCCTGTTGGCGGGCCTGCTGGGCATTCCTGTGGGCAATGCTCCTCGGACTATCGAGCCGGATCAAGTGCAGCCACGGCCGCGGCCGTTGGTGTCAGGTGCCCCGGGCGCGACCTCTACCGCTGCCGCATCCGCCCCCGCTGCTGACGACCCCGAAGCCGCAGATGACGAGTGGGACACCGGCGCTCCGGATGGCCCTGTAGCCGGCGACCCGGGCCTGGAGCCGTTGACGGACGACGAGATCTCCACCCTGCACCAGTTCCTCGGGGCGATGACCAAGGAGGCGCGCAAGCGCTTCACGATCGAGTTCCGCCACCACTTCCGGGTGCCCAGGGAGGCGCGGACGATCAAGGACCGCATCACCCAGCGGCGCCACAAGGACTTCATCGACGTGTTCGAGCGCGAGCTGGCGGGGGGAACGCCATGAGCGTCTGCCGCCGCGCCTACGCCAGGCCCCAGCCGCGGTCGCAGCACGGCCGCCACTACCTGTGCGTCTGCGTGCATAGCGATGTCTACCGGCAGGTCAGGCAGCTGTCGGCCGAGCACCAGCTGAGCCTCTCCGGCGCCGCCCATCACCTGCTGCGGCTGGGTGCCGGCCTGGAGCCCCTGCTTCCCCTGTCCTCTTTCTCTTCCAACCTGAACAGCAAGTCCCATGGCGATTGAACTCAACGACGGCAGCCGCATCGCGGCGCCGGTGATCCGTCAACAGCGCCTCGGTGAGGTGGCCTATCTGGCGATCGTGCGGCCGGAGCAACGCGACCGGTTGCGCAAGAACCTCAGCAGCGGCGCGATGGAGCCGATCCCCAACGGCACCGACCGCCAGGGCCGGCCCAAGGTGAAGCAGGAGATGGTCGTCCATGCGATTGCCATGCCCGGCACGACGATGGAGGCCCGCATCGGTGATGAGGGCGGCGTTCCAGCACCGGGAGACCGAGTGCGCTTGATCCTCAAGGCGAAGGGCTTTGGCGAGTGGATCGAGGCACGGCGGCAGCACCGCCGCGGCCGGCTGAACGTGGGGGATGTGCTGGTGCTGGAGACCCGCTGGGCCCAGCAGTACGACCAGGACGGCAACCCCAAGGGCCCCAAGATCGAAGACCAGGCCGCCGCCGATGCGGTGCCGCGCAACGTCACGATCGGCTTCTACGGCCCGCTGGGCATCCGCGAGGGCACGGACCCCGCCTGGATCGAAGCGGCCGAGCAGGCTTACCGCTCCGATGAAGCCGCTGCCCGCCAGCAGCAGGCGATTCCGCTGGCGGATGGGGAGGACTACGGCGATGAGTTCGCCGATGAGGAGGTGCCGTTCTGATGGCCCACCCCCAACACTCCGGCCGCACGCCGCGGCCGATGGCGCAGCCCCAGTTGCCGGCCTTCTGCCGCACGCGCCGGCCCATCACCACCACCGTGCGACTGGGCGACCTACGGCAGCTGCAATGGCTGCTGTGGCTGGTGCTGGCCCTGCAGCTGAGCACGGTTCTGCTGGTGGTCGCCGGTCCAGTGCCCCCTGCTGCAGCGCCGCTGCTGGCGCCGGTGGAGATCAGGCCATGAGCGAGGCGGCCAATCGCCGGCTGCTGCGGTTGCCGGAGGTGAAAGAGAAGGTGGGGCTGTCCCGCACGGCGATCTACCGACTGATCGCGGAGGGCCAGTTCCCCCGACAGGTCTGCATCGGGCCGCGCACGGTGGCCTGGTGTCAGGAGGACCTGGAGGCGTGGATCGAGCAGCGAATCCAGGGTGCGGTGAGTGAGCCTGCAGCGAGCCGCTGATCGCCCACCAGCGACAGCAACAGCCGGCCTGTTGACGGGCCGGCTTTGTTGTGGGGGCGTTCCGCGAGAGGTGGTGCGTTCAGGCAACCCGATCGAGCAGGTCGGCCCAGCGCTGCATCATCTCGACGCGCTGGGGCCAGTACTCAGCGCGGTTGTACGCGGCGGTGACCTTGTTCTTCTCGATGTGGGCGAGCTGGCGATCAACGATACGTAGATCGATGCCCAGCTGCTCCTGGATGTTGGTCATGGCCAGGGCTCGGAAGCCGTGGCCGCACATGCGTCCATCGAAGCCCATGCGCTTGAGGGCCATGTTCACGGTGTTGTTGCTGATAAAGCCGGTGGCGGTGCGCTGGCTCTGGAACACGTAGCCGCTGGGGCCGCTGATGGCGTGCTGGGAATGGAACAGCGCCGCGGCCTGGCGGGAGAGGGGCACGAGGTGCTCACGGCGGTTGCCACGTCGGCCCTTCATGCGCTCGGCCGGGATGGTCCAGAGGGCCTCCTCGAAGTCGAGCTCCTCCCAGCGGGCGGCGATCAGCTCGCTGGTGCGCACGAAGGTCAGGGCCAGCAAGCCCATGGCGTTGAGGGTGCTGGCATCGGCGCCGATGCTGTTGGCGCGCATGGCCGCCAGCAGCTCAGGCAGCTCACTCCAGGCGATGCAGGGGTAGTGGCTGGTGGTCTGCTTGACGGGGGCGTGGCGCTTGAGGGAGTGGGCCGGATTGATCGTGCAGTGGCCGATGGCGACGGCGTAATCGAGCACCTGGCTGATCACGCCCAGGGAGCGCTTGGCGGTTTCATTGGAACCGCGTTGCTCGATGGAGCGCAGCACGGCCAGGCAGTCCTGAGCGGTGATGGCATCAATGGCCATGCCGCCGATGGCGGGAAAGATGTCCTTGTTCAGCTTCTTGAGAACGTCATCGCTGTGCCGCTCCGTCCAGGTGCCGGCCGTTTTGGTGGCGTGCCAGTCGAGTGCAACGGCCTCAAAGGTGAGCTGGGCATGTTTGCCCCAGCGCTGATCTTTGGTGCGTTTCTTGGCATCACAGGGATTGATTCCGTCTTCATAGAGAAGACGTTTCTGCTCATCGCGAATGTCGCGTGCAGCCTTGAGCGAAATCCTGGGGTATGGCCCGATGCGCAAATCCTGCCGACGGCCGTCCTTGGTGGGCGGGAAGCGGTGCCGCCATAGCCAGTACTTGCCGCCGGCGGGGTCGACCTCAAGAAGCAGGCCGCCGCCGTCCGAGACCCGGTATCGCCGAGATCCCTGTGGCAGAGCGCGAACTTGCTTGTCGGTTAGAGCCAAGACCCCGTTTACACCACCACCCCAGTTTTACACCACCACTTACACCACCACAATTTTTTGCTTGCCTGGGTTTTGCTGGGATGCCATGGGACGCCCAAACAGCAGAAAACCCACTGCAGGGCAGTGGGTCTCGGGAATCAGTGGGACATCACGGAAACCCTTGGGAATCCCCGTTTTGAGCTCTGAAACGGAGAGGGTGGGATTCGAACCCACGGAAGGTTTCCCTTCAAACGATTTCGAGTCGTTCGCTTTCGACCACTCAGCCACCTCTCCAGGTGGAGCGCCGCAACCAGCACAGAGCTGCTGGCCACCACCCGGCCACTGTAGGGAGCGATCAGCCCAGGGCCTGCTGCAGGGAGCCGCTGCCGCCGCTGGCACGCCAGCCTGAGGGGAAGTCGGGGCTGGCCTCGCCGCTCACCCACACCTGGGCCGGAGCCTGCTCCAGCAGCCAGCGCCGCTCCCGGGGGCGGGGGCGGAAGCCCAGCCACACCCCATCCGCCCGAAGGGGCAGCCGCTCATCCCGCCAGGTCCAGAGGTCCTGGGGATCGGGCAGCAGCAGCCAGCGGCGACGGCCCACCACCAGCTGCAGGCCGCGGCTGGCCGCCGCGAACGGTTCGGCCCTGAGGCCCGGGCTGGCCAGGCGCTGGCCGGGGCGCAGGGGCAGGCTGCCGTCGGCGGAGGCCAGCAACAGCCCGGCCTGCTCCTGCCAGCAATCGGGCGCCTCGGGACGGAGCGGATCCAGCAGCAGCAGCCAGTCGAAGCGGGGGATGCCCAGGCCCGTGGCCAGCTGCCGGGCCTGGTGGCAGCTGAACCCATCCGACTGCAGGGCCACCAGCGAGGCCCGGCCGCGGTGGCGGGCCAGCAGCAGGTCGCGGCCGCCCTGGTGCACCAGCAGCAGCTGGTCGGCCTGCAACGCGGCCAAATGCAGCGCCGCGGCCAGGGCGATCGCGGCCCAAGCCAGCCTCCGCCAGCGGCGTGCGAGATCCGGCAGCAGCAGGGCCAGCACGCCGAAGGCCAGCAGCAGCACGGCCCAGGGGCTCGGCCGCCCCAGCTGCCATTGGGCCATCGGCAGGGCGGCCACCGCGCGCACCAGCAGCAGCAGCAGGCCGGTGAGGGCGGCCAGCGGGGGGAGCAACAGCCCCAACAGCGGCGGCAGCAGCACCGCCAGCAGGGCCAGCAGCATGGCGCCGAGGGTGAGGGGCGTGAGCAGGGGCGACGCCAGCAGGTTGGCCAGCAGGGCGTAGACCGGCACCACGCCGAAGTGCAGCAACTGCAGCGGCAGGGTGTACAGACAGGCCGCCAGGGGCACCGCCGTGGCCGGTGCCAGCCACGGCCCGCACCAGGCCGGCAACCGCAGCCGCAAAGCCTGCTCCAGCGGTCCGGCGCTGAGCACCAGGGCGGCCGTGGCCACCAGGCTCAGCTGGAAGCCCACATCCAGCAGCCAGCGGGGCCAGACCAGAAGCAACAGCAGCGCGCTGGCCAGCAGCACCGCCAGGGGCCGCCCGCGCCGGCCGCACTCCAGCACCGCCAGGCTGATTGCCGCCATCAGCACGGCCCGCAGCACCGAGGGCTGGGGGCCTGCCAGCAGCACGAACAGCGTCATGGCCGCCGCCAGCAGCGCCAGCCGCGGCAAGCGCGGCAGCCGCCGGGCCAGGGGCAGCACGGCACCGAGCAGCACGCTCAGGTGAAAACCGGAGGCCGCCAGGGCATGGGAGAGCCCGGCGGCGCGGAACAGCTCGCGCAGCTCCAACGGCAGCGGGGTCACGGCGCTGCCCAGCACCAGGGCGGCCAGCACACCGCCGCGCTCCGGGCCGGCCCGGTCGATCAGCGCAGCGGCCAGGTGGCGGCGCAGGTCGGCGATGGGGGTGGGGGGGCGCTGCAGCACCTGCCACTGCTCCACCTGGAACTGGCTGGCGGCCTGGCGCTGGCCGAGCCGCTCGGCCGCACCCGCCAGCAGCGGATGGGGCGCCGGCCGGGGCAGCCGCAGGCGGCCCTGGAGCCGCAGCTGCCAGTGCTCCTGGGGCTGCGGGGTGGGACAGGGGCTGAACTGGAGCTGGGTACGGCCCACCGGCAACTGCAGCAGGGCGGTGCAGCGGCTGCCATCAAAGCTGGGGCTGGGATCGGCGAGCAGCCGTCCCTGCAGCGTGAGCTGCTGCGGCGGCCCACCGGCCACCAGCAGCCTGGCGGGATCCCCCGGCAGCGGCACCAGCGGCTGCAGGCTGAGCCACACGGAGCGCAGCAGCACCAGGGCAAGCACCGTGCCCCACAGTCCGGCCCGGATCCAGCCCCCTCTGCCCATGTCCGGCCCCAGCCACTAGGGCCAGAGTTGCCACCGCGGCGGGGCTACAGGCGCGGCAGCTGCAGCAGCAGCTCACAGAGCTGGGCGCTGGGCATCTCCTGGCCGAGCAGCGGCACCACCAGGGAGGCCACGGGCCGCAGGCGGCAGGGCCAGATGGCCCGCTCGCTGAGGCGGCCCAGCTGGAAGCTGCCCAGCAGCAGCACGGCCAGCAGCAGGGAACGGGGGGCCTTCCTCATCGGGCCTGCCGGCTCAGGGCTGGAGCAGCGGGAAGCCCAGGGCCTCGCGCTCGGCCAGCCAGGCCTCGGCCACCTGGCGCGCCAGGGTGCGGATGCGGCCGATGGTGGCGGTGCGTTCCGTGACCGAGATCACGCCGCGGGCCTCCAGCAGGTTGAAGGTGTGGCTGCACTTGAGCACGAAGTCGAGGGCTGGGGCCGGCAGCTTGCGGGCCACCAGATCGGCCGCCTCGGCCTCGTAGAGGGCGAACAGCTGCTGCAGACGCTCCGGGTTGGAGGCCTCGAAGTTGTAGGCGCACTGCCCCTTCTCGAACGGCAGCCAGATCTCTCCATAGGAGCGATCCCCGTTCCAGCGGAGGTCCCAGATGCTCTCCACGTCCTGGAGATACATGGCCAGGCGCTCGAGGCCGTAGGTGATCTCGATCGACACCGGCCGGCAATCGAGGCCGCCGCACTGCTGGAAGTAGGTGAACTGGGTCACCTCCATGCCATCGAGCCACACCTCCCAGCCCACGCCCCAGGCGCCCAGGGTGGGCGATTCCCAGTTGTCCTCCACGAAGCGGATGTCGTGGTCGGCGGCGCGGATGCCGAGGGCTTCGAGCGAGGCCAGATAGGTTTCCTGGATGCCATCCGGGGACGGCTTGATCAGCACCTGGTACTGGAAATAGTGCTGGGCCCGGTTGGGGTTGTCGCCGTAGCGGCCGTCGGTGGGGCGGCGGCAGGGTTCGGGGTAGGCCACGGCCCAGGGCTCCGGCCCGATCGCCCGCAGCACCGTGTGAGGGCTCATCGTGCCGGCGCCCTTCTCGGTGTCGTAGGGCTGCAGCAGCAGACAGCCCTGCTCCGCCCAGAAGCGGTTCAGGGTGCTGATGATGTCCTGGAAGTGCATGGTGGCGGCGCGTCGAACACGGCCGGAGCCGGCAGGGTCATTGTTCCAGCCGCCCGATCCGGCCTGCGGCGGGCTCCTCCGGATCGAGGCACACCACCCGGTCACGGCCCTCATGCTTGGCCCGGTAGAGGGCCAGATCGGCCCGCAGCAGCAGCTCCTGATCCGTTTCCCCCCGCCGGTAGCTGGTGACCCCACAGCTGATGGTGGGGGCGGCCAGCAACGGGGCAACACCCTCCCCACCGGGAACAGCTGGCAGGGCTGGCAGAGAGAAGGGCTCGCTGCGCAGGGCCTGCCGCAGGGCTTCGCCCCGCTCCACCGCCTGGGCCGCGCCGCAGCCCGGCATCAGGATCAGAAATTCCTCGCCACCCCAGCGAAACATCCGATCACCGCTGCGGATCGCCCGCTGCAGCCGGCCGGCCACATGCTGGATCACCTGGTCGCCGAGGGCGTGGCCATGGGTGTCGTTGATGGCCTTGAAGAAGTCGATGTCCAGCAACAGCAGGGCCAGGGGCTGCTGCCGCCGGTTCGCCTCCTGCACCAGCCCGGCGAACAGGGAATCGAAGGCGGTGCGGTTGAGCAGGCCGGTGAGCTTGTCGGTGTTGGCCTGCAGCTGGAGACGCCGCTGATAGCTGCCCACGGTGGCATTGGCCAGCAGCAGCACCACCGCCGATACCGCCAGAGCAATCAGCAGGTGCCGCCACAGAATCGGCAGCAGGGCGTCCTGGCCCGGGTCGCTGTGCTGGAGCACCACCAGCACCCAGCCCAGCTCGGGAACCTGCCGGCTGTTCACGAACAAGTGCCCCTGGCCCTGGCCGATCTGCAGGGAGGCCCGGGGCTCCCGCAGCAGCAGGGCAGCATGGGGGGCCAGGCCCGGCACCGCCCGCAGGTTCGCGGTTGCCTGCGGGGCAGGGGGGCCGTCGGAGGAGAGCACCACCCGACCATCCCGCGCCACCAGCAGCACCCGGGCCCCATGGCGTTGCTGGTAGGTGCTGAGCTCCCGCGACAGCTCGCGCACGTCAATCCCCAGGCCGATGGCACCGATCAGGCGGCCGGCCCGATCCTCCACCCGGAAGTTGGAGAAGGCGGTGATCCGACTGGGATCCGCCGTGTCCCGGTCGATGTTCACTTCAAAGGGAACACCCGAGCTGCGCAACCGGTAGTACCAGCGGTCGCCGGGGTCGCTGGCGGAGACGGTCTTGAGCACCCCATCGGGGTGGTAGTACCGGCCGCTGCGCTCAGACACGAAGAAGGCGGTGGTGACGCCGTACTGGCTGAGCAGGTCGCGCAGGTACGCCACCATCTCCGTCGGGTCGCGCTCGCCGTCCGCCACCCACTTCTGCAGGAAGGTGTTGCGGGCCATGGAGGACGACACCAGCACTGGCCGGGTGAGGCTGCGCTCCAGATCGGAGGAGATCGCCTTGGCGGTGAGCGGCAGGGTGGAACTGGCCAGCTGGCGGTTGAGGGTGCCGCGCAGGCTGAAATAGCTCAGGGCGCTGGTGCCGCCGAAGCCCAGCAGGAGCAGCAGGCCCATGGTGGGCAGAAAGGGGAAGCGCTGCAGGGGGGGCAAGACGCGGGTGCTTGGAACGAATGTTGTGCTGTACCGCCGTAAAGCTGTACCGATCTGTGCGAACAGAAATGTGTGCGAACAGTTGTTTGCGAACAGTTGTGTGCGAACAGTTGTGTGCGAACAGGTGGGCTGGGAACCCGGAAATTCACTCGCCCATGCCAACTTAATCGGCAAAAGTTGAGCAACCCCTAGGCCAGCTGAGGGGCCGAAAGGTGCTACGCCACCAGCTCCAGCACGCCCATCAGGCCCCCCGTCAGGGGCCGATGGCGGACCTGGCTGAAACCGGCATCCCGGGCCATGGCCTGCTGGGCAGGGCCCGTGGGGAACCGCTGCAGGCTCGCTTCCAGATAGGCGTAGTGCTCGGGAATGCCGAACCACTCAGCGGTGGGCACCACCAGCCGGCGCAGGTAGAAGTGCTGAAAGCCGGCCACGGCACCGCTGGGGCGGTTGAAATCGAGCACCGCCGCTCGGCCACCGCGGCGCAGCAGACGGCGCAGCTCCGCCAGCCCGGCGGCCGGATCGGCCAGGTTGCGCAGGCCATAGGCCATCACCGCACCGTCCGCCGAGGCGGCGGGCAGGCCGGTGGCCTGGGCGTCGCCCTGCTGCCAGCGCAAAGGCAGCCAGGGCTGCTGCCGGCCGCGGGCGGCGGCGATCGCCAGGGGCTCGGCGGCGGCATCCAGACCCAGCACCTCGCCGTCCGGCCGCACCGCCGCCGCCATCACCAGGGCCAGGTCACCGGTGCCACAGCAGAGATCGAGCAACCGCTGGCCCGGGGAGGGCCGGATCCAGGCGATCGCCTGCCGCTTCCACAGCCGGTGAAGACCCAGACTGAGCAGGTCGTTGAGCTGGTCGTAGCGCGGGGCGATCTGGTTGAAGAGCCGTTGCACCGCGGCGGGATCGCCGGGGCTAAAGCTGCCCATCCCAGGGAAGCTCGAAGGAGGCCGGTAGGGACAGTTGCAGGTCGGCGCCGGCCAGGTCGGAGGAAGGCGAGGGCTGGTGCAGGGCACCCAGGGAACCCCACTCCGGCCCGGTGAGGGTGATCACCATCACGGTGGCCAGACCCACGGCGGCGGAGCACACCATGCAGCCGGCCAGCATCAACGAAAACTCCTGGCGGTCGTTGGCGGCCTGCATCAGCTGCAGCGCCCAGGCCACCAGCGCAATCACTGCCGCCACCAGCAACAGGGCAATGAGGCTCGGAAGGGGGGCGTTCAGGACGGCCACGGGTGGAGGACAGCTGGCTGTAGCTGAGAACAAGGTAACGGGGCGTAACAGTCCCTGCGGCGCCCTGGCGGGGATGAAATCAAGATGGGAGGGCCGTGGTGAGGGGTCGCACCGGCAGCCCCCGGGCCAGGAGATCCTGCTTGATCTGCTCCACAGTGAGCACGCCATCATGCAGCAGCGAGGCCAGCAGGGCCGCCGCCGCATGGCCGCCGTCCGGCGCGCCGCTGATCGCCGCGGCGATGTGGTCGATGCAGCCGGCCCCGCCGGAGGCGATCACCGGCACCTCCACCGCGTCGGCCACCGCCCGGGTGAGCGCCAGGTCGTAGCCGGCCTGGGTGCCATCGCCATCCATCGAGGTGAGCAGGATCTCGCCCGCTCCGAGCGCCACCACCCGCTCGGCCCAGGCCACGGCGTCGAGGCCCGTGTTTTCGCGCCCCCCCTTCACGTACACGTCCCAGCCGCCCCCTGCTGCCGCGTCGCCAGCGCGGGCGCGGGCATCGATCGCCACCACGATGCACTGGCAGCCGAACCGTTCGGCGCCCCGGGCCACCAGAGCGGGATCACGCACCGCCGAGGAATTGAGACTCACCTTGTCGGCGCCGGCGCGCAGCAGCTCGGTGATGCCCTCCACGCTGCTGATGCCCCCACCCACCGTGAAGGGAATGGTCACGGCTTCCGCCGTGCGCCGCACCAGCTCCACCAGGGTGGCGCGGCCCTGGTGGCTGGCGGCGATGTCGAGGAACACCAGCTCATCGGCGCCGGCGGCGCTGTAGCGGCAGGCCAGCTCCACCGGGTCGCCGGCATCGCGCAGACCCACGAAATTCACCCCCTTCACCACCCGGCCATCGGCCACGTCGAGGCAGGGAATGATGCGCTTGGCAACCATGGGCGAACGGGCGGCGGGAGCGGGCGGGGGAGCTGGAGGCGGGATCGATTCGGATCGGCGGCGGGGAGCCCCCGGGAAGGGGTCGATCGCCGCCGATGACTCGCTGTTAGGGTTGCGCCACTTTTCAGTCGCGCCGCCCCTATGGCCCAGGCTGCCACGATCAACGTCGGATCCAAGGTGCGCATCTCCCGCGTGCGTGACCGCATCCCCGCCGACCTGGTGACGGCCCTCAAGGCCGATGCCACCGGCACGGTGAAAGGCTTTCGCACCGTGGACGGCCAGGGCATCGGTGTGGTGGTGGAGCTGGGCGGCGGCCAGACCGCCTGGTTTTTCGACGACGAAATCACGCCCGCCTGAGCCCAGCGCCTTGACCAACAGCCCCAATCCTGAAGCGAGCAACGGGTCGGCAGCACGACAGCTGTTGGGGATGAAGGGTGCCGCCGGCACCAGCAACATCTGGAAGATCCGGCTGCAGCTGATGAAGCCGGTGACCTGGATCCCCTTGATCTGGGGTGTGCTCTGCGGCGCCGCTGCCTCGGGCAACTTTCACTGGACCCTCCCCCAGGTGGGCGCCTCGATCGCCTGCATGCTGATGAGCGGGCCCTTGCTGGCCGGCTACACCCAGACGATCAACGACTACTACGACCGCGAGATCGACGCGATCAACGAGCCCTACCGTCCCATTCCCTCCGGTGCGATTCCCCTGGGCCAGGTCAAGGCCCAGATCTGGATTCTGCTGCTGGCCGGCCTGGCCGTGGCCTATGGCCTCGATCTCTGGGCCGGCCATACCACCCCCGTGCTGCTGCTGCTGGCCCTGGGGGGCTCCTTTGTTAGTTACATCTATTCCGCTCCGCCGCTGAAGCTCAAACAGAACGGCTGGCTGGGCAACTACGCCCTCGGCGCGAGCTACATCGCCCTGCCCTGGTGGGCGGGCCAGGCCCTTTTCGGCCAGCTCACCTGGACCACCGCCCTGCTCACCCTGGCCTATTCCCTGGCCGGGCTTGGCATTGCCGTGGTGAACGACTTCAAGAGCGTGGAGGGGGACAGGGCCCTCGGCCTGCAGAGCCTGCCTGTGGTGTTCGGCATTGAGAAGGCCAGCTGGATCAGCGCCGCCATGATCGATCTGTTTCAGCTGGCGATGGTGGCCGTGCTGATCGCCATCGGCCAGCACTTCGCCGCCGTGCTGCTGGTGCTGCTGATCGTGCCCCAGATCACCTTCCAGGACATCTGGCTGCTGCGCGATCCCGTGGCCTTCGACGTGAAGTACCAGGCCAGTGCCCAGCCTTTCCTGGTGCTCGGCATGCTGGTGACAGCCCTGGCCATCGGCCACAGCTCCCTGGTGACCTGATGTGACCCCGGCCGTCGCCCCAGCCCGCCTTAGCCGCAGAAGCAAACTGCTGCTGCCCGCCCTGCTGGCCGCGGCCATCGGCGGCGGCGCAGCCGTGGTGCAGACCGTGGTGGTGCGGGGATTCGACAGCCTGCTGCCCGATGCCCGGGGCATCAGCCACTTCAACCGCCCCGGCACGCTCACGATCCTGGCGGCCGACGGCCAGGTGGTGCAGAAGGTGGGGCCGGTGAGCCGCGAAAAACTCAGCACCGGCGCCATCCCCCCACTGGTGGAGCAGGCCTTCATCGCCGCCGAAGACCGTCGTTTCTACCGCCACGACGGCATTGATCTCTACGGGATTAGCCGGGCCATGATGCGCAACGTGGCGCGCGGTTCGGTGGAGGAGGGGGCCAGCACGATCACCCAGCAGCTTGCCCGCACCGTGTTCCTTAGCCAGGACCGCACCATCGTGCGCAAGGTGAAGGAAGCCGCCCTGGCGGGCAAGCTCGAGCGCCAGCTGAGCAAGAGCCAGATCCTCACCGAGTACCTCAACCTGGTGTATCTGGGCTCCAGCGCCTATGGCGTGTCGGACGCGGCCTGGATCTACTTCTCCAAGACCCCGGAGGAGCTGAACCTGGCGGAGGCCGCCCTGATTGCCGGCCTGCCCCCGGCCCCTTCGGTGTATTCGCCGCTGGTGAACCCCGACCTGGCCCTGCAGCGCCGCAGGATCGTGCTGCGGCGGATGCGGGAGCAGGGCTTCATCACCACTACCCAGGAGAACGAGGCCGCCAACGCCCCGCTGGAGCTCAAACCGGCCGATCCCAAGTATTTCGACAGCACCGCACCCTGGTACAGCAGCTGGGTGGCGTTGGAACTGCCCCGGGTGCTCACCAAGGAACAGATGGAGGTGGGCGGGCTCACCGTGCGCACGGGCATGGATCCGGCCATGCAGGCCGCGGCCGAGAAGGTGATCGAGGCCCGGACCGGTGGCATGGAAGGCGCCCTGGTGGCAATGGAACCCGGCACCGGGCTGGTGCGGGCCCTGGTGGGAGGCAAGGACTTCAACCGCAGCCAGTTCAACCGGGCGGTGCAGGCCCTGCGCTCCCCCGGCTCCACCTTCAAGCTGTTCGCCTACACGGCAGCCCTGGAAGCAGGGATGAAGCCGGAGGACACGGTGGACGACAAGACCCGCTGTTACAAGGAGGGCTGGCCACCGCGGCAGTTCTGCATCCAGGGCGCGGGCAGGATGAGCCTGGCCCAGGCCTTTGCCCGATCGAGAAACGCAGCCTCGATCATGGTGGCGGAAAAGGTGGCCTATCCGCGGGTGGTGGATGTGGCGCGCCGGCTCGGCATCACCGGCACTGTGGGTGAGTATCCCGCCATGGTGCTGGGCTCCAACGAGAAGACGATGCTGGAGATGACGGCCGCCTTCGCCGCCATCAACAACCGGGGCATCTATGTGGAACCCACCCCCTTCGAGGAGATCCTGGGCCCGGATGGCCAGTTGCTCTACAGCCGCCGCACCGACGGCAAGCCGCCCAAGCGGGCGGTGAGCAGCGACGTGGCCGATGCGATGACCTGGATGCTGCAACAGGTGGTGAGCGGCGGCACCGGCACCGGCGCGGGGCTGGCCGACCGGCCCGCCGCCGGCAAGACCGGAACGGCCGAAGGGGCCCGCGACCTCTGGTTCGTGGGCTCGATCCCCCAGCTCACCACGGCGGTGTGGTTCGGCTACGACGAAAACCGCAAGACCGGCAGCAGCAGCGCCCAGGCAGCGGCAGCCTGGAGTGCCTTCATGGGGGCCATCACCAAGACCATGCCGGTGCAGCCGTTCCCGCCCAAGCCGGTGCTGGAGGGCAAGTTCGTTCCCTACGTGCCGCCCAAGCAGCAGAAGAAGCCCAAGCCGCAAACCGAGCGGCGGGAACGGGAGCAGCCCTGGGAACCCCCCGATGTGATGGCCCCCGACAGCCGCTGGGATCCGCCCCCCTACGAGCCCCCGAGCTGGGATACACCCCAGGACCTGGAACCCCAGCCCCGGGCCCGGCGCAGCGGCACACCGGAACCGGGTTGGGGTGAGCCGGAACCGGGCTGGAACGAGCCCGCTCCCCGCGCTCAACCCCGCCCGGCGGCGGCGCCGGCGCCGGCGCCCGCTCCAGAACCGGCGCCCGCTCCGGCAGCCTCCGTCCCGGCGGCTCCCCCCCCCCCACCGCCGCCGCCGCCGGTGGAACCGCCACCGCTGCCGCCCATTCCCTGAGGTAGGGCCAGCAGGGCGGCAAAGAAGCCATCGCCACCGGCCGGGCCGGGCCACCACTGCTGGCTGTGCAGCAGGGTGATCGGCTCACCGGCGCCACGATGGCGATCCAGCAAAGCGGCCACCAGGGCGCCGTTCTCGGCGGGGTGCACCGTGCAGGTGGCATACACCAGCAGGCCACCGGGCTTCAGCAGCGGCACCAGCGCCTCCAGCAGCTCGCTCTGCAGCCGCACCAGGTCGGTGATGGCGTCGGGCTGGATGCGCCAGCGGGCATCGGCATGGCGGGCCAGGGTGCCCAGGCCGGAGCAGGGCGCATCCAGCAGGATGCGATCGAAGTGGCCCAGCCAGTGGGGCCGCTCCGTGCCAAGCCGGCAGGCATCGGCCACCAGGGTGTGGATGGAGCCCAGCCCGAGGCGCTCGGCGTTGCGCTGCAGCCGCCGCAGCCGTGCCTCGGCCCGATCCACCGCCCAGATCTCGCCCTGGTCGCCGATCAGCTCGGCCAGGTGGGTGCACTTGCCGCCGGGGGCGGCGCAGGCATCGAGGATGCACTGGCCGGGCTGGGGGTCGAGCAGGAGCCCGATGCGCTGGGCGCTGCGGTCCTGCACGCACCAGTGCCCCTCGCCGTAGCCGGGCAAGTGGCGCGGATCCCCCACCCGGCCGCTGAGCCCGATCGCCTGGGGTTCGGCCAGGGGTTCGGCAGCCAGTCCCGCCTGGCGCAGGGCCTCGAGCACCTGCTCGCGGCTGGCGCGCAGGGGATTGACGCGCAGGTCGAGGCTGGGGGCCTGGTTGCAGCTGGCGGCGAAGGCCTCGGCCTCCTCGGGCGGCAGCCATTGCAGCAGCAGCTCGGCCAGCCAGGCGGGCAGGGAGTGGCGCAGGCCCAGGGACGTTGCCGCCGGCAGAGGGGCGGCCGCCACCTCCCCCTCGAGCTGGGGCAGCCCCTGCCAGGGGGGCGCACCGGCGGGCAGGGGCTCCCGGCGACGCAGCAGCTGGCGCAGCATGCCATTGGCCACCGGCGCCAGGCGACCGAGGCCGGCCCGCTTGGCCAGCTCCACCGTGGTGTTCACCGCCGCAGCCGCTGGCACCCGCTGGCTGAACAGCACCTGATAGAAGCCCAGGTGCAACAGCCAGCGCAGGCGGGGCGGCTGCCGCTCGGCCGGCACCTTGCCGAGGGCGTCGAGCCAGGCGTCGAGCAGGCGCCGCTGGCGGATCGCGCCGTAGGCCAGCTCGGTGGCCAGGGCCCGGTCGGCGGGGGGCAGGGGCAGGCGGTTGAACTCCCGCTCCAGGGCGCCGTCGGCGTAGGCCCCGGCCGCCACCGCTTGCAGTACCTGCCAGGCCAGCTGGCGCGGCGCCAGGCCGATCGGGGCCGTCTCAACCGTCAAGCGCATCCTCCAGAGGTGGGATCCAGAGATAGCGCCCCAGGGGCAGGTGGCCCTCGCCATCCACGGCGATGCCCTCGGCCAGCAGCAGCTCCCGCTGGATCCAGTCACTGCCCTCCCGGCTCGGGGTGAAGCTGATCCGGCCCTGGGCGTTCACCACCCGGTGCCAGGGCACCTCCGAGGGCAGGGGCAGCCGCCGCAGGGCCCAGCCCACCTGGCGGGCACAGCCGTAGGCGCCGATCAGGTCGGCGATCTGGCCGTAGGTGGCCAGCCGGCCGTGGGGAATGCGCGCCACGGCGGCATAGACGCGCTGGTCGAAGCCGGGGGCGGGCTGGGGAGCGACGGGTTCCGGGGGCCCTGGGGTCATCACCCGCGCGAGCGACAGCGTCCGATCCTGGCCCTGGCAGACCCGCGCCACGGGCACAACGGATTCAGGTCTCCGCAGAACCGAGCAAAATGGAGCCTGAGACTCCATTTACGCTGCATAAATGGCGGTAGTCCAACGATTTTTGCAGCCACCGGCGGGGAGCTTTTTTCCTGTTTGGGCCCAGGGGCACCGGCAAGTCCACCTGGCTCCAGCAGGCGTTCCCGGATGCCCTGCGCCTGGATCTGCTGGCGCCGGAGGTGTTGCGCAGTGTGCAGGCCCGGCCGGAGCGGCTGGCGGAGCGCATCGCCGCAGCGCCCCCCGGGTTAGCCACGGTGGTGATCGACGAAATCCAGAAGGCACCCCAGCTGCTCGATGTGGTGCATGCCCTGGTGGAGCTGCGCCCGGGTCTGCGTTTTGTGCTCACCGGCTCCAGTGCCCGCAAGCTGCGCCATGGAGCCGCCAATCTGCTCGGGGGCCGCTTGGTGGCAGTGCACATGCCACCCTTCATGGCCGCCGAGCTGGGGGAAGGCTTCGCCCTGAGCCCAGCGCTGGAGCACGGCCTGGTGCCCCTGGTGTGGCAGGCGACCGATCCCCAGGCCACCCTGGCGGCCTACGCCTCGCTCTACCTGCAGGAGGAGGTGCAGGCCGAGGCGCTGGTGCGCCAGATCGGCGACTTCGCCCGCTTTCTGGAGGTGATCAGCTTCTCCCAGGGGAGCCAGCTCAATCTGGCCAGCCTGGCCCGGGAGGCCGAGATTCCCCGCAAACGGGCGGAAAGCTATCTGGGCATCTTGGAGGACCTGCTGATCGGCTTTCGCCTGCCGGTGTTCCAGCGCCGTGCCAGGCGGCAGCTGGTGCAACACCAGAAGTTCTTCTTCTTTGACGCCGGCGTGTTCCGATCGCTGCGGCCCCGCGGCCCCCTGGATGCCCCGGCTGAGATTGAGGGCGTGGCCCTCGAAACGCTGGTGGCCCAGCACCTACGGGCGCTCTGCCAGCTCCGGTCTGGCAGCGCGCAGCTGAGCTTCTGGCGCACGCGCGCCGGCCTAGAGGTGGATTTTGTGGTGTATGGCCCGAAGCTGTTTCTGGCCGTGGAGCTGAAGCGCAGCCGCAGGGTGGAGCGCAGCGACCTCAAGGCCCTGCAGGCCTTCGGGGAGGACTACCCGGAAGCTGATCGGCTGCTGCTGACGTTTTGCCCTGAGCCCCTACTGATCGACGGCATCCGCTGCGAACCGCTCGAGCCCTGGCTGCGGCAGCTGCGCCCCTGAAGCCGGCCCGAGCCCGCATGAACGCGCTGGGGGAAGCTGGGAACCCATCCCTCCACCCGCTGCCGCTGCCCATGCCCCTGCTGCCGCGCCGCTACGAACGCCTGCGGGCCGTGCTGGATCGGCGCATGGGCGATCTCACGGTGATGCTGGAGCACGTGGCCAAGCCCCACAACCTCTCGGCGATCCTGCGCAGCTGCGATGCGGTGGGGGTGCTGGAGGCCCACGCGGTGTTCCTGGGGAAGCGGCTGCCCACCTTCAACGACACGGCCCAGGGCAGCCAGAAGTGGGTGCCGCTGCACCTGCACACCTCCGGCGCCGAGGCCCTGCGCACGCTGAAGCAGCGGGGCTTCCGGCTCTACGGCACGATGCTCAGCCCCACGGCGGTGGACTACCGCCAGTGCGACTTCACTGGCCCCACGGCCTTCGTGCTGGGGGCGGAGAAGTGGGGCCTGGGCCCGGAGACGGCCGCGCTGGTGGACCAGGCGGTGATCATTCCGATGCAGGGGATGGTGCAGTCGCTGAATGTGAGCGTGGCCACGGCCACCTTGCTGTTCGAGGCCCTGCGCCAGCGCCAGGCGGCCGGCCTGGTGCCGGAGGCGGGTGAGGGGGTGGAGCCGGAGCGCTACCGGCGCCAGCTGTTCGAGTGGGCCTATCCCCAGGTGGCGGACTGGTGCCGGCGGGAAGGGCGCCCCTACCCCCCGCTGGACGGGGAGGGGGCGATCAGCGAGGAGCTGCCGCGCACCCTGCGGCTGCGCTGCTGAGGGTGGGAGCGGGGATCAGCTGTCGAGGGGATTGCGGCGGCTGGCCAGGCGGGCGCTGTTGGCGCCGGGCAGCCACAGGGCCAGGGCCAGAGCCACCAACTCCAGCACGATCTGGCGCCCGCCCAGCAACACCACCCCCAGAGCCACGGCACCGAGCATCTTCTGCAGCAGGCCCCACACGTCGTCCTGGTTGGCGCAGCCCGAACTCCAGAACAGGGTGGCCGAGCACAGCAACACCAGATCCAGCCACCAGGGCATGACTGAAACGGGGAGAAGGGATTCTCCTCATTGTGCGGCCCTTGAGGCCTGGGCGCTGCCGCTCAACCAGGCTTCCAGACCTTCGCCCAGGAAGGAGAGGCCGAGCACCAGCACGAACAGGGCCAGGCCGGGGTAGAGGGCGGTCCACCAGATGCCGGTGGGCAGGGCGGTGAGGGCCTGCTGCAGGTCGCCTCCCCACTCGGGGATGGTTTCCGGCAGGCCGAGGCCGAGGAAACCAAGGCCGCCGAGCACCAGCACGGCATCGGCGGCGTTGAGGGTGAGCAGCACCGGCACCGAGGTGATCACGTTGCGCAGCAGGTAGCGGCGCAGGATCCACAGGGGCCCGGCGCCGAGCGACTGGGCCGCCTCCACGTAGAGCTCGGCCTTCACCTGGGCGCTCTGGTTGCGCACCACGCGGAAGTACTGGGGGATGTACACCACGCAGAGGGCGGCGGCGGCGTTGGGCAGGCCGCGGCCCAGCAGGAAGGCCAGCACCACCGAGAGCAACAGCACCGGCAGGGTGTAGAGGGTGTCCATCAGCAGCACCAGCACCCGGTCGACGCCGCCGCCCAAGTAGCCGCTCACCATGCCGAGCGGCACGCCGATCAGCAGGGCCACCACCAGGGCCAGCAGCACCACCTGCAGGGCCACGCCGCTGGCGGCGAGGGTGCGCACGCACACGTCGCGGCCGAGCCGGTCGGTGCCGCACCAGTGGGCGGGCGAGGGGGCGGCGTAGATGGGGTTGTCGAGGCCGGCGTTGGGATCGGGCAACCAGCCGGCCTGCACCAGCAGCGGTGTGACCAGGGCCGCCAGCACATACAGCAGCACGATCACCACACCCCAGCGGGCCATGCGGGCCGAGAGGGTGGTGGCGGGGTGAAGCAGCAGGGACATGGGGCGACCCTACGCGAGGAAAATCAGGCGCTGCAAACGCCGTTGCGGCCGGCGGCCTTGGCGGCAAAGAGGGGGGTTCCACCAGGTCGTGCCAGGGCCGCTGCTCCAGGGCGCTGGCGGGGCGGGACAGCAGGCGGCAGAGGCGCCATTCACCCCCACTACGGCCTCGTCCTCGCTGAGCAGGGCCATGGCGATCGGCGCCTGGAGCAGGGCCCGGGCCAGGAGTGTCGGCTCCAGCGGGGCCTGGGCTGCGTGCATCGGGGCCTCTTCAACCGGAGGACGGGGCGCGTGACCCAGGGGCTGGGGCACCCGTGAGCTCACCAAGCCTGCTGATTGGCAGGAGAACAACTACCAAAAAATTCAGGCCAAACAGCGGGGAATGGGTCTGGGGTCAGGAACAGTCCACTGTGCCGCTATCACGCAGGCGAATCCTGGACTTCAGCCGCCGACTGAAGCCGAAGGGGGCGGCGAGGAAGGACACCGGGCCCGGTACGGCCTGGGTGTGAGCGCAGGAAACCAGGCCATCCACCAGCGCCTTGCGCTCCATAGTGACCAACGAATTCATGTTTTTCCCCTTGTCATCCCCCACTGGTGAGCCCCACGTTGTGGGGCGCGCCCGGGGGAATTGCAGGCCTGGGGCGGCCCATCGCGCATCTATCCGTTGCGCGTCATCCCCAGGGCGAAGCGCAGCGCTCAAGGCTTCTCCCTGCTTGAAGCGAACCGCTGCGTTGCACTCCGCCTGATGCCGGAGTTCCTGCCAGCGTGGTGAGGCCTCAAGAAATGGCGCCAGCTCCTGGGAAGAATGCTGTAGCTCCAGGGGGCTGCAGGCCTTCTGGACCGTCCAGTGGTTGAGGTCTCGCGGCACCCGCGGCCACCGCCAGTTCGGCCAGCCAACCCATGGAACAGGGCGTAGGACGTGGGGTGAGTACGGGATGGTCCCTGGCTGCCCAGGTCGGCAACTTCCTGGCCCCCAATCTGGCGATCGTGAAGGGCTACACCGAGGCCATGGCGTGCGAACCGTCCGGGCGGTATGTGGCGACGGCAGCCGCTTGAATGGCTGGCCTGGCTTTTGCTGGCCCAGCTGCTGCGGGCGCTGCTGTTGGATGTGGCCGGATGGCCGACACCCCCCGCGGGGAGTCTGCTGGGCAGCCTGGGGGTGGGGTCGGTCCTTGCCCTCGCCTCCAACTACAGCCCCAACCACGCCGTGGTTGCGGAGTATGCACCCGGCTTCTTCGACGCTTCCAGCTCTTCAGCCCCGCCGGGCGCCAGAGCCTCACCGCCACCAGGGCCAGCACGCTGGCGGCCATTCGGGCCCGCTCGGAGCACTACGGCCTGGAGCCGGGCGCCTCGGCGGATGTGATCCCCTCCGACACCACTAGCTCGCTGGCCCAGGACCTCCGCTACACGCCCCAGGCCCATACCCCAGAGCTAGTCGGCCTGCACAAACGCGCTGCAGGATGCCAACCAGAGACCCTCTTTGCCGCGGCGGGCAAGGCGCCAGACGGGCTGATCGTGGACATCAAGGAAATCGACGGCCCGCTCCCGATCGGGCTGGATTCCCCCGTGCTGGCCAGCCTGGGCGAGCAGTACGCCTACAGCCATCAGGGCAGCCAGGCCATTCCCCTCCCCAGCGGCGCCCCGGCCTGGCACTGCTCAGCACGGAGCTGCGCAACTCCCCTGGCGCAGCCTGGTGTCCACGCTGGATCGCCCCGCGCCGGTGCTGATGGGCTCCTGAACGGCGAGCGGCCAGGGGCTGGCCCTGGTTCGCCTGGTTCCCAAGGCCGGGCGCAGCCGGATCGTTGTTCCAGTGATCGGCAGCAATCAGCAGTTTCTCGACGCCATCTCCGCCCAGCCGGCGCCGGCGGAGCGGGTATGGGGTTGGCAGGGGTGTTGGTGGTGCTGGCAAGCCGGCAAAAAAGGGCAACAGAAGCCACAAGCCACCGCGGCAAGGACAAACCCCGACCATAAAAGCCATAAAGATCTAACCAGACACTCCCAAAGCAAAATGCCTCGTCGACAACAGGCCTCGGAAACCCTGTTATAGACATACATCTCCTTGCGCGATTGTTGATTCAAAGATAGAGGCCAGAAAAGACTCGTGGAAATAGCGCCAATCAGCCTTGCAAGCGGCCTCCATTGGGACAGAGTGAACCCAGCCCGTAGTGCTTCCAACAAGCAATAAAGCGTCAAGGCCCCATGATTAACAGGTCATATCCAGCGCAAATGACCTGGCTTCGAGCATCCAATGATGAGCCCAGGAAGAGCCATAATCACTTCCGCAGCAGCCATCTGCGTACACAGCCAGACCCTCTCGGCATGAATCAAGTCAAAGCAACACGGTCTGGGGATCTCACAATGGCAAAAGGGGTAAACTCTTGGAAGACGCGAAGTAGCCATGAACAATCAGGTGAACACAATCACTGTGGAGCTGGTGGATGGCACCAAGGTGATCGTGCCGAACTCCCTGGAACTGATCACGCCCTATGTGCTTCAGGAACAGGGCGACTGGTTTGAGGATGAAATCAAGTTCCTTCGCAAGCTCGTGCAGCCAGGCCACACTGTTGTGGATATCGGCGCAAACTATGGCGTGTATGCCCTCTCCTTAGCTCGAAAAGTGGGTGCGAACGGACAACTGTGGGCATTTGAACCAGCCACGCAAACGGCCGAGCTGCTGAGCGAAAGTGCAAGGGCCAACAACGCATCCTGGCTGCATGTGGTGCAGCAAGCTCTGTCTGATCGTGTGGGCACAGCCTGGCTGCAGATGCCAGGCCAGGCCGAACTGAACAGCCTGGCCACTTCTGAAACGGTTGGCACACAAAATCAACACAGCCCCGGCGAAGAGGTGGAGGTCACCACGCTGGATCGCTGTCTGGAGGCCTATGGCTGGAAGACGGTGGATCTGTTGAAGATTGATGCCGAGGGAGAAGAAGAACGCATCTTGAATGGAGGGTCCCGATTTTTTCGCGAACTCTCTCCGCTGGTGATGTTTGAGGTGAAGGCGGGCGCCGAGGTACACCTTCACCTGGTGCAGCACTTCCAGCAGCTGGGGTATCAATGCTTCCGGCTAATCCCTGGGCTGGATGCCTTGGCGCCGTTCTCCTCCGAGCAGGAGGTGGATGGCTATCTGCTCAACCTGTTCGCAGCCAAACCGGATCGGGTTGCCGCCTTGGCCGCTGGGGGTTGGCTGGTGGAAAGAGCGGAAACTGATTCGCTGGCAGCCGAAGCCATCAATCCGATCCCATGGCTGGAGCGCCTGGGAGAGAAGGCCTATGCCCATGGATTGATTGCGCGGTGGCAATCCCAGGTTGAGCAGCCCGAGCAAACCGTGATCAGCAGGGCCCTGCAGGCGTGGGCTGCATCCCACGACGAAAGCGCACCCATGGAGAGCAGGTATGGGGCGCTGACCCACAGTTTGGCTCTGCTGCACCAGTCCTGCCAGCCAGGCTGCAATCCAGCCCGCTGGGCAAGCCTGGCGAGAGTGGCATTGGCGAGTGGAGAGCGCATGCAGGCAGTGCAGGCACTGAGCAGCCTGGTGCAGGATCTGCAGAGTGGGAAGAGCGTGGATCTGGATGAACCGTTTCTCAGCCCTGATCCAGCTTTTGAGGTGGTCGAGCCCACTGGGCCGATTGAATACTGGCTGGAGGCGGCGGGGCTCACGGCCCTGGAACAATGCGGCAGCTTTTCCAGCTTTTACACAGGGGAGAACTCCACTTCAAGACTAGAGCGAGTGGAGAATCTCGGCTACGCCAATGGGGCCATGCTCAGGCGAATTGAACTGCTGCAGCAACGGCATGGCAGGCGAACACAGGAAGCCGAGGGAGGCACTGCCGTGAAGCCCTGGTTTGATTTCCTTGAGCTGCGGGAGCCGCTGCATTGCCTGGATGTTGGCGCTCTCTCTCTGCAGGGCGAAGTTGAGCCATGGGTGCGCTGGGCTCATGAAGGATGCGCCAAGGTACTGGGCTTTGAGCCCCTGAAAACAGAATGTGAACAGCTAAATCAACATGCCAGAGCCAGAGGCGCTGCTATCCGCTACTTGCCCTGGGCCTTAGGTGATGGCAAAGAGCACACTCTGCATATCACCAATGCACCGATGACCTCATCGCTGTTTCCACCAGCGAGGAACACCGTTGATCTCTTCCCGGCACTGGGTGAACTCATGCAAGTGGAGCAGCAGGTGCAAGTGCAAACCCACCGGCTTGATGACATCGAAGAAGCACATGGAGCCGACTTTCTGAAGCTCGATGTTCAGGGAGCTGAGTTAATGATTTTACAAAATTCTCAGAAATTATTGCAAAGTATTTCAGTAATTCAATGCGAAGTGGAGTTTATTGAGCTCTACGAAGGCCAGCCGTTGATGGCCGAGATCGACATCTTCCTAAGATCTCAAGGATTTTGCTTTCTCCGATTTACCCACCTAATGGGTCGTCCCTTTAAGGCTATTCAAGAAATCCTTGGGGATCAAGCACCAGCGAGCAATTTCCTTTGGGCCGACGCAGTATACATTAGAGACTTCAGGGACATGAGCGCTTGGAGCGATCGTCAACTAAAGGCAGCCGCATTTACGATTCACGAAGCATTTCAAGCTTATGACGTCTCTTTCTTCTTGCTAAAGGAACTCGATAGGCGCCTAGGCAGCGACCTCACAAGCTGCTACAGTGCCGCCCTCATGCTAAACCAGCTATAGGATCCGAACTTGACAGCAAAAGCTAGACAAAATGAATGATTTCAAGCAGACATCAAAATGAGATCAGGAGTGCCCATGATTCTCGACAAGGCTTTCAAGAGTTTCGCAAAAGTCATTGCAGATTCTCTGTTCATTGAATAGAATGCCTGCCCTAATTTGCTCCTGCAGACCAGCCTTGCTGGAGCGTATATTCTTATAGGAAACAGAAAGGTCGGCAACAATATTCGCAAACTCTTCTTTGGTCTCAGCGATTAAGTGGCTCATGCCAGCAGCAGATACTACGGACGAACTCATACGCCCAGAAGTTGTATCGCCGCGTATTGCAACAAGCGGAACACCCATCCCCAACGCCTCGAATGCCGTTGTAGCACCACTCCAAGGAGTGGTATCTAGCGCTATGTCAATAGCATTATAAGAATCAAGATGTTCAAAATGAGACGCCACGGGACCAAACATATACACTCGCTCTGAATCAATACCCAAGGATTGAAGAGTGCTCTCAATACGCAAGCAAGTCGAACTACAGTTAACGCCCGTGTCCTTGATTACAAGAATCGAATTAGAGACCTTATTCATTGCTGCTGCCCAGAACTCCAAGGTATACTTATTAATTTTCGTCACCTGAGAAAATGCACCCATTACCAGGCAATCACGCTTGGCAGTCGACAATGCAGGCGGGAATTCAATGGCGTTATCATAAGCCATCCAAAGACTAGGAATTTGCACAAGCTTTTCAGTAAATTGGTATTGAAATTCCGCCGGCACAGTAACAGAGTCGCCAAGAAAATAATCAATCGTATCCAATCCAGTTGTTGCATGATAGCCAATATAGTGGCACTGCACTGGTGCAAAACGCGTAATCAGCAAACCAATGCCACCATTTCGCGTAAAACCATTGGTGTCTATAATAACATCAGCTTGCACAGACGAAATGCATTCAAATACATCATTTGGACTGAGCTCATTCAGAGAGATGACGCTGTCAGCGCAATCAGCTAACTGGCTGGCCATATCTTCAAATCGACGATGGGTACTCAGAAGAGAAATATGATATCTATCTCTATCATAGTTATGGAGGATCGGGGCGAGGAATCGTGAGACTACATGATCACCAATATCTGAACTCAAGAATGCTATTCGTAGCTTTCTGCCCTTTCTAGAACTAAGATTAAATTGCATACAACGGGCCTGAGTTTGCTCTCCTCGCTTGAGCGACCAAAAACTTTGGCTAGTTGCTAGCAGATCGCTTGCATACTGTGAACTAGCAATTGAATAATTAAAACACTGTGTCCAAAGTGCGTTAGGAAAGTCAGGAGTTTCGTTGATGATCTCAGCATTTAGCTGTATAGCAAGATCTAATTCTCCCATTGAGCGATACGCAAGAACCATTCCAAGCTTGTAGCCATCCTCTTTGATTTCAGATGGAATCAAGCCTAGAACTTCCATGCTTTTTTGATACATGCCAATCTCAGAGTAAATCTCTGAAAGGGCCCGAATACTATAGATATCGCGAGGCGATTCGTTAATGACCTCCTCAAGAACTGAAATAGCCTCAACAAGTTGCCCCAGTGATTTTAATACCAGGCCGTAAAGCCGCATCACTCTAGGAGAGCTGGCGCAAATTACCAATGGCAATATAGCTTCAATTGCTTCATCATGGCGATCTAGCTTATGAAGAGCAAAGGCATGCTGGTAGGCTATTTCATTATTATCTAAAGCCCTGGGCATCAACATGCGAGCATATTCTACTGTCTTGTCAAATGCAATATTTTTCTCGTTAAGGCTAGCAAGCATTAAAGCTGCCTGCTCTGATGAAGGCTCAAAATTTAATATTCCGAGCAGGAATACTTCAGCCGTGCAAAATAGATCTTTAGCAATAAGCTGGTTTGTATTTAAAAGATAGCTCTCAACTTCTGAGCTACTCAAAAAGCTTTCTTTAGATTGAAATGGATAGCCACCTTGGGCCATAGCCTTCTTGACTTTGCACAAAAAAGCAAGCGACGGCGAATCAAGAGTTTCACCATAAGCCGGCTCGGCATCCGACTGTGCAATTAATTGACTGAAATCAACGATACTCATGCTACTCATAAAAAAAGCGCTAAGGCCATGCCTAGCGCTTTAAAGTGAAAATTAAACGAAGCAGAAGTTAATCAGATAGAACAGCTCAAGCCACCAGTAGACGAGACTGTAACAGTTGCCTGGGAACCGGATCCAGAAGTTACGTTAAGACAACGGAGACCGGAAACGGTTCCTCCCCATGAACGCACAAAAGTGGCACCAGCGCTACAGTTTGCTGGAGCACCAATTCCACTAACTACAGCAGTTGCACATTCTTTGCCAAGGCCAATTGCCTCTCCAATCGCCGCACCAGCTGCCGCAGCGTTACGGGCCTGAAGATACTGCGGCAGCGCCACAGCCGAAAGAATACCGATCACGGCCACCACGATCATCAGCTCCACCAGGGTGAAGCCTTTCTGCAGGGGATTTTTCTTATCGCGCAGTTTCTTGAGCAGCTCAAGCTGGACGCGGGTTTTGAGGGTTGAATTCATGGCTACTAAGCCGAACACCCCCATATTGTGACGATCAGCCCCCCATTCGCCAACCCAGCCCATGCTGAGGCGGCGATAAGAGGTTTCTTAGACATTCCTGGACCAGCGCTCCATGCCCCTTCTGCGCCTGCGATCGCTGCGGGTATGGCTGCAGAGCAGCACCCTGATCGCCGTGCTGGCCGGCTATGGCCTGCTGCTGGCCGTGGGGGCGGCCCTGATGGAACTGGAGCGGCGCCAGGCCCACGGTCAGCTGGTGCAGACCTTGGCCGACAGCCTGGCCAGCGTCAGCCCCACCGAGGCGGAAGCTGAGCTGCTGCGCTACCGGCCCCTCGGGTTGGTGGCCTGGCTGGAGCCCCGCCAGCCGCCGCAGGCCATGCAGCTGATCGGCAGCGGCAACGAGCGCTGGCTGCAGAGCAGCACGACGCTGCGGCTGGCCAACGGCCATGCCCACACCCTGGTGGTGCGCCAGAACGTGTCCGCATCGCTACAGCGCCAGCGGCAGCTGCTACTGCTGCTGCTGGCGGCGGCCGGGCTGGCCAGCCTGTTCACCTCCGCCCTGCTGCGGCCGGTGCTGCGCCGCGGCCTGGTGGCACCGATCGACGCCCTCTGCCAGCGGCTGCAGGCGATCACCACCCCCCTGCGGGTGCAGGCGCCGCTGCTGCCCCCGACTGAGCAGCCCGCCGAACTGCAGCCCATCGTGGCCGCCTTCGGAGCGCTGCAGCAGCGGCTGGCGGCGGCCTGGGAACGGGAGCGCAGCTTCAGCGATGGCGCCGCCCACGAACTGCGCACCCCGATCACCCTGATCTCCGGCCAGGCCCAGAGCCTGCTGCGCCAGCCGTTGCCCCCGGCCCAGCGCCAGGCGGTAACCGCCATCGCCCGGGAAGCCGAACACATGGGCCAGCTGGTGGGTGCCCTGCTCGACCTCTCCCGCCAGGACGGCGGTCGGCTGGAGCTGCTGCGCCAGCCCCTCGACCCGGAAGCACTGGTGCTGGAGGCCTACGACCGCCTGCGCCCCCTGGCCCCCACCCGGCTGCAGCTCGCCCCCGCCGCCGAGTCGGCCCCGCCGGCGCCCGTGGCGGGCGACCGGGAACGGCTGCTGCAGTGCCTCTCCGCCCTGGTGGACAACGCCCTGGCCTACACCAGCGGGCCGGTTGAGCTGGCCGTGAGCCATGGAGAGTCCACCGTGGTGTGGCACGTGCGCGACCGGGGGCCCGGCGTGCAGATGGTGGAGCGCAGCCAGATCTTCGAGCGGTTCGTGCGCGGCAGCGCCGCCGCCCTGGCGCCGGGCCATCGCGGCAGCGGCCTCGGCCTGGCGCTGGTGCGGCTGCTGATGCAGGCCATGGGCGGCACGGCCCGGGTCACCGACCGCCCCGGCGGCGGCGCCGACTTCCAGCTGCGCCTGCCGCCGCTCGGGTGAGGCGTTCAGCCAGCGGGCAGGGTCATCGAGGCAGCTCCGGCTCGGCGCCCCTCGGCTTGGCCTGCCTCAATCAGCACCTGGACCGCGCAGCTTGGGGGTGCCAGAGGGTTCAGCGTCTGCCTTCTTCGAGATCACTGAGCAGCTGGGCGCACTGATCGAGTAGAGCTGGCAGATTGATTTGAATCACGCCCCAGACCAGCTGGTTGTTGATCTTGCTGTACTCATGAGTGAGTTTATTGCGAAAGCTGATGATCTGGGGAGCCCGCTCGATCTGAGTGAACAGCTCCTGATCGCGCTGAGAGAGCCGCGTCAGCACTTCTCCAACGATGATGCACTCCCTCTCAACGGATGAACGAATCAAACGGCTGTTGCAGTAGTCGTCAAAGCTGATACCAGCGATGGCCTGCTGGATGGCATGCCCAGCCTCAATCACATCGCTCAGGAAGGCCCGAGGATCACGCGTCATAGATCAACTGCTTCGAGGCCTCGATGTCGCGGCGCACGTAGGGGTTGCGCACAGCATCGGCCATCACCAGATCCACAGGTTTGCCTGTAATCGCTGCCAGTTGCTGCTCCAGGCCGAAGTAGGCCTGTACCAGGGCGCCCGGTTCGATCGGCTGGAACTCCACCAGCAGATCCAGGTCACTCCGGCTGGGATCGAAGTCGTCACGCAAGGCCGAGCCGAACAGGTGCATGCGCCGCACCTGGTGCCGCCGGCAGGCGTCGGCGATGGCGTCGAGCTGGGGTTTGGTGAGGGCGAGGCTCATAACGCCATACCGATCTGCTCAGTATCGGCCGAATCAGCAGCCTGCAGGGTCAGCCGGCGTGCTTTGCCAGCCAGGCGTCCAGGTCTGCGGCGCCGCAGAAGTCGAGCAGGGCGTCCGCCAGCTCCTCCAGGCTCAGCCAGATCACCTCATCGAGAAGCTGCTGCAACTCCCGCGGTAGCGGGCCTGGGCTGAGGTTGAGGCGTCGGTGCGGCACCACCACCACGATCTCCAGGAACTGCACCTGCGGATGCAGCTGCAAAAGGCGGAGGGTCTGAGCTCCAAGCCGGTGCTTGAACCCGGGCTTGCTGTGCATCTGCAACTCCAGCTTCACCACCGGATGCTGAGGTGTGCCTGCACCGCTTTGGCGCGGCCAGAGCACCCCGTCAAGGCGGTGATTCACCGCTTTGAGCTCCACTGCTTCAAAGCGATAGAGCCGGTTCTCCCCATCCCTGGGTGGATCTCACGCCGCGCACGATGTGGATCAGCTAGGGGAGTCCGGTGCGCGCGATCTTGCGGCGCAGCTGGGCCCGCACCCGCTCGCACACCTGGTATCGCAGTGCCAAGCCGCTGGCCGCTGGCACTGCGCTGGAAGAGTGTCGTAGTTGTAGCCCCTCCAAACCGCCAAAGAGCCTGCCCCGCTCCAGCCGCCTGCACAACCTGCCGCCCTGACTACGCTGTAATCCATCCGCTGGCCTGAATCCATGACCAGCACACCCACGCCACCGGCCCCTGCCCCGGCCAACCCGTTCGACGCCCTGGCGCCATTGCGGTTGCCCCCGGATCTGCGGCTCACACCGGAGCAGTTCGAGCGGGTGTGCGCCGAAAACCGGGAGGCGGTGCTGGAGCTGGATGCCGACGGCCACCTGATCACCATGACGCCCACCGACAGCGAAACCAGCGGCCGGAACTCGCGGCTGGTGATGCGACTGCTGCTTTGGGCCGACCAACAAGGAGGCTGGAAGGTGTTCGAGAGCTCCGCTGGCTTCCGCCTGCCCGACGGATCGGTGTTCAGCCCCGACGCCTCGCTGCTGCGCCTGGAGCGCTGGCAGGCCCTCAGCACGGAAGAGCGCGGCGGCTTTGCCCCCCTCTGCCCTGATCTGGTGGTGGAGCTGGCCAGCCCCAGCGACCAGGGCCGCCGCGGGGTGAACGCCCTGCGCCGCAAGATGGCCGCCTACCAGGCCAACGGCGCCCGCCTGGGCTGGCTGCTGCTGCCCCACGAACGGGCTGTGGAGGTTTGGGGTTCCAGCGGCGTAGAGCCCCGGCGCCTGGAGCAGGCCGCCACGCTGGAGGGCGGCGCCGAGTTTCCCGGCCTCTGCCTCAATCTGGAGGAGATCTGGGTGGGCTGAGGACGTGGCTGAGGTCCGGCGGGCAATCCGGGCCAGCTCCTCGTCAACAACGTCACTGCGATCAAACCTGGTGAAATAGGCCCTACCTGGCAGCGCCCTTGGCCGCGTAGTGAGACACCCACTCCGCCAGGTTGGTGGCCCCATTCTTGAACAGAGCGAGCACGGCAAAGGTTGCCTTGCGCCTGGCCGCCAGAGAGATCTCTCCACAACAGAGATCAAGCCCACGGATTTTCCAGCCAGCACGGATTCCCCTGCCAGCACGGATTCTCCAGCCAGCACGGATTCTCCAGCCAGCCCAGCCTTCGCCCAATCGATCAGTCCTTCACCGCCCCCACCCGCAGGGTGAAGCCCACGCCGCGCACCGTGTGGATCAGCTGGGGCAGGCCGGAGCGCTCGATCTTGCGCCGCAGGTAGCCCACATACACATCCAGCAGGTTGGGGTCGCCGATGAACGGGGCGCCCCACACCGCCTCGAGGATTGCCTGGCGGCTGTGCACCCGCTCCGGCTCGCGGATCAGGAAGGCGAGCAGGTCGAACTCCCGCTGCGACAGCTCCAGCACCACCCCATCGCGCTTCACTTCCCGGCGCAGCAGATCCACGCTCAGATCCGCCAGGCTGAAGCTGCTCGCCTCGCTGCCATTGCGGCTGCCGCGCCGCAGCTGGGCCCGCACCCGCGCCAGCAGCTCGGCGATCGAAAACGGCTTGGTGAGGTAGTCGTCGGCGCCGGCATCGAGGGCCCGCACCCGCTCGGGCACGTCGTCGTGGGCGGTGAGCATCAGCACCGGCGTGGTGCTGCCGCCGGCCCGCAGCCGCTCGCATACCTCCACACCGCTGAAGTCGGGCAGGCCCCAGTCGAGCAGCACCAGATCCCACTCCTGCTGCCGCAGCGCCAGCAGCGCCGCCTGGCCGCTGGCCGCCGCCTCGCCGCTGTAGCCCTCGGCGGCCAGCTCGCCCAGCAGAAACTCGCGCAGCTCCGGGTCGTCGTCCACCACCAGCACCCGCGCCGCGGGCGTTGCGCTGGGGGGAGGGCTGGCCATCGGCGAGCGAGCAGGCGAGGAGCGCGCGTCAGCGACGGACGCCTGCCAATTCTGCTGCCTACCAAGCCGCCAGGGCGGCTGCGCCACGGAACTCGAGCAAGAGAAGCCCCAGCTCAACTGAGACGCAGCACCGTAGCTGTGCACCAATCTTGTGGTGGCCGCAGTTGCGCGGCAAGGCCTGCCTGCTCTGGCAAAGGATGCGGGATGGCCTGGAGGTCGGCCTGCCGCTGAAGGTGATGCCCGTGCACTCGCCCAGCTAAGTTCCTATGATTTGGGGAAAGACGTTCAGCAGCTAGGGCGGTTCAATGCAGCAGGCGTGAGCCTTGAGGACTCTGGACAAAGGCGGGGGATGGATTCTCTGCAGCTCTCTCTCCTCATCCAGGTCGCCTGCAGCAGTAGCGTTACCAAATACAAAGTACTCAGTGGCGCACTTTAGACACAGTGATCAACATATAACGCTCGGCGCTACCTTCGAGGGCGTCTGGTCTGTGCTGACACCACCGACATGAGCTGTTCAAGCTAGGCGCCAGGAGTGGATAAGATGAGTTTCCTGGATCGAGTCGATATCCCCATGGACCAAGACCTCCGGTCAGTCGCTCGAAGGTTGCGAGCTTTTCCGCGGTCAGCCGTAAGAGCTCGACTCCCTTCCCGCAGGGCCTTGATCCCGTCACTCCGCAAGGAGGAGGAGGGCTCATTGCAAGTCGGCTTGTTGGTTGCTCTTGGCCTAATCGTGTCAGCCACCGGTGCTGTGTGGCTTCTGCAGGGCGGCAAGCAGGCGGCGTTGTCTGGCAGTGAAGCCAACAGTGCACAGGCTATCGCCGAAGCCGGAGCCGACCTCATCATCGGCGTTTGGAATGAACCGGAAAACAGACGCCTCCTCGTTGCTGGTGATGCGGCTCCGAGCACATGGACAGCCACCAATCAGACCAGTCCCTGCCTGTCATCCAACAACACCAGACCAGGAGCCAACAACGGCAACCCATCGGCAGAGGCACGCAACCTCGTTGACGGGAATTTCCGCAATATCGACAACATCACGCAGACAGCCACGGGAGACCGACGATTCCGCCTGAAGGCGGTGCGATATTCAACCGGAGCACCCGGCAGCTCGGATCGCCGCACGATTTCTCGAACATTCAATACCACGAGCTCCACACCCACCACATCAGCTGGCACATTCACTGGAAATTTCCGCAATCTAATCAACCTTGATGATCCTGATGGCTCCGGCACCATCAAGCCTGGGATCAACACAGGCTTGATCGCTGTAGAAGTCGAGAGCCAGGTGTATCGCAATGGTGTGCTGGTTGGCACGGCGACAGTAACCAAGGAGTATCAGGTGATGCCGAAGTGCTGTGGTGGCTCACTGGGCTCAAACAACACTGGGGGCTCTGGCTTCTCCGGCTCAGGCTCGCTGGGCTCAGACAGCCGTTTTTGCGGTGTTGACTTCGGCATGATCGTGGGCATCAATGGTGGCAAGTTCTGGAGCTATTTTGACAACGATATCTACAGAACAATCAACCCATCCACGAATAGTGAAGTCAATATTGCAAGCATCTTGGGGGTCGTCACCGATCCCAGCTATAGGTTTGAGCGCAATGCCGCAAGTGCTGACAGCAACAACGGCTGCCGAGTGATCCCTGGACCATGCTCCACCACTAGCGATCTGTACGTCACCGGCGCCACTTCCTCCAATAACTTAAACGATAACAGCCTTTTCAGCACCATTAACTCTTCCAGCAGCACCGGCACGGCTAGCGACAGGGCGGGCACTTCCGCATCAGGGATACCGATCGTTCCTTTGTTCATTAATGGAGGCTTGCCGGCGGTAAGCTCACGCTTTGCCTACAGCTGGACGCCTGGTGGGCGGCCAGCCGTGAATTTTGCCAGCGGCGGAACGTTTGGGCCAACATTCACCTCAACGGGAACAGGCACCAGGTTTCGTCTTCGCACCCGCAACGACACCACCCCTCCACGGGTGGAGTTCTGCGATGCCAGCTTCTTATCCGGCAATGTCTGTACAAACACTTCATGGGTGCCGGTTTCCTTGCCGCAGGGCACCACCGTGAACCCTACTGTCAGGATTCGAGACGATTTCGCTATCGCCTCCTTCAGTAACGTAGCAAGTGGCAGCGATGCAAACCGTTGGCCTAGCAGCTGGGCAGAACGTGAGACCAGTGGCGGTGCGGGTGTCAGCGCAGGGAATGTACTGGTGCAATCGGGAGTGGCCACCCTCAGATTTTTAACTGGTTCATCAGCCTGGTCGACGGTCACCAACAGAGCCGCAATCGCAAGGGTCGTGAATCTTCATGCTCTGCAATCCCCCCATCTCAGCTTCACGCAGACCGTGACTGGCCTCTCCGGGACCGCTGCCACGCTTGAGGTTAGTTTCAGCACCACCAACGCTGCCATCACCACCGACACGGGCTGGACCCAGTTGATGACGACGACCGCAGGCGGCGGGGTCACTGGAACCGGTGCCACATGCTCGGGTACCGGTATCAGTAGAACCTGCCGCGTTCCCTTACCCCTCGCAGCCCAGACTGGCTACACCACGATCCGGTTCAGGGCAAACTCGAACTACTCCACGGTGCAGTCCGTCGCCATCGACGACGTTGAGATCACCAACTCCTCCGGCGGTGACGTCTCCATCGACAACTGGTGCGAATACAGCACCACATTCCCCAATACCGCGCAGTTCGCTGGAGGATTCCACTGCCTAGGTCCATTGCTGCAAATGGCCAGTGGTGGCCGCTTCATTGTCGACACTAGTGGCGGCAATATGAACTTCTACTACAACTCCAGTTCTGACACCAGAGGCACATCACTCGCCTCGCCATTGATCAACATGGCAGCTGGTGCTGAGCTGTTACACGTCAATTGTCCAATCTCCAACCCATTGATCAATCCCCCCAATCCCACCGGCACCGCCGTCACGCCAACCAACGATTGCAATACACGTATCCCAGAAACAGTTTATGCGGCTGTTGGCGAAAACGATCTACTTAATATTTTTGGCCGTGATACACCTCCAAACAACAACACCGCAAGCCCTACCATGCAATGGGTGCGCATTGGTTCAACCAGCACCTCGCCCGGGAAAATAACTGGCGCCTTCTTTTACATGCCCTACGGGTCAGTTTATCTGATTGCAGACGGTTGCGATGGAGGCGGGACAGTTCCAACTACCTACAATTTCAATGGCAGAGTCTGGTCCCGTAATTTGATTGCCTGCGGAAGAAACTATTTTCTTACCCCTCCCTCTTCAACATTGAATCTAGCGGCCCTGGGAATTACCTCCAATATCAGTCTCAACACCACGGGCTTCGTGGGCGCGACTGGAACCGATTGGGCAGCCACCACAGCCACAGGAACCCGCGTGAACGGCAGCCTCTGACATGGTCCAACGCTTGCAGGCATCCACCATTGATCGGAGGGAATCCGGTTTCACAATCGTGGAGTCTTTGGTCACTGTAGTCATCGTCGGCATTGCACTGGCGGCATCCACGTCGATCTTTCTTGTGGGCCTTAGGGGCAAGAGGGATACGATCTCCGTCAATGCACAGCAAGCCGCCATCGAAGCCAACAAAGCTCGGATCGACCAACTTGCAAGAGAATTCACCTGTTGCAGTGGCACTTGCGTGGCAACGCCTCCGACAACCTTTGGCCCAACGCAACCATGCTTCACCAATAACCCAAACGATGATCGCTATTACTTTCCCCAGCTAGACCTAGCCTCCACCACAACTCTCAATGAACCCGTAGCCGTCGACCAACTCTGCTCCTCCGCTAACAACACCACATTCATGACACCCTTCAAAACCGCAATTGACAACTTATCCCAGCCAACACCAGCAACCAGGCTTACTTCCACTATCTTGAATTACAAGACCCTAAGGGTTCAGTTCACCAACAGCAGTAGCGATGTTGTTCGCACTCTCTACGTGAGGCCGAGGATGGCTAATTTCTGCTCATGATCCTTCGGTCTTTCAAGCAACGGGGCGGCAGGGGCAATCCGTCTATCCATAAAATCAAACCAAACTTTGGCGTTGATTCGATGGGATTCTCCTTGCCAGAACTGATGATTACCGTTGCCATCAGCACAATAGTCCTGAGTATAGTTATACCCGAAACTGGCCGTGCGTATAATCGCGATCGACTGAACGAAGCAGCCCTATTGCTGAGAGGGTGGCTTGGAGAAATCGCCACCAAGCCCGACACCCTTGGGCAGTCATGCACTGTCACCATCTCAACAGGCACCATTGCCACTGGAGGGCAGATCGCCAGCGTATTACCGACGACCTGCTCCAGTTCTCCAACCCTTCGCCTCCCCGGAATCAGCAATTCTAGTTTTAGCGTGGGCGCCACTCAAGCATCATGGTCATTCACTCCTCGCAATGCCATCAACTCCGCCACCAACATTGAGATTAATCTGAGCCTTTCCAACCTCACGGCCCTCCGATGCGTGAGGGTCGGCGCCATTACAGGATTACTCCGCTTAGGCCGCAATGACACCACATCCAATGTCAGTTCGTCTTGCACCTCGTGGAGCTCCATCTAGCCGCTGCAGAGCCTCCCATTCAAGAAGCAAAGGATTCACATTGACAGAGCTGTTGATCGGTTTGGTCGTTGGATCTATCTCCCTTGGCCTTGCCATCAACGTTCTCATCAACTACATCCGAACGACCAACAGCGCAGTCTGGATCGGACAAACCGAACAAGACTTTGGAGCTATCAAAAGATTTATCAAAACGGAGATCAGCGAAGCCTGTCTTGTGCAAGTGAGCGGCAGTCCCAGCACCACGGCCACCCTTCCGGCTACACCCTGCACGCCTGCATCAGCCAATCCATGCACAACTACCAGCGGAACCACGCTCTTTCTCTTGATTCCCATCACCAATGCCAACGGCACTGTAACCTATAGGGTTGTCTCGTACACACGGAGCGGTACGCAACTCCTACGTACAGGCCCCCCATCACCGCAACAGGGGCCTTGGGAACAGGTGCCGATGTTACCAACGTAGTTGTAATGGATAACCTTAGCAATTCATCTGCCGGCTTTACTCCGACTGTCAGCACTGATTGTGCTTCGGCCACGATGTCCTTTAGCTTTGCCATCCCCAATAGCAGCAACACATTACCCCGCACGCTTACGGTCTCAGCTGGCTCTCCCTTCCTGCTCAACTGAATCCTCACCCATTCAAACCTCGGTGCACTTCATTCGCTTGCTGTGTTGATGCTTCGTCCACCCGAAAGCCTTACTCGGGCAATGCAGCTTTGGCCAGTGGGCTTCGAGCCCTAGCGACCGCTCACCATCTACAAAGGCTCTGGTCGAAAGCACCGATCCACATCAAGATCGCTCTTGGGTGAGAGGATCTTGGCAAGGAAATCCCCAGGATCACCCAGCAGCCAGCGCACTTCGGCACACCCGATCGGAGAGGTGATCAACCGAGCGACGCACACGCAATGCGGTGCTACCTACCTGCGGCAGCAGCGATCGCCCAGAAGCTGATCCGCCAGCTGGATAAACCTGAGCCGGCTGTCACCGCACTGCCCTCAACCCGGCGGATCCTGAATCGGAATCACCTGGTTGCGGCCGCCCTGCTTGGCCCGATACATGGCCTGGTCGGCCCGGGCGATCAGCCCGTCCACGCTCTCGCCCGGCCGGGCCAGGGCCACGCCGATGCTGAGGGTGGCCCCGATCTGCTGGCCGTGGCTGATCACCACCTCGCCGGCGGCCTGGCGGATCGTTTCGGCGATGGCCACCGCCTGCTCCAGTGCATCCATGCCCGGCAGCGCCACCAGCAGTTCGTCGCCGCCAAGCCGCGCCACCAGGTCGCCCTCCCGCGTGGTGGCCTGCAGCCGCTCGGCCAGGGTCTGCAGCAGCCGGTCGCCGGCCGCATGGCCGCAGCTGTCGTTCACCTCCTTGAACCGGTCCACATCCACAAACAGCACCCCCACCCGGCCGCCGCGGGGATCGTCCCGCTCGAGGAGGGCCTCCAGCCGGGTGAGCCCCTCACTGCGGTTGCACAGGCCGGTGAGCTGGTCGTAGCGAGCCAGCCGGTCGAGGGTGGCCTCGGCCGCCACTTCGTCGTCCACATTGCGCAGGGCCGCACAGAACCCATCGGGTCGGCCCTCGGCATCGATGAACACCTGGCCATCGGAACTGAACCAGTGGTACTCGCCATCGCCGCAGAGCAAGCGCACGCGCCGCCGCACGATGCCGCCCCCCGCCATGGCGCCCACCGCCTCCACATAGATGGCCAGGTCGTCCGGATGCAGGATCCCCTGCACCCCCTCGCCGATCCAGTGCTCGGCCCGCGTGCCGAGGATGCGGCTGGCGCTGCTCGACATCCAGAGGATCCGACTCTCCTTGAACCGCACCACCAGGTCGCTGGAGTTCTCCGCCAGCAACCGGTAGCGCTCCTCCGACTCCCGCACCCGCGCGCTCTCCCGCACTCGCTCGGTCACATCCCGCCAGGTGAGTGTGAGCAGCTCGCCCGCCCGGGCGGCGCTCACGTCGTAGTAGTGGTCGCCGCCGCGGGTTTCGTGGTTCGGGTAAGAGAAGCCCGTGAGCACCAGCGGCTCCCCCGTTTCCATCGCCTGGCAGTAGCGCGCCATCAGCCCCGTTTCCAGCAGGCCCGGCAGCACCGCGCCCAGGCGGCTGCCGATCAGCCGGCCCGCCTCGATGCGGATGTAGGCAAAGGCCGCCGGGTTGCCGCTGGCCACGGTGAAGTCCACCACCCGGCCCCCGTCGTTGCGCACCGGCTCCAGGGTGAGGTGGGGATCCAGCAGGGAATCGAGCGTGGCCTGCAGGGTGCGGTGCTCCTGCTCCAGTTTCTGGCGCAGGAGCACCTGGTCGCTCACCTCGCGCAGGGCCACCACCTCCCCCTGGCGGGCACCGCCAGGATCCCGCAGCAGCTGGATCCGCAGCGACACCCAGCAGGGCCGATCCCCCCGCGGCTGCAGGCGCACCAGCTGGGCCTGGCGGTGGCCGCCGCTGACTTGCCCCAGTTCCTCCTGGCCGTAGGCCAGCTCCAGGGCGGACCGGTCGTCGGGGTGAATCCATTGCCGCAGCGAGCTGCCCAGCAGGCTCGCCATCGGCGTGGCGAACAGCTCCACCGCGCTGGGGGAGGCCCAGCTGATGCAGTGGCCGGGGTCCGTCTGGAGCACCACGTCGGAGGCGTTCTCGGCCAGCAGGCGGAAGCGCTCCTCGCGCGCCGCCAGGGCCTGCTGGGCCTCGATCTGGGAGGTGATGTCGGTGATCTGGGCGATCAGCGTGGCCAGACTGCCGTCACCGTGGCGAATGGCGGTGACCGCCAGATCCCCCCAGATCACCCCGCCATCAGGGCGCAGATAGCGCTTGCGCAGGTGGTAATTGTTGATCTCCCCATCCCTGATCTGCTGCACCAGGTTCTGGTCGATCTCCCCGTCCTGGGGATGGGTCACCTGCTGCCAGGTGCACTGCAGCAACTCCTCCCGGCTGCGGGCGAAGATGCGGCACAGGGCCCCGTTCACCCGCAGGAAGCGGCCGTCGGGCGCCATCAGGGCCATGCCGATGGCCGCATTGGCCATCATCAGATCAAAGCGCCGCTCAGAGGCGGCCCGGGCCTCGCGGGCCTGCAGTTCCGCGTGGATGTCGCGGCCGTTCCCCGTGAAGCCCAACAGCCGGCCGCGCCGGTCCCGCAGCGGCCTGATCGAGAGCGCCAGCCAGCGGGCCGGGCCACCGGGACAGAGCAGGCGCAGCTCGATCGCGCCCTGCTCGCTCTGGACGCTCTGCTCACTCTGCTCGCCCACCTCGGCCGCTGCCTCCGCCAGCCGGCGCTGCAGCCGGGGGCGATCCTCACTCACAAACAGCTCCTGCAACGGGTGCCCCAGCAACTCCTGCGGCACCAACCCATGGCTGGAGAGTTTCGAGCAGGCGATCCAGCCGATCGTGCCGTCGCCGGCGGTGCGAAACACCAGATCGGCGATGTTCTCCGCCAGCAGCTGCAGCTGGGCCAGGGACCGGGCCCGCCGGCGCGCCAGCCGCCAGGTGCCCAGACTCACCCCCGCCAGCAGCACCAGCAGGGCCACTTCCGCGCCATGCAGCTCCAGCCAGGTGGCCGGGGGCGGCAGCGCCGAGCCATGGGGGGGCTGGAGCAGGAACAGCACCAGCAGATCGGGGTGCCGCACAGCCGGGCCAAGCCCACTCCGAAGAGCCTCAAGCGTATTCAGGAATACGCAGTATTGAAGAAGGATGCTGCAGCGGGATCAGCAGGATTTCAGCCTTCCACGCCAGCCGCGAGCAGGTCCTGGAACGCCGCCACGCTCACGCGGCGGCGGTAGGGCCGGGTGCTGGTCACCGCGTCGAACCCATCCGCCACCGCCTCGGCGATCAGCCGCGTGATCCGGTGCACCCGCTCCAGGTGGTTGCCCGTTTCCACATCCCGCAGCCGCGCCGAGGCATGGGCCACCAGCGCCAGGGTCTGCCTGGCGGCGGCATCGAACACCACCCCATCCCGCGCCTGGAAGGTGATCAGGTAGCGCGGGCCGGGCGAAGCACTGGAGCCGTTCCAGCTGGGGAACCAGCACCTGGGCACGCTGCAGGGTGGTGCGGAACTGCTGCCGCAGGGGCGACACAGGGACGCCCATTGCTCTGATTCCAGGTAAAGCTGCGTTGGCGAGAAAACGCAGAGCTCAATCGCCGAAGGGGGCCAGCAGCAAAAGCTGCTGCTGGAGCGGCTGCCCCGGTGCCAGCTCCCGCCGCAGCCGCAGCTCCAGCATCCCCGCCGGCCCCCGCGGCTCCGCCCCCAGGCCATCGGCGGCCATCGCGTCGAGCAGCACCCGGTGCTGTGGCTGGGCGGCCGCCAGGGCGCCATCGAGGCCATAGGCCGGGCCGCAGCGCATCAACACCCGCCCCCGCCAGATCGCATCCGGCGCCGGCCCGAGCGAATAGGTCACCACGCCGCTGGCCGTGCCCAGCTGCAGCACCACCTGCCGGCCCGCCAGCGGGCAGGCTGCCGCCGCCGGAACCCGCTGCCCCCCGGCTGCCCAGCCGGCCTGCTGCAGTTCCCCCCGCAGCAGCTCCAGGGCCCGCTGGCCCAGCTGCCGCTCCCGCAGCAGCCGACCCAGCCGCTGCGAGGCCTGGATCTCCAGCAGCAGCGCCTGCACCATCGCCGCGCTCACCACCCCGGCGAGCAGCACGCACACCAGCAGTTCCGGCAGGCTGAAGGCGGCTCCCCGGGGAGCTCGGCGGCGGGACCGGGGCCGGCGGGCGGCCCGGGGCAAAGAAACGAACATCGGCTTCAGAGGGTGGGGTCGGGCAGGCAGTGGGCGCTGCTGAGCGCGGCGGCCGGGTCGGTGCGGTACTGCCCCATCCGCAGCACCCCCAGCGGCAGCGACCACACCACACAGCGGCGCAGCGGCGTGCCGGCTCCCGCCACCACCACCGTGCCGCCATCGATCAGCAGCCCGTTGGCGCTGAAGCGCAGCAGGGCGGGCAGGTTGTGGTGCAGCTCCACGCCGCCGTGCTCGGCCGCCAGCCGCTCCGCCAGTCCGTCCACCCCCGCCACCGGCAGCTGCCGGGCGCGGCCCTGCCGCAGCGCCTGATCCCGCTCCCGCTCAATCGCCAGAAACACCCCGCGGCTGGCCGCCTCCACCCGCATCCGGGCCAGCACCCCGTGGCCGCTGGGCAGGGCCAGCGCCGCCAGGATCCCCAGCAGCGCCACCGCCACCAGCAGCTCCGGCAGGCTGAGGCCAGCGCTGCCGCCGGTTGCCTTGTGATAGGTGGACTGGTGATCGGTGGGCTGGTCCATGGGCTGGTGGGGCGAACAGGTTCAGCGTTGCCTCAGCCCGTTGCAGGGACCGGGTCCGCGGGAGCAGGACCGCACAGTCCGTAGGCCGCCGGGTCGTACCAGCGCTCCCGCTCGCTGCCGTCCGCTGCCCGGAGCCGCAACAGCACGCCGTCGCCGTGGCGCTCCAGCACGGGCAGATGCAGCGTGAGCCAGTCGGCGGCGGCATCGCAATCGGCCGCGATCGGCGTGCCCGCCAGCTGCAGCAGCCTGGCCTGCACCGCCAGCAGCTCGCCCTCCAGTTGCTGGTGTTGGTGCTGGCGCTGCTCCGCCCGCTCGGTCCAGCGGGCGCCGGCGGCCCACACCTGCAGCGAGGCGCTGGCGCTGAACGCCACCATCGAGGCCGCCACCAGGATCTCCACCAAGTTCATGGCATCACCTGGCGCAGGCCCCGTTCGCGCAGCGCCAGCAGCTGGGGCGACCCATCCGGCCCCGGCCGCCACCACTGCAGGCCAAAGGCGGCGGCCCCGCCCCCTCCCTCCAGCTGCAGCAGCAGCTCGCCCTCGCCCCGCGTGCCGCCCTCCGCCGCCGACAACCCGGGCCGGTAGTGCAGTAAGCGCCAGCCCTGGCCCGCCGCCACGCCCTCTCGCAAGGCCTGCGCCTCGCCGGCCGTGGCACAGGCGGCAGACGCCCAGGCGTGATCGGCCTGCGGCAGCAGACAGCGGTGGTGGCGCTGCAGCTGACCGGCCAGCTGCTGGGCCGCCACCATCAGCTGGTCCTCCTGCAGGCGGCGGCGCTGCTGCAGCGCCTGCAGGCTGCCCCCCTGCAGCGCCAGCGCCTTCAAGGACAGGCTGCTGAGCACCAGCAGCAGCGACACACTCAAAGCCAGGGGCACCATCACTTCGCTCCAGGAACCCCCGCAGAGTTGCCACAGCAGAGGCACCGGTAGCGTTGAGGCATCTGCCTCCAGCAATGCTCCGCGTGGCGCTGGCGGCCGCCGTGGTGATCCTCCGGCTCCCATCCCGTCCCCCAGCTGATCACCCTGGGGATCACCGAGGCCTCGATCCTGGAGCGCAACCCGGTCACCGAGGCCAACCTCGAGCAGTTCCGCCGCCAGCTGCCGAAGCCCTGATCGCCGCCGCCCCTCCGGGCTCACTGCTCAGCCGCCGCGGCGCTCCTGCAGCTGGAAGGGCTCGAAACTGGCGGTGATGCCGAACTCCTCGGCAAACTCCAGCACCCGGCACCAGGCCCGCCCCTGCCGCAGGATGCCCCGCAGGATCACCGGGGCGCCGGCCTGGGAGAGGGTGAGCTCCACCAGCGGCCAGCCCACCGAGGCCTGCACGCCGTCGTCCCGGTAGAGCGGCACCACGTCGAGCGCGCCCACCAGGATGCGCTGGCGGCTTTCCTCCCACTGGTAGGGCAGCTCGTAGCGCTCCAGCAACTCGGCGGCCAGGGCCCAGCTGCGGCCGTGCTCATCCACCTGGGTGGCCAGCGGCAGGCCCCGGGCCGTGATTGTGTCGGCGCGGCGGAACTGCAGGGGCTGCGGCGCCGGGGCCACCGGCCGGTCGCCCGGGCGAAGCAGGCGCCGCACCCGCTCCCGCAGCTGCTCGCCGCCGTCGGCCGCTCCGCCCTTCTCCAGCTGCATCAGGTCCCAGCGCTCACCCGTGCCACCCCAGGCCACCGGCCCGTAGTTCTCGTGCATCACCCGCCCGTCACGGTTGGACGCCGCCTCGGCGTGGGTCATCAGCCGCTGGATCGTGATCCGCTCGGCTCCCCAACCCCAGCTGCGGGCCACGGCGGCGGCCTCCTGGCAGAGGGCGTCCAGCTGGGGTTGGGTGGGCGGCAGGGTCCAGGGATCGGGCCGGCCGCCCATGCAGGCGCAGCTGAGGGCGATGCTGTTGGCATTGCGCCGCCAGGTGTGGGCGGGCAGGTCGGCGGCATAGCTGTGCAGCCGGTGCACGTGGCCGTCGCCACTGATGATCGAGTGATAGAGGCCACTGCGCACCCAGGTGTAGGAGGTGGCCGTCCAGTGCAGGTAGATGGTGGCGGTCATCGCCGAAGGGGGCGGGCACGCCCTCCGGCCTAGCTACAGCCGGGGCGGCTGACAAGCCAGTGCCACAGGGGCACGCTTCACTCCTACTGGTTGAGCTTGAGCACGGCCATGAAGGCCTCCTGGGGCACCTCCACCCGGCCCATCGCCTTCATCCGCTTCTTGCCCTTGGCCTGCTTCTGCAGCAGTTTCTTCTTGCGGCTGATGTCACCGCCGTAGCACTTGGCCAGCACGTCCTTGCGGATCGCGCTGATGCTCTCGGAGGCGATCACCCGGCTGCCGATCGAGGCCTGGATGGGAATCTTGAACTGCTGGCGGGGAATCAGTTCCTTGAGTTTTTCCACCAGCCCCTTGCCCACGTTGTAGGCCTTGTCGCGGTGCACGATCGTGGTGAGCGGGTCGGCCTTCTCGGCATTGATCAGCACATCGAGCCGCACGAGATCATTCTTGCGGTAGCCAATCAACTGGTATTCCATCGAGGCATAGCCCTTGGTGCGGCTCTTCATCTGATCGAAAAAATCGGTTACCACTTCGGCCAGGGGCACCTCGTAGTGGAGGGTCACCCGATCGGTGGTGATGTATTTCATATCGATGAATTCACCGCGCCTCTCCTGACACAGCTCCATCAGGGTGCCGTTGAAGGTATTGGGTGTATAGATCTCGAGTTTCACATAGGGCTCCTCGATCGATTCGCGCTTCTGCGGATCGGGCAGGGTGGCCGGGTTGTCCACCATCACCGTGCTGCCATCAAGCATGTTCACCTGATAGATCACCGAAGGGGCGGTAACGATCAGATCCAGGTTGTATTCCCGCTCCAGCCGCTCCTGCACGATCTCCATGTGCAGCAACCCCAGGAAGCCGCAGCGGAAGCCAAAACCCATGGCACTGCTGGTTTCCGGCTCATATTTCAGCGCCGCATCGCTGAGCTGCAGCTTGTCGAGCGCCTCCCGCAGATCCGGATACTGGTCGGCATCGGTGGGGAACAGGCCGCAGAACACCATCGGCTTGGCCTCGGTGTAGCCGGGCAGGGGCTCAGCGGCCGGGTTGGCCAGCAGGGTGATCGTGTCGCCCACGCGGGCATCGGCCACCGCCTTGATCGAGGCCGCCATGTAGCCCACCTCGCCGGCATGCAGCGAGTCCACCTGGCGCTGGTCGGGCGCCATCACGCCCACTTCATCCAGTTCATAGGTCTTGCCGCTGGCCATCAGCAGCACCTTGTCCTTGCGGCTGATCGTGCCGCTGATCACCCGGAAGTACACGATCACGCCCCGGTAGGGGTCGTAGTAGGAATCGAAGATCAGCGCCTTAAGCGGCTCGCCCACCTGATCGGGCGGCGGCGGCACCCGGTCCACCACCGCCTGCAGGATCTCCGGCACCCCCAGGCCGGTCTTGGCGGAGCAGGCGATCGCCTTCGAACAATCCAAGCCGATGATCGCCTCGATCTCCTCCTTAATGCGGTCGGGATCGGCCCCGGGCAGGTCGATCTTGTTGAGCACGGGAATGATCTCCAGATCATTGCCCAGGGCCAGATACACATTGGCCAGGGTCTGCGCCTCCACCCCCTGGCTGGCGTCCACCACCAGCAGGGCCCCCTCACAGGCCTGCAGCGAACGGCTCACCTCATAGGAGAAGTCCACATGACCGGGGGTGTCGATCAGGTTGAGCACATAGTTCTCCCCATCGGCGGCCCGGTAGTTCATGCGGGCGGCCTGCAGCTTGATCGTGATCCCCCGCTCCCGCTCCAGCTCCATGTTGTCGAGGAACTGTTCCTGCATGTCGCGGGCGGCCACCGTGCCCGTGTCCTGCAACAGGCGATCGGCAAGGGTGGACTTGCCGTGGTCGATGTGGGCGATGATGCAGAAATTACGAATACGGGAGACGGGGGCGTCGGTCATGCGCTGGGGGTTCGCCGCGGCCGCGGAAAGGGGCCGGCGGCAGCCGGAGCGACGATCCTAGGCAGTGGCACCTGGGATCTCAGAGCTGAGGCATCATGCAGGGGCTTTCGCTGAAGCCCTTGAGATTCCATGTCAATCCGTGGGGCAGGACGGGAACGACGGCGGATCGACCGTGAGGAAGGCCAGCAGCTGGTGTTCGCCGGCGCCCAGGACTACGCCCGCCAGCAGGGGCTGCTGAAGGACGGCCGCAACGCCCGCTTCGAGCAGTCGGTGCTGGGACGCGGCGCCTACACCCTGCGCACGGCCAGCGGCGAGCTGATCGCCCGCGTACCTCTGGTGCAAGCCCGGGAGATGTTGCGCTTCCGCCGCGCCGTGGCCCGCCGCCTGCTCTCCGATCTCAAGCAAGACGTGCTGAAGGAGAGCACGGCCGATGTGGAGCGGCGCCAGATCCGCGTACAACCCGAACAGCTGCGCGCCCTGGCCTGGGCGATTGGCTCGGGTCGGCGCTTTCCCTACGAGGAAGGGGTGAGAAAAAAGAAGGTGATCAGCGTGCTGCTGCTGTTCTGCTGCGTGGTGCCGGGGGTGATCTACTACATGAACCAGGTGGCAAAGCCCCACAGCCAATACCAGGCCAACCTCAAGAAACTCGTGGCGCGCTGGCACCAGGAGGGCAAGCCCGATCCGCCGGCCAGCTTCTTTGTGCTCTTCGATCTCTAGCCCCGCCTCCCCGTGGTGTGTCCGTGCCCTGAACGCCCACCGCCGCCCACCGGCTTCTCCCTGCCGGAGCTGATGATCGGCCTGGTGCTGCTGGGGATCGTGACCGGCATCACCGTTCCCGTGCTGCAGGGCCAGCTTCGGCGCCAGCGACTGCGCGAGGCCGCCACCGCCCTGGCCTCCCGGATCGAGGCGGCCCGCCACGCCGCCCTGCGGAGCAACCAGCCCTGCGAGCTGAGCCTGGGCGACGGCGTGCTGCGGCCGGCGGCCGGGTCGGGCAGCTGCGGCGAACCGCCCGTGGTCCCCCTCGACCTGGGCCGCCACGGGCAGGGGGCAACCATCCGCGTCAGCGGCGACGACACCAGCTTTCACTTCACCGCCGGTGGCATGCTCAGCGGCAGCCCAGACCGCCAGACCCTAGAGCTCTCCCTCGACGGCTTCCAGCCGCGCACGTGCGTGAGTGTGGAGCGGCCCTCGGCCCTGGTGCGCATCGGCAGCGCCGATGCCAGGGCGAGCCGCTGCCGCTTCGCCGGTTGAAGAGAGTCCGCCATGGTTCGCCCAGCCCCGCGCCCCAGCCCTGCCACCGGTTTCACCCTGGTGGAATTGCTGCTGATCGGCGCCGTGACGGCCGCCCTGCTGGGCGGAGGGGCCGCGAGCCTGCTGCGGCACCAGCGAGCCAGCCATGCCGCCCTGCTCAACGCCCACAACAACGCCGAGCTGCTGCGGACCCGCCAGCAGCTGCAGCAGGAGATCGCCCTGGCCGAGAGGCTGGCGGCCGGAGCCCAAAACCTGCCGGCCGGCTGTCCCGCGCTGGTCAACCCCCTGGTGCTGGTTGGCCCCGGCAACGGCTGGCGCATCGCCTACGGCCTACGCCGCCAGGGCCCAGACGACGACTGGCGCGGCCCCGCCCAGCTGCTGCGCTGCGGTCCGCCCTACGGCCCGACTGGCCTCAACCCGGCAGCGGCGCCGCTGAACTCGGTGATGCTCGATCGCCTCAGCGCCGGCGACGGCGGCTTCCGAACCAGCATCAACGGGACGGATGTGACGATCAGCCTGCAGCCCCACAGCAGCTCAGCCGCCATTCCCACCAGCACGATCAACGCCCGGTTCGCCGGCCAGGGCCTGGCCGGCGCCAGTGCGCGCTTCGGCCAGTGCAGCGGCCTCTGCGAGGAAAGCGACAGCACCAACCACTGGCGCCCCGCCGGCGGCACCATCGCCGGCGATGCCACCAAAACCGACATCCTCCATTTCCCCTTCGACCGCGCCAGTTACGAGCTCTCCGAGCCCTGCGACCGCTCGATCTGCACGGTGTCCGGCACACCTACCGCCGTGGTGTACAATGGGGACCTACTGGTGTTCAGCGACCAGGAGGTGCGGCTGCGCTAAGGGCTCCCGTAGTTTTACCGTCACGCAATGTGCTGCAGTGGGAACAAGCGTGCTGTCTACCCCACAGCCATGACCGATTCCCCCCAGCTGGAGCAGCTCCAGGAGCGCCGACGCGTCGATCGCGACGAGGGACTGCGGCTCCTGTTCGCCGGCGCCCAGGATTTTGCCCGTCAAGCGGGCAGCCTGGCCGAGGGGCAACGGGCCTCGTTCGAGCGCTCGGTGGTGGGCCGCAACAGCTACACCCTGCGTGACGAGGCCGAAACCCTGATTGCCCGGGTGGCCCTCAAAGACGCCCGCGCCATGCTCAGCTTCCGCCGCCAGCTGGCCCGCCAGCTGCTCAGCGACGCCAAGGCCGAGGTGACAAAAGAGAGCAGCGTGCAGATGGAGCGGCGCATGGTGCGCCTGCAGAAAGGCGAGATCCGCGCCCTGAGCTGGGCGATCGGCTCCGGACGCCGCTTCCCCTACCCCCCCTCGGAAAACCGCGAGGGCCTGATCACCCTGGCCCTGCTGCTCTGCTGCCTGCTGCCCGGGCTCGTGTACTACGTGCGGGTGGTGCTGCGCAACCGCACCACCTACAAGGCGAACCTCAACGAGCTGATGAACCGCTGGCGAATGGCGGGCAGCCCCGATCCCCCCGCCAGTTTCTTCGCCCTCTACAACCTCTCCTAGTGCCGCGTTTCTAGGATCAGTTCACCCTCGCCCGCGGTCCATGAGCAGCGCCGACACCAGCACCAGCCAAGCCGGCACCACTGAAGCCGGCAGCGACCCCCGTGCCCTCACTCTCGAGAATGTTGAGCGCACCCTCGACGAGCTGCGCCCCTACCTGATGGCCGACGGCGGCAACGTGGAGGTGGTGGAGATCGATGGGCCGATCGTGAAGGTGCGCCTGCAGGGCGCCTGCGGCTCCTGCCCCAGCAGCACCATGACCCTCAAGATGGGTATCGAGCGCAAGCTGCGCGAGAGCATCCCTGAAGTGGCCGAAGTGGTGCAGGTGCTCTGATCCGGCCCAGCCAACGAACCGCTCTCAGCGAATGAGTCCTCAGCGAATGAACACCGTGCGGGCCCGGGCGATCGAGCAGGCCGGCTCGTAGCCCTCCTGATACACCAGCCGGTACACGAGCTGGCGGCTGTTGGTGTTCTGGCCATGGCAGCTCACCAGCTCGATGATGCCATCGCGCACCGCCACGCCGTCATGCAGGCCCAGGCCTGCGGCGTGGTTGAGCACGCCGTTGCGCTGCACCGGCGGCCCGCAGCGCCGCACGCTGCCCTCGTGGTTGTAGTAGTGGATGAACGACACATTGCCCTCGGTGTCGAGATAGTCGCCGCTGTCCCGCGGCACGCGGAAGGCAGCGATGGAGGCCTCACCGGCAGCGTCACAGCCCGCCGGCAGCACCCGGCCCTGCTCCACCAGTGCCGCCTCGCTCGCCTCCACCTGCACCAGATAGTCGAGCCGGCCGGCGTTGTCGCGCTGGCGCTGGGCCAGTTCCAGCTGGGTGCTGCTGCGGATGTGGGAGATCAGCACCGAGCCGGCGGCGGCAAATATCACTACCCCGGCCACCATCGCCACCAGCAGCTCCACCAGGGTGAAGCCCCCTGCCCCGCGCTCAGATCCGGGCATAGTCGTCGCACCCGCTCAGCACGCCACCGGCCCCGGCAGCGCCGATATCAATCGAACCCAGAATGCTGGAGAGCCGCACGCAGCGCCTGGGGCCATCGCCGTCGGCCAGGGCAATGCGGATCTCCAGGTCGTCGCGCAGGTTGGCCACCGAATCGGACGACCACATCCCCCTCGGCGTGAAGAACAGCCGCACACTGCCCGAGCAGAGCGCCACAGGGATGCCGCTGGCACTGCAGTCGCCGGCGGATGGGGCATTGCTGATGCTCCCGGTGGGGATGCTGTGGCGGATCTGGAAGCTGCCGCCCCAGGTGTCCGGCACCCGCAACTGGGGTTCCCGTGCCGCGCAGCCGGTGATGCCAGCGATCACATCTCCGGCCCGGGCATTGGCCTGGTTGCCGGCAATCACGATCGCGCAGCCGCCGGCAGTGGCATCGGGCGTGACCTCCCGGGCCGCGATCGAGCGGATCTCCTCCAGCCAGCCGGCGGTGTGGAACGCCAGCGCGTTCACCCGCTCCCGCCGCAGCGCAAACAGGAACGACGGCACCACGATGGCGGAGAGGATGCCGATCACCGCCACGATCACCAGTTGCTCCACCAGGGTGAAGCCGGTGGGGGGTCGTTTCATCAGTCGCACCATGCCGAGACCACCGGTGCCACCTTGATCATGCGCTGCATCGGACTGTTGGAGGCGGTGTAGCGCACGATCACGTTGTGGTTGGCGGGATCGGCGGGCGCCTCCCGCGCCACGCTGCTGCGGGTCACGCCTGCACCCACGTCAGGCAGCTGGCCGATCGCCGTGATGAAGCCCTGGGTGATGTGGCTGCCGGCACTGGTGGCATTGCAGGCCGCAAAGAAGGCCGAGATGTTGACCTCGTTCAGGCCTGGATCGGTGGGGAAGTAGTAGGCCGCCTGGTCGGGCGTGATGCCCGGCCCGCAGGCTTCACCCTCCGCCAGCATGCCGCCACTCGCCACCCGGCAGGCGGTGTAGAGGCTGGCCAGCCGCTTGATCTCGGAGATGTCGTTGTCGATGGCCAGGTGCATGGCGTTGAGCTGGCTGCTGCGCTCCAGCAGATTGGCGATGCTCCGCAGGGCGCCGCTCGAGCCCACCAGGGCGATCGCCAGCACCACCGCCGCCACCAGCGCCTCGGTGAGACTGAAGCCGGCCCTGGCCGGCATGAGACTGAAGCCGGCCCTGGCCGGCGTGCGACTGAAGCCGTAAGAACCGCCCGTTGCCGGTGGTCGCCTAGAAACCGGAGGCATGGCTGAAGCTCCGGGCGATCACGTCGTAAAGCGGGATCTTCGCCGGCGGCGGGCAGCGGTGGTTGGCGCAGAAGGAGGGATTGCTCCGGGGAGTGCGCACCTTGCTGTTGCCGTTGATGTAGATGTTGTTGGTCCACATCCGGCCCATGAAGTTGGGGTCGGCGTTGCCGCCGCCCCGCAGCTCCACGGAAGCCCTCGGGGCATAGATGTTCAACCCCACGGTGGCGGCGCTGCCCTGCAGGGTGAAGGAACCCGCGCCGTGGCCGTAGGCGTTGAACAGCTCGGAGTAGTGGTAGGCGTCGTTGCGGGTGGTGCAGTTGGGGTCGGCGGCACTGCCGGCCGAGGGGTTGCACTTGCGCTGGAACTCGCTCCAGGTCACCAGCTGGTTGCAGCTGGCAGGGGAGTAACCCAAGCGGGCGCAGTGCACGCGGCGGATGGTGGTATTGCCACCGCCACCCATGTACTCCCCGGTGAAACCGGTGTCGTCGAAGTGGAAGTTCACCATCGCGTAGGTGGTGTCGATCGTGAGCGTCTGGTTGCCGGAGGCGATCTCCCGGAAGCGGCAGTAGGCCACGGCGTAGGCGGCGGCCGGGTCCTTGCTCACGATGCAGTTGGTCATCGGCTGCGGGGTGCCCGTCCCCACCTGGCGCTGCACGGTGAGGGTGGCCGGGTCGAGGTAGATGCGGGTGTCGCCGGTGATGGTGAGCGAGGGCTGGGGGAACGCGGTCGGCCACTGGCCGAACGGCTGGGTGTCGGCGCGGGGGAAGGGGGCAGCGCCCAGGAAGGGTTCGCTGCGGCAGGAACCGAACAGGCTGGCGCTGCAGCCGGCGAACGAGGGCGTGGTGGCCGCCGCCGGAGCCACGGCCGACTTGGCATCGAACAGGGTCCAGGTGCCGAAGGTCTTCATCCAGTACTTGCCGCTGTCGGTCACCACCCAGTTGCCGAAGGAGGCCGTGGGATGGGCGGCCGCCAGCAAAGTGGGGTTCTGCACCCCCGACTGGCTGCCGATCCAGCCGCCATCCGCTCCCGCCCCGCTGCCGTCGCCGAAGCGGGGCCGCGGCAGCACCAGGTCGAAGGGCATCGGCACGAAGGTGACGCCGGGCTTGTTCTTGGAGGCCCTGCCCAGGGCCTGCTGGCCGCTGAGGCAGTCCGCATTGGGGGTGCCGCCCAGCTCAGACGCCTCGGTGAGATTGCCACCCCAGCAGAGGGCCCGCGTCACCAGGTTGTTCTCCTCATCCACCATGTCGAGCGTGTTGTTGCTGCTGCTTGGCCCGCCGCCGTTGAGGCTGCCGATGATGCCCCGGCCCACGCCGTCATCCATGGCCAGCGGGCATTCAGCCACCGGGTCGGTACCCCAGGCCGGATCCGATTCCCCCACCCCCAGCCCGGAATGCTTGCCGAAGGAGCGCTTGCAGCACTTCGGCACCACCTCAAACTCCCGGGTCACCCGGGCCTGGCTCATCGGGCCATCGCGCTGCACCCGGCCCTGGATCGTGACCCGCAGCAGGGTGCGCGTACCGCCCTGCAGGGCCGCGTTGCGCACGGTGTGGCTGGGAATGTTGGCGTCCACCGTGGCGAAATTGAAGTTGGTGCGCTCCGATCCGGCCGTGCGGTCCTCGTAGCGGTAGCTCACGTCCTCCACCAGGAACTGGCGGGTGCTGTCGCCGCTCACCAGGTTCTGCCAGGTGGCGCTGCGCATGAAGCGATTGGCACTGGTGCCCAGCGCCGTGCCGGCCACATACTTGCAGTTCACGAAGGTGCCCGTGCAGAGGTTGCTGTGGACCGCGTTGGAGCCCCACTGGCCCACCTGGTCGTTGCCGGCCACCAGCAGGCGGCGGTTCTCCTCCCGGTTGAGGGTCACCGCGAAGTCGGAAATGGCGCTCTCAGCCACGTCCCGGGCCTCCCGGTTCACCCCCTGGAAGGCAATGGCCAGAAAACCCTGGCTGCTGCGGGTGCCCAGGGCCGCCAGGCCGATCAGCATCAGCAGGGCAGCCACCACCGCGATCGGCAGGGAAAAGCCGTCCGATCCCGCCCCACGCGCCTGCCGCTGCCCCCTGGCCGGCCGCCTCGCGTGTCGCCTGGTCAGCCGCCTCGTCTGTGGCCGCCCTGGATCACCCATCGGCACCTCGGTGCTGTCTTCACCCTATGCACGCGCTGCCGGACGGCAACCAGCCGGCCCGCCGCCGGCTTTTAGGCTCGTGCCAGCCGCCCCCGCCCCGTGCTCGACCAGCGCCTGCTGCGCGACAACCCCGAGCTGATCGCCAGCCAGCTGGCCCGCCGCGGCCTCCGCATCGATCTGGCCGGCCTGCAACTGATCGCCCAGCAGGAGCGCAACCTGGAGGAGCAGCGCAGCACGCTCCAGGCGGCCGGCAACCAGATCGGCCGGCAGGTGGGGCAACTGATCAAGGGGGGCGCCGCCCCCACCGGGCCGGAGGTGCAGACCCTGCGCGACGAGGGCAACCGCATCAAGCAGCAGGTGGCCGTGCTGGAGGAGGAGGAAAAGGCGCTGGAACAGCGCCTGCGCGACGAACTGATCGCCTTCCCCAACCTGCCCTCGCCCCACACCCCGGACGGCGCCAGCGAGGCCGACAACCTGGAGGTGAAGCGCTGGGGCACGCCGCGCCAGGAGGCGAACCTGCAGGAGCACTGGCAGATCGGCGAGCGGCTCGGCCTCTGGGAAACGGAGCGCTCGGTGCGCATCGCCCAGAGCCGCTTCATCACCCTGATGGGGGCCGGCGCCCGCCTGGAGCGGGCCCTGATCAGCTTCATGCTCGACCAGCACACCGCCCGCGGCTACACCGAAGTGCTGCCGCCGATCCTGGTGAACTCCGCCAGCCTCACCGGTTCAGGCCAGCTGCCCAAGTTCGCCGAGGAGAGCTTCCGTTGCGCCGAGGACGACCTCTGGCTCACCCCCACCGCCGAGGTACCGCTCACCTCCCTGCACCGCGACGAGGTGCTGGCGGCCGAGCAGCTGCCCCTGCGCTACTGCGCCTACACCCCCTGTTTCCGCCGCGAGGCCGGCTCCTACGGCCGCGACACCCGCGGCCTGATCCGCCTGCACCAGTTCAACAAGGTGGAGCTCTACTGGTTCTGCCTGCCCGAGCAATCGACCGAGGCCCACGAGCAGATCACCCGCCACGCCGAGGGGATCCTGGAAACCCTGGAGTTGCCCTACCGCCGCATCGAGCTCTGCACCGGGGATCTGGGCTTCTCCGCCACCCGCACCTTCGACCTGGAAGTGTGGCTGCCGGGTGCCCGCGCCTACCGGGAGATCTCCAGCTGCTCGGTGTGCGGCGACTTCCAGGCCCGCCGCTCCTCGATTCGCTTCAAACAGTCCGACAGCAAGGGCACCCAGCTGGTGCACACACTCAACGGCTCCGGCCTCGCCGTGGGCCGCACCATGGCCGCCCTGCTGGAGAACGGCCAGCAGGGCGATGGTTCCGTGGCGCTCCCGACGGCGCTGGTGCCCTACTTCGGAGCTGACACGATCGCCCCGCCGAGCTGATCCTCAGAGGATCGTGATCGGCGAGGCCTGGGACAGCCGGTAGTCCGCCAGGTGGATCAGCGGATCGCTGTTGGCCTGGAAGCCATCGCGCCGATCGTTGATGGCCAGCCAGGTGCCGGGCTCCCCCCGCACCTCAAAGGCCACCGCACCGAACACGCCGTAGCCGAAGCGCCGGCGGCACACCTTGTTCAGCTCCGACTGGGTGAGGGAGCCGATCGTGCCCGCGGAGCCGGTGATCGGATCCACGGTGACGTTCCTGCGCGCGTGGTGGTCATTGATCGCATCGTTCGGCTGATACCTTCGGATCGTGTCGTAACTCCCGAGCAGCGAATGGCTGCGGGTGGGGAACACAAAGACATCCGCGGCAGCCGTACCGGTGAGCTCATCCCTCGCCAGGCTGGCCACGATCCGGTTGCCCCCTCCATCCCCGGGCCTGCCGGGCGGCACCGGGTCACCGGACCCACCGAAGCGCTGATCGGCGAATGCCGCCAACCGCACCCGCTGGTTGTTGTTCTGTCCCTCCGTCCAGCCCAGGATTGCCGACCCGTTGCGGAGGGTGATCACATCGGGATCCTCGGAGGCCACACCGGCGTCCGTACTGAACTGGTCTCCGCGCTGCCATTGCCCGTCCTCACCCAGCCGGCTGAGGCCGCTGCTGATCCGGATGGACGAGGAGTTGTTGTCGCGCCAGCTGGTGCGGATCCAGCCCCGGGAGGACAGGGCCACCATCGGATCGCGTTGATCCCCCGACCCATCGGTGTGGGGCTGGTGGATCGGGCTGCGCGCGCCGGTCACGGCGTCGATGGTCTGCAGCCGCACGTCTTCGCCCGTGGCGGGGTTCCGCTCCGACCAGGCCGCCACCAGCGTGCGGGAGCCATCCGAAGTCAGCGCCGGACCGATGGAGCCGGCCTGACCACTGAGCCGCAGGGTGTCGATCTGCCGCCCTTCCGCCAGATTGAGCGTGCTGAGGCTGATGCCCCGGTCATCCCGATACAGCACTGCCATGTCGGCACCGCCGGCCGACAGTTTGGCCAACTGGGGATCGCTGGGATTGTCGCCCCGGATCTCGAGCCGGCCCAAGGGGCGCAGGCCCCGCTGGCTGAAGAGCTGCACCACCAGCGACCTTCCCCGGTCGGTGGTGAGGGTGCTGACCAGCACCAGATCACCCTGGGGCGTGAGCGAGAGATCCACGTCGTCCTTGCCGGGATCGCTGCTGAGGCCCCAGCGCCGGCCGCTGCCGTCCAGCCGCTGGGCGGTGAGCCGCACCCGGGGGCGGGGACCGGAGTCGTCCGTCCAGGCAATCGCCACGATCTCGCGGGAGAGCGCCTGGATGGCGGGCTCCGTGAAGGCACGGCTGCGGCCCTGCTCAAGGGCACGCAAGCGGATGGAGCCCTCGCCGGCATCCAGCCAGGCTGAAAAGAGGCTCTCGCTGCGGCTCCCGGTCCACACCGCGGCAGGACGCAGAGAATCCGGCGAAAACGCCAGGCGTCTTCCCGTAAAAGTACCGAGCTCTTTCATCGCTCCACCCCTGAAAAACGCCGAGCACCGGATGTACTCACCGTGACGAGATCGAGCGGTAACTGCAAAGGCCGTCCTGGAAACTCAGGCCCGGCACCATAACCGACAAGCACAGGAGTTGGGCGACGAGGTGGATCACCAGCGCCAATTACCCCAGCCGAAGCATGGAACAAGGTGCAGGAGCTGCCTGGCAGAACTGGGCCGGCAACCGCCCGAGCCACCCCCCTCTGCCGATCCAGCCGCTACTCCAGGTCGAGCAACGAGGTGCCCGGGGCGGCCTCCCGCAGCTGGCTTGCCTCGTCGAACAGCACCTGCATGATCTCGGCACTGAAGTCGGGATGGGCCCGCATCGCCGCCACCACCCTGCGCACGTTCTCAGCGGTAAGGCCGCCGTGCAGGGCGAGCTGGTGCACCTTCTCGCGGAACTGATCGAGGGCGCGCTGCTCCTCGGGCGTGGGTGTGCGCGTGCTGGGGCGATCGATCTCCATGGCGCGTACGGAGCTTCTCTCCTGGGAAACTAAAGGAACCGGAGGCGATCGTCCGCCAGCCCCGCCGCCCGCCATGAGAAGCAAACCAGCCAGCACCTGGTACGAAAACCAGCAGCGCCGCCGCCGCTCCCCCTTCTATCGCCGCCTCGATCGCTCGTTCAAGTTCCGGGTGCTGATCGCAGCGGCCTGCTCGTTCACGCTGCTGTCGCTGGTGAATCGCTTCGAGAACTGCCATACCTCCCGGCTCGAGCCCGACTGCCTCACCAGCAACTACCTCGACATCATCAGCATCGGCAACGTGGAGGCGTTCAGCATCGTGGCCGCCGCCTTCGTGTACGTGTTCGAGGCGGGCAAGCGCAAGGAGCGCGAGCATCACGAGATGTTCGATCTGCTGATCGCCCACCGCCAGGCCGGCGCCTCCAACAGCCTCGGCCGCATCCGCGCCCTCGAGGATCTCTCCGCCGATGGGCTCTGGCAAGACGGCTTCGATCTGCAGCGCACCAACCTGGAGGGCCTGCGCATTCCCTTCAGCCGCTGGCGGGGTGCCAACTTCTCCGGCACGGTGCTGCGCCAGGCCGACCTGCACGGCGTGGATCTGCAGGGCGCCGATTTCAGCGACGCCGACCTCTCCGGTGCGGACCTCAGCGCAGCCGACCTCACCGGCGCCCGCTTCGTGCGGGCCCGCCTCAGCCAGGCCGACCTGCGCGGCGCCCGCCTCAGCGGCGCCGACTTCCAGGATGCCGAACTCAGCGGCACCCTCACCGACCAGCCCCTGCCGTCCGCCCCAACCGCCCAACGGTGACTCCACCAGCGGCCCCACAATGGACAGTCAACGAGGGCTCGATCTGAATGGGTGTTCTCACGGCACTGGCGATCCTGGCTGGCCTGATCGTGGTGCATGAGGCGGGGCACTTCCTCGCAGCCACCTGGCAGGGCATCCGCGTCAGCGGCTTCTCGATCGGCTTCGGGCCGGTGCTGCTGGAGCGCCAGCGCCGCGGTGTGCAGTTCGCCCTGCGGGCCATCCCTCTGGGCGGCTTCGTGGCCTTCCCCGACGACGACGAGGACAGCGCCATTGCCAAAGACGACCCCAACCTGCTCACCAACCGGCCCCTGCCCCAACGCGCCCTGGTGATCGCCGCGGGCGTGCTGGCCAACCTGCTGCTGGCCTGGCTGGTACTGGTGGCCCAGGGCGTGGTGGTGGGCATTCCGGATGGCTTCAGCGCCACCCCCGGCGTGCTGGTGAGCGGGGTGCAGGGCGGCCAGCCCGCCGCCCTGGCTGGACTGCAACCCGGCGATCGGATCGTGCGCTTCAACGGCGCCCCGATCGCCGGGGGCCAGGAGGCCGTCTCCGCCCTGGTGGAGCAGGTGAAGGCCTCCCCCGCCATCCCCCTGCTGCTGGTGGCCGAACGGGGCCAGCGCCAGGTGGAACTGCGGCTCACCCCCAGCGACGTGGGCGGCAGCGGGCGCATCGGTGCCCAGCTGCAGCCCTACGGCAACGAGGCCTACCGGCCCGCCCGCGGCCCCCTGGAACCGATCCGCCAGGCCAACAGCGACTTCAACGCCCTGCTGCGCCGCACCGTGGGGGGATTCGTCACCCTGGTGACCCACTTCGGCGAGACCGCTGGCCAGGTGAGCGGGCCGGTGAAGATCGTGGAGATGGGCGCCAACCTGGCCCAGCAGGGAGGCGGCAGCCTGTTCCTGTTCACCGCCCTGATCTCGATCAACCTGGCGGTGCTCAACGCCCTGCCCCTGCCCCTGCTGGACGGCGGCCAGTTCGCACTGCTGCTGCTCGAGGGTCTGCGCGGCCGGCCCCTGCCGGAGCGTTTCCAGATGGCCTTCATGCAGTCGGGCTTCGTGTTTCTGGTGGGCCTCAGCCTGGTGCTGATCGTCAAGGACACCTCCCAGCTGCCGGCGGTGCAGCAGCTGCTCGGCCGCTGAGTCGAGCCCCCCGGCGCCGCCATGCCCCGCTTTCCCTCCGCCCGACAGCGCGCGCCCCAGCTGCTGGAGCGCCTCGGCGCGCTCTACCCCCACGCCACCTGCTCGCTGGATTGGCGCAATCCCTACGAGCTGCTGATCGCCACCATGCTCTCGGCCCAGTGCACCGACGAGCGGGTGAACCGGATCACGCCGGCGCTGTTTGAACGCTTTCCCGATGCCGCCGCCGCCGCTGCGGTGGAGCCGGAGGAGGTGGAGCCCTACGTGCGGTCGGCCGGGTTCTTCCGCAACAAGGCAAAGAACATCGTGGCCAGCTCCCGGCTGCTGATGGAGCGCCACGGCGGCGCCGTGCCCCAGACGATGGAGGAGCTGCTGGTGCTGCCCGGCGTGGCCCGCAAGACGGCCTCGGTGGTGCTGGCCTGGTGCTACGGCATCAACGCCGGGGTCACCGTGGACACCCACGTGAGCCGCCTGGCCCAGCGGCTGCGCCTCAGCCGCGGGAGCGAGCCGCGCCAGATCGAACCCGACCTGATGAAGCTGGTGCCCCAGGCCGACTGGCAGAACCTCTCGATCCGGCTGATCTTCCACGGCCGCGCCGTGTGCACCGCCCGCAAGCCCAACTGCCCCGGCTGTCCGATCGCCGACCTCTGTCCCCAAGGCCAGGGCGGGCAGGGGCAGACCAGCGGGTAAGCTGATCCATCCTGTACCGATCGCACTCCAGCCCGCATGGCGAAGAAGTCGATGATTGCGCGCGACGTAAAGCGCAAAAAGATGGTGGATCGCTTCGCCCCCAAGCGCGCTGCCCTCAAGGCGGCCTTCGAGGCGGCCGCCGATCCCATGGAGCGGCTGGAGATCCACCGCAAGATCCAGGGCCTGCCCCGCAACAGCGCCCCCAACCGGGTGCGCAACCGCTGCTGGGCCACCGGCAAGCCCCGCGGCGTGTACCGCGACTTCGGCCTGTGCCGCAACCAGCTGCGCGAGCGGGCCCACAAGGGCGAGCTGCCCGGCGTGGTGAAGTCGAGCTGGTGATCGTCCGGGCGGCCTGTCTGCGGGCCGCCTGCCGATCTCCCGACTCCGATTCCACAACCCCCAATTTCCCATTCATTGGCGCCCCAGGGCGCCTTTTTTTGTGGGCCCCACCGGGGCCGATGCCCCAGCCCAGGCCAGGCCAGATGGCAACAAAAGCAGCAGGCCTGCCGCAGCCGGGCGGCAACCTCCGCAGTCCGGATGCGAGAATAGGGCTTGACAAAGAGAGATAAAGCCCAGTGCAAGGACAAACTCAGTCGATCTCCTTCGATGGTCGGGAGATCCGGCTGACGACCGGTCGGTTCGCCCCCCAGGCCGGGGGCTCGGTGATGGTGGAGTGCGGAGACACCGCGGTGCTGGTCACCGCCACCCGCTCCACGGGCCGCGATGGAATTGATTTCCTCCCCCTGATCTGCGATTACGAAGAGCGCCTCTACGCCGCCGGTCGCATCCCCGGCAGTTTCATGCGCCGGGAGGCTCGCCCCCCCGAGCGCGCCACCCTGATCTGCCGGCTGATCGACCGGCCCATGCGGCCCCTGTTCCCGAGCTGGATGCGCGACGACCTGCAGATCGTGGCCACCTGCCTCTCCCTCGACGAGCGGGTGCCGCCCGATGTGCTCGCCGTGACCGGCGCCTCCCTGGCCACCCTGCTGGCCAAGATCCCGTTCCATGGCCCGATGGCGGCCGTGCGGGTGGGCCTGCTGGGCGACGACTTCATCCTCAACCCCAGCTACCGCGAGATCGAGCGCTCCGAACTCGACCTGGTGGTGGCCGGCACTCCGTCGGGCGTGATCATGGTGGAGGCGGGCGCCAACCAGCTGCCCGAGCAGGACGTGATCGAGGCGATCGACTTCGGCTACGAGGCCGTGGGCGAACTGATCAAGGCCCAGCAGGCCCTGCTCAAGGATCTGGGCATCGAACAGGTGATTCCCCAGCCCCAGGCCCTGGATGCCACCCTGCCCACCTTCCTCGAGCAGGAGTGCGGCCAGCCGATCGGTGAGGTGCTCAAGCAGTTCACCCTCAGCAAGGCCGAGCGCGACGCCAAGCTCGATGCGATCAAGGCCGAGGTGGCCGAGAAGATCGCCGGCCTCAAGGACGACGACGCCGTGAAGCAGGTGGTGAGCGGCAGCGGCAAGGCCCTGGGCACTAGCTACAAGGCGCTCACCAAGAAGCTGATGCGCGACCAGATCGTGAAGGACGGCAAGCGGGTGGACGGCCGCAACCTCGATGAGGTGCGCCCGATCAGCGCCGCCGCCGGCGTGCTGCCCAAGCGGGTGCATGGCTCGGCCCTGTTCCAGCGCGGCCTCACCCAGGTGCTCTCCTGCGCCACCCTCGGCACCCCGAGCGACGCCCAGGAGATGGACGACCTCAACCCGTCCAACGAGAAGACCTACCTGCACCACTACAACTTCCCGCCCTACTCCACCGGCGAAACCAAGCCGATGCGCAGCCCCGGCCGCCGCGAGATCGGCCACGGCGCCCTGGCCGAGCGGGCCCTGGTGCCCGTGCTGCCGCCGAAGGAATCCTTCCCCTACGTGCTGCGGGTGGTGTCGGAGTGCCTCAGCTCCAACGGCTCCACCTCGATGGGCTCGGTGTGCGGCAGCACCCTGGCCCTGATGGATGCCGGTGTGCCGCTGAAGGCCCCCGTGAGCGGCGCCGCCATGGGACTGATCAAGGAGGGCGAGGAGGTGCGCATCCTCACCGACATCCAGGGCATTGAGGACTTCCTCGGCGACATGGACTTCAAGGTGGCCGGCACCGAGAAGGGCATCACCGCCCTGCAGATGGACATGAAGATCACCGGCCTGGCGGTGAGCACCATCGCCGAGGCCGTGAACCAGGCCCGTCCCGCTCGCCTGCACATTCTCGAGAAGATGCTCGAGGCGATCGACAAGCCCCGCGAGGGCCTCAGCCCCCACGCCCCGCGCCTGCTCAGCTTCCGCATCGATCCCGAGCTGATCGGCACCGTGATCGGCCCCGGCGGCCGCACGATCAAGGGCATCACCGAGCGCACCAACACCAAGATCGACATCGAGGACGGCGGCCTGGTGCCCATCGCCAGCCACGACGGCGCCGCGGCCGAGGAGGCCCAGAAGATCATCGAGGGCCTCACCCGCCGCGTGTCCGAGGGCGAGGTGTTCAACGGCGGCGTCACCCGGGTGATCCCGATCGGTGCCTTCGTGGAGATCCTGCCCGGCAAGGAGGGCATGATCCACATCTCCCAGCTCTCGGAATCCCGGGTGGAGAAGGTGGAGGACGTGGTGAACGTGGGCGATCAGGTCACCGTGCGGGTGCGCGAGATCGACAACCGCGGCCGCATCAACCTCACCCTGCGCGGCGTGCCCCAGGGCGAACCGCCGGCCGCCTGATCACCACCAAGCTGATCACCATCAGCCGGTCGGATCCCGACCAACGCCGAACCGGCCCTGCGGGGCCGGTTTTTTGCTGGGGCAGCGAAGCCGACCATAAACTGGTTGAACACTGGTTGAACGTACCCGAACCGCATGACCCGAACCGCATGACGCGAACCGTGGGAGCCTTTGAAGCGAAAACCCACCTCTCCCAGCTGCTCGATGCCGTGCAGCAGGGCCAGGAGGTGGTGATCACCCGCCATGGCCAGGCCGTGGCGCGGCTGCTGCCCAGCCAACCAGGAGGCGAGCAGCGTCGTCAGGAGGCGATCGCCCGGCTGCGCAGCTTCCGTGTGGGGAAGCGGCTGGGTGATCTCAGCATTCAGGAGCTGCGCGATCAGGGCCGCAAGCGCTGATGGCCGATCTGGTTCTGGATGCGTCTGCGGCCTGCAGCCTCTGCTTCGAAGATGAGGCAGGGCCCGCAGCCGACCAGCTCCTCAATGCCCTGCAGGTGGGCGTGATCTGGGTACCAGCTCTGTTTTTCTGGGAAGTGGCCAATGTGCTGCTCATGGCTGAGAAGCGGGGCCGGCTGAGTGCTGCAGAACGAACCGCATTCCTGCACCTGCTGGAAAACATCCAACCTCGGATCGATACCGCCAGCCCAGCTGTGATCTGGCACGACGTACTGAATCTGGCCGCTCAGAGCGGGCTCACGGTGTATGACGCTGCCTACCTGGAGCTGGCCATGCGTCTGAATCTGCCCATCGCCACGGGCGACAGAGCCATCCAGGCAGCGGCCCGTGCCTTGGGTGTCGCCCTGCTGAACGGCTGAAGCAGAGCGGGCCCTACACCGCGAAGCCCGGATCAATCGTGGCCATGGCCTCTGCCGTGCGCTCGCACAGAACGGCATGGCTAGGGCCGTGGCTGGCGATCAGGCAGCCGGCCTGGCGCACATCGCCGGTGTTGTAGGTGAGCAGCCGGCCATCGGCGTGGGTGAAGGCGCCGCCGGCGGCCCGCAGCACCGCGTCGGGGGCGGCCATGTCCCAGTCCTTGGGGGCACTCTTGCCGGACAGGGAGATGTAGAGGTCGGTCTCGCCGCGCAGGATCGTGGCCACCTTGCCCCCCACGCTGCCGATCGCCTTGGTGTCGCCCAGCTGCAGGGCCGCCAAGAGTTGCTCCAGCCGGGCATCGCGGTGGTTGCGGCTGGCCACCAGCACCAGCTCGCCCACGGCCCGCCGCCCACTGAACGCCACCGGCGTGCGCGTGCCGGCGCGGTCTTCGCACCAGGCCTGGCCCGGTTCCCCCGCCAGCTCCTCGGTCACCCCCAGCCACAGCTGCTCCATCTCCGGCAGCAGCACCACCCCCAGCACCGGCACGCCGCGGTGGGCCAGGGCCAGGTGCACGGCGTACTCGCCGGTGCCCTGCAGAAAGTCCTTGGTGCCATCGAGGGGATCGAGGATCCACAGCCATTCCGCCGCCAGGGGCTCCCCGGCGGTGAGCTGGTCCTTGGCCGTCTCCTCGCTGAGCAGGGTCCAGTCGGCCGTGGGGAAGGCCTGGCCCAGGCCATCGAGCAACCACCGGTTCACGGCCAGGTCGGCCGCGCTCACGGGCCCCTCGCCCCCGTCGTCCACGCTCAGGGCCGGCGGGAATCCATAGGGCGGCTGCTCACCGCGGCCGTAGGCGCGCAGGATGTCGGCCGCACCCCAGCTGAGGCGGCGCAGCTCCGCCAGCAACGCATCGAGATCGATGCCGGAGGGCAGCGCCAGGGCGGGGGTGGGGGAAGCGGCCATGGGCAACAGACTGGAACTTGCATTGTGCAGGACTTTGGTGCCCCAGTCCCCCGAGCCGGCCGCCGGCGTGCTCTACCTGGTGGGCACGCCGATCGGCAACCTGGGCGACCTGTCGCCGCGGGCGCGGCAGGTGCTGGCCGGCGTGCAGCGGATCGCCTGCGAGGACACCCGCCACAGCGGCCTGCTGCTGCACCAGCTGGGCCTGCGCCAGGCCGGCACGGGCCCGCGGCTGGTGAGCTTTCACCAGCACAACCAAACCAGCCGCATCCCCGAGCTGCTGGCGGCTCTTGCGGCCGGCGAGGCGGTGGCGGTGATCAGCGATGCCGGCCTGCCCGGCATCTCCGACCCCGGCGAGGAGCTGGTGGCCGCCGCCCGCGCCGCCGGCCACGGCGTGATCTGCGTGCCGGGCCCCAGCGCCGTGACCACCGCCCTGGTGAGCAGCGGCCTGCCCTGCGGCCGCTTCTGCTTTGAGGGCTTCCTGCCAGCCCGGGGCAGCCAGCGGCGGGCCCGCCTGCAGGAGCTGGCCCATGAACCGCGCACCGTGGTGCTCTACGAGGCGCCGCACCGGTTGCTGGCCCTGCTCACCGACCTGCAGGCGGTGCTGGGCGACCGGCCCCTGCGGGTGGCCCGCGAACTCACCAAGCGCCATGAGGAACAGGTGGGGCCCAGCGTCAGCGCCGCCCTGGAGCACTTCCGGCGCCAGCCACCCCAGGGGGAATGCACGCTGGTGCTGGGCGGCGCACCGGAACCGGCCGCCCCCAGCTGGGATGCCGACAGCCTGCGCGCCGAACTGCTGGAGCTGGTGGCGGAGGGGCTGGGCAGCAAGGAGGCCGCCCGCCAGCTGGCCGAGCGCAGCGGCCACAGCCGCCGGGAGCTCTACGCCCTGCTGCACCAGGGCGAATGCGGCCCAGGCCCCGACCGGGCAGACTCGCCAACGTGAGCCCCACCGTGGATTGCGATGCTGCTGCGAATGCGCCTGCTGCTCACCAGCCTGGGCTCCGGGCTGCTGCTGGTGCTGATCCTCTGCCTCGGGGCCCAGAACCTGGAGCAACGTCCCCGCCTGTGGCTCGGTTTCGGCGGCACGGCACCGCTACCGGCCGGGTTTCTGGTGGGCATGGCCCTGGCGGTGGGGGTGGTGAGCGGCGGCTGCACGGCGGCCCTGCTGGCCCCCAGCCCTGATCAGCTGCCGGGCAGGGAGTAAAGGCTGCCCTCGATCACCACCCGGCTGATGCCCTGGGCCAGCAGGTAGGGCGCCGTGCGCTGCAGCAGGCTGAGATCCGGCAGCATGATCACCCGCTGGCTGCGGCCGCAATGGCGCTTGGCCTGGCGGGGATTCACGTACAGCTGCAGGGCCTGCCGCACCGATTCCTCCGCCGGCAGGGGGCCGAGATCGCTGCAATCCCCCAAGGAAACGGGCTGCAGCTCCACCGTCTTGTCCACCAGCAGGTAGGCCGAGGCGGGCAGCTGGGCCTCACTCAGGCAGCGGCACTCCACCGGCTCGTGGGCCACAAGCGCCGGGGCGGCCTCGTCCGTCTCGTCGTCGGCGCTGAGCTCATCGAGGTCATCGCCATCCTGATCCCCGTCCTCCGCGGCGAAATCGTCGGCATCGTCAATGGCCAGCACGCCCGGCCCACCCTCTTCCTCGGCGGCCAGGGGCTCAGTCGATTCGAGGGGGTCATCCGATCCGAGCGGCTCAGCCGACCCGAGCGGCCCAGCCGACCCGAGGGGCTCAGTCAGGGGAGCGGGCTCAAGGGGCTCAGTGGGTTGCGGAGTCTCGGCCAGCTGCGGGGGCTCGGCCAGCTCCAGGTTCAGCTCCAGCACGAGGGGCTGGGCCAGGGACGCCGGTTCCGCCGGGGGCAGTGGGGTATTGGGGGTCTCGCCCTTGCCACGCTGCTGCCTCAGGGCGGCGTAGTCGTCCGGGGAGAGGGCCGCCTTCACCACCCGGCTCACCGTGTTGGGGCTGCAGCCAAAGGAACTGGCCAACGCCGCAGCCGTGGCCCCCTGCCGGTAGCCCGCCACGATTTCGTCCTTCTGGGCGTCGCTCAGCCGGGAGGCCGCCATTCAGCAGTGCAGTCAAACCAGCAATCCACCTTAGGCGGCTCCCTGGGGGCCAGCGGCCCGCTGCCACAATGGCGGCCGTGCTCCCTTAGCTCAGCTGGATAGAGCAGCTGCCTTCTAAGCAGCCGGTCGTGTGTTCGAATCACACAGGGGGCGTTGCTGGACATCAGATCGGGGAGGCAGACCTCCGCTGGAGTGGGAAGACCCAGCACCTCCGCCTGGCGCAGCAGGGAGCATGGAGCACTCGGTCGACGTCACCGCAGCGATCGGCCAGCGGCCAAGCAGCTCCGGTAGTCGACGAACCCGGCCATGTCGCTTATGTCACGTTTCGACGTTCGCTACAACGCACAGCGACGAATGGAAAACCACCAGCCTGCGGCAACAGGGCTGAAGGGCCGCAGATGGCTTGCAGAATGCAGCCACACCCATCCCCAGGTGGAAAACCGCTGGACAGAATCCATCTTCTACAGCCCCGAGAGCGGGAGCCCCAGGAGCAAGAACGCAAAGTGGTGCAGCTCAAAGAGGGGCAAACCTATCTGCTCGGCGAATCGGCAGAGCACCACCGTTGTGTACAGATTGCGTGTGAACAGGGTGTGGCGCGGCTGGCTGTGGGCTTCGATCGGCACTACCCCGAAGTGACCCTGGCCTTCTGCGGCGATCGGGAAGGCCAGTGGCTGCGCCTGCCCCAAGGGGTGATGCTGATGCTGGAAGCGGTGGACCCTGCAACCTGCGGCTGCGCTATGCAGAGCACTGCCCTGTGCATCATGACCTGTTGATGCAATGGCTGATTGCCCTGCATCTGGTGCGCCATCCGGTGGGCACGGAAGCGCGCTTGGTGGCCCTGTTCCAGCTGCTGGTGATGCACTTCGGCATTCGGCGCGGCGACGGCTATCTCCTGCCCTTTGCGATAGCCCACTCCCGGCTGGCTGAACTGATCGGTGCCACCCGCTCCACGGTGACCCGCCAGATCAATGGCTTGCGTCAACAGGGTGAACTCAGCGTGGCCGAAAACGGCGGCCTGCTGTTCAGCGACAACCTGATCGAACACAAGCCCCTGCCGCAGCTCTGTTAAGGGCTTTTCTTCAGTACCTGCTGGCACCCGAACCCGAACACGGCACCGTGCCGAAGCACCCATCGAACTGTAGGCATTCACGGCGGTTGAGCTGCTGTGAATCGGCAGGATTCATCAATGATGCTCACCCAGCTGCACAACTGATGCCTGGAGCGGCTCGAGGCCAACAACTGAAGGCTGATCAGGCCGGCATGGACTGGGTGGGCGGCAACAACACCATCCGACTCCCTAGCGATACGCGAAGGTACAGACCACCAGACGAATCGGAGATCCAGATTGCCATACCTCTGCCTGGTTGCTTGAAACAGGCAGCAACAAACCAATCCAGCATCCGTCCCAACAAACCAACCATCCATGACCTGGGAGAAGGGCAAAGATCGCGGCCAGGCCCAGCGTTAATCACACCCCAATCGCCCCTATACAACCACGTAGTGGTGATGCATTCACCCTCAGCCAGCTATCCCTTCTACCCCGCCGAAGCAAGCTGACTGGCCTGGAGATACCAGCACAGAGCATTCAAATTAAGCGAAATCACCACCTCGGCATCCCGCCCAGCCACAGGCCTGCGAATGCTTCTCAATTGCTGCAACACAGGTTCGAATCGCACACCCAAAACACCCCACAGATGCCACTGGCGCACGTAGCATTTGTCACATCACAGGTTCATTCCGGCATGACGACGACCTCCGAGATCGGCACCACCTCCAGCAGCGGCTCCGTGGCCACCGGTCCCGCCGGTCGTGCCCTGGCCCAGCCGATGGAAGCGGCCCTGGTGGAGGCCCTGCAGAACCACCTCACCATCGAGCGCCAGGCCAGTGCCACCTACTTCGCCATGGCCATCTGGTTCGCCGAGCGCGAACTGCGGGGCTTCGCCCACTTCTTCAAGCACGAATCCCACAGCGAGCAGGAGCACGCCGCCACCTTCGCCGACTACCTGATCGCCCGCGGCCAAACCGTGCTGCTGCAGGACATGGCCGCACCTCGGCAGGACTGGATCTCTCCCGAGCAGATCATGGCCGCCTCCTTCGAGCTGGAGGCGGAAGTCACCACCTCGCTGCAGCAGCTCTACACCATGGCCGAGCGGGCCGCCGATCTGCGCACCACCGTGTTCCTCGACCCGCTGATCGATGCCCAGGTGGCCTCGGAGAACGAATTCGCCCACCTGCTCGGCCGGGTGCGCTTCTGCCAGGGTCAGCCCGCCGCCATGCTGATCGTGGACGGTGAGCTCAGCGACGACAAGCACAGCCCCGCCAAGCTGGCCTGAGGCAGCAGCCCAGCCCTCAAGAGCTGGAATCCCTGGTGAGGCTGAGCAGAACACCGCAGATCTCCTGCCCCTCACCCAGGGGCAGGATTCCGAGCCGCCAGGGCTCTGAATTGGGTGACGTGGACTTGATTTCCACGCGGCAATCCAGGCGTGCACAGTGCCCGTGGAGCACCCGCAGCACCAGATCCCTGAGGGTGGCGCAGTCGGGGGCGGTAGACGGTGGTTCGGACACGAAGAAGTAGGCGGCGAGTCGATCGACGCCCTGGCCTTCCAGGGTGGACGGGATGCAGCCAAGGTGGCCGGCAAAACTCTCGCTGAGCAGAACCACGTCGCAGGCTGAATCCAGCAGGCCCAGGGAAAAGGCGGAATCAGCCCTCAGCGTTTCGTAGGCACAGCTGAGCAATCTCGCCCGATTCTTTGACAGCTCCTGGTCGGTGACATCGGACAGAGTTCCTACAACATAGTGATGATTGTTTTCATCCAGGGTTGTGGCAACCTCGCAGAAGGAGCGGATCCGCCCATCGGGACAGGCCAGGCGATAGGTCACCGTCCAACCCACCTCCCCGGTTCGGCGGGCCAGGTCGACCCGGCCCCTGTCGTCGGGATGGATGGCATCATCGAATTGCTGCGCATCGGTGCAGAGATCGGCCACCTGCCACCCCGTCAGGGCTTCGATGCGCCGACTGAGGTAGAGAAAGCGCTGGAGCGTGTGGTCCCGCTTCCATACGGCCTGATCGAGGGCGTCGGCCAGGCTGGTGAACTCCTGCAGGGAGGCTTCCGCTGCCCGGCGCAGGGCCACCATCTCCGACACATCGGTGAGCGTGATGATGCCACCGAGAACCTGCCCCTCTCCGTTGCGGTAGGGCATCAACTGCAACAGATAGGCGGTGTCCTCGCTGGTGGCCTCCAGATTCAGGCGTGACTGCCCCCTGATCACCTCCAGCAGGGATTCACGCAGCCTGGGGATGGGCAGGGTGGTGGGAATACCAATCAACGAAAGACCGACATCACTCGGAACAAGTCCAAAAACACGAACCGCCAGAGGTGAATAACGGGTGATCCGCAACTGTCCGTCAACAATCACCATGCCCTGGTTGAGAGACATCTGGATATTTTCCATATCCGTATTCAGATGTTCCAGCTCATCGCCACGGGCACGCAGCTGCTGATTCAATGCGGCCAGTTCGTCGTTGGCAGCCTGCAATTCCTCATTGGAAGCTTCCAGCTCCTCATTGGAGGACTGCAACTCCTCCGCCGAAGCCTGCAGCTCCTCGGATGAAGCCTCCAGTTCCTGGTTGGCCTGTTCAAGGTCAACCATCGAACGCCGCAGCGTGTCCTGGCTGGAGAGCAGCTCTCGCTCCAGCCGTTCGATCTCCCGGGCAAAGGCCACATCCCGATCGGCCGTTGTGAGCCCTGCCTCCGGCAGGGCATGGTCCACCGGCTCCTGATTGAACGACAGCAGCGTGAACAACTGCTGGCCCACCGGCAGGGGGGTGGCCTCCAGCCAGACGGGGGCACTGAGATGGGCCAGGGAGAGGCTGCAACTGCGCACTGGCGTGCGATCGGCACGCACCAGCAGAAACAGGGCCCTGGCCTCCGCCTGGAGTTCATCGCGCAGAAAGGTGCTCACCTCCGCGGTGATGCGCCCGTCGGGAATCCGGCAGTAGGGCGACACGTCACCAATCACCTCCAGCAGGTGATGGTTCTCGTCCACCACCAGGGAGGGCTTGGCGAAGCGGCGCACCAGGGCATCGAGCAGCTGGAAGTGCTGGTTCGGAATCGGAACCCGCGTCTGGGCGGGAAGGGGCATGGGCCTGTCCGGCGCAACCGAGCGCCGCGTGGACAGGGAGCGGGCCAGGGGCCTGCGGGCACGGGGTTCCACCGTGCGCTCATAGATCCGATGCTCCGGGTTGAGCAGGCGGAAGCCCGACTTGGGGCTGAGCGATTCCGAGCGACCGAGAAACAGCAGGCCACCGGGGCTGAGCGACAAAGCCAGCAGATCAATCACCTGCTCCTGGAGAGCTGGTGTAAAATAGATCAACAGGTTGCGGCAGGATACAACATCCACTCCAGGGAAAGGAGGATCCCCACAGATATTATGCCTGGCAAACACCACGCAGGCACGCAGATCCTTACTGATCTCAATCTCATTGGAATTCGCACCTGCGCGCACCGATGCACCATTGGCTCCGGCAGCAAGGTATCGTTGGCGCAGGGCCTCAGGAATGGAGCGCACCGCCGAGGCGGGATACACACCTCGCCTGGCAATCCGCAAGCTGTGCTCATCAAGATCAGTAGCGAAAATCTTCAGCTCCTGGCACAGATGGGGCGGGTGCCCCATCGCTTCACTCATCACCATGGCAATGGAATACACCTCTTCGCCCGTGGCGCAACCAGGTATCCAAACCCGAAACTGCTCCCCCGGCAGGCGGCGCTGGAGCAGGGCCAAGAGATGGGATGAAAACGCGGTAAATGCATCAGAGTCACGGAAAAATGATGTGACAGTAACCAGCAGATTCTGCATCAGAATCTGACACTCACTTACTTCCGTGCGCAGCACCGGCAGGTAGTCTTCGATGCTGCTCAGGCCGAGGATGCCAAGGCGTCTTCGAATCTGGCGGCGCAGGGTTGATTCCTTGTACTGGGAAAAATCAATCCCTGTGCACAATTTCAGTTGGGCCACAGCGGCCGCCAGCAGCTGGGCCTCCAGATCGCCACTGCCCTCGCCACTGCCCTCGCCACTGCCTTCGCCACTGCCCTGGTCACCGCCCTGGCCACTGCTCTGGCCGCTGCCCCTGCCCCCCAGCCGGAACCAGTCCTGCAGCCGGGCGCCGAGGGTGGCCGGATCGGCGATCAGATCGGTTCCGCCCATGGCAATGGCAGCCAGGGGCATGCCGGCGAATCGGGCGCTGTCGGGCGACTGCACCAGGGCCAGGCCGCCGCTGGCCCCCACAGCCCTCAGTCCACGGGCACCATCCGATCCGGTGCCCGAGAGCACCACCGCCGCCCCCCGCTCAGCCCAGTGGGCGGCGAGGGAATCAAACAGAAGGTCAATGGAAGGGCTGGGGCCGAAGTGGCCGCGCGGTTCCGTCAACCGAAGCCGGTCCTGCTCCAGCTCGGCATCGCAGTTGGGTGGGAGCACCAGGATCAGGCCGGCCTCCAGCACGGCTCCGTCCTCGGCCGCCGCCACCTGGAGCGGGGTAACACGCTGCAACAGCTCCACCATCTTGCTGGGATGGTCGGGTGCCAGATGCTGGGCGATCACATAGGCGCCACCGCTGTCCTCGGCCAGCCCACCCACCAGCGCCTGCAAGGCCTCCAGCCCCCCCGCCGAGGCTCCGATCGCCACCACATGCTCCACACTGGCTGTCATGGGCTCTCGGGATGGTTAAGGACTGACTTCATCTGTTCATTTCGGCTCATTCCGGCCACAAAAATCGGCTTAAACAGCCTGCGGCTTCTCTGGAACAGCACAAGCCTAAGCACAGGAATCGAAAGGGCGTAAGAATGGACTGTCACCACCGGAAAACCGCAAAGCCCTAACAGAGAAGTGCAATTCCCAGCAATTCCCCCATTGAGCTCCCTAGTTTTGCAAGTTTAAGTGCTTCAATAATCGTGTATCAAGACCCGGTTCCCCATGGCCTCTGCTTTCTATAATCCTGGCATTTCCAATTCTGAAGCCTGCCCCAAAGCATTCAGGAAGTCTGCGAGAATAACGATCACAATCTGCTACTCCACCTACGCAGCACTCGAGCAAAAAAGCTCTGAACAAGGACGCTCCATCTCCAACCTGGCCGCCTATCTCCTTGAAAATGGTCTGCAACAAACATCCATTTAATCTCCGTCGTCTTCTGCGACCGCGATGAGCTCTCACGGGCCCGCCAAGCATCCCAGGAGCACCTGTAACCCGTTTCACAAGCACCTTCTCCCGGACCTAGACGGCTTGGCCCCTGAAGGGTCCTGGCAATCCCCCCTGCCCTTGCCCTTCCCTTGGCGTGAGCAGCAGCAGCACCCAATCAGCTCCCGGCACGGAATCTTTCAGCTCTCCCTTCCCGAGCTGGACATCGTGGCCCTGGAGGGGCCAGCCTGCAGCGAGATATTCGACAGCCATTCGCATGTCTCGGTGATCTTCGTAGCCCAGGGCAATCTATGTCTGCAGCATCAGGATTCACGCTTATGCGGCACCACCGGCGACTGTCTGGTCGTTCCTCGGAATCAGGCCCACTGGAGCAGTACGGCCTTCAGTGCGGTGTGCCTCATGTTTAGCGAGCATCCCTTCATCGAGCGAATCCATACTCTTCATTCCCAGCTCAGCGGCCCCAACGCCACAGCCCCACCCGCGCTCCAGCAGCCGGTGAGCTGCCAGTCCAGCCAGGGGCCCGTGGAGGCCTCCTTGCTGCGGAGCCTGCATCTGCTGCTCTGCATCTGCAGCGACCTGCAGGCGGAATGTCCTTCGCTGCTGCCCCACTTGGGCATTGGCCAGCAGCTCGGCAACCTCACAGCGCTGCTGGCCCTACCCGACCTTCGCCACCCAGCAGTTGAAAAATCTACGAAGGTAGATCTAAAAAATCACTCCCTTGAACATCTAATCGATTACATCGATTGCCATCTTTCCCAGCCCCTCAGCCTGGACATCCTGGAAGACCAAAGCCATTACTCACGGCGGGCCTTGCAATATGCCTTCCGCAAGCGCTTCGGCTGCACCGTCACCCAATGGATCCGCGCCCGCCGTCTGGATCTCGCCCACAGTCGCCTCACCATGGCCGTGGCGGGCGACAGCGTGGGCACCATCGCCCGCACCTGCGGCTATCGCTCGATGAGCCTGTTCAGCATTGAATTTCAACAGAGATTTCACGTGAAACCCTCCGTGCTGCTGCGGGAGGCGATGGGCGAGCCAGAACTCAACCCCTAAAGGTCAGCCAAGGGCTGTCAAGGGCTGGGACGCGCCCGCTCAGCAGGGCAGGGGCCGGCTACACATCTCGATCAGGAAGGCCATGCCCAGGGGATCGGCCGCACCGCGTCGCTGCCAGGCCCGGGCCGTGGCCAGCAGTTCGCGCCGGCGGGCCTGCATCTGGGCCAGATCCCGCCGCAGGCGCTGCAGCAGCCCGCCGTTCTGGCAGCGAGCCATCGCCTGGGTCAGTACCCGGCTGCGCTGGCGGATGGCGTCCACCTCGCGGCAGAGGCTGGCCACCACGCTGTCGGAGGTGCGCGCCGTGGAGCGGGAGGCAGCCAGAGCGGCTGGCAGGGCCAGGGGGAGGACCCGGGAATCAGCCACGAGAATCAGCCATGGGACAGGGGCAAGCGAGCCGCATGGCCTGACGCCGGCGGGCACTTGTTGAGAACGTCTCGCAATCTAGCCAGCACCGGGGATCTTTTGCAAGCGATTCTCAATGGCAGTTGAGGAGGTCGAGGCAGGGGGAAGGGGGCGAGGGGGGCAGTGGAGACCCCTAATGTTCTTGGTTAAATCCTGGTTTTCCGGGTGGTACACAGTGCCAACAACAAGAAAGCCCAGGAGGCGCAGGCCCTTCCCCCGGGGCCCCATGGCCCGGACCCCATCGCCCTGCCGCCGGAAACCCTCGACTGGACCTTTCACTTCGCCGACCTCTGCGGCCTGGATCTGCTCGTAGCCGACCCCGAATCCGGGCGCTTCATCGACTGCAATGCCTCGGCCCTGGAGAGGCTGGGCTACAGCCGCGAAGAACTGCTGGCCATGGGGCCAGCCCAGCTCCAGGCCGATGAACACCACGATCCCGTCTGGGTGACCCAGCAGATCGGCCACTCGCTGAAGGAGGGGCAGGGCACCTTCCCCACCCGCCACCGCTGCCGCGATGGCAGCGTGCTCGACGTGCAGGTGCACCTCGCCAAGGTGAGCCACCACGGCCGCGCCGTGGTGGCATCGCTGGTGGAAACCCGCAACAGCTGCCAGCCGCCCCAGCCCCGCCTGGAGGAGCAGCTGCGGCTGTTCCAGGAAACTGAGGCCATCCATGGCTCCGCCGGCTGGTTTCACCAGCTGGACACGGACGCCATGGGCTGGACGCCCCAGATCCACCAGATCGCCGGCGGCGCTCCCGCCGATTTCAACGCCTACCTGCAGCTGGTGCATCCCGACGACCGAGCGCAACTGAGCCGCGCCTACCACCTGGGGGTGGATCGCTGCGACCGGCTCGAGCTGCCCCACCGGCTGCTGCTGGCCAGTGGCGAAGTGCGCGATGTGCTGCTCTGCGGTCTGTCCCGCTGCGATGCCGAGCAGAACCCCTCCAGCGTGGTGGGCACGCTCATCGACACCACCACCCACCGCAGCCTGCTCCGGGATCTGGAGCACAACCGCCTCCAGGACCCCCTCACCGGGCTGCCCAACAAGACGGCCACCATCGACTGGCTGGGCCGCCAGCTCTGCGGCCTTCCCTACAACGCCAACATCACGGTGCTCAGCCTGGACATCGACGGCTTCCAGGAGATCAACGACACCTTCGGCAACGAGACGGGCGACCGCCTGCTCTGCAGCTTCGCCAACCTGCTGCGCTCCGATCTGGCCCGGGATGCCTGGGTGGGCCGGCTGGGCAGCGACGAATTCTGCGTGATCTATTTCCAGGGGGTGACCTCGTTCGGCGAGGCGATCCGGCGCGCCCGCAGCCTGCAGCTGAAGCTGCACGCCCTGGAGAAGCTCACACCGGAGCTGCCGCTGCGGCCCACCGTGAGCATGGGGGTGAGTTGCTATCCCGAACACAGCAACGATCCCCTCGGCCTGCTGCAGTGCGCCAACACCGCCCTGATGGAGGCCAAGCGCCAGGGTCGCGCCCAGGTGCGGGCCTACTCCACCACCATCAGCCGCCAGATCCGCGAGCGCCTGGTGCTCGACGTGGAGCTGCACAAGGCGATCTCCCGCGAACAGCTGCGCATCCTGGTGCAGCCGCAGAGCGACCGCAGCGGCCAGCTCTGCGGCGGCGAGGTGCTGCTGCGCTGGCGCGACCACCAGGGCAAGGCAGTGTCGCCCGGGTTCTTCATCCCCCTGGCCGAGCAGAGCGGACTGATCTTCCCGCTCACCCACTGGGTGCTGCAGACCAGCCTGGAGCAGATCCGCCAGTGGCAGCTGCAGAACCTGGCGGTGCCGCGCCTGGGGATCAACATCTCCACCCGGCTGTTGGAATCCTCCGATCGCAACCTGCCCGAGCAGCTGCACCAGTCCCTGGCCGACCACCAGCTCACCCCCGCCGCGGTGGAGCTGGAAATCACCGAGACGGCGCTGCTGCGCAACCCGGTGGCCGCCTCCGAAACCGTGCGCCACCTGGCCCATGACGGCTTCCAGATCGCCATCGACGACTTCGGGACCGGCTACTCCTCGCTCGACCTGCTGCGCAGCCTGCCGGTGCACAAGCTCAAGATCGACGGCACCTTCATCCGCAACCTCGACCACTCGCCAGAGGATCGGGCGATCGTGGCCTCCACCATCACCCTCGCCCATGGGCTGGGCATGGTGTGCATCGCCGAAGGGGTGGAAAGCGCGAGCCAGCGCGAGATCCTGCTCAACATGGGCTGTGACCAGTTCCAGGGTTACTTCTGCGGCCGCCCGACCAGCATCCAGCGGTTCGGTCAGCTGCTGGCGGGCGCCCCCCTGCCCTGCGGGCAGCCGGGTGACGCAGGGGGGGCCGAGCCGGTTCTTGGGGCAGACCCGAGTGTCGGCCTGGGCCTGCGGGCCACCAGCTTCGATGAACTCGATGCGCTGCGGGGCATGTTCGAAGCATCCCTCGACGCCTTCGTGCTCACCCAGGCGATCTATGGCCCCACCGGTGAGATCATCGACTTCACCGTGCTGGAGACCAACAACGCCGCCTGCCGGTCGCTGTTGCAATCGCGGGAAGTGGTGGTGGGCCAGACGCTCTGCACCCTCTTCCCCGCCATCGGAACCAACGGCCTGCTCCAGCTCTACGCCACCAGCCTGCAGAGCTGCGTGCCGCTGGAACTCGACGACTTCGCCTACGCCAACCAAGAAACGGCGGGAGAGACCCGCTATTTCGACGTGCGCGCCTACCCCAGCCAGCACCTGCTCACGATCACCTGGAGGGACGTGACCCTGCGCAGCCTGCGCACCCGCAGCCTGGCTAAATCGGCCGACCTGCTCGACCTGCTGGCCGAGAACGTGATGGAGGCCCTGGTGGTGCTGGATGACCAGCAGCGGATCACCTGGGTGTCGGCCAGCCTGGAGGCGATCACTGGCTGGCGGGGCGCCCAGTGGCTGGGCCGCTCATTCAGCGAGCTCTTCTATAGCCCGGCGGAGGTGCCCGAGCCGCTGCAGCTCGATGGGTGGCTGCGTCAGCCCGGGGAATCCGACCACCGCCGGCTGCGCCTCACCAACCCGCGCGGCGGCTGGAGCTGGGTGGAGGTGAGCGGTCGCCGGGTGAACCAGGACGACCCCGCGGCCCCGCCCGCCGGGCAGGTGGGCTACGTGCTCACGCTCCACAGCGGCAGTGCCCGGACCCGGGTGGGCTGAAGGGTCAGGGGTTGCACCAGGGGCAGTGCATCGGATCCGCCGCGCCCAGGCCATCCCGACGGGCCCTGGCTTCCCGGTGGTCGCAGGCGGCGCAGCCCCAGATCTCCTGGCCGATCAGCGCTGTGGCGGTGCCGCAGCTGCTGCAGGGCAGCCCTGGCACCCCCTCCACCAGGCCCCAGCCCGGCGAGCCGCAGGCCGGGCAGTGCTGACGCAGCCGCCGAACCAGCTGAAAGCCCAGACGCCGAATGCTGCGCATGCGGGTGGGGTTGCAGTGGGCGCGCATGTCCGATTCCAACACCACGCTGCCGTCGGCGCTGTGGTGGGCACAGGTGTGCACGGCCTCCCGGAGCTCAGCGGCCGTGCGGATGGCCTTGATGAAGGGCCCCGCTTCGGCCTGCCGGGGCCTGGCGATCAGGGCATGGCTGGGAAACTGCACCTGGCCCAGCCACCGCTGAACGTCCGCCGTGACGAGCTGGTCTGGCCGCAGCTCGCGGCGGGCAAAGGTGGTGCGCAGCTCCAGCCGCTGTTCCACCACCGTGAGCTGGCGCTCCTGGTCCACGAACACCAGCACCTCCCGGCCAACCGGCAGAAAGGGGATGGCGGGATGGGGGCCGAAGCTGCCCTCGCTGGCCAGGCCCAGTTCCTCCCCGCTGGCCTCCAGGCCGAGCAGCGCCTTGCGGCGACAGGTAGTGACCGGATCCGCCAGCCGCTCCACCTCGCCGCTGAAGGTGCCGAGCCGGTCGGTGTCGGCACGGCACACCAGCATCTCCACCCCCAGGCCCCGGGCCAGGGGGCGGGCCAGCACCCGCTCCTTGCCATGGAGCGTGGTGAGGCACACCCGGCGGCCGGCGTAGTCCGCCGGCATCGTCAGCTGGCCTGGGGTGCCGGCTGCTCTTCCGCGTTGCCACCGATCACCAGGCGCAGCAGCACCGGCGCCAGGAAGGTGGTGCCGATCACCATCAGCAGGATGGCGGCCTCCAGGGCGGGGGTGAGGATGCCGGCCTGGCTACCCAGACCGAGGAAGATCAGGCCCACCTCTCCGCGGGGCATCATGCCCAGGCCCACCACCAGGCGGTTGGTGGGTTCGCTGCTCAGGTAGCACCAGCCCGCGGCCACCTTGCCGCCAATGGCCACCACCAGCAGGAAGGCGGCCACCAGCAGGCCCGCCCGGTTCGCCGGTTCGAAGGGATTGAGCACCGAGAGGTCCATCCCGGTGCCGATCAGCACGAAGAACACGGTGGCGAACAGGGCCACCAGCGGTTTCACGGCGGCGTCGATGTCGTGGGTGTGCTTGGAGGCGCTGAGGATCAGGCCGGCGGCAAAGGCGCCGAGGGCCGCCTCCAGGCCGATCGCCTGGGCGGCGAAGCAGCAGAGGGTGAGCACCACGAAGCTGGCCACGGCCACATCGCCGGGAGCCTTGAGCCGATCCACCACCCAGTCGAAGGCGGGGGCGGCCTTGCGGCTGAGCACCAGGGCCACCGCCACAAAGACCACGGCCGCCAGGCAGAGCTTGATCAGCGGGCCGAAGCTGAAGGCGCCGCCGCCCACCACGGCCACCACCACCGCCAGGATCACGATGCCGAGGATGTCGTCGAGCACAGCGGCGCCGATCACGATCTGCCCCTCGCGCTTCTTGAGCCACTTGAGTTCGCCGAACACGCTGGCGGTGATGCCGATCGAGGTGGCCGTCATCGCGGCTCCGGCAAACACCGCTGGAATCAGCGGCACATGGAAGAAGAACACCAGGCCGGCGGTGCCCAGGGCAAAGGGCAGCACCACCCCGGCCACGGCCACCGTGCTGGCCTGCACCCCCACGGCCACCAGCTCGTCGAGCTCACTCTCCAGACCGGTGAGGAACAGCAGGGCATAGAGGCCGATCTGGGCAACGGCCTGCAGGCTGGGAAAGGTTTCGTTGTAGACCTCGCGCACCGCCTCCGGGCTGATGTCGGCGAGGGAACCGAGCAGCGCTGTTACGCCGGAACTCAGCTCGGCCTGCACCTCCGGCGGCACGATCAGATGCAGTCCCGATGCGCCGATCAGCACGCCGGCCACCAACTCCCCCAGGATCGTGGGGAGCTGCAGCCGCACCAGAAGCTCGGCAATGGCCCGCGCCACCACAAAAATCACCAGAAAGCGACCCACCTGGATCAGGGTTTCGGCCACCTCGAGCTGGTGGGAATTGATCTCCAGAAGCACCGGAGCAGGAAAGACCATGGAGGTTTTTTCAATGGTGGGAGTGGTATAGGCACCTGCAGGGGCCAAATGGGGCGGCTTCGCTACCAAAAAGCCAGAAGCCCGGCCGGGGATGTCGCGGACCCGCCGCAGCCCGCCCAGCCGGTTCCCAGGCAACACACGTAAGGTTCTCCGCCAACCTCTCTTGTCGCGATGACATCGCCATCGGCGCCGGCCAGGCCGCCGGGCCTACGAATGTTGAACCACATCAGCACCACCGATATCCAGGGAGATCTGTTCGGCGGGGTCACGGCAGCCATCGTGGCCCTGCCCCTGGCCCTGGCCTTTGGTGTGGCCTCCGGTGCCGGCGCCGCTGCAGGCCTCTGGGGCGCCGTGCTCGTGGGGCTGTTCGCCGCCCTGTTCGGTGGCACCCCCACCCTGATCTCGGAGCCCACCGGCCCGATGACGGTGGTGATGACGGGGGTGATCGCCAGCCTCACGGCCCGCAATCCGGAAAACGGCCTAGCCATGGCCTTCACCGTGGTGATGCTGGCCGGGGTATTCCAGATCGTGTTTGGCCTGCTCAAGCTGGGTCGCTACATCACCCAGATGCCCTACACGGTGATCTCTGGCTTCATGAGCGGGATTGGCTTCATCCTGATCATCCTGCAGCTGGGCCCCTTCCTCGGCCAGGCGATCCCCAAGGGCGGCGTGATGGGCACCCTCAATGCCCTGCCCCAGTTGCTGCAAAACGCCAGGCCCACTGAAGTGCTGCTGGCGCTGATCAGCCTGGCGATCCTGTGGCTCACCCCCTCCAGGGTGAAAACGGTGGCCCCACCCCAGCTGATCGCCCTATTGCTCGGCACCGTGCTCTCACTCACCCTGCTGAGCGGTGGTGACAGCGGCGAAGGGATCCGGCGGATCGGGGAGATCGCCTCGGGGTTCCCCAAGCTGCAGGTTCCCACGTTTGCGGTGGGCGAAGTGCGGTCGATGCTTCTCGATGCCGCCGTATTGGGCATGCTCGGCTGCATCGACGCCCTGCTCACGGCCGTGATCGCCGACAGCATCACCCGCACCGAGCACGACTCCAACAAAGAGCTGATCGGCCAGGGTCTGGGCAACCTGGTGTCGGGTCTGTTCGGCGGCATCGCCGGTGCCGGCGCCACGATGGGCACGGTGGTGAACATCCAGGCGGGAGGTCGCAGTGCCCTCTCCGGCATCATCCGGGCCCTGATCCTCCTGGCGGTGATCCTGGCCGGAGGGCGGTTGGCGAGCCAGATTCCCCAGGCCGTGCTGGCCGGCATCGCCCTGAAGGTAGGTGTGGACATCGTGGACTGGGGCTTCATCAAACGCGCTCACCGCCTTTCCCTCAAAGGCGCGGTGATCATGTATCTGGTGATCGCCCTCACCGTGCTCGTGGATCTGATCGTGGCGGTAGGTGTGGGTGTGTTCATCGCCAACATTCTCACGATCGACAAGATGAATGCCCTGCAAAGCAAGGCGGTGAAATCGGTGAGCACCGGTGATGGCAACCTGATGATTCCCGAAGAGGAAAAGGCCCTGCTCGATCAGGGCAAGGGCCAGGTGCTGCTGTTCCAACTCAATGGCGCCATGATTTTTGGCGTAGCAAAAGCTATTGCCCGTGAACACAACGCCATTGGCGACTGCAAAGCCGTGATCTTTGATCTTACCGAGGTTTCCCACCTCGGCGTAACTGCTGCGCTAGCCGTGGAGAATGCGGTGGAAGAGGCAATTGAAAAAGGCAGGCAAGTGTTCGTGGTAGGAGCTAGCGGCACCACCCAGCGGCGACTGGAAAACCTTGGCCTCTACAAGAAAGTCCCGAGCGAATGCACCAACCTCAGCCGCCATGATTCCCTGAAACAGGCGGTTGACAGCTTGGCCTGACCCCTACGGGGCCACTCGCCAGGCACGGCCTGTCCGGGCCCATTGCTATGGCTGCTCTCAATCCATCCATGCTGCAGCAACCCAATTCAGGCAGGTGAAGACAGCCATGAGTGAAGAGAAAAGGCCACCATTCCTGCACAACCGAAACATCTTGAGCCCATGCAACACACCGATTGATCAGTACAACTAATCAACCCGATTTGAGCTTCTGGCTAGGGGGTCCCGCCAAAAACACCCACCCGACAAGGCCAGTCATTAAGGTTTGCCGACCACTTCAGACATCCCTCCGATGCCTGCGCCACAGAAGCGCCCTCAGGGCGGCTGCGACGCACTCAGTCAGCACCTGCGCGCCATGGGCCGCACCCCGCTGCTCACCGCCCAGGACGAAATCAGCCTGGCCCGGCTCGTGCAGGCCGGACGCCAAGCCCGGGAGGTGGGGGAGGAAATGAAACTCCGCGCTGGGGGCGTGGAACCCAGCCTGCAGGCCTGGGCTCTGGAAACCGGCCTGAGCGTCCCCCAACTGCAACGGCGGCTGCGCCAGGCCAACCAGGCCCGCAGCCGCATGGTGCTCGCCAACCTGCGGCTGGTGGTGAGCATGGCGAAGCGCTACCAGCACCGCCCGATCGAACTGGAGGATCTGATCCAGGAGGGCACGATCGGGCTGATCCGGGCGGTGGAGCGCTTCGACCCCAGCCGGGGCTACCGCTTCTCCACCTATGCCTCCTGGTGGATTCGCGACGGCATCGGCAGCGCCCTGGTGGCCAAGGGGCGCACCATCCGCCTGCCGGCCACGATGGTGGACCAGCTGCAGCGGCTGCGCCAGGCCCAGCAGACCCTCACCAGCCAGCTGGGCCGGGATCCGAACCTGGAGGAGCTGGCGACGGCCACCGGCCTCAAACCCCTGGATATCCGGGAGGCACTCTTCCGGGCCCAGGAGCCCCTCAGCCTCGACGGCCATCACCCCCACGATCAGGAGCTGAACCTGCTCGATAGCTTGGCCTGCCAGCTCAGCCGCCCCCAGGAGCAGGTGGCCTCCACCCTGATGCGTCAGGACATTCAACACTTGCTGCGACAGCTACCTGAGCAGGAGGCCGAATTGCTGCGGCTGCGCTACGGCATCGGCGAGGCGGAGCCCCTAAGCCTCAGTGCCGCAGCCCGGGAGATGGGCATCACCCGGGATACGGCCCGCGGGATCGAGCGCAGGGCAACGGCCTCAATCCGCAAACTGTCAGGCGAATTTCTCGATTATCTCGAGGCCTGAGGGACTGGGAATGACGTTGGCAGGACGGGCAACGGAGGCTTCTGGAGCGCCTTCAGCACCCCAGCTCTCTGCACCGGGGCCTGCTCCACACGAGCTGCAGGTTCACCCTGACTTGCAGGGGTCCACTCCCAGGAGACCGTGCAGCCATCTGGAAGTTGCCCTAAGCACCCATGGAGTAGGAGCAAGGGAATAACCTAAACAAAAGATAGGAATTCTGAACCATCAGGCACCATCAATGCTGTCCTTGCGTGGATCAAACTATCCTATGGCTACGGCAGCACGCCACGCAGCCAGTTGCCCTGTACAGTCTTGGAGATAGTGCTGGCGATGAACGCCGCACTGGCAAGGAAGACAACTGGCCAGGCATACCTTCCAGCCCCCAATCCAGCCCCCCAAAAGCCACCTACGCCGATGGTCAACATCGCAGCTCGGCACCCGAAGCCAACCACTGTTGCACCAGGACCGCGCTCATCATCACGCAATAGATCCGTACGATAGGCATCGACTAGGATATCATTCATGGCATTGAAAACAGACAAAAGGAGTGTGACCAATCCAATTACCAGATGATTTGCCTGACTAGAACCAGGCCGGAGAAGTGCCACCGCGGCAATTACAGCCACAAGGAGATACAGACTCAAATAGAAAATCCAGCCAGTATCATTCCCCACTCAGAACAACCCGCCCCCTAGCACTGAAGCCTGTTCCCACTGAACATTCAGAAGAAAACCAGAAACGATCAATTTGCATGGGCACCTCATGAAGCAATCTCAAGGAGAGTCAACATTGAGAAGGGACAGGGCCCTGCGCAACGGCGCCGGGATAACCGCACTTCTGCCGACATAACACCACAGTTCCATTCGATCTGTTCCCAATGAACACATAAGCCGTAGACCCTGCTTGGGCTCGATGCTCACCGCTCACCTAAGCTCAGCTTTAACAACCGAATTGGTGCACCATGGGATGCCCCAAATGTGGCTGCCGGATGGTCGCTCGCTCTCCGACACTCAAAAACACACTGATTTGCTGTGACTGCGGCTGCCCAGCCCATCTCAAATCAAAGCAAGCTGGCATCCCGATTAACTGGTGGCTATTGACACTGATCATTGGATCCCTTATAGGCACACTTGGGCTCTTCATTGCCTACGATCAAATGTCATCTGCTCAGAACCCGGAAGTGGCGCCAACGGAATCAGCCGAAAAACTCCACCATTCCCACTTTGAATAATCGCCCCTTAATTAATATATTTCTTCTGCTTGCGCCCAACCCTGTTCGCCCTAGTGCATTTCTCAGCAAGTAGGGCCCATTGCAATGCACCTTCAAAACCAAGAGCAAGGGCCTTGATGCTCTGCTTCCTGACGTTCTAACAATGGTCAGTGCCGACCAAGCCGTGCCGCTGCGATCGCGCATACCTTTCCTCTAGGGAGGAGTACACGATCCAGGCGAGTAGCATTGTTCAGCTTTCGTTGGGCCCCATCCGCTCTCCTCAATGGCTTTTGTCTTATTGACAAACAGGTTTAGGGCTCTCCAACAGTGGCGTCAGAGGCTCACCGTTCCCCAATTCACGGCGGTGACCGGTGCCTTGGTGATCCTGCTGGGCACCTTCATCCTGTCAAGTCCCCTCTGCTCCACGGATGATGTGGGCCTTTGGGAAGCACTATTCACCGTGACCTCAGCAATCACGGTAACGGGTCTGTCGATCATCGACATCAGCCGTGATCTCACCCCCATTGGACAGGTGGCCCTTGCCGGCCTGATCGTGACCGGTGGACTGGGCCTAATGGCGATCACGACCTTCTTGCAGGGCTTCGTTCAGGGCCGCAGCGGTCTTCGCCATCGCCTGGATCGAGGACGGGCACTCGATGAATTTGGGGTTGGCGGCATCGGACCTACCTTCAACGGCATTCTGATCGCCGGTTTCTGCGTGATGGGCTTGGGCACAATCGTGCTCTATGTCTTTGGCTTCACCGACATCAAGAATCCACTGGAGCGCTTCTGGGCCTCCTTGTTTCACTGCATCAGCGCTTATAACAACGCCGGCTTTGGGCTGTGGAGTGACAACCTGGTGCGCTATCGCGATAACCCGATAGTGAATGGTGTGATCGCCACCATGATTGTGGTCGGTGGCATTGGCTGGCGTGTGATTAATGACGTATGGGCCAAGCGATTACGCCTCAATCGCATCAGGCGTCTCAGCCTGCACACAAGGCTGGTGATCCGCACCACCGGCCTGCTCATCGTGATCGGCGCTTTGGGCCTGTTGATCACCGAGAATTTCGCCGAGCAGAGTGTGGTGTCGAATCTCAGCATCTTGCATATGCTGCAGGTAACCCTATTTCAATCAGTCACAACCCGTACTGCTGGCTTCAACACCGTGCCCCTTTCTGTGGAAACACTGTCCGAGGCTGGACTGCTTCTGATGATCGTGCTGATGTTCATCGGCGCCAGCCCAGGTGGCACCGGCGGCGGCATCAAAACCACCACCTTCGCGCTGCTGATGGGTGCCACCAAATCCACCCTTGAGGGCCGGAAACAGGTGGTCATTCGTAATCGCGAAATCCCTGGAGACCTGCTGCTCAAAGCGGTAGGGGTCACCCTCGCCTCCGGGCTCTTTGTACTCTTGATGGCTCTGCTGCTTGGCATCGGGGCAACAGCCGGTGTCAACCTAACCAATAACCACTTTAGCTTTCTCGAAAAGTTGTTTACTTGCATGTCGGCCTTCTGCACAGTGGGGCTGGACCTTGGGGTGACGGCCGAACTAAACCGCTGGGGCCAGCTTGTACTGATGGTGGGCATGTTTGTGGGCCGACTGGGAATTATGCTGCTGCTGGCAGCCATCTACGGAAACAGGCCTCCAGATCGGGTGGGGTACCCTCGCGAGGAGCTGTTTCTCTGAACACCTGAAAGCCTCTGCCTTCTTCCTCCCTACTTCCCCAGCAACAAGGACCAACAGTTAGCTATCATTCTTCCAAATTATGCGATGACAACTTCCCATTCTTGGTGGCACTGGAGCTCCGAGCAGCCAGCAAAACTGGGTGGCTTTGCAGTGATCGGCGTAGGCCGCTTTGGCTCATCGGTAATCGAGGAACTGATCTGCTCTGGCGCAGATGTTCTGGCAATTGATAATAGTCAAAAAGCAGTAGATGCCCTGCGCCAGATTGATCCATCGATCGAAGCGCGGGTTGTAGATTGTACCGATGAAGAAGCATTGAGAGCCGCCGGAGTTCTCGATATGAGCACAGTTGTGGTAGCGATGCGTGAGCCGATTGAGGCCAGTGTAACCGCCACTCTCATTGCCAAGGATGCACCCGGTTCCAAGGTAAAGCAGGTGATTGCCCGTGCCACTTCTGACCTTCACATGAAGATGCTCCAGCGCGTAGGCGCTGATCGGGTTGTTTTTCCCTCCAAAATGCAAGGCCATCGACTTGGAATGGAGCTTGTGCGTCCAAACTTGCTAGACCGCCTGCGTCTAGACGATATGAACAGCATTGAGGAAATACGTGTACCCGAGTCGTTTGTGGGCCAATCCCTGAGGGATCTAAATCTACGCAAAAACTATAGTATAAGTGTTCTCGCTGTCGGCCCCGACAACAACTTAACCGTCAACCCTCCCGCATCCCACGTGCTGGAAACCGGCCAGATGATTGTGGTAATGGGATCCAGCGAACATTTATCCCAGCTTCCTGGGCGTTAAATCCAAAAACAAGATCCTTAACCCCACCAAAAACGCCTAGTTCATTCTCGAGTGGCTTGACCTTTTCCTGATGAGGCGAAATCGGCGCCACAAGAAGTCTATCGACACGCTTGTCACCCATATCAATCACTTCAAAACGATACCCCTTTCATTCGAAGTGATCGGCCTCCCTGGAAACCCGCTGCAGAACTTGCATCACACAACCTGCAAGAGTGTGATCACGAACTTCCTGCTAAACACTAAAGATATCCCGATGAATCAGCCCTGCAAAAGCATCGAGGCTACCCTTGCCAACAGGAAGGTGAACATAAGTGCTCTGAAGAATCACCTGCAGATTCTCATCAGGTGATTCCTCCACATCCAGCCAGCAGATGTCTGTACGAGGTGTCATCAAGCTTTTGAAGGTGCGGTCACCGAGGCGCAGCACCCTTTGAACCATGTCATGTTCCACCTCCTCAAACACTCCCGAATCGGTGCCCTGGCGAATCCCGAGCAAGCCAGCTCATGGAGGCATCATGCAGGCCAGCTGCTCGGGATTCGCCAGGGCCAGCCGCTTGGGAGCCAATTCACCCACAGCGACAGACAGACAGGTGATCAAAGCCGCCACGAAACCGAAACTCAAGGCAGGGTTGTATGGGGCCAACTGCGCAAAAAGGGCGCCAGCATCAGATTGGTGTGCTGCCTTGAAAAGCAGAGCTCTTCAGAAAGCAAATTCCCTTACTCGGCAATTTCACACTATGCCATCAAGGATCAGGTGATTCAGGATGGCTTGTAGCCGAGAGCATACTGCTGACAGTTGGTGGCTGGGCACAGGAGGCTGGCAAAAGTTGGGAGCAACCCTGCTGTGTGAATGGATTCATGGGCATGGCCTCAAAGCCTCACCAGGTGGTGCCTGGGCAGGCTTTCCGTGGCCTGCCCAAACCATCGCCCTTCAGCCCAGTCGCCACTGCCTTGGTGGCTGAATGGAGGCCCGCAGCGGGGCCCTGCTCGGCCTGCTCCCGGATCAGCTCACCCCGGCGATGACGGTGGGCAAGGAAGGAGCACGCGCCCATCCAAAGCACACCGGGCCTGAAAAACACGGTAAAAAAGTGTGGATTAGGTCGGCCCTGCCCGTGCAGATCCTGCGAACACCGGATCAGTTCAGGAAGCTGAACACTTCACATTACCGATCTGGTTACCGGTGTATGTTTCTCGCGATTGCTCTGCCTCCTTGTCAGACCTGTTAGCAGCGGTGCTCCAACCCGGGGCACTGATCACCCTGGTTGTGCTTTCTGGTTCCATCGTGCTCTTCATCGGCGGCTGGCTGGCGCCGGAGCTCACGGGCCTGCTGGCCGCCGCGCTGCTGATCGTGACCGGAGTGCTGAAACCCGGGGAGGCTCTGGAGGGCTTCGGCAGCACGGCCCTGGTTACCCTGATGGGCTTGTTCGTGCTCTCGGCCGGCCTCTTCCGCAGCGGCGGGCTGGATCGACTGCGCGCCCTGATCGGCTCCGATGCGATCCGCAGTCCGAAGCGCATGATTGCGTTGATGGTGGGCGTCGTGGGTCCCGTTTCGGCCTTTGTACCCAACACCCCGATCGTGGCCAGCCTGCTCCCGGTGGTGGAAAACTGGTGCCAGCGGCGGCGGATCTCGCCGTCCAAGGTGCTCCTGCCCCTGTCGTTTGCCACCGTGCTGGGCGGCACCATGTCCCTGCTGGGCAGCTCGGTGAACTTGCTGGCCAGTGAGGTGAGCAACAAACTCGGCTATGGCGCCTTCGGCCTGTTCAGCTTCACGCCGATCGGCATCGGCGTATGGCTGGCGGGCGGGGTGGTGATGGTGCTGCTGGCCGATCGCTTCCTGCCCGATCGAGGCACCGACGACGATGACCTGATCGCCAGCCTGGCCAGCAGCGGCTATCTCACCGAGGTGAAGATTCCGCTGGGATCCGAGCTGATTGGCCAATCGCTGCACGGCAGCCGCCTCCAGCGCCGCTTCGATGTGGATGTGCTGGAGTTGCACCGCGGTCGGGAGCGCTTCATGCCTCCCCTTGCCGACCATACCTTGATGCTGGAGGACCGACTGCTGCTGCGTTGCAGCCGCGAAGACCTGCTGCGCCTCCAGCAGGATCACACCGTCGTGCTCGCACCCACTCCCGAGGAGCCAGGGCTGCCCGACCAGCAGAACAACCAGCGCATGGTGGAGGTACTCCTTCCCTCAGGCTCTTCTCTAGCGGGAGACTGCCTGCGCGATCTGCGCTTTCGTCAGCGCTACAACGCAACCGTCCTAGCCCTGCGGCGCGGCAACGAGGTGTTGCGAGAGAGCCTCGGCAGGGCCCAGCTTCGCGAGGGAGATGTGCTGTTGCTGCAGGGCCCCAAGGACGCAATCCGCGGCTTGCAGGCCAACAACGACCTGGTGGTGCTTGAGCTGCTGGAAAAGGACCTGCCCACCGTGAGCCGCAAGCGGGTGGCCCTGTTGATCGGCGCCCTGGTAATCCTGCTGCCCAGCTTCGAGATCATCCCCCTGGTGGCCTCGGTGCTCCTGGGCACGGTGGCCATGGTGGCCAGCGGCTGCCTGCGTGCGGGTGAACTGCAACGTGCCATCCGCCTCGACGTGATTCTGCTGCTGGGTTCCCTGGCCAGCTTCAGTGTGGCCCTGGAGAAAACCGGACTGGCCGCCGCCTTCGCCAAGGCCCTGCTGCTGGGTCTGGAAAACTGGCCGGTTTATGCCGCCCTTCTGGTGGTGTTCCTGTTCACCACCCTGCTCACCGAGGTGATGAGCAACGCAGCAACCGTAGCCATGCTGATCCCGATCGCCGGGCAGCTAGCAGTCGGGCTTGGTCAGCCGCCGATGGCCTTTATCTATACGGTGCTGTTCGGAGCCAGCCAGAGCTTCCTCAGCCCCGTGGGCTACCAGACCAACCTGATGGTGTTCGGCCCGGGCCGCTACAGATTTCTCGATATCGCCCGATACGGCTTCCCGCTCACCATTGTCATGACCCTGATGGTGCCCTTTCTGGTCTGTCGCTGGTTCGGACTCTGACGCTGGCTCAGACTCTGGGGCCAGCTCCTGGCCATCGACCATCGACAGCACTCCACTGGACGGTCTGCCGACAATCCAGCTAGCTATACCGTATTTCTACGGAATTGCGCCGCCAGTCCTCCTGCCAGGTCAACCGACTGCAGGCCTGTTTCCACTGGCTGCTTCCAGTGGCGACAGCTAGGCGGCGTGGCCCTGCCAACACTGGTGCGCCGAGCAAGCAACGTCGCTCAAGAACATCAGCTGCGCGACCCCATCGGGCCATGCTTGATGGAGCACAGGCCAATGCAGTGCCAGAACATGGCGCTGGACCCGTGGATCATCGGCTTCGCGGTTAGGTCAGGAATGCTTATCAATGGGATCGGCGCTGCTACCCGGTCGCCGCCCCAACGGGAATCCCACCTGCCTATGTTCCCACGACGACAAACCAAGGTGTCGAGAGCCACCTGCAACTCTCCCCCAATTGATTTGCTGGCAATGCACTCAATGATGTCAAAACGAGGCTTGCAGCTTTCTCTTGAAGCAGGTCAATCCCTGCCAGCTGATGTCTGTTGGCGTGTGAATGCTGGCTTTCTCAGAGCTACAGGCTTCACCAATCAGGCCGAGGTGTTCACCCTTGGCATCTGGGGCCCCGGAGAGACCGTGATTCCCCAGCTGCTCACCCCGCAGCCCATGGAGCTGCGGGCCCTCTCCGCCGCCCAAGTGCAGCAGTGGAATCCCGACCCAGCCGAGCAGCATGGCTGCGCCACAACCCACATCCAGCAGTTGGGGATGCTGCTCCAGCTCACCCGCATCCGGCCTGCGGAGGCACGCCTGTTCAATCTGCTGATCTGGCTGAGCGAGCGATTCGGCACCAGCACCGAGCACGGCTATTCCGTGCCCCTGGAAGCGATCAATCTCACCCACCGGCAACTGGCGGAAATGGCCAGTGTGTCGCGAGTCACCGTGACCAAGGCCCTGGGCCACTTCCGCCAGCAGGGCTGGCTGATCCGGGTTGGGGAATTGGAGGTCCTGGCAGAGCCAGGCATCTCTTCCTTCCAGAGCTTGCACTGAATCCATGGCATTCCTCCATCTGAGGGGCAGGGATCCACCACCGCTGCCTCCTAATTGCTTTCACATCCATCCTGTGGCTAATCCTCCAGAGAACTAAAGTGTCCGAATTCATTACGCTCTTTCTTGAGCAACTCCAGTCACCAACCCTGGGCTTCCTGATCGGAGGCATCGTAGTTGCTGCCTTGGGCAGCCAACTGGCGATTCCGGATTCGATCTACAAATTCATCAGCTTCTTCCTGTTGATGAAGATCGGATTGACTGGTGGCATCGCCATTCGCAACTCCAATCCCGCTGAGATCCTCCTCCCGGCGCTCGCTGCGATGGTGCTGGGCATCGCGATCGTGTTTATCAGTCGCTACACCCTCGGCAAACTGCCCGGCATCAAGGTGGCTGACGCCGTCGCCACCGGCGGCCTGTTCGGCGCCGTGAGCGGCTCCACCATGGCGGCGGTACTGCCCCAGCTGGATTCCGCCAAGATCCCCTATGAGGCCTGGACCGCGGCTCTCTATCCCTTCATGGACATTCCGGCGCTGGTGACGGCGATCGTGGTAGCGAGCGTGTATATCAGCAAAAAGTCCGGCAAAGCCTCGGAAAAGGTTGAAATCTGGCCGATCATCAAGGAGAGCCTGCAGAGCTCGGCCGTCACCGCACTGCTGCTGGGTGTGGCTCTTGGCATCCTCACCAAGCCCGAGCCTGTGTATGAGAGTTTCTTCAACCCCCTGTTCCGCGGCTTCCTGGCCGTTCTGATGATCATCATGGGTATGGAGGCCGCCCAGCGCATGAATGAGCTGCGCAAGGTTGCCCAGTGGTTTGCCATCTATGCCTTCATTGCGCCGATCCTGCATGGTTTCCTGGCCTTCGGCCTCGGCCTCCTCATCCACAAGCTCACCGGCTTCAGCATCGGTGGCGCGGTAGTGCTGGCTGTGATCGCGGCATCCAGCTCGGATATCTCGGGCCCGCCTACACTTCGGGCGGGTATTCCCTCGGCAAATCCCTCGGCCTACATCGGCGCTTCCACCGCCATCGGCACGCCAGTGGCGATCGCCATCTGCATCCCTCTCTTCATTGGGCTTGCCGAAATGATGCCCGGGTAATCAATTCTCTTCTACAGAATCCAATTGGAGATCTAAGCCATGAGTCAACAAGTCTGGAAGTTGGTGATCGTGGGAGAAGAAATTCTCTCAAAGAAGCTCATCAAGCTCATCAAGAGTGCAGGAGCTACTGGATACACCGTGAACGCAGCCGGTGGCGAAGGCAGCCGCAATGTGCGTTCTACGGGAGAGCCCAGTGTGTCTCACACTCTCTCCAACGTGAAAATTGAGGTGCTCACCGGCACCCGCGAGCTGGCCGACAAGATCACCCGCGAGATCGAAGCCAAGTACTACGCAGACTACTCAATCATCACCTATATCTATCCCGTGGAAGCCCTCCGCGACCACAAGTTCTAGTCACTCGTCACCCATTCCCCAAGGCCCCGGCCATGCGACCCTGCATGGCCGGGGCTGTTTTCTTGAGCACCGATCCCAGCCTCGGCTAATCTGCCCGTCCCATCATCGCGTCCCTGATGCAGTTTCTCAACGACAAAAGCTTTCTCTCCGGCATGCACGGCTATGAGAGACTGCTAGCCAAGCTGATGGCCATCCTTCTTGCGGTGGTGATCGGGGTCGGCACAATCGAATTGATCACGGATACGGTCCTGAAGACCGTGAATCTGCAGACCAACTGGTTCGATGGCGGGCTGATCAAGCTGCTGGATCGATTGTTGTTGATCTTCATCGCCCTTGAGGTTCTGCAGAACGTAACCGCCTATCTGCGCGACCAGGTGGTACAGATTGAACTGGTTCTGCTCACTGCGCTCACGGCTGTCGCGCGGAAAGTGATTGTGATGCCCCCCGGCACGGAAGACAAACCGTCCTTGATGATGGGTTTTGGCGTGATCGCGGTTGGCATCGCAGCCGCCTATTGGCTGGTGCTGAGGGCCCGCCGCCCCAATTCGTCGGCCGACCCACAGGAGTAGGCATGGCCAAATGGTTCAGCTCCGCCCCCTTGCAGATCCGGCCGATGCGCAGAAGGTTGTTTCCACCAGCTCCAGGCCTCCATCCAGGCCTCCATCCATGAGCTGGCACCCCCATCTCTGGCACCCCACCACCCAGGTGGCCGCCAGTGCGGAGCCCCTCCAGGTGCGCTCGGCCCGCGGCAGCGAATTGGAGCTGGCCGACGGACGCCGGCTGATCGATGCCATCAGCAGTTGGTGGGTGACCCTGCACGGCCACGCCGAGCCGGCCATCGCTGCGGCCATCGCCCGCCAGGCCCAGCAACTGGAGCAGGTGATCTTTGCCAACTTCAGCCATGCACCGGCCGAGCAGCTGGCCACCCGGCTCAGTGCCCTCACGGGCCTGGAGCGGCTGTTCTTCTCCGACAACGGCTCCACGGCGGTGGAGGTGGCCCTCAAGATCGCCTGGCAGTGGTGGCGCAATCAGGGCAGCGACCGGCGCCAATTGATTGCCTTCGACGGGGCCTACCACGGCGATACCTTCGGGGCGATGGCGCTGGGGGAGCGCTCGATCTTCACGGGTCCCTATGAGTCGCTGCTCTTCGCGGTGGCCCGGGTGGGCTGGCCCCATGGCCACTGGGGCGAGGAGCTGGCCGCGGTGGAGCAACGGGAGCGGCAAGCCCTGGAGCAGCTGGGGCAGGCCCTGGAAACCCCAACGGCTGCCGTGATTGTGGAACCGCTGATCCAGGGGGCCAGTGGCATGCGTATTGTGCGGCCGGCCTTCCTGCGGGCCGTGGCCGAGCGGGTGAAGGCCGCGGGAGCGCTGCTGATCGCCGATGAGGTGATGACCGGCTTCGGCCGCACGGGCGACCTGTTCGCCTGCCGCCGTGCTGGGGTACAGCCCGACCTGATGGCCCTCTCCAAGGGACTCACCGGCGGCTTTCTACCGATGGGGGTGACCCTGGCCGGCGAGAGGCTCTACCAGGGCTTCATCAGCGACCAGCCCCGGGACACCTTCTTCCACGGCCACAGCTTCACCGCCAATCCCCTCGGCTGCGCCGCGGCCCTGGCCTCCCTGCACCTGCTACAGACCAACCCGGAGCGCTTCCAGCAGTTTGACGGGCGGCACACTCCCCTGCTGGAGGAGCTGGCGCGCCACCCCCTGGTGCAACGGCCCCGCTGCCTGGGCACCGTGGCCGCCTTTGACGTGGAAGCGGGCGAGACCAGCTATCTCAACCCCGTGGGCAAACAGATTCAGCGCCATTGCCTGGCGAATGGGGTGTACCTCCGCCCCCTGGGCAACGTGGTGTATCTGCTGCCGCCGCTGGGCATCAGCAACCACCAGCTGGAGCGCTGCTACGGGGCGCTTCAACAGGCACTCAACAACCTGGGCTAGCGGAATTTGAGCTGCGGGCCAATGGAACCGCTCCGTCGCCTCTCCATCCGCTTCGCGGACTCCAGATAAGGCTGAGTCGCTGATCGGCACCACGGCATGCAGGTGGCCTAGGAGGCTTCTGACATTGCCGCTCAACCGAGCGCTGTCGCGCTGGTCCTGCTCCAGGCGGCGATGGTCGGCGCCATTTGGGGAGTTCGATCAGCCAATCGGGCGATTCCTGTTCGCATCTTTCCCGCTCGCGGAGCACTGAATCGACCCCGATTGCCCCTCACCGCCCGTTTCATGCCATTGCCTTCCGAGGGCTGAGCAGGTTGGCCAGGCGGATCAGGTTGTAGGCCACCACGTGCAGACGGAACACGGCTCCCACCCGTGATCGGCCCCTGGCCTTGAGCTGCCGCAATCCCGCAGCCTGCTACTCCTACGGAGAAGCCTTGCGGCTCGATCCAGCCAAACACCTGCTCGATCCGCTTCCTGGCGTTGATCGACTTGCTGTAGCCCTGATGGCGAGCCGTTCGCCCGTCGATGGCGGAGCGGCGGCGAGCCTGGACGTTCTGCGCCACATGCGGCGTGATGCCGGCAAAGCGGATATCGGCCACGAAATCCCTGGTGTCGTAGCCCTTGTCGGCTGCCAGCATCTTCCTGTGAGCCCCCGGGAGCGAACGCGCCATGCGCACCGCGGCCGCCCTCTCCCCATAACCGTCCGCTGGGGTGACTTCACTGGCCACCACCAGGCCGTTGCGCCGGAAGGCGCACCTTGCAATGCGACGCGTTCTCCATGAGGCAGTGACCCAGGTAGCTGAGGAACGCCCCGGTGCTGTTCGACTTGCGGAACAGCCGGGCTTCCCCGTCGCAGCTGGAGCGATGGGTCTGGTTCGAGAGCAGTAGACCTCGGAAATCGCCCTTGGCTCGCTTCTTCCCCTTGGCAGGAACCGAGCCAAAGCCGTCGCCACCACTGGGCGGTGGCGGATCGTCGTCGGTCCCGTCGGCCCGCTCCAGTGAGC
>CALRKN020000012.1:0-112095 GCA_943368005.1 Bradyrhizobium ivorense | reverse complement strand
GGGCCGGAGAAGGCGATGGCGTTGTAGGGGCGAATGCCCACCAGACGGGCGATCTCGAACTGACGCAGCATGAAGCCGATCAGGGCGAAGGCACCGTGCAGGGCCACGAAGGGCCAGAGGCCGCCGAGCTGCACCCAGCGCACGAAGTCACCCTGGGCTTCAGGGCCCCAGAGCAGCAGCAGGCTGTGGCCCATGGCGTCAGCGGGGGTGCTGACGGCGGCAGTTAGGAAATTGCAGCCCTCCAGGTAGGAGCTGGCAATGCCGTGGGTGTACCAGGAGGTGGCGAAGGTGGTGCCGGTGAGCCAGCCCCCCAGCGCCAGGTAGGCGGTGGGGAACAGGAGCAGACCGGACCACCCGACAAAAACGAAGCGGTCGCGCTTGAGCCAGTCGTCGAGGACGTCGAACCATCCCCGACCAGCTGGGGCGCGCCCTACAGCGATCGTCATGAGAGGAGTGCTTCATGAAGCGTTACAACCAGATCCTACGGGGCGGAGACCCGAACTGCGGCAGGCCGGCCCGTCTTTTAGGTACAAGCACTCAGCCATCGATCCCCTCGCACGATTCGCCAGAGTGGACCCGGTCCGCGATCGCCTGCGGTCGCCGCTCCATCCACCCGACTCCCACCCCCGATGTACGTCGTCGAGCTCTCCCTCAAGCTCAGCCCCATGCCGATCGCGGTGCAGCGCAAGGAGCTGGCTGATGCCCAGGATCTCTACGGCCAGGTGCGCCAGGCTCTGGAGGGATCCGGGCCGCGGGTGCTGGAGCTCACCTGTGAAAAGGAACCGGAGAAGAGGGTGAGCCTGCTCTGCAGTGAGCTGGTGGCGGTACAGCTGTTCGAGAAGTCGGCCGCCGCCGGCGGTGGCAAACGCCCTGGCTTCAGCTTCGACACGTGATCCCCAGCCAACCGGCCACCACCGCGGCCCCCATCCTCGCGATCGACGGTGTGAACTACGCCTGGCCCGGCGGGGCCGTGGCCCTCAGCGGCTGCAGCCTCCAGCTGCCGGCTGGTGGCCTGTGGATGCTGGTGGGGCGGAACGGCAGCGGCAAGAGCTCCCTGCTGCGGGTGATCACCGGCTTGCTGGAACCCCAGGCGGGACAGGTGCACTGCCAGGGCCGCAGCGCCCTGGTGTTCCAGAACCCGGACCACCAGCTTCTGCTGCCGAGCTGCAGCAGTGAACTGCTGCTGGCCCTGGCACCCGGGCTGGCCCCGGCGGAACGCCGGCAACGGGTGAATGGGGCCCTGGAGCTGGTGGGTCTGGGAGGACTGGCGGAGCGGCCCATCCACGGCCTCAGCGGCGGACAGAAGCAGCGGCTGGCCATTGCCGGGGCCCTGGCCAGTGACGCAGATCTGCTGCTGCTGGACGAACCCACCGCCCTGCTGGACCCGGACAGCCAGGCCGAGGTGCTGGCGCTGATCCGCCGGCTCACGCGACGGGCGGAGCGGCCGCTCACGGCCCTGTGGATCACCCACCGGCTCGAAGAACTGGAGCAGTGCGATGGGGCGGCCCTGATGGAGGGGGGACAGATCGGGGCCTGGAGATCGGGCGCTGATCTGGCCCGGCTGCTCCACTGCCGCTAGCGCCCCCAGCCTCCCCGGCCCGCGGCGCTTGCGGGAGGGGCAAGCCGACCGGTATGGTTCAACACCGTTGGCGCTGAGGCGTTCCAACCATTCCTCGGTAGCTCAGTGGTAGAGCGGTCGGCTGTTAACCGATTGGTCGCAGGTTCGAATCCCGCCCGGGGAGTTTTTCACTGAAATCGCACCACCTGAAAGCTGGTGGCGCCAAAGAGGAGGGCGCGTGCCTGCGGGCCGGCGACGGCCTATACAACAGAACACTCCAAAGACATTCGGAAGATTCCGGCCGACCGGCCCCAAGGTTTCCGGCCAGATCTCCTGCCAGCACTGGAATTGGCTCGATGCGGCGGCCCATGAATTCCCCCAGGCCGGCATAAAGATCCAGAATCGTCCCCCCAGTTTGTTCAACACCAGGGAGAATGCTCCGGCGTAGGTGTGACTGCCGACCCGCCGCCCGGCGATGGGCGCCATTCAGCCGTTCAGTCCAGAACCTTTCCGATGAAACCCTGCATCCTGCTGATCGAAGACGACAGCGACATGCGTGAACTGGTGGCCGGCCACCTGATGCACGGGGGGTTCGACGTGCAGCAGGCGGAGGACGGCATCCGCGGCCAGGCCCTGGCGCTGCAGTACAGCCCGGACCTGATCCTGCTGGATCTGATGCTGCCGAAGGTGGATGGCCTCACCCTCTGCCAGCGGCTGCGGCGCGATGAGCGCACCACCCGCATTCCGATCCTGATGCTCACCGCGCTCGGGGGCACCAAGGACAAGGTGAGCGGCTTCAATTCCGGCGCCGACGACTACCTCACCAAGCCCTTCGACCTCGAGGAGCTCACGGTGCGCGTCAAGGCCCTGCTGCGGCGCAGCGACCATGCGCCGCTCTCCACCAAGCACAACGAGATCCTCAGCTACGGGCCGCTCACGCTCGTGCCGGAGCGCTTTGAAGCCATCTGGTTCGACGCTCCCGTGCGCCTGACCCATCTGGAATTCGAATTGCTGCACTGCCTGCTGCAGCGCCACGGCCAGACCGTGTCCCCCTCCCTGATCCTCAAGGAGGTGTGGGGGTATGAACCCGACGACGACATCGAGACCATCCGGGTGCACGTGCGCCATCTGCGCACCAAGATCGAGCCCGATCCGCGCAAGCCCCGCTTCATCAAGACCGTGTACGGCGCCGGGTATTGCCTGGAACTCCCCAACGAGGACCAGCTCGCCGACCTGATCCCCCTGATCGATGAGGCCCGCCAAGCCCGTGCCAGCTGAGCGCCAGGCCGGCTAGCCGTCGCTGCACCCAGCCAGCTCGAGCAGGGCTACCTCCCAGGCCAGCCGAGGCTGCACATAGGCCTGGAGGTGGCGGGCCAGTTGGTGCAGGCGGCGCAGCGTGGCCGGTTCCTGCCGGCGGTTCCAGCTGGCCTGCTGCCACCACTGCAGCAGCCACAGCTGCTGCTCCCCGTCGAGGGCCTCCGTGAGCTCGCGGGCCAGCTCCATGGCCTGCAACGGGTCGCCGCCAGCCTGCAGCAGCTGCAGCAACCGCTCCGCCAGTCCCGTGGGCAGGGACTGCCACTGGAGCCTGTGCTCCTGCAGGGCCCCCGGGGAACCGGCGGCGAGCTGCACCAGCTCCGGTGGATCCTCCCCCTCGCCCTGGGGCAACACCTGCTGCATCTGGGCTGGGCTCAACCGGCCGAAGGGGATCAACTGGCAGCGGGAGCGGATCGTGCTGAGCAGCTGCTCGGGCGCGACGGCAATCAGGATCAGCAGCCCGTTGCCCGGTTCCTCCAGCGTCTTGAGCAGGGCATTGGCAGCCGCCTCCGCCATCGCCTCCGCCCCATCGAGCACCACCAGGCAGCGGCCCGCCTCCACCGGACGACGCCCCAGGAACCGGGAGACCTCGCGAATCTGATCCAGCCGCAGCTGCGGGGCGGAGCGGCGGCTCACGCCGGCGGCCTCCGCCTGTGACCTGGGCACCAGCTGGCCCTTCTCCAGGTAGGTGGGTTCCACCCAGAGGAGGTCGGGGTGGTTGCCCTGCTGCAGGCGACGACGCAGGCCGGGTTCGCCTGCCGTGCCGGCCAGTACCCCCTCCAGGAAGCGCAGGGCCGCCAGGCGGCGTCCCACCCCGTGGGGACCTGCAAATAGGTAGGCGGGTGCCAGGCGCTGCTGGGTGAGCGCCGCCAGCAGCAGGGTGCGGGCCTGCTCGTGGCCGACCAGCTCGGTGAACAGGGCGCTCATGGCGCCAGCGCCGCCAGGACGGCCCCGCAGTCGGCGGTCACCTGGGCCGGTTCGCGGGCCGCGTCGATGCGGATCCAGCCCCGCTCGCCGGCCAGGTGCGCAAACCCCGCCGCCACCCGCGCCAAAAAGGCCTGGCCACCCGCCTCGATGCGATCGGCGGGCGCCCGGGCGCCGCGACGCCGCTGGGATTCGGCGAGGGACAGGTCGAGCCACAGGGTGAGATCGGGCCGCAGGCCCGCGGTCGCGATGGCTTCCAACCGGTCGATCAGGGCCAGGTCGAGGCCGCGTCCATAGCCCTGGTAGGCGGCGGTGGAACCGCTGAAGCGATCCCCGAGCACCCAGTGGCCCGCGGCCAGGGCAGGCTGGATCACCTGCTCCACGTGCTGGGCCCGGTCGGCGGCATAGAGCAGCAACTCGGCGGTGCTCAGCGGCGCCGCCCCCTGGGGGGGGTGGAGCAGCAGCTGGCGCAGGGCCTGGCCCAGGGGCGTACCGCCGGGCTCACGGGTGAGCACCACCCGGGCGGCGGGTGCCAGCAGGCCACTCTCCGGCAGCCAGGCGGCCAGACGCTCCAGCTGGGTGCTCTTGCCGCAGCCATCAATCCCCTCCAGCACCACAAAGCGGCCGCGCCGGCCCATGGGCTCAACCACGGCGCAACAGCAGGGCGTTCAGCACCACCGTGATCGAACTCAGCGCCATCAGCAGGGCCGCCAGGGGGGGGGTGAGCAGCAATCCGAAACCAGGCAGCAACACACCGGCAGCGATCGGCAACACGATCAGGTTGTAGCCGAAGGCCCACACCAGGTTCTGGCGCACCTTGGCCATGGTGCGGCGGGCCAGCCGCAGGGCCACCACGATGCCCTCGAGCCGATCGCCCATCACCACCAGGTCGGCGCTGTCCTGGGCGATCTGGGTACCGGTGCCCACGGCGATGCCCAGGTCGGCCGCGGCCAGCGCCGGGGCATCGTTGATGCCGTCCCCCACCATGGCCACCGGTCCGCCGCCGCGACGGGCCACGATCCGCTCGAGCTTGTCCTCCGGGCGCAGCTCCCAGGCCAGTTCGTCGGCCGTGAGCCCCAGCAGGGCCCCGAGCTGCACCACCGGCTGGCGGCGATCGCCGCTGAGCAGGCCCAGGCCCAAACCCAGCCGCCGCAACTGCGCCAACACCGAGGCCGCGTCCGGTCGGGGGGAATCCTGCACGGCCACCAGGCCGAGCAGGCGGCCGGCCTGGGCCACCGCCAGCACCGAGGCCCCGTCGGCCTCCAGGGCAGCCTGGCGCGCCTGCCAATGGGCATCGGCTTCGGGGGCCACCCAGCTGAGCCGGCCCACCCGGCAGGGCTGGCGCTCCACCGTGCCCGCCACGCCGGCACCGGCCAGGGTGCTGCAGTCTGCGGCGTCCAGCAGGTCCAGCTGCCGGGCCGTGGCCTCCTGCAGCAGGGCATGGGCCAGGGGATGGCGGGTGCTCGCCTCCAGGCTGGCGGCCACCTGCAGCAGCTGCGCCGGCAACACCTCCGGAGCGGGCTCTACCGCCGTGACCATCGGCCTACCCACGGTGAGGGTGCCGGTCTTGTCGAACAGCACCGTGTGCAGCCGCGAGGCCATCTCGATCACGTCGCCGCCGCGGAACAGCAGGCCGGAGCGGGCGGCCAGACCCGAACTCACCGTCATCACGGTGGGGGTGGCCAGGCCGAGGGCGCAGGGACAGGCCACCACCAGCACGGCGATCGCCAGTTGGAGCGCCAGGCTGAAGGGGGTGCCGGCCGCCACGCCGAGCACGCCATGGCCGGCGTGGCCGCTGCCGGAGTGGTGCAGATGGAGCACCTGGGGCCAGAGGGCCGTGCCCCACAGCCACCAGAACAGAAAAGTGGCCAGGGCCAGACCGAGCACCACATAGGTGAAGCGCCCGGCCACCCGGTCGGTGAGGCCCTGGATCGGCGCCTTGCGGCTCTGGGCCTGTTCCACCAGACGGATGATCCGGGCCACGGCGCTGTGGCTGCCGCTGCGCAGCACCTCCAGCACCAAGGGAGCCTGGAGGTTGAGGCTGCCGGCGGCCAGTTCCGTGCCGACCCCGGCCTGCAGCGGCAGGGGCTCACCGGTGAGGGCCGCCACATCCACGGCCGATTCACCCTCCAGCACCAGCCCATCGGCGGGCACCCGATCACCCGGCAGCAGGCGAAGCCGGTCGCCCGGGCGCAGCCCCCCCACCCGCACCTGCCGTGGCGGGCCATCACCCACCAGCAGCAGGGCTGTGTCGGGCTGGAGCTCGGCGAGCTGCTCCAGGGCCCGGCCGGTGCGGAAGCGGGCCCGCTCCTCCAGGAAGCGGCCCAGCAGCACAAAGGCCAGCAGCATCACCGGCTCGTTGAAGAAGCAGGGCCAGCCGGTCTGGGGCCAGAGCAGGGCCACCAGGCTGGCCAGGTAGCCACTGCCCACCCCCAGGCCCACCAGGGTGTCCATGCTGGGCATGCCCGACAGCAGCGAGCGGGCCCCCTTCACCAGGATCGGGCGACCGGGCCCCAACAGGGCCGCGGTGGCCACCAGGGCGTGGAACCACTCGGCGGTGAGCACCAGCCCGCCCGGGCCCCGCCAGAGCGTGGCTGCCACCAGACCGAAATGGCCGATCCCCGAAACCAGCAGCAGCAGCAGCGCCACCACCAGCTGCCGCCAGAGTTGCCACCAGCTTTGCTGCTGCCGCCGCTCGCGCCGATTGAGGGGTTCGCTTTCCGTGGCCCGGGGCCGGGCGGTGAAACCCAGCAGCGCCAGGGCCTGCTCCAGGGGCTCGCTGCGCTCGGCGGGCGGGAGGGCTGCGAAGGCCGGATCCAGCTCCACCCAGGCGGTGCGGGTGAGCAGGTTCACACTCACCTGGCGCACGCCGGGCAGTTCCAGCAACCGCTGTTCCACCACCCGCACGCAGCTGGCACACTTCATCCCGTCGATCTCCAGCAGCAGATGCTCCTGCGGCAGGGGGGGCTCCGCCCCGGCACCGTCACCCCCCGCAGCCGCTGGGGCTGCCGGCGACGGGGCAACGGGCGCAACAGACATGGACCGATCAGCCGGGCATCGACCTCACGCTAAGCAGATCGGCCACACTGGGGAGCTCGAAGCTCCCCCCTCCCGCCGGTGCCCCGCTCCCAACGCAACGACAACTTCATCGACAAGAGCTTCACGGTGATGGCCGACCTGATCCTCAAGGTGCTGCCCACCAACCGGCGCGCCAAGGAGGCCTTCGCCTACTACCGCGATGGCATGAGCGCCCAGGCCGATGGGGAATACGCCGAGGCCCTCGAGAACTACGAGGAGGCCCTCAAGCTCGAGGACGACCCCAACGACAAGGCCTTCATCCTCTACAACATGGCCCTCGTGTTCGCCTCCAACGGCGAGCACGCCCGCGCCCTGGACCACTACGGCCAGGCGCTGGACCTCAACAACAAGATGCCCCAGGCCCTGAACAACATCGCGGTGATCCACCACCACCTCGGCTCGATCGCCGAGGAGCAGGGCGACGCCGACGAGGCCGACCGCCACTACGACCAGGCCGCCGACTTCTGGAGCAAGGCGATCCGCCTGGCCCCCAACAACTACATCGAGGCCCAGAACTGGCTCAAGACCAGCGGCCGCGGGAGTGTGGATGTCTATTTCTGATCGCCCGGGCAGCTGAGCCAGCCCCGCCGGTTCACCCAGGCCGGTCCACGCCATAGAGCTCCGGCCGGCGGTCGGCCAGATAGCTGGTGTGCTCGGGATGCAGCGGTCCATAGTCCGCAGGAACACAGTCGGCCACAAGCAGGGTGGGTTCGGGTCGGGCCGCCACCAGCACGTCGCCGTGGGGGCCACAGATGATGCTGTTGCCCAGATAGGCCGCCTTCTCCACCCCATCCACCGTCTCCACCCCGCAGCGATTGGCGTAGGCGGTGAAACAGCCGTTGTGGATGGCATGGGCCGGCAGGAGGGTCCGGGAGACGTCCGGGTAGGGCTGGCTGGTGCGCTGGCCCGTGCTCAGCTCGGCCCACAGGTCGGCCGCCGTGGGAATGAGCACCAGCTGGGCCCCCGCCAGGGCCAGGCAGCGGCTGAGCTCGGGAAACTCAGCCTCGTAGCAGTTCAACAGCCCGACGGCCAGGCCATTCACCGCCTGCACCGTGAAGGCCGGTCCCTCCTCCGGCTCGCGATAGCCCGCACTCCAGCAACGCTTCTCATCCGGCCCCCAGAGATGGGTCTTGCGGTAATTGCGCAGCAGGCCGCCGTCGGGACCGAACAGGGCAATGGCGTCGTAAAAGCGCTCCTCGCCCCGCACCAGGGCCCGCTCGGGATAGGGACAGGCCAGGGCCAGGCCATGGCGGCGGGCGCAGGCGGCGACCCGGCTCAGGGTGGGTCCGTCCACGGGCTCGGCCAGCCGCCGGGCCAGCTCAGGGGTGACGATGTAGCCGCTGAGGTAAAGCTCCGGGAAGGCCAGCAGCTGCACCTGCAGGGCGGCGGCCCGGGCCGCGACGGCTTCGAGTCGCTGCAGGTTCTCCTCCACCGCCGCCGGCGTACCGGCCCTGCCTGTGCCCTGCCAGAGGGCCAGGCGGATGCCGGCGCCCGGGGCGGGAGGGGCGGGCAGGGTGTAACCCAGGAGGCGATGGGGAGGCAACACAGCGGGTAGCGGCCGCGATGGCAGCGGGGGGTGACCCCGATTTAAATGCGGCTCCCCCCGTGCCGCCCCCCTGCCGATGGATGACCCGAATCCGCTCCACCCCAACCAGCTGGATCTGAGCGGTTCCATCGGACACCGGCTGCAGCTGCGCCAGCTGAACGGCACCCGGATCCCCCGGCATCGGCTCAGCGACCAGGGATTGCCGGGCGACCTCGCCTACCAGGTGATTCACGACCACCTGATGCTGGACGGCAACGCCCGGCTCAACCTGGCCACCTTCGTGGGCACCTGGATGGAGCCGGAGGCGCGGCGGCTGATGGAGGAGTGCGCCGACAAGAACATCATCGACAAGGACGAATATCCCCAGACCGCCGAACTGGAAGAGCGCTGCATTCGCATCCTGGCCGACCTCTGGCACGCCCCGGATGCCGCCGAGGCCGTGGGCACCTCCACCACCGGCTCCAGCGAGGGCTGCATGCTGGGAGGACTGGTGCTCAAGTGGCGCTGGCGGCAGCGGCGGCAGGCGGCGGGCCTCGACGCCAGCCGGCCCAACCTGGTGATGGGGGCCAACACCCAGATCTGCTGGGACAAGTTCTGCACCTACTTCGACGTGGAGCCCCGGCTCGTGCCCCTGGAGAAGGGCCGGCTGCACCTGACGGCCGAGGAGGCGGTGCGGCGCTGCGACGACAACACGATCGGGGTGGTGGGCATCGTGGGCAGCACCTTCGACGGCAGCTACGAGCCGGTCGACGCCATCCAGCTGGCGCTCGACGATCTGCAGCAGCAGAGCGGCCTCGACATCCCCATCCATGTGGATGGGGCCTCCGGCGGCTTCGTGGCCCCCTTCAACAACCCGGACTGGCCCTGGGATTTCCGGCTGCCCCGGGTGGTGTCGATCAACGCCAGCGGCCACAAGTACGGCGGGGTGCTGCCGGGGGTGGGCTGGGTGCTGTGGCGCAGCGGAGCGGTGCTGCCCCAGGAGCTGCGCTTCAACGTGAATTACCTGGGTGGGGAGATGCCGACGATCGGCATGAACTTCTCCCGACCCGGGGCCCAGGTGGTGGGGCAGTACTTCAATTTCCTGCACCTGGGCCGCGAGGGCTTCCGCCAGCGGATGGCCCACCTGGAATCGATCGCCTGCCACCTGGCCGACGGGCTGGCGGCCATGGCCCCCCTGCGGCTCGTGAGCCATCCCCGGGGCCAGCTGCCCGTGTTCGCCGTTGAACTCGATCCCGGCGTGACCACCTGGACCGTGTTCCACCTCTCGGCGCTGCTGCGCAGCCGGGGCTGGCAGGTGCCGGCCTACACCCTCCCCGCCAACCAGGAGCACCGCAGCGTGCTGCGGATCGTGGTGCGGGCGGGCTTCAGCCTGGACATGGCCGAGCAGCTGCTGGCCGATGTGGAGCGCAACCTGGCCTGGCTGGCCACGGCGGCCGTGCCGCTGCCTCCGGCGGCCGATCAGCAGACCTTCCGCCACTGAGCACGGCCGGTTCAGGCCCGATCAGCGGCGGGATTCACCCCCAGGGCAGCCACCAGCGCCGCGGCCACGGTGGCGGCCTCCAGCAGCTCCAGACCAAGGCCGGCGGCTGTCTTGGCCAGGCCGGAACCCCTGGGCAGCACGGCCCGGGTGAAGCCCAGCCGGGCGGCCTCCTGCAGGCGCAGCTCCAGCTGGCCCACGGGCCGCAGCTGGCCGCCCAGGCCCAGCTCCCCCACCAGCACCGTGCCGGGCGGCAGGGTGAGGTCGCGGTAGCTGGCCACCACCGCCGCGGCCACGCCCAGATCCGCCGCCGGCTCCTCCACCTCCAGGCCGCCCGCCACGGCGAGATAGCAGTCGAAGCGCGAGAGGGGCAGGCCCAGGTGCTTCTCCAGCACCGCCAGGATCTGGTGCAGACGGTTCACGGCGATGCCGGTGGCACTGCGGCGCGGGCTGGCGTAGCTGGTGGTGCTCACCAGGGCCTGCAGCTCCACCACCAGGGGCCGGGTGCCCTCGCAGGCCACGATCGTGGCGGTGCCGCTGCTGGGCTCGCTGCCGCCCAGGAACAGTTCGCTGGGGTTGCTCACCTCCGCCAGGCCCCGGTCGCGCATCTCGAACACCCCCAGCTCGTGGGTGGCGCCGAAGCGGTTCTTCACGGCCCGCAGCAGCCGGTGGCTGGCGAAGCGGTCGCCCTCGAAAGTGAGCACCGCGTCCACCAGGTGCTCCAGCACCTTGGGGCCGGCGAGCATGCCCTCCTTGGTCACGTGGCCCACCAGCAGCAGGGCCGTGTCCTGGCGCTTGGCGATGCGGGCCAGGGCGGCGGCGCACTCCCGCACCTGGGCCACCGATCCCGGGGCACTGGCCAGCTCGGCGTCGTGCAGGGCCTGGATGCTGTCGATGATGGCCACCGCCGGTCGCAGGGCCTCCAGCTCCTGCAGCACCAGCTCCAGGTCGGTTTCGGCCAGCAGCTGGAAGTCGCCGGCCGCCTCTGCCCCTGCCGCCGCCGCAACGGGCCCGCCGACGCCCACCTCCTCGCCCGGCTCCTCGCCCTTCTCCCCGCCTATGGCCTCCATGCGGGCCAGCCGCCGCCAGCGCAGCTTCACCTGCTGGGCCGACTCCTCGGCACTCACGTAGAGCACGGAGGCCCGGCTGGCCATGGCCCGGGCGCTCTGCAGCAGCAGGGTGCTCTTGCCGATGCCGGGATCGCCACCGAGCAGCACCAGCGAACCGGGCACCAGCCCCCCGCCGAGCACCCGGTCGAGTTCGCCGTAGCCGCTGCCCAGCCGCTGCAGCGGTCGCTCGCCGACAGCGGCGATCGACGCGGAGCGCCGGGGCTGGGGCGCCGGCGCCGGGGCCCCGGCGTCCGCCACAGGCCGCCTGCGGCGGCTGTCGGAACTGGGATGCGGGGCCTGCTCCACCAGGGTGTTCCAGCTGCCGCAGCTGCTGCAGCGGCCGAAGAACTGGCGGGTCTGCGCCCCACAACTGCTGCAGACGTAGATCGTGACGGGTTTGGCCAAGGCGCGCCGGAGCACAGGGCTGCAGAGCCAACTATGAAGAAAGGTGGCGTTGCGTGAAACGTTCCGCCCTCAGACCTTTTCAGTAGAGGCCATCTGATGTAGGCCCCCAAGCCTGGCGATGACGGTCTCCACCCCCAGCCCTACCACCAGTGCTGCCAAGGAAAAGGAAACAATTCTGGTCGTCGACGACGAGGCCAGCATCCGGCGGATCCTGGAAACCAGGCTGTCGATGATCGGCTACCACGTGGTCACGGCCTGTGATGGCCAGGAGGCCCTGGAGGCCTTCCGCACCCACCAGCCCGACCTGGTGGTGCTGGACGTGATGATGCCCCGGCTCGACGGCTACGGCGTGTGCCAGGAGCTGCGCAAGGAATCGGACGTGCCGATCGTGATGCTCACCGCCCTCGGCGACGTGGCCGACCGGATCACCGGTCTCGAACTCGGCGCCGACGACTACGTGGTGAAGCCCTTCAGCCCCAAGGAGCTGGAGGCCCGCATCCGCTGCGTGCTGCGGCGGGTGGAGAAGGACACCGCGGCGGGGATCCCCAACTCAGGCGTGATCAGCGTCAGCGAGCTCCGCATCGACACCAACAAGCGCCAGGTGTACCGGGGTGACGAGCGCATCCGCCTCACGGGCATGGAGTTCAGCCTGCTGGAACTGCTGGTGAGCCGCAGCGGCGAGCCCTTCAGCCGCGGCGAGATCCTGAAGGAGGTGTGGGGCTACACCCCGGAGCGTCACGTGGACACCCGGGTGGTGGATGTCCATATCTCCCGGCTGCGCTCCAAACTGGAGGATGATCCGGCCAATCCCGAGCTGATCCTCACCGCTCGGGGCACCGGCTATCTGTTCCAACGCATCGTCGATCCCGTTGCCCCCGAAGGAGCCTGACAAGCGCGCCAAACCCAGCCGCACGATCCGGCGGCTGGTGATCTGGTATCGCCGCAACGCCGCCGTCACCAGCCTGGTGGGCACCGCCACCTCGGCGGCCAGCACCGCCGGCAGTGTGGCTGGAGCCGCCACCAGTGCGGCCACCAGAACAGCCAACACGGTGCTCCAGCCCCTGGTGTTCGACCCGCTGCGGCGTCTGCAGCGGGGCCTGGGGGGTCCGGATGAAGACGCACCGATCAACGACGTGGACCGGCTCTGGGTGGCCGTGGACGGCATGGGCGGTGACCACGCCCCCGGGCCGATTCTGGAGGGGTGCCTGCAGGCCATCGAACGCCTGCCGCTGCGGGTGCGCTTTGTGGCCGAACTCGACCGGCTCACCCCGGCCGTGGCCGAACTCGGCCTGCAGCAGCAGCTGGATGGGGCCATCGCCCGGGGCCTGCTCCAGCTGGTGCCCAGTGGCCCCTCCGTGGGCATGGACGAAGAGGCCACGGTGGTGCGCCGCAAACGGGACGCCAGCATCAACCTGGCGATGGACCTGGTGAAAAAGGGTGAGGCCACCGCCGTGTATTCGGCTGGGAACTCCGGCGCGGTGATGGCCTCGGCCATCTTCCGCCTGGGCCGGCTGAAGGGCATCGACCGACCCGCCATCGGCGCCATCTTCCCCACCCGCGACCCGGAGCAGCAGGTGCTGGTGCTCGACGTGGGCGCCAACATGGACTGCAAGCCCGAATGGCTGCACCAGTTCGCCCTGCTGGGCAACATCTACAGCCGGGACGTGCTGCAGGTGGCCAGGCCCCGCATCGGCCTGGTAAACATTGGCGAGGAGGAGTGCAAGGGCAACGACCTCTGCCAGCGCACCTACGGCCTGCTGGCCGCGGAGCGGCGCTTCCACTTCGCCGGCAACTGCGAAGGGCGGGACATCCTCTCGGGCCGCTTCGATGTGGTGGTGTGCGACGGCTACACCGGCAACGTGCTGTTGAAGTTCCTGGAGAGCGTCGGCAGTGTGCTGCTGGACGTGATCAAGGTGGAACTGCCCCGCGGTCGCCGCGGCAAGGTGGGATCGGCCTTCCTGATCAACAATCTGCGCCGGATCAAGAAGCGGCTCGACCATGCCGAGCACGGCGGCGCCCTGCTGCTGGGGGTGGACGGGGTGTGCGTGATCGGCCACGGCAGCAGCAAGGCGCTGTCCGTACTCAGCGCCCTGCGCCTGGCCCACTCCGCCGCCAACCACCACGTGATGGACGACCTGCATGCCCTGGGTGAGCAGGCCGATGGTGCGGTGGCCTGTGGTTGACTGAGCCAATCTGCGGGATCATCCCGTGCCGCTTGGCGTGTCGCTCAGCCACTCAGGCCCCGGCAAGCGGGCTGTGTCCCATCCGGGCATGGCCCTAGTGGGCTGCGGCAGTGCCCTGCCCGCCGCCAGTGTGAGCAACAGCGACCTGAGCGAGCGGGTGGAGACCAGCGACGACTGGATCCGCAGCCGCACCGGCATCGGCGCACGCCGCATCGCCGGCCAGGACGAACCGCTCACCGTGCTGGCCAGCAGGGCCGCCGAGGCGGCCCTGGCCCATGCGGGCTGGCGGGCGGACCAGGTGGACCTGATCCTGCTGGCCACCTCGAGCCCGGACGACCTGTTCGGCACGGCACCTCGGATCCAGGCGGCGCTCGGCGCCGATGGCGCGGTTGCCTTCGATCTCACCGCCGCCTGCAGCGGCTTTCTGTTTGCCCTGGTCACTGCCGGCCAGTACATCGCCAGCGGCGCCGTGCGCCGGGCCCTGGTGGTCGGCGCTGACCAGCTCAGTCGCTGGGTGGACTGGGACGATCGCCGCACCTGCGTGCTCTTCGGCGACGGCGCGGCTGCCGTGGCGGTGCAGGCCTGTGCGGCAGAGGACACGGGGCTGCTGGGCTTCCGGATGCGCTCCGATGGCCGGCGCAACGCCTGCCTCACCCTGGCCCAGAGCGGCCACCGGGAACCGCTGCTCGGCCATCTCTCGGCCCAGAAGGGTGGCTTTGCGCCGATTCAGATGAACGGCCAGGAGGTGTACAAGTTCGCCGTGCGGGAAGTGCCCCTGATCCTCGAGGAACTGCTGGAACACACCGGCACCCGCCCCGAGCAAATCGACTGGCTGCTGCTGCACCAGGCCAACCAGCGCATCCTCGACGCGGTGGCCGAGCGCTTCGCCATGCCACCGGAACAGGTGCTGAGCAACCTGGCCCACTACGGCAACACCTCGGCCGCCACCATCCCGCTGATGCTGGATGAGGCGGTGCGGGACGGACGGGTGCAGGCGGGCCACCTGCTGGCCAGCAGCGGCTTCGGCGCCGGCCTGAGCTGGGGGGCGGCGCTGCTGCGCTGGGGCGGGCCGCAAGCTGCGGCCTAACCTCCGGAGCCGACACACGCGCAGCGACAGCATGGCGATTGCCTGGGTCTTTCCCGGCCAGGGTTCCCAGAAAGTGGGAATGGCGGCCGGCGTGCTCGAGTTGCCGGGAGCCCGGGAGCGCTTTGCCGAGGCCTCGGCGCTGCTGGACCGCGACCTGCTCGCCATCTGCGACGGCAGCGCCACCGGCGCGGATGCCGACCTGAACAGCACGGGCAACACCCAGCCGGCCCTGTACGTGGTGGAGAGCCTGCTGGTGGACGGGCTGCGGGCCCAGGGCCGCAGCGCCGATCTGGTGGCCGGCCACAGCCTGGGGGAACTGGTCGCCCTCTACGCGGCCGGCGTGTTCGACTTCGGCACCGGCCTGCGGCTGATCCAGGCCCGCAGCGCCCTGATGGCCACGGCCGGGGGCGGGGCGATGACGGCGGTGATGGGCTTCGACCGCGCCGAGCTGGAGGCGCTGGTGGCCGCCCACGACGACGTGGTGATCGCCAACGACAACAGCGCCAGCCAGGTGGTGCTCTCCGGTGCGCCGGAGGCGGTGGCCCGGGTGAGCGGTGCGCTGGCGTGCAAGCGGGCCATCCCGCTGGCGGTGAGCGGTGCGTTCCATTCCCCCTTCATGGCCGCGGCGGCGGCCCGCTTTGCCGCCACCCTGGAGTCGGTTCCCTTCGCCGACGCCACCATCCCCGTGCTCAGCAACACCGATCCCACCCCCCAGACCGATGCCGTCGCCCTCAAGCAGCGGCTGAGCAGCCAGATGACCAGCGGCGTGCGCTGGCGGGAGACCATGGAGGCGCTCAGCGAGGCCGGTATCGACACCGCCGTGGAGATCGGCCCCGGCAGCGTGCTCAGTGGCCTGATCAAGCGCAGTTGCCCAGGCATCGGCACGGCCCAGATCGCCAACGCCGCCGATCTGGGGCTGTGAGCACCCCAGGACTGCGCCCGGGCAGTCGGCCGGTGAACGCCGTGAAGCGGGCCCTGAGTCGGCGCAAGCGGGCCGAGCCCCCGGCCCTGATCCGCACGCCCCGTCCCAGCCTCACCTACCGACTGATCAGCTATCTGCTGGTGTTTCCGGTGTACAGGCTGCTGTTCCGGGGGCGCACCGCCGGGAACAGCCACGTCCCCCTGGATGGGGCCCTGGTGGTGGTGGCCAACCACGGCTCCCACCTGGATCCGCCCCTGCTGGGCCATGCCCTCGGCCGGCCAGTGGCCTTCATGGCCAAGGCCGAACTGTTCCGGGTGCCGCTGCTGGGGGCGGTGATCCGGGCCTGCGGCGCCTATCCGGTGGCCCGCGGGGCCAGTGATCGGGAGGCCATCCGCACCGCCACCGATCGGCTCGAAGAGGGCTGGGCGATCGGCGTGTTCATTGACGGCACGCGCCAGGAGAACGGCCGGGTCAACGCCCCCCAGGCCGGAGCGGCCCTGCTGGCCGCCCGGGCCGGGGTACCGCTGCTGCCGGTGGCGATCATCAACAGCCATCGGGCCCTGGGACCCGGCGGAGGGCGCCTGCGGCTGCTGCCGGTGCACATCCGCATCGGCATCCCCATCCCGCCGCCCCCATCGCGCCGCCGCGCCGACCTGGACGCGGCCACCGCAGCCTGCCAGCAGCAGATCAATGCCCTGCTCAACCTGGGTCTGGTGGGCGACCACGACCTGGTCAGTGCCCGGATTCCAGATGCTCTGCCGCCCAGCGGCGCAGATCCCGGCCCGTAACCAGCCACACCACCGCCCGCAGGCCGTCCCCCCAGATCTTGCGCCGGCCCTCGGGGCTGCACTGGTCGGCGCAATCGACGGGCTCCGGTGTGAGATAGATACCCCGGCTGCCCGCCACCACCCGGCCCACCAGCATGGCCCGGTCCATGTGATCAGTGCTGGTGACCAGCAGAGCATGGCGGATGCGGGCCCGCTGCAGGTCGTCCACCAGCGAGGTGAAGTTAGTGACGGTGTCGCTGGCGCGGTAGTCCAGCTTCACCTGGCCGGGGGGAAGGCCCTGGCGCTGCTCGAACAGCCACTGGGCGTACTCGGGATTGCTGCCGCCGCTCACCACCACCGGCAGGCCGAGCTCCTGGGCCAGGGCCGCCGCATGGCGCTCCCGATCCAAATCCCCCCCCAGCACCAGGATCAGCTGGGGCGGTGGCGGCGTGGGCCACCACCAGCCGCGCGAGAGCCAGAGCAGCCAGCCGGCAGCCCCCAGCAACAGGAGCCGCGCCAGGGGAAAGGGCCGGCGGGGGGGGCGGCGGGCCCGGAGCGGCGGGCGCGAGCGGGGCGACGGGGGCGGCATCCGCATCAGCCCAGCGGCACCGGCGAGGAGGGATAGAGCGGCAGCACCGACTGCCAGGGGGCGGAGCGCCCCTGCTGCTGTGCCTCACTGGCCCGATCCAGCAAACCCAGCACATCGGCGGGCAGGTCCTCCTGGGCCAGATGGCAGGGGGCCGGCCGGAGGGCCTGGAGCGCAGCCACGTTGGCATGCAGCCGCGGCGCCAGCCACTCCCGCATGGGGTGAGGCGGCTCGGGGTCGGGGCCGTACAGACCTGCCACCACGCCGCGCTGCGGCAGCTCCTGCACCAGCCAGGTGGGCCCATCGAGACGAAGCCTGCAAGCCACCAAGTCCAGGCTGCCGACCCCATCCAGGGGCACCCCCAGCTGCTGGGCCAGGGTACGAGCCAGCACCACCGTGAGACGCGTGCTGGTGAAGCCGCCGGGCCCCGTGGCCACGGCCAGGCGCACCAGGGCGGGCCAATCACCGGCGGGACAGATCTCCTCCACACAGGTAAAAAGGGTGTTGGCAAGGGCCCTGCCGCGATCGAAACAGCCGACCCGATCCGGCAGGGATCGATCCAGCCAGCGCACACCTACTCCCAGCTGGGAGCCGCTGCTGTGCAGGGCCAGCACCGCTCCGGCCGAAGCACTCCCTGCTGCGACGGTGGAAGGGAGTGCTGGGGTCATCGGGCCTGGCCTACAGGGAGAGGAGGAGGGGCGTCAGGTGGGGAGGGGGGCCCCGGGCCGCAGCCGCTGCCAGCGGCCGGACTCAGCCTCAAAACTCTCACAGGCGCGCACATCCCATTCCACGCCCACCCCACCGCCCGGCAGGTCGAGCACCTGGACGTGGATGCGCGGCCGCTCGGGATGAAAGTCGGGTTGGGCGCAGAGGTGGGCCACGGCGTGCTGACGCTCCACCGCGTGGTAGGCCTGACAGCGGTCGACCCAGCGGCAATCCACGCAGATGCACATTCCGGCCGAACCGCGCCAGGGCTTCATTCTGGCCGACCTGGCTGCCGCCGGAGAGCCCGCTGGATCCGGGGCGCTGGAGGCCCGCCTGTGGCAGGAGCTGGCGCCGGCACGCTGGCCGCTGGGGCGGGAGGAGCTACCCGCCGGCGCGGCCCTGGTGGGGGGAGCAGTGCGAGACGCCCTGCTGGGCCGCCTGCGGGCCCGTCCCGACCTCGACCTCGTGGTGCCCGACGGGGCGATCGAACGGGCCCGGCTGCTGGCCCGCCAGCGGGGCGGCACCTGCGTGGTGCTGGATGCCCAGCGAGACATGGCCCGCCTGGTGCTGGCCGGCTGGACCCTCGACCTGGCCCGCCAGCAGGGCGCGGATCTGGCCACCGACCTGCAGCGCCGGGACTACAGCGCCAATGCCCTGGCCCTGCCCCTGCAGGCGGGGGGCAAGCTGCTGGATCCCACCGGTGGGCTGGAGCACCTGCGCCAGGGCCGCCTGGTGGCCGTGAGCGAGGCCAACCTGCTCGAGGATCCGCTGCGGCTGCTGCGCGGCGTGCGGCTGGCCTGGGAGCTGGCCCTGGCGCTCGACCCCACCAGCACCAGCTGGATCGGTCGGCACGCCGACCGCTTGGGCAGCGTGGCAGGCGAGCGGGTGCTGGCGGAGCTGGAGCGGCTGGCCACCAGCCCGAACGGCCACCTCGGGCTGGCCCAGGCCCTGGACCTGGGGCTGCTTAACGGCTGGAACGCCGATTGCAGCGCCCTGACCCCGCTGGCTGGGCTGGGAGAGGAGAGCGCCCGGGAGCGGGGCCTCAGTGCTGCAGAGGCCAGCCATGCCCTGCCCCTGGCCCGGCTGGCCACCCTGCTGCCGCCGGCCGCCGTGCGGCAACTGCGCGGCAGCCGGCGGCTGGAGCGCGACTGCGCCAGGCTGCGCCGTTGGTGGGGCCAGTTGGGCGCTGGCCAGCCCGGTGGGCTCGGCGGCCTGGCGGAACGGGCGCGGCTCGACCTGCAGCGCGAGCTGGAGCAGGAGCTGCCTGCCCTGCTGCTGCGGCTGCCCCTGGGGGAGGCACGGCAGGCCCTGCTGCACTGGCGGGATGCCGGCCACCCCCTGTTCCACCCGCAGCCGCCCCTGAATGGCCTGGAGCTGGACGCGGAGCTGGGCCTGGGCCCGGGCCCGGAACTGGGGGCCCTGCTGCAGCACCTCACGCGGGAGCGGGCCTTCGGACGCATCCCCCCCTCAGGCCCAACGCAGCGCCAGCAGGCCCTGCAGGCGGCCCGCCATTGGCTGGACAGCCGCCGTGGTTAACTTCATGGTGCGAAGGCGTGAGTCTGAGGTTTGTCCTCGCCAGCTGAAGTATTTCCCCTTTTCCTTTCCCGTTCCCAGTCATGAGCGTTCGTCTCTACGTCGGCAACCTGCCGCAGTCGTTTGATGCCCAGGAGCTTGAGGCTCTGTTCACCGCTGTGGGAGAGGGCGTGCGCTTCAAGCCTGTCTACGACCGGGAAACGGGCACCTGCCGGGGCTTCGGCTTTGCCAACGTCGACGACCAGAAACAGGCTGAGGCGGTGATCAGCGAGCTCAATGGTCGCCAGTTCGGTGGCAACGCCCTGCGCATCGAAGTGTCCGAGCGCAAGGATGCCCGGGCTGCCTCCCCCACCGACCGCCGCGGGGGGGCCAACCCCACCTCCCTGCGCCAGGTGGCGAACAAGGTGGTGCATGCCGACCAGGTGAACAGCGAAACTCCCGATCCCCGCTGGGCTGGCGAACTGGCCAAACTGAAGCAACTGCTCGACAACCAGAAGGCAACCGTCTGATCCCAGCCACGCCCCAGGCCTGGTCCTGGAGGGGCCACAGCATCCGTTTCCTGCGGGCCGGCAATCCGGCAGCCAGGGAGCGGGTGCTTTTGCTGCATGGGTTCGGTGCCTCCAGTGGCCACTGGCGCTCCACCATTCCCGCCCTGGCCGCCGATGCCGATGTGCTCGCGGTTGATCTGCTCGGTTTCGGGGCCAGTGACAAGCCGCGCTCCTGTCTGAAGGACGAGTCCCCCGAGCCCGGAGCGGTTCGCTACGGCTTTGATCTGTGGGGCGAGCTGGTGACGGATCTGGCCGCCCATCTGCGAACCGAAGGCCTGCAGCAGCGCCTGCACCTGGTGGGCAACTCGATCGGCGGCATGGTGGCGCTCACCGCAGCCTTACGGCTGCGAAAAAACCACCATCCCCCCTGTCAGGTGGTGTTGATCGACTGTGCCCAACGCACCCTCGACGACAAGCGACTGGAGGAACAGCCCTTCCTGGCCCGGGCCGGCCGGCCGGCCCTGAAGCAGCTGGTGCGCCAGCGCTGGCTGCTGACGCCGCTGTTCCGGCTGCTGGCCCAGCCCGGCTTCATCCGCCGGGTGCTGGCCCAGGCCTATCCCAGTGGGGCCCATGTGGACGAGGAACTGGTGAGCCTGCTGCACCGCCCCAGCACGGACCCCGGTGCCATCGAGAGCTTCCGCGGCTTCGTGAATCTGTTCAACGACCACCTGGCGGCGGAGCTGCTAGCGGAGCTGAGCGAACCGCTGGACGCAAGCCGCGGCCCGGTGCCGGTGCGGCTGCTCTGGGGCGAGCAGGACCCCTGGGAAGATCCGGCCGAAGCCCGCGACTGGGCGGAGCGGTTCAGCTGTGTAGCCGAACTGGTGGTGCTCCCCGGGGTGGGCCACTGTCCCCATGACGAGGCCCCGGAGCTGGTGAATCCGATTCTGCGGCGCTGGATTCTGGGTGGGCCCGACTGAGCCGGCTCAACGGGCCTGGGCCACCATGTAGGAGAAGGGCAGATCGAGCAGCTTGCCGGCGCGGGGCACATAGGCCCGCTTGGTGAACACGTCGTAGTCGTGCTGCTCGATCACCTGCAGGATGCCGCGATAGAGGCGCAGCGATGCCCACACCGGCCAACGGGCATCCGGGGCAAGCCAGCGCACGCCGGCCTCGGATCGGGCGAACCAGTCGCGGGCCCGCTGCAGCTGAAACCGCATCAACGCCCGCCAGTTGTCGTTGAGCACACCGGCGAGGAGATCCTGTTCGCTGTAACCGAAGTGCTCCATCTCGTCGAGGGGAAGGTAGATGCGGCCCCTGCCCCGGTCCTCTCCCACATCCCGCAGGATATTGGTGAGCTGGTTGGCGATGCCGAGCGCCACGGCCGCCTCCGAGGTGTCGGGCCGCTCGCTCCAGGGAGCGGTGGTGTAGGCGGGGTCCACCCCCATCACCTCCTGGGTCATCAGACCCACCGTGCCCGCCACCCGGTAGCAGTAGAGCTCCAGCTCGGAAAAACTGCCGTAACGGTGCAGGGCCAGATCCATCCTCATCCCCTCGATCATGTCGAGGTAGGGCTGGATCGGCTGGGGATAGCGCTCCAGGGTGTCCCGCATCACCAAGTCCAGACCATCCCGAACCTGGCCGTTGAACAGATCCCGGGTGCGCGCCTCCCAGCGGTCCAGGCGCTCCGCCAGTTCCGCATCCGGACGCTGCTGGGCTTCGGCGCTGTCCATCAGCTCGTCGGTGCGGCGGCACCACACGTAGATGGCCCAGATGGCCCGGCGCTTGGCCGGCGGCATCAGCAGGGTGCCCAGGTAAAACGTCTTGGCCCACTCAGCGGTTTCCCGCCGGCAGGCCTCAAAGGCCTCGGCCAGGGATGGGAGGGTCCGCTCCCCTGAAGCATGCTCCGCCAGCACCTCGGCGCCGTTCAAACCACAGCCAGATTGCCAGCAGCCGCGGCGGCCACGGTGGGCTCTGCCCGGGCAATGGCCTGGGCACACTGCTTGCCGCTGAGCACCGCCCCCTCCATCGAGGCCAGATAGCGCTGCATCGTGTAGCAGCCAGCCAGGAAGAAATTGGGGATCGGCGAGGTCTGGTCGGGGCGCAGCTGCTGACAGCCGGGCACGGTCTTGTACACCGACTGGGGCGTCTTCACCACAATCGCCTTGCGCAACTGGGCCTGATCCTCGCCGGTGAAGTGCTGGGGGAAGAGGCGCTTGAGCTCCTCGAGGGTGGCAGCGACGATGTCATCGTCGGAGCGGCCGATCCAGTCCTTGGCGGGGGCGAACACCAGCTCCAGCATCGAGCGCTCGGGATCCTCGTACTCCCGGCAGGTGTTGCTCATGTCGGCGTACACGCTCAGCAGGGGGCTGCGGCTGAACAGCAGGTGGTCGATCTCGGTGAGTTTGCGGTCGAACCACAGATGGATGTTGATCACCGGCACGCCGTTGAGACCGTCGAGCTTCTTGAAGTAGGGGATGTCCTTCCAGGGCCCGGGCATCAGCTTCTTGAAGGGATCCACCGGCATGGCGCTCACATAGGCATCGGCGGTGAGGGTGTAGCCCTCCTGGCCCTTGATGCCGCCGATGCGGAAGCCGCTCACCGTGCCATCGGCATGGAGCTGGATCTCCCGCAGTGGTGCGTTGAGATGCACCTCGCCGCCGCGCTCGGTGACGTAGTCAACGATCGGCTGGCAGAGCCGCTGGGGCGGGTTGCCGTCGAGGAAGGCCATCTTCGAACCGTCACTCTCCTGCAGGAAACGGTTGAGGGCGGTGAGCACCACCGTGCTGGAGATCTCGTCGGGATCGATGAAGTTAAGCGCCTTGGCCATGGCGATGAACACCTCGTCGTTCACCCGCTCAGGGATGTTGTGCAGGCGCAGCCACTCTGTCCAGGAGTATTGGTCGCACTCCTCCACATACTGCTGGCCGCGCAGCATGGCAGGTACCAGACCGATGCCGAAGGCGATCTTCTCGGGCCAGGTGAGCAGGTCGTTGTTGCCCAGGATCGCCGCCAGGCCGTTGAAGGGGGCGGGGATATCGGGGAACTCAAAGCGGCTGTAGGTACCCGGGGTCTCCTTCTGGTTGAAGATCATCGAGTGGCTCTTCCACTGCAGCCGGTCTTCGATGTCCAGCTCCTTGAACAGCTGGCGCATGTTCCGATAGGCGCCAAAGAAGATGTGCAGACCGGTCTCGTACCAGTCGCCGTCCTCGTCCTGCCAGGCCGCCACCTTGCCGCCCAGCACGTCCCGGGCCTCCACCACGATCGGCGTGTGGCCCGCGTCGCAGAGGTACTTGGCGCAGGAAAGTCCCGCCAGCCCAGCACCGGCAATGGCGACGCGCATACCCAAGGGAAAAACCAGAGGTAACCTTAGGGTGGCCATGGTCGGCTCCGGGACCCGGCCATGGCCAGCACCCCCTGGCCCGCATCACCTGCCCCGCATCCACTGGCCGGAGCTCGCAGGCCCGAACCGCCAGGCCCGTCTTTCTAGAGTTTTCGTCCCTGGTGTCCCTCCCAACCATGGCCGACCTGCTGCTCAAGTCCACCACCCGCCACGTGCGGCTGTTCACGGCACGGGTGGAGGACGGCAACCTCATCCCGGATCCGGCCCAGCTCACCCTCGACCTCGATCCGGACAACGAGTTCCTCTGGGATGCGCCCGTGCTCGAGAAGGTGCAGCAGCAGTTCCGCCAGCTGGTGGCATCCCAGGCCGGCGCCGACCTGAGCGAGTACAACCTGCGCCGGATCGGCTCGGAACTTGAGGGCATGATCCGCCAGCTGCTCCAGGCCGGGGAGCTGCGATACAACCCGGATTGCCGGGTTCTGAATTACTCCATGGGCCTGCCCCGTACCCCCGAAACGCTATGAGCCGCTCCCCCCGCAGCCGCTATGACGGCGACCCGCGTCGCAGTGAGCGGGCACCCGAGCCGATGGGCAACGGCCGCTATGCCACGGGCGATCGCTACGGCGATCCCTACGAGCGGGGCCCCGCGCGCCCCCGCCAGGGCGGTGGGCCCAGCAGCCCAGGCGGCCCAGGCGGACAGGGGGGGGGATCCCCGGTGCCCTTCAATGTGGCCACCGTGGCCGTGCTGGCCGGGGTGCTGGTGGTGGGTATCGGCATCGGCACCGGCATCGCCAGCACCACCCAGGGCAACCAGGGCAACATCGCCAGCTCCCAGCAGCTGGACATGGCCGTTCCCGATCCGGAGTTCTGCCGCCAATGGGGCGCCAGTGCCTTCGTGATGGACGTGGAGATTTACACCACGATGAACCCGAGCACCAGCTTCGTGACCCAGCCGATCCTGAAGCCGGGTTGCGTGATCCGCCGCGAGAACTGGAGCGTGCTGCAGCGGGAAGGCGCCGTGACCGCCGAACAGATGCGCCAGTGCAAGCAACGGATGAATACCTTCGCCTACGTGGGATCGGTGAAGGACAAACCGGTGGTGCGCTGCGTGTACCAGACCGACATCCGCGACAACCAGTTCGTCACCCGAGGGGTAGCCGACGACACCGTGGGCGTGACCCCCGAAGCCGACCAGTTCTGAGCCGCTCGGGGCTCGGCCGCTCAGGCCTGAACGGTTGGCAGCACATCGGCGCTGGCCTGCGACTGCAGCGGCCGGCGCAGGGGGCTGTCGGCACTGGCAAACACCGGCAGCACCTCCCGCCGGAAGGCATCGGCAGCCCGGGAGCAGTAACGCGCCGGGTGGGTGATCAGCTTGAGCTGGCGCCTCACCAACAGGTCGGCCACCTGGGGGCGGTGCAGGGTTCCCGCCGACAGTTCCCGCTCGATCGAGACCACGGGCAGGAACGCCGCACCGAGCCCCGACTGGACGGCATTCTTGATCGCCTCGAAGGAATTGAGCTCCATCTCGATCTTGAGCCGCGAGCCATCCAGGCCGGAGCGGGCCAGCAGCTGGTCCACCATCTTGCGAGTGGTGGACTGGGCGTCGAGACAGACAAAGCCGAGCCGGTAGAGATCCTCCTTGGTGAGCTCCGCCAACCGGGACAGGGGGTGCTTGACGGGCAGCACCAGGGCCAGCTCATCGCTGGCGTAGGGCACCACCTGGAGCAGGTCGTTCAGCTCGCTGGGCAGCTCGCCGCCGATGATCGCCAGATCCACCTGGCCGTTGGCCACGCTCCAGCCGGTGCGACGGGTGCTGTGCACCTGCAGCTGCACCGCCACATCCGGATACTTCTGCCGGAACAGGCCGATCATGCGCGGCATCAGGTAGGTGCCCGTGGTCTGGCTGGCACCGACGATCAACGAGCCGCCCCGCAGGTTGTGGAGATCCTCCAGGGCCCGGCAGGCCTCCTGGCACTGGCTGAGGATCCGGTCGCAGTAGCTGAGCAGCAAGTGGCCCGCCTCGGTGAGCTGGGCCTTGCGACCGCCCCGGTCGAACAGGGACACGCTCAGCTGCTTTTCCAGGTTCTGGATCTGCAGGCTCACGGCCGGCTGGGTGACGTAGAGGCTGTCGGCAGCCTTTTTGAAACTGCCCTCGGAAGCGATCGCCCGCAGGATGCGCAGCTGATCGAGGGTGAAGGGCAGATCTGCCATAGGTCGACCCGGTGCCCGAAGAGCGGAACTTCCAGCGGACCAAAACTCTAGGGGGGCCGGTGGGTGGCCAGAATCGGCCTCTTCACAACTCCCCACCCCGCCCTTGAGCACTGCTGCCGCCCTGGGCACCAGCCCCCACCACAGCAGCTGGGTGATGCTGGCCCTACTGCTGGCCTTCGCCGTGCTCCACAGCGGCGGAGCGTCCCTGCGGGTGTGGGGCGTGGCCCGCATCGGAGAACGGGCCTGGCGGCTGCTGTTCGCCGCGCTGAGCATCCCGGCTGCGGTGGTGGTGATCGGCTATTTCCTGGCCCACCGCTACGACGGCCTGCGGCTCTGGAACCTCCAGGACCAGCCCTGGATCGTGCCGCTGGTGTGGACCGGCACGGCCATCAGCTTCCTGTTTCTGTATCCGGCCACCTACAACCTGCTGGAAATTCCGGCGCTGCTCAAGCCCCAGGTGCGCCTCTATGCCACCGGCATCATCCGCATCAGCCGCCACCCCCAGGCCGTGGGCCAGATTCTCTGGTGCACCACCCACCTGCTCTGGATCGGCAGCAGCTTCATGGTGGCCACCTGCGCCGGCCTGATCGCCCACCACCTCTTTGCCGTGTGGAACGGCGACCGGCGACTGGCCAACCGCTTCGGCGCCGCCTTCGAGGAACTGAAGGCGAGCACCTCGGTGATCCCCTTCCGCGCGGTGCTGGATGGCCGCCAGCGGCTGGTGCCGGGTGAATTTCTGCGGCCAGCCCAGCTGGGCATCGCCGTCGCCATCGGCCTGTTCTGGTGGGCGCACCGGTTCATCGGCCTGGGGGCGGTGGGCTTCAGCCGCACGGGCCTGGCCCATTGGCTGGGCTGAACCGCTCGGGTCTGGGAGCCCGGGGCCGACCAGCGATCCGCCACCGGGCAGGGTGGAGCCTGACCGCGCTGCCTACAATCTGCTGCAACCCGCCCCAAGGGAGCCCAGCCGGATGCCTGCAGCCGCCGAACTCGCCTGGTTGATCCCGGTGCTGCCCCTGGCGGGGGCCTGCCTGGTGGGCCTGGGGCTGATCAGCTTCAACCGCACCGTCAATCGCCTGCGCAAACCCGTGGCCTGGCTGCTGATCAGCTGCGTGGGGGCCGCCGCGGTGCTGAGCTACGCCGTGCTGGCCGAGCAGCTGGCCGGGGCCGGTCCCACCGAGGTGCTGTTCAACTGGGCCAGCGCCGGCACCTTCAACCTGCAGATGGGCTTCCGTGTGGATGCCCTGGCGGCGGTGATGCTCGCGCTGGTGACCACGATCGCCGTGCTGGTGATGGTGTACTCCGATGGCTACATGGCCCACGACAAGGGCTATGTGCGTTTCTTCACCTATCTGGCCCTGTTCAGCAGCTCGATGCTGGGTCTGGTGATCAGCCCCAACCTGCTCGAGATCTACGTGTTCTGGGAGTTGGTGGGCATGTGCTCCTACCTACTGGTGGGCTTCTGGTACGACCGCGATGGCGCCGCCAATGCCGCCCAGAAAGCCTTCGTGACCAACAGGGTGGGGGACTTCGGGCTGCTGCTGGGGATTCTGGGGCTGTTCTGGGCCACCGGCAGCTTTGGCTTCGAGGAGATCGGCACCGGCCTGCAGCAGGCCGTGGCAGCTGGCAGCGTGAGCAACGGAGTGGCCGTGATCCTCTGCCTGCTGGTGTTCATGGGACCGATGGCCAAGTCGGCCCAGTTCCCCCTCCACGTGTGGCTTCCCGACGCGATGGAAGGCCCCACCCCGATCTCGGCTCTGATCCACGCCGCCACGATGGTGGCCGCCGGGGTGTTTCTGGTGGCCCGACTGCAGCCGTTGTTTGCGCCCTATGCCGCCGTTCAGATCACCATTGCCGTGATCGGCACGATCACCCTGTTTCTTGGTGCCTCAATCGCCCTCACCCAGCAGGATCTTAAGAAGGGCCTGGCCTACAGCACCGTGAGCCAGCTGGGTTACATGATGCTGGCGATGGGCTGCGGCGCCCCGGTGGCGGGCATGTTCCACCTGGTGACCCACGCCTTCTTCAAGGCGATGCTGTTCCTCGGCTCAGGCTCCGTGATCCACGCCATGGAGGAGGTGGTGGGCCACGAGCCGGTGCTGGCCCAGGACATGCGGCTGATGGGGGGCCTGCGCAAGTTCATGCCGGTGACCTCCACCACCTTTCTGATCGGCTGCGTGGCGATCGCCGGCATCCCCCCCCTGGCCGGGTTCTGGAGCAAGGACGAGATCCTGGGCCAGGCCTTCAATAGTTTCCCGCTGCTCTGGGCGATGGGCTTCATCACCGCCGGCATGACCGCCTTCTACATGTTCCGGCTCTACTTCCTCACCTTCGAGGGAGAGTTCCGCGGTAACGACAAGACGATGGCCGCCCAGTTGCTCGCCGCCGCCGGCAAGGGCAGTGGCGACCACGGCGACGACCACGGCCATGCCCATGCCGAGCACCCCCATGAATCGGCCTGGCAGATGGCCATGCCCCTGGCGGTGCTCGCGGTGCCCTCGGTGCTCATCGGCCTGCTGGGCACCCCCTGGAACAGCCGCTTCGCCGCCCTGCTCGATCCCCATGAGGCAGCCGAGATGGCCGAGCACTTCAGCTGGGCCGAATTCCTGCCGCTGGCCGGGGCTTCGGTGGCCATCTCCCTCAGCGGCATCACCCTGGCCGTGCTGGCCTACGCGCTGCACAAGCTGGACATGGCCACCCTGTTCGCCAATCGCTTCCCTGCGGTCAACGCCTTCCTGGCCAACAAGTGGTACCTCGATGACCTCAACGACAAGCTGTTCGTCCAGGGCAGTCGCAAGCTGGCCCGCTCGGTGCTTGAGGTGGACTCCAAGGTGGTGGATGGCGTGGTGAACCTCACCGGCCTGATGACCCTGGGCAGCGGCGAGGGGCTCAAGTATTTCGAAACCGGCCGGGCCCAGTTCTATGCGCTGATCGTGTTCGGAGGCGTGATCGCCCTGGTGGTGCTGTTCGGCGCCCTGGGCTGATCGGTCGGCCGCTACGGGCGCTGCGCGCCCAATGCGGCCTCGCGGTCAGCCCAGGGCGCCTCACGCCTGGGGGAGCCCTCGCTTAAGAAACCCACCTCTACCCCCACCAGCGCCCGGCCGGGATGGCTCCAGCGGCCGCATTGGGCGCTGCGCGCCCGTGGCGGCCGCCGGAGCCATCCCGGCAAGAGCCGCTACGGACTGTGTGACTCCCCCAACCTGAAGCGGGGCACGCGGGCAGGTATTTCTACACTCCAGCCATTGGAGTGCCTGCATTCGTGGCCTTTCCCTGGCTGAGCGCGTCGATTCTGTTCCCGATCGCCGCAGCCCTGCTGATTCCCTTCGTCCCCGACAAGGGGGACGGCCGGCAGGTGCGCTGGTATGCCCTGGGGGTGGCCCTGACCACCTTCCTGCTCACGGTGGGTGGCTACCTGAATGGCTACGACCCCTCCATCGAGGGATTGCAAATGGTCGAGCGGGTGGAGTGGCTGCCGAGCCTGGGTCTGGCCTGGTCGGTGGGAGCCGACGGCCTCTCCATGCCCCTGATCCTGCTCACCAGCTTCATCACGGCCCTGGCGGCCCTGGCGGCCTGGCCGGTGAGCTTCAAACCCAAGCTCTTCTACTTCCTGCTGCTGGCGATGGATGGTGGCCAGATCGCCGTATTCGCGGTGCAGGACATGCTGCTGTTCTTCCTGGCCTGGGAACTGGAGCTCATCCCTGTGTATCTGCTGCTGGCCATCTGGGGCGGCAAGAAACGCCAGTACGCCGCCACAAAATTCATCCTCTACACGGCAGGCAGCTCGCTGTTCATCCTGATCGTGGGCCTGGCGATGGCCTTCTACGGCGGCAACACGAGCTTTGAATACACGGTGCTGATGGCCAAGGACTTCCCCGTGAAGTTCCAGCTGCTCTGCTACGCCGGCCTGCTGATCGCCTTCGGCGTGAAACTACCGATCGTGCCGTTGCACACCTGGCTGCCGGATGCCCACGGCGAAGCCACAGCCCCGGTTCACATGCTGCTGGCCGGGATCCTTCTGAAAATGGGGGGCTATGCCTTACTGCGCTTCAACGTGCAGCTGCTGCCTGCCGCCCATGCGCAATTCGCGCCCCTGCTGGTAGTGCTGGGGGTGGTGAACATCATTTACGCGGCGCTTACGTCCTTCGCCCAGCGCAACCTCAAACGCAAGATCGCCTACAGCTCGATCAGCCACATGGGCTTCGTGCTGATCGGCATCGGCAGCTTCAGTGCCCTCGGCACCAGTGGGGCCATGTTGCAGATGATCAGCCATGGTCTGATCGGCGCCTCCTTGTTTTTCCTGGTGGGCGCCACCTACGACCGCACCCACACCCTCCAGCTCGACGACATGGGTGGCGTGGGCCAGAAGATGCGCAAGATGTTCGCACTCTGGACCATCTGCTCCCTGGCATCGCTTGCCCTGCCTGGGATGAGCGGCTTCGTGAGCGAGCTGATGGTGTTTGTGGGTTTCGTCACCAGCGAGGCCTACACCCTGAGCTTCCGCGTGGTGATGGCAATCCTCGCTGCGGTGGGTGTGATTCTCACGCCGATCTATCTGCTCTCGATGCTGCGGGAGATCTTCTTCGGCAAGGAAAACCAGGAACTGGCCTCCCACACCCATCTGGTGGATGCGGAACCCCGCGAGATCTACGTGATCAGCTGCCTGTTAGTTCCGATCATCGGCATCGGTCTCTATCCCCGGATCATGACCGATACCTACCGCGCTTCCATGGAAGCCCTGGTGCAGCGCGAGATCACGGCCCTGGGCCGGGTGATCCCCACACCCGGCAGCAGCCTGGTCCGCCAGGCCAATCTCCAGGCGCCGGCCCTGCCAGGCTGAGCCAACCGGCCTACGCTCTTCTGCGCTGCGTTCTGCGACTCTGAAACATGAAACAGATCAACTTCCTGCTGATCTTCAGTTTCGGCCTGGCCATGGTGATGTTCACCCTGGAGAACACTGCAGCAACCACCGTTCATTTCCTGCCGGGCCTGAAGGCCACCCTGCCCCTGGCCGCCCTGCTGTTGGTGGTAGGCGGCATCGGCGCCACCGCCGCCTGGGTCTTCGCAGTGTGGACCGGGGTGGTGAGGAAGGTGGAAACCCTCCAGCAGAACGGCGCCATGGAAGCCCAGCAGGTGCGGATCCAGGAGCTGGAGAACGACCTGCAGCGCTACCGGGCCACGGTGGATGCCCAGCTCGGTCTTCTGCCTGCGGCCGGTGAGAGCTCTGCCGAGCCGGACTGACCAGCCCGCCAGCTCTGTCCGGACCAGCGGACTGGTGCAGAGCAGTCCGGGCCGGTACGTTGGCGGGGAGCCCCTGACGTGTTTGCATCCCTTGACCCAAGGAGGCGCCAGGCTCGCCATACGTCTGCTGCAGGACGCCGCCGAGCGGGGTGATCTCGACCCCTGGGATGTGGACGTGATCGCGGTGGTGGATGGCTTCCTCGACCAGCTCCACCAGCGAATCGTGGTGCCCAGGCTGGCCGCGGCGGTGGGTGGCAGTTACGAGCAGGACCTGTCCGACACCAGCGAGGCCTTCCTCGCCGCTTCAGTACTGGTGAGCCTGAAAGCGGAGCTGCTGGAAGCCAGCATCCGGCCGCCCGAGCCGCTGCCGGACGAAGCCTTCGAGGCTGAGGGTGAAGACTGGGATCCCAGCCCCGCACTGGAGCTGCCCCGCCGACCGGAGCGGCATCTCTGGCGCAGACCCGTGGCACCACCACCTCTGCAAAGGCCGGTGACCCTGGGCGAACTGATCCAGCAACTCGAAGAGATTGCCGAACGGCTGGAACAGGAGGAGCGCCAGGGACTGAAGCGGCAGCGGCCCCGCCGCTTCAGTGAGCGGGCGGCGATGGAACAGGTGGCCAACCTGGCCCACCGGGAAAAACTGCCGGAAACCACCGCGGCCCTGAGTGGGTTTCTGCGCGCCTGGCCGGCGGCGGCGAGCTGGGTGTCCTTTGAAACTCTGGTGCACGCCTGGGGCGAAACCGTGCAGCAGGGTGCGGCGGGCGAAGACCTGGACAGCGACCGGGTTGGGGTGTTCTGGGCCCTGCTGTTCCTCTGCCACCAGGGCAGGCTCGAGCTGGAGCAACAGGGGGGATTGTTCGGCCCCCTGCAGCTGCGCGCGATTGCCGCCCAGGAGAACGCCACCGACACCGGCGAGAACGGTGGTACGAACGGCCTGGCACCGCTCATGGCACCCGTGAGGGCAGCTGAACGGCCGGCCGTCGAACATCTGGCAGCGTGAAAAGCAACGTAAGATGTGGGCCCCGACCGATGTGAGAAAACGCCGATGAAGGCGATGATCCTGGCGGCCGGCAAGGGCACTCGGGTGCGTCCGATCACGCACACCATCCCCAAGCCGATGATCCCCATCATGCAGAAACCAGTGATGGAGTTTCTGCTGGAACTCCTGCGGGAGCACGGTTTCGCCGAAGTGATGGTGAACGTTTCCCACCTGGCCGAAGAGATTGAAAACTATTTCCGTGATGGCCAGCGTTTCGGTGTGGAAATCGCGTACAGCTTTGAAGGTCGCATTGAAGATGGCGAGCTGATCGGCGATGCCCTCGGCTCCGCCGGTGGGCTGAAGAAAATTCAGAATTTCCAGCGCTTCTTTGACGACACCTTTGTGGTGTTGTGTGGAGATGCACTCATTGATCTGGATCTCACCGAAGCCGTGCGACGTCACCGGGAGAAGGGAGCCCTTGCCAGCCTGATCACCAAGAGGGTTCCCAAGGAGCAGGTGAGCAGCTATGGCGTGGTGGTGACCGATCCTGATGGGCGCGTGCGCTCTTTCCAGGAAAAGCCAGACGTCAGTGACGCCGCCAGCGACATGATCAATACCGGTATTTACATCTTCGAGCCTGAAGTGCTCGACTATGTGCCCAGCGGTGTTCCCTTCGACATCGGCTCCGATCTCTTTCCCAAGCTGGTGGCATCGGGCGCCTCCTTCTACGCCCTGCCCATGGAATTCGAATGGGTGGATATCGGCAAGGTACCCGACTACTGGCAGGCGATACGCAGTGTGCTGCAAGGGCAGGTGCGCCAGGTGCAGATCCCGGGCAAGCAGGTGAGGCCTGGTATCTATACCGGACTCAACGTGGCCGCCAACTGGGACAAGATCAAGGTGCAGGGTCCTGTCTATGTAGGCGGCATGACCAAGATTGAAGATGGTGCCACCATCATCGGACCGGCCATGATCGGGCCCAGTTGCCACATCTGTGAAAACGCCACCATCGACAACTCCATCATCTTCGACTATTCCCGCATTGGGCCCGGTGTACGTCTATTTGAAAAGCTGGTGTTCGGCCGCTACTGCGTTGACCGCAATGGCGACCACTTCGACCTGCAGGAAGCAGCCCTCGACTGGCTGATCACCGATGCGCGCCGGCAGGACGTGTCGGAACCCTCTCCCCAGCAGAAAGCGCTGGCGCAGCTGCTCGGCAGCGATCTGGCCCTCAACCAGTTGGGCTGAGCAGCGGGGTCCCACCGGGCACGGACAGGGCTGGCCGCAAGCCAGCCAGGGCGAGAATCTCGGGAATGCGTTCCTCAGCCTTGATGGCCATCAGGTGGACACCCTGAGCCACCGTCACGTAACTGGCCACCTGCTCCGCGGCGATCGCCACCCCCTCAGCGGCCGGATCGGCCGCCGCCTCCAGTCGATCAATCAACCGCTGGGGAATGTTGGCGCCGGGCACCACCCGGTTGATGAAGGCTGCGTTGCGCGCCGATTTCAACAGGAACACGCCCGCCAGCACCGGCAGCCCCAAGGGGCCGGCGATCTCCTCCACAAAGCGACGCAGCGCCTCCCCATCGGTGACCATCTGGGTCTGCACAAAGCGGGCCCCAGCAGCCTGCTTGCGCTGCACGCGGGAACGCAGACCGCTCCAGCTGGGGGACTGGGGATCGGCCGCGGCACCGGCGAAAAAGGCGGTGCCGCCATCGGGCAGGTCGCCCTGCACCGGATCGCGGCCCTGGTTGAGGCTCTGCACTAGGTGCAGCAGTCGCACTGACTCCAGCTCGTTCACGGCGCGGGCGGAAGGCTGATCGCCAGCCCGCACCGGGTCGCCGGTGAGACAGAGCACGTTGCTCAACCCGAGGGCATGGGCCCCGAGCAACTCAGCCTGCAGGGCGATGCGGTTTCGATCCCTACAGGTGAGCTGCAGCACAGGCTCAAAGCCCTGGTCGAGCAGCAGCTTGCCCATCGCCATGCTGCTCATTCGCATCACAGCCCGGCTGCCATCGGTCACGTTGATGGCGTGTACCCAGCCGCGCAGGCAAGCCGCAGCCTGCAGGGTGCGGCCCGGGTCCGCCCCCCTGGGCGGCGTGACCTCCGCCGTGATGGCGACCTGGCCATTGGTGAGTGCCTGTTGAAGCAGCAAGCCAAAATCCCCGCGCAGACCCATCATGCAATGACCACTCCCTGCCTAGAGTGTGCCAGTGGCAGCAGTGCGGACAACTGCCCTGAGACTCCACTGTCAACACCACACTGTCAACACCACTCCATCGTCAACACCGTGGTCATCCGGAGAGGGGAACAGGGCATGGGTACGGGCACAAGTCCTGAGCGCGATCTCTCGGAACGGGAGCTGGAGATCATCGACCTGGTGGCCCAGGGACTCACCAATCAGGAAATTGCGGGGGCTCTCACGATCAGCAAGCGCACGGTGGACAACCACGTGAGCAATATCTTCAACAAAACCGGCGCCAAGAACAGAGTGGCCCTGCTGAACTGGGCCATGGACAACGGCAAGATCTGCCGTGACGGGTTCAACTGTTGCTCCCTGGAGGGATTAACCCAGGGCGACCAGGGTGGCCGTCTCCCCTGAGCCGCCTGCTTCGGCCCCGGTGGAACCGAGCAGGGTGATGGAACAGCAGTGCGGATCCAATCCGAACAGCTCCACATAGGCCAGACAATCGGCCTGGTCACGGCCAGCAAAGCGAAGCACCCCTTGGTGGTCGTACAGGCCGATCAATGGCAGAGCAGACAAACTGCTGAAAATATTTCGATTTCACCATAGGACCTGGAGGGCCCCCAGCTCAAGCCATCTCCCCAGGAATTCCCAGGGCACGCAACAGCGGCTCCCGTTCCGAGGCAGGCCAGCGACTGAAGGGCCGCTCGGCCAGGGCCGCATTGCTGAGTTCATGGCGGCCGGTGAGTTCCAGGCCACACCAACCGGGCAGCGCCAGCGACTGATCGGCATGGTCCAGCTCCACTTCCGCCACCACCAGAGGATGGTTGGCCACGTCAAACACATCCACCACCCATTCACCGCCGGCGAGGGCCAGTCCATGGCGTCGCTTGCTCAGCTGCTGGCCGGTGAGCGCCAGCAGCGCCTGGGCATCGGGGAGGGGAATCGAATACTCGAACTCCTGACGCACCAGGCCCTCCGGTCCGCTGTGCTCCCCCTGCGGCGGCGCCTTGAGCGTGAGCCAGGCCGCGGCCGGCTGGGAGGGGGAACTGCTGAGCCGCACCCGCAGGGTGAGACCATCGGCAGCCCGGCAGAGGTACCCCTGCTGCAGCTGCCGCTCCCAGGCCACATGGCGGCGCCATGCCTGGCCCACCACAAGGAAACGGCGCTCAATTTCCAGGCCCATCAGCGTCCACTCCCGGTGCTGCTGCCGATCAATTGTGGGATGGCTCCGCCGCCACCAGGCTGCCGGCCCAGTGCAGCTTGTGGGTGAGGGTGCGGTAATAAGAAGGGGACTGCTCCAGGCTCACCAACAGGGCGGCATGACGGCTGCGTTGCACGAGGGCCCGATCACCGGGCTCCAGCGTGGTGGCCTGGACACCGTCCTGCCAGAGCTTCACCCGCCGGCTGGATTCGCCCAGGGGCCAGAGACAGAGCTGGGCTCGCGGGGGCACCACCACGGCCCGGCTGGAGAGACTCATTGGGCAGATCGGGTTGACCACAATCCCCTCCAGGCCCGGATGCAGGATCGGCCCCCCGGCCGCCATCGCATAGCCCGTGGAACCGGTGGGGGTCGCCACGATCAGACCATCGCCGCGGTACTGGTCCACCACCTCGCCATCGATCTCCAGCTCCAGCACGCAGGTGGAGGAGAGCTCATCGAGACCCGGGCGGAAATAGAAATCATTGAGCGCCAGGTAGGGACCGTCGGCCCCATCCAGGCCATCCCCGCGGTGAATGCGGGCTTCCAGCATCATCCGGCGCTCGAGCGCGAAGCGATCGTGCCGCAGCCGCTGCCAGAGACTCTCCTCGCCTTCGGCAGCCAGCTTCAGCAGGCTGCGGTCGTGGGTGAGAAAGCCGAGGTGCCCCCCCACGTTGAAGCTGAGGATCGGCACCTCCAGGGGCGCCAGATGCCTGGCTGCCCCGAGCACCGTGCCGTCGCCCCCGAGCACCAGGGCCAGGTCGGGCAGCTGGGCCTCACTGGCCAGCAGGCCCGGATAGGGATCGCGGGCCAGACCGCTGATGGCCGTCACCACCGTGACGCCCAGGTCGCGCAGATCGGTGGCACAGCGCCGGGCCTGGCGCTGGGCGGCCTGACTGCCGGAGCGTGCGATCAGCCAGACCCGCTCCAGCCGCATCCTCGGTCACCAGCGCAGCAGGTTGAATCGCTCCATGTCCACCGTTTCGCGGTTGCGGTACAGCGAAAGCAGGATCGCCAGGCCCACGGCCGCTTCCGCGGCCGCAACGGTGATCACGAAGATGGCGAACACCTGGCCACGGATCAACTGGCCATCGAGGTAACTGGAGAAGGCCATCAGATTGATGTTCACGCCATTGAGCATCAGCTCGATGCTCATCAACACGCGAACCGCGTTGCGGCTGTTGATCAGGCCCCAGACACCCGTGCAGAACAACGAGGCTGCCAGCACCAGGTAAGCCTGCAGGGGAATGCCTTCGGAGAGGGAAAAGGGGAGGGATTCCATCGCAGGGGACGTGCAGGGGGCAGTGGGCTTGGCGGTTGGAGCGGGAGCGGGAACGGCCGGGGCGGGAAAGCTGAACGGGACTCAGCGGGGCGTGACCGGAGTGTCGAGCAGGAGTGGGGTGCGGGCCTTCTCGATCAGACCCTGATCGACGGCCTCACCCGTGCCGATGTCAGTGGTGAGCACATCCCGCCGGGCCAGCACGATCGCACCGATCATGGCCATGAGCAGCAGCACCGAGGCCAGCTCGAAGGGCAGCAGGTAGTCGGAGAAGAGGTGTTCACCAATGCGGATGGTGGCCTCCTCGCCCACCGAGCTGGGACCGGGCAGGGCCCAGGGGGTGGTGAAGGCCACCCGCAGCAGCAGGGCAAACAGACCGCCACACACCAGGCCGGACAGGAGCCGTCGCACGGCAAGGCCGGGGATCGCGGAGAGGTCTTCCCGCTTGTTCACCAGCATGATCGCGAACAGGATCAGCACATTCACCGCGCCCACGTACACCAGCACCTGGGCTGCCGCCACGAAGCTGGCGTTGAGCAGCAGGTAGAGACCGGCCACCGAGAGAAACACACCGCCGAGCAGGAAGGCGGAATACACGATGTTGGGCAGCAGCACCACGCCGAGGGCGCCCAGCACCACGGTGGCGGAGAGCACCGCGAAGCAGATCAGCTGGGTGGTGGAGGCGATGGTCATCAGGCCTTCTCCTGGGTGGGGGCTGCAGCGGCCTGGCCGGCAGCGGCGGACTCGGTCTTGGGCAGGGTCTCGAGCACCTGCTCGGGCAGTCTGCCGGCCCGGGGGGCGGTATCCGGCACGCCATGGGGATCCATTTCCCCCTTGGGCAGGTAGGCCAGCTCCCGCAGGGCGAAAACGGCGGGGTCGCTGGTCACGCTGGTGGGGAGACGGCCCAGGGCGATGTTGTCGTAGTTGAGGCTGTGGCGGTCAAAGGCCGAGAGCTCGTATTCCTCGGTCATCGACAGACAGTTGGTGGGGCAGTATTCCACACAGTTGCCGCAGAAGATGCACACCCCGAAATCGATCGAGTAATTGCGCAGTTCCTTCTTCTTGGTGGCCTTGTTCATGACCCAGTCCACCACCGGCAGGTTGATGGGGCACACCCGCACACACACCTCGCAGGCGATGCACTTGTCGAATTCGTAGTGGATCCGGCCCCGGTAGCGCTCGGAGGGAATCAGCTTCTCGTAGGGGTACTGCACCGTGACGGGACGGCGGCGCAGGTGGTCGAAGGTGACGGCCAGACCCTGGCCCATGTAATTGGCCGCACTCACCGCATCGCGGGTGTAGTCGCCGACTTTCTTGAGGAACCCGAACATGGAACTGGCTCTGGGGAGAGGCGAAGGAAGCGGAGGGTGGAACGGGTGGGGCGGATGGGGGGTTGGGATGGCAACCGCCAGACCATGATGGCGGCCCGAGGCCAGAGCTGACCTCGGGCGTGGTCAACCGCCGAAGAAGGCCGGGAAAGCCAGCTTCAGGCCGGCGGTGGCCAGCAGGTTCACCAGGGCCAGAGGCAGCAGGAACTTCCAGCCCAGGTCCAGCAACTGGTCGATGCGCACCCGGGGCGTGGTCCAGCGCAGCAGGATCGCCAGGAACACCAGCAGGTAGGCCTTGAGCACGGTCATCACGATGCCCACGGAAGCGGTGATCACCTGTACCAGGGGTGCATCGATCGGCTGGCCCAGCCAGCCAGCCAGCCACTCCACCGGCAGGGGGAAGCCCCAGCCACCCAGGTAGAGCACCGACACCAACAGGGCCGACAGCACCAGGTTGATGTAGCTGCCCAGATAGAAGAGGGCAAATTTCATGCCCGAATACTCCGTCTGGTAGCCGGCCACCAGCTCCTCCTCGGCCTCCGGGAGGTCGAAGGGGAGGCGCTCACACTCGGCCAGGGCGCAGATCCAGAAGATCACGAAGCCCACCGGCTGGCGCCAGATGTTCCAGCTGAGGATGCCGGCACCGGTCTGCTGGTTGACGATGTCGACGGTGCTGAGCGAGTTGCTCATCATCACCACCGCCAGCACGGCCAGGGCCAGGGGGATCTCGTAGCTGATCGACTGGGCGGCGGCCCGCAGTCCCCCCAGCAGGGAGTACTTGTTGTTGGAGGCATAACCGCTCATCAGCAGGCCGATCGGCTGGATGCTGCTGAGCGAGATCCACAGGAAGACCCCCAGGCCCACGTTGCTGATCAGCAGGTTCTGCCCGAAGGGCACCACCAGCCAGCTGAGGATCACCGGGATCAGCACCAGCACCGGTCCCAGGGTGAACAGCAGGCCGTCGGCCCGGGCCGGGATGATGTCCTCCTTGAACACCAACTTGAGGCCATCGGCCATGGGCTGGAGGATGCCCAGCGCGCCGGCGTATTCGGGGCCGATGCGCTGCTGCACGGCGGCGGAGATCTTGCGCTCCAGCCACACGTTCACCAGCACCCCCACCACCGCGGCCACCAGCACCAGCACCATCGGCAGGGGCAGCCAGAGCAGGTGGGCGGCCCCCGGGCTCAGTCCAGCCCCCTGAAGGATGGTTTCAAAGCTGGCCTGGAGATCCAGACCCGTGGCCGTATCCAGGCCGGGAGCGGCCCCCGGGGCCGTGGTGCTCAGCATGACGGCAACGCAGATCAGGGGAAACTTAGCGGTCTTCCTGCGGCACCCAGTCCCGCAGGGGCGAACCTGTGTAGATCTGGGAGGGCCGGAAGATGCGGTTGGCTCCCAGCTGCTCCTTCCAGTGGGCCAGCCAGCCGGCGGTGCGGGCGATGGCGAAGATCGGCGTGAACAGGTCGCAGGGGATGCCAAGCTTGCGGTACACCAGACCGGAATAGAAGTCCACGTTGGGATAGATGCCCTTCGGCCCCAGCCGGGTCGCCGCCTGATCCTCCAGATGGCGGGCCAGGTCGTACATCGGATCGTGGCCGAACCGGTCGAACAGCTCCTCCGCCAGGCGCTGCAGGATCACCGCCCGGGGGTCTTTCACCTTGTACTCGCGGTGACCGAAGCCCATGATCTTCTGGCGATTGGCGATGGCCCGGTCGAGCCAGAGTTCCACGCCGTCCACGCTGCCGATCTCCTCGAGCATCGAGAGCACGTCCTCGTTGGCGCCGCCATGGAGGGGGCCGGCCAGGGTGCCCACCGCCGACGCCACCACGGCGTAGGGGTCGGTGAGGGTGCTGGCGGTAACCCGAGCGCTGAAGGTGCTGGCGTTGAGGCTGTGCTCGGCGTGCAGGATCAGGCAGGCGTCAAAGATGCGGGCCGCCAGGGGATCGGGCTCCCGCTCGGTGAGCATGTAGAGGAAGTTGGCGGCGTAGGGCAGGTCGTCGCGGGGCTGGATCGGATCCTGGCCTTTGCGAATCAGCTGAAAGGCCGCCACCATCGTGGGGATCTTGGCCAGCAGGCGCACCACCGCCCCGTAGATGTACTCGGGGTTGTCGAGGGCGCGGCGGGAATAGAAGAGTCCCAGGGAGGCGGCGCTGGCCTGCAGCGCGTCCATCGGGTGCCCCTGGGAGGGGAAGCTCTTCATCATGTCGCGGATGCGGAAGCTCACCCGCCGGTGCATCTGCACCTCCTGCTCAAACTCGCCCAACTTCGCGGGCGAGGGCAGCTCGCCCCAGATCAGCAGGTAGGCCGTCTCCAGAAACGTGCTGTTGGCAGCCAGGCTGGCGGCGTCGTAGCCGCGGTAGGTGAGGTGGCCCCGCTGACCGTCGATGTCACAGATCGACGACTGGGTGGCCGGGATGCCCTCCAGGCCTGGACGGAACAGCGGCGCTTCCGGCGTGCTGATGGAGCCACTCAAGGCCATGCCGACACAGACTGCTCGGTTGAACCTAGGTCTGCCGGTTGCCGCGGCGCCGTAGCGCTAGCTGCCGGCCAGCAACTGGGCCGGACCGAGCAGCAGCCGCAGCTGCCCCCGCGGGCAGGGGTCGGCTGGCGTGATGCGCAGCAGGGCGATGCCGGCCTTCTTCAGGGCCAGGGCGCCCGGCGGGGCTCCGATCAGCGCCGCGGCCAGGTCGCCTAGGTGGGGTTCGTGGCCCACCAGCACCAGCCGCCGCACCTTGGCGGGGCACTGGAGCAGGGGCCAGGGATCGCCATCGGGCGCCAGGCCCTCGACCAGCTGCAGGGCCGGGGCCAGACCGGCCTCCACCACCAGTTCGGCGGTCTGGCGGGCCCGCAGCAACGGGCTGCTGTAGAGCAACTGGCCGAACAGATCGAGGGCCCGCAGCCGATCGAGCACCGCCGCGGTGCGCAGCCGGCCGGCCGCCGTGAGGGGGCGGAGGTGATCGGGCCGGTGGGTGGATCGCTCCTCGGCGATGCCATGGCGCAGCAGCAGCAGTTCGAAACCCTCCATTCCTTGCTCCTGCCCTTGCTCCTGATCCATGGCGGTGCACTCAGCTTGGGTAGGCGATCCGGGCCCGCCAGCGCACCCCTTCGGGCTCGGGCTGGACGCCCAGCGCAACGGCCTCGACCGGTAGGGCGTAATCCTGGCCGGCGATGGCCCCCAGCAGGCGCCAGCCGGACCAGCGGTGCAGCAGGTCCTGGGCCGGCTCGCCGACAGCCACCCACTGCAGCGCCGCCCGGGGCAGGGCCAGGGCCTGGAGCCGGTTGATCAGCGCCGCGGCCTGGGGGCGGCCCCGCTGCTGCTGGGCCAGGTCCTCGAGGGAGTCCGACCACCAGGCCCAACCACCCTGCTCGGTGCGGGCCGCAGCCAGGGTGACCGCAAGCTGCTCCGGGGTCCCGGAGGCCTTGCGACGCCCCCGTTCGGAGGCCTGCAAGCGTGTCCACACCTCCACAGCCTGGCCGTCCAGATCCAGGGGGGCGGCGACCAGCCCCAGGGCCTGGAGGCGATCGGCCAGGGCAGTGGGCGGAGGTTGGTCCAGTCCGCTTCCCAGCAGCCAGCCCGTGCCGTCCTGGCGCCATAGCACCGGTCCCCGGGCTTCCGCCAGCAGCAGGGAGGGCAGCGCAAGGTCCTCCCCGGGGTCAGCCGGAGCCAGCAACGACCGCAGCAGGGGCTGCCAGCCGGCCGGCCAGTCGGCTGGATCCTGCAGCAGGGCCAGCTGGGCAGCCTCGCCCTGGAGCGCCGCCAGCAGGGCCTGGCCGTCGGCCGGGGCCGACGGCCCCGCTTCAGCGGCCAGGGGGGACGCGCCATCCAGCCAACCATCCAGCACCAGCTCCCGCCCCTGGGGCCGCAGGGCCGCCACCACACCCTCGCCGGAGAGGGGAAGCTCACTGCCCCCCAGCCAGTCCCGCAGGGCAGCGGGGCGTGCCACCAGCAGGGCCATGCCCGTGCCCAGCTGGTCGAGGCGGCGCAGCAGGGCGGGGTCGGCCGCCTGATTGAGCGCCTCGATCTGGGACACATCGAGGGCCTGTTCCAGCACTCCCCGCCCGGAAGCCAGCAGCACCAGGTCGTCGTCGATCAGGGCCGTGGCCAGGGGGATCGGCTCGCGACCCAGCAGGGCGCCGCGGCCACTGATCAGGCCCATACCCCGGTAGCTGCTGATCTGCAGCTGGGTGCCAGCCAGGCTGCGGGTCTGCCAGAAGCGCTGCAGAAAGCGCCGGGCACCGTCGCTGTTGCGGCTGGAGAGGGCCAGCACCCAGCCGCCGGGATCGCCGGCCTGGTCGGCGAGCAGCCACACGCCGGTCTCCGGACCGAGCCAGCCGGCCAGTTCACCGGCATAGTCGAGGCCGGCAGCGGCGAAGGCGCCATCGCGCAGGCGAGCCACCGCTTCGCCGGCCTGGCGACGCTGCCGTGACGGAGCCACCGCCCGGGCGTAGGCCAGGGGCTCTTCCGGATCGCTGAGGAGATAGAAGCTGAGGGCCGCGTCGCGGGGCACGAAGCGGGCCGCCCGGGGAGGTACGAGCTGGCGCTGTTGCAGCTGCAGGGGGGAGCGCTGCCAGACCAGCCACCAGGCGCCGGCGGCCAGACCCAGCAGCAGCAGGGTCACGGCCAGGACCACCGCCAGGAATCGGCGGGCTTTCATGCGGCCAACGCAGGATGGCCCCATCCTGCATCGGACGTCCACCCGTGAACACGCCCCAGAGCATCAGCGCCCCCGAGCTGCAGCGCTGGCTGGAGCAGGGCTCGCCGCTCCAGCTGGTGGATGTGCGCGAAGACCAGGAGCTGCAGTGGGCCCGGCTGCCGCATCCGGTGCTGCACCTCCCCCTGAGCCGCTCGGCCGAATGGCTCGGCGATCTGTCCCAGACCTTGGAGCGGGACCGGCCGATTGTGGTGCTCTGTCACGCCGGCATCCGCAGCTGGCAGTTCGCCAGCTGGCTGATCGACCAGCAGGGCTACGACCAGGTGTGGAACCTGAGCGGCGGCATCGAGGCCTGGAGCGTGGAGGTGGATCCCAGCGTTCCGCGTTACTGAGCGCGTTACTGGCTTCGCCGGCAACACCCCCTGCCCCGCAGTTGTGCCTACCATCATTGCCCGTTCAGAGTCCCGCAGGTGTCGAACCGCCCGCGTCGCCACCTGTCCAGCCGGCAATCCTCCAGCCGACACCTGTCCACGCGCCAGCAGGAGGTGCTGCAGCTGGCGGTGCGGCACTACGTGGACACGATGGAGCCCGTGGGCAGCCAGACCCTGGTACGCCGTTTCGGTTTGCCGACCAGTGCGGCCACGGTGCGCTCGGCGATGGGGGCCCTGGAGCAGCAGGGGTTCCTCACCCAGCCCCACGCCTCGGCGGGCCGCATCCCCAGCCAGCAGGGCTATCGCCTCTACGTGGACCAGCTGCTGCCGGCGCCGGGGGCGGCCGCCCAGCAGCTCACCCGGGAGCTCACGGGCCTCAGCCTGCAATGGGCGGCGCTGGACGACCTGTTGCTGCATCTGAGCCGGAGGCTGGCCGACCTCACCGGCCTGCTGAGCCTGATCACCCGGCCGGTGACGTCCCCGCCGCGGGCCACCCTGCAGGCCCTGCGCCTGGTGGCCAGCGGCGATCGCCTGCTGGTATTTCTGGTGGGCGACGCCGCTGCGGCCCACAGCCTCAACCTGCGCCTGCCCCAGCAGGGCAGTCAGGACATCGGCGCCCTCGAGAGCTGGGTCGCCGACCAGCTGCGCCTAGGAGCCATCGACTGGGCGAGCCTGCCGCCCCAGCTGACCGCCTGCGGGGCCGTGCTGCGCCAGGGGCTGGCCAGCCACCAGCAGGCCCGGCTCAAGGACACCCAGGGCACCCTGGCCATGGGGCTGGCGGGGCTGCTGGCCCAGCCGGATTTCCGGGAGACGTCCTCCCTGCGCCCGCTGGTGGAGCTGGTGGAGGGGGCACCCCAGCGGGTGCTGCAGCAGGGGGGCATCTGGATCGGTGCCGAGCACCCCAACCAGGCCCTGCACCAGTGCGCCCTGGTGCAGGCCGACTACCACAGCCGCGATGGGGGCGTGGGCCAGGTGGCCCTGGTGGGCCCGATGCGCATGGCCTACGCCACGGCACGGGCCGCCGTGCAGTCGGTGGCCCAGACCCTCTCCCGGCTGCTGAGCTGATGGGGGGACACCGTCACCCGCCGGGGTCGCGATGACCTACTGCGTGGCCTTTCTGCTCGACGCTGGACTGGTGTTCGCCTCCGACTCCCGCACCAATGCGGGGGTGGACTACATCTCCACGTACAGCAAGATGCATGTGTTCCAGCCGGCACCGGACCGGCTGTTCGTGCTGCTCACGGCGGGCAACCTGGCCACAACCCAGGCGGTGCTCAACCGGATTCAGCGGGACCTGCACGGCAGGGGCTGCACCGCCAGCAGTCCGGCCCTGCCGCAGGTCACCCCCACCCAGACCTCCGCCTTCAGCCCGTGCGGCGACCTGGGGCTGTCCGCCAGCAGCCTGCAGACCAGCGTGGCGGGGGATGAACTGGCCGAGGCCGGCACCCCACGGACCGGCAGCGAAGCCGCCCCGGCCCCAGCGCCCGGCCCCGACCTGGTGAGCGCCCGCTACCTGTTCGAGGCGGCCGACTACATCGGTCGCATCAGCGTGGCGGTGCAGGACCAGTTCGCGGCGAAACTGCGCCAGAGCGGCGCCAGTGCCCAGGCCAGCTTCATCCTCGGTGGCCAGATTCAGGGGGATCCCCATGGGATCTGTCTGATCTACCCCCAGGGCAATGCGGTGATGGCCACCCGGGAAACGCCGTTTCTGCAGATCGGCGAGAGCAAATACGGCAAACCGCCGCTGGATTTCGTGGGGCACTGCGGTCTCTCCCTGGAGGACGCGGCCCGGCTCTGCCTGATCTCCCAGGTGATCACCCGCCGCTCCAACCTCACGGTGGGCCCCCCCTTCGAGCTGGCCCTGATGCCCGCCAACGGACTGCGGATCTCGCGGCGGATCAAGCTGAACAAGGGTTCGCCGGAAATCAGCCGCTCCATGGAGGTGTGGGCCAGCTGCATGCAGGAAGGGGTGCGCCGCCTGCCTCGCTTCGCCTGGGAGGAGGGCCCGCTTTGAACGGGACCGGCCGCAGCCGCAGCTGAGCCGACGCCGCCTCAGCCCAGCCCACCCACCAGCGGCCACCAGCAATCCGCAGCGGCCAGGGCCGCGTCGGTGAGCCCCTCGCAGCGGCCCACCTCGGCGGCCTGGCTGTCGAGCAGGGACCGGTGGAGCTCCAGGCCAAGGCTGGAGCGCAACACCGCGCTGGCGGCAAAGGCTGCTGACGCCTCCGCCAGGCTGGCCGGCAGCCGGGTCGCCTGGCCGGCCGGCAGCTGGGAGGGATCCCCACTGACCGGCGGCGGCAGGGGCAGGGGATCGGCCAGACCGGCTCGCACCACCGCCTGCACGGCCCCGAGCAGCAGATAGGGATTGGCGGCCAGGTCGGCCACCTTGAGTTCGAGGTGGGCCGCGGCGCCGTCGGCAGCGGTGGGGATCAGGCGCAGGGCAGCCTCGCGGTTCTCGATCCCCCACACCTGAAACGGCGCCGCCCAGGAACCCGGCGCCAGGCGCCGGTAGGAACTCTCCAGGGGACAGGCCAGGGCCAGCAGGGCCGGCAGGTCCCGCAGCAGGGCCGCCAGCAGGGCACAGCCCCCCTCCGAGAGGCCGCCGGGTCCGTCGCCGCCCTGGAGCAGCGCGACCCCATCCCGCTGCACGCTCAGGTGCAGATGGCCGCCATTGCCCACCCGGTCGGGGCAGGGCTTGGGGCTGAAGCTGCAGTGCCAGCCGAAGCGGCGGGTCACCCGCTGGATCAGCAGCTTGGCCAGCACCAGCCGATCGGCTGCCTCCAGGGCCGATCCCGGCGCCAGCGACAGCTCGAACTGTCCGGCGCCGTACTCCGGGTGGAACTGCAGCCAGGGCAAACCGGCGGCCTCCAGCGCCTCCAGGAGAGCGGTGGCGTAGTCGAGCCCCTCCACCAGGCGGTCGGCGCCGTAGGGGCCGCCGGAGATGGCCGGCTGGGGCGTGCCATCGGAGCGGGGGCTGGCCACCAGCCACTCCAGTTCGAAACCGGCACGCAACGCCAGCCCAGCGCTGGCGAACTGCTCCATCTGGTGGCGACAGAACAGGCGCTGGTCCCCCGGATAGGGCTGGCCGGAGCGCTCGAACCGCTCCCCCGGGGCCCAGGCCCAGCCGCTGGCGGGCTCCAGCGGCGCCAGGGCAGCGGCGTCAACCCGCAGGCGCAGGTCCCCATCGGGACGGGCCAGGCCATGGTGTGCCGCGATGGCGCCATCCGCCCGGAACGCATCCGACACCGGCGAGAAACCCACCCCCACCGCCGCCGCCCCCTCCAGGCCCGCCAGGGGCACCACCTTCACCAGCGCCGCGCCGGCGTGGTTCACCCAGGTGATCGCCACCCAGCGGACCCCCTGATCGGCCAGGGCAGCGACCAGCGGCGACAACGAACGCGGCACGGGCAGGGCGAAGCAGGTTCGCCATGATTAGCTCCGCCTGCCTGCCGCTGCATGCATTCCTGCCCCCGGCCCACCTGGTGGCAGCCTGGCGCCATGGCTCTGTTGCTGGTGGACCTGCAGCAGGGCACCTGTGGCGATGCCCAGCCCCGGGCGCGCCCGGCCTTTGATCAGCACTTCCAGGAGCACACCCTGCCGGCGGCCCGGCGGGCCCTGGCGGTGGCGCGGGCGACGGGGCTGGAGGTGATCCACACGGTGATCGCCAACCTCACCGCCGATGGCCGCGACCGCAGCGCCGACTACAAGCGTTGCGGCATGGGCTTTGCCCCCGGCAGCCGGGCGGCCACGGTGATCCCCGAGCTGGCGCCGCTGGCCGACGAACTGGTGCTGCCCAAGAGCTCTTCCTCCCCGTTCAGTTCCACCAGCCTCGACTACCTGCTCCGCAACATCGGCATCCGCACCCTGGTGGTGATCGGTGTGCTCACCGACCAGTGCATCGACCACACGGTGAAGGATGCCGCCGACCGGGGCTACCGGGCGGTGTGCCTGACCGACGCCTGCCAAGCAGAGACGCCGCAGCGCCATGCCGCAGCCCTGGACTGCTTCCAGGGCTATGCCGAACTGCTCAGCGTGGACGCCTTCGCACGGGCCCTTGAGCCCTGAAGGAGGTATCGCCAGCGCGACCCAGGCCTCGAGTACGAGGTCCCGGGCAGATCAACGCCACGGGCTGCTCTGCATCGCTGAGCAACTAGAAACTGAGGGCCGCATCCCGGGGCACGAAGCGGGAGGAGCGGGGCGGAATCAGCTCGCGGTGCTGGAGCTGGAGCGGGGAGCGCAGCTACACCAGCCACCAGGCGCCGGCGCCAAGCCCCAGCAGCAGCAGGATCACCGCCAGAACCACCGCCATCCTGCGTCGGGCTTTCATGCGCCCAACGCAGGATGGGCCCATCTGTACCCCAACCCACCCCGTCTGCCCGCCATGCGCCATCTACTTGGTCCCAGGTCGATACGCCGTAGACAATGCGAGCCCGCGAACTGCAGGCCCGACTTGAGCGGGGCGGGGCCATCCTGCTGCTGGACCTACGCGTAGACGCCGAACTTGAACTGGCCCAGCTGGCCCACCCCGTAGTGCACCTACCCCTGAGCCGCTTCACCGACTGGATCGGAGACCTGCACCAGCTGTTCGACCGGGACCGCACCGTGGCGGTGGTCTGCCGTGTGGATGTACGCAGCTGGCACCTGGGTTGCTGGCTGATCCGGGAGCACGGCTTCGTTGCGGCTTGGAACCCGCATGGGGGATTGACGCATGGAGCCTCGAGGTGGATGACGGCGTGTCCCGGTACTAAAATGACAAATCCCTCGACTCTTTGCAGGGAAAATAAGGAAAAAAAAAAGGGGGGGGGGGGAAGTCGTGAAGGACTGAACCGCCCACTAAAGTGGGAGTGCTAAGTCAATGAAGAGGCAGCCAGTGGGCAAAGAGTTACGCATTTCGATGCCGAAATCTTTCAAGTCTGACAAAGATCCCATAACGGGTCTAAGCAAAAGTATTTCATTGTATTTTGAGTGCGAATCATTTAAGATTGATCCCAGCAATCTAAATCGGGCCGCACTTGGCCTCGGCAATTGCAAATCAGCAATTAACAAGGGCGCATCCAGAGATGAAGCCTTTCTCTACCAGTATAAATCGGGAGAGTTATTCTTTAATCAAAATGGTTCCAAATCCGGCTTTGGCAAAGGAGGGCTAATCTGCATATTGAGCGGGGCCCCCGAGATTACAGACGCATCCTTTCTATTCTGAACCACAAACTACGCCGTCTCTGCTGGCATTAATTTGCAAGATGGCAAGGATCAGATTGCATCTGACAATCAATACTAAAGTCACCTTTGTCAAAGGCTAAATTTTAGCCTAATTCATAGCTTTTCACTTTAATTGCTTAACTTGCACATCCTTGCGCAATAAATTATGATCATATCGTTTCACTGTTAAAAATTTTTGGCCCAGTCAAATTCTGATCTGCAACCACTACTGAACTGAACCACGACTGCCCCCCGCCTCCAGGAAATGCTAAAATTCACTGCAAGTAAGCACCCGGATACGCTAAAATTAGCGAATAGCCAAACGCTGGCGCGCTGCTTCCAGCTGACCTCGACGACCTGTTGCTGCATCTGAGCCGACTGCTGGCCGATCTCACCAGCCTGCTCCGCCTAATCACCCGCCCCCAATGCTCCAAACCCAGCTGCAGATGCTGTGGCTGGTGGCCTGTGGCAAGGGCCTGCCGCTGTTCATGGTTGAGGGCGGTGCGAAGGCGAGCAGCCTCAACCTGACGCTGCTTGCCCAGGCCGAAGCCGAACTCATGCCCCTGGAGTGCTGGGACGGCACCCAGCTCCATGGTGGGCGATCGATTGGGCCACGTGCCGTCCCCTCTGCGCTGCAGCGGCGCCGTGCTGCGCCAGGCCCTGACCAGCCATGGCGAATCCCGGCAACTGGAGGGGTGGGGGGCTGTTACCACCGGCCTAGCGGGCCTGCTCACCCAACCGGGATTCAGCCAGACCCTGAGTTTTCGTCCCCTGGTGGAGCTGGTGGAGGACGCTACCCACAGCTCCTGCCCCAACCGGGCATCTGGTTCGGCGCTGAGCATCCCTACGGGGCCCTGCACAAGTGCTCCTTGGTGCAGGTCGACTACCGCAGCCACGACGGCGGCGGCCAGGTGGCTCTGGTGGGACCGATACGCATGGCCTACGCCCCGACCCGGGCGAGGGTGCGGTCGGTGGCCCTGGGGGGGGCTGAGCGGCTGCTTGGCTGACGCTCAACCCCCCAGGGCACCGCCCAGCTTCTCAGCCACGGTGTTCACATCCTTGTCGCCGCGGCCGGAGAGGTTCACCACCACCTCGGTGCCCGGGGCCAGGGTGGGGCAGAGCTTGTCGAGCCAGGCGAAGGCGTGGGCTGTCTCCAGGGCAGGAATGATCCCCTCCAGGCGGCAAAGCTGCTGCAGGGCATCCAGCGCCTCGGCGTCGGTGACGGCGGCGTACTCGGCCCGGCCGATGCCCTTGAGGTAGCTGTGCTCGGGGCCCACACCCGGGTAGTCGAGGCCGGCGCTGATCGAGTGGGCCTCCTGCACCTGGCCCTCGTCGTCCTGCAGCAGCAGGCTCATGGCGCCGTGCAGCACACCGACCCGGCCCTCGGTGATCGTGGCGGCGTGGCGGCCGGTGGGCACCCCCTCGCCGGCGGCCTCCACGCCCACAAGACGCACGCTGGTGTCTTCCACGAAGGGATGGAACAGGCCCATGGCGTTGGAGCCGCCGCCCACGCAGGCCAGCAGCACGTCGGGCAGGCGGCCGAAGGCCTCCTGGCACTGCTGCTTGGCCTCGATGCCGATGCAGGCGTGGAAGTCGCGCACCAGCATCGGGTAGGGGTGGGGGCCGGCCACCGAGCCGAGGATGTAGTGGGTGGTCTCCACGTTCGTGACCCAGTCGCGGATCGCCTCGCTGGTGGCGTCCTTGAGGGTGGCGCTGCCGGCGGTGACCGGCTGCACGGTGGCCCCCAGCAGGCGCATGCGGAACACGTTGAGGGCCTGGCGACGCATGTCCTCGGCACCCATGTAGATCACGCACTCCAGGCCGAAGCGGGCGCACACGGTGGCGGTGGCCACGCCGTGCTGGCCGGCGCCGGTCTCGGCGATGATCCGCTGCTTGCCCATGCGCAGGGCCAGCAGGGCCTGGCCGAGGGCGTTGTTGATCTTGTGGGCGCCGGTGTGGTTGAGGTCTTCGCGCTTGAGCCAGATGCGCGGGCCGCCCTCGGGCCGGCGGTAGTGCTCCGTGAGCCGCTCGGCCTCATAGAGCGGGCTGGGCCGGCCCACGTAGGTGCGCAGCAGGTGGTTGAGCCGCTCGGTGAAAGCCAGATCGGCCCAGGCTTCCGCGGCGGCCGCCTCCAGCTCGGCCAGGGCCGGCATCAGGGTTTCGGGCACGTATTGGCCGCCGTAGGGCCCGAAGCGGCCGAGGCGGTCGGGACGAACCTCCGGGGAGAGGGAGGCGGAGGGAACGGTGGCGGTCACCGGCGGCGGCGTGCAGTGGGGTCAGCCTAGGGAGCAGCGACCGCCGGACCGAGTACAGGCCAGCGACTGGGTCGGGGGCATCGGGGTCGGACTGACGACCGGCCGCACCAGCGCTACAGCAGGGGCACCCGACCCTGCCGCGATGGGCGCCGCTCCCTCTCTCACCCCCGCCGACCAACTGCTGGCGATGGCCAGCGGTGCCTGGGTGACCCAGATGATCCATGTGGCCGCCGAACTGGGCGTGGCCGATGCCCTGGCGGCCGGGGAGCGCGACTGCGAGGGGCTGGCGACCGCCTGCGGCGCCGATGCCGATGCCCTGTTCCGACTGTTGCGGGGCCTGGCCAGCCTGGGCATCTTCGAGGAGACGGCGCCGCGTCGCTTCGCGCTCACCCCCTTGGCGGAGCTGCTGGGCAGCGATCACCCCCAGTCGCTGCACCAGTTCGCCCGCATGCTGGGCGATGAGCATTACTTGAGCTGGGCCGACCTGCTGCACAGCGTGCGCACGGGGGAGAACGCCTTCCGCCACCGCCACGGCTGCACGGTGTTCGAGTGGTACGAGCGGAATCCGGAGCGGGGCGCCATCTTCGATGGGGCGATGGGCGATTTCTCCCGGCCCGAAACCGAGGCCGTGCTGGAGGCCTTCGACTTCAGCGCCATCGGCCAGCTGGTGGATATGGGCGGCGGCCGGGGGGAGCTTCTGATGGCGGTGCTGCGGGCCAACCCCGGGCTGAGGGGCGCGGTGTTCGACCAGCCCCATGTGGTGGGACAGGTGGCGGTGCCCGCGGATCTCGACGGCCGGCTAGAGCTGGTGGGGGGTGACTTCTTCGCCAACGCGCCCGCCGGCGCCGATGCCTACCTGCTCAAGCACATCCTCCACGACTGGCACGACGACGGCTGCCACACGATCCTCCGGCACATCCGCGCCGCCATGGCCCCCGGCGGGCGGGTGCTGATCCTCGAGCAGGTGATCCCGCCGGGCAACGACCTCTTCCCGGGCAAGCTGCTCGATCTCAACATGCTGGTGATGACCGAGGGCGGCCGCGAGCGCACCCCCGGCGAGTACGCCCTGCTGCTGGAGAGTGCCGGCCTGAACCTGCGACGGATCCACCCCACCGCTTCAGCGGTGAGCGTGGTGGAGGCGGTGGCGGGCTGAGGGTCTGGGGCTGCCCCCTTCTGATCTGTGATTGGGTATTGAAGTGGGCTAGATCCAGCGAACTCCTCGATAGTGGAGGGCCATTTGCTCCAGTGCAGCCCGGTAAACTATTCACAGCACAGTGCACTGCAGACAACTGATCATGGCCAATGAGCCAGGGCCAGGACAGGGCCCCTCGGTACGCAATTTGATCGCCCTGGGGATCCTCCTCGTTTCCGCCTTGGCGATCACGGTGCTTGCTGCGGTTGCGGTGAATGCAGACAGCAGCAACGCGCTGACAATTTTCAATACCTACCTGCCTGTGTTCGCCTCCTGGGTGGATACAGTACTGGCCTTTATCTTCGGCCGCGAGAACTTCGAATCAGCAAACTCTCAGATGCGCCAGCTGATCAGCAAGCTCAGCCCAGAGGAGCGTTCCCAAGCGCCCATCTGAAACATCATGCGCAAACTCAATGACACCGAGCATCAAAAGCTGGAGAGCAGTGGTTCAGCTCTACCAGCTCGACCTCAAGCAGCTCCGCGATCGGCTGACAACCACAGTGAGCCGTCTGTCGGTGATTCACCCTGATCTGTCACCACGGCTACTCATCCATGCCAGTGCAATCGACACATATCTCACCAGCGGCGGCTAAGACAGCGATTCATTGGCGACCTTCCTCAGCTCCATGGCAAACGAGGGTATGGGTTTCAAGGTTGCCAGGGGTTTGTGCTCGCGGCAGCAGGCGATACGTTCGCAGCGGCGAAGGCCTGCTTGAGAGCCTGCCGATGTGTCAATACATCTTTATCACCCAACAAGGCAAGAGCGACAACCCTCTATTGGGCTGGGCTTCCAACATACGACTGAGCAAATATCTGCAGCCTTAAGCTGTAGTCCCATGCCTCAGCTGCACAGGAATTGCGAGGAATTCTATAGTACTAGGTGCCGATAACGCCTGCTGAGTGGGCTATCGCGAGCGATCGGAGAACAGCGTCGAAGCTCCCGTGAAGAACACACAGGCATAGCAGGAATGACAGCCAATGCTGCGATGGGCAAGATAGGGATAGGCCAGCTTCGGAAAGCACACGCCTGGGTCGCCTGAGGAACATGCAGCGCATGCTGCCGCGGGAGCTGACAGCTTGCTCCCTACTTGTCTATCCGCTGGCTGTATTCCTTGTGGGGCACTGGCTATTCGACCAAATCGGCAAACCATTTGCAGACCATGTGCTGCAAGCCACAGCCTCTGTCGCAAAGGGCAAGAATCCGAATGAGGTGATCGCCGATGGCCATGGGTGGGCTGCGACAGCCCATGCCTACCTGGTTTTCTCGATGTTCATGCTGTTGTATTGAGGTCGCTGGCTGGGGGCGCAAGCGTGCGTGAGAACTGCAACTGCGCACGCATGCATTGCAGCGACACTGGCGGCAGCAGGCACAGCATATCTAGCGTCTGTTCACATAGGCAATCGTCCGATGAATGCCCTATTTCTGTTCACATACCAAAGCCTTGCCCGCAGCGAATCATTGACAAGCATGCAGATGCTAACCTTTGTTAACCGCACATTAATCGCAATCAATCTGATTGGAATTATTGCACCTGCCGCGCTGATTGCCTTGGTGCCTCTATTGGTGCGCGAGCCGACCAGTGGCTGGGCAGAGCAGGAGCCCATCCATCCTGCGAGTCCGGGAAACGCAGACACTGGGCCTCTTGGCATCCATATTTCTGGCCTTGGGAGTCCTGCACATGTATGCATGGATGTCGTGGGCGCCAGAGTTACTGAATAAGCAGGGGCTGGAAACGGTGGTTGGCAGCGTGGCCTTCTATTGGGGATCAGTGATTGCTTTGATGCTGGCGGCTATCTATCTGCCAGTTCTGGTGATACCGCAGAAGCGATCGGAGGTAGTAATGAATGCACAACAAGTGCCCTTGATCGGCCGTGCTCAATGGCTGCGATGTCGTGGGCTATCCCTACGGATCTTCAACCAAGCACCCCAAGCAATCGGAATCCTGGCCCCTTTGATTGCCGCTCCTGCGGGCAGATTACTTGCTAATCCAGGCCAGTTGGCGCCGAAACAACTTCGCTGTTGAGGTCATTGTAGCGCAAGTCCAGTGCAATCAATTCCTAGTTGAGTGCTGCCCGTTGGGAGACTGAAAGGGACCACTGGAAGGATCTACTAGGCTGAGGCATGGCTATCCTGCACTCCTTATTGCCAAGGCGGTTGCGGCGGAACCTTCGCATCGCCCACAAACACACCTCCGATCTGCTGGCTGGTCGCACCCTGGCCCTGGCCAACCTGCAGTCAGGTTCTGAACCAACGCCCTATCCCTTTCTCTGGGGGGAATCGCTCACGCCAATTCCGGATCGCGGCACGGCTGAGATCCGTGCCAATCGCCTCTGCAATCTCCAGCTCGCCGCCGGCCGCATCGATCGGCTCCGCTGGAATCCACAGAAGATCCTCAGCTTCTGCCATCGGGTGGGTGATCCTTCTGCCCGCAATGGCTTTCGGCCAGGTCCGGTGTTTGTGGGCGGCCAGGTGTTAACGGGTAGTGGCGGAGGTCTGTGCCTGCTTGCCACCAACCTCTTTCATCTGACACTGCACGCTGGCTGCGAAATCCTTGAGCGTCACTGCCACAGCATCGATGCCTACGGCAAGCAACGCTTCTACCAGCTTGGCCAGGATGCCTCGATTGCCTATGGCTACAAGGATCTAATCGTGCGCAACGCCTCCCCCATCCCCCTCCTGCTGCGCCTGCGGGTGGAGGCGCAGCAGGGCCAGGTGATCTCCAGTCTCTGGGGTCAGGCGCCCCAGCCTTGGCGCACCAGGATCGATTCCCAGATTCTTGAGGAGCTACCCAGCTCCCACCCGGAGGGAGCTTCAGGCTGGATTGTGGCCACCCAACGCTTTCTGCGGCCATCCCCCCGCGGGACGGCCGAACCCTGCCGGTGGCGACAGGACTACCAAACTATCAGCGTGTATCAGCCCATGCACAGGCCCACTTAAACAGGGTGCTCATGGGATGGAAAGTGCTGGCGCTCGACGGTCGGCCCAGCCCAGCACGTGACCCATTGAGCGCACCGGGGTCGCCAAATCCCGGTTCAGCAGCCTGCCCGTGCTCCCAATCGCCAGAATCGTCCAAGCAGCTGGGCAGCAGATGGCCAAAAAAGGGGGCTGGCAGGAATTCGGAAGCGCCAGCAGCGCCGCCAGCCTCGCCCGGCCCGCCGCAGCCTCGCCGGTCACCCCCAGGGCCCAGCAACAGGTTCGGGTGCAACGCACGAAAGCCGGCAAGGGCGGCAAGCTGGTGACGGCTATCACCGGCCTTGAGCTGCCTGAAGCCGAGGCCCGCAGCCTGCTCAAGCAGCTCAAGGCCAGCGCCGGCACCGGCGGCACCCTCAAGGACGGCGTGATCGAGCTGCAGGGGGACCAGGTGGCGGCGGCGCTGGCGGCCCTGGAGCAGGCGGGCTTCCGGCCCAAACAGGCGGGGGGCTGAAGGCAGGGCAGGCCTCGGCGGATCAGCCACCGCAGCCGGCCTGCGGCCCCACCCTGGGCTCGCCAGACTGCCCCGACCTCCGTCCCCGCCCCATGGCCCCCGGGCCCCCTGCCCCTCCCGCCGGCCCCCGGCCCCTGCCCAGCACCGATGCGGTCACCGGCGTGCTGGAGGCGCTGGCCTTCTTCCGCGACGGCGACTTCGCCCGGCGCCGCTTCGAGCGCCACGGGAACGTCTATGAGACCCGGCTGCTGGGCCAGCCGCTCGTGTTCATCCGCGGCGGCACCGCGATCCAGGAGCTGCTCGCCCAGCCCGAGGCCAGCGAAGGCTGGTGGCCCGCCAGCGTGAAGCAGCTGCTGGGCAGCCGCTCCCTGGCGAACCGCAACGGCGCCGACCACCGGGCCCGGCGGCGGGTGGTAAGCCAGCTGTTCTCGGCGGCGGCGCTGCGCCGCTATAGCCCGGGCATCGTGGCGCTGGTGAACGACCTGGCCGCGGAACTGGTGGCGGCACCGGCGCCACTACCCCTGGTGGATCGGCTGCGGCGCTTCGCCTTCACCGTGATCGCCGAGGTGGTGCTGGGGCTGGAGGGGGCCGACCGCGACGCGCTTTTCGCCGACTTCGAGATCTGGACCCGGGCCCTGTTCTCCCTGCCCCTGGCCATTCCGGGCAGCCCCTTCGCCCGGGCCCTGCAGGCCCGGCAGCGGCTGCTGGCACGGCTGGGCCAGGTGCTGGAGCGGGCGCGCGACCAGGCGGCGGCGGGCCTGCCGCTGGCCGGCGGGCTGGACCTGCTCAGCGGCGGCCTGGACGAGGCGGGGCTGCCGCTCACGGATGACGACCTGGTGGAACAGCTGCTGCTGCTGCTGTTCGCCGGCTACGAGACCACGGCCTCGTCGCTGAGCTGCCTGCTGGCGGCGCTGCTGCAGCACCCGCCGGAGCTGGCCTGGCTGCTGGAGGAGCTGGACGGCCTGCCCTGGCCCCCGCCGGCAGACCAGGCCGCTGCCGCCTACGACGCCGGGGCAGCGCCGCGGCTGGCGGCGGTGGTGCAGGAGGTGATGCGCCTCAATCCGCCGGTGGGCGGCTTCTTCCGCCGCACCACCCGGGAGCTGGTGCTGGATGGGGTGGCGGTGCCGGCCGGGAAGGTGGTGCAGGTGGCGCTGGCCGCCTCGAACCGCCACCAGCCGGCGCAGGACGCGGGGTCGGCGGCGGAGGCGAGGCTGGCGGCAGCCACGGATCTGGAGCGGTTCCGGCCCGGGCGGCACCTGGACGGGGGCTGCGGCCTCACGCTGCTGCCGTTCGGCGGTGGGGAGCGGGTGTGCCTGGGCAAGGCCCTGGCGGAACTGGAAATCCGGCTGCTGGCGGTGGGGCTGCTGAAGCAGGTGCGGCTGCAGCTCGCCCCGGATCAGGACCTCAGCCTGCAGCTGGTGCCCAGCCCGAGCCCCCGCGGTGGCCTGCTAGCGCGGGCAACCGCCAGGGCCGTCTGATCGGGGCCGGCGATGCGTCCTCCGCTTGTGTATCACCCGGCCTATTCGGCGCCGCTGCCGAGCAGCCACCGCTTCCCGATGGCCAAGTTCCGGCTGCTGCACGACCACCTGCTCCAGTTGGACCTGGCCCGGCCGGAGCAACTGCACCAGCCGCTGCCCATCCCGCGGCGGGCGCTGGAGCTGGTGCACGGCCGGAGCTATCACGAGGGCTTCTCGCGCGATCGGCTCAGCCCTGCGGCGCAGCGGCGCATCGGGCTGCCCGCCACCACGCCCCTGGTGCGGCGCACCTGGCTGGCGGTGGGGGGCACCCTGCTCACGGCCCGGCTGGCCCTGGAGCACGGGCTGGCCTGCCACCTGGCCGGTGGCACCCACCACGCCTTCCCCGACCACGGCAGCGGCTTCTGCATCTTCAATGATGTGGCCGTGGCGGCCCGGGTGCTGCTGGCGGAGGGGGCGGTGGCGCGGCTGATGGTGGTCGACCTGGACGTGCACCAGGGCGACGGCACCGCGGCGATCTTCGCGGGCGATGGGCGGGTGTTCACCCTGTCGGCCCATGCCGCCAGCAACTTTCCGCTGCGCAAGCAGACCAGCGACCACGACCTGCCCCTGGGCGACGGCCTCGACGACGACGGCTACCTGGCGGCGGTGGGCCGCCTGCTGCCCGAGCTGCTGGAGCATGCCCGGCCCCAGTTGGTGCTCTACAACGCCGGCGTGGATCCCCACCGCGACGACCGCCTCGGCCGCCTCTGCCTCAGCGACTCCGGCCTGCTGCTGCGGGACCGCATGGTGCTGGAGGCCTGCCTGCGGCGGGACATCCCGGTGGCCACGGTGATCGGCGGCGGCTACGACGCCCTGCCGGCCCTGGTAGCCCGCCACGGCCTGGTGTTCCGCGCCGCGGCGGAGATCGGGCTGCTGCTGGGGTTGTGACGGCCGGCCCGCCAGGCAGCCGGGGAACGCCGGCCGGCGGCAGCGAGAATGGCCCCAGGAAGCGCCCCGCACCGATGACCGCCGCCCCCACCAACTCCGCCTACGGCGAGCTCACCAGTCAGGGCAACAGCACCAACATCGCTTGGCACCACTCCACGGTGACGCGGGCGGCCCGGGCCCATCAGCGGGGCCACCGCAGCGCCATCCTCTGGTTCACGGGGCTGAGCGGTGCCGGCAAGAGCACACTGGCCAACGCGGTGAACTCCGCCCTGTTCGAGCAGGGGCTGGCCTGCTACGTGCTGGATGGCGACAACATCCGCCACGGCCTCTGCAAGGACCTGGGCTTCTCCGACGCCGCCCGGGAGGAGAACATCCGCCGCATCGGCGAGGTGGCCAAGCTGTTCGTGGATGCCGGCGTGGTGGCGCTCACCGCCTTCGTGTCGCCCTTCAAGGCCGACCGCGACAAGGTGCGGGCCCTGGTGCCCGCCGGCGACTTCATCGAGATCTATTGCGCCGCCGACCTGGGCGTGTGCGAGCAACGCGACACCAAGGGCCTCTACGCCAAGGCCCGCGCCGGCGAGATCAAGGAATTCACCGGCATCTCCAGCCCCTACGAGGCCCCCGAAAGCCCCGAGCTGCACGTGGACACGGGCTGCCAGACCCTGGAGGAAAGCGTGGCCCAGGTGCTCACCTACCTGCAGGGGGAAGGGATCATTCCCCAGGCGGGCTGAGCGTTCCGCGCCAGGCCGATCGCTCAGCGCAGCGAGCGCAGGCGACCCTTCAGATCGGCCAGCACGGCCGCGGCGCCGCGATCGTAGAGCTGCTGCTCAATGTGGAAGCAGGTGAGACTGAGCTGCTCGTTGAACGTGAGGGCCCCGAGCACCGCCAGGGGCCGATCGGGCAGCGCGATCGGCTCCACGTTGGCCACGAAAAACAGCCGCTCCAGGGTGAGGTTGCCGTGCTGAGCGTGCACCGGCACACGGCCAAGGTTGGTGATCAGACCGCCCTGGCGCCAGCTCCGCTGTCAGAGCTGCTGTGGTGAGGGGTCATCAGCGAGAGCTGCCGCAATCGCATCGAGGGCCTGCAGAGGGGCACCCTCCCGCAGCTGGCGCTGCAGCACCCGGTGCAGCTGGCCAGCCAGGAGCTCCAGGGGCGCCTCTGGATCCACCAGCACCGTCGTGTCCACACAGACCCGCAACAGGCGCATCAACTCCCAGGGCAGGGCCGGGGTCGCCAGATTCCGCAGGTTCACCACGGTGCTGGCGGTGGTCTGGGCCGGCAGCAGCTCCGCTGCCACGAGTGCCTGGAGGAAAGCGGCATGCAGGGTGGCATTAAGCCGCAGGCCGTGCAGGCGCGTCCAGGCCATCACCGCTTCAGTGGCAGGCACGCTGAGCTGCTCAAGCCCGTAACTGGTGCTGAGGCCCAGGTCCTGGCGCTCGGGCAGGTGGCTCACGGCAGGAGGCTCGGGCCGCCAGCCGGCGAAGGCCTGGCTGAGATCGGGGGTGGTGGCATCCCAGTCGGGCTGGGGCGGAGCGCCATAGCCACCGGCGGCAGCGGCCAACAGCGCGAACAGCCGCTGCACCAGTGCCATGGCGGAGAGACCATCGGCAATGGCGTGATGGAAGGTGAACAGCAGCTCACCGGCCGCATCTCCCACCAGCCAGCTGACCCGCCAGAGCGGTTCGCCTCCGCCGCTGAAACGCTGTCGCAGGGCCGCCATCGCAACCGGCTTCCAGGCCTGGGAAGCCACCTGCGGATCGCAGTCCGCTGGCCAGGGATGCAGCGTCAGGGGAATGGGCGCAGCGCAGGCCGCGAAGCGGCAGTGATCCCCCTCCCACAGCAATGTGCTGCGCAGCAACCGGTGCTCCGCCTGCAGAGCCGCCAGGGCCTGCTGCAAAGCCTCAGAACCCAGGGAACCGCGGTAGCCAGCGATCACCGTGAAGTTCATATTGCCGGAGCTGCCCGCATCCAGCAGACATTCGGCCCGTTCGAGCACATTCATGGACGCTCGGTCCTGCGACAGCACCCCCCAACTTGGTGGCGCTCGTCGCGTTCAACAGCGCAGGAATGAGGATGGGAGGCAGGGATCAACAACCCCCACCACACCGCACAACGGTTCAGCATCTCGCCCATGCATTCAACTCTGACATCCAGGTGAAACACTCCCCGGCCGAGACCCTGACGTGGGAATGGCGGTACCGCACCCCAAAGGGCGCCACAGGCCCCTCGATCCGAGCCCGCGGAACGTTCATCACAGACCTCGATCTCGATGGCGATGGTGCTTTCGAGATCCAGGACATCAGGGGTCGTCGCAACCGCGACCGGGTCACGGGCCTGTATCCAGCGGGGACATCAATCCCTGGCAACAGCCCCTACGAGGGGGACAATCTGGTTCGCAGTGAGGGGGCGGGCAAGGGAGAACAACTGACCACAGGCGGATTTCAGTTCGCGCTCAAGGATGGCAGTTACTCCAATGTGTTCTTCGCCAGCTTCCTCTCGCCCCAGGTTTATCTGGACTTTCACTCCGTGTCCCCCTTCCCCCAGGGGCCCATTCCTCCGAACAGCGAAACCGCCGTTGTCTACAAAGCCTGGATCGTGACCTGAGCAGGGTGCGGGCTGACCGTCCTTCCCGTCGCCTCAGTCCACCGCTTCAGTCCACCGCTTCAGTTCACCGCCTCAGTCGTCGCCAGCGGCGCCGAGTCGCCAGGCCTCGAGAAGTGTCTTCACACAGCTGGTCACCGGCACCGCCAGCAGCAGCCCCAGCAGCTCTCCCAGGCCCATCAGGCTGCCGATCCGGGCACCCACCGGCAGGCTGATCAACAGCCAGGCCGGCTGGAGGCCCACGATGCTGCCCATGAGGCGCGGCTGGATCACCTGGTCCACCAGCTGGCCCACGGTGATGGCAGCGGCCAGCACCTCCAGGCCCGTGCGGGGGTTGTCCAGGGCCAGCAGGGCGCTCACCAGCACGATCGTGACCGCGCTGGCGTAGGGGATCAGGGTGGTGAAGCCGATCGCCACGGCAAACAGCACGCCATAGGGGATCTGCAGCAGGGTGAACACCAGGATCTGCAGGCCGCTCAGAATCAGGGCCAGCAGCACCTGGCCGGCGAAGTAGCCACGGAAGGTGCGGTTCAGGGTGGTTGCCACCAGCTCCCGCACCCGGGGGGGCAGCCACAGGGCCAGACCGGCACTGATGCGATCTCCACCGAGCAGCAGGAACACGGCCAGCACCAGCACGATCACGGTGTTCACCGTGATGCCCACGGTGGCGCCGAGCAGCCCCAGCAGGCGCTGGCTCAGCTGGCTGGCCAGCTTGCTGATGCGGGTGATCAGATCGCTGCTCACATTGCCGAAATCCGTGGGGATGCCCTGCTGATCCGCCCAGGCCTCGAGGTGATCGAGCCACAGCTCCCCCTGGGCCAGCCAGCCCGGCAGTGCCGCCACCAGCCCCCCCAGCTGCTCAATCAGCCGCGGCACCAGCCAGATGGCCGCGGAGGCCAGCAAGCCGAGGCTCGCCCCCAGCACCAGCACAATCGCCAAGGCCCGCGGCAGCCCCCGTTCCAGCAGCCAGCGGCTGGGGATATCCAGGAGAAAGGCGATCAGGGCCGCGGCCACGAACAGCGCCGGGAACGGCGCCAAGGGCAGCAGCAGCTGGCGCAGCACCCAGAGGTTCAGCACCAGCAGGGGCAGGGCCAGGCCGGCCTTGAGCCAGGGGGGCAGAACCAGACGTTCGAGCATCGGCTCCGCCCCTCAACCCATCTGGGCCAGGTAGGCGCCGCTGCCCAGCTCCTGCAGGCGCCCGTCCTTGGCCCGCACCTGGCCGTGCAGCTCCGCCCGGTAGGCGGCCAGCGCCTCGGCCAGGCCCGGGTCGGTGGTGGCCAGGATCTGCACCGCCAGCAGGCCGGCGTTGGTGCCGCCGCCGATCGCCACCGTGGCCACCGGGATGCCGGCCGGCATCTGCACGATCGAGTGCAGCGAATCCACCCCCGACAAGGCGCGGGTGTGCACGGGCACGCCGATCACCGGCAGGGTGGTGAGCGAGGCCACCATTCCCGGCAGGTGGGCGGCGCCGCCGGCGCCAGCGATGATCACCCGCAGGCCCCGCTGGCGCGCGTCCTGGGCGAAGGCCACCATCTCCAGCGGCGTGCGATGGGCCGAGAGCACCCGCACCTCGCAGCCCACCCCGAAGCGCTCCAGCATCGCCACCGCCGGCTGCATGGTGGGCAGGTCGGAATCGCTGCCCATCACCACCGCCACCCGCGGCGCCGCCCCGGTGCCGGCGGCGGATGACGGAGCTGGGTCGGGCGTGGCGCTCAAGGACAGGCAACGCAGGATGGGTGCATTGTCGTGCCTGCCCCGCCCATGCGCTGGATCAGCAATGTGCGCCTGCCCCTGGCAGCCCGCTGCAGCCATGGCGCCGACCGCCGCTGGCGGCTGGCCGTGGATGGCGAGGGGTGGATCACGGCCCTCGAACCCGTCCCCCCCGGCAGCAGCGCCGGCGGCGACGACTGGCAGGGCGACTGGCTCAGCCCCTCCGGGGTGGACCTGCAGATCAACGGCGGGCTCGGCCTGGCCTTCCCCGAGCTCACCCCCACCGATCTACCCAGGCTGCTGGAGCTGCTGGAGCTGCTCTGGCGTGACGGGGTGGAGGCGATCTGCCCCACCCTGGTGACCTGCGGCGTGGCGCCGCTGCGCCAGGCCCTGGCGGTGCTGGAGCAGGCCCGCCAGCAGCACCGGCCCGGCCGCTGCCAGCTGCTCGGCGCCCATCTGGAGGGTCCGTTCCTCAACCCGGCGCGCCGGGGCGCCCACCCCGAGCCGCATCTGGCCGCCCCCAGCCCGGAGGCCCTGGCCGAGCGGATCGGCGGCTGGGAAGACCAGATCGACCTGGTGACCCTGGCGCCCGAACTGGAGGGGGCCGGCGCGGTGATCCGCGCGCTGCAGGAGCGGGGCATCGTGGTGAGCCTCGGCCACAGTGCCGCCGGCGAAGCCGAGGCCGGAGCCGCCTTCGCGGCCGGGGTGACGATGCTCACCCACACCTTCAACGCCATGGCCGGCCTGCATCACCGCAGCCCCGGACCGGTGGCGGCGGCGCTGCTGCGGGGCGACATCGCCCTGGGGCTGATCGCCGATGGCGTGCATGTGCACCCCTCGATGGCCCTACTGCTGCAACGGCTCGCCCCCGAGCAGCTGGTGCTGGTGAGCGATGCCCTCGCCCCCTACGGCCTGGGCGAGGGGCAACACCGCTGGGATGAGCGCCTGCTGCTGGTGCAGGACGGCAGCTGCCGGCTGGAGGACGGCACCCTGGCCGGGGTGACCCTGCCTCTGCTGGAGGGAGTGCGACGGCTGGCCGGCTGGGGCGGCGAGCCCGGCCGCGCCATCGCCGCCGCCACGGTGGCGCCGCGGCGGGTGCTGGGCGATCAGCGCAGCGTTGCGGAGATGCTGACGGGCACCCCCCTGGGGGAATGCCTGCGCTGGCGGGAAGGGGACAGCGGCCTGGGCTGGCAGCGGGCGGCCCGCTGATCCTTGCGGCCCCGCCGGTTTCGCTGCCTAGGATCCGCGCCACCGAAAACCACCCCCATGCCCTCCGAGCCGCAGCTGGATGCCCCCCGGAACGCGGCCGATCCAGCCCCCGCCGGCAAGGAAGCCGAAAAGGAGGAGGTGAAGGGCTACTTCGAAACCACTGGCTTCGAGCGCTGGAACCGCATCTACAGCGAGTCCGACGAGGTGAACCGGGTGCAGCGCAACATCCGCATCGGCCACCAGAAGACGGTGGACAACGTGCTCGCCTGGTTGCAGGAGCAGGGCGATCTGGCCCAGCGCAGCTTCTGCGACGCCGGCTGCGGCGTGGGCAGCCTGTCGATTCCCCTGGCCCAGCTGGGCGCCGGCTCGATCGCCGCCTCCGACCTCTCCGAGGCGATGGCCAACGAGGGGCGCCGCCGGGCCGAAGAGGCCGGCATCAGCGGCGAGCGGCTGCAGTTCAGTGCCTCCGACCTGGAGAGCCTGGAGGGCCGCTACGACACGGTGATCTGCCTGGACGTGTTCATCCACTACCCCCAGGCCGCGGCCGAGGAGATGGTGCGCCACCTGGCGGGCATGGCCGAGAAGCACCTGATCGTGAGCTTTGCCCCTTACACCCCGGTGCTGGCCCTGCTCAAGTGCATCGGCCAGCTGTTCCCCGGCCCCAGCAAGACCACCCGCGCCTACACCCTCCGGGAGGACGGCATTGTGGCCGCGGCCGCCGCAGCGGGCTTCCAGCCGGTGCGCCGCAGCCTCAACCAGGCGCCCTTCTACTTCTCCCGCCTGATCGCCTTCGAGCGGGCCTGATCAACTCGAGGCTCGATCCCGCAGGGCCGGCACGTAGGGGATCAGGCCCTTGGCGCAGGCTTCCAGCTGCACCTCCAGCGGCAGGCTGCGTACATCGAGGATGTAGCCGTTCACCTCCAGCATCCAGGGCAAGGGCGAGTCGTCCAGCTGGCTGGGCAAGGTCCACTCGGGCGAGAAGGGGGCAATCCGCAGCAGGTCGCGCACCTTCTTGGAGTGGACCTGGCCGGTGCCGGCCGAGACGGCGAAGTGCTCGTAGATCAGCGTCGGCTTGCAGTGGGGGGTCTGGGATGGGTCGAACAGGAAGTTGGCGCTGCCGATGGCATGCACTACCCCGGCACACCAGGACGGTTCCCGGCCGCCCAGCAGGGGTGAGGGCCGCTTGCGCGCCAGGGCGGCGACGGCGATGTGAACCAGCTGGCGGTACTCGTCATTGAGGTGGCTGGCGCAGAAGCTCTCGATCGGCGCCATCAGGCTGTCCACCTTCGGCTGCAGCGCCTTGGGTACCTTCACCGACCGTGGGGCCGGGGCCGCGAAGCGTTCCAGTTCCACCCCAGTGAGCTCACCGGGGGACTCATCAGGCGTAGAGGGCCCCTCCCGCAGGGCTTCGGTAGCCACGCCGATCGTCACCGGCACCTCCATGCTCCCCACGGGCACCCGGAAGCGGCGGCGGCGCACGCTGGGCCCGTCCCAGCACCGGATCAGATCAGGCTCCGCATCCAGCCACTGCGTGAGAGCCCCTGCCACGGCCTCCAGCTGGCGTAGATCCGCCCGGGTGAGCGGGGCCAGCACCAGATCGGGCTGCACCAACAACACGGTGGGATAGGCGTCCCCCTTGGCCACAGGCCAGCGGTAACGCTGGATCTCCTGGAGCAGGGCCGTGGGCATGGCCCGTTTGGGTTCGAAGTTGATGGTGCGGTGGGGCGGCCCCGCATCCATCACCTGCGGCCCCTCGAACTCGGCGCGTTCCGCCAGGTCTACATAGCGCTCGTAATCCGCCACCGACTCGAACAGGATCACGCCATAGCTCTCGCGGTTCTGGCCGATCACACAGCCCGCCCAGCCGCGGATGCCCTGAGCGCCGCAGCTCACCTGAAACAGATGGCCATCGCTGGGAACGCGCCGCCACGGTCGTCGTTCGTAGAGCGCCGCCGCGGCCCTGAAGAAGCTGGCCACCGCCTCAGGGGTGACATCGGCGGTGAGGTAGGTGGACAGTCCCGCCAGACCACGCTGCCCATCGCCACCGGCCATGTGGTCGCGCAGGCTGCTGGTGACGTGATCCAGCCGGGGCGTGTCCCCCCGGGTGACCATCACACCGGGAAGCAGGGACGGCACCAACTTCAGCAGCCGGGAGCTGCCCACCGCCACCCGCCTAGGCAGACCAGGCTCGCAGGGCGACTGGGGCTCCGCGATCGCCATCTCGATCGCGGGCTCCAGCGCCTGCAACGGACGATCGGGATGACCGACGGCAGAACCGCGGATGCGTCCGCTGGCCTCCACCACTATCGCCAGCAGCGGCCGCACGGGCTGCCCGTCATCCCCCGGCACAAACGCAGGCATCGGGGCCAGACCGATCTCCCAGACATCACCACCGGAAGGCTGACCGAAGCCGCTGGGGCGATGACGCTGTTGGGCCATGGACGCCATGGGCAGCTGGGGTCATTGTCTCCCCCTTCAACGTCCGGAGGCCACCGCACCGTGGTGCGATCAGCCGCCCGGCCGCACCACCCGGAAGGTGAGATTCAGCCGCTCCTGCTGCACCCGCAGCCGGCGGGGCACGGCGTGCTGCCACCACAGCTGGCTGGGTGGCTCCATCAGCAGCAGGTCGCCGTGGGCCAGCTCGAGGTTGAAGGGGGCGCAGGGGCAATCGTCGATGTTGCCGATAGCTGTGCTGTAGCCCTCGGGCGGTGGCAGGCCGGGTGCCCGGCGCGGGCTGGGCCTTGGCCGCAGCCGGAAATCCCGGGACGCCCCCAGGCTCAGGGAAGCGATGGGCGCCGCGGGGTTCAGTTCGGGTTCGTCGTCGGCGTGCCAGCCCATGACGTCGCGGCCGTCGCGGTAGCGATTGAGCAGCAGGGAGTTGAAGCGCCAGCCGGTGAGGGCCTGCAGCTGGCGGCGCAACCCCTCGGCGGCGGGCAACCAGGGCTCGAGCACGTTCTCCAGGCCGCTGTAGCGGTAGCCGCAGCCCGGGTCGGCCATCCAGCAGGTCAGCCGCGGCAGCGGGTGGTGCCGTCCGTAGAGCGTGATCGCCTCCTGTTTCCAGGGCACCTCGGCTCCCAGCTGCTCCTCCAGGGCCTCGGCACACCGCGGCGTCAGCCAGGCGGGCCAGTGGCACAGACGCAGTCCGGGCAGCTCAATGCGTCGACCGGGTGCTGTACCCGTAGGGGCCACGGCCTCATCCATTGCTGGGATCCAGCAAGTCGGATGGCAGGGGGGCCTCCAGCTCCAGCGCCCCGCCGTCCGGGGTGGGCAGCCCCAGCAGGTGGGCGTGCAGCCGGTAGCCGCCCTCGCCCGGCAGCGCCGCAGCGTTGGCCATGCCGCCGCTGCGGTAGAGCGGGTCGCCCAGCAGCGGTGCCCCGGCGGCGGCGACGTGGATGCGGATCTGGTGGGGGCGTCCCGTGGCGATCGCCACCTCCACCAGCCAGGCCTCACCTGCCTGATCTCCCCGTCCGCAGCCCTCTCCACCGCGCCGCAGCAGCCGCACCCCGCTGCGGGCCGCCAGGGCAGAGGGATCCAGCGGCTCGGCCGCAGCCCAGACCCTGCCGAGCAGTGGGTGGGGCCGGCGACCGATCGGGGTGGTGAGGTCCTGGCTGTCGCCGGGCTGCAGCGCCAGCAGCGGCGAGCCGGGGGCGGGGGGCTGGAGCAGGGCGCGATAGATCTTGCAGCAGAGGGCCCCGGCGGGGCTGAGCGAGCTGTGGGCGGCTGTGGGCTTTAGAACGCAGGTGCTCTCCCGCAGCATCGCGCTGAGCCAGGCCCGGCTGGCCGGCCGCCTGGCGCAGAGCAGCAGGCCGGAGGTGAAGCGGCCCAGGCGGTGCACAGGCCGGGGCACGCCGCCGGCGGCATCCAGCTGGCCACTAGCCACCTGCTGCTCCAGCTGGCGCAGCAGGGTGTGCTCCAGAAAGCCGCCGGCCGGCAGCACCGGCAACCCGCTGGGCTTGTTGAACACCACCAGGTCGCCGTCATCGAACAGGGGGCCGGGCAGAACCGGCACGGCAGGTTCGTGCCAGGGGGGCCGATGCCAGCTGAGCCGATCGCCGGCTGCGAGGGCGACATCGGCCCAGAGGCGCTGGCCGTTCCTGCGGATCTCCCCGGCGGCGAGCCGCTGCCGCCACAGCGCCGCCCCCGAATGGCGATAGCGGCTGGCGTAGAAGGCACTCACGCCCTGGCCGGCGGCCTCCGAGCCCACCCGGTCGCGGTAGGCATGGCCGGCGTTCAGGCCGGCCGGAAGCCAGTCGGCCCCAGCCGGTTCAGTCGACAAGGCCGTGCTCGAGGGCATAGCGCACCAGCTCGGTGCGGCTGGCGGTGCCGGTCTTGATGAACAGCCGGCTCACGTATTTCTCCACGTTGCGGATCGACGTTTCCAGCCGCCGGGCGATCTCCTTGTTCATCAGGCCCTCCGCCACCAACTGCAGCACCGAGGCCTCCCGCGGCGTGAAGCTCAGGTCGCTGTTGCCTGGGGCCGGCTTGGCACTGCCGCCGGTGGCGAGCAGCGAGCGGATCTCGGTGATCTGGCGCGAGAGCTGGCCGATGTCGGCATCGGCGAAGCGGGCCGCCTCGGCCAGCAGGCGCTGCTGGCGGGTCACCACGTTGCGCACGCGGGCCACCAGCTCGTCGGGGTCGAAGGGCTTGGGGATGTAGTCGTCGCAGCCGGCCTGGAAGCCGGCGATGCGGTCGGCGGTCATGCCCTTGGCGGTGAGAAAGATCACCGGCGTGCCGCCCAGGCGCTCGTCGGCCCGCAGCTTCTTCAGCAGGCCGTAGCCGTCACAGCGGGGCATCATCACGTCGCTGATCACCACGTCGGGCAGCAGCTCCTGGGCCTTCTGCCAGCCCTCCTCCCCGTCGGCCGCGGTGGTCACCGCGAAGCCCTCATCCTCCAGGTAGGCCGTCACGGCGGCGCGCAGGCCGGGTTCGTCGTCCACCAGCAGCAGCCGCACCGGCGCGGGGGGCGCGACGGCCTCTGGGCCGGACTCCAGCGCGGACTCGGCTCCGGAGTCGGGGGTGGCACCGGCTGCGGCACCGGTTGCGGCATCGCCGGCGGGAATGGGGAGATCAATGCTCATGGGGCCAGTCTGCAGAGCCTCAGCCACCCCGTCCAGGCAGGATCTGAACGGATTCCCGCAGGCTGCCGCTGTAACCCAGCCGGCGGGCCAGTTCCCCCAGACCGGCGGGATCGCGGCCGGCCTGCTCCGGGTGGCAGACGCCCCACCACACCAGGTGGTTCACCCGGTTGCCGGGATGGATCGGCCCGCCGGGATTGAGCTCGATCAGCAGCCAGCGGCCCTCCTCGTTGGTGAGCCGCATCGGCGTGGTGAGCGAGCAGCGCACCGTGTCGGTGCGCACCGTGACGTCAGCGCCGCGCTGCTGCCAGAAACTCACCCGCCAGAGCTCGGGGCTGGTGGCATCCTGCCGGGGTCCATAGATCCCCACCACCCGCGGCCCCTCCTGGCTGGGCCGTTCCTCCAGCACGATCAGCCCGGGGGGCCTCTTGGGAAGCTCGGCCGCCACCACTGCGCCAGCAGTTGCCGTTGCAGCAGCAGTTGCAGCAGCAGCGGGCAACAGCAGCAGCAGCGCGGCCAGGCCCCACGGCCGGCAACGCCGGGCGGTTGTCAGCATGGGAGGAGGCACGACCAGCCATGCTCGCCTATCTCGATCACCAGGCCAGCACCCCCTGCGATCCGGCTGTGCTGGCGGCGATGGCCCCCTGGTGGAGCGAGCATCCCGCCAACGCCTCCAGCCGCGGCCACCGGCCCGGCCTGGAGGCCGCCGCCGCCGTGGAACGGGCCCGCGGCCAGGTGGCGGCGGCCCTGGGGGTCACCCCGGCCTGGGTGGTGTTCACCAGCGGCGCCACCGAGGCCAACAACCTGGCGATCCAGGGCGTGGTGGAAGCAGCCCTCACCGGCGGTAACCCGCGGCGGCGGCTGGTGAGCCTGGTGAGCGAACACCGGGCGGTGCTGGATCCGCTGCGGCACCTGGAGCGCCACGGCTTTCCGCTCACCCTGCTGCCGGTGGGGCCCGAGGGCCGGCTCGACCCGCAGCACCTGGAGCGGGCCCTGGACGACGACGTGCTGCTGGTGAGCGTGATGGCGGCCAACAACGAGATCGGCGTGCTGCAGCCCCTGGCCCAGGTGGCGGCGCTGTGCCGCGGCCGGGGCGCCCTGCTGCACGTGGACGCCGCCCAGGCCGCCGGCCACATCCCCCTGGCCCTGGAGAGCCTGGGGGTGGATCTGCTCAGCCTCAGCGGCCACAAGTGCGCGGGCCCCAAGGGGGTGGGGGCGCTGCTGGTGCGGCCCGGCGTGGCCCTGGCCCCCCAGCTGCACGGGGGCGGCCAGGAGGGGGGGCGGCGGGCCGGCAGCGTGCCGGTGCCGCTGGTGGTGGGGCTGGGGGAGGCGCTCCGGGCCGCCCTGGCCGCCCAGCCCCAGCGCGGCGAGCGGCTGGCGGCCCTGCGCGACCGGCTCTGGAGCGGCCTGCGGGCGATCGGCGGGATGGGGCTGAATGGGCCGCCGCCCGGCCCGGAACGGCTGGCCCACAACCTCAACGTCACGGTGGCCGGGGTGGACGGCGCCGCCCTGCACCAGCGGTTGCGCCGCCAGCTGGCGGTGAGCAGCGGTTCAGCCTGCAGCCAGGGCTCCCCCTCCCACGTGCTGGCCGCCCTGGGGAGAAGCCGGGCCGAGGCGGCCGCCTCGATCCGCTTCGGGCTGGGGGCCACCACCACCCCGGCCGAGATCGAACTGGCGATCGTCGCGGTGGCCGACGCCGTGGGGGAGCTGCGCTGACAGGGACGGTGGCGCCCGCTACGGTCCGACCAGGCCCCGGGAGAGCACGCGCCATGGCATCCACCCCTCCCGGGCAAGCGCCCCTGCAGCTGCTCCAGGCGGTGCAGGACGGCTGGACCGCCTTCTGCCGCGCCCCCTGGACCTTCGTGCTGTTCACCCTGCTCAGCGGCGGCCTGGCCCTGGTGTTCCAGACCCTGGCCAACCTCGATGCCCTGCCCGAGGCCAACCAGCCGTCCGACGGGCTGATCTTGCTGGGCACGCTGGTGGGGTCGGTGGGCAATCTGCTGGTGACCCTCTGGGGCACCGTGGGCCTGATCCGCGGCGCCTGGCTCGCCCTGGAGGGCGGCCGCCCCAGCTGGAGCACCCTCAGCCGCTGGGATGGCTCGGCGGCCGGCCGGCTGCTGCTGCGCCAGCTGCTGTTCGCCCTGCTCGTGTTCGCGGTGGTGCTGATGGCAGCCCTGCTGGCAATCGGCTTCAGCCTGCTGGAACCCTGGCTGGCGGCCCTGCCGGCGCTGGCGGCCCTGCTGCTGCTGCTCTACCTGAGCCTGGGCCAGACCTTTCTGCCCTGGCTCGCCCTGCTGGGGGGCGAGGGCCCGCTGGCCAGCCTGGAGCGCGGACGCCAGGTGGTGGAAGGGCAGTGGTGGATGGTGGTGCTGCTGGTGATCGTGCAGAGCGCCATCCTGATGGTGGGAGCCCTGCTGTGCGGGGTGGGGCTGCTGGCGGCGGCACCGCTCAGCTTCTGTGTGGCCACCGCCGCCTACCGCCAGCTGTTCAACCGCGACGACCGCAGCGGCCTGCTGGCCGGCCAGCTCAACGGCTGAGCAGCACGAACCCCAGCACGCCCACCAGGGCCAGCAGCAGCTGGGCCACCCGGCTCACCAACATGCCGGCCACCACCGCCAGGCCCACCACCAGCGAGCGGCGCAACCGCAGCAGGCCGAGGGGCCCCAGGGAGGTGGGAGCGCTCACCAGTTCCCCCAGGCTTGCACCCAGCAGGGGCCCCACCAGGGCACCGAGCAGCGGCCCGCCCACGGGGAGGGCCGGCAGCAGGCCCAGCAGGCCCACCAGCAGGCCGAGCCCGGCGCCGATGTAGGCCCAGCGGGTGGCCTGCAGCCGGGCCGGGCCCAGCACCAGGCCCAGGGCGTCGGCCCCCCAGCCCAGGGCCAGCAGCAGGCAGGCCAGGGCAAAGGCCGGCCAGCCGGCGCTCCAGCCCACGGCCCACAGCCACAGGCCCGCGCCCAGCGGCAGCAGGGCCAGGCCCGGCAGCACCGGCAGCAGGGTGCCGGGAACAGCCAGCAACTGGATCAGCAGGGCAGCCCACCAAAGCAGATCGGATCGATTCATGGCCGCCGCCGGGCAAAGCGCAACCGGGCGCTGCGGCTGCGGGGATTGGCCTCCGCCTCTTCCGGGCCCGCCTGGATCGCCTTGCGGGTAATGCGCTCCAGCCGCTCGTCGTTGAGAAACGCGGTTTTCACCCGTCGATCCTCCAGGGAGTGAAAACTGATGATCGCCAGCAGGCCACCCGGCACCAGCCAGTCGGGGGCCGCCGCCAGCAACCGCTCCAGCACCCCGAGCTCATCGTTCACGGCGATGCGCAGGGCCTGGAAGGTACGGGTGGCCGGGTGAATGCGGCCCCGGCGCGCCTCCGGCGGATAGCAGCCGGCCACCACGTAGGCCAGCTCGGCCGTGTCACGGGGCCGCTGCGGATCGCTCCAGGGGCCCTGCTCCTTGATGCGCCGGGCGATGCGCCGCGACAGCCGCTCCTCGCCATAGCCAAAGATCAGGTCGGCCAGCTCCGTCTCCTCCAGCCGGTCGATCAGCTCCCCGGCGGTCGCGCCGGCCTCGGGGTTCATGCGCATGTCGAGCGGACCGGCCAGGCGGAAGCTGAAGCCCCGCCCCGCCACATCCAGCTGGGGGCTGCTCACCCCCAGGTCGGCTAGCACCGCCAGCGCCGGCTCAGCGGGAGTGTGGTCGGCGAAGTTGGTGGCCACGATCGTGGCCCGATCGGCAAAGGGGGCGAGGCGCTCAGCGGCGGCGGCGCGGGCGCTCGGGTCCTGGTCCAGCCCCACTACGCGCAGGCCGGGATGGGCCTGCAGCAGCAGCCCACTGTGGCCGCCACCGCCGAGGGTGCAGTCGATCAGCACACCGCCCGCGGGCCGCTCCGCCAGCAGCTCGGCCAGGGGCGCCAGACCGGCCAGCAGCGGCTCGGGCAGCACGGGGGCGTGCTGGTAACCAGATGGGAAATCGGTTGCGGCCTGATGTGCCTCCATGGGCTCCGTCCTACTGCCAGGGTTAGCCCTACTGCCAGCGTTAGCAGCCTCAACATCGGCCGAAGAACAAGCCGAAGCCACTTCACGCCCTAGCGGCACCGAACCCCCTTGCGGCACCGAACCCCCTTGCGGCACCGGAAATGCAAGTTACTTTGCCGGTGCGTTGTGGCTCACGTGGTCAAAGTGATGAATCCCGCCATAATCCCCCCACTCTCTGAACTGCGGCTCCCCCTCCCATGGGCCCTCGGTTCAGCCCTGGATACCCTCAGCGCCTGGGCCACCGATAGCAGCGCGTACCACGCCCTCTTGCTGGAGGTGTTCGGGGTGGGCGCAACCCCGATCGCCACTGCCCTGCGCCTGGATCTGACCTCCGGTGGCTTCTCACCCCCCGCCGTTGTCGTGGTCGATGCTTCGGCCATGGGTGGTGCCCTCGGCGGCTACGTCCCAGCCGGCCCCACCGGGGCAGAAACCATCGTCCTCAATCGCTCCTGGCTCGCCACCGCCAGCGCCCCCCAGATCGAGGCCGTGCTGCTCGAGGAACTCGGCCATGCCATCGATCACCGCCTCAACGGCAGCATCGACTCCCCAGGTGATCAGGGCGCGCGCTTCTCCGCCCTGATCCGCGGCCTCACGCCCTCCGCCGCCAGCGCCAGCGAAAACAATCAGCGCTTGATCAGCGTGAACGGCTCCGCCGTGCGGGTCGAGGCCGCCGCTCCAGGCTCCATCAACCTCTCCGATATCGCCGCCGGCACCGGCGGCTTCGTGATCACCGGCCAGGCCACCGAAATCAGCGGCCGCTCCGTGTCCCGGGCCGGCGATGTGAACGGCGATGGCCTCGAGGATCTGATCGTGAGCGCCCACTTCGGCGATCCGCCCGCCGGCACCAATGCCGGCCGCTCCTACGTGGTTTTCGGCACCACCGGCACCGCACCCATCAACCTCTCCGCCATCGCCGCCGGCAGCGGCGGCTTCGTGATCAACGGCCAATCCGCCTACGACCAGAGCGGCCGCAGCGTGGCCGCCGCCGGTGATGTGAACGGCGACGGCCTCGCCGATCTGCTCGTGGGTGCCTTCGCCAGTGATCCCCTCGCCGGCACCAGTGCCGGCCGCTCCTATGTGGTCTTCGGCAAAACCGGCACCGCCGCCATCAGTCTTGCGGCCGTTGCGGCAGGAACCGGCGGCTTCGTGATCAACGGCCAATGCAGCTACGACTTCAGCGGCTACAGCGTGGCCAATGCTGGCGATGTGAATGGCGATGGCCTCACCGATCTGATCATCGGCGCCTACAACAGTGACCCCACCACATCAGGTCCAGCCCCCAACAACAACGGCGGGCGCTCCTATGTGGTCTTCGGCAAGACATCCACCACCGCCATCAACCTCTCCGCCATCGCCGCCGGCAATGGCGGCTTCGTGATCAATGGCCAGGCCGCCTACGACAACAGTGGCTTCCGCGTCTCCAGCGCCGGCGATGTGAACGGCGATGGCCTCGCCGATCTGCTGGTGGCCGCACCTGTCGGCGATCCCAACCTCACCACGGCCGTCAATGCCGGCCGCAGCTACGTGGTGTTCGGCACCTCCGGCACCGCACCCATCAACCTCTCAGCCATCGCCGCCGGCAGCCGCGGCTTCGTGATCAACGGCACCACCACCCAAGAACAAACCGGCCGCAGTGTGGCGGCGGCCGGCGATGTCAACGGCGATGGCCTCGCTGATCTGATTGTCGGCGCTCCTGAAAGCGATCCCGCCGCTGGCACGAACGCCGGCCGCTCCTACGTGGTCTTCGGCAAGCCCGGCTCCGCCCCCATCAATCTCTCCGCCATCGCCGCCGGCAGCGGCGGCTTCGTGATCAACGGTGCCGCTGCCTACGACCGCAGCGGCTCCAGCGTCGCCAGTGCCGGCGATGTCAATGGCGATGGCCTCGCCGATCTCATCGTCGGCGCTCCCCGCACAGGATTGGGTGACAACGGCCGTGCCTTTGTGGTGTTCGGCAGGACCTCCGGCAACGCCACCCATCTCTCCGATGTCGCCACCGGCAACGGCGGCTTCGTGATCAACGCGGAATTCGGCAGCGACCTCAACGGCTTCAGTGTGGCTGGCGCCGGTGATCTCAACGGCGATGGTCTCGCCGATCTCGTCGTTGGCGCCCCCACCAGCCTCGGCGGTCTGGGCCGCTCCTATGTGATCTTCGGGGCCACCTCAGGCGCCTTCCTCGGCAGCTTCTTTGATCAGCTCGGCACCGCCGCCAGCGACACCCTCACCGGCACCAGCGCCGCCGAATCTTTCGCAGCTGGCGCCGGCAACGACACGCTCACCGGTGGTGGTGGCGCCGATGTGCTCCATGGCGGCGCTGGCAACGACCGCATCATCCTCAACGCCTCCAACCTCACCGCCCTGCGCAACCTCTTTGGCAGCGGCGGCAACACCGCCCAGCTCGCCCGCGTCGATGGCGGCACCGGCTTCGACACCATCGCCTTCGCCGGCAGCGGCCTCTCCTTCAACCTCGGCCTAGTCGCCAACCAATCCGCCCTCGGCACCACCAATTCCTCGCGCCTCTCCTCCATCGAGGCCTTTGATCTCACCGGCTCCGGCAACAACTTCCTCTCCCTGGCCCTGCGAGACATCCAGGATCTCGCCGGCTTCAACTGGCTCAACAGCTCCTCCGCTGCCGCCCTTGGCTTCGCCAGTGGCTCCTTCACCCTCCCTGCCACCGAGCGGCGCCATCAGCTGCTGATCAGAGGCAACGCCGGCGACTCCTTCACCGCCTCGAACGGCCTCTGGATCAACGCCGGCACCCTCAACGGCACCGGTGCCTTCGCAGGCAGCACCTTCAACGTCTTCAATAGCACCACTGGCCGGGCCCAGCTGATCGTCAACAGCGCCCTCACCGCCACAATCACACCACCGCCCACCATCACCCTGGCCGTTTCCCCAGATTCGGTGACAGAAGATGGCGCCGCCAATCTGGTGTTCACCTTCAGCCGCACCGGTGCCACCACCGATGCCCTCACGGTGCAGTACACCGTGGGCGGCACGGGAACCCTCGGCAGTGATTACACCGGTATCGCCGCCACTCCCGCCACCAAGAGCGTCACCTTCGCCGCTGGATCGACCACCGCCACCGTCACCGTTGATCCCACCGCCGATCTCACGATCGAGGCCGATGAGACCGTGGCGCTCACCCTCGTCGCCAGTAGCTCCTATGCCGTCGGCACCCCAGCACCGGTGATGGGCACCATCAGCAACGACGATGCCTTCATCGACCTCTCCGCCATCGCCGCAGGCTCCGGCGGCTTTGTGATCAATGGGCAATGCGCCGGCGATTACAGCGGCCGCAGCGTCTCCCCTGCCGGCGATGTCAACGGCGATGGCCTCGCCGATCTCCTGATCGGCGCGTTCCGTAGTGATCCGGCAGCGGGCGCCGATGCCGGCCGCTCCTATGTGGTGTTCGGGAGCACCGGCACCACAGCCATCGATCTCTCCACCGTCGCTGCCGGCTCCGGCGGCTTTGTGATCAACGGCCAGGCTGCGGGTGATTTCAGCGGTTTCAGCATCGCCAATGCAGGCGATATGAATGGCGACGGACTCGCCGATCTCCTCATCGGCGCCTATGGAAGCGATTCAGGCGCAGGCACCGACGCTGGCCGCAGTTATGTGGTCTTTGGCAAAACCAACACTGCCGCCATTAACCTCATTCGTGATCAATGGTCAGTGCGTTGGAGACAGAAGCGGCCGCAGCGTGGCCAGTGCCGGTGATGTGAATGGGGATGGCCTGGCCGATCTTATCTTCGGGGATCAATACAGCGACCCTGCAGCTGGAGCCGACGCCGGCCGCAGCTATGTGGTCTTCGGCACAACAAACACCACCGCCGTCAACCTCTCAGCCATCGCCACTGGCAGCGGCGGCTTCGTGATCAATGGCGAATCCAAAGGGGATTCCAGCGGCCGGAGCGTCGCCAGTGCGGGGGATGTGAATGGCGATGGCTTTGCCGATCTGCTCGTAGGGGCAGTCTTCAGTGATCCAGCAGCGGTGGCTAATGCTGGGCGCAGTTATGTGATCTTCGGCAAGGCCTCCACCGCCGCCATCAACCTCTCCGCCGTCACCGCAGGAACCGGTGGCTTTGTGATCAATGGCCAGGCCACAGACGACCGCAGCGGCCGCAGCGTCGCCAGCGCCGGAGACGTGAACGGCGATGGCCTCGCCGATCTCATCGTCGGCGCCTTCCTCGGGGATCCGGCAGCGGGCTTGGATGCCGGCCGCAGCTATGTGGTCTTTGGCAAGTCCTCCACCAGCGCCATCAACCTCTCCGCCATCGCTGGCGGCAGCGGTGGGTTCGTGATCAATGGCCAGGCCCCCTTCGACTTCAGCGGCCGTAGCGTCGCCAGCGCCGGAGACGTGAACGGCGATGGCCTTGCCGATCTACTCATCGGCGCTGACCGCGACGATCCGCCAGCGGGCAGCGAGGCCGGGCGGTCCTATGTGATCTTCGGCTCCACAACGGGCGCCTTCTCCCAGAGCACATTCGACTGGCTCGGCACCAGCGGCAACGACAGCCGCACCGGCACCAGCGCCGCCGAATCCTTCGCCGCCGGCGCCGGCAACGACACTCTCACCGGCGGCGGTGGCTCCGACGTGCACTACGGCGGCGCCGGCAACGATCGCTTTGTGCTCAACGCCTCCAACCTCACCGCCCTCGCCAGTCCCTTCGGCAGCGGCGGCAATACCGCCCAGCTGGCCCGCGTCGATGGCGGCACCGGCATCGACACCATCGCCCTCGCTGGCGCCGGCCTATCACTCAATCTCGCCGCCGTCGCCAACCAATCGGCCTCCAACACCCAAAACTCCTCACGCCTCAGCTCCATCGAGATCCTTGATCTCACCGGCTCCGGCAACAACAGCCTCGCGCTCGCCAGACGCGATGTGGACGACATCACCGGCTTCAACTGGCTGAACAGCGGCACCGCCGCCAACTTCGGCCGCAGCGGCGGCACCTATGCCCTGCCGCCCACCGAGCGGCGCCGTCAGCTGGTGATCAGCGGCAACGCTGGCGACAACCTCACCGTCACCAACGGCACCTGGTCCAATGCCGGCACGGTGATCTTCAACGGCTCCTTCTCCGGCCTGTCGGGCACCTACAACGTCTGGAATCTGGCCCATGAGCAATTGCTGGTTTCCAGCGCCATCACGGTCAGTGGTCTGCAGTGATGGCAGACAACAAGTCACCTTTACACAGTCCTGGCTCGCAAAATGTGGGCTGGGAGCCGTGGCCCCGTTCGTCGTGAAACAACTCCTGTTGTTTCCAGTTCAACTGGCTGAGGCCCTCACCCAGGCCAACCAGCGCTTCCATGACGTCATCAGTTCACGCATCCATCTCTTCGACAGCAACGGTTGCAGTTCCGCGCCTGTTGCCCAGGAGGTGGCCCAGTTCCTGAGCGGCAGCACGGTTCCTTCCCTGCTGTTGAGCGACTTCGTGCTCACCAGCTGATAGCTGCGTGTCTTGCCGCTTAAACTGGCTAGTCAAAAGTCCGTAGGAGCGATGACCATCGCCCTAGCAGCCGCTCCGGCTCCGCTGCTGTTGCCGCCAGGGCTGCGGTTGACACCCGAGCAGTTCGCGCTGGTGTGCGCAGTGAATCCATCGGCCGTCCTGGAACTGACGGCCGATGGCCAGCTGATCACAAGGACGCCCGCCGGAGGCGAGACTGGCTCCCGCAACACGCTCCTGTGCACCCGGCTGCAGATCTGGGCTCTCGAGCGGGGGGGATGGAAGGTGTTCGACAGCTCCACGGGCTTTCGCCTCGCCGACGGCTCGGTGATCAGCCCCGATGCCGCCGCAGTGCGCCTGGAACGTTGGCAGGCGCTGACTCCCGAACAGCGCCGCGGGTTTCCGCCCCTCTGCCCCGACTTGGTGATCGAACTGGCCAGCGCCAGCGACGAGGGGCCATCTTGCGCCGCGGCCCTGCGCCGCAAGATGGCCACCTATCAGGCCAATGGGGCGCAGCTGGGCTGGCTGCTGTTCCCGGAGCAACGGGCGGTGGAGATCTGGCCCGGAGCGCAGCGCCTGGCCAATGCCACCAGGCTGGAGGGTGGCGATCTGCTGCATGACCTGGTGCTGGAACTGGAGGAGATCTGGGCGCGCTAGCCGATCTGCCTGCTCTGCCTGCCCGGGAGATCGCCGGGCTCTGGGCCGCCCTGCGCGCCAATCCTCTCCAGCCCACCTCCTGGCGCTCCCTCGCCGAGGCCTATGCCGCCGCGGGGCTTGTGCCCCAGCGGGCCTACGCCGCCGGCCAGTGGCAACGCCTGCAGCCCGGCGCCGAGCCGATCCGGTTCGGCGCCGCGCCGGGCTCCAGCTCCCGGCATGCGGGGCCCACGTCCGCCCTGGCGGACACCTGGCTGCAGCATCCCCAGAGCGCCGAAGCCCAGCGTTGGCGGCAGGAGCTGGATGCCTGGCTGGCCGCCTGCCCGGGCGACTGGCTGAGCCAGCTCTATGCCGCCCGCCTCGCCGATGGCCGGACCTCCCCCGACAGCGCCGGCGACAACCCCGCCGTCGGCGCCGCCGAAACCCTGGCCCGGGCCGAAACGCTCGAGCCGATCCCGGGCGAATCGCGCCACTGGCTCGGGGTCTGGCACCTGGAGGGCGGCGATGCCCGCGGTGCCGTGGCGGCGCTTACGCCGCTCATCGATCACCGCCCCCCTCGCCACGGCTCGTTGCTGCAGCTGGGGCTGGCCCTGATACGCCTCGGCCACCGCGCCGCCGCCGAGGTGGCCTTCACGCGGGCGTCGGCCTCCAGCAATCCGGCCTTTCTACGCCTGCTGGCAGAACGGGTGTATCAGCACAACTACTGGCAGGAGGCAATCGCCGTGCTGCGGCGAGCCCTGGAGCTCGCCCCCGACGACCCACCCAGCCTGCTGGCCCTGGCGCGGCTGCATTGGGAGGTGTACGAGCTCAGCGAAGCCGAGGCGCTCTGCCGGCGCATCCTGCAGCTCGATCCCGCCAACGGCGAGGTGCGCTATCTGCTCAACGCCCTGCCCGGCCGCCGCGGCGATGCCGCCGCCCACCTGGCCGCGGTGGAGGCCCACTACCGCGAGCTAGGGGATCCCAGCTCGCGCCTGGCCTCCTCGATCGCCATGGCCTCGCTGTATGTGGATGCCCTCAGCCCGGAGCGGGTGGCGGAGCGGCACCGCCAGCTCTGCGCCCCGATCGAGGCCGCCAGCGGGGCCCCTGGGGCACCGGCCTTTGCCAACCCCCGTGATCCCGAGCGGCCCCTGCGCATCGGGCTGGTGTCGGGCGACTTCCACCGCCAGCACCCGGTGAACCTGTTCATGCTGCCCCTGCTGGAACGGCTCGATCCCGTGCTGTTCCCCACCACGGTGTTCCACACCGGCTCGATGCACGATGAGTACACGGTGCGGGCCCGCCAGGCGGCGGCGGCTTGGATCGAGAGCGGCCAGCTCAACGATCCGACCCTGCGGCAGCGCATCATCGGCGAGCGGATCGATGTGCTGGTTGACCTGGCCGGCCACACCTCCACCCATCGCCTCGGGGTGTTCGCCCTGCGGGCCGCGCCGGTGCAGGCCACCTTCCTCGGCTATCCCCACTCCACCGGCCTCACCAGCATCGACTGGCTGATCGGCGATCCGGTGGTCTCGCCCGCAGAACACGCCCATCTTTTTTCGGAAGGCATCGCCCAGTTGCCCGGCAGCGTCTTCTGCTGGAGCCCGGTGGATGACTACCACCTGCCGCCGGATCGCCCCGCAGACGCGCCGCTGGTGTTCGGCTCTTTCAACAACATCATGAAGCTCTCGCCGCGCACGATCGCCCTCTGGGCGGCGGTGCTGCGCGACCTGCCCGATGCCCGGCTGCTGCTCAAAGCGCCCTCCCTCGCTGACGCATCGGTGGTCGAGCGCTTCCAGGGGCTGTTCGCCGCCGAGGGCATCCGCCCGGAGCGGCTGCTGCTGGAGGGCCCCGAGTGCCTCGAGGCGATGATGCAGCGCTACGGCGCGGTGGACATCGCCCTCGATCCCACCCCTTACAACGGCGGCACCACCACCCTGCAGGCCCTGTGGATGGGGGTGCCGGTGATCGCCCTGCGGGGGGGGAACTTCGTGGGCCGCATGGGCGCCAGCTTCCTCACCGCCCTCGGCCGCAGCGAATGGATCGCCAGCGACGACGCCCACTACCGCGCCATCGCCCGGGAGCTCGCCGCCCAGTTGCCGGCCCTGCGCCGGGGCCGCGCCAAGCAGCGCCAACAGATGGCCGCTTCGGGCCTCTCCGATCTCGATTGCTACGCCGGTCGCTTCCAGGGGCTGTTGCGACGGATCTGGCGCCACCACTGCAGCGGCAATCCCGGAAAGCAGCTCGCGGCGGAGAACGGGACGCCGCGGTCAGCCAAACCCTGAGCCGTTGCCTGCCCGTGCCGCCCTGCCCTGGTTGAGATGGCCCTCGAACCCCCCCTCACGATCGTCTCGGCCAGTAGGTTGACCGCCAAGGCGTTCCCTGCTGAATCCCAGCTGGGCCGATCCCTGCGCCTGCCCGCCCACCGCAACTGCGACACCCGGATCCGCGCCGGCAACCGCGAGCCGCTCGGCACGATCTACAACCAGGCGCTCGAGCAGCTCCAACCCGAGAGCCTGGTGGTGTTCTGCCACGACGATGTGTGGCTCGGGGAGGCCGACCTGCGCCCACCCCTGCTGGCGGCACTGGCGGAGTTCGATCTGGTGGGGGTGGCCGGCAGCCGACGGATCCTCCCCGGCCAGCCCACCTGGTGGCTCCAGCCCGATGGCCGCAGCTGGGACCATCCCCATCTGGTGGGCGAGATCCGCCACGGCGATCCGCAGACCCATGAGCCGATCCGTTTCGGACCCTGCCCGGCGCCGGCTCAGCTCCTCGATGGCGTGTTCCTGGCAGCCCGGGCCGGCAGCCTGCAGGCCGCGGGGGTGCGCTTTGATCCCACCTTCCCCTTCCACTTCTACGATCTGGATCTCTGCCGCAGTGCCCTCGCCGCCGGCCTGCGCCTCGGGGTCTGGCCCCTGCAGCTGATCCACGCCAGCCCCGGGGCGGCCGGCAGCACCGACTGGCAACAGGGCCTGGAGCGCTACCGGCGCAAATGGGAGCCTTCCCTCACCGCCAGCCCATCGCCCTCCTTCCCATCCATGACCAGCGCCGCCCCGGCCTTCGAGATCACCACCTCCCGCCAGCTGCTGAACTGGATGGCCGAGCAGCGGCTCTCGCTCGCCCTCACCACCTATCAGATCGGCAAGCTCTTCTCCCTCGGCCTCAATGCGAACGGCGAGCTGGCGGTGTTCGAGCGCACCTTCAACCGCTGCATGGGCCTCTGCCCCAGTGGCAATGGCAACGGCTTCTACATGAGCAGCCTCCATCAGATCTGGCGCTTCGAGAACATGCTCGCTCCGGGCCAGCAGACCGATGGCTTCGACCGTCTCTACGTGCCCCAGGTGGGCTTCACCACCGGGGACTGCGACATCCACGACATGGCCGTGGATGCCGCAGGCCAGCTGGTGTTTGCCAACACCCTCTTCTCCTGCCTGGCCACCACCAGCGCCACCCACAGCTTCCGGCCTCTCTGGCGGCCCCCCTTCGTCTCCCGTCTCGCCGCGGAGGACCGCTGCCATCTCAACGGCCTGGCCCTACGCGACGGCCAGCCGGCCTATGTGACCGCCGTGAGCACCTCCGATGCCGCCGATGGCTGGCGGGAACGCCGCCGCGATGGCGGCGTACTGATCGATGTGCAGGCCAACGCGATCGTGGCCACCGGCCTGTCGATGCCCCATTCGCCCCGCTGGTATCGCGATCGGCTCTGGCTCTGCAATTCCGGCACCGGTGAATTCGGCTTCATCAACCTTTCCAGCGGCAGTTTCGAGCCGCTCACCTTCTGCGCCGGTTACCTGCGCGGAGTCGCCTTCCACGGCGACTACGCCCTGCTCGGCACTTCCAAGCCCCGCCACAACAAAACCTTCAGCGGCCTGCCACTCGATGACGCCCTCGCCCAGCGCAACGTGGAGGCACGCTGCGGCATCCAGGTGGTGGATCTACGCTCCGGCGACGCCGTGCACTGGATCCGCTTCGAGGGGCTGGTCGAGGAGATCTACGACGTGATCACCCTGCCGGGTGCGCTCAACCCCTCGCTGATCGGCTTTGTCAGCGATGAGATCCGCCGCCTGATCTCCATCGAGGAGGAGCCGTAATCGCGATGGCATCCCAGACCCCCGCCCACGACCAGGCCAATCCCGACCTGCTGGCGATCCTGCCCACGGTGGATCGGCTGGTGGAGGTGGGCTGCAGCAGCGGAGCCCTGGCGCGGGCCTACAGCAAACGCCATCCCTCCGCCCACTGGCTCGGCATCGAGATCGAACCCATCGACGCGGAAGCCGGCCGTCAGCACTGCCAGGAGGTACTGGTGGGGGATGTGGAGCAGAAACTGGGCCAGGAGCCAGCCCCGCAAGTCCTCCAGGCTGACTGCTGGATCTTCGGCGACAGCCTCGAGCACTTGCGCGATCCCTGGCAGGTGCTGCGCCGGGTGCACAACCTGCTGCCGCCGGGGGGAAGCGTCTGCGCCTGCATCCCAACGCCCAGCACTGGAACGTGCAGGCGCGGCTCTGCCTGGGGCAATTCGTGTACGAGGTAGAGCGGCCTGCTCGATCGCACCCACCTGCGCTGGTTCACGCCCAGCACGATGCTCTCGCTGTTCGAAGACTGCGTTCGAAGACTGCGGTTTCCGCGTTCTCAGCTGCCAGCAGCGAATCTTTCCCGATCTGGAGCGGGCGATGCGGGATGCCCGCCCGCTGCAGCTGGTGATCCACGCAACGAAGCGCTGAGGAAGCGCAGCGCGACGGCCGCGAGCGAGGGAAAACCCTGAATTACATGGGGCTCAATGTGCCCTCAACTCAGGTCGTGGTTAGATCCTGGGGGTAGCTGTGGCCCCCAGCAGCCTACAAAAAGAAAGCTCATCCATGCGTCAATCCCGACCAGAAAAACAGTAAATGTCCGAATAAAGATATTCTGGATAACCCGGCCACTCCACGCAACAATAGCTGATTGATCTCATGGCATGACTGGGTTCATGGGTGGCAACCAGCTTGGTTAGCGCTTCGCGCAAGGCTTCGCCTACGGTGATTACGAGCGGACCACCGCCAGGAAAATACCAACAGGGAGCGCTTTCTGGGTCAGATGCACGCAGTTGTGCCCTGGAAGGCGCTGAACGCTCTGATCGAGGTCTTCTACCCCAAGACTGATTCTAAAGGCGGACGCCCTCCCTACCCATTGGCAACCATGCTGCGGATTCACCTGCTGCAGCAGTGGTACGACCTCAGTGATCCTTCGATAGAGGATGCGCTGATCGAGGTGGCGACGAAGCGCCGTTTTGCGGGCATCAACCTGATCAGCGACAGGATCCCGGATGAAACCACGATCCTCAGCTTCCGCAATCTCTTGGAGAAGCACGATCTCGGGAAGCAGATCTTTGAGACGGTGAAAGCTCACCTCAAGGTCAACGGCATGGCCATGAAGCAGGGCACGATCAGCGACGCCACTTTGATCGCAGCCCCCAGCTCCACCTTTACGAGGGCGAAGCCCAAGTGTGCCGGATGCACTAGAACAAGAAGGGCGAGAGAGATCCCGAGATGCACCAGACCAAAAAGGGGAAGCAGTGGTATCACCGCTGCGCGGAAGGCTATGCCTACGGCATGAAGGTCCACTTCGGTGTGGACAAGGACAACGGCCTGATCCACTCGATCGAAACGACCTCAGCCAACGTGCATGACCTGACCCCGGCTGCAGAGCTGCTGCATGAACAGGAAGCGGTGACCTACGCCGATTCCGGCTACCAGGGGCTTGAGAAGCGAGAAGAGATGAAAGGCAAGGCCATCGGCTTCCGCGTCGCAATGTGGCCGGGGAAGCGGTGTGCTTTACCCAATACACCGGAAGGCCGGCTGGATGATCTGATTGAGACCGCTAAGGCTCACATCCGCGCCAAAGGTGAGCATCCATTTCGCGTGATGAAGCGCCAATTTGGCTTTCAGAAGATACGCTTGCGAGGCGTTCTCAAGAATGGCTGCAAGGTGAACGTGCTGGCAGCTCTCGCGAATCTGCTCATGGCTCGTCATCTGTTGCCAGGCAAGACGTGAATACTAGAGACGTGTTCCTAGCTAGGGCAAGATTGCCCAAAATTGAACAAGATGTCGCCAGAAAAGTGGCAGAATTTGACCGAATGAGACTCGATCTGCCCTCAAACTGCTCTTAATCCGAAAATACAGTTCGAGTCGATCTGCACGGGCTAGTTGCTCAGAGCTTCCTTAGCTAAACCGCAAACTCCGCCACGGCACCGGCGCGGATCGAAGCCTTGAACGGCAAGGCGTCGGGCTGCAGTCGACCGCAGTGGGTCCCCAGGCGGCTGGTGATCGTGGCCTCCCACTCCCCGAAGTCGGTGGTCTGAAGCAACGGCCGCCAGCCCGGTCCGTTCTGCCAGCCGGTGGGTGGGCGAGCCTCCAAAGACCCTGCATCGGGTCTCTGAATTGTGGCCGCGGCGGCCAGGGTGATCGGCTCCGACGCAGCAAAGCAAAAGGGCGAAGCAAAAGTGAAGTTAGGCAGAATAAATTAAATGAATATGTCTACCCCGGCGCATGAGAGCCTCGCCATGGGAATGAACATCAAGGGCCCCGCGGTGCACGCCATGGCCCGGGAGCTGGCGGCCCGGCGCTCCACCACCGTCACCGACGCGGTGCGCCAGGCGCTGCGGGCCGAACTGGAGCGATCCCCCAGCCCGAAAGACCCTGAGGACCTCGAAGCCAAAACAGCCGTGATCCGAGCAATCGGCGCGCACGTCAACGCGAGGCCAGCGTGGCAGGGCCGCAACAGCAAGGAGCTGCAGGACGACCTCTACGACGAGGACGGGCTGCCGAGATGAGCCTGGTCGCCAACGAGCTGGTGATCGACACCTCGGCCCCGATGGCCATGCTCCTGCAAGAGGGCGACCCCGAAGCCCTGCTCGACGCGGCTGCACGGGCAGCGGTGGTGCATCTCAGCGTGGCCTCCCGCCTGGAGCTGGGCCTGGTGGCGGAGAGCGCCCGCCATGGGGTGGACGACGGGGAGGTGGAACAGCTGGTGCTGGGCCCTGAGCGGCTGGTGCCGTTACGGCAAGGGCCGCCACCGGGCGGGGCTCAACCTGGGCGACTGCTTCAGCTACGGCCTTGCCAAGGCCCTGCAGGCACCACTGCTGTTCAAAGGCACAGACTTCGCCGCCACCGACATTGCCGCGGCGCTGCCTTCCTAAGATCCCCGTCAAAGCTTGACCCCCCACGGCCCCATGACGCAGCTGGAGACGCGCACGGAGCCGATGGTGGTGAACTTCGGGCCCCACCACCCCTCGATGCACGGGGTGCTGCGGCTCGTGGTGACCCTCGACGGAGAGGACGTGGTGGACTGCGAGCCGGTGATCGGCTACCTGCACCGCGGCATGGAGAAGATCGCCGAGAACCGCACGAACGTGATGTTCGTGCCCTATGTGAGCCGCATGGACTACGCGGCCGGCATGTTCTACGAGGCGATCGTGGTGAACGCCCCCGAGCGGCTGGCCGACGTACCGGTGCCGAAGCGGGCCAGCTACATCCGCGTGCTGATGCTGGAGCTCAACCGCATCGCCAACCACCTGCTCTGGCTTGGCCCTTTCCTGGCTGATGTGGGCGCCCAGACGCCGTTCTTTTACATCTTCCGCGAGCGGGAGATGATCTACGACCTGTGGGAAGCGGCCACCGGCCAGCGCCTGATCAACAACAACTACTTCCGCATCGGCGGTGTGGCGGCCGATCTGCCCTACGGCTGGCTGGAGAAGTGTCTCGACTTCTGCGACTGGTTCGGTCCCAAGATCGACGAATACGAAAAGCTGATCACCAACAACCCGATCTTCCGCAGGCGGATCGAGGGGCTCGGAGCCATCACCCGCGAGCAGGCGATCAACTGGAGCCTGTCGGGGCCGATGCTGCGCGCCTCCGGCGTGCCCTGGGACCTGCGCAAGGTGGACCACTACGAGTGCTACGACGACTTCGACTGGGCCGTGGCCTGGGAGAAGGAAGGCGACTGCTTCGCCCGCTACCGGGTGCGGGTGCAGGAGATGCGCGAGTCGCTCAAGATCCTGCGCCAGGCCTGCGCCATGATCCCCGGCGGCCCCACCGAAAACCTGGAGGCCCGCCGCATGGCCGAGGGCAAGGGCAGTGAATTCTCCGGCTTCGACTATCAATACGTGGCCAAGAAGGTGGCGCCCACCTTCAAGATCCCCGAAGGGGAGCTCTACACCCGGCTGGAATCAGGCAAGGGCGAGATCGGCGTGTTCATCCAGGGCAACAACGACGTCACCCCCTGGCGCTTCAAGATCCGCGCCGCCGATCAAAACAACCTGCAGATCCTGCCCCACATCCTCAAGGGCCACAAGGTGGCCGACATCATGGCGATCCTGGGCTCGATCGACGTGATCATGGGCTCGGTGGACCGTTGAACTCTCCAGACCGTTGACCCCTCTGGACCCCTGACTCCGTTTCTGCGCCGGTTGCGGCAGGCGGGCTTCCTGGTGCCGGCCAGCCTCACCGGTTACCTGTGGCTCAAGGGAGGTCACCCCGGACTGCCTGGCTGGTCCTGTCCCCTGAGGGCCCTCACGGGCATCCCCTGCCCCACCTGCTTCCTCACCCGCGCCACTGAGTTGGCGCTGCGGGGAGATCTGGGCGGCTCCCTGGCCCACCACGCCTTCGGGCCGGTGATGGCCCTCGGCCTGGTGGGGTGGTCGCTGCTGGCCCTGCACCAGCGGCGCCTGCTGCCCAGGCTGCCCCGCGCCTGGCGACCCAGCGGGCCCCTCAGCGCGGCCACGGCCCTGGCCCTGCTCGGCTACTGGCTGGCACGCCTCCACCTGCAGACCTTCCCCCCCGGCTGAGCGCAATGGATCCCGAACGCTGGCTGCTGCTCTGCCGCACGGTGCGCTTCGGCGACACCGACGCGGCCGGCGTGCTGCACTTTCCCCATCTGCTGCGCTGGTGCCACGAGGCCTACGAGGAGAGCCTGGAGCGCTTCGGGCTCAGCACCGCCGCGATCTTCCCCGGCCCCGGGAACGTGCCGGCGATCGCCCTGCCGATCGTGCACTGCCAGGCCGACTACCTGGCCCCGCTGGCGGTGGGCGATCCGCTGGCCATCCGGCTGGAGCCCCGGCGCCTGGATCCCGGCTGCTTCGAGCTGACCTACACCTTCCACTGCGGCGAGCGGAAAGCGGCCCGGGCCCTCACCCGCCACCTGGCGATCGACAGCACCAGCCGCCAGCGCTGCGGGCTGCCTACCCCGATCAACCGCTGGCTCGAAGCCTCCGCCCTCGGCCAGGGCCTCCAACCGCTCTAGGGCCGGCGGAACACGTAGAGCAAGGCCCCCAGCTGCAGCGGCAACAGCGCCGCCATCACCAGCAGGGGGTGGAAGCCCTCGTGGGGGATGGCGGTGGCAGCCCCCCAGCTCAAGGCCGCGGCGCCGGCCAGCAGCAGCAGCACGGGCCGCCGGCTGTCAGAACCAGGGCTTTTCGGCATCGATGTACTCGGCCTGAAACTCAGCCGTGGTCTTGGTGAGGTAGATGATTCCCTCGATCAGGCCGATCACCCCCATCACGAAACTGGCCACCCCACAGGTCACGGCACCCCCCGCCAGGCACACCACCAGCATGATGACGGCCGGTTTGGTGTAGCCGAGGATGAACTTGTGCACGCCGAAGGCACCGAGGAACACCCCGGTGAGGCCAGCGGCCAGCTTCTTGTTGCTGATTTCCGTGTCAGAAAGGGTGGACATCGCCCCCGGTGCCGCTGCTGTGTCCCTGCGCTTCTAGTCGATCCAGCCAGGCCTGCCAACGGCCCCGTTGCCATTTGCCCAACGGCGAGGGGGCCAGCTCGGGGCAGAGATGCCAGCGGCGCGGCCGCTCCGCCGCTGCCCAGGGAGCGCAGATCCCGGCCAGACGCGAGAGCAGCAGGGACTCCTGGCTTGCACCACAAGCCCCCGCGTCCGGGCATGCCAGGGCCTCCAGCCGCTGCCCCCACTGCGGATCGTCGCGGGCCAGCAGCAGAACCCAGCGCAGCGGCAGGGCCTCGCGGCGGGCCGCCAGCAGCAGCCGCTGCTCCAGCTGCTCGGGGAACACCGTTTCCCCACCGCTGTGCAGGGCCCCGTCCAGGCGGCCCAGCACCTGCAGGCCGGCCGGCAGCAGCCGGCCGGCATCGCCGCTGCGCCACCAGCCATCGGCGGCGCGCGGCAACGGCTGCAGCTCGCCGGCCACCAACCAGCCGGGGCTGAGCCGCCCGCAGGCGAGCTCCACCGCTCCGGTGCCCGGCGCGATGCGCACCCGCACATCCCCCAGGGCAGGGCCGCAGCCGCCATCGCCCGCCAGGAAGCGCTCGGGCGGCAGGGCGCACACCATCGCCGCCGTCTCCGTGGCGCCGTAGCAGGGGGCCAGGCGCAGGCCGGCCCGGCGCGCGCGCTCCGCCAGTTCGGCGCCGAGGGGCGCACCGCCCACCCACACCACCGCCAGCCGCTGCAGCCAGGCCAGCCCCTCGGGCTGGGCCAGCAGGCGCTGCAGCTGGGTGGGCACCAGGGCCAGCAGCAGGGGGCGACCGGACGGCAGGGGCAGCTCCGCCAGCCGCGCCGGCTCCCGCATCACGCCGGGGTCGAGGCGCAGGTGCAGGGCACCCCACTGGCGGCAACGCACCAGCGGCAGCAGGCCGCTCACGTGGTGCAGGGGCAGCCCGTTGAGGTGCACGCAGGCCGCGGGGTCCAGGCGGCGGTTCTGCAGCCAGGCGCCGGTGGCCGCCGCCGAGGCCTCCAGGTGGGCGAGGGGCTGCAGACACCAGCGCCGGCCGCTGCCGTCGGCCCCACTGCTGCCGCCGCTGCCGAGCACCACCCCCGGCCCCCAGCGCGATTCCAACCCGCCCAGGCCGCCGGGCCCGATGGCCTGGTGGAGAGCCTGCCGGTCGTGGGGTGCAGGGCCGGCCAGGGGCAGGATTCGACCCCCATACCAGGCCTGCTGGATCTGCTCGGGGGTCATGGCACCGCCCCCGCCGCCCGCCACACCCGCTCGGGGTCGGGGGCCGCCAGGTCTCCGGAAGGGCTCCAGCCCGGCGCCAGTCCCGGCGCGGCGGGGGTGGGGCCCCGGGCCTGCAGGGCCGCCAGATGGTGGAGCCAGCGGGCGCCGATGCCCGTCTCGAAGCCGGTGCTGAGCATCAGCCGCGGCCGACCCCGCTCCAGCTCGACCAGCAGCGGCCGGGGATCGCCCTCCTGGCTGGGTCGGCGCACCTGCCAGCCGCTCCAGCGGTGGCGCAGGGAGGGATCGAGCTGCAGCGATTCATCCAGGGCGATCGGCACGGCCGGGAAGCGGGCGGCCAGCGCAGCGAGGCCAGCGGCGTCGGCGGGATCCAGGGGCTGCTCCAGCCAGTCGAGGCGCCGCTCGCCCGCCAGCCGCTGGGCCCAGGCGGCGGCCGTGGCCCGCTCCCAGCCGCCATTGGCATCCAGCCGCAGCCGGGCGGCGGCGGGCAAGCGCTCCAGCAGCCGCTCCAGCAGCTGCCGCTCCTCGCCGTCGGGGAACACGGCCACCTTCCACTTGAAGCAGGCGCCGCCTCCCCTGCCGTCTCCCCCGCCGCCACCGGGTGCATGGGGGCCCGCCAGCGCCGCTTCCAGGGCCGGGATGGCCGCGGGACCGGCCGGCAGCAGCAGCGCCGAGCAGGGGGCGGGGCGCCAGCGCCCGCGGGGCAGGCCAGCGCACTCGGCCAGGGCGGCACCGAGGGCAAAGGCCAGGGCCGCCGGCAGGGCACCGCCGGCCAACGTCGCCTCCAGATCGTGCCGGTGTCGGCTGGCGCCAAGCCGCTGGATCGCCGCCTCGACTGGCGCCAGATCACCGTCCAGGGGTGCCGCCTCACCCCAGCCGAGCCGGCCGCTGGGCGCCTCCAGGCGCAGCAGCCAGCCCTGTTTGCGCTGGAGCACGCCCCGGGCCGTGGGCAGGGGCTGGGGCAGGGCCAGCGCGAACGGCCGCCAGTGCAGGCGGAGGGCGGAGGCGGCGCCGACCGTCAGCTCCACCACCGCCCCAGGGCCAGGCCCAGCGCCAGGCCGAGGCCATTGAGCGCCTGAAAGCGCAGGGCCAGAAACTTGCTGCCGCTCACCAGCTCCGCCTGGTGGTGGTGGTCGCGCAGCAGGCCGATCAGCTGGCGGGCCGGCGGCAGGCCCACCACCCCCAGCAGGGCCGTGAGCGGCCAGCGCTGGCCCTCCGGCGCCACCAGCAGAGGGCCCCACTGCAGGGCCAGGGCGCCGGCCACAAACCAGGGCACCAGACCGGCGGCCCGGTGGCTGCCCAGCTGCACCACCGGCGAGCGCTTGCCGTGGGCCGCATCCTCTTCCACCTGGTGGAAGTGGGAACAAAACAGCACCAGGGTGGTGGCCAGGGCCGGACCGCTGCCCAGCAGCAGCGCCTCCGCCCAGGGCACGCCGGCCGTGGCCGGCGGGGCGAGGGCCAGCAGCCCGGCGGCGGTGGCCAGCGGGCCGAAGGCCAGCCAGCAGAGCGGTTCCCCCAGGCCGCGGTATCCAAGCCGGAACGGCGGGCCCTGGTACAGGTATCCGAGGCCGCAGCAGGCCAGCACCAGACCCAGCACGGCGGCGCTGCTGCGCCAGGCCACCAGGGCCATCAGCGCCAGCCCCACCAGCAGGCAGCCGTGGGCCAGCCAGGCCACCCGCCCGGGGCTGCCGGTGAGGTTCACCACGGAATGGGGCTTGCCCACGGCGTCCACGCCGGTCTCGGCATCGAACACGTCGTTGGCCAGGTTCTCCCAGGCCAGCAGCAGCACCGCCGCCAGCAGGAACAGCAGCAGCTGGCCGGGGCGCACCAACTGGCCCTGACCGAAGCGCCAGCCGGCCGCCAGCAGCACTGGCATCACCGCTACGGCGTACATCGGCCACTTGATCGCCGCCCGCCAGAGGTGGCGGCGGGCGTAACGGCTTGCGACGACCTCGGGCTCAGGCGTGGGGAGCAAGGGCGGCAGGCGGGGCAGGACCCATACATTTGAGCAGCTCAATCGGGCCGCGCGTCGTGGCAACCTCCGGGGCCGAACTGGTGCAGTCAGCGGGCGGCTTTGCGGAGCTGCTGGCCGAGGCCGGCCGGTGCGCGCGGCAGCTCGAGGAGGACGGCCTGCTCAGCCTGGCCATTCCCCTGCGGGCCTGCGATCCCCTGCGGCTGCTGCCCCAGCTGGAGGGGGTCGAGGGCGACGGCGACGGCTTCCGTTTTCTCTGGGATGGGGCGCCGGGGCTGTGCATCGCCGCCAGTGGCCGGGCCCACAGCCTGGAACTGAGTGGCCCGCGCCGCTTCGAGCTGGCCCAGCGCTTCGCCAGGCTGTGCCTCTCCCGGCTGGGCCAGGCCCCGGCCCGGCCCGCACCCCGCCTGGCCCGGCCGCGGGTGCTGCTGGCCTTCGGCTTCTTCGATGCGCCGTTGGAGGCCCACCCCCTGGCGGTGCCCGGGGTGCAGGCGGTGCTGCCCCGCTGGCAGCTGAGCCGCCACGGCCAGCACTGCTGGTTGCGGCTGCAGCGGCCCCTCGGCGGCAGCACCACCGCCCGCAGCCTGGCGGAGGAGCTGTGGGAGAAGGCCCGCGAACTGGAAGCGCTGGCGGACGCTCCCCCCTCCTGGGACAACAGGGAGATGCGGGTGCTGCAGCGCTCCGCCTGGCAGGAGCGCTATCGCCTGGCCGCCAGCCAGGCCCTGGCCCTGGTGGAGGAGGCGCGGCTGCAGAAACTGGTGCTGGCGGTGCGCCAGCAGCTGCAGCTGAGCGAGAGTCCCGAGCCGCTGGCCCTGCTGGCCCCGCTGCGGCGGCACCAGGCCGGCAGCTGCCGCTTCCTCTGGCAGCGCCAGCACGGTGCCGCCCTGCTCGGGGCCTCGCCGGAGCGGCTGCTCACCGTGCGCCAGGGGCAGCTGCGCAGTGACGCCCTGGCCGGCACCGCCCCCAGCGGCGCCGGCGGCGCACTGCTGGCCTCCGCCAAGGAACGGCTCGAACACGAGCTGGTGGTGGAGACAATCATCGCCGTGCTGGCCCGGGCCGGCCTGCAGCCGCGCCGGCCGCGCCGTCCGCAGCTGGCGCGCCACGGCCATCTGGTGCACCTGCACACGCCGATCACCGCCCCCCTGGGCCAGCAGGAGCCGCTGGCGATTGCGGCAGCGCTCCATCCCACCCCGGCCGTGGCCGGCCTGCCGCGGCGGGAGGCGATGGGCTGGCTGCGCAGCCTGGAGCCCTTTGAACGGGGCCACTACGCCGCACCGATCGGCTGGATCGACAGCGCCGGAGACGCCGATCTGCGGGTGGCCATCCGCAGCGGCACCCTGCGCGGCTCCCAGCTGGAACTCACCGCCGGCGCCGGCCTGGTGCCGGGTTCGGCGGTGGAGCGGGAACTGCGGGAAGTGCAGCTCAAGCTGGGGGTGCTGCAAGAGCAGTTGAGCCTGCCCGCCCAGCGATGTCCGGGTTGACCACCGGCCTGCTGCTGGTGGGGATCCTGGCCGTGGCCCTGCTGCTGCGGCAGACCATCGGCCGCCGCCGGCTGGAGCGGATCATCTTCGAAGCCGACACCCCGGCGGGCCGCACCTTCGACCTGGGCCTGCTGATTGTGATCGTGCTCAGCGTGGTGCTGGTGCTGCTGGAGAGCGATCCCCGGCTCCAGCACCGCTACGCGGCCCTGTTCAACCCCCTGGAGGTGGGCTTCACGCTGCTGTTCAGCCTCGAATACCTGCTGCGCCTGCTCTGCGCCGACCAGCCCCTGCGCTACGCCCGCAGCTTCTTCGGGATCGTGGACTTCCTCTCCAGCCTGCCGCTGCTGGTGGGGCTGGGACTCGACCGCAGCCGCTATCTCGCCGTGATCCGCATCCTGCGGCTGCTGCGGGTGTTCCGGATCCTGAGACTGGGCTCCTACCTGCGCGAGGCCTCACTGCTCAAGCAGGCCCTGATCGCCAGCCGTCGCAAGATTCTGGTGTTCCTGCTCACGATCATCACCCTGGCGGTGAACATCGGCGCCCTGATGTATGTGATCGAAGGCCCGGCCGGGGGCTTCGCCAGCATTCCAGTAGGCATCTACTGGGCGATCGTCACCATCACCACCGTGGGATTCGGCGACGTGACCCCGGTCACCACCCTGGGCCGGATCGCCGCTTCGGCGGTGATGCTGCTGGGCTACAGCATCATCGCCGTGCCCACCGGGATCATCACCGCCGAGCTCAACCAGGCCGCCCGGGGGGAACCGGGGCCCCTGGAGCTACGGGACTGCCCGGTGTGCGGCGAACCCCGGCACCTGCCCGGAGCCCGGTACTGCCACCGTTGCAGCGGCCGTCTCCCCAGCGGCGATCAGGACAGCCGCGCCACCGTCTGATCGGCCAGGGGGATGCCCCCGAGGCGCTCCACCTCGCGGATGCCGGTGGGGCTGGTGACGTTGATCTCGCTGAGGCGGCCATCAATCACGTCGATGCCCACGAAGAACAGGCCCTCAGCCTGGAGGGCCGGCGCCAGCTCGGCGCAGATGGCCCGCTCGGCGTCGGTGAGTTGGGTGGCCTCGGGCTGGCCGCCCACCGCCAGGTTGCTGCGAAACTCACCGCCGCTCGGCACCCGGTTCACCGCCCCGAGCGGCTCGCCGTCCACCAGGAGGATGCGCTTGTCGCCGGCGGCCACGCCCGGCAGAAACGCCTGCACCATCACCGGCAGGCTCTCCATGGCGGTGACCAGCTCCAGCAGGGCCCGCAGGCCGGGCGTGGTCGCCGAGGCGAACACCACCCCCTGGCCGGCCCGGCCCCCCAGGGGCTTGAGCACCACCTCGCCGTGCTCGGCGGTGAAGGCCGCCAGGTCCGCCACCCGGCTGGCCACCAGGGTGGGGGCCATCAGGTGGCTCCAGCGCAGGGAGCTCAGCTTCTCGTTCCAGGCCCGCAGCGCCGAGGGCCGGTTGATCACCCGCACGCCGTGGCGCTCGGCCAGCTCCAGCAGGTGGGTGGCATAGAGATAGGCCTCATCCACCGGTGGGTCCTTGCGCATCCACACGTGGGCGAAGGCCTCCAGCGGCAACCGCCGGGATTCGCCGAGGGCATACCAGGGCTCACAGGTCACCGGGGCGGCCACCACCCAGGCGGCGTGGCCCCGCCCCGCCACCGGCCCGGGCCGCTCGGCGGCACTGAGATCGGCGAGGGTGGCGGCCCACACCGGCCGGCCGGCCCGTTCGGCGGCCTGCATCAGGGCCACGCTGGAATCCTTGGCTGGATTGAGCCGCGCGATCGGATCGATCACGAACAGCTGGGCACCGTCGCCCAGCGCAGGGGTCGGCATCGCTCAGGCCGCCAGCAGGGGATCGAGCCGGCCAGCCCGCTCCAGGGCATGCAGCTCGTCGCAGCCGCCGATGCCGGCGTCGTTGATGAAGATCTGGGGCAGGCTGCTGCGGCCGTCGGCCCGATCGCTCATGGCAGAGCGGGCGGCGTGATCCCCATCGATGGCGTATTCGGTGTAGGTCACCCCCTTGCGATCCAGCAGGGCCTTGGCGCGGATGCAGAAGGGGCAGAAGCGCCAGGTGTAGATCTCAACCTTCGCCGCCATGCGGAGCCTCGGAGCAGGTGGGCGGATCCTAGAAGTGGCGTGCCATTGAGTACGGTCAAACCCAGACCGACCGTTGCCCCGCCGTGACTGCCACAGCCCCCAGCGGCCCCGCCAGTACCCCTGCAGCGGTGCCGCTCGACCTCACCGACTTCAAGCGCGACCTCTCCGAACTCACCGACCGCCTGGGCCAAGCCCAGGACTGTCTTTGACGAAGCTGCCCTGAAAGCACGACAGCAGGACCTCGAGCAACTGGCCTCCCAGCCCGACTTCTGGGACGACCAGAGGGCGGCCCAGGCCAAGATGCGCCAGCTCGACGAGGTGAAGGGCCAGCTGGAGCAGCTGGCCGGCTGGCAGGCGGCGGTAGCCGATGCCGAGGCCACCGTGGAGCTCTATGGCCTGGAGCCGGACGAGGAGCTGCTGGCCGAATCGAACGCCGCCCTGCAGCAACTGCGCGCCGACTTGGACCGCTGGGAGCTGGAGCGCCTGCTCTCCGGCACCTACGACAAGGAGGGCGCCGTGATCAGCATCAACGCCGGTGCCGGCGGCACCGACGCCCAGGACTGGGCGCTGATGCTGATGCGCATGTACACCCGCTGGGCGGAGGACCACGGCATGAAGGTGACCGTGGACGAGCTCAGTGAGGGCGAGGAGGCGGGGATCAAGAGCTGCACGATCGAGATCGAGGGCCGCTACGCCTACGGCTACCTGCGCAATGAGAAGGGCACCCACCGGCTGGTGCGGATCAGCCCGTTCAACGCCAACGACAAGCGCCAGACGAGCTTCGCCGGCGTGGAGGTGATGCCCAAGCTCGAGGAGGAGGTGAAGCTCGACATCCCCGAGAAGGACCTGGAGATCACCACCTCCCGCTCCGGCGGCGCCGGCGGCCAGAACGTGAACAAGGTGGAGACCGCCGTGCGCATCCTGCACATCCCCACCGGTCTGGCCGTGCGCTGCACCCAGGAGCGCTCCCAGCTCCAGAACAAGGAGAAGGCGATGGCGCTGCTGATGGCCAAGCTGCTGGTGATCGCCCAGGAGCAGCGGGCCGCCGAGATCGCCGATATCCGCGGCGACATCGTGGAGGCGGCCTGGGGCAACCAGATCCGCAACTACGTGTTCCACCCCTATCAAATGGTCAAAGACCTGCGCACCCAGCACGAGACCACCGACGTGCAGGGCGTGATGGACGGCGACCTGGACCCCTTCATCCAGAGCCTGCTGCATGCCGGCGTGGAAGTGGCCGGAGGCGGCAGCGATGACTGACCCCGCCAGCCAAAACCCGTCCCCGGCCGAGCCACGGGGCGAGAACCCCAGCTTCGTGAAGCTGGCCATGCGCAACATGGTGCGCAAGGGGCGCCAGAGCCTGGTGCACTTCGGCCTCACCGCCGTGGGCCTGCTGGGCTTCCTCGTGCTGCTCGCCTGGCTGGGCCGGCCCCAGGTTCCCGGGGGCTGAGATGGCCGTTGAGCCACCGATCGGGACCCACGCCAGCCCCACGCCCCCGCGCCCGGCCGCCCCGGCCGATCTCGACCTGGCCTTCGCAGCCGATGCGGATCTGGCGCCGGAGCTGCGGCAGGCCGCCGGCACCTGGCTCGATCCCCTGGAGGGCGCCGACCCCTGGCACGCCCTGCTGAGCGCCTGGCTGGGCCAGCTCACCCCGGAGCTGCCGGCCCCGCTGCAGGCACCCGCTTACAGCCTGGGCCTCAGCCTGGTGGGCGACGGCGAGATCGCCGCCCTCAACGCCGACTGGCGCCACCAGGAGGGCCCCACCGATGTGCTGGCCTTCGCCGCCCAGGACGAGGCCCTGGGGGAAGCCCCGCCCATGCCCGTGCCCAGCTGGGCGGACGGGGAGGAGGGCGAAGACGACGACGAGGCCGAGGCCCTGGAACTCGGCGACATCGTGATCTCGGTGGAGACCGCGGCCCGCCAGGCCCCCGAGCACGGCCACAACCTGGAGCGGGAGCTGTTGTTTCTGGCCAGCCACGGCCTGCTGCACCTGCTCGGCTGGGACCACCCCGACGACCGAGCCCTGGAGGCCATGCTGGCCCGCCAGCAGGAACTGCTCCAAACCGCGGTGCCGGCGGCGCCACTACGGGACCCAGACGACCCTCGCCCTTCCTGACAGCGAGACGGCATCCGCCACAGGCAGGGCCCCCGCGGCGCCACCTCCCTCGTCACGAAACTCTGCCGGCCGGCGTGATCTCAAGCTGGCGGCGACGAGCCCTGCTGTCGCCAGCGCCGCAACCTCCGGATCGCCTCCGTGGGGGTTACATCCCGCTGGGAGCGAAAGCTGACCTGCAGCGTGCGCTCCTGCACATGGATGGCATCCGCCACATCCCGGATGCCGAATGGTTGATCCAGGTGGCGCTGCATCCAGTCTTCCGCCTCGCGGCAATGCTGTTCGGCGCGAGGAATGGGGTGGTGGAGCCATGGATCCGGCCGATCCCATTCCCGCAGGTGCTGGATCAGTCCATCGAGCAGCAGGGGCATGGGCGGAGCAAGCCCGGGGCTACCCGCTGCCTCCACCAGGTCCCGGGCAATGTGAAGCAGCGCCACGATGCTGGCGGAACGGTACCGACCGAAGGGATTCAGCAACATCGGGCCCGCCCCGCGGTCAACCCGCCAGGGCTCACCCTCTGAAAACTGCAGCACGTTCACCGGCACGATGATCGAAACCCCGGCACAGGCTCCGCCAATCAGGCCGGTGAGGGGGGTGCCTGGCCTGATCCACAGGGCCATCCCCGGTTCCGGGAGCAGGGTTTCACCGCTCACCGTCTCCTGAATCACTCCGCAGGTGGGAATCCAGAGCACGGCCCGGTCGTCCGCCTGGATCCGTTCAAGCACAAACGAGCCACCGCCACAGAACTCCACCAGCGACACCGGACCGGCCGTCGCACTGCGAATGCGGTGGCGGAAGCTGCGATTCGCGGGTCCATCCACGATCCGACTGGTGTGGGGGCCGAGCAGCTGCTGCACACTCGCCTGCCAATCGTGGAAGTCATGGCTCTCCAGAAGGGTGCTCCAAGCCATCGGTTTGGCGCGATTCGGAGGTATCAGTGTGATTCTCGCGTGACTTTCGGGCTGGAATCCGTTCTCAAAGCTCCTCCGCTGGTGATGCCAGCACCGCGTGAATAGATTGTCATTGAGTGTTCTGAATGAGCCCATGCGCCGCGCTCTGCCCCTGCTGTTTGGCCTGGCTATCACGTATGCGCTGCAGGCCCCTGCAGTCCGTGCCAACCAGGAAGACAAGATCAATGCACGGATCGAGGCCTGGGGGCGCAACTGCAAAAACGCAGTGGCTGAAAGGTATCCCAAGGCCACCATGGCGGACATCAGCGTTTCTCTTGGCGCCACCCTGCAGCAATCGATCAACAGCGGCGAAACCACCCTCAAAAACATCGAAGCGCAGGGCCTCAGCTTCAACTGGTCGTTCCGTAAGCACGGCGGCTACTGCAACACCGATGGCAACGGCACGGTGACGGAGTTCAAGAATCAGCAGTGACCCTTCTGCGGGGCGTGAAACCGTGCGCCAGCTCAGACCGAGCAGACCTGGCGTGGTGTGCAGGTGAAAACCTGTAGGCCGCGCTGCCCCAGGAAGGCGGAAGGCCCCCGAGCACGGCCAAAGCCTGGAGCGGGAGGGCTGTTTTTGACCAGCCACGGCCTGCTGCCCCTGCTCGGCTGGGACCACCCCGACGACCGAGCCCTGGAGGCCATGTTGGTCCGCCAGCAGAAACTGCTCCAAACCGCGGTGCCAGTGGCTGAACAGCGGTAGGGTGCGCGTGGTGCCGAGGTGATTGTGCTGCCGCTGCCCGGACCTGACGCTGAATTTAACGCTGAGATCGAGCCGTTGCCGAGCCTGCCGGCAGCGGCGGCCGGCCGTGGCCGCTCCAGTCGCATGGGGGCCTGGACGGTGGCCGGAGACCTGCCCGCCAGTTTCCGCTATGCCGCCCAGGGCCTGAGTTACGGCTTCCGCAGCCAGCGCAACTTCCGCATCCACGTGTTCACCGGCCTGGTGGTGTTCCTGTTGGGGCTGGGGCTGGGGCTGCCCCCCGCCCAGCTGGCCGTGCTGGTGCTCACCGTGACGGCCGTGCTGGTGCTGGAGCTGATCAACACCGCCACCGAAGCGGTGGTGGACCTGGCCATCGGCCGCCAGTTCCATCCGCTGGCCCGCATCGCCAAGGACTGCGCCGCCGCCGCCGTGCTGGTGGCAGCCCTGGCCTCCCTGGTGATCGCCCTGCTGCTGCTGCTGCCGCCGCTGCTGGCCAAGCTGGGGCTCTGAGTCAGGCCGGGGCCGATCAATCAGACCGGGGCCGTTGGGTTGAATAGGGTGCTTCCCACGGCGCCAAAGCGGCGTTCACCCCCACCGATGCTGCTCGTTCTCGACAACTACGACAGCTTCACCTTCAACCTGGTGCAGTACCTCGGGGAGCTCGCCGCCGAGCACCCCCTGGCGGCGGAGCTGCGGGTGGAACGCAATGACGCGCTCTCGCTGGAGCAGATCCGCGCCCTGGCGCCGGCGGCCATCCTGATCTCCCCCGGCCCGGGCGATCCCGACCAGTCCGGCGTATGCCTGGAGGTGCTGCGCGAGCTCAGCCCCACCACCCCCACCCTGGGGGTGTGCCTGGGTCACCAGTCGATCGCCCAGGTGTTCGGCGGCAAGGTGGTGCGGGCCCGGGAGCTGATGCATGGCAAGACCTCCCCGGTGTTCCACGGCGGCGCGGGGGTGTTCGCCGGCCTGCCCAGCCCCCTCACCGCCACCCGCTACCACAGCCTGATCGCCGAGCGCGACTCCCTGCCCGCCTGTCTGGAGATCACGGCCTGGCTGGAGGACGGCACGATCATGGGGCTGCGGCACCGGGACCACCCCCTGATCGAGGGCGTGCAGTTCCACCCCGAAAGCGTGCTCACCCAGGACGGCCACCGTCTGCTGGCCAACTTCCTGCGCCAGGCCTCCCGCTAGCGTCGCGGGGAACGGCTGCCCAGCGATGCGTCTCCTGCCCGCCCTCGGCCTGACGGCTGCCCTGATCAGCGGCGGCCCCGCCCTGGCCGCCGGCGGGGTCTCGATCACCAGCTACGGCCACAGCGCCCTGCTGATCCAGGGTGGCGGCCAGAGCGTGATGGTGAATCCGTTCCGGGCCGTGGGCTGCGCCGCCGGACTGGCGGAACCGCGGGTCAGCGCCAACGTGATCCTGGCCAGCAGTCGCCTGCTGGATGAGGGTGCCGTGGGCGTGGCCAAGGGGCGCTTCCTGGTGGATCCAGGCTCCTACCGGCTGGGGGGCCTGCAGTTCGAGGGCATCGGCGGGCCCCACGACCGGCTGGGCGGACGGCGCTTCGGCCAGGCCACCATCTGGCGCTGGCGCCAGGGGGGGCTGACGATCGCCCACATGGGCGGCACCGCAGCCCCCCTCAGCCCGGCCGACAAGGTGCTGCTGGGCCGCCCCGACGTGCTGATCATCGGCGTGGGCGGCGGCGCCAAGGTGTACGACGGCCGGGAGGCGGCGGAGGTGGTGCGGGAACTGCAGCCCCGGGTGGTGATCCCGGTGCAGTACGTGAGCGGCACCACCCCCAAGGACTGCGACCAGGGCAGCGTGCAGCCCTTCCTCGATGCCATGGCCGGCACGCCGGTGCAACGGTCGGGCAACCGCATCAGCCTGCCCGGCAGCCTCAGCACAGGCCCGGTGATCAAGGTGATGCGCTGAGGGCGGCGCACGGCGTGTCGTCGCCTGTGCGCAGGTTTGCGACCTGAACGAAGAAGGGAACGAAGAAGGGCATCCAGCACCAGAGCCACAGTTGCAGGCCGGCTTCTGTGATCTCGAACCGAGGCGTCAATCCCTTGCCTCGCACATAGGAGTTTGCGGCAAGAAATAGCGCATAAATCAAGCTCGAATGCGCCAAGGGAAAGAGAATGAATTCAGAGCCGATCGTTGGCTTACAGCTTAACCAGATCAAGGGATCAAGCGAAGACGCAAGGCGAATCGCCTACAGGGCTGACCTGACGAAATCAACCACAACATCCGCATCCTCCAAAAACACGATTTCGGCCTCAGGTCGCAGGCGAATGGGCCGCCTGATAGGCCCGCCAGAACTGCTGCATCTGTTCGGTGGTGCCGATGCTCACGCGCAGGGAGCCCGCGATCAACGGTTTTCCGGCCATCGAGCGCACCAGGATGCCCAGTTCCCGGAGGCGCCGCTCCACCTCAGCGGCCGGGCTTGTGGGCCAGAGCAGCAGGTAGTTGCCGCCCCCCACATGGTGGCGCACCCCCGCCCGCTCCAACTCCGCCACCAGCCAGGCCCGGGCCCGGCCCACCTCGGCCACGTAGGCATCGGTGTAGGCCTGATCCGCCAGGGCGGCATGGGCGGCAGTGACGGCGAAGCTGTTGATGTCGTAAGGGCCGGTGACCCGGCCGATGCGATCGATCACCGCGGCCGCGCCGATGGCGAAACCCATCCGCAGCCCGGCCAGGCCGGCGGTCTTGGCCAGCGAGCGCAGCACCACCAGATTGGGCGTGGCGGCGAAATCGGCCAGGGGCAGCACGCTGTCGCCGGTGAAGGCCTCGTAGAGCTCATCCACCACCACCAGGGTGCCGGGGGCCGCGGCCGCAAGATCCAAGATCGGCTGGGGCGCCAGGCGGGTGCCGGTGGGGTTGTTGGGGTTGCAAATCAGCAGCAGGCGGGGGGAACGGTGGGGAGCGGTGGCACCTCCCTGGCCCAGGAGAGCGGCGCGGATCTCCTCCAGCGGAAAGGCGAAATCGGGTAGCCGGTAGGGGATCGCCTCGATCGCCATGCCCTGCATCTGGGCACAGGGGGTGTAGTACCCAAAGGTGGGACTGGTGGTGAGCAGGGTGTCGCCCCGGTCGCCATAGGCGTGAAAGATGGCGTGGATCGCTGCATCCACACCGTTGAACAGGCCAATCTGATCGGGCTGCAGCGGCCGGCGCAGGCCCGCGGCGCTGAGGTTGGCCACCACCACCTCGCGCAGGCCGTCGTACTCCGGATAGGTGGCGATGTGCTCGGCTGGAATCGCCCGCAGCGCCTCCAGCACCCGGGGGCTCGGCCCCACCGTGTTCTCGTTGAAGTCGAGGCGGAGCAGGCCGCGCCGGCCCTCCAGCGGAGCGCTGTAGGCCTGCAGGCTCTCCACCTCGGGGCGGGCTTCAGGCAGGTTCACGCGGCAGGCCGGCACTGCCGGAAGCACTCCACTGCAGCGTAGGCAGCGACCGATCGCCGTGTTTCAGTCGGCGTTTCCACCCACGCCGAGAGGGGACCGGCCGGACAGCGGATCTCGGCCCAGCCGAGCTCGTTGGTGCGGATCACCTCGCTCCGGAGCTTGGTGATGTCGGTGGAGCTGGCGTGGGGCTTGCCGGTGGCCATCCACTGCCAGCCCTCGCCTCCGGCGCTGAACAGCACCGCCAGGCCGTGGGGATGGGCCGGGGTGCCCAACCGCGTCCAGCCGATGCTGGTGGGGTGGTCGAACCAGTCGTGCTGCACGCCGTCGCGGTCGCAGTCGCGGTACTGGGCCCCCTCGCAGCCAGGCAGGAACAGAAAGGGATAGCCCTCCCGCCGCGACAGGATGAAGACATAGGTCAGCGGCTTGAACCAGGGTTCCAAGGCCGATACTCAACAGTCAGCAGCTTGGTACATTCTGATGTGCAAATGAAGTGATCTCTTCTGGGATGAGCTTGAGGAAAGCGTACCCACCTCAGTAGCTTGAGCAGACCCCTCCGCAGCCAGAGCGTCCACCTTCGTGGCCTCCTCCAAACGAGTTGTCTTCACCCCCACGCCATGAGCCCCAAGATAGTTTTTCAGGTCCAACATCAGGAAGGCGAAAGGATTGATTGCCAATCATGCGGCGAAGTTCCTTTCGAAATGCTCATACGCCCTCAAGCGATAAGCAGACATCAAAAGCACTGGCCATGCTGATGGCCGTCTGTGTGCTATCTGCCTTATGAAACAGTGCGCGAAAGAATCGATCCCGACTTAGCTTATCTTTGGGGGCAATCAACTCATTGATGGCGACAGCTCTGCGCAAAACAGTAAATACTCGAAAAGAATCTCTGACAATCAGGCCAAACACATTGGAGGAGCTATCTGCCATTGATTCATTTCGTCACCCTATCACCACTTCTCGGATTTTTGTGCGCCCAGGCAAGCCATAGGACAAGCCATTGTCAAAAGCCTGAAGATAACTCACGTAGCAGAGTAGAGAGGTCTGATGGGAGCCGTATTCCTTCACATCGATCAACTTGCCGCATCCTTCAAACGCTGCCTCTCAGTGGCAGGCAAGGGATAAAGAACGAATTAGGGAATCGGTGGTGGCCTGTCCACTCAAGGGGCTGGTTGGAAAGTGCTCTTCGCCCGTAGCGGAAACCTCTCAGGATGGCGTATCGACTCGATAGATAAGTCAATATCTAAATTAGGCCAAATAGGTAGTCGGGCGTGGGGCGCAAGACGTTGAAGATCTGCTGAATCGTGGCCACCTTGAACCAGGGAAACTCGGAGTACGGAAGTGCAAGCTCCTCATCATCAATAAGTATCCAGACGCAATGTCCGGAAACATTGGTGACCTCAGCCCCCAAAGTGGTTGTTCCAGGCATCGATGATCTACATTTTGCGGGACTTGATGAGGCGCTCTGCCTCTTTCAGGTTTGACGAGCTTAGCCCGATATTGCGGGCGAGTTCAATGGTCGGCTCTAGCTGTTCTGTCTCAGCAGGTTGTTCAGTGACAAGGGGGTGTGAGGCCGCTACGGATTGAGGTGCGACCCACCAACCCCGACCTCACGCCTTCATGCATAGCCACCCCAATGCCCGACTGACCCAGAGGGGACGGCTCCGGCTTGTGATCCAGCATCTGGAGCACGGCCGCAGCCTCGCCGAGCTGGCCGCCGAGAACGGGATCAGCCTGCGCTGCGCCTACCGCTGGCTCGCCCGGTACCGCTCAGGTGGTGCAGCCTCTCTGGCGGATCGACGGAGCGTGCGCCGCACCCAGCGGCGGACGCTCGATCCGCAGCAGCTCCAGCAGGCCGTGGATCTTCGCCATCAGCGGCTCCACCTCCGGCACATCGCCCGACTCCTGAGGGCACCCTTCTCCACCGTGGCCAGAGCCCTCAGCCGCCTGGGGCTGGGGCGACTGAGGAACCTGGAGCCGAAACCACCGGTGCACAGGTACGAGTGGGAGCGGCCAGGCGACCTGATCCACGTGGATGTCAAATCCCTGGTCAGATTCCGGAAGGTGGGCCACCGGATCACCGGCGATCGCCAACAGGGGCGTTCCTACGGGGTCGGCTACGACAAGGTCCATGTCGCCGTGGACGACGCCACCCGACTGGCGTACGTCGAGGTCCTGGTGGACGAGCAGAAGCCAACGGTGATCGGTTTCCTGAGCCGGGCGGTCGCCTGGTTCAACGACCAGGGGATCGAGTGCCGGCGGGTGATGAGCGATAACGGCCCCGCCTACGTCTCCAAGGCGTTCGCCAAGGCCTGCCGCATCCTCGGACTGCGGCACATCCGCACCAGGCCCTACACGCCCAGAACCAACGGCAAGGCGGAGCGATTCATTCAGACCCTCTGCCGGGAGTGGGCCTACGCCATGGCCTTCCAGAACTCAGAGGAGCGAAACAGGTGGCTGCCCCGCTACCTGGCGATCTATAACCGCCTCAGGAAGCACTCGGCCCTTGGCTGGCGCTCACCTCAGCAGCGGCTCGTTGAGCTGCTCCGCTGACGAACCTGGTGAGACACAACACCTAGCTCTGCTTCGCCATCAGTCCTAGCCGCCAAGGCTGATTCCACCTGCGGGTTGATCGGCACCTTCGCGGGCAGGTCGGCTGAAGATTCTTATGCACCCTGGACCGGCTTCCGGGGGCCACGTCAGGTTCACGGCGCAGCAGAAGGCCGAGGCCGTGGAGCTCTGCCTGCAGGAGGGCCTCTCCTGCAACGCCGTGGCCAAGCGGCTTGGCCTTCCCTCCAGCAGCCTGGCCCGCTGGGTGCGCCAGGCCCGCATTGATCGAGGCCAGGCCGGTCCCCGCGAGCAGGTCTTGCTCACCAGCGAGGAGCGCGCTGAACTCAGCCGGCTCCGTAAGGAGGTGCGAGAGCTCAGGAGGGAGAAGGATTTTTTCAGGCTGGCGGCAGCGCACTTTGCGAAAGAGCAGCTGCCGCCGAGAGGTTTCGCTTGATTGAGCAGCTGGCCGAGCAGCACTCGGTTTCCTGGCTGTGCCGGCAGCTGGGGGTGGCCCGCAGCGGCTACTACGCCTGGCGGCAGCAGCAGGAGGTGCCGGGAAAGCGGGCGGCCGAGAACGCACGGTTCACCGCTGAGATCCAGACGGTGTTCCAGGAGCACCGGGGCTTCTACGGCTCGCCTCGGATCCACCAGGAACTACGCGCTGCCGGCCACCCGGTAGGTCGTCACCGTGTCGCCCGGCTCATGCAGCGGGCCCAGCTCAGGGCCAGGACCCGCAAGCCCTTCCAGCCCTGCTCCAAGGCCAGCCGCGGCACTGCTGGTGTGGCAGAGAACCTGCTGCAGCAGGACTTCCAGCCCCCGGCTCCAAGCCGCTGCTGGGCGGGCGACAACACCTACATCCGCACCACAGCCGGCTGGCGCTACCTCGCCGTCTGGATTGATCTGTTCAGCCGCCGTGTGGTCGGCAGGACGCTGGATCAGCGGATCGATGCTGCCCTGGTGGTCGAGGCCCTCAACCGGGCCCTGGGCCACCGACAGGTGGAGCCGGCGCAGCTGCTGCTGCACACGGATCAGGGCAGCCAGTACCGGGCGACTGAGTACCGCGAACTGCTGAAGGAGCAGAAGATCGTCTGCAGCATGTCCGCCAAGGGCTGCTGCTGGGACACCGCCGTGGTGGAGAGCTTCTTCTCCACCCTGAAACTCGAATTGGACCTCGATGACAACCGCCAGGAGTTGATCAGCCCTTAGCAGCTACAGCGTGATCTGGCCTTCTGAATCGAGGGTTACTACAACCGCGAGCGTCGTCATTCAACGATCGGGTACCTCAGCCCGATCGACTATGAGCAGCAGTTCATCGCTGCCAGTACACTCATCTCTGTGTCCCCCTGATCGGTGTCCACGAAATCGGGGGAACCCCAGGCATCGGTCTTCTAATGGTTGAGCGCAACAGTTGAATCCTGATTGCCTGGCGGGTGGTATTATCTTTACGCTAATGATGTATCTCTTGCTGAAGTGCCTTGCGGTAGCCGTTTGCCCATGGGTATCGTGTTCGAGTGCTGACGCGAATTTAGGGTTGCTGCCCTAGGGGCTGACAAAATCAGCCATCGGTATCAGGATGTAGTTTCTGCTGACTGGGCCGATGCCTGAAGGGTCAACCCTAAGCCTGTTCATCTCCTACTCCCATAAGGATGAAAGCTTGCGGGCGGCACTTGGGGACCACATCGCAGCCCTGCAACGGGAGGGAGTGATCGCCACTTGGCACGACCGTCAGATTACAGCCGGGCAAGATTGGGCCGGTCAGATCAATGCCGAATTGGAGGCTGCAGATATCATTTTATGCCTCGTAAGCGCTGGCTTTCTGGCCTCGCCCTACTGCCAAGACAAGGAGCTCAAGCGGGCCCTGGAACGCCACGAAGCTGGTGAGGCGCTGGTGATCCCTGTGATCCTCAAGCCCGCCGACTGGCAGACCAGTGCTTTGCACGGGTTGCAGGCGCTGCCTGCCGGAGGCAAGGCGGTCACCAAGTGGACCAACCGTGATGAAGCTTTCCTCTCAATTGCCAAGGGCATTCGCCAGGCGGCGCTGATGCTGGCGGATCGACCGGCACGGCCGCTCAACTCTCGGGCGCCTGCGGAAGCCAGCACAACGGCTCCCCCAGTGGCCGCAACGGCCGTGGTCCCCGGCCCCACAGGCGCTGCATCAACCGGCATTGATATTCCGGAGGGGCCAGTCCGCGCCAATTCGCCGTTCTATGTGCACTGTGCTGATGAAGCCCGATGCTGTACTGAGCTCGATAAGCCAGGAGCGCTGATCCGGATCAAAAGCCCGAAGGGCTTTGGCAAATCCAGCCTCGCAGGCCGTCTGCTGGCCTACGCCAGCGGAAAGGGATACCGCACCTCGGCGCTCAACCTGGAGGCCACCGACCGCAAGTTCTTCGATAGCCCGGACTTATTTATGCAGTGGTTCTGTGCCGCCACTGGCAAGGAGCTGGGGATCCGGGTTCCAAAAGACAAGTATTGGGACGATATGTTCGGCGCCAACGACAACAGCAGCGACTACTTCGAGAACTACCTACTCAAGCCTGATTCCACGCCACTGGTGCTGGCGATCGACAACTTTGACCGTGTTTTTGCTTTCCCTGACATCGAAACCGACTTCTGCGGCCTGTTGCGCAGCTGGCATGAGCGAGCTCGCAATACACCGCTGTGGGAACGTTTCCGACTTGTGCTTAGCCATTCGCAAGAGTCCTATGCTACCAAAGATATCAACCAGTCCCCATTTAATGTGGGCTTGCCGGTGGAGCTGGGGGAATTGCCTGCCGACCAGGTGCGTAATCTGGGGTTATTGCATGGTTTGAGCCTCAGCGAGGAGGAGCAAGGCCAGCTGCTCGCCCTTGTAGGTGGTCATCCCTATCTTGTGCGCAAGGCGCTTTACGAACTGGCCATTGGCCTGCCTTTTGCTACCTTTTTGAGTGAAGCTCCAACGGAGGCGGGTGTGTATGGCGACCATCTACGCGGTTTGCTCAAGGCAGTGGAAGACCATCCCGATCTGGCGGAAGCGCTACGCGCTGTTGTGAGCAGCAGCGAACCAACGAAACTGCGTTCCGAGCTGGCCTTCCGGCTGGAGAGCTTGGGCCTTTTGGTGCCTGAGGGCAATCTGGAGCGGCCCCGCTGCCGGCTCTACTCCCAATACATGGCTGACCGGCTGGGGACTTGATCGATGGGTATAATGCAATCCTACAAGTTTGGCGGTAGCCTTGACGGCGATAATGCCTTCTATGTTGCCCGTGCCGCCGATCAAGACCTGTATGAGCACCTGAAGCTGTCCGACACGTGTTTCGTGTTTAATTGCCGCCAGATGGGTAAATCCAGTCTGCGGGTGAGGGCCATGGCTCGGCTTAAAGCGGAGGGCGTTGTATGTGTGGTGATCGATCCGCAATCGCGCGGCACCACAGCGACTGAGGAGCAGTGGTATGCGGGCACGATAAAGCGTCTGCTGGAAGACCTAGAGCTCGCCGAGGCAGTGCCCTTCAGCGCCTGGTGGAAAGACCCTGATGTGCAGGCATTGAGTCCTGTTAACCGCTTCGAGGAGTTCATCGATAAAGTTCTGTTGGTTCGGATCGCGGCACCGATCGTGATCTTCGTGGAGGAGATCGATAATATGCTGAGCCTGAAGTTCGACACTGATGGCTTCTTCTGTATGATTCGCTCTCTTCATGAGCGCCGTACTGACCATCCTGCCTACCAGAGGTTGTGCTTCTGTTTTTTGGGAGTGGCGACGCCGTACGACTTGATCCGCAGCGCTGAGGGAAGCGCCTTCAACATCGGTCATGCGGTGGAGCTGAGTGGCTTGGGTCGCCAGGAGGCTGCGCCGCTGCTTGAGGGCCTCGCGGGTAAGGTGGCCGATCCGCAGGGCTGCCTTGATGCCGTGCTGCAGTGGAGCGGCGGTCAGCCGTTCCTCACCCAAAAGCTGCTGGCGATGGTGTGCGCGGCGGCGGAGCCGCGGCGGCCGGTGGCGGAGCTGGTGGAAGTGATCGTCAAGGAGCAGATCATTCGTAATTGGGAAGCGCAGGATCTTCCGGTGCACCTGCGCACCATTCGTGCCCGGCTGCTGCAGGGCCGGGAGGAGCACCGAGGCCGCCTCCTTGGCCTAGTGCAGGAGATCCAGGAGAAGGGCGGCATCTTGGCGAATTCCTGCCCGGAGCAGATGCAGCTTCGACTCACCGGCCTTGTCGTTCCCCGCCAGGGCCAATTGCAGATCTATAACCCAATTTATGCCGCAGTATTTACGCCCGATTGGGTGAACACCCAGCTGGAGGCGCTGAGGCCTGCAATTTACGGCGAAGCAATCAACGCTTGGCTGAAGGCGAACCCGGAGGACCGTCCCAGCCACCTGATCGCCGGAGCGCCACTAGCGAGTGCGCTTGCCTGGGCCAAGGGCAAAAACCTCAGCCCAGCGGATGAGGAATTCCTTGAGGCCAGCCGTGCTGCTGAGGACGCCACCATTCGAGCGGCAGCAGCCACTCAGCTGGCTGAAGAGCAGGCACGCGTTGCTGAGGAGCGGGCGAGGGTTGCCGAGCGAGATCAGCGCCTTGCCGAACAGCAGGCCCGCAACCGCCGCCGCATGGTGAGAGGGCTCAGCCTAGTAACAGTCGTTGGCGTTGGTGCTGCTGTAGTGATGTGGCTGCAGCAGCAAGTTGCTAACAGGCAGGTTGGTCGTACATGGGCAGCAGTTGCAGAAGGCCTCACCAAAGACAACCTTATCGACCCTGAGAAAAGCATCAAACTGGGTATAGCTGCCTTGCACCGTCTGAATCAGGATGGGACAGCTGAATCGATTAGAATCAGCGTCAATCTGGAAAGAGCAATTGATCTTTACGGTGAAACTAGCGCCACTGACGGCAGCGCCAATGAACAACCTGTACGTATTTGGAGCATGGCTAACACACTTAAGGATGATAATGTAATCGCCGCCGGCCCCAACGGGACCTTCAGGATTTGGCCGATGAATCTCGGCTCTCCGACCCGCACGATTAACGCAAGACTTGACGCCCCAATCTTCTTAAGGCTAGAGAACGGATCAATCCTTGCATTGGGGTCTAGTTTATCTCACCAAGAGAGTGTTCTGCAACATTGGTCCCCTGACTTGTCAGCTAAACTGGCAGAGAAAGAAATTTACCCTGGGTTCATTGTCAATGCTATGCAAAACCCTGTAGATGGCCGGATCGTAATATTCTACCAAGACCGTGTACAGGAGTGGTCGAAGAATGTCGTCCTTCTCAAGGATAAACCAATTAGAGGCTTTATCAAAAGAGCCATCCTTCTTAGGCCCGAAGGTAACGTATTATTGGCTAGGCAAACAACTCCTCGCAGCGATCGTCTCTGGCTAGAGTTGTGGACCCCTGATTTCGGTCATAAGCTTGAAAGTACGGATCAGTTCTCAGACAAGAGTCTAACAAGCGATAAGGTGGAAACATTATTTCAATTGCACAATGGAATGGTTGTCATAGGTGACTATGGCGGCCTTCAATTGTGGAGTGAGAGCCTCATGCCGATTGGGCCTCGCTTGATAGCCCAAAATCGCCAGATTCTGAGTATGGCGCAGATGGCGAATAAGGAGTTACTCACGGCCTCGGCGGATGGAACACTTCGACGATGGCTTGTCGACGATAAGGGCCTATATCCATTGGATTTACCCTTTCCGGCTGATCAAGGCCCTATTCAGGCTCTAATGACAATTAATAATGACCATATGATCATTAGTGCGGGGGCTGATGGTTCGCTTAAGCAGTGGAAATGGGATACTCAATGGGCGCCTAGCACTACTGGTAATACTGATTACGGCTTTGGCCTGAATAGGCCGGAGATTGCTGTCGCTTCGCCACACAACAGTGGAATGATCTTTCGCGTCTATAGCGACCAGTCGTCAAGGCAACGCAGGCTTGAATATGGTTCTGCACGATTAGATCCTAAACGGCTGAAAATCTCTCGATTGCTAAGCTCTTTCGATATCCCTATGGTGACTGCTCTCCTAGTGGCAAAAGCTACACCACACAACAACAGGCCTTTAAGTAGTCCTGATTTGGTTACTGGTCATGTAGACGGCAGTGTAAGGCTGTGGCGACATAACGGTATTGATTGGGTTGAATTAGGAGCGCCAGCACAGCTTGGTCACAGACCAATCTGGGCCTTGGAAGAGCTAAAAACTGGTGGCATTGTCGCGGCATACAACTATCTATCCAACGCCCGTGGCAATGAAAAACAAAGACTGTCGAAGGGAAACCTCGGTTTGCTGAAAGTTACTGGAAGAGGATTAATTGTAGCCGAAAAAAATTGTAAGCCTCACCAGAGTCAGAGCCAGAATGCAACTTTGCTTGACAACGATATCACTGCCATGAGTGTTCTTGCGAATGGGGACCTGGTTTCTGGTTACGATTCTGGTCTTATCGTGCGCTGGAAGCAGCTATCTAATCAGTGGTGTAAAACTCCTCCAGAGGTGATGCCTGCCACCAAGGAACGAGCAGCTGTGATATATTCTATATCTCAAATCAACGATGATTGGATCCTAGCTTCAACCGGTCTTGGTAGCCTCAATATGTGGCCACTCCCCAGGCCTCCCCTTTGGCCTTTTTGGGACAGTGGAGAGAAAAAAAATAAAAACGAAGCCTTAACTGTAAGGGTCAAAGATATGGGAGAAATTGGAAATATCGTCTACCTTCCGGTCAGCAAAGAAGTCATTGTGGTTGACCTTAGCGGAAACTATAAGTTAATCACAAGTCGTAAGGCCCTGATCAAAAAAGCCTGCGGCAAGCTGAAATTAGGTGGTAGACATTCAATTTTGTCCATGGAAGCAACTGAAGTAGCAGCCAGAGGATTTGAGGCAGAGGTGCGCAACGCATGTTCGGATGCGATAGGTACCTAATCTCTGTGAATCAACTGCTGATAATTGTGAAAAGGGATTCAAATCTAATCCCCCTTGGGGAGTGCTAAAACTTGCCAGACACCCAGAGTTAGATCTTTGTTGAAAACTTGCAAATTATCTTTGAGGATAGTAACAGTTTCCGTTGGCATCGCAACACTTTAAATTGCCAGCCTGGTCCCTGAAGCACCGCTCCTGTGAATTTGCGCCAAGTGGGGTGAGCATGCATAAGAGCATGATGAACAGAAAGGTCAAGCAGCGAATGCTGGACATTAGTAAAGTAACATATTTACCATAGTAACCCATGAATGCCATTGACAGCCGAAGCTGTTGTAAATCTTATGGTCGAAGGCCTGCTGCTGTCAAGGGGCGTCCACTTGATGCGAGGACTGAGTTTATCGCCTTTATAGTGGGGTAGATCATTTGTAGAGTGCCTATGTACCCGTTCTCTTTGGCGATGATAGCTTCCTGTATGTCAGCGGCCCTTCCCCCACTCGCTTTCCTGCAGCCCTCTCTTCCCCCAACGATGCCAATTGGTCTCTACAAAGCGCCTTCTAATGAACACGTGATCAATGTTGAGCTTGTACAAGAAGGCAGCAGTTCAGGTAAACCCGCTCCCCCCAGAACAGATGATGGATCATCCGACAGTCCAAAGCCAAAAGTGCTTAAGTGCCCCAAAGGCAACCCAACAAGAGAGTGTCAGGGGTAGCCTTAAGAGTTGGCTTCTGTACGTTCGTTGGTGACCAGCATAAGTGCTGCGGGGAACGACTCGTATACCGTAACGTTAGGAGGCTTTATCGCATCACCGTCCAAGACGCGTCCAGTATGTTAGCAGTCTACAAGTGCAGCGCTGGCAGCGCCTTTCCAAAATGCTGGATGACACAAGGCAGCTTTATTGTTTAGCTGATTCTTGATCCGCCAAGATGAATGTCGTGGCAAAGGTACATTTGGCTAGCCACGGTCTATTGCCCTTGCCACTGCATATGTTGACACTGTAGCTTCAAGAAGCAAGATCTTTCCCTTCTAGGGAAACCCTGGAAAACCCAGCCCGACCACGGGACAATGGTTCTGTGATCACAGGCCTGGACTGGGGCTATGGGCGGTAAGCAGCTGGGATTTGGCGATTTCGAGCAGACCACCGCCAAGAAGCGCACCAAGCGCGAGAAGTTCCTAGCTGAGATGGACCAGGTGGTGCCCTGGGGAGCCCTGATCGAATTGATCGAGCCCCACTACCCCAAGACCGGCAGCAAAGGCGGCCGGCCGCCCTACCCGCTGGCCACCATGCTGCGGATCCACCTGATGCAGCAGTGGTACTCGCTGAG
>CALRKN020000011.1:0-114146 GCA_943368005.1 Bradyrhizobium ivorense | reverse complement strand
CGACGATAGTTGGGGGGTAGCCCCCTGAGAAAATAGGTCGATGCCAGGATAAACTATTCTTTTTCTGATGCTGTTTTCAGACAGACTGTCTGCGTGAGCAGGCGGCTGCCGACAGCAGAATGCCACCCACGGGGTGGCTTTTTTATTGGAATTTTTTGTTCAGTTATCCGTGCCGCCCCTTGTGGTAGGGAGGGCCACCTACGCTCCCTTCAGGCATAGGGAGCGTGGGGCCTTCGATGCGTGTTTGGCGGCAGAGGTGGCTCACAGTGTTCTGGCGGGCCTATCGCCTCTGGCTTCGCCATGACTGCGTGGATCTGAGTGCCGCTTTTGCATATCACGGGCTCCAGTCGATTTTTCCGCTCTGCCTCATTGCCCTTTCGATCGCCTCCGCCCTGCTGGGCCGTGCAGAGTCCCTGCAGGAGCGCGTGTTGGAGCTCATCACAGGTGTGGTGCCTGCTGGTGCCGTGCCGGTGGTGGAAGCCGGCCTCGACCGCTTTCTGCAGCAGGGCCTGGGAGCCGGTTTTGTGGGCGTGGTGATCCTGGCCCTCACGGCATCGAATGCTTATCTCACCCTGCAGCGGGGAGCTGACCGCCTTTGGTTTCAGAGGCCCTGGGCTTCCTCCCGACGGCGGTCCAGACGGGCCATGGTTTGGCGATTCGTGCGCCTGCGCTGCAAGGCCCTGGCCTGGGTGCTGGTGGGGGGGCTGTTCATCACCGTGGACCAGGTGCTGGTGCGTGGTCGTTTCCCCGTGCTAAGCCCCCTGAAGGAGTGGTTTCTGTCGCCCCTGCTGGTGGTGCCGATTTCCCTTGGGCTGGCGATCGGCGCCTCGCTGGTACTGCTGAAGACGCTCCCTTCTCTGCCCCTGCCTTGGCGCACATTTCTGCCCGGTGCCGTGTGTCTCGGCCTGACCATCCACGTGCTCAACCTTGCTCTCACCAGGCTCCTCCCCGCACTTGGTCTGCGTTTTCAGGCCTATGGGGTGGTGGGTGCCGTGCTGCTGTTCACCCTGTGGATCTGGTTGATCGGGGTGTTGATCTACTACGCCCAGTGCCTTTGTCTGGCCTGCCGAAAGCCTGGCCAGTTCAGATCCACCAGGATGGTGGAGGAGCCTCCCCTGCGCTGATGCCCCGTTCTATCCCCTGGTTCTGGATCCTGCTGGCGCTGTTGCTCCTGCTGGCGCCCAGCCCTGCGGGGCGTGTGTTGCTGGATCTGATCGGCGGCATCACCCTCACGCTGTTGCTGCTGCCCCTGCTGTTCGGAGTGGCCGGGTTCGTGGGCTGGCAACTGCTCCAGCGTCGCGCCCGCACCTGTTCCGTGTGTGGCTTCCGCGCCATCGGGGTGGAGCAATGCCCCGCCTGTGGGGCCCCCTACGACCTCTTCCCGGAGGGCCCCGCGGGGGCCACCGATCTGGACGCCAGCAAGGCCACGATTGATGTGGAGGTGCTGCCGGAGCAGGATTGATCCGCGACAGGCGTTGGTCCGCTGTGCGGTTGAGGGGCATTCAGCCGGCAGGAGCATCCGTGAGTGGAGGAATGGGAGGGGTGGACCGGGCCAATTCGGCCAGCCTTCGCTCCCGCAGGTAGAGAAACAGCGGAGCGCCACAGGCAAAGGCCACGGTGACGCAACTGAGCAGCACCCAGCCCAGGCCCCGCATCTGCAGCCGGCGGCTTTCACTCACCATCCAGATCACCACGGCTGTGGCTCCGATGGCGAGGTCGCGCGAGAGCGAACTGGCCGCAGGATTGGCATTGGCCAGTTGCACGAACAAGCCCAGATTCCCTGCGGTGCCGTAGGCCTGGATGAAGTCCACATTGGCGAGCCAGGGCCACAGGGCACCGGCGATGGCCAGGATGAGGTACAGGGTCTGAAGCCACCGGGCAGACCGCTCAGAAGCTGGCTGGGGCGGGGCCGGGGGGGTGACGGTCATCGAAGGCAGGGGGGCTGGCACGGCTCAGCCGGGGGCTGAATCCGTTTCATAACGCACGGGCGAAGCGTCGGGGCTGGCCAGGTCGTCCCAGATCAGCACCTCCTGCTCCACCTGGTCGAGGATTGCCTCACAGCGGTGGGCGTAGGTGCGGCCCCGCTGATAGAGGCCGGCCATCGCCTCCACGTCCAGGTCGCTGGCCTGCAATTCAGCCAGCACCAACTCGAGGGCAGCCCGGGCCTGGTTGTAGCTGAGGTCTGTTGCTGTCGCGCCAGGCTCCTCGGCGGGTGGGGGATCCTGACGGCGGTTTCGGGCCATGGGCGGCCGGATCAAGGCAGTGGGTGCTCATTCTCGCTGAACTGCCGGCCGGACGAGGCGCCGTTGCACCAGCGCCTCCGCCTCTCCATTTGCCAGGCTGATCGTGATCGGCAGGCCGGGGTCGAGATCCTCCACCCGCCGCACCAGGCATCCATCGCCTCGGTGCACCAGCGCGAAGCCCCGTTCCAGCAGATGGTGCGGGGAAAGAGCCTGCAACAGGCGCCGGGCCTGCTCCAGATCGCTGCGTCGCCGGCCTAGCTGATCACTGGGGTGCAACCCCAGCAGGCGTTCCTTCCGCTGCGCCAGCCGTTGACGCTCACCCTGCAGGCGCAGCACCACCAGCTGGGCCAAGTGTCGCCGCAGCTGCCGCAGGGTGAGAACCATCTGCTCGCGCTCGGGCAGCAGAGCCACAAGGGCAGCCGTGGGGGTGGCGGCCCGGTGGTCCGCCACCAGATCGGCGATGGTGATGTCGTCCTCATGCCCGATGCCACACACCACCGGAACGGGCGAGGCGGCAATGCGGCGAGCCAGAGCTTCGCCGTCGAACACGCTGAGATCCTCGCGGCTTCCCCCACCCCTGGCCAGCACGATCGCCTCCACACCCAGATGGCTGGCGGCGGTTCCGACCCGCTCCAGGGCCCTGCAGATCTGTTCTTCCACGGCCCCCTGTACGGGGATGGGCACCAGCAGGATGGCCGTGGCCGGCCACCGTTCCCGCGCCGTGCGCAGCATGTCCGCCAGGGCCGAGCTGGGCACGCTGGTGAGCAGGGCAATGCGGCCCGGGCCCACCGGCAGGGGACGTTTGCGCTCAGGGAGGAACAGCCCTTCCGGCTCCAGTTGCTGGCGCACCCGCTCGAAGCGGCGCAGCACGCTGCTGAGGCTCGGGCGCAGGTCGAGCACCTGCACGTTGAGGCTGGCCCGGGCCGACCAGAAGTTCAACTTGCCCACCACCAGCACGCCGTCGCCATCGCTGGGGAGGAAGGCCAGCTTGGGCACCTGGGAGGCCCAGACCACCGCCGACACCGACGCCTGCCCATCCACCAGGTTCATCCAGAGGTGACCCTTCTTGAGCTGGGGCCTGCTCACGGTGGCCTCCAGCAGAAAGCGGGGTGCAAAGCCCCGCTCCAGCAGACTGGCCACCGCCGTATTCAGGCTGCTGACGCTGTAGCGGGGCAGCTGCAGGGGATCGAGCTCGGCCAGGGTCAAGGGTGCAACGGCTGGACGATTGGGTGCGGCAGCCCGTCCCCCAGTGTGGCCCAGCCCGGCGAGGGTCAGCTGCCGGCCAGCCGTTGGCGTGCCTTGGTGTAGGCCGTAGGAGTGGCGGTGGCGCCATCTTCCGGCCAGGGGTGCTTCGGGTAGCGGCCCCGCAGTTCGCGGCGCACCTCCCGGTAGCTCCCAGCCCAGAAGCCCGCCAGGTCCTGGGTGATCGCCGCTGGGCGCCCGGCGGGATTGAGCAGGTGGAGCGTCACCCGCAGCCGGCCCTCCAGCAGCTGGGGTGTGTGCCGACAACCGAACAGCTCCTGCAGTTTCACCGCCAGCACTGGTTCACCGCTGCTGTAGTCGAGCGGCACCCGCCGGCCCGAGGGCACCGCCAGGTGCTGCGGCAGCAGCCTCTCCAAGGTTTGGCGGTGTGGTCCATCCAGGGCGCCCCAGAGGGCAGCCTCCAGGTGGAGATCCCGCAGATCGCTGAGGCTGGAGGCGTGGTGGATCCAGGGGCCCAGCCACGCCTCCAGCTCGAGCAGCAGGGCTGGATCGCTGCGATCCGGCCAGGGATCCCCCAGGTGCCGATGGGCCAGCACCAGCCGCTGCTGCAGCTGGCGGCTGGCCGGCTGCCAGGGGAGCGCCGCCAGCCCGTGCTGCCGCAGGCCCTCCAGCAGCGCTGCCCGCACCTGTTCAGGAGCGGCTTCGGGCCAGGGTCGCCGCTCCAGTACGAGTGCCCCCAGCCGCAGGCTGCGTTCACAGCGCACCCGTCCGGCCTCTGCGTCCCAGCGGGCTGCCAGCTCCTCGCCGCCTTCGGCAGCGGCCCAGCCCTGCAGGGTGACCAGGGGCAGGGGCACGGCCAGCTGGATCCGGGCGTCCAGGCCGGCGCCATCGAGGCTGGCCACGGCCAGGGCCTGGGTGCCGCCCAGGGGGTCCTGGGGGTGCAGGATCGCCCCGGTGCCGCTGCGCAGCAGGTAGCGGTGACGCTGGCCGGGGCGGACCAGGGCCAGCCGCTCGGGGAATGCCTGGGCCACCAGCAGGGCCATGGCCTCCTGCTCTGCGGTGCTCGGCGTGGGCTCGCCGGCTTCCTCCTGTCTGCTAAGGCCGGCCAGCTGCCGCAGCCACTGTTGCCGCTGCTGCTGCATCGGGTGGCTCGGGGATTGGCGCCGCAGCCAGTCGAGGCGAAGGCCGAGGTCTGCGCCCGCCTGCTGCTGGCTGAGGGGGTCCCGCTCGCTGAGCAGTACGGCCAGCTCGCAGGCCAGTTGGGCTTGGCCGCTCTGTTGGCCAGCGAGCAGCATGCGTGCCAGGCGTGGGTGGAGTCCTAGGGCTGCCATAGCTCGCCCCGCCCTGGTGAGAGTCCCCGGGCCCCCGGATTCCACTGCCCCCAGCTGGATCAGCGCGCTGCGCGCTTCCTGCAGGCTGGCTTCCGGAGGGGCGTCAAGCCAGTCCAGATCCCGCGCCAGGGGATCGCCCCACTCCGCCAGTTGCAGTGCCAGCGGCAGGGGGTCGCACTCCAGCAATTCGGGTCGATCGTGGGCAGGGCGCCTCTGCTGCTCTGCTGGCGACCAGAGCCGCACACAACGGCCGGGCCCGAGCCGTCCCGCCCGCCCCGCCCGCTGCTCCGCACTGGCCTGGCTGGCGGGCACGGTGACCAGACCGTTGAGCCCCCGCGCCGGGTCGTAGCGGCTGCAGCGGCGCAGGCCACTGTCCACCACCAGCGTCACCCCGGCGATGGTGAGCGAGCTCTCGGCCAGGCTGGTGGCCAGCACCACCCGGGGTCTGCCTCCCCGCGCCGGCGTCACGGCCCGGGCTTGCTGGGCCAGGGCCAGGTTGCCGTGCAGCTCCACCAGATCGAAGTCCGCAGCCCAGCTGCAGCCCTGGATCGCCCGCGCGCAGGCCTGGATCTCCCGCAGACCCGGCAGGAACACCAGGGCCGTTTCTTCTGGCTGGTAGCGATCCAGCCAGTGCTGTTCGAGGGCACGGACCACCTGATCCTGCAGGCGCTCGCTGCCCCGGGGGGGCTGGTGGAGAAGGGCCACGGGAAAGCTGCGGCCCTCGCTGCACAACAGGGTGGCTTCGGGGATCTGCTCGGCCAGTGGTGCCAGGGCCAGGGTGGCTGACATCACGATGAGGCGAAGGTCTGGCCGCAGCAGGGAGCGCGCCTGGCGCACCAGCGCCAGGGCCAGATCCACCTCCGCCTGCCGCTCGTGGAACTCGTCGAAGATGAGGCAGTCCACCCCCTCCAGGGCGGGGTCGGCCTGAAGACGCCTCAGAAACACCCCCGGGGTGAGCACCTCGAGGCGGGTGGCGCCACTGCTGCGCCGTTCCAGGCGCACGCTGTAGCCCACCAGGCCCCCCAGGGGCTCGCCGCACTCGGCGGCGATGCGCTGGGCGGCGCTGCGGGCCGCAATCCGCCGCGGCTCCAGCATCCACACCCGTCCTGCCAGCCGTTGCTGCACGGCCCACGGCACCCGGGTGGTCTTGCCGGCGCCGGGGGGAGCCTGGAGCAGCAGGGTCGCCCCAGGGGCCGCCACCTGGTCAGCTAGCCCGGCCAGCAGAGCGTCGATCGGCAGAGCCGGGGCCATTGCGGTGGCAGCTGCGTGGTGCGTGGGGCCCAGGAGGCTCAGCGCACGTGCCGCACCCCATCCACCGGGTGGTAATCCTCACCGGTGAGCTCCTCGTACACGATGGCGGGAAGCCCGGTTTCAAACATCGTCTGCAGGGCTTCCTTCAGGTAGGGATTCCAGCCCCCGGTGCTCACCTTGCCGTGACGAACCGTCCAGTCCCAGGTTCCCTGCAGATCGCGGGGGATCCGACCCTCCCGATCGCGGCGGGTGACCAGATCCTGCGACTCGAGCAGTCCCACGAGCACGGCATCCTTGCCGTAGGCGGGGGTGAGACTGAGCTCCAGGCGCACCGGATCCTCCTTGATCAACCGCAGGCGGAACCGGGGCGGCAGCTTGAGATTGCGCAGGACTGCTCCCACGATGCGCGTGCGTTGATCCAATGCCGGTGTTCTCCCTGAATTCACGGACTCAGCAGTGAGCCTATTCAGCAGGGGGTACCCGGGGTGCCGAGCTCTCGCCGTTGCTGCCGAAGCGCACGGTGAGCAGGTCTTCCTGGGTGAGCTGGCCATCGGCGTCAAGCAGCTCCGGGTGGATGGTGACCTGGCCGGTGCGGTCGCCGCTGGTGCGGTTGCGCAGGGCCTGGGCGGAGCCCTCCGCCGGGGCCTGCACGGCGTTGAAGCCCCGGCCCATCACCCGGAATGCCTGCCAGAGCAGGGCGAGGAAACAGGCGCCGTAGAGGATCGGAAAAATCTGGGAGAGCAAGGGGTTCATGGCCTCAGTCCCGCAGGGGTGGGAGGTGATGGGGTGGCTGATGGTTCCATCATTGCCCGGCCGACCCACGATCGGTAGCGCTGGTGGCCAGCAACCAGGCCCAGAGGGTGGTGCAGGCAGCGCCGAAGGCCAGAAAGGCCAGCAGCAGGCGGGAGGTGTCCATTTTGTAAACAAATCTTTGTAAAGCCTAGGCGGGCTGGCGGCCAGATGCTTGGGTTTCCTCTCTGCTTGCGCAGGGGAGGCGATCCAGGGGCCGGTGCCGGGGGCGGTCAACCGGCCTGTCGCCGTCCCGGCTCCGTGTTTACGGTCGACAAATTCCGCGGTCCGCTGTATGCACATCCGTTATGCCACCGCCTGCCACAGCTTGAAGCGGGCGGTGGCCTCCTCGCTGGTGCTGTTCCCCCTGGCGCTGGCGGAGATCGGCCAGCCCCTGTCTCCCGCAATGGCATCCCCCAAGGCTGCCGCCGGCCTGGGTAGCCAGTCGTTCGTTGCTGCGGCGGTGCGGCGGGCTGGACCAGCCGTGGTGACCATCGATACGGAGCGCACCGTGGCGGTGGCCGGCGGCCAGCGCAGTGTGCCCAGTTCGTTGCTCAACGATCCCCTGTTCCGCCAGTTCTTCGGGTTGCCGTCCCAGGGCGCCCAGCCTCGGCCGGTGCCGCGCACCGAGCGGGGCACCGGCAGCGGCTTTGTGTTTCAGGCCGATGGCCTGGTGCTCACCAACGCCCATGTGGTGGAGAGCACCGACCGGGTCACCGTGGGCATGCAGGACGGCCGCCGCATTGCCGGCACCGTGGTGGGCATGGACAAGCTGACTGACCTCGCGGTGGTGCGGTTGGAGGGCAAGGGGCCCTGGCCGGTGGCTCCCCTGGGTAACTCAGACAAGCTGGAGGTGGGTGAGTGGGCCATTGCGGTGGGCAATCCCTTCGGTCTCGACAACACGGTGACCATGGGGATCATCAGCAACCTCAACCGCAATGCCGCCAAGCTCGGCATCACCGACAAGCGTCTCGACCTGATCCAGACCGACGCCGCCATCAACCCCGGCAACTCGGGAGGGCCTCTCCTGAATGCGGAAGGGGAGGTGATTGGGATCAATACCCTGGTGCGCACGGGCCCGGGTGCGGGACTGGGCTTCGCCATCCCGATCAACAGGGCCCGGGAGATCGCCCGTCAGCTGGTGGCCACAGGCCGGGTGCGGCATCCGATGATCGGCATCGGCATGGACATCGTGCGGCCCGGGGATGGCACCGGGGTGAGCCGGGGGGTGCGGGTGGTGTCCGTGGTGGCCGGGGGGCCAGCCCAGCGGGCCGGTTTGCGCCAGGGCGACGTGGTGGTGTCTGCCAATGGCGAGCCCTTGGTGCAACCCTCCGAGCTGATTGCCGCCGTGGAGAAAGCGGGGGTGGGGGGCACCCTCAAGCTCACTCTCAACCGGGCCGGGCAGACCGTTCAGGTCACCCTGGTGCCCGTGGCCATCGGCGGCAGCTGAGCGCTCAGGATTCCTGGCTCGGCCCCGCCAGGCTCTGGGCCAGGTGGGGCGCGCTCCCCAGCTGCTGGCGCATCACCCACTGGGTGGCGGCCTTCTGACTTTGCCAGGCCTGGAGCAGTTGCTTGGCGATACCCCGGAGGGCCGTAAGGTCGCCGGTTTCATCGATGGCCCGGCTCATCCTCTCGAGCTCGAATTGCTGGCCGAGGCTTAGGGCAAGGGGTTCGGTCATGGGGTGCAACCAACGTTCATGATCCGGTAACGCTACAAACTGTTTCAGGATGTTGCGTAGCGGTTGTGACCGGTCCTCGGGGTTGTGTTCGATTGCTGGCGGCGGCTCGGGCGCCGGGCTCCGAGCTCCTGGGTGGCCGCTAGGCCTACTTGGCCTTCTGCTTGCCCTTCTGCTTGGCCCGATTGGCGGCCTGCTTGGCGGCCCGAGCTTCGGCCTCGGCGGCAGCCAGGGCGGCTTGCGCCTCCTCTTCCTTCTTCTCCAGGTAGTAGGCGTAGTCGCCGCGATAGAGCACCAGCTCCCCGTCCCGCAGCTCCACGATGCGGTTGGCCACCCGGGCGATGAAATAGCGGTCGTGGCTTACCAGCAGGGCCGCCCCCTCGTAGGCGATCAGGGCGTCCTCCAGCATCTGCTTGGCGGGGATGTCGAGGTGGTTGGTGGGCTCATCCAGCACCAGCAGGTTGCAGGGCTTCAGCAGCATCAGGGCCAGGGCCAGGCGCGCTTTCTCGCCGCCGCTCAGCTTGCCGGCCTCCTTGAACACGCTCTCATTGGAGAAGCAGAAGCTGCCCAGCAGCGAGCGCACCTGGGTCTGGGTCCAGTCGGGCACCACTTCGAAGATCGTGTCGATCACCGTTTTGGAGAGATCAAGGGCCTCGGCCTGGTTTTGTTCGAAGTAGCCGGCGATCACGTTGTGCTCACCCAGGCCGGCGTGTCCTTCATCGGGTTGTTCGATCCCCATGATCAGGCGCAGCAGGGTGGACTTGCCAGCCCCGTTGGGACCCACGAAGGCGATCCGGTCACCCCGTTCCACCTCCAGTTCGGCGCCGAGGAACAGGATCTGCTCCCCGTAGCTGAGGCTGAGATCCTTCACCTCGGCCACCACCCGGCCGGAGCGGGGCGCCTCAGGGAAGTGGAAGCGGGGGCCGCCCACGCTCTCGATCGGCGCCTCAATCCGCTCCACCTTCTCCAGCAGCTTCTCGCGGCTCTTGGCCTGGGTGGAGCGGGTGGCGCTGGCGCGGAAGCGGTCGATGTAGGCCTGCTGGGCGCTGAGTTCCTTCTGCTGGCGATCAAAGGCGGCCTGGCTGGCCTCGCGTTCGAGGGCCTTTTGCTCCAGGTGCTGGCTGTAGTTGCCCAGATAAGTGCGGGCGACGCCCCGCTCGGTTTCCACGATCTGGGTGCATACCCGATCCAGAAAGGTGCGGTCGTGGCTGATCACCACGATGGCGGCGCTCTGCTCCAACAGGTAGCCCTCCAGCCACTGGATCGTCTCCACATCCAGGTGGTTGGTGGGCTCGTCGAGCAGCAGCAGATCCGGTTCCTGCAGCAGGATCTTGCCCAGGGCGATGCGCATCTGCCAGCCGCCCGAGTAGTCGGCCACCAGCTGCTCCGCCCCTTCCGGCGTGAAGCCGATCGTGGGCAGCAGTTTGTCGATGCGGGCGTCGAGCTCGTAGCCGTGCAGGGCCTCGAAGCGCTCGTGCAGCCGGCCCAGCTCGTGGATCAGTTCTTCAAGGTGGTCGGGATCGCTGGCGGCCTTCTCGCCGGCCATCTCATGCTCCACCGCGTGCTTGCGGATGAGCACGGCGGCCGCCTCACCGAAGGCCTGGAACAGCTCCTCGCGCACGGTGCGCGCCGGGTCGACGTCAAATTCCTGCTGCAGGTAGGCGATGCGCGGCGAGCCCTGCTTCACCACCGTGCCGCTGCTGGGCTCCTCCAGGCCAGCGATGATCCGCATCTGGGTGGATTTCCCGGCCCCGTTCACCCCCACCAGGCCGATGCGATCGCCCGCCTTCACCTCCCAGGTGACATCGCGCAGCACCTCCCCGGTGGGGTAGATCTTGCCGATGCGTTCGAGTCGGAGCACGGTGGAGGGCGGGGGCTGCGGGACGACCGCCGGGCGGCCACTCTCATCATCCCTGCCGGTGGGTGAACCCTTCAGCCGGACGCTGCCCAGTCCGGCAGACTCCGGACAGTTGCAGCTGGTCGCGCCATGATCAAGCGCCTGGAGCAGGTGGCTGCCCTGGTGGTGGCGGCGGGGCTGGCGATCGTGAGCTATTGGCTGTTCTTCAGCTGGGCCCAGGGGGGAGGAGCCGACCAGCGGCAGCGCCGCAGCCTCAGCCCTCCCCTGGCCACGCCGTCACAGTCCGCCGCGAGCCTTGAGCAACCACTGCTTGCTGGCCGGATCGTCGAGGGAAGCCACGTGGCTTCGAACCTCGTCCCGGGTCACGGGCAGGTTGAGCTCCTGGCCGAGGGCCACGATGTGATCCAGGGCTCCTGAGGGATCCTGCAGTGCTTGCCGGAACAGGGTCTGGGTGAGCTCCGCATCGACACTGATGCGGGCGTAGAGCTCGGCGGCATGGCCGGTGGGGCTGCTGGCATCAGCGGCCTCTGCCGCCGCGGGAAAGGCATCGTTCATCGGCTTGCTGGGAGAGGAAGTCAACCAGGGGGATGATCCGACCCTATGGGCGCAGCCGTGGGCCGGCCATGGGCCAGACACAAATCGGATGAGCGCGGTGGGGCTCAGGCGGCCTTGGGCGAGTCGCTTACCGGATTGCCACAGGCCGAGGCGTCCTCCATGCTGCGAGCATCCAGGCAGAGCACCTTGCGCAGCTGGGCGTAGTTGGCGGCAAGGGCCGTGCGTCCTTCCTGTTGGGCCCCGTATTCGGCCCGTTGCAGCACGTGGTGCAGGTGGGTGAGCAGGTAGGTGCTGATCACCGCCGACACCAGGACGTCGCTGCGTTCGGCTGTGCTGCGCTCACGGCTTCTGGGCATGGTCTGGCCTCCGGCCTCAGGGGCTGAACGGATGACATATCCAAAGTTTAGGCATGGATACTACCCGTGTGCATCACCGTACACTCGTGTGTAGGAAAGGGCATCCCTGACGGCGGGATCCACCTAGCTTCTGCACGGCATCTCGCCCTCACCCTCGCGCTCCGCAGCTGTGGCCACCCGCCAAACCTCCTCCAGCGGCCGGCCCAAGTCCCCCAGGATTCAGGTGGTGCTTCCTGAGGATCTCTGCGGGCGGTTGGCCCTGCTGGCCGATGCCGAGGCGCGCACCGTGAGCAACATGGCCCGGGTGCTGATCCAGCAGGGGGTGGAGCGGCTTGAGCGCCAGCAGAGGCAGCAGGCCGCCTCGGAGCCCCCTGGCCTGGGCGGAGCTGATCGCTTCAGGCGGCAACTCGAACGGCAGGAAAACCAGGGTCCACGTCGCCTGCGCGGGGCGCCCCGAAGGCTGCGCCTGCAGCGGCCCGACTGAGCGGCCCCAGCCCCAGGCCCGGCTCAGAGGCTGGGCTCGGCCGGATCGGCCCTCACGCCCAGCCGGCATGCCTGCCGTGCGCCGGTGACGCTGGGCGCGTTGCCGGGATGGGACTGCTGATGCCACCAGGCCAGCAGGGCGAAGGCAAGGGCCTCGCGCTGGTTGTCGGCGATGCCCAGCTCCGCCAGCGGTCGCACGGCCATGCCGTGGCAGCGCCGGGCCAGTTCGGCCAGCAGGGTGCGGTTGCGGCAGCCGCCCCCCGCCACCAGCACTTCCACGGGCCGCACTCCATGGCTGAGGTCCTGGGCCACGGCCGCGGCGCTGAGGGCGGTGAGGCTGGCCAGGGCGTCGGCCGGTTCCAGCTCGGCTCCCCGCCGGCGCGCGGCCTGCTCCAGCTCGGCCAGCCGGCGGTCCAGGTCGGCGCCGCCGAACAGTTCTCGGCCGGTGGATTTCGGCGGTGGCTGCCGGAAGTAGCTCTCCTGCAGCCAGGTGGCGATCTGCTGCTGATCGGGCCGCCCGCGGGCGGCCCAGGCGCCATCGCGATCAAAGCCCTGTTCCCCCTGGCTGAAGCGATGCACCGCCAGGTCGAGCAGCGTGTTGGCGGGGCCGCAATCCCAGCCCCGCACAGGCTGCCTGCGATCCGGACCGCTGGCCGGCGGCAGCAGGGTGATGTTGGCGATGCCGCCGAGGTTCAGCAGGGCCCGCCAGCCCGCCACCCGCCCGAGCAGGGCCTCATCGGCGGGGGGCACCAGCGGGGCACCCTGGCCGCCGAGGGCCAGATCGGCGGCCCGGAAGTCGAAGATCACCGGGCGTTGCAGCAACTGGGCCAGCAGGGGGCCCTGCAGCACCTGCCAGCTGGCGCCGCGCCGGCCCCCTGCCGGCGGCCGGTGCCACACGGTCTGGCCATGGCAACCCACCAGTGCGGCCAGGCCCCTGGGATCACACTGGCGGGCTGCGGCGGCATGGTGCTCGGTGACGGCCTCCGCCAGGTCGAGCCAGCCGGCACTGCTGCAGGGGGCCCCCTGCCCCGCGGCGATCAGTTGTTGCCGCAGCGCTTCCGGGTAGGCCAGAAAGCTGCTGGTCAGGATCCGCCAGCGGGGTCTGCGCGGATTGCCCTGGAACCAGGCCAGCACCGCATCCACCCCGTCGGCACTGGTGCCACTCATCAGCCCCAGCACGGTGGTGCCGGTGCGCCAGCGGCTGCTGCCTCGTGTTCTGGCCATGGGTTGCTGGATGGGTCGGGCCCGCCATGCAAAACCCCCGGCCGGGGCCGGGGGCATGCTCGCTTAGGGGCTCGGCGAGCTCACTTGTTGGGCTGGGGGGTCATGCGCAGGTAGGGCTTGATTTCGGTCACGCCCTTGGGGAACTTGCCGCGCGCTTCCTCGGTGGGAATCGAGGGAACCACCACGCAGTCCTGGCCGTCCTTCCAGTTCACGGGGGTGGCCACCTGGTGGTAATCGGTGAGCTGCAGGGAATCGATCACCCGCAGGATCTCATCGAAGTTCCGGCCAGTGCTGGCGGGATAGGTGATCTGCAGACGCAGCTTCTTGTTGGGATCGATGATGAACACCGAGCGCACCGTGAGATTGTTGAGTGAGCTGGGGTGGATCATGCCGTAGAGGTCACTCACCTTCTTGTCTTCGTCGGCCAGGATCGGGTAGTCGACGGTGGTGTTCTGGGTCTCGTTGATGTCACAGATCCAGCCCTTGTGGCTTTCAGCCGAATCCACGCTCAGGGCAATCGTTTTGACGTTGCGCTTTTCCCATTCGGGGCGCAGGCGCGATACCTCGCCGAGTTCGGTGGTGCACACCGGGGTGTAGTCGGCAGGGTGGGAGAACAGCACCACCCAGCTGTCGCCGGCGTAGTCGTAGAGGTTGATCGAGCCGAGCTGGGAATCCTGGGTGAAATCAGGCACGGTGTCGCCGAGTTGGATGCTCATGGCAGGGGAAGTGGAAATGGGATCAGGAGAGAAAAATGTTCCGCTTGCAGCTCAGCTGGCGGAGGAACGGCTTGGCCTGCCCCTTCAGGGGCAGGCAGACACATCGGCAACGGAGAGCCGAACCGTGGGGAGAGGCCCTAGAGGTTGATGTGTCGGCAGATGGGCAGGGACACAATCGACGTCATGGCGAACGTGAGGGGGGCATGGCGGGTGATCTCTAGAAATTCGGTATCGATCGGGCTCAGAGAGCTCTGGCTCGCGCCCAAAAACACGGCATAGACCAAGGCCTGGGCCGGCAGCCCCAGCTCCACGGCCAACTGGTCCGCCACCGGAATCAGCCCGGCGACGGCTGGGGCAGCGCCGATCTCTTCGATGATCAGGGGGGAGAACAGAAACACAAGCAGTGGGCCAGCGTAAACCGGCCAGCCCGTTATGCCCTGCATGGGAGCCCCTGCCAGGGTGGCCGTTAGGCCGGTTGTTCCCAGGGCCACTCTGAGGCCAGGCAGGGCTCCCTGCAGCAGGATCACGTCGAGTTGGATCGCCCGCAGCAGATTCCCCGGGCGCAGGCTGCCGGTGGCCACCACCGACAAGGTGCCGTTCCAGCCCAGCCACAGCCCCAGGCCGATGCCGCTGAAGCCGGAACAGCCCGAAGAAGGCGTCGCAGCCCACTTGTTCGCCCACCTGGCTGGCCAGCAGGTTCACGGAACCGGCGATCGGGGTGAGCGTGCCTTCGGGCACCGTAGCGGAGGAGGGTGGCAGCAGAGCCCTGATCCGAGCAGGAGCATCGGCCCGGAACAGGCCCGGCGAGGGGGCGAGCAGACTGATCCGGGCGCCGGGATCCTGCAGGCCCTGCGCGAGTTCGTTCATGGCAGGCACCAAGACCGATTCACTTTAGGCCACTCGCGGACTTGGGAATCCGATCGCGCTTGAACCAAGGTGTGCATTGGTATTGATCAGGATTAGGCGGCGCCTTTCTCTGATTCAACGCTTTTCAAGTGGGTTATTGCTGCGGCTCTGGGGGGCGTGGCCACTGCTGCAGCATCTGGCGCAGGTGCTGCAGTCCTAGGCCCGCAGTCGCCGACACGAACAGCGCATCGCCATCGAGGCTGCGGGCCCGCTCCATCTCGCCGGCCTGGCAGCGGTCGATCTGGTTGGCCACCAGGCGCCTGGGGATCTGGCAGTCGAGCGAGTCGAGGATGGCGTGCACGGTGCGCCGCTGTTCCGGCCAGTTGGGATCGCTGAGGTCCACCACCAGCAGCAGGCCATCGGCGGAGAGGGTTTCCTCCAGGGTGGAGCGGAAGGCCTCCAGCAGTGCGGGGGGCAATTCGCGGATGAATCCCACCGTGTCGGTGAGCAACAGCGCCTGGGGAGAATCGGCGCCCGGGCCGGCCAGGTCGATGCGGCGGGTGGTGGGATCGAGGGTGGCGAACAGCTTGTTCTCCGCCAGCACGGCGGTGCGCCCCTGGCCCTTGCCGAGAGCGTTGAGCAGGGAGCTCTTGCCGGCGTTGGTGTAGCCCACCAGGGCGAGACGGCGCAGTCCGCTGCGGCCCTGTCGCAGGCGCGCCCGGTGGGCTGCCAGCTGCTTGACGTCCCGCTGCAGCCGCTCAATGCGCCGGGCGATCGCCCGGCGATCTTTTTCCAGCTGGGTTTCGCCCGGGCCCCGGGTGCCGATGCCGCCGCCCTGGCGCGACAGGCTGCGCCCCCGACCGAGCAGCCGGGGCAGCCGGTAGCGCAGCTGGGCCAGTTCCACCTGCAGCCGGCCCGCCGCACTGCCGGCCCGCTGGGCAAAGATGTCGAGGATCAGTTCGCTGCGGTCGGTGACCGGCAGATCCAGCAGGCGCTCGAGGTTCCGCCCTTGCACTGGCGTCAGCTCCCGGTCCGTCACCACCAGGCTGGCACCCAGCCGCCGGGCCTCCAGCGCCGCCTCGGCCACCTTGCCCTCCCCCCAGAGGGTCTGGGGAGCCGGCTGGCTGCGGCGCTGTTCCACCACCCCCACCGGCTGGGCTCCGGCACTGCGCACCAGGCCTTCCAGCTCGGCGATCTGCCGTTGGGCCTGGGCCCGATCGCCGGGGGTGAGGGCCAGCAGCAGCACCCGCTCGGTCCGGGAGCCCTCGGCAGGGGCCGTGTCGGCGGCGGCCGCCGGTGCTGCCGCCAGGGGCGGATGGTCGCACAGGGCGGCCAGGTCGCCGCTCTCCCGCGGCACCCAGGCGGGCTGGGCGTCCCCCGGGGAGGCACTGCGGCCCGGGATGAGCAGCAGGGCGGGCCAGGAGCCACTGGCCGTCGGTCGATCGGCGTAGCGCAGCCACAGGCTGGGGTCCAGGTCCAGCCCCACCACCCCTTCCATCTGGGGCGGCTCCAGCTGGTTGCCGCGGCCGCAGCAGGTGATCAGCCGCAGATCGTTGCCCCGCCGCCGCTGGGAGCCGGGCAACGCCTCCAGCAGCCGACCCGACTGTTCCAGGGGCCCCACCCACAGCAGCCGGCAGAGGCCGCGGCCATCCACCACCAGGGTGAGCGGCAGTTCGAGCTCCCGGCTCAGATCGGCCAGGCGCTGCAGGCAGAGCCACTCGGCCAGGCCGGTTTCGGGATGGCGGCGGTGGCACAGCCGCTCCAGGCGGCGGCGCTGGGCCGGCCGCAGCCCCGCCGTGCGGCCCGCCAGCACGCCCTGCCTCAAGAACGTCGCACCAGGATGCAGGGCAGCCCGGCCGCCGTGGCCCCGGCCAGGTCTTCGGGGCTGTCGCCCACGTGCCACGCCTGGTGGGCCGCCAGCTGAAGCTGGCTCAGGGCCAGCTGGTAGGGGGCTGGATCGGGCTTTGCCGATCCGGCGCTGCTGGAGACCACCACCGCACCGAACCAGCTGGCCAGCCCGAGCTGCTCCAGCAGACTCGGCAGGCGGCTGTCGAAATTGCTCACCACCGCCAGCTTCAGGCCCTGTCCGTGCCACTTCCGCAGCTGGCTGGCCACCTCGGGGTACACCTGCCAGGCAGCCCCATCGGCGTAGTGCTTGAACAGGTCCGCGGCCAGGGTCTCGGGGATGGTCTCGGCTCCGGCCCCCTTCAGGCTCTGGTGGATCCGCTCCGTCCACCAGGCCAGTTCTGCCTGGCGCAGTTCCACCCCCACCAGCCCGGGGAAGGCCAGGGGAGGTGCGCTGCGGTAAGCCTGGCCGAAGCATCGCTCGATCCGCTCCGGATCGAGATCCAGACCATGGGCCTGGGCGAGGCGGGCGTAGGTGTGGCCCACGGGGTGCTTCAGGCCGATCAGGGTGCCCATGGCATCCAGCAGCAGGCCCTGCGGGGGCAGCAGGTTCGAGCCCATCACCAGTCCGCCAGCCAGCCCGCCGCCACCCGCAGCTGGTGGGAGCGACCCGGCAGCCGGCTGAGGTAGGCCAGGCGCCGCAGCTGGAAGGCGGCGGCGCCGGCCAGGGTGAATCCGCCCCCCACCAGGGTGGCTTCGCCGCAGCCGAGGCTGAGCATCTCGCCCAGGTCCTGGAATCGGAAAGCCTGCAGCGATCCCTGGCGCCGGGCCTGGATCAGGTTGGTGGCCAGGCAGGTGGCCTGTTGAAAGGCCACCTGGGCGGTGGCCGGCCAGGGGGGGGAGTCGCCGGCGGGGTCGAGGCTGGCGGGGTCGAGGTTGGGGGAGACGCCTGCCTGGAGTGCGGCGATGTCTCCGAGGGCGAAGATGGCCGGCTGGCCGATTAGCTGCAGGTGCTCGGTCACCGCCAGCCTGCCGCGGCTGTCCTGGATCGGCGCTGGTTGGATCGCCGGCGGAGCGAAATCGAGGCCGGCGGTCCACACCACCCCGGCCACCGCCAGGCGCTCCTCTCCCGCGGGCCCCTGGAGCGAGATCTGGTCGTTGCCGACCGCCAGCACCCGGCAGTTGCAGCGCAGGCGCACATCGCGGCGCTGGAGCGCCAGGCTTGCCTGCTCCCGATTGAACGCGCGCGCCTGGGCCAGGGGCATCGGCCCCTGCTCGATCAGTTCCACCACCGCCGCGCCTGCCAGCAGGTCGGCCAGCTTGCAGGCCAGCTCCACCCCACTGGGGCCCGCCCCCACGATCGCCAGGCGCTGCAGGGGCTGGCGCTGCTCCCGCAGTTGGGCCACCAGCTGCTGCAGCCGCTCCACGTCAGCCAGGCTTCGGAAGCCGATGGCGTGTTCGATCACCCCCGGGATGCCAAAGCTCTGCAGTCGTGCCCCGGTGGCCACCACCAGCTGGCTGTAGGTGAGTTCCCGCCCGGAGGCGGTGAAGAGGCTGTGGCTGCGGCTGTCGATCTGAACCACCGAATCGCGCAGCCAGGCAATGCCCCGGCCCGCCAGAAGGGCGTCGTAGCGCGGGGCGATTTCCCAGCGGCGCAATTCGCCACTGAGCAGCTCGTAGAGCAGCGGCAGGAACAGAAACTCCGCATGGGGCTCGATCAGCAGCAGCGGCGGGTGCTGGCGCTGTTCGGCCAGGGCCAGGGCGGTGTACAGGCCGCCAAAGCCGCCGCCCACGATGACGATCGGCGCAGTGCTGGGGGGTACGGGGATGGTCATCGCCACTGCCGCAGCGGGCAGGTGTGGATCCCCGGGCGGGTCTCGGCGGACGTCGTGGTGCAGGTCATGGTCGCCGCGTACCCATTCACCGACATGACCCTAACCAGTGATAGGGGCGGGGGGCGATGATGGCCCGATGGTGATTGCTTCGGCCCTGCCACTGCCTGCCGATCCCTCGGGACCATCCGGGGACCTGGATCAGGCCCGCCATCTGCTCGGCTCGATGGGAGCGGCAGGTCGTTTGCGCTGGGCCCTGGACGCCTTCGACGAAGGCCTGGTGATCACCACCAGCTTCGGCATCCAATCCGCCGTGCTGCTCCATCTGGTGAGCCAGCTGCAGGCGGAACGGGGCTGCACCCTCCCCCTGATCTGGGTGGATACGGGCTACCTGCCCCCAGAGACCTACCGCTACGCCCAGCAGCTGGCCGGCCTTCTTGGTCTTGTCCCCCACGTGGCCCAGGCCGAGCTCAGCCCTGCCCGGATGGAGGCGCTGCATGGGCGCCTGTGGGAAACCGGCCGGGTGGAGGATCTGGAGCTCTACCACCGCATCCGCAAGGTGGATCCCCTCGACCGTGCCCTCTCCTCCTTTGGGGCCACTTGCTGGGCCAGTGGCGTGCGCGGTACCCAGACGGACCACCGGCGGGCAATGACGGTGCTCGACCCGGTGCGGCAGCGCTGGTCCCTGCGGCCCCTGCTCAACTGGACCAACCGCGACGTGTATTACTACATGCAGGAGCACCAGCTGCCGCAGCATCCACTGTTCGAGCTGGGCTATTCCACGGTCGGCGACTGGCACTCCAGTGCCCCGGACGATGGCTCGGTGTCCGGCCGGGCCACCCGCTTCGGTGGCCTCAAGCAGGAATGCGGCATCCATCTGCCCGGGTTGATGGGTGAGGGAATCTGAACCAGGTTCCGGCCCCGAGCCGCACTGGCTGCTGATCGGCAACAGCCGCTGGCACTGGGCCCGGGAGGTGGCTGGGCAGCTGCGCTACTGGAGTGCTGCGCCGGACCTGGCTTGCCTGGCCGGCCGGAGCTCGTTCCTGCGGGGCTGGGCGGCCGTTGGTGCCCTGGCGGGTCTGGCCTGGTTGGACCCCCGGCGCCGGCTGGTGCTGGAGCGGGTGCCCCTGGCGCAGGCTCCCCCCTGGCTAGGGGTGGATCGGGCCCTGGTGGGCTGGCGGGCCTGGCAGCTCAGCCAGGGCCCGGTGCTGGTGGCCGATGCCGGCACGGCCCTCAGCCTCACCCGGGTGGATGGCGCCGGAGCCTTCGCCGGTGGCCGGATTCAGGCAGGACGGGGGCTGCAGCTGCGGGCGTTGGCAGGCCAGATTCACCAGCTTCCCCTCCCCTCCAGTCCGGCACCGCCGCCGGTGGATGGGCTCACCGCCTGGCCGCACCAGACGGCTGCCGCCATGGAGGTCGGTGTGCGCCAGGGACTGGTGGCCGCCGTGGCCGCGGCCTGGCGAGAGGCCCGGTGCGAGCAGCCTGACTGCCGTCTGTGGATCACCGGCGGTGATGGGCCCTGGCTGGCGGCGGCCCTGGACCACCCCTGCCACCCCAGCCTGGCGCTGGAGGCGCTGGCGGAACTCAGCCCGGAGCCTGGAGATTGAGGTCGGCCAGGATCGTGTCGGCCATGGTTTCGGCCTTCACCTTGGTATAGATCAGCTCCAGATTGCCCTCGCCGTCCACCACGAAGGTGTGACGCATCATCCCCATGTATTCGCGCCCCATGAACTTTTTCAGGCCATAGCTTTCGTAGGCCGTGGCCACAGGGCAGGGTTCGGGGTCGGTGAGCAGGGTGAACGGGAGGTTGTACTTGGCCACGAATTTCAGGTGGCTGGCGCCGTCGTCCTTGCTGATCCCCAGCACCTGGATGCCGTGCTGTGCAAACGCCGCCCACTGGTCGCGGAAGTTGCAGGCCTCCTTGGTGCAGCCCGGGGTGTCGTCCTTGGGGTAGAAATACATCACCACCCGTTGCCCCCGCAGGGCTGACAGGCTCACGGGGGTTCCGTCCTGATCGGGGAGGGTGAAGTCCGGAGCCGCAGAACCGATCTCCAGAGCCATGGCACCAGTGCACAAGGGGGCCTGAAGCCTATCCGCAGCAGCCCATGTCCGTTGCCGTGCCCCAGCTGATCCGCCCCCTGCTCTGGCTTGGCCATCTGGACCTTGATCGGGCGCTGCCGGCTGCGGCCCTGTCACCCCAGGAATGGCGCTGGGGCCGGCAGCTACCGCAGCCGCGGAGGCAGCACTACTGCTGCAGCCGGGCCCATCTGCGGGCCTGGTTGGCCGGCCTCTGGCACTGCCCACCCCAGGCCGTGCCCCTGCTCAGCCCGCCCGGGGAGCCGCCCCGGTTGCGCGATGATCCGGCCTGGATCAGCCTCAGCCACAGTGGCGAGGGCCTGCTGCTGGCCCTCTCCGCCGCGCCCATCGGCGTGGATCTGGAGGTTGCCGCCAGGCCCCTGGCCGCCGATGGCCTGATGCGGCGGTTTTTTCCCGAAGCGGAGGTGCGCCAACTGCTGCGTCTGGCCGGGGAGCAGCGCCGGGAGGCCGTGCTCACCAGCTGGCTGCTCAAGGAGGCCGCCATCAAGTGTCGTCGCAGCAGCCTGGCGGCCGAGCTGGTGGACTGGCAGTTCGACCATGGCACCGGCCAGTTGCGCCATCTGGGGCTGGGTTTGGAGCCGGAGGGTCTCACGGGCCGGGTCGGCCCCTGGGGCTGGGCCGCCGTGGGTGCCGGCGTGGCCCGAGCGCGCTGGCATCCCGGCCTCAGCGGCGGGCGATCAGGCGGGTGTGTTCGATCTCCTGGGGCAGGGTCAGCCCCTGCGCCTGTCGCAGCAGATCGAGGAGCCGCTCCCGTTGGGCCGCCTCGAGACCCGTGAGCTGGGCGCGATAGGCACTGCCCGGTGCCAGCCAGCGCTCCAGCACCGTCCCGTTCAGCTCGAGGCTGAGGGATTCCGTCCAGCTGTCCTGCTCGAATCGCCAGCCCTGGGCCTGGGCGGCCTGCTGCCAGCGCTGCCGCTGCTCCAGAGGGGCCGCCAGACCGCTGGCCTCCGCCTGGGCAGCGCTCCGCAGCAGCGCGACGTCGGCCTGCTCCGCCACGAGGGCGCCGCCGTGGCGGAGCAGGCCAGCGGCGGGGCCGAGCCGGGGCGCACTGAAGAGCAGCCGGCACTGGCCGTCCGGCGCAAGCAGCTGCGCCAGGCTCTCCCACAAGCGCGCCAGCGTCGCCGGCGACTGCTCGCGCCAGGGCTGCCGTGCCGCAATCCATTCGAAACGCTGCTCGCCGCAGGCCCGGACCAGCTGGGCCGGCTGTCCGGGGTCGCACTCCAGGATCTGGGGGCGCCGCAGCCCATCGAGCACCTGCAGCTGGGCCTCAAGCCGCTCCTTGGTGGGGCGGTCGGCCACGGTGATCACCACGCCCCCCTCGGGGGTGGCCTGGAGTGGATCCAGAGCCCAGAGCAGCGACTGGGCCTCCAGCAGCAGCACCCGGTGGTGGCGGCGCCAGCCGGCGTCCTGCCAGAACCGCTGGCGCAGAGTGTCCAGCCGGGCCCCCTCCGCACCGGCCTGCCGTTGCAGCCATCGCTCCAGCTGGGGGTCCTCCGGACCGCTGCTCAGCCACCCTTCGCCGCCGAGGCCGGTTTCCGCAGCCGCGGCCAGCTGGGCCGCCCGGCGCTGCTGCAGGCGCTGCCCCTGGGCCCCCTCCCAGCCCAGCCCCCCCGGTTGCCAGAACACTTCCCCCTGCAGGCTGGGCGGCAGGTACTGCTGGGCCACCCAGTGGTCGGCATAGGCATGGGGGTAGCGGTAGCCCACCCCATCCCCAAACACCTTGCTGTCGCGGTTGGCGTCGCGCAGGTGGGAGGGCACCTCCTGGCGGGCCGTGGCCCGCACGCTATTGAGCGCATCGAAAAAGCCGAGCACGCTGTTGCTTTTCTCCGCACAGGCCAGGTAGAGGGCGGCCTGGGCCAGGGGATAGAACCCCTCCGGCAGGCCCACCTGCTCGAAGGCGGCGGCGCAGGCCTCCACCACCACGATCGCCTGGGGGTCGGCCAGGCCCACATCTTCGCCAGCGGCGATCAGCATGCGCCGGAAGATGAAGCGGGGGTTCTCACCGGCTTCCACCATCCGGGCCAGCCAGAACAGCGCTGCGTCGGGATCGCTGCCCCGCAGCGATTTGATGAAGGCGCTGATCGTGTCGAAGTGGGCGTCACCCTGCTTGTCGTAGAGCACGGCCCGCTGCTGGATCGATTCCTCCGCAGTGGCCAGGTCGATGCGGATCAACCCATCGGCGCTGGCCGCGGTGCTCTCCACGGCCAGCTCCAGGGCATTGAGCAGGCTGCGGGCATCGCCCCCGGCCACATTCACTAGGTGGGCCGCCGCCTCGGGGCTGAGCTCCACCCGCCGTTCCCCATAGCCCTGCTCCGGGTTGCGCAGGGCCCGCTCCAGCAGCTGGTGCAGGTGGGGCGGCTCCAGCGGCTGCAGCCGGAACAGGCGGGAACGGCTCACCAGGGCCTTGTTCACCTCAAAGGTGGGGTTTTCGGTGGTGGCGCCGATCAGGGTGAGGGTGCCGTTCTCCACCCAGGGCAGCAGCGCGTCCTGCTGGGCGCTGTTGAAGCGATGCACCTCGTCGATGAACAGGATCGTGCGCAGGCCATGGCGCTCCAGCCGCTGCTGGGCGGCTTCCACCTCGGCACGCAGATCCTTGACGCCGGCCAGCACGGCGTTGAGGCTGCTGAAGTGGGCCCTGGTGGAGCCGGCGATGATGCGGGCCAGGGTGGTCTTGCCCACCCCTGGGGGCCCGTGCAGGATCAGGTTGCCCACCCGGTCGGCGCTGATCGCGCGCCGCAGCAGGCGCCCAGGACCGAGAATGGCGTCCTGGCCCACGAAGTCATCCAGGCTGCGGGGACGCAGGCGATCGGCCAGGGGAGCCAGCCGCTGCAGGTGCACCGCCCGTTGGTGGCTGAAGAGATCCGTCACGGTTCGAATGCCGGCAAGTGAGCCGGTTGCCTGGAAACCCCTGGGCAACAGCGCCCCTTTGAGTAACTTGCCCGTTAGCCGGTGGGTACCCGTGGGTTCCATTCAAGCCTTTCCTGCGCTGCTCTGCGGTGGAATGGCGGCCCTCGTGGTGGGGGGCTGCAGCAAGGCCAAGCTGCCTGCGCCGACGCCCCCCCAGGTTCAGCTGGTGACGCCCCGTCCCCTGCTGTTCCAAGACTCGGCCGACTACCAGAGCACCCTGGAGGCCGTCCGGGAGATCCGGCTGGCCTCCGAGATCGCCGGGCGCATCACCGCGATGCCGGTCAACGAGGGCCAGATCGTTCGACCGGGTGACTTGCTGTTCCGCCTGGATCAGGAGCAGCAGCGGGCCCAGGTGGACTCCGATGCGGCTGAAGCCCGCAAGGACCTGATCAATGCTGAGCGCTATATCTTCCTGAACGAACAGGGGGCGGTGTCCACCAAGGAGCGCGACTTTCGTGTCACGCAAGCCATCCAGAGCCGCGACAAATTGAAAGCTTCCCGGGCCACCCTGGCTTACAAGAACGTGGTGGCGCCGATTGCCGGTTATGTGGGGAGCCTCAATTTCAAGATCGGCGATGTGATCCAGGCGGGTGCAGTGGTGACCAGCGTGGTGGACAACAGCAAGCTCTGGGTGCGGATCGATGTGCCGGGCGAGCTGAGTGATCGGGTGCGTCCGGGGCTGCCGGTGATTCTCAAGGGGCCGGATCCGCGGCGCCCGCGGGCCACGGGGCAGGTGGTGTTCGTGGCGCCGGATCTCGACAAGGATCGCCAGACCCTGCTGGTGAAGGCTGCCTTTGCCAATCCGGATGGCGCCCTGCGCAACAACGAGCGGGTCAGCGCCACCTTGGTGTTCGACCAGCAGCGGGCGCTGGCGATTCCCCAGCAGGCGGTGCTGTTGCAGGCCGGTAAGACCTTTGTGTTCCTGGCGGTGAGCCCGCAGGAGGCGATTCGCCGCCTGGGCCGGGCGATGGAGCCAGGGGCTCTGCCCAGCCTGCCGGTGGCCGTCCAGGTGCCCGTGCGGCTGGGCACCCTGCAGAACGGCGCCTACCCCGTGCTGGAGGGGCTCAGCGCTTCGGACACCGTGGTGGTGGGCAATCTTGCCCAGCTTCGCAGCGGCCTGTCGGTGCAGGCCGCATCGCCACCCGCCACCTCTCCCGCCCTGGGAGCGGGTGCGCCGCCCGCAGGACGGACTCCGGCTCCATGAGTCTTTCCGACACCTTTATCCGACGCCCCGTGCTCAGCACGGTGTGCAGCATCCTGATCCTGATGGCTGGCCTGATCAGCCTGCCGCTGCTGCCGATCGAGAACCTGCCGAATATCGCGCCGCCCACCGTGCAGGTGAATGCCAGCCTGCCCGGTGCCGATGCGCTCACTGTGGAAAGTGCCGTGACGGGCCCGCTGGAGGAGCAGATCAACGGTGCTCCTGGCATGGACTACATCACCTCGTTCAGCACCAGCCAGGGCACGAGCCAGGTGAATGTGTACTTCAAGGCGGGTACAAATCCTGATATTGATCAGGTGAATGTGCTCAACAGGGTGCAGACCGCAAGCTCCCAGTTGCCGCCCCAGGTGAATGCCCAGGGGGTGACGGTGCAGCAGACGGCCAGCAGTTATCTGCTGGTGTACAACCTCACCTCCAGCGAGGGGCAGTTCAGCCGTGAATATCTCAATGGTCTGCTGCAGCTCAACCTCTATTACCCGCTGACCCGGGCCGAGGGTGTGGGCCAGGTGAACATCTTCGGCGCCAGCAACCCCGCCTTTCGAATCTGGGTGGATCCGCAGCGGTTGGCCCGCTTCAACCTCAGCGCCGATGCGGTTGTTGATGCTCTGCAATCCCAGAACCAGATCGTGATTGCCGGCAGCATTGGTGGACCGCCCTCAACCGCTGCCAACCGCACCACATTCCCAATCCTGGTGAATGGAAACCTGGAAACGGTGCAGGAATTTGAAGATGTGATCCTGGCCAAGGGTCCCGATGGTGGCTTGATTCGCGTTCGCGATGTGGGCCGGGCAGAGTATGCCTTCCAGAATTTCAATCAGTCTGCCATCAATGCCCGTACCGGCCACCCTTGCGTGGGCTTCGGTGTGATCCAGCTGCCGGGCAGCAATGCCATCAGCACCGCCAAGGCCGTGGATGAGGTGCTCACCACCTTCCGCAGCACCCTGCCACCGGGGGTGGTGCTGGAGAAGGTGTTCGACCAGACCGATTTCATCAACGCTTCGATCGAGGGCGCCCTCGATGCCCTGCGCGATGCGGTGGTGCTGGTGCTGCTGATCATTTTTCTCTTCCTGCAGGACTGGAAGGCCACTGCCGTGCCGGCTCTGGCGCTGCCGATCGCCCTGCTGGGGGCGTTGGTCTTCGTGAAGGTGTTCGGCTTCTCGATCAACGAACTCACCCTGCTGGGGATCATCCTGGCCACCGGTCTGGTGGTGGACGACGCGATCGTGGTAGTGGAGGCGGTGTCGGCCCGGATCGAGGCGGGCGACCGCCCCTTCAAGGCTGCCTCCAATGCCATGAAGGAGCTCACCGGCGCCATCCTGGCCACGGCCCTGGTGCTGCTGGCGGTGTTCGTGCCGGTGACCTTCTTCCCGGGGGCGACCGGGGTGATCTACCGCCAGTTCGCGCTCACTATCGTGTTTTCGATCCTGGTGTCCACCTTCAATGCCATCACCGGCAAGCCGCTGCAATCGGCCCTGTTGCTGGGTGGGGGCAAGACCGAGCCCCGTGGCGTGCGCTGGACCGTGATCGGCGGTTTGTTCGGCGGCATCTATGGAGCGATGGCCGGCGGCTGGGTCGCCAGCCTGCTGCTGGGGGCCCTGGGAGCCGTGGTGGGCACGTTCCTGATGCCGATCTTCACCGCCTTCAACGCCGGTTTTGACCGGCTGGCCCAGGCCTACGGCCGCGTTCTGCGCCAGGTGATCCGCCTGCGCCGTGTGGTGGCCCTGTTCCTGCTTGGTGGCGTCGTGCTCACCGGGGTGGCCTTCACCGCCATCCCCACCGGCTTTGTGCCCACGGAAGACCAGGGCTACGGCCTGGGCATCATCCAGCTGCCCCCCCAGTCCTCGATCGAGGCCACGATGGAGGTGGCCTCGAAGGTGCAGGCGATCCTGGCCAAGGAAGAGGAGATCGTGTCTGGTGAAATCGTGGGCGGAGCCGGTTTCAACGGCGGCTCGCTCAACCAGGGTCTGTTCTTCTTCGGCCTGCGCCCCATCGATGAGCGCACCGGCCCGGGGCAGTCGGCCCAGGCGATCATCGCCGCGCTCAACAAGCAGTTCCATGCGATCCCCGGTGCCCTGGTGCTGGCCCAGTCGCCCGCGGCCGTGCCCGGATTCAGCGCCCAGGGGGGGATCTCCTTCCAGTTCAACGACCTCAGCAACGGCGGCTACAGCCCCACCGACCTCTCCCAGATGGCCGGCAAGCTGATCGGCACGGCTAAGGCCACCGGCGACTTCGGCAACCTTTACACCCAGTTCGTGAGCGACGCGCCGGTGTGGCGCCTGGAGGTGAACCGCGACCGGATGGCGTCCCTCGACATCGACTTCGGCCAGGCGATGGAGGTGCTGGGCACCTTCAACGGCGGCAGTTTCGTGAACCAGACCTACGAGAACCAGCAGTACCGCCAGGTGTATGTGCAGGCGGAGGGCAGCAAGCGTGAGGTGGTGGCCTCGCTCGGCAATCTCTATGTGCCGGACCGCAGCGGCCGGTTGATTCCGCTCGCCAACGTGGTGCAGGTGCGCCTGGACAGCGCGCCACCGATCATCAGCCACTTCGATCTGTACCGCACCGTGCTCATCCAGGGGATGGAGTCGGTGGGCCGCAGCAGTGGCCAGGCGATCGACAGCCTGATGGCCACCTTCCGCCAGTTGAATCTCAGCAACATCGGCTCCGACTGGTCGGCCCTCGCCCGCTCGGAAGTGCAGGCCGGCTCCCTGGCGGTGTTGGTGTTCGCGCTGGGAATCGTGGTGGTGTACCTGGTGCTCTCGGCCCAGTACGGCAGCTACATCGACCCGTTGGTCATCCTGATGACCGTGCCCCTGGCCATGCTCGGAGCTTTGGGCTTCCTGGTGTTGCGCGGCCAGGTGAACAACGTGTACGCCCAGGTGGGACTCGTGACCCTGATCGGTCTGGCGGCGAAGAACGGAATCCTGATCGTGGACCTTGCGAACCAGAGGATGGAGAGGGGCATGCCGGCCAGCGAGGCGGCGATCGGTGCGGCCAGTTCCCGCCTGCGGCCAATCCTGATGACGGCCATGGCCGCCCTGGCGGGCTTCTTCCCCCTGCTGATCGCCAGTGGGGCCGGCGCGCTCAGCCAGCGTTCCCTGGGGGCCGTGATCTTCGGCGGACTGCTGGTGGCGACGGCCCTGAGCCTGTTCGTGGTGCCCTCCTTCTATGTGCTGATGAAGCAGTTGGAGGCTGCCTGGTTCCCGGCCAGTGGTGACACCGACCCGCTGGCGCCTGAGCCCGAGCCGTCACCCCCTTCCTGATCCGAGCCATGCCGCTTCCCCCTCCACCCGGATACAGGCGGGGCCGCCAGCGCCGCATCGATCGCCGTCGCATCCTGCTGAGTGCCTGTCTGGCCACCGCTGCCGCCAGCGTGTTGCTGCTGCTCGTGCACCGCGCCGCCCGCACCCCGGGGGAGCCGCTGCGTCCGCTTCCCCTGCTGGGCGCCCTGTTGGTGGTGAGCGGAGCCGCCAGCTGCGCGGCCTGGGGCGAGACCATGCGCCAGCTGGCGCTCACCCGGCTGGGCGAGCCGGACGGACCGGAGGAGATCTGACGCCTCCTCGGCAGGCTGCAACGGTCAGCAATCGCTTGGCCGGATGATTCCGGCGGCCATCAGGTGGCTACCGTGCTGTCGCTCGGGTTGGTGCCTCCCTCCATGGGGCGATCATGCATCTTGAGCAGAGCTGGCTTCCCGCCGCTGAGGAGCCTTCCGAGGAGCCCCGTCCCTGAGATGACGTCACCGTTGAAAGCACTCCGCAGCCGAACCTGGGTGAGGGGGCTCGGCCTGAGCCTGCTGCTGGGGGTGACGGCAGCAGGCTGCCAATCCAAGCCACCGCCGCCGGTGCAGCGTCCGGTGCCTGTCCAGGCCGCAGCCGTCGTGCCGGCGGCGTTCAGCCAGAACGTGGACACGGTGAGCACCCTGGAGGCCCTCGATGAAGTGGCACTGGCGGCCCAGGCCTCGGGTCGGATCGAGCAGTTGCTGGTGCGCCAGGGCGATGTGGTGCGGCAGGGCCAGCGCCTGCTCGTGCTCGACCAGGTGCAGCTGCGTGCCGAGGTGGAAGCCCTGCGGGCCCAGACCGAGACCGATCGGATCAACTATGCCCGCTTTGAGCAGCTGGCGCGGGTCGGAGCGGATACGGCCCTGCGCCGCGACCAGGCGCGTCAGCAGTACATCTCCTCCCGCCAGGCCCTGGTGGCCCGCCAGGCCGATCTGCAGTTCCGCGATCTCGAGGCGCCGATCGCCGGGGTGGTGGGTGACCTCCAGGTGAAGCAGGGCGACGTGCTCCAGGCCGGTGCCCCCTTCACCTCGATCATCCGCAACGACCGCCTGCTGGCCCGGGTGGATGTGCCGGCCGTGTTCTCCGAGCGGGTACGACTCGGCCAGAGCGTGGTGCTGATGGATCCCGTGAGCAACGCGCCGATCGCTGAGGGTCAGGTGCGCTCCATCGACCCCGGGGTGGTGGCCTCCACCCAGTCGCTGCTGGTGAAGGCCGAGTTCCCCAATCCTCGCGGTGAACTGCGCACGGGCCTGCGCACCCGCACCCGGCTGGTGCTGGAGTCGCAGCAGCAGCTCTCCGTGCCCTTTGCCGCGGTCACCCAGGTGTCCGGCCAGAGTTTCGTGTTCGTGGTGGGTGGTCTGGACCAGCTGCGCAGCAACCCCGGCCGACTCACTGCCGAGCGCCTGGCGGCGCTGCCGGCCGATGGGCGCTTCGCCCTGCAGGTGCCGGTGAAGCTGGGGCCGCTGCAGAACAACCGCTACCCGGTGCTCAGCGGACTCACGGCCGGCCAGCAGGTGATCACCACGAACCTGTTGAACTTGCGCCATGGCACGCCTGTGCAGGTGAACTGAGCAGGTCCCCCATGTCGCCGTCCAATCGCTTCATCGTCCGCCCCGTGCTCACCACGGTGTGCAGCCTGCTGGTGGTGTTTGCGGGGTTGATCGCCCTGCCCCTGCTGCCGATTGAGAGCCTCCCCGATATTGCCCCGCCCACGGTGAACGTGCGCTCCCGCTATGTGGGTGCCGACGCGGTGAGCGTGGAGCAGGGCGTCACGAGTGTGCTGGAGCAGCAGATCAACGGGGTGGAGAACATGGAGTTCATCACCTCCACCAGCGGCGCTGACGGCACCAGCAACATCACGGTGGCCTTCGCCAGCGGCAGCAACCGGGATATCAACCAGGTGAATGTGCAGAACCGGGTATCCCTGGCCCAGCCCCGGCTGCCGGAGGAGGTGCGCCAGGCGGGCGTGACCGTGAACCAGGCATCCACCTCGATCCTGCTGGTGGCCAATTTCAGCAGTGAGGACGCTGCCAATCCCTACAGCGTGGAGACGATCAGCGGCCTGCTGGATCAGAACCTCACCGATGCCATCCGCCGGGTGCCGGGGGTGGGCAGCCTCACCTATTTCGGCAACCGGGAATTGGCCTACCGCCTCTGGCTCGATCCGGTGCGGCTCACGGCCAACCGGCTCAGCGCCGACGACGTGGTGGCGGCGGTGCGCAGCCAGAACCGCCTGGTGCCGGCGGGCCAGATCGGCGGTTCTCCCGCTCCTCCCGGCCAGCAATACACCCTCTCGGTGCAGCTGCAGGGGCGGCTCACCAGCATTGAGGACTTCGAGAATCTGATCCTGCGCACCAGTGCCGATGGCGGGCTGTTGCGCCTGCGGGATGTGGGTCGGGTCACCCTGGGGGGTGAGTCGTTTGATGTGGAGGCCACCGACCTGCGTGGTGTTCCCTCCGTGGGCATGGCCATCTACCAGCTCAGCGGCAGCAATGCCCTGGAGGTCTCCAGCGGGGTGAAGCAGGTGCTCGACGAGTTCGAGCCCCTGATGCCGGTGGGCATGACGATGGAATTGATCTACGACAACACCGATTTCATCAATGCCTCGATCCAGGGCGTGAGCAGTGCCCTGCGGGATGCGGTGGTGCTGGTGGTGCTGGTGCTGTTCATTTTCCTGCAGGATTGGAAAGCCACGTTGGTGCCAGCGATCGCCATCCCGGTGGCTCTGGTAGGGACCTTCGCCTTCGTGAATGCGGTGGGCTTCTCCCTCAACCAGCTCACCCTGTTCGGGCTTGTGCTGGCCACCGGTCTGGTGGTGGATGACGCCATCACCGTGGTGGAGGACACCGCCACCAAGAAGGCCTCTGGACTCTCGGCCCTCAATGCGGCCCGATCCACCATGGATGGGCTGTTCGGGGCGGTGATCGCCACCTCCCTGGTGCTGTTGGCGGTGTTTGTGCCCGTGCTGTTTTTCCCCGGGGCCACCGGCACGATCTATCAGCAGTTCGCCGCCACCATCCTGTTTTCGGTGGCGATCTCCACCTTCAACGCCCTCACCTTTTCCCCAATGCTCTCGGCCCTGTTGCTGGCCCGGGACGATGCCCCGCCCAGTCGACGTACCTATGCGATCTCCGGTGGTTTCGTGGGCCTGATCTACGGGCTGCTCTTGGGGGGTACCGGTGCGCTGCAGGCGGTGTTTGCCCTGGTGGTGGGCGTGGTGATCGGCTTTGGCCTCTCCCTTCTCACCAAGCTGCCGCTGCGGCTGCCCTTTGCCCTGGGTGCCCTGGCGGTGGCGCTGGTGATGGTGCCGGGGATCAATCCCTGGCCGGTGCTCCTGTTCGGCCTGCTCGGTGCCCTGTTCGGCTGGGCCACCCCCTGGATCTTCGCCGTCTTCTACCGGGGCTACGGCCGCGTCCAGGCGGGGTATGAGTCTCTGCTGGAGCTGAGCCTGAAGCGCCGGCGGCTGGTGCTGGCTGGCCTGGCGGCGGGGGTGGTGCTCACCGGGTACGCCTTCACCGCCATGCCCACCGGCTTCGTGCCGATCGAAGACCAGGGCTATGCCATCGGCATCGTGCAGCTGGCGGATGGCCAGCCCCTGGCCCAGACCAGGGCGGTGAATGCCCAGGTGGCGGAAGTGCTGCGCTCGGAGCCCGACATCGTGAGCGCTGCCCTGTTCAGTGGCGCCAGCCTGGACGGCAACAGTCCCAACCGGGGCATCTTTTTCTTCGGCACCAAGACCTGGGATGACCGTCCCGGTGCCGACCAGAGCCTGGCTGCCATCGTGGGACGCCTCAACACCAAGCTTCCAGCGATCCAGAACGCCAGGATCGTGGTGGTGGAGCCGCCGGCCATCCCCGGCTACGGCACCGGCGGTGGCTTTGAGCTGCAGCTGCTCGACCAGAGCAGCGGTGCCCTGAGTCTGGGCGATTTTGCCGCCGTGGCCAACCAGCTGGTGGGTGAGGCCAACGCCAGCGGCCGCTTCCAGCGGGTGTTCACCCAGTTCTCGCCCGAGGCGCCCCAGTTGCAGGTCACGGTGGATCGCGACCGGCTGGCGGCCCTCAACGTGGACTACGGGGCGGCGATGCGCGCCATCAGCCTCAACATCGGCGGCTTTTTTGTGAACGACACCTTTGATGAGGGTCGGGTGCGGCGGGTGTTCGTGCAGGCCGATGCCAACAAGCGATCCACACCCGACCAACTGGCGGCTCTCACCGTCAACGACCGGGGGGGCAGACCTGTGCCGCTGTCGGAATTCATCCAGGTGCAGCAGCAGTCCGGACCTTCCCTGATCCCCCGCTTCAACCTGTTCCGCAGCATCAAGGTGGAGGGTCTGGCTGCGGCGGGTGTGAGCTCGGGCGACGCGATCAACACCATCCAGGGGCTGTTCCAGAAGATGGCCCAGCCGGTGATCGGCTACGACTGGACGGGGATCTCGCGCGAAGAGATCCAGGCCGGTGCCCTGGCGGTGGTGGTGTTCGCCCTGGGCATCGTGGTGGTGTATCTAGTGCTGGCCGCCCAGTACGAGAGCTACACCGACCCGTTGATCATTCTGATGACGGTGCCCACGGCCATGCTCGGGGCGCTGATGTTCCTGGCCCTGCGCCAGGAGGTGCTCAATATCTACGCCCAGGTGGGCCTGGTGATGCTGATTGGTCTGGCGGCCAAGAACGGCATCCTGATCGTGGATCTGGCCAACCAGCGGATGGAGGAGGGCTGCTCTCCGCTGGAGGCGGCGCGGGAGGCCGCGAACTCCCGCTTCCGCCCGATTCTGATGACGGCCATTTCCTCGTTGTTCGGCTTCCTGCCACTGGTGGTGGCCAGCGGTGCCGGAGCCCGCAGCCAGGCTTCGCTCGGCACCGTGGTGTTCGGTGGTCTCCTGGTGGCCACGGTGTTGTCCCTGTTGGTGGTTCCGGCCTTCTATGTGGTGCTCAAACAGATCACAGCGTCCTCCGCTGAACCGGCCTCCTGACCACCCTCGCCCCCTGCACCATGCCCGAGCCACTGCCAGCCGCTGAGCCGCCGCCACCTCCCCGATTCCGGGGGCGCCAGATTCTGCTGGTGGGCCTGATCGGTGCCGCCCTGGGCCTGGGGCTGGCCCTGGTGCTGCGCCGGATCGTTGCCCGGACCCCGGCCCAGATTTCCGAACTGGCCCTGTTCTGGCTCCTGGTGTTGCTGGCCGGTTTCGGACTGGTGGCCGGCATGGCGATCGAAGCCGTGCGCCAGCTGCAGGTGTCCTGCCCGGAGCCGGAGTATCACCCCCGGGCAGCCAGGCGAGATCGCCCTTAGCGGCTTCCTCAGGTGATCACCGTCGGTCTCTCCATGCCGGTGCGGCTGCGGATCTCGGCCAGGGCGTCGATGGCGGTGATCAGATCGCCCAGGGCTGCCTGGGGATCCTGGGCCAGGTTGCCGCTCGGGGGCACATAGCTCTCCAGGTACACCCGCAGGGTGGCGCCCTGGGTGCCGGTGCCCGACAACCGCAGCACCACCCGGCTGCCGTCGTCGAGCAGCAGGCGCAGGCCCTGGCCGCTGGTGAGCGAACCGTCCACCGGGTCGGTGTAGGCGAAATCGTCGGCGGTGGTGATCGTGCGGCCGGCGAAGACCTGGCCCACGAGCGAGGGCTGCATCGCCTTCACCCGGCCGTACAGACCGTGGGCGGCCTCGCTGGGGATCGCCTCGTAGTCGTGGCGGGAGTAGTAGTGGCGGCCGAAGCGGCCCCAGTGTTCCGCCAGGATCCGGCTCACCGGCTCCCGCCGCCGGGCCAGGATGTTGAGCCAGAACAGCACCGCCCAGAGGCCGTCCTTTTCGCGGATGTGGTTGGAGCCGGTGCCAAAGCTCTCCTCGCCGCAGAGGGTGATGCGGCCGGCATCGAGCAGGTTGCCGAAGAACTTCCAGCCGGTGGGTGTCTCGAAACAGGGAATGTCCAGGGCCTGGGCCACCACATCGGCGGCGGCGCTGGTGGGCATCGAGCGGGCCACGCCGGCCAGCCCGTCGGTGTAGCCCGGCGCCAGGGTGGCGTTGGCGGTGAGCAGTGCCAGGCTGTCGCTGGGGTTCACGAAGCAGCGCTGGCCCAGGATCATGTTGCGGTCGCCGTCGCCGTCGCAGGCGGCGCCGAAGCGGTAGGCGTCACTGCCCAGCAGCAGTTCGGCCAGCTCGTGGGCGTAGGTGAGGTTGGGGTCGGGGTGGCCGCCGCCGAAGTCCTCCAGGGGGATGCCGTTGCGCACGGTGCCGGCCGGCGCCCCCAGCAGCCCCTGCAGGATCCGCGTGGCGTAGGGGCCGGTTACGGCGTGCATGGCGTCGAACGCCATCGGGAAATCGCCCCTGAGCAGATCGCCGATGGCGTCGAAGTCGAACAGCTTCTGCATCAGGGCCACGTAGGCCTCCACACCGTCCACCACTTGCACGGCCATGGGGCCCAGCTGCTGGCTGCCGGGGGCCTCGAGATCGAGCTCGCCGTCCTGTTCGAGGGTGCGGTAGCCGTCGAGGGTCTGGGTGGCGGCGTAGATGGCGTCGGTGATCGACTCGGGGGTGGGCCCGCCGTTGGCGCCGTTGATCTTGACGCCGAAGTCACCGTCGGGGCCGCCTGGGTTGTGGCTGGCCGACAGGATCACGCCACCGATGGCGCCATTCTGGCGGATCAGGTGGGAGGCGGCAGGCGTGGAGAGAATGCCGCCGGTGGTGGTGATCAGCCGGGCCACGCCGTGGGCAGCGGCCATGCGGGCGATCACGCCGATGGCGCGGTGGTTGCCATAGCGCCCGTCACCGCCCACCACCAGGGTGCCGCCGGCCACCCCGGGCAGCACCCGCAGGCTGGCCTCGATGAAGCTCTCCAGGTAGTGGGGCGTCTCGAACTGCCTGCTGCTCTTGCGCAGCCCCGAAGTGCCCGGTTTCTGGTCGGTGAAGGGGCTGCTGAGGCTGACCTGGCGGATGGAGCTGGCTGCAGCCATGGAGGGGGCGCGGAGCGCGCCCAAACTAACCCTGGCGGCCGGTGTTCCTTGCCACCCCGGTTTGGGCCAAGGGCTGCGGTTCAGCGCTCCTGGCCCGGGCTGAAGGCGGGTCCCCGTCCGGGGGCTTGCGCCGGGCTGGGCGCCTTAGGCTGCTGGCGACGCTCTTGGCAGAGCCGCATCAGGTCGCGGCCGGTGTTGTCCAGCCGGTCCCGCCGGCTGAAATTGTTCGTGCTCGCCACCACGGCCTGTTCCCGGACCTGCCAGAGAATGTCCTTGCAGCTCCCGGGCAGCCGGGGGTGATCCAGCAGGGAATCGGCCTGGCGGCGGGCCTGCTCACAGGGGGCGCTGCTGTTCTCCCGGCCACAGGCAAACACCAGTTGCTGCAGCTCCCGCAGGGAGTCGTTGCTGGGGTAGGGGGGATCCTGTAGGCGGCCGAAGGCAGGCGGCACGATGGCGGACAGGGTGCCGAGCAGGCCGATGGCCAGGGACCGGGCCGCGGCTGCGGGGCGGCGTTGCCAGGGCTGCACGGAACGAGCGACCATGGGACGGAGCTGGTTCGTGGGGTCTCACCCATCATTGCCGGGGCCATCGGCTGCTGGGGGCAAGGGGGTGACACCCTGCCGGAGCTGGCGCTGGTCGTGGCGCCAGCGGCCAGCGATCGCCGAACCCAGCAGCGGTGCGCAGCCCACGAGCAACCGGCGCAGCCCGGGCCGCTCCAGTAGCAGCTGCCCCCGGGCGGTTTCCTGGGCCTGCAGCTGCTGCAGCCGGCTCACCTCCGGCCGGCGCAGGGCCTCGATCCGGGCCAGTGCCAGCTCCAGCGACCCGGCGGAGTCGCGGGGGCTCAGCAGCAGGGGCAGCAGCGCCTGGGCTGCCACCCAGGCATCGCGCAGGGCCAGGTTGATCCCCTGGGCGCGCACCGGACTGAGGGGGTGGGCCGCATCCCCCAGCAGCAGCAGCCCTGGCTGCCACCACCGCTCCGCCAGGCCCACCTGCACCCGCAGCGGCGTGGGCCGGCTGAGCGCCGCGGTCTGTTGGGGCCACCAGGCGGCCAGATCCGCCGGGCTCTGGCTGGCCAGCCGGGCGATCCAGTCCTCGCTGGCGTCGGACGGGTCGTCCGGGTCGTCCGCCCGTCGCAACCAGCCCAGCTGCACCGCGCCTTCTGCCCCATCAAACAGGCTGAACAGGCCGGCGCGGCCCACCACCATGGTGAACAGCCCCTGCAGGGGGGAGGGGCCAGCCTGCGGCAGCGCAAACCAGAGCAGGTCGAAGGGGTCGCCCCGGGGAATCAGGGCCAGCTGCGCCTGCTGCCGCAGGCGGGAGCTACGTCCATCGGCCGCCGCCACCAGCCGCGCCGCCAGGTTGGAGCCATCGGCCAGCCGCACGCCCGCCACCCGTTCGCCCTGCCAGATGAGGTCCCGCACCCGCTCGCCCCGCAGCACGGTGGCGTTGGGGAGCTCCTCCAGCTGGCCCAGCAGGTGGGTGAGCAGGGCAGGCTGGCTCACCAGCCGGCAGCCCTCGGCGCCCTCGCCCTCGAGGGGTTCCGCCAGCCGAAACAGCTCCTGGCTGTCGAGCACGAAGCGCCAGCCCCGTAGCGGCCGCTGCGGGATCGACGCCGGCAGGGGCAGCAGACCCATGGCCGCCAGCGCGGCCAGGCCATGGGGCATCAGCGCCTCGCCGCGAAAGCGGCGGGCCGGGTCGCGGCTGGCCTCGATCAGCACCAGCGGCACCCCTCGACGTGCCAGCAGCAGCGCCAGGCAGGCGCCGCTCGGCCCGCCGCCCACGATCACCACCGGCTGAGCCGCCTTGCTGGGGACTGTCACCGGTTGGCGTGGAAGCGGCTCAGAGGAAGGCGTTGTAGCTCGGGTGGGTCTGGCCGGTGGGGTTGTGCTGGCCCATCAGGGTTGTCTTCTTGGCCAGGAGGTAGTCCACCAGCTCCTGCTGCACCTCCAGCAGCTCCTTGGTGCAACCGCGGAAAGCCGCTCGGTGGCGGATCTCATCGTGCCGGGTGTGGAGATCCCGCAGCATCAGCTGGATGGCATCCAGGGTGGCCAGGTGCTGGGCGTCTGCGGGGCTGGTCACAACGGAAACACAGGCTTGTTCCCATTCTGACCTCAGCTGGACATCGGTCGACCACTGCCGCACTGTTGTCGCAGCCGTTCACGCTTGCGCTGCAGTCGGCCCGTGACCCCCAGTTCCGCGCCCTTCCACAGCCGGTCCACCTCGGCGCGGAAGTGGGCAGCCAGCAGGGGGGAGTCGATCACCAGCACCGCTTCGTCGTTCTTGTGGGCCGCTGACGGACTCCAGTTGAACGACCCGGTCACCACCCGCCGGTCGTCCAGCACCGCGAACTTGTGGTGCAGTTTGTCGCCTGCCGCCAGGCGGGGCGTGCCCACGCCCTCGATCGGCGTCGGGCGCGGTTGGTTCTCGGCCTGCACCAGGCAGCGGTGATCGGGCAGTTCCAGGCCCAGCAGGTCGAGCACCTCGCTGAAGTAGCGGTTGGAGAAGCCGGGATCCACCAGCAGGCGGAGGTCCACCCCCCGGTCGTGCAGGGCGCTCACCCGGTTGCCGAGCTGCTGGGAGGAGAACACGAACAGGGCCAGATCGGCCCGCTCGCGGGCGCCGGCCAGCAGCCCATCGAGCAGGTTCAGGCCATGGTGTGCCGCGCGGCTGGGGTGGGGGGCGAACAGCACCCCCACGGGCACATCGCCCACCTGCACCCAGCGGATCTCTCCGCTGGCCTTGCCCATCCCGAAGCGGCTGTCCGGCGCGCCGCCGGGGCCATCGCCCCACATCCGCTCGAACTCCTCGCGGAACAGGCCGGCCAGTTCGGTGCTGCGCAGCCGCAGCAGGTGGTTCACGTTGCCGCGGGTGCGGGGCTCGTCGGGATCTCCATGCACACAGGAGGAGGTGAAGTTGGTGGAGCCGGTGATCACTTCCCGGTTGTCAATCACCACGAACTTGTGGTGCATCAGGCCGCTGCCGGCACTGCCGTCGGCGGTGTCATCCAGCACGGGAATGCCGCCGCGGCGCAGCACCACCAGGGCATCGGCGCCGCCGAGGGCCTGCAGCTGGAGCTGGCGCTGCCGCTGGCGGGGGGTGAGACCGGCCAGGTGCTGTTCACTCCAGGGGGTGCTGTAGGTGTTCTCCAGCACCACCCGTACCCGCACGCCCTGCCGCTGCCTGGCCACGAGGGCCTCGGCGATCCGCGGCAGGGTGAGTTCCTGCACCGCCACCAGAATCTCTTCGCGGGCGGAGGCGATTCCCTCCAGCACGAAGGCCTCCAGGTCGTCCCCCTGGCGCCACTGCCCATCGATCGGGCTGCGGTAGCGGCCGTTCGGGTTGTGGTTGAAGGCCACGCTGATGCCGTCGGGCAGCGGCAGGGGAGCCGGGGCCTGGCCCACCAGCTCGGCCTCCGCGCTGCAGCCGCCGATCAGCAGGGCGAGCAGGGCAAGCCAGCGCAGGGGGGAGCGACGGGACACCGGTGGCGATGGCAGCTCCCCTCAGGATTGCCCCCACCCTTCGGTTGCTTGCGGGAGCAGCGCTCCGCTCAGTGCTCCCCGGGCATCTCGGCGCTGCGGAGCATCAGCACAAACCACACGGTGCCCAGGCTCACCGCGGTGAGCAGGGCGGCGGGCAGGCCGACCCAGCGCAGCACCAGCGGTACCGCCACCGGGAAGGCCACGGCTCCGGCCAGGGGGGTGAAGGCCACCAGTGCCCGTTTCAGCTGCAGATTGGCCATGGCCTCAGAACCACTCGCTCACGGCCTTGTCGGCCGGATTGCTGTTGTCTTCTGGGGTGGTGCGGCTGAACTCAAGGGTGATGTTGCGCTTCTGGACGCCGTCGGCGGCCACCGCTTCGATCGGATAGATCTGCTGCCCATCGCGGAAGGGCACCTGCACCCGGAAGGTGCCATCGGCCGAAAGGGGCACGTCTTCCCCGCCGATGCTCAGGCGGGCAGCGGGATCGGTGGCGCCGTAGACGATCAATTCCGCATCGGCCACCAGCCAGAAGGAGCGTTGGCGGGGCACGACACCGCCGATGCCGGAGTCGCGCCCGCTGGCCCACACGCCCATGCCGGAGGCGTGCAGTTCACCGGTGTCCAGACCGGCGGCTTCCAGTTCGTGGAAGGCCTCGGAACCGCGGCTGATGCGCCGCCACTGGCTGGTGGCGCTTTGGTACAGGCGCTCGTGCAGGCCCGTGTCCGTGGGCTCGACCGGGCTGGGTGTAGGCAGCGGGATGGCCGTGGGGGCTTCCAGGGAGAAGGGCACGAACTGGTCGAGGATCTGCTCGCTGGGATGGAGCGCCGGGACCCGGGCCACCGAGGAGAAGGCCAGGGAGATCCAGCCGCCGGCATTGGTGCGGTAGCCGAGTTCCACGCGGTAGTCGCGGTCGCTCAGGGGCACGGGCAGATACCACTCGGTGGAATGGCTGTCCACCACCACCTCCTGGAGGGTATGGGGGTGGGCAGAGCCGCCGGGCAAGCCGGTCACGTCGGCCACCCGCAGGGCCAATTGGCTGGCTCCGGAGGCCAGGGCTCTTTCGCGATCGCCCTCGGACACCTCCCAGAACACGTAGGCCCACTGGGGATCGCGGGGCAGGAACACCACGCTGGTTTCCGGGGTGGGGCGTGGCGCCGGAGCCATCTCCGCCTCGATCGCCTTGAGGCTGGGCTCCTGAACGTCCTGGCGCTCTTCGATCGCCGCCACCAGTTCGTCCTTCGATTTACGGCTGTACAGGGCCACTCCCAGGTCACTGGCCACCTGGCGCAGCTGCCGCAGGGTCATCATGGCCAACGAGCTGAGGGAAGGGCTCACAGCGAAAGGTTTCGTTTGGGATCAGTGTGATCGACTCTCCCATCCCTTGAAGAATTTGGTGAGTGGCAGTCAGCATCCACTGACCCATTGCGTCCGGGGGACCGGGCCATGAAAAAAGCGACCTTGCGGTCGCCGGGATCATGGATTGGGGCTGGCTGGCTGAACAGCCGGGCACCGATGCCGAGCCGATGCTCAGCGGCCGATGCTGCGGTAGGGCACCTTGGCCAGGTAGTCGATGTCGGCACTGCCGGACGCGCTGCTGACGCGCATGGCCGGCATGCTCCGCACGATCGAAAGGTAGTCCTCGGGGAAGCCGCCGCGACGCTGGCGGGAGCGCTCGGGGAAGGCCTTGGCGGTGCCGGTGTACACCACCTGGGGGAAGCCCAGGATGCTGCGGTAGTAGGCGTCGTAGCGGGGGCTGGTGATGTTGAAGGGGGTTTCACCCAGATCCCGACTGCCCACCACCCGGTTGCGGTGGTAGGGCACGCTGTCGTAGCCGAAGGCCTCGAGGTACTCCTGGGAGTCGAGGATGTCATCCACCATGCCCTTGACGCCACGGGTCATCAGTACGGCCGACCAGGCGATCTCCTCCGACTTGCCGTGGGTCTTGCGGCCCAGGAGTTTCTCCACCAAGTGGCGGGCCACCTTGTAGTTGTTGTTGAGGTTGTAGAAGCTGCGGGTGAAGGTGTCGGAGAGGCACAGCGAGCGAATGAAATCGCGCACGGTGATCTGGCCATCGCGCAGCTGCGACTCAAGGGTTCGGTCGCGGTCGACCTTGAAGGCGTGGAAGAAGATCTGGCGATAGGCCGCCTCGATCACGAAGTTCTGGTCTTCGCGATCCATGGCCTTTTCCATGGAAACGGCCTTGGGGTCCTCATCCGAACCCACGCGCAGGGAGTCAACCCGGGAGTTCTGGGTGGTGGGCGCGTACTTCAGGAGGGGCAGGGCCACGCGAATTCAGCATCCGTCGCCGTGGATCGTAGAAGTGCCGCCCCGTCCCCACCGGCAGCGCCCCCCCAGGGCTCACAGTCCGTAACGTTCGTCACAACCGCCGGGCTCACCAGCCCAGGGGCGAGAGGGGCGCCACCGCAGCCAGGCCGTTCGTCCCTGCCGCGCAGCCATCCGTCGGGCTGGCCGGGGGGGCTGCCTCGAGCACGCGGGTCTCCACGCAGAAGGACGCCGTGTTGGAGAGCCCCTCCACCGTGCTGGTGCGCAGGCGCACGTTCGGCCCGGCGAAGCTGAAGCGCTCCAGGCTGTTCATCGTTTCGTAGCTGGTGGTGAGCAGCAGGCCATCGCGCTCGTCCATGGCGAAGTGGCCCGCCACCGGAGCGGTTTCGGCATAGCCGCGATCCCGCAGCAGCAGGCCCTGGCGGCCCCGGTCGTCGGTGGGGATCAGGCCGAACACGCTCTCCCCCTCGTGGGCCTCCCCGGCCTTGTCCCAGGCCATCGAGGCATTCCAGGTCACGCGGCAGCCCCCCACCAGGTGCTCGGGGCTCTGGCCGTGCAGCGTGGCGATCGCCACCAGGCGGGGATCGTCGACTTGCAGCTCCACCACCTCGATCCAGGAGTCGCCCGCTTCGGCCCTGCGGTGCAGCAGGTGGTGGCTGCTGCGCTGGGAGCGCCAGCGGCCACAGCTCAGCCGGAAGAAACTGATGGCGTCGGCGATGGGGGTGCTCACGGCGGCTGGGCGAGTGGAGAGATGATCGCAAGGCGCCGACAGCCCTGGGATGGCGATAGGGGTGATCGCAGCCCTGGCCGGGGCCCTGAGCTGGACCCTGGCCAGCGGGCTCTGGCGTCGGCTGGCCACCTCCCTGGGGCCGGCCCAGCTCAACCAGCTCAAGAACCTGCTGGCCCTGGGGATGCTGGCGCCGTTCCTGCCCCTGCTGGCCACGCCGCTGCCGCTGGGGGACGCGGGCCTGCTGCTGGGCAGCGGCGTGCTGGGGATCGCGGCCGGCGACAGCTTCTATCTCGCCGCACTGCGCCGCCTCGGCACCCGCCGCACGCTGACGCTGGAGGCGGGGGGGGCCGGTGCTCACCAGCCTGGCGGGCCTGCTGTTGCTGGAGGTTCCCCGTCCCCAGCAATGGGCCGGGATCACCCTGGTGTCGCTGGCCCTCGTGCTGGTGGCGGGCCAGGCTGCACCGGGGGATCCCCGCAGCGGCCTGGCCCGCCAGCAGGGGCAGGGCCTGGTGCTGGCCCTGCTGGCCCTGGTTTGCGGCAGTGCGGGAGCCCTGCTGGCCCGGGCGGCGCTGCGGTCCACGCCGATGTCGCCCCTGCAGGCCGCCAGCCTGCGGCTGGCGGGGGCGGCCTTCGTTCTGCTGCCGCTGGTGCCGGGCCTGGTGAGGCGCCTGCGCTGCCGCTGGGGCCCGCAGCCGGGGCAGGTGCGCTGGGCGCTGGTGTTGGCCGCCACCCTGCTGGGCACCGCCGCCGGGATCGTGCTGCAGCAGTTGGCCCTTGCCCGCCTGCCGGCGGGGCTGGCCGTGTCGCTGCTGGCCACCGCCCCAGTGATGGCGGTGCTGCTGGCGGCAGCGGAGGGGGACCGTCCGGGGTGGCGCGGCTGGCTGGCGGCCCTACTGGTGCTGGGGGGGGTGGCGCTGCTGTTGCTCTAGTCGGGCGTCCGCCTGGGCCGTGGCCCAGCTGATCAGCTGGTCGAGGCTCAGGGCCAGCGGCGTGCAGTGCAGCTCCGCGGCGATCTGCTCGAGTTGTAGGCCGAGCCCGATCAGTTGCTGGCGGAAGCAGTCGCGAAAGCCGGGATCGGCCTCCAGGCCGGGCTGCTGTGCCAGCCAGTTGTCCAGGTCCCGGCCGCCGGGAAGCTCGCCGTGGCAGCGGCCAGCCATCGCCTGGAAGCTGCGCAGACCATGGGCCAGCAGCCGCAGATGGTGCCGTTCCAGGTGGGGCAGCAGGGTCGCCTCCAGGAGGGTCGCTTCCCCATGGCGCAGGGGCCCGGCAGCGTCAGTCGGGCCCATGGGCAGGACTCAGGCGGAAACCGCAGGAGTGGCCCTGCTCCAGGCGCCAATGCACCCGATCCACCTGGCAGTCGGGAAAGGTGGACCGGATCAATTGCAGCTCCTGGTCGCACACGCAGGGGAATTGTTCGGCGATGCGCATCACCGAACAGTGGAATTCACTGAACAGCCAGGCTTCGCCGTCGGGATCCTGTGTGCATTCGGCCACATAGCCCTCGCGCCGCCGCTGGTGCACCAGCCGTTCGAGCCGTTGCTGGAGGGAGCCTTCGCCAATCAGCTGGCGGTAGGTGAGGGCGGTCTGCAGGGCCTGCTGGGCCATCAACTGCTTCACCGTTTCGGGTGGCAAGTTGTCGGCGAGCGATTCGAGCAGGCCAAGGGCAAACTGCTGACCGCCATCGGGAAATACAGCCCTGCCGTCGGCTGAAAGATGCCAGCGGTTGGTGGGTCGCCCCGGCCCCTCCGGTGCGGGACTGGATGTCACCAGACCGTCCTCCTCGAGACCGCGCAGGTGACGGCGCATCACCTGCACCGAAACCCTGAGCTGGTCGGCCAGGTCGGCCGCGGTGGCCTCGCCAAGCCGCAACAGCAACGCCAGAGCCGATTGCCGGGTAGAGCTGGCTCCAGCGGCAGGGGATCCGCTGGATGACCCCGGTGCGGTCGCGGCTGATGCGAGGGTTGGAGGTGGGGTCTGGGAAGTGGTCATGGCCCGGGCCAGGCCACCACACGATGCCACGCATGGGCGGCGGTTGGGGGAGCAGTCCCTCGGCCTGGGTTGCACAATGGCGGAGCCCCCAAGCGCCGGGCACGTGCCCTAGGCTGCGAATAACGAAACGTTTTTGTTTCCTAACCGCCGCTGCAGCGTCGCCCCGGTCCGTTCCATTCCGCCGGACACCAGTTCTCTGTCGCCCGCCCAGGATCGGAGTCCGCTCCGATCGGCGAGCCCGACAGGGCATTCAGGCCAGGCTGATCCGACATCGGGCATCCCATCCGCTCAGCGCATCCACTCCGTCGCCATGCCCGATTCCCCCGCCAGCTCTGCATCCGGTGCCGACAGCCTGGAGGTGATCCGCAAGTTCGCTGAGACCTACGCCCAGCGCACCGGCACCTTCTTCTGCAGCGATCCCGGCGTCACGGCGGTGGTGCTGGAAGGTCTGGCGCGGCACAAGGATGAGCTGGGCGGTGCGCTCTGCCCCTGCCGCCACTACGAGGACAAGGAGGCCGAGGTGGCCCAGGCCTTCTGGAACTGCCCCTGCGTGCCGATGCGAGAGCGCAAGGAGTGCCACTGCATGTTGTTCCTCACGGAGGACAACCCCTTCCGGGGCGACCAGCAGTCCATCTCCATGGACACGATCAAGGCCGCCACGGCCGGCAACTGAACCTCTCTGCGCCGATAGGCACTTCTTGAGCCATGACCAGCACGGCCACCGTTGGAGATCTGGTTTCGCAGCCGTATAAGTACGGCTTCGTCACCGATATCGAAACTGAGAAGATCGCCAAGGGTCTCAGTGAAGAGGTTGTGCGCTTGATTTCGGCCAAAAAGGAAGAACCTCAATTCCTGCTCGACTTCCGTCTGCGGGCCTATCGGCAGTGGCTGCAGATGCGTGAGCCCGACTGGGCTGCCCTCGGATACCCTTCGATCGACTACCAGGAGATCATCTATTACGCCGCTCCCAAGCAGCAGGCCAAGAAAGCCAGCCTGGATGAGGTGGATCCCAAGCTTCTGGAAACATTCGAAAAGCTCGGTATCCCGTTGAGCGAGCAGAAGCGGCTTTCTAATGTGGCTGTGGACGCTGTGTTCGACAGTGTTTCCATCGCCACCACATTTCGGGCCCAGCTTGCTGAGCACGGCGTGATCTTCTGCTCAATCAGCGAGGCGGTGAAGGATCATCCTGACCTGATTGAGCGTTACCTGGGGACGGTGGTCCCTGGTAATGACAACTATTTCGCCGCCCTGAATTCGGCCGTATTCAGTGACGGCTCATTTGTGTACATCCCACAAGGGGTGGAGTGTCCCATGGAACTCTCCACCTATTTCCGGATCAATTCGGGAGATACCGGTCAATTCGAGCGCACCTTGATTGTTGCCGAGGAGGGCGCCTCGGTGAGCTATCTGGAGGGCTGTACTGCCCCGATGTTCGACACCAACCAGCTGCACGCTGCGGTAGTGGAATTGGTGGCGCTGGATGACGCCTCGATTAAGTACTCTACCGTGCAGAATTGGTATGCCGGCGATGAGAATGGCGTGGGAGGCATTTATAACTTTGTGACCAAACGAGGGCAGTGCCGCGGTGATCGCAGCAAGATCAGTTGGACCCAGGTGGAAACCGGTTCGGCGATTACCTGGAAGTATCCCAGTTGTGTTTTGCAGGGGGCCGATTCCGTTGGTGAATTCTATTCCGTTGCTCTCACCAACAACCGTCAGCAGGCCGATACCGGTACCAAGATGGTTCACGTGGGGCCTCGCACGCGCTCCACGATTGTGAGCAAGGGCATCAGTGCCGGCCACTCCAGCAACAGCTACCGGGGTCTGGTCCAGATCGGTCCCAATGCGGCGGGGGCTCGCAACTACAGCCAGTGCGATTCCATGTTGATCGGCGACCAGGCCGCCGCTAACACCTATCCCTACATCCGCTGCCAGCAGCCGGACGCGGCGATTGAGCACGAGGCCAGCACCTGCCGCATTTCGGCGGATCAACTCTTCTACCTCCAGAGCCGCGGCATCGGCTTCGAGGAGGCGGTATCGATGATGGTGAGTGGCTTCTGCCGCGATGTGTTCAACCAGCTGCCGATGGAGTTTGCGGCCGAGGCCGACAAGTTGCTGGCCCTGAAGCTGGAGGGTTCGGTGGGCTGAGGCCCCTGTCTTCCTTTTCGCCTCCACGCGCTCCCTTCTTCTGTTTCCCTTCCCTTCTCCCCTTCACCGTGATCCGCCCCGACGCCCCGGTTCTGCTTGACATCCGCGACCTGGAGGCCGCGGTGGAGGAACAGCCGATCCTCAAAGGGGTGAATCTCACGATTCGCGCCGGCGAGATCCACGCCGTGATGGGTCGCAACGGCAGTGGCAAGAGCACCCTCTCCAAGGTGCTGGCTGGACACCCCGCCTACAGCGTGACCGGCGGCACAGTGGTTTACAAGGGGGAGAATCTGCTGGAGCTGGAGCCCGAGCAGCGCGCCCGGATCGGCCTGTTTCTCGGGTTTCAGTATCCGGTGGAGATCCCCGGGGTGAGCAACCTGGAGTTTCTGCGGGTGGCCACCAATGCCCGTCGCACGGAGCGGGGCGAGGAGGAGCTCGACACGTTCGCGTTCGAAGACCTGGTTCGCGAGCGTCTGGCGGTGGTGCAGATGGATCCTGCCTTCCTGGATCGCTCCGTCAACGAGGGCTTCAGCGGTGGCGAGAAGAAGCGCAATGAGATCCTGCAGATGGCTCTGCTGGAGCCGCTGGTGGCGATCCTCGATGAAACCGATTCCGGCCTGGATATCGATGCCCTGCGCATCGTGGCGGCAGGCGTGAACCAGCTCGCCAGCCCCGACAACGCCACCCTCTTGATCACCCACTACCAGCGCCTGCTGGAGCTCATCACGCCCGACTATGTGCACGTGATGGCAGCCGGCCGGATCCTGCGCAGCGGCGGCAAGGATCTGGCCCTGGAGCTGGAGCGCACCGGCTACGACTGGGTGGACCAGGAGTTGGCCCGCCTCGATGGCGAGCGCACACCGGTGGAGGTGGGCTGATGCTCGCTCCTGCCGCCGCCCCCCCGCTCGCTGCCCCCTGGCTGGCCTCCCTGGCGGATGCCCCCTTGCCCAGTCGTCATCAGGAAGACTGGCGCTTCACCGATCTGGCCGCCCTCTCGGCCGTGGAACCTCGCCTGATCAGCGGGGCCGATCCGCTCCAGGCGCTGCGGTTGCCGGCCGGGGTGGAGTCCCTCAGTGCCGCTGCCGCCGCGCCCTGGCTGGGGCAGGCCCTGGCGGCCAGCGGCAGTGCCGACCACTGGCCGGTGCAGCTCAACAGCGGCGCCCAGGCGCCCCTGGTGGCCCTGCGCGTGCGTGGTGCCGCCGGTTGCCTGGACCTTCCCTTCGCGGCAGGCAGCGCCGCCGGCCTGGCCGCCTTCCGCCTGCTGCTGGTGCTGGAGGCAGGCGCCAGCCTGGAGCTCCTGCTGCGGCCCAGCTCCGCCGGCGCCAATGCCCTCAGCCTGGTGGGTGAGGTGATCCTCGAGCCAGGCGCCCAGCTCAAGCTCGGCAGCCTGTCCCTCGGCACGGCCGGAGCCTGCCTGCTGCAGCACACGGCCGTGCTCCAGGCCGCCGGCAGCCGCCTGGAGCACGTGGCCGTGAGCGGCGGTTGGGCCCTGGCCCGCCAGGAGCCGCGCGTCCTGCAGCGGGATGGCGCCGCCTTCACGCGCCTGCGGGGTCTGCAGGTGTGCCGCGACCGCCAGATCGCCGATACCCACAGCTACGTGCGCTTCGACGGCCCGGAGGGCGAGCTCGACCAGCTGCACAAGGCCGTGGCCGACGGCCAGGCCCGCAGCGTGTTCAATGGCGCCGTGCGGGTGCCCCGCGCCGCCCAGCGCACCAATGCCGCCCAGCTCAGCCGCAGCCTGCTGCTCTCCGACCGGGCCCGGATTGACACCAAGCCGGAACTGGAGATCGTGGCCGACGACGTGAAGTGCGCCCACGGCGCCACCGTGAGCCGGCTCCAGACCGACGAACTCTTCTATCTGCAGAGCCGCGGCATCGCCTCGGCCCAGGCGGCCCAGCTGCTGCAGCGGGCCTTCTGTGAGGAGGTGCTGCGGGAGCTGCCCGCCGCAGCGGTGGCCCACCAGCCGCTGGCCGTTCTGCTGGGGGAGGCCTGATCGCCATGACCGCCTCGCCTGCCCTCGACACCAGTCCGACGGCCGCCCCTCCCCTTGCTGCCGTTGCGGCCGGCCCGCTGCAGGAGCCCAACCTGGCCGCGCTTACCCGGCCCGATTTCCCCCTGCTGGCCCAGACGGCCTGCCTCGGACAGCCGCTGATCTATCTGGATCATGCGGCCACGAGCCAGAAGCCGCGCCAGGTGCTCAACGCTCTGCAGCACTACTACGACCACGACAACGCCAACGTGCACCGCGGCGCCCACCAGCTGAGTGCCCGGGCCACCGAGGGTTTCGAGGCGGCCCGTGCCAAGACCGCCGCGTTCGTGGGGGCGGCGAGCCCCCGGGAGATCGTGTTCACCCGCAACGCCAGCGAGGCGATCAATCTGGTGGCCCGCAGCTGGGGTGACGCCAACCTGGGCGAGGGCGATGAGGTGCTGCTCACGGTGATGGAGCACCACTCCAACCTGGTGCCCTGGCAACTGCTGGCGGCGCGCAGTGGCTGTGTGCTGCGCCATGCGGGACTCACCGAGAGCGGCGAACTGGATCTGGAGGATCTGCGCAGCCAGATCAACGAGCGCACCAAGCTGGTGAGCCTGGTGCACGTGAGCAACACGCTCGGCTGTCTCAACCCGATTGAGCAGGTGGTGCCCCTGGCCCACGCCGTGGGCGCCCTGGTGCTGGTGGACGGCTGCCAGAGCCTGCCCCATCTGCCGGTGGACGTGGCCCGGCTGGGCTGCGATTTTCTGGTGGGCAGCTCCCACAAGCTCTGCGGCCCCACCGGCATGGGCATGCTCTGGGCCCGGGAGGCCCTGCTGGAGGCGATGCCGCCCTTCCTGGGCGGTGGCGAGATGATTCAGGACGTGTACCTCGACCACAGCAGCTGGGCCGAGCTGCCGCACAAGTTCGAGGCGGGTACGCCGGCGATCGGCGAGGCGATCGGCATGGGTGCCGCCCTCGACTATCTCAACCACCTGGGCCTGGAGCGCATCCATGCCTGGGAACAGGTGCTCACCCGCCAGCTGTTCCAGCGGCTGCGGGCGATTGAAGGCGTGCGCATCCTCGGCCCCTCACCGGAGCAGCAGCCTGACCGCGGCGCCCTGGCCGCCTTCACGGTGGACGGGCTGCACGCCAACGACCTGGCAGCCCTGCTGGATTCGGCCGGCATCTGCATCCGCAGTGGCCACCACTGCACCCAGCCGTTGCATCGGCATTACGGCATTCCCGGCTCGGCCCGGGCCAGCCTCAGCTTCACCACTACCCCCGAGGAGATCGACCGCTTCGCCGAGGAGCTGGAGGGCACGATCCAGTTCCTGCGGGAACACAGCTGAGGGCCCCGATCAGGCGGGGGTGAGCACCGCCAGGGCCTCGGCCCGGTGCTTGCCCTGCCAGACCCAGTGCCAGCTCCAGCCGGCGGCTGCAGCCACCTCTTCAATGGAGCCGCGCTCGGCGGGGATGTCGCACTGGCTCAGGTGGGTGATCACCTGCTCCTGCTGCTCGCCGCTGAGGGGCTGCCAGCCCTGGCGGATGCGGGCGGTGTAGCGCTGGCGGTAGTGATCCAGGCTCTCGCCCGGCTCGCGGAACACGTCGGTCCAGATCAGCAGGCCATCGCTGGCGATGCGGCGGCGGGCGGCGGCCAGAAATGTGGCCTTCTGCCCATCGCTGAGGTGGTGCAAGGCGAAGGCCGAGTGCAGGAGTTGCACCGGTGCGGCGTCGGCATCGCTGGCCGTGGGATCCGCCGTGGCCCAGGCCAGCAGGTCGCCCGGCTGCCAGTGGGTGGCGTAGGGCACCGGGCCCAGGGCCGCCTCGGCCAGGGGCAGCACCGCCGGGGTGAGATCGATGCCGGTGTAGGAGCCCAGGGGCAGGCGGCGCAGCAGGGGGGCCAGTAGGGCCAGATCACCACAGCCCAGGTCCACCAGCCTGGGCGCGGCAGCGGTGACAGGGCGCCGGGCCAGCCAAGCATCGATGGCCCCGGCGGTGGCGGCGGCCACCGCCCGGTGCTCCATCAGGTCGTGCTCCACCACGGCCCGGTAGGAGGCCCACTGTTTCGCAAAGAGGTCCATGGATTCATCCTGAACGGTGGGCCCTCTCCCGTGCTGGGTGGGCACCGGGCGGTGGTGCGGCTGCCTTCAGGTTGGCAAGCTGCAGGGGCGATGGCCGTGCTGCTGCCCATGGGCCCTCTCCCTTCGGCGGAGCCCCAGCTGTTCCTGGCGGTGCTCGGCGGCCGCCTGCCCGGCTGCCACATCGAGCTGCACGACGTGCGCTTCGTGGCGGGGGCCACGATCGAGGCGGCGATCCCGGAGCTGCGGCGGCAGTGGTTCGGGTCGCGCGAGGGCCTGCACCTGGACGCCTGGATGGCGGTGCGGGCGGTGGACGGCTGGACGGTGCGCCTGGGGCGCGAGCCCGCCGCGCCCCGGGGCGAGCGGTTGTGGTTCGTGAACCTGGGCGCCTACCGCCCCGATTCGCTCGCCGAACTGCACCACTTCGGCCTGGTGGTGGCCCGCTCCCCCCTGGCGGCCAAGGCAGCCGCCCAGCGCCAGTGGCTGCGCGACGGCCTGCAGCGGCACAAGGACGACCTGGCGGCGGTGGACGACTGCCTGGCGATCGAGCAGCTGGAGCTGCTGGGCGGGGGGCGCTGGCACGTGCAGCTGGAGCCCCATCCCGAGGGCCTCAGCCAGCACCAGGTGCCGGACTGGTTCGGATACCGGCGGATCGACCGGGATTCGGCATGAGCGCCCGCCAGGGATGATCAGAACAGCCACCCCGCCCGCCCCATGAATATCGACGGCAAGCCCTGGCGCACGATCTGGCTCGAGCCGGATGGCCGTCCGGGTCATCACACGGTGGGCGTGATCGACCAGACCCTGTTGCCGCATCGCTTCACCACCCGCACCTTGGGGAGTTGCGACGAGGCGGCCGAGGCGATCTCCACGATGGTGGTGCGGGGCGCGCCGCTGATCGGGGTCACGGGGGCCTACGGGCTGATGCTGGCCCTGCAGACCGACCCCAGCGACGCTTCCCTGGCCGCCGCCTTCGCGCAACTCAACGCCACCCGGCCCACGGCGATCAACCTGCGCTGGGCGCTGGAGCGGGTGCGGGCGAAGGTGCAGCCGCTGCCGCCGGAGCAGCGGGCCGCCGCGGCCCAGGCGGAGGCGGCGCTGATCGCCGATGAGGACGTTGTCATGTGCGAGGCGATCGGTGACCACGGCCTGCAGCTTCTGCAGCAGCTGGCAGCGGCCCGGCCCATGGCGCGGCAGGGCGAGCCCTTGAACGTGCTCACCCACTGCAACGCCGGCTGGGTGGCCACGGTGGACTGGGGCACGGCCCTGGCACCGATCTACAAGGCGCATCGCGCCGGGCTGAAGGTGCACGTGTGGGTGGATGAGACCCGGCCGCGCAACCAGGGCGCCAGCCTCACCGCCTGGGAACTGGGCCGGGAGGGGGTGCCGCACACGGTGATCGTGGACAACGCCGGTGGCCATCTGATGCAGCACGGCCAGGTGGACGCGGTGATCGTGGGCACCGATCGCACCACCCGCAGCGGCGATGTGTGCAACAAGATCGGCACCTATCTCAAGGCCCTGGCGGCCCACGACAACGGCGTTCCCTTCTACGTGGCGCTGCCGGCCTCCACGATCGACTGGACGATCGCTGATGGGCTCTCGGAGATCCCGATCGAGGCGCGCAGCGCGGCGGAGGTGACCCAGATCCAGGGTCGCGGCGCCGACGGGGCGATCGCCTCGGTGCAGCTCAGCCCGGATGGCAGCGCCGGTTTCAATCCGGCGTTTGATGTGACCCCGGCGCGGCTGGTGACGGCGCTGATCACCGAGCGGGGGGTGGCGGCTGCTAGCGAGGAGGGCCTGCGGGGGCTCTACGGCGCCGCGGTGGCTGTCGGCTGAGCGACGGATCGTCGCGCCTCCCGGGGCTTGGTTCTGAGTGAGGGCAGCAGCAGGCTGATCGGTCAGCCGGCGCCGTCCGGCTGGACCGTCAGGGTGGAGGAGGTCCAGGGGCCGGCGGTCTGGCGCATCTCCCTATCGATGTTGCTGCTCGCTTTCGGCCGCTGCACGGGAATGGCCAGGTTGGCCTGTCCCGTGCCACCGGACGGGTTGACACTGCCGGATACCAGCAGGCCTCCGTGGATCGGCGTGTCCAGCCGACTGACCACGGCGGGATCCCGCTGCGCCTTCTCCGTTGATCTTGCGCTCGCTGTAGCCCTGCTTGGCCAGGGAGGCTCCTCCGCCAGGAAGAAGGCCGGCTCCCACCAGCAGGGAGGTGGAGAGGGCCAGCAGGCGGGGACGCTCCTGCATGGCTTGTTCTGCGCGGCAGCAGGGTATCCGTACCCGAATCTCGAAGCACACCCCCCTGTGGCTGAACACACAGGGATCCGCCATCACCATCCCTTAAACATCGGTATCTCGATCGTCAATGCGTCCAATGTTTCCACGGGTCTCCCGCCCCAGCCGGCGCCTGTTTCTCTCGGTCGCGGCCGGAGTCGCTACCGCCACCGCCCTGGCGGCCACCGGCCTCGCCCTCGGCGACGCGCCGATCAGCCGGGCCCTGGCCGCCGCTCCCGCCCAGGCCAGCGCCTCCGTAACCACCCTGGCGCCTGGGGGCACCCGCTTCCAGGTGTTCTCCCCCGAGGAAGCCGCCGCCGCCGCCCGCTCCGGGCGCTGGAAGGTGCTTGACGTGCGCCCAGTGCCGCCGCTCTCGTACATCGGCGGCCACGTGCCCGGGGCAGTCCATCTCTCGGAGCAGGCCTTCCGCGGACCCAACGGCCGCCTGCCCTTCCAGATCTGGACTCCCACCAAGCTGGCCAGCTTGCTGAGTGAGGCGGGCATCTCCAACCGGGATTCGGTGCTCGTCTATTCCGACGGCAACGACGTGCTCGGAACCTCCCTCGTTTCCTACATCCTCGAGAAGAGCGGCGTGCGCCAGGTGGCGATCGTTGACGGCGGTCTCAGCGGCTACAAGGCGGCCGGCCAGAGCACCACCAAGGCGTTCCCCTCCTTCCAGGCCGGCAGCTTCCGGCCCACCACGGTCAAGGGCCTGGCCATCACCCTCAAGGAGCTGGAGCCCCTGATCGGGCGCAACGACGTGGTGATCATCGACCCGCGTCCCAAGGCCCAGTTCGAGGGCACCGACCAGACCTTCATCCGCAACGGCCACATTCCCGGGGCGAAAAACATCCCCTGGCAGACGTTCACCGAAGCGAACAACGCAGATGAGGCGAAGAAGAATGCCCACAAGCTCCGGTCCCTCGAGGAGATCCGGGCCCTGCTGGTGAGCCGTGGCATCACCCCAGACAAGGAGATCATCGTCTCCTGCAGCACCGGCAGGGAAGCCAGCCTCCAGTTCCTCACTCTGCGACACCTGCTCAAGTATCCCAATGTCCGGATCTATGAGGGCTCCTGGACCGAATACAGCGCCTCCAATCTGCCGATCGCAGTGGGGCCGGAGGGCAGCCCGGCCCAGCAGGTGAGCAGCCGCTGATCCCACGCCCAGCTCCCCCTCCCCCCGACACGGCCATGCCGCTTTCCCGCCTGCACTTCTGGGCGCTCGCCAGCCTGCTGCTGCTGTTGTGCGCCCCGGCCGCCGCCCTGGCCTGTGACACCGGCGGCGACGGGTCGGCCCCTGCCGCCAAGGCCAAGAAGCGTTGAAGCAGTCGCTCCCCCCAGCGCAGGTAGTGGCTCCGGCTATCGCCATCGCGGCGGCCCTGGCGGCCTGGCAGCCGGCCTCCGCTCTCGTCTGGGGGCTGGGCTGCGGCCTTGGCCATGCCCTGGTCCGCTCCGGTTTCGGGTTTGCCTCTGGCTATCGCCGGCTGATCGAACTGCGGGATCCCCACCCGGTCTTCGCCCAGCTGCTGCTGGCGGCTCTGCTGGTGATCGCCATGGCCCTGGTGCTCGCCGCCGAGCCCCTCACTGGCCTGCGGCCGAAGCTGCTGGCCACCCCCCTCTCCCTGCCCTTCCTGGCCGGGGCTTTCCTGTTCGGCATCGGCATGGAGCGGGCCCGGGCCTGCGGCTGCGGCACCCTGGCTGCCACCTCCCGGGGCGGCTCTGGCGTGCTGGCCGCCCTGATCGGCCTGATCGTCGGTGCCTTCATCGGCACCCTGCATGCCCCGCGGCTGGCGGCCCTTCCCCTGCCACGCCTGCCGTCCCCGGTCGGCCTTGAGCCGCTCGGTCTGCTGGGCGCCCTGAGTCTGCAGCTCGCGTTCATCGCCCTGATCACCGTGCTGCTGACCCGTTGGAGCGGTCAGGTTCCCTGGAATGGTGAGGGCCGCGGCCCCTATGGCGGCGCCATCGTCGTGGCCCTCCTCGCCACGGGTCTGCTGCTGGTGACAGCCGAGCCCTGGAAGGTGCTCTGGGGCCTGGCCCTCAGCGGCGCCCACGCCGCCCAGGCCCTGGGCTGGGATCCGCAGACCAGCCTGTTCTGGTCGAGTCCCCGGGGGCAGTCCCTGCTGGCGGGGCCTGATGCCTGGCTGTTCAACGATGCCGTGCTCGTCGATCTGGGCCTGCTCTACGGCGCCGTTGCCACCGCCCTCGGCCAGGGCCGCTTCCGCTGGCGCGGCGAGCGGCCGGAACGCTTGCCGGAACTGGTTCGGCGCGGTTTCGGCGGCCTGCTGATGGGCTACGGCGGCCTGTTGGCGTCGGGGTGCAACATCAATGCCTTCCTGGGCGGGGTGATGAGCTTCAGCCTGCACGGCTGGATCTGGCTGGCGGTGGCCCTGCTGGGCTTCGCCGCCTCGTTGCGGCTGCGCCCGGTGTCCTGAAGCGAGAGTGGCAGCCGCCTCCAATTCGCTGCCCTGGCCCAGCCCCAGCCCGTCGCTCCGGCCCCAACCGCTGCCGACCCGCCCCCCAGCCGGGTGGCCTCGCCCCATCCCCTCGGCCGGCTGATCGATTGGCTGCTGGCCGTCAAGTCCCTGCGCCGGCAGCTGATCATCCGCACCGCCGAGCGCCGTGGCATCGCCTGGCGGGCCCGGCGCGAGGAACTGCTGCGGCAGGCCGAGCCCCTGCTGGCGAGCAGCACCGAGGCGACCAGCGTGATGCCGGCCTAGGTCCGAGCGCGCTTCCACGCTTACCAAGAGGGCAACCTCTGCCGAGCGGCAGCCGGAGAGGCGGAGCAGGCCAGCGATGCCATGGCCTTCAGAGTGCGGCCGGGCGGAAGCTTGGAGCCCCAGGAAGCCCAGAGCCGTCTGCGGGAGGCGGCCCGGCTGCTGCGGCCCGCCGGGGTGGTGGCCCTGCTGGATCAGGACCCGGATTCGGCCGTGATCCGCCGCCTGCCGGTGCCGATCGCCATCCTGCTCAAGAGCACTGAGTCCGACCTGGAGGAGTACTTCAGCCTCGATCTGCCCGTAGCCCTGGAGCAGGCCGGTTTCGGCGACGTGCGCCGGGCGGCCTGCACCCCCGCCACCAGGTGCAGGTGGCCGTGCGCTGAGGGCACGCGAAACCTCCCGACGCCGGCCCGGCCACAGCCCGAGCCGCTGAGGGCGATCTCCAGGTTGGCGGCATTGATGGGGCTGAGGGTCTGCTGCAGGGTGGGGCGCAGCACGCCGGCCTCGTACAGCTCAGCGAGGTGATCGAGGATTTCCCCCTGCCGCCCCATGTCGGCGGTCGGGAACTGGGAGCGCGTGAACATGAACTCCCAGGCGAAGTGCACGCTCTTGGCCTTGAGCACGTTGAGGTCGAGGGGGCGGCGGTGGTCGACCCCATGATCGGCCCCCAGCTCCCTCACCCAGGCGGCGCTCTCCGGCCGCGATGCGCTGGCGATCACCACGGCCCCGACTCGCCGGGCCAGCTCGATGGCGATCGAGCCCACCCCGCCGGCACCGCTGAGGATCAGCAGGCTGGCGCCCCGCCCACCGTCGCCTTCTGGATTCAGCACGATCCGCTCGAACAGGGATTCCCAGACCGTCAGCGCGGACCAGCCTCGCCCACGCCGGCCCGCAACTTGGTGTCGATCGGGTTCACCACCACCGCTTCGATCCGCACCAGCAGGTCGTGGGGGCCGGGGACGGGCACCGGCAGCTCCGTGTCCACCAGGGCAGGGGTGGCGAGAATCGCTCTCAGGGCGGCTGCCAGCGAGGAGGGCCTGCGGGGGCTCTACGGCGCCGCGGTTTGAAGACCCTGCTGCAGCTTGGCCTCCCGCAGGGCGCGGATGCGGTCTTCCAGGGGAGGGTGGTTGGCCAGCAGGCCGAGCAGCTGGGGTGGGGAGCTGATCTTGAGGTTGTCGAAGGCGGGGCCGTCGCGGCGGTCGCTCAGCTGCAGGGCGCCACCCAGCCGCTCCAGGGCGCCCACCATGGCGTCGGCCCCCACCAGGGCGGCGGCGCCGGCATCGGCGCGGTACTCGCGGTGGCGGGAGAACCAGGCGGTGACCAGGGAGCCGCCCAGCCCGAGCAGCAGCTCCAGGGGCTGCACCAGCAGCGGGGAGGGGGCGCGCACGCGGCCCTGCTCGTCGGTGCTGCGGGGCAGCACCATCCACAACAGCCGCACCACAAAGAGCACGAAGGCGTTCACCACCCCCTGCAGCAGGCTCATGGTCACCATGTCGCCGTTGCCCACGTGGCTGAGCTCATGGCCGAGCACGGCCTCCAGTTCGGCGGGGGGCATGCCCTGGAGGATGCCGGTGGACACGGCCACCAGGGCGCGGTCGGGGGAGGGACCGGTGGCGAATGCGTTGAACTCGGGGGCGGCGTAGATGCCCACATCCGGCATGGGCAGGCCGGCCTTCTGGGCCAGAGCAGCAACGGTGGTGACCAGCCAGCGGGCTTCCGGGCCGCTGTTCTTGTCCACCAGCTGCACCCCCATGCCGCGCATCGCCGAGTCGCGCGACAGTTGCAGCGAGATCCAGGCGCCCACGGCCCCCCAGAAGAAGCTGCCGATCAGCAGGGGGGTGAAGGGCAGATCGGGCGGCAGCAGGCCGATGGCGGTGGCCAGGCCGAGCAGCACGGCGATGGTGGCCACCACCGCCAGGTTGGTGATCAGGAACAGGCTGGTGCGCAGGGGCATGGTGCGACGCGCCACGGATCACCCCCAGTGGTAGCAGCGGCACACAACTGCGGCAAAGCGGTCCGGCGGGGGGGGGGGGGATCGCAGCTTGGACGGTTGCGCTGACGGGCGGCGCTCGCCTTGTTGGCGCAGGATCGTGTGTTGCCTCAGGACATCAACAGCCCGAATTCGACTGCTCGGAATCGACGGCTTGGTTGCTCTTTCGTGGGCTGTTGTCTTGCCGTTGGCTGGATGGTTCGTGAGGGGTTGATGGAACTGGGTTGTGTTGCCAGGGGTCGTAACTGCCGAAGCTCCAGAGGTGGCCTTCGGGGTCACGACATGTGTAAGATCTGCCGCCGTATTCTTCGTCCTTGATCTCGATAGTGATGACTGCACCTGCGGCCACTGCGTTTGCGTAGTGAGCGTCAATGTCGCCCACGACGAGATAGGGAGATTGGGTGACGACAGGCGTTGTTGGGGGGTGTTGCCATTGCCCAAATTCATCATTGCGGGCAGAGGCAAGCATGATCATTCCGTTGCCAAAGCGGAGCTGTGCATGGGCGATCCCGCCAGCGCCATCGGAAATGATGAGATGCCGCGTGAAGCCAAAGGCATCGCAGAGCCAGGCCAGAGCGCTTTCCGCATCGTGATAGCGCATTGTTGGGATAATGGTTGCGATCGTTTCTTTGGGAATCGGCATGATTTGCGTCTTTGCGTAGAAACGAATTGCCCTGCGCCACGGCAATGAAGTTGGAAGTTCGCGGATCGGGCTCGACTCGGTGTTCAGTCGAGAGTTCACCGCATGGAATGCAGTCCAACCGTATTCCCTTCGCTGTCCTCGATTAGCGCGATGAATCCATAATCGCCGATTGATTCCTTCTCCTTCAAGGTCTTGCCGCCGAGCAAGGTGGCCCGCCCTGCTTCTACGGAACAGTCTTCGCAGGAGAAATAGACCAAAGTGCTGCCTCCGGAGGGGCAGCCTGGCATTTTCACCAAGGCGCCCGCGGCACCTGCTCCTTCCGCTGTCATCGGGAATGCCCACATCTCCATGTCGGGGAGATTTGTGGGACTGGGGTTACTCAGTTCTTCCAGTTTTCGCTCAAACACGCCCTCATAGAAAGCTCTTGCTCGCGGCATGTCCTGAACGTAAATCTCAAACCAGGCAACTGGATTGCTGTTCATGATTTCGGTTGTACGATTGTAGGCTGGTTTAACTGGGGCAACGCCGATGGTGGGGACCTGCTGCAGAGACTGCAATGAATCCCATTCACCGCCGTATCGCCCTCCAGAGCCACCAGGCGCCGAGAGCTGCCACCGCCCACGGCAGCAATGAGCGGAACACCAATAGCACGAACAGCACCACCAAGGCCGAAATGGCACTACGCTTGGTGAGCGCCTTGGCCTCATCGGTCATGTAGCGCCAGCGGGGTAGCAGGGCCATCGTCGGGAGGGTGTGGTCGCATCGAGTCTGCCGGGAGCAGAGCGGGGTTGGGTCAGATACCTCGATCCGTTCGGTTGTGCATGGGTGGTGTCGATCCTGAACACGCGCCCCAGCACCATGCCGCCGGGAAGGTCTGGTCCATGGCAGGAGCCAGTGATTGTGCTACGGCTCCGCTCGGCAGATCAAGGCTGTGCCAGCCCAGAATTCATATTCTGGACCTAGGGGTAGAGAGCACTAACTAAAGAATAGGTCAGGATTGATCGGACCCAATGCGGGCAGCGCGCCAATAAACCCCGTTATATCTACCATGAGATCGGTGTTGACTTGGTAGCCCGTTCGTGCATCATTCACGATCAGATACACAGTTCGCCTGGCTTGGACCAAGGCGGCATTGTTGAGTCCCAGCGGTTGGTTTCCGATGGTGCCACCATCGGCATCTACGAATACATTCGTGGCTATTGATTGGAGATTGGTTAGGTTGCTGTTTGCTGCCCGCGTGAAGCCTGTGGGGACAGATAGCTTGTTGCTGCTGTTGTCAAATGTGCTGATTTTGTCGACACCGATCTTGAAGGAGATGATTCGGTCAGTTGCCAATGCCGTGGAATGGCCGAGTTGAAATCCATAGATATCCTTGCCTCCCCGGCCTGAAAGGATGTCGATGCCGAGTCCACCATTGAGGAGATTATCGCTGTTGTTGCCGGTAATCTGGTTGTTGGTGTCGTTTCCTGTTCCATTTGCAGCGGCGGTTCCTGTGAGAACGAGGTTTTCTAGGTTCGCTGGAAGCGTATAGTTGAGGAATGTCTGCGCGGTATCGATACCTTCGTTTGGATTTTCAAGTACGACATCTTGAGTGTTGTCAATGCTATAGGTATCGTTGCCAGGACCGCCGACCAATTGATCTGCTCCAGCTTTCCCGTCCAGAAAATCGTTTCCGTCCAAGCCGAGTAAGACATTGCGCCGGCTGTTTCCAAGCAATCGGTTGGCCAATGCATTTCCTGTACCATTTAGGTTCAAATTTTCACGCAAGATTAGGTTTTCTACATTGTTTCCTAGGCGGTAGTTTATTGAGGAAACTGCGACGTCGGTGCCTTGATTTTGGTCTTCTTCGATCATGTCGCCTACATGATTGATCGTGTAGGTGTCATGGTCGGCTAGGCCGGCTAAGTAATCAGCACCAGTTGTTCCGGATAGTGTGTCCTTATGGGCTGTGCCGGTGAAGCGTCTTGTGTTTTCGTATGTGAAGACTGTGCCCTGGTCCGTAACCAGCATCAGCACCTCGTCACGATAGGTGCGACGCTCTGCGCGGATCAGATTGTACGTATCGTCGAGAACTGGAAAGCTGTAGGCAGCGGTAAAGAGAATCTTGCCGATAATGCCGTCTATCTTGTGGAACGGTTCAACGTTCACCTCGAGGTGCCCATAGTGCTTGCCTCCGCTCGTGAGCTGGGGCAAGTTGTTGATGATTTGCCATGTCTCGGCTTCGCTTTGATCAGCACTCCACCGCTTGTATGGGTTGTAATTCAGTAGTGGTGCGTCAAAACCAGGTCCAGTGCGCTTCTCGCCGCGCAGACCATCCCCTGCCACGCCAACGTCGTAGTAGCTGACGCCAATTCCATTTTGGTCTTGATCCACGAAGCTGCGCTCAAACAGTTCGCTGTGGCCACTAAACACCGCTGCTACTCCATGGGCCTCAAAGAGGCCCTGGTACTGGCGGAGCGGGGTGCCGCCCTGCCCGGAGGACAGGGTGTGATTCATTGGTTGTCCATGTTCACCACTGCTATAGGGAGCATGGTGAAACTGAACAAAGATCACCTGTCCTTGCCTGCGAGCATCCGCAAGTTGAGCTTGCACCCAATTCCATTGGGTGCTACCAGGATTGAAATCCGATAAATCCGTTCCTCCAGAGGCTTCGTATTGGGCTCTGTTAAAATTCTCTTGGGTATCTTTGCCCGGCTCGGTGTATTCTAGGTTGCTTATCTTGGGAGGCTTGCCTGGTGTCCCATAGTTTGTGCGTTGGTCGTCTGGCTCTCCGTTGGTGCTGTCAAGTGTCAGGACAGTGAGAGGCCCATAGTCGACCCGGTAGTAATTATCCCGATGGTCTGCTGTGCCATTTTCGGGTAGATCAAAGTATGCTTAATACTTTTGGCGCCCCAGCCTTGGGCCAAAGCGACCATTGCGATCGAAGCCATGGCCGCCATTGAGACCGCCAAAGGTTTCCCAGTTTCCCAGGGCGGGAAGAATTGGATAGGTGGATAACCCGCTGTCAAATTCGCCTGCGTTGTGGCGAAAAAATTCATCCCAAGCCGGTTGATATCCTCCTCCTTGTACCAAATCGCCTGGCATCAAGAGAAAATCGGGCCTGCGACTATTCACGATTGCCAGATTTTCCCTGTAGCCAGCGGTCTCGGTTAATGGGTAGCGCAGGGTTTGTGTATTGGCCGTGCCAGTTGTGCCGAACCTTGACGACCAGGTGCTGTTGCTTAGATCTGGTCTTTGGGATCCATTTCCCAGCGCGCCTGGCTGCCATTCGCGATGGGTGATTCTCCCTTGCGGCTCCGTCTCGCTATCTGACATGGCGATGAAGCGAATTCTTTCCCAGTTGCTTGTGGCTGGAGCTGTTTTGAAAGTTGAGCTGAAGCTGCTGCTTCCTTGTTGAACGGTATAGCTATAGTTTTGTCCGGGACTCAGTCCTCGCAGCGATATGGAGTGCTTGTAACTTCCCCCTTCAATCAGCCAGGGAGCAGAAAGGCCATTGATGGTCTGGGTCCGCTCGGCGTTCGTGTACTCCAGGATTGACTGATTTACGCCAACGCTGCTCAATGTCAATGGACTGCTCAGGTCGGGTCCCTCGACGGTGAGGGTGCCATTGGCATTTTCAGGGCTGAACCATGTAATGGTTATTCCCTGGGGCGTGGGATTGAGAAGGTATGGGTTGATTCTCAGCATTGTGTTGCGCCTGCCCTTCGGCCACCTTTAGCAAGGGTATGTCCTCCTGTGGTTTTGCGTCATAATTGTTTTCTCCGGTGTTCTGCCCGCTGCGCGATTCGGTCTGCTCCCGTTGATCGAGCTCTGTTCTCAGGTCTCGGCTCCGGGATGTCTCGCCCGGCCCTGGCAGCATGGTGGCCGACAGGGCGATCCCCAGAGCGCCAGTCCGGCCAGGGGCAGGAAGGCGGCGCTGTGGGTGCCCAGCCAGTCGCGCAGCCGGCCGGTGATCAGCGCGTCCACCAGCGCGCCTACGCCGTAGGCGGTGAACACCAGGCCGTAGATCTCGGCGTAGCGCTCGGCAGGAAAGCAGCGCAGGGTGGTGGCCGGTGCGATGGCGAGCTATCTGCCCAGGGCGCTCCAGAACAGGCAGAAGGCCACCAGATAGCGCGCCCCATCTGCCTGGCCTGCCTGCAGCATCAGCAGGCTCCCCACCAGGACCAGCCCAAAGGCCAGCATGGCCGCTCGTGTCGGCGTCCAGCGGTCGCATGGCCAGCCGATCAACGGCCGGCTGAGGCCGTTGAACACCGCAAACAGGGACACGCTGGCCGCCGCCAGCGCGGGCGGAACGCCGATCAGTTCGATGCCCACTGGACTGGCGATCCCGATCGCGCTCAGGCCGGCCAGGGTGCCCAGGGCGTACGTCAGCCACAGGCCCAGAAACACGAGCCGGGGTGAACGGTGGTGCTGCCCTGCCGCCACGGCTGCCGCCACTGCTGCCGCTGGCGGGGCGGTGCTGGCCGACGCCGGTCGCAACAGCCAGGCCGCCAGCAGCAGGATCGCGCTGAACAGCAGCCCGAACAGCCGCAGGGTGGGCCGGGTGCTGGAGGCGGCGATCAGCGGCGACAGCCTGAAGCCGGTCACGGTGAGCCCCACCGCCAGCCCCTTGCGCTCCGGAAACCAGCTGGCCACCAAGGCCAGGGGGACGCCGTAGACCAGGCCCACCCCGAGGCCGGTCACCACCCCGTAGGCCAGCAGCAGTTCCTGGATGCTGCCCGTGGTGCTGGCCAGCAGGTACCCCAGGGCCACCACCAAGGCCCCGGTGGTGGCCACCCGCCGGCCGTAGCCGCGGCTGATCCAGCGGCCGGCCAGCGGCATCATTCCCGCGTAGCAGACCAGCGCCACGGTGAAGGGCAGCAGGCTGGCGGTGGCCCCCAGCCCCAGCTCCTGTTCCAGCGGAGTGCGGAAGATGCTCCAGGCACATACCGTGCCCAGGCAGAGCATGGCCGTGATGCCAATCGGGATCATCAGCCACCGCCCCTACTGGGCCGGCAGCCCGAACAGCCGCCGACTGGATGTTGTCATGTCTTGATCCCACTTTTGTGATGTCTTGACTACTGTGCGGCACCCCGCGGCACCCCGCGGCACCCCGCGGCACCCCGCGGCAGCCCGAGGGGGCGCTCGCGGGGGGACACCTAACTTGCGTGCGGTGTCTATGCGCCCCCGCCTTGTCAGTGCCCCCCGGGTCCGAGCCTTTGCCCGCTGCGCCCCCTGGCCCTTGCTCCGCAGCTGAGCAAGACCTGCGCCGGGAGTTGGTGGCGGTGGCGCGGCGCCTCAGCACGTCCGGCCTGAACCACGGCACCGCCGGCAATCTCTCGGCCCGTTGGGGCGATGGCCTGCTGATCACCCCCTCCTCCCTGCCCAGCGAACGGATGGAGCCGGAGGATCTCCTGGCGATCGATTTTCACGGTCGGCCGCTGGCGGGCTCCGTCGGATCGCCGGTGGCCCATCGCCGCACCCCCTCCTCCGAGTGGCGGCTCCACGCCGACCTGCTGCGCAGCCGGCCGGATGTGGCGGCGGTGGTGCACTGCCACTCGATCCACGCCACGGCATTGGCCTGCCATGGCCGCGGCATCCCACCCTTCCACTACATGGTGGTGCAGGCCGGTGGGCCGGACATCCGCTGCGGGGGCTACGCCACCTTCGGCAGCCAGGGGCTCTCCGATCTCACCCTCGCCGCGCTTGAGGGTCGCCAGGCCTGTCTGCTGGCCCACCACGGCCAGGTCACGGTGGGCGCCAGTCTCGACCAGGCCCTGGCCCTGGCGGTGGAAGTGGAGACCCTGGCCCACATGTACCTGCAGGCCCTGCAGCTGGGCGAACCGCCCCTGCTCAGCCTGGCGGAGATGGAACGGGTGGCGGGGCAGATGCAGCTGCGGCACTACGGCGCCTTGGCGTGAGGATGGCTCGGCCCCATGAAGGGCTCCGGCCTGAGCAGCGGGTCGCGCTCACGCAGTCCATCCAGCAGCCGTCCCCCAGTGCCGACGGGGATGGTCAAGGTGTGGTGCCCGTGGGCTGCCAGCGGGCCAGGCTGAGATCCGAGGCGCTGTCTTCTGCCAGAGGGATGAGGGAACCCGGTGGGCAGGCCGCAGCGGTTTTCTCAACACTTTTGCTGGGTCCGAGAAGTAACCCGGTTCGGGTGCAGACGAGTTGGGCCGCGGCTGCATTGGCTTCGCCAAAGGCCTTGCCCCGCAGGATGATCTCCGCGCGGCCCTGGGTATGGAGTTTGATGGAGTACCACGTTCGGCCCACAACCTGGATGGGCTCGCCATTGCGGGCCTCCTGCAGGGCAAGGTCAGCCATGGCCAGGCGAGGGTCCTGAATCGTCTGGCGATAGGCCTGCATCAATGGTGGGGCAAGAAAGAGAAGGAAGCTGAGGATGCAGGCTCCCCATAGCGACCCAATGGCCAGCTGGGGCTGCTGGTGTCGCCAAGCAGCCCCAGCTCCGGCCGCGGCCAGCAGGAGCAGCCCTGAGACAACGGGGGGAGGGCTCAGTTGGCCCTTCAGGTGGAGACTGAATTCGGCAGCCATACCGGCTGGCGGGATGGGCAGGGAAGGCATCCAGGCCAGCAGCAGTGCTGTTCCAAGCAACGTGAGAGCGGACAACGCCAGGAGGATCCGGCTCAGTCGCAGCGCCTGACGGCAGGGCGGCCTGGATGGCCAGAAGAACAGGGCAGCGGCGATGGCGGTTGGGGGAAGGGTGGAGAGGATGTAGTGGGGAAGCTTGGTGGAAGCCAGCGAAAGCAACACCAGGGTGGTGAGGATCCAGATGGTGCAGAAGAGCAGCAGAGGGTTGCTTTCCGCCCGTCGTCGCCAGTGCTTGGGATTCAGGCAGTCTGCTTGGATCAATTCCGCCACAGCAGGCAGGCACCAAGGGGCCGTCAAGGCGGGATAGATCAGCAGATAGAAGAACCAGGGCCCTTCATGGTGATCCAGTTCTGTGGCGAAACGGCTGAAATGGGTCCTAATGAGGTAGTTGTTCAGGAAGGTGTTGCCCTGAGCTTTCCACGCCGCCAGGTGCCAGGGAAGGGCCACCAAGCCAAGACCCAGTAGCAGAGCTGAGAAAAATGCCCCCGTGAAAGGCTTGCGTGCCGTTGGACCGGCGACCGCGAGAAACACCAAAGCCGTTGCGATGGGTAGGCCCACACTCAAGAATCCCTTGGCCAGGATGCCCACCCCCAATGACAATCCCATGAAGCCCCCACCAATCAGCTGCTGCTTGATGGACGTGCTTCGGGCCTGACTGAGAACGAAGAAGATGGTGAGTGTTGCTGTGATGCTGGCTGTCAGATAAATGTCATGAACGGCTGTGCGTGCAAAGGCAAAATAGGCCGGGGTGAGAGCCAGAATTGCCGCTGCAGTAAGGGCGCGAACCTGCAATCGTTGCGGCTGATCGGGGCCTGATCCGAAACGCACCAGAATGACAGTCGCTGCCAATCCAAGGCAGCCTGCGATGGCAGCGCCAAGGCGAGGTAGCCAGAGCTTCTCGGGGGCCTCTCGCAGGAGCAGGGCGCCAATCCAATAGGGCAGAGGAGGCTTGTCGAAGTAAGGCAACCCATCGATCGCTGGGGTTACCCAGTCACCTGTACGCGCCATTGAGTGCGTCAAGGCCAGTTGCAGGGCCTCGGTCTTGTCGAGTGGAAAGAGACGATCAATTCCGTTGAAAAAGCATGCCCAGCACAGCAGGGCCAGGACGAGAATCGTGCAAAGGCCAGCCGGCCATATGGACCCGAAACTTGCCTTGTCTCGATTTATATCATTCGTGCCATGGGGCTCTTTGTACGGCTGGCGATTGTTCATGATCGGCGATCACAGGTTTTGTGCAAAGCCCCAGGTAAGCCTAGTCTGATTTTTTGAGGCGATCAGTGAGAAAAAGTAGTGAAGATTCCATCGCTGGCTGCCAGGGCTTCCGGGGCGGGTCTGCTAGTGGTGGGCTTGGTCGGTCCCGTCTTTTCCCTGTTCGTAAGGGCATTGGCTTTGGGCCTGGGCAGGCTTGCTGCTCGCCTAGCAGCTGGGTTGCCCTGTCAAGGAACGGACCGTTTGTTGACCTGGTCCCGTTCGTCCATCTGGGCCATGAAGTCTGCAGGTCATGGCCTCGCTAGAGGCGTTATGTCTGCAACAACGCGTCCATCTCAGGGTGAGTCTTCCAGGGTGAACCTTCTGTTGCTTCAAATTCCCTTGCTTCAATGCGATCTTTTGCTCGGTATGGAGATGTAAGGCTCGATCCGACCTGGGACTATGCCTGTGTTCCAGTCATCGACGCAAGCAGGGGTCTCCAGCAGATGGATTCAACTTGGCATGACCTCGCTGGCCTTGACCGCACAGTTTGCCCTCGGGAATCTGGGGGGCATCTGGATGGTCTTGGGCCGTTCCTATGCGTCCATGGGCATGGTTGAATCGCCCTCTGGCGTGGGGTTGCAAATCAACGAAGCTGCCGTTGCATCCGGTCCACCCCCAGGGAGCGGAAATGCTGATACGCTCTCGCGGGCTCAGGTGGGCTTGGCGCTTTGCCGGATTGGTATCGGCGTCAGTGGATGCTCTTGCCCCACGGGCCGGTAGTCCAATCCAGGTGCAAGGGCGAAGTGGACGCTACATACATTGCCATGCTGCGGTGATCTCAGTGGCGATTCTCGAGTGCCAGATCGTTCAATGCCGGTCCAGGTGTTTATGGGCGGCCCGGGGTCTGGGCGTGATCGGTTGGTTTTGCCCTGCTGGGAATGTCTTGAATCTCGCAGGGGTCCCTGCAGATCAGGCATGACCAAGGCGGGTTGATCGGTATCAAAGAGTGAAGCGGGATCACGCGGATTCATGCCGAAACGGGTGGCAATCCGATTGGCCTCTGCGGAGGCTGAGGTGACCTGTTTTGGTGATGGAGTTCCTCAGGTTGATTGCACTTTCTTTGCCTTCTTTGGCGTTAACTCTCGTTTAGCCGGTGGGTCTTGGCTGCGGGCGGCAAGCGCGCGGCGGGCCTGCTCCCAGTAGTCGGCACCCTGATCTGAAGAGAGACAACATTGGCCAGAAGTCATCCCTGGTTCCTTCCGGTTTTCTGGCGTTCCGTTGGTAGCGGGCGGCGGATCGATGGCTTCCCCATGCCTCGATTGGATTCTTGCCCAGGGGGCCCTGCTCAGGGGGGGGTATCGCCCGCGCAAACCCTGCCCATGCCACCGCCAGCCCTGCAGTCCAGGGTCAGGCCTGTCAACGAGAGGGCTGTGGCTTGGTCGTTGCTTGTGGATTGTTGAACTGGTCGCTGCGCCTCTGGTGATTTGCCTGGCCAGGCCCAGCCCGAAGAGCAGCAGGGCAAATGCCTGCATGGCCGCTGCTGGTGGGGGGCGGTCAGTGGCCCGGGCGGGCGAGCAGCAGGGCCAGTGAGATCCAGAGGGCGGTGAATCCGAAGCACACGCCGGTCCAGAGCGGCAGGCCCCAGTTCTGTACCGCCAGGGGCGCAGCCACCGTCACCACGCCCCCGGCCAGCACGGGCTGCAGCAGTAGCTGTTTCACCGAGAAGGCCGGCAGGGCCTCGCTGCGGCCCTCCGGATCGGCCATGCCCAGCAGCAGCAGTCCGCTGGCGGCCACCCCGGTGGCCTGGCCGAATTCGATCACGGCCCGCTCAAACCAGTCGACCGGCAGCACCCGCCGGGCCAGCACCAGCACCACCAGCAGGTTCCAGCCCAGCCCGGCCAGCGTGAGCACGCCCAGGGGCAGCCAGTAGCGGGCCAGCTGTGGCAAGTCGAGACCCGCCATTGCCGCGGCAATCAACAGGTCGGCGGCCACGCCGCCGATCCGCTCCTGCTGGCTGGCCAGCACCAGGGCCGTGCGGCCGCTGCGCTCCAGGGCCAGCCGCACCAGCAGCGAGCCGGCCAGGGCCAGGGGATACACGGGCAGGGCGCCGATCACCGTGCGCCAGGTGCCCTGCAGGGGGGTGGCGGCCCACTCGAGCGCCGCCAGCAGGATCACCCCCAGGCCCACGGCCAGCCCCGCCAGCCCCAGGTTCACCAGCCAGCTCCCCAGGCCCGCCGGCGGCTGGTGGTCCACCGGTTCCGGCAGCGGGCAGCTGGGCTGGTGGGCCAGCGGTTCGGCGAAGGCTGTGGGGATGGCGGCCGGGATGGCTGCCGTCAGGGCTTCGGCCGCGGATGCGGGCGGGTACACCATCAACCAGCCGCGGCGCTGGGCCAGCACCACCAGCGCACCGCCCAGCACCGTGGAGCTGAGCAACCCCACGGTGGCCATCGCCAGGCCCAGGTCACTGCCCTCCTGGAAGCCCAGGCCGGCATAGATCGGCCCCATCACCGCCGCGCTGCCGTGACCCCCTTCAAAGCCCACTTCGATCAGGCAGGCCATCAGCGGATTCACCCCCAGCCAGGGCCCCAGCACCAGCAGCACCGCCAGCGCCCCCACCAGGTACTGGCCGAAGCCGAGGGTCAGCCCCAGCAGGGTCTGGGCCGCGGCGGGCCGCCACAGCTGGCCGATCGCCGGCAGGGGCCGGCCCAGCAGCAGCGTGCCGAACACGAGGGTGAGCAGCACCGTGGGCAGCCGTGCCCACAGGGCCTCGATCGGTGCCGGCATCACCGGCCAGGGCCCGTGGGGGCCCAGCAGCAGCCCCAGCAGGCCGGCCAGCACGGCGGCCGGCAGGCCCAGCCGTTGCAATCCCAGGGCCGGACCGATCGCCCGGCCGATCGCCACCAGCAGCCCCAGCAGGGCAAAGGCCACCGCGATCAGCCCGGCGGCCGCCAGGGCGCTCATGGTGGCGCCAGGGTGAAGTGGCGGCGGAAGAAGGCCTCGCTGGCCTCCAGCACCCGCACCTGCACGGCGCCGTCACGGAAGCCGTGGCCTTCACCGGCAAAGCGGTGCACCTCCACCGGGATCCCCCGGGCCGCCAGGGCGGCCGCCATCTGCTCGGTTTGCTCCGGCGGCACCACCGTGTCGTCGAGTCCCTGGAAGAAGATCACCGGCGCCGCGATCAGCCCGGCATGGGCCAAGGGCGAACGGGCTGCATAGGTGGCCGCCGCCTCGGGCCAGGCGCCGATCAGGCCATCGAGGTAGCGGGCCTCGAAGCGGTGGTCGTGCTGGGCCAGGGCGGCAGGGTCACACACCGGGTAGCGGCAGGCCGCCGCCCGGAAGGCGCCGGTGAAACAGAGGGCCGCCAGGGCGGTGAAGCCGCCGGCGCTGCCGCCCTCGATCGCCACCCGCTCGGGGCTGGCCCGACCTGCCGCCACCAGCGCTTCGGCCGCGGCGGCGCAGTCGGCCACATCGGCCACCCCCCACTGGCCCCGCAGCCGCTCCCGGTAGGCCCGGCCAAAGCCGGTGGACCCGCCGTAGTTCACATCCACCACGCCCCAGCCGCGGCTGGTCCAGAACTGGATCGCCAGCTGCAGGCCCCGCCGGGCCATGCCCGTGGGGCCGCTGTGGCCCTTCACCAGCAGCGGACTGGCGGGGCTGGCGCCCCCCAGCGGCGGGTAGTACCAGGCGTGGGTGGGGGCGCCGCCGTGGCCCGCGAACCAGAGCGGCTCCGGCCGGCTGATCGCCTCCGGTGGCAGGGGCAGCGCGCTCACCGGCGCGTGGTGCCAGTGGCCGCTGGCCAGTTCCAGCTGCAGCAGCCCCGAGGCCTGGGTCGGGGAGCTGGCCACGCAGGCCACTGCCCCGTCGGCGGCACTGAGGCAGGCCAGGTCGTCGAACGGCTGGGCCAGCGGCCGCCAGGCCGCCGCCGTGCCCAGGAGCGCCGGGTCGAGGCTCACCTCCCCCAGCTGCCAGGCCCCCTCGCGGCAGGCGGCCGCCACCAGCCGTTCGCCATCCCAGGCGGTGGTGCGCATGCCGTACACCCACTGGGGCATGGCGAATTCCGCCTCCAGGGGCAGCAGGGTCTGCCACTGGCCGCTGCCGGTGTGCAGCCGGCGCAGGTTCCACCAGCCGCTGCGGTCGTCGGCCACCACCAGGTCCCCGGGGCCGATCCAGAGCGGCTGGAACAGTGACACCGCCTCCGGGCCATCGCCCGCCACGCAGCGGCAGTGCTGCAGGGCTCCGTGGTCGTCCATCTCCGCCAGCCAGAGTTGGCTGCGCTCCCACGGCATGTGCGGCTGTTGCCAGGCGATCCAGGCCAGCTGGCGGCCATCCGGGCTCAGCACCGCGTAGCCGCAGAAGTCGGCCGGCTGGTGCAGCAGCCGGGGTTCGCCCCCGGCGAGGGGCACGCTCACCAGCTGGTCCCGCCCCTCCGCCTCCATCACGCCGATCCAGCGCTGCCGCGGAGCGTCGATCAACCCGTCGGCGAAGGCCCGCTCCCCCGGGGCGGCCGGCGGGGAGGTGAGCCGGCGGGGAGCGCCGGGTCGCCGGGGATCCAGGGCCCAGAGGCAGCGGTCGCCGTCATCGACGAACACCACCCAGCCGCCGCCGCAGCCATAGCTGCCGCCGCCGTAGGCATGCACGCGGCTGCGCAGGTTCCAAGGGGCCGGGGTGAGCTCCGTGGCGGGCGCCTCGCTCCGGCGGGCCGGTCGGCGCAGCAGGGTGGTGCGGCCCCCTTCGGCGGGGCGCTGCTCCAGCCAGTACAGCCAGCCCTCGGCGAAGCAGGTTTCCTTCAGGCTCGGCGTGCGCCCCACCACCCGTTCGGCTGGCAGAGGCGCTTCCCCGGTCTCGGCCCGGGCAGGCCGATTCCGGCCTGCCAACCCGTCATCCACAGGTCCGCCTTAAACTCGCATCAACGTAGAGAGGAGTGCGCCTTGGCCCGCAGCTTCGCCCAGATGGTCCGAACGGCGGAGCAGTCCAGCCGCCAGGTGCAGGTGCCCAAGCAGGCGGACAGCGACCCGTCGCTCACCATCCACACCCTGGGCGACACCGTGCTGCGCACGCCGGCCAAGCGCATCAGCAAGGTGGATGAATCAGTGCGCGAGCTGGCTCGCGACATGCTGCGCTCGATGTATGCCGCCAAGGGCATCGGTCTGGCGGCTCCCCAAGTGGGGGTGCACAAGCAGTTGCTGGTGATCGACCTGGATCCTGAGAACGCGGCGGCCCCCCCGCTGGTGCTGATCAATCCCGAGATCCGTTCCTTCGGCCCCGGCCTGGAAACCTACGAGGAGGGCTGCCTCAGCATCCCGGGGGTGTATCTCAACGTGGTGCGCCCCACCACGGTGGAAGTGGCCTTCCGGGATGAGCTGGGTCGCCCCCAGCGGATGAAGACCGACGGCCTGCTGGCCCGCTGCATCCAGCACGAGATGGACCACCTCAATGGGGTGCTGTTCGTGGACCGGGTCACCGATGAGCTCAGCCTCAACGCCGAGCTGCAGGAACACGGCTTCGCCCGTGGCGATGTCCAGTCGATTCGCTGAGCCTGCCCCGATGCCGATGAAACCCCTGGCCGGGGTGTTCCTGGCCCTGGCCTGCCTGCTCGGAATCGCAGCCACCGGCTGCGTGTTCGAGCTGGCCTATGGCGACCCCGACCTGGGCGTGGGCACCACCCGCTGGATCCTGGCCATGAGCCTGCCCGGCACGGTTGCCAGCCTGCTGGTGGCCATCCGGATCAACAAGCCCGCCTGAGCAGTCGAGCCGCCGTGCCGGATCCTTGCCGGCCCCCGACGCTTGACTGAGTGTCCCCGCCAGCCTTGGCTGGGTGGGGACCCGCTGCATACCATTGGCGCCAGCAGTGACTCCGCCGCCATGGCCCTCTCCCCCCTGCACCGTGTCGCACTTGTGGCCACCGGTTGGGCCGTTGGCCTGGCCGGCGGCCTGGCCGCCCCTGCTGCTGCAGGCGCCCTGTTTCAGATCGCCGATCTGAACGACCAGAACTTCGTGCTCGTGTCGGCCCCGATCGGCGATGGCAGCAGGGCCCAGCTGAACATCTATGAGCAGCTCAACAACCGGCGCCCCTGCTACGAAAAGATCGGCAGCCAGCCCACCCAGGTGAACCCGCTGCTTTCCACCTTCGATTTCACCGGCATCTGCGGGCGCTTCCTCGATGCCAACGGCTACTCGCTGCGGGTGGGTGAGACCGACCTGGCTCCCACCTATCGCCTGAGCGTGATCCTTCGCCCCGACGACAACGTGCTGCTTGCCGTTCCCACGCGCCCCGGTGTGGGGCCGGAGATGGTGGTGGCACGCACCCAGGGGGCCGGCACCGGCTTCCTCAAGCTGGTGCTGGAGCCCGGCTGGGAGCTGAAGCGTCGCGCCTACAACGGCCGCAACCTGGGCCACGTGTACCTCTACCGCTCCAGCTGGCCCGGTGGGGGTGCCTCCACGGCTGCTGAACAGCCCCCCAGCCTGCCCAGCAATAGCCTCGAAGTGAAGCCCTTCTCCAGTGGCTCCTGAGGCTGCCGTAGGGGGGCTTGCTAAGGTGTCCAACTCCCTGACTCCACCACCCGCTTCATGACCCAGGTCACCGTCGGCGAAAACGAAGGCATCGAGTCGGCCCTGCGTCGCTTCAAGCGTCAGGTGTCGAAGGCGGGCATTTTTGCCGACCTCAAGCGGCTGCGCCACCACGAAACCCCCACCGAGAAGTACAAGCGCAAGGCCCAGCAGCGTCGCCGTCGTCGCTGAGCCATCGCTTCCAGGCTTCGCTCGCCGTATGACCTTGGGTTCCAGCCCAGGATCGTGCGTCAGGTCGGCTCCATCTGGCTATCCAGGCTTCGGTAGAGCAGGGCTTCGGCAACCGCGGCCACACTGATCTGGCGCTCACTGTTCAGGTCGCCGATCGTGCGGGCTACCCGCAGGATCTGCTCTCCACCTCTGGCGCTGATGCGCCGCTGTTCCATCGCCTCCTCCCACAGGCGCAGGGCCTCCGCCTCCGGCGCCGCCAGCCGCTGCAGAGCCGCGGCTGGCAGCCGGGCATTGCAGATTCCCGTCGGGTTCCGCCGGGCCATGTGCCGGTGGGCTGCGGCTACCCGGGCGGCCACCGACGCACTGCCTTCGCAGCGGTGCTGGGGTGCTGGCCCTGCCTGGTAGGCGGCGGCCAGTTCCCGGGCCCCGGCCCTGCGCATCACCACCTGCAGATCGATGCGATCGAGCAGGGGGCCCGACAGCCGCCCCCAGTAGCGGCGCCGTTCCGCCTCGCTGCAGCGGCAGGCCCGGTCCGGGTCGCCATACCAGCCGCAGCGGCAGGGGTTGGAGGCCGCCACCAGGGTGATCGCGCAGGGGAAGCGCAGCCGTTGGCGGGCCCGTTGCAGCCGGATTTCCCCCTCTTCCAGCGGTTGGCGCAGCAGGTCGAGCACCCCTGGCCGGAATTCGGCCAGTTCATCGAGAAACAGCACCCCCCGGTGGGCCAGGGCCAGCTCGCCCGGCCGTGGATTGGCGCCGCCGCCGATCAGGGCGGCTCCGGTGCAGCTGTGGTGCGGGGCGCGGAAGGGACGCTGCAGCAGCAGTTGGCCCGCCGCTGGCAACTGGCCGGCCACCGAATGAATCCGGGTGAGCTCCAGGGCAGCGCCGCGATCGAGGGGCGGCAGCAGCGACGCCAGCCGGCGGGCCAGCATCGACTTGCCACTGCCCGGTGGCCCCACCAGCAGCAGATGGTGGCCCCCGGCCGCCGCGATTTCGAGGGCACGGCGGCCGTGGATCTGGCCCTGGATGTCGGCCAGGTCGCCGCCGCAGGCGGAAGGAGGCTGGGGCGCGGGCGGAGCGGCGGGCGCGGGCCAGTCGGCGGCTGCCCCCAGCCGGGCCAGCACCTCCCCCAGGCTGGTGGCCGCCCACACCGTCAGCCCCTCCACCAGCGCCGCCTCAGCCCCGTTGGCGGCGGGCAGCAGCAGGGCCCGGGCGCCCCTGGCGCGGGCCTGCAGGGCGATCGAGAGCATGCCGCGGATGGGCCGCAGGGTGCCGTCCAGCCCCAGTTCCCCCGCGCTCCACACCCCCTCCAGGCTGGCCGGTGCCAGCTGGCCGCTGGCCAGCAGTAGGCCCAGGGCCACGGGCAGGTCGAAGCCGGGCCCCTCCTTGCGCAGGTCGGCCGGGGCCAGGTTCACCACCACCCGCCCCTGGGGCACCCGGCAGCCGCTGTGGCGCAGGGCTGAGCGCACCCGCTCCCTGGCCTCCAGCACGGCCGCATCGGCCAGACCTACCAGGGTGAGCGCCGGCAGCCCCGGCCCCAGGTCCACCTCCACCGTCACTGGCTGGGCTTCCAGTCCCTGCAGGGCCGCCGTGGTGCACCGTGCCAACATCGCCGGGGGGAGAGCTCAGGGCTCCGTCACTGTTCAACCAGTGCCACCACCCGTCCCATCCCCCGTCCTGTCCCGTCCGGATCCGTCGCCATGGCCCCCGCTGACGACAAGCCCAACGACAAGCCCAACGACACGATCTTTGGCCGCATCCTGCGGGGCGAGATCCCCTGTGACCAGGTGTACACCGACGAGCTCTGCCTGGCCTTCCGGGACGTGGCTCCCCAGGCGCCGGTTCACGTGCTGGTGATTCCGCGCCAACCGATCGCCCGCCTGGATGAGGCAGGCGACGAGCACGCCGCCCTGCTCGGCCATCTGCTGCTGGTGGCCGCCAAGGTGGCGCGCCAGGAAGGGCTGCAGGGCTTCCGCACCGTGATCAACAGCGGGGCCGAGGCGGGGCAGACCGTGTTCCACCTGCACGTACACGTACTAGGTGGCCGTCCCCTGGCCTGGCCGCCCGGTTGAACGGCGAGAATGGCCGCTTGTCGAGCCGTTCCATGAACCCGCTCAAGGCCTTCCGCGACCAGCTGGGCAAGCTGCAGCGACTGGCCCAGCCCTATTTCCTGCCGGTGGAGGACACCCGGCCCTGGCAGTTTCTGCTGCTGGTGGTGGCGATGGTGGCCGTGGTGGTGGGGGTGACCCTGCTGCTGCTCACCGGGGTGGTGGGCCTCAGTGGCGCCCTGATTCCCGAGCTGCGCAGCCGTTTCCTGCCGGGTGTGCCGGAGCAGGTGGCGGCTCTCTGGGCTGGGCCGGGGGGCGTGGTGATCACCGTGCTGATGGTGGCCGGCCTGAGCTGCTTCGGGGTGTTTCGCGGCAAGTTGCGCCAGGGCCGCTGGCTGCCCTGGGTGCTGCTGGGCGTGATTCTGCTGCTGATCCTGGTGATCAACGGCATCAACGTGGGCATCAGTTTCATCGCCCGAAATGTGGACAACGCCCTGGTGGCCTACGACCAGGACGGCTTCTGGAAGATTGTGGCGATCTACGCCTTCTGCCTGATGCTGGCGTTGCCGATTCGGGCCTTGCAGAGCTATCTGATTCCGCGCCTGGGCCTGCTCTGGCGGGAGTGGTTGAGCGGCCGCCTGCTGACCCGGTACCTCAGCAATCGTGCCTACTATATTCTCAACCCCAATGATGAGAGTTCCGAAGAGATTGACAATCCTGACCAGCGAATCTCCCAGGACACTGCCAGTTTCACCAATACCAGTCTGAGCGTCACTGTGGAGATTCTCTCCGCCCTTCTCACCTTCTTCAGCTTCATCATAGTGCTCTGGAGCATCAGTGCCGAGCTGGCGCTCTGGCTGATGATCTATTCCGTTGGCGGCACGGCCGTGATTGTCTTCGCCAGCCGCAAGCTGGTGTCGCTGAACTATCTGCAGCTCAAGCTCGAGGCTGATTTCCGCTACGGCCTGGTGCACATCCGGGACAACGCCGAGTCGATCGCCTTTTACCGCGGCGAGAAGCAGGAATCACGAGAAGCTGAGCGCCGGCTCGACGGCGCGATCAAGAACTACAACCGCCTGATCATCTGGGAAGCACTGATCAGTGTGATCCAGCGCTCCTACGACTACTTCTCCCGTTTTCTGCCCTGGTTGGTGATCGCGCCGATCTATTTCGCCCGCGAAGTGGACTTCGGCGTGTTTGGTCAGGCCAGCATCGCCTTTTCCCAGGTGTTGTTTTCGGTGAGTTACATCGTGAACAACATCGACCGCCTGGCGGCCTTCTCGGCTGCCATCAGTCGTCTGGAGGGTTTCCAGGGCAAGGTGGATGAGATCGGCGTGGAGGCGGCGGCCCAGCTGGCCCGTGACCAGGCCGGGGAGAGCCCCGGGGCGGACGCCATCCTGGTGAGCCATGTGGATCTCACCCCGCCCCGCAGCGAGCGTCTGCTGATCCATGACATCAGCCTCACCATCGACCGCCAGCAGCGCCTGCTGGTGGTGGGCCCCTCCGGTTGCGGCAAGACCTCCTTCCTGCGCATGGTGAGCGGGCTGTGGCCCCCGGCCGTGGGTTCAGTGCAGCGTCCCGGCCCAGGGGAGCTGCTGTTCATCCCCCAGAAGCCCTACATGCTGCTGGGCAGCCTGCGGGAACAGCTGGCCTATCCCCTCAACCCCGACCGCTTCAGCGACGAGCAGCTGCGCCACGTGCTGGAGCAGGTGCGTCTGCCCGAGCTGGTGCAGCGCTATCCCGACCTGGACATCAAACAGGATTGGCCGCGGCTGCTCTCGCTGGGCGAGCAGCAGCGCCTGGCCTTCGCTCGGCTGCTGCTCAACGGGCCCCGTTTCGTGGTGCTGGATGAGGCCACAAGCGCCCTCGATGTGACCACCGAGCGCCATCTCTACGACCTGCTCACCGAGCGGGAGATCGCCTTTGTGAGTGTGGGGCACCGGCCCACACTCACCGCCTTCCACGACACCGTGCTGGAGCTGGACGGCAACGGTGGCTGGAAGATGCTGCCGGCGGCCGGCTATGACTTTGGCCACGATCGCTGAGCCCGTTCCCCCTCTCCATGGCTGACCCCACCCCCGCCCCCGTCGAGTCTTCCGTGCCCGCCACCAGTGCCACCACGCCTGACGTGCCGGCCTTCGGCTGGAGTGCCTACGCCGAGCGGGTGAATGGCCGCTTCGCCATGCTGGGCTTCGTGGCGGTGCTCCTGGTGGAGGCGATCAGCGGCGACACCTTCCTGCGCTGGGCCGGCCTGATCCCCTAAGACTTCCCCTGCGTCAGGGCCCGCGTCAGGGGAGGGTGAGCAGGTCGATCTGCCGGAGGCCGTTGCGGCTCACTTCCACGGCCAGCTGACGGCCGTCGGCCCGCAGCTGGAGCCGTTGCGGGACCCCGGCCGGCTCGATCGGTAGGGGCTGCAGCAGGCCCAGGCTGCGCCGGTAGAGAACCAGCTCGGTGCGTCCTGCCCGTTGCCGCACCACGGCCAAGCGCTCGCCCTGGGCGTCCACACTCACATGCAGGGGCTGGGCATCGGCGCGGTTCAGTCCTGGCAGGGGTCGCAGTTGCCCCTGCTCCACATCCACCAGCTGCACCTGCTCGCGGCCACCCCGGCCGCTGATCAGTGCCAGCCAGCGTCCCGCCAGGGCGGGCTCCCGACTGCTGCCGTTCTGCTCCAGCTGGCGATTGAGGCCGAGCAGGGGCCGGGGCTGGGGCGGCATGCAGCCCGCCAGAACCAGCGGCAGCAGCGCCAGTGCCCAGCGCGCAGCAGGATTCATGGCGGGGTTGTCCCGCCGCCGAGAACGCTGTTGCCCCCGGGCAGATCAGGTTCCAGCAAGCCGTTGAGAGCGAACACCTGAACGCGTCTCTGGCCATCGCGCAACACCTCTACCGCCAGCCGGGTGCCATCGGGTGCCAGGCTCAGCCGCTGGGGTTCGCCTCCCCCGGGCAGCGGCAGCTGCAGCTGTCGCCCGCTCAACCGGTCGTCCACCAGCACGCGGCGTTGAGGGCCCTGCTGCACCAGTCCCGCCAGGTAGCGGCCGTTCCAACTCAGGGAGGGTGAGCCATGGGGCGTGTGCCCGCGCCAGTGGGGCAGCGGCAAGCGACGGCCGCTGTCCAGCTCCTGCAGGATCACGTGCAGCCTGCCGTCCTGCTCCATCAGCGATGCCAGCAGGCGGCCATTGCCACTGATGGCAGGTTCACTGCGGTTGGCAGCCGCCAGGCCAGCGGTGGGCACAGACCGTCTGCCGCCCAGCTCCACGACACCACAGCCGCCCAGCAGGCCGCTCAGCACCACCAGCACCAGGTGGGTGAGGGCTCGGAAGCCAGGGCGGGGACGCTCAGTCGTCGAAGCGGGAAGAGTTGTCACGCCCCCGTTGTGCGTCAGCAGCGCGGTCCGCAGGCGGCCGCACTGGGGTGAAATCGGCGTCACTCACGGCATTGGAGGCTGGGCCCGCACCGCGGCTGGAGCGGATCGGCGACCCCTGCGGAATGCCAGGGCGCTCTCCGCCCCCGGCGGCGGAGCCCATGGCCAGGTCGTTGGCCCCAAGCCCATCCCGGGAACTTGCCCCTGGCCGGCGGCTGGAGCGGGGCAGCCCCTCGGCGCTGGGGGCGGGGCGACTGCCGCGCCGCACCTCCGGTTGGCTGTCGCGGTCCCGGCGACGGGTGCCGAACTCGGGGGCACTGCGGGAGGCACCTGCCCCATAGCGGCGCGCTGGCGTTGGCGAATCCTCTACTTCCGGCGGAACATCCCAGCCAGGGGCGTTGCGGCTGGCGGCCCGCTCGGGGATGGCAGCGCGGCTGCTGCGGCTGGGCCGGTAAAAGGCGTCGGTGTCGCCATCCTCGTCGGGACGGGAGGGGATGCGGCGCCGCACGGGTTGGGGTTCGTCCAGTCGCTCGCGTTCGGGCTCATCCCAGCTGCGACCCGCCATCCGGGGCCGGAAGGGCCCCGGCGCCTGGGGAAGGGGCTCGTCTTCGTCGAAATAGGAGGAGCGCCGGGCCTGCTCCGTGGTCACCCCGCGCAACCGCACGCTCTCGTAGGCGAAGAACACGGTGGTGCCCGCCAGCAGAAACTGGCCGAACTGCAGGATGGGATCGAGGCGCCAGCCCTGAAAAAACAGAATGCCGCCGCAGAGCAGGCCCACGGCGGCGAAGAACACGTCGTAGTCGCGAGCCAGGGCCGGCTTGAAACTGCGCATGAAGTAGAGCAGCGCGCCGCCTACGGCCAGCACGATGCCCACGATGCTGGCCCAATTGAGGCTGGCATTAACCACGACCCATCACCCCCGGTGCATGGCGCCACTGTAGGGGCGCCATGCACGGGCCCGATCAGGACAGCCGATCAAAGCTTGCGATCGAGGCGGTCGTTCTGGCTGATCAGCACCAGGGCAATGGAGATGGGCACCACCACGATCACCGCGCCCCACACGAGGCTGCTGAGGAAGTTGGCGAGGGATGGGGTCATGGCGAGGCCGCTGGTGGCGTCACGGTTGTCGGGCGATCTTAGGCAGGGACTCCGGCTGCCTAGGCTGCTTCCCTCCGCTGCTTAGAGCTTTGTGACGGCTCTGCCCGCCTCCCCGCTGGCCTGGACCCATCTGCTGCTCGGCCTGGCCCTGGCGGCCTGGACCCTGTTGTTTCTCTTTCGCATCGTGCTCACCTGGTATCCCCAGGTGGACCTCAGCCGGGGGGTGATGCGGCTGGTGGGTGCACCCACCGAACCCCTGCTCGCCCCCACCCGCCGGCTGATTCAGCCGATCGGCGGCGTGGATGTCACCCCGGTGGTGTGGGTGGGGCTGATCAGCCTGGCGCGCGAGCTGCTGGTGGGCCAGCAGGGCCTGCTCACCCTCTGGGTGCAGCGCGCAAGCCTGGTGGCCTGAGCCGCCTGGACTCAGGGCCGCGGCAGCATCTCCTCCTCCACAAATTTGGTGTGCACGTCGCCCGCCTGAAACTCGGGCCGTTCCAGCAGTTGGAGGTGGAATTCGATCGTGGTGGGAATGCCCGTGACGGCGCATTCCGACAGGGCCCGGTGCAGGCGCTTGAGCGCGTGCTCGCGATCCACGCCCCACACGATCAGCTTGCCGATCAGGGAGTCGTAGAACGGCGGGATTTCGTAGCCGGTGTACACGTGGCTGTCGAAGCGCACGCCCGGGCCGCCGGGCGGCAGCCAGCCGGTGATCTTGCCGGGGGCGGGGCGGAAGTTCTGGCGGGGGTCCTCGGCGTTGATGCGCACCTCGATGGCGTGGCCGGTGAGCTTCACCTGGTCCTGGGTGAGGGACACCGGTTCCCCGCCGGCAATGCGCAGCTGTTCGGCGATCAGGTCGACCCCCGTCACCATCTCGGTGACGGGATGCTCCACCTGGATGCGGGTGTTCATCTCCATGAAATAGAAATTCCCTTCCCGGTCCACCAGGAATTCCACCGTGCCGGCTCCCTCGTAGCCGATCGTGCGGGCGGCGGCCACGGCGGCGTCCCCCATCTGGCGGCGCAGCTCGGCGTTGATCGCCACGCTGGGGGCCTCCTCCAGCAGCTTCTGGTGGCGGCGCTGGATGGAGCAGTCGCGCTCGCCCAGGTGAATCACATTGCCGTGGCGGTCGGCCAGCACCTGCACCTCCACGTGGCGGGGCCGGTCGATGAATTTCTCCATGTAGAGCCCGGGATTGCCGAAGGCGGCCTCCGCCTCCCCCTGGGCTGCCTTGAACAGGCTCTCCAGCTGGTCGGCGGAGGGCACCAGCCGCATGCCCCGGCCGCCGCCGCCGGCCGTGGCCTTGATCATCACCGGGTAGCCCATGGAGTCGGCCAGGGCCGTGGCCTCGGCCACGCTCTCCAGCAGTCCTTCGCTGCCGGGAATCGTCGGCACGCCCACCCTCTGCATGGTGGCCTTGGCGGTTGACTTGTCGCCCATCGAGCGGATCGCTTCCGGCGACGGGCCCACGAAGATCAGGCCGTGGTCGGCGCAGATTTCGGCGAATTTGTCGTTCTCAGCCAGAAAGCCGTAGCCGGGATGGATGGCGTCGGCGCCGCGGGAGGTGGCGGCCGCCAGGATGTTGGGAATGTTGAGGTAGCTCTTGGAGCTGGGGGCCTCGCCCACGCACACGGCTTCGTCGGCCAGTTGCACGTGCAGGGCGTTGCGATCCACCGTGCTATACACCGCCACGGTGGAGATGCCCAGCTCGCGGCAGCTGCGCAGGATCCGTAGAGCGATCTCGCCACGGTTGGCGATCAGCAACTTGCCGATGGGCATCCGCGGCGTCTCGGTTGGCATGGGGCCAGGGCGGACTGTATCAGCGCTCACAGAGCCTGCTGGCAGGGGCTGGGCGGAGGGTGCTGGGCTGCCGGAGGGGCGCTAGGTATATTGCGGAGCGGCTGCGCTGCTGCGCACGCCGCTCCACCCGGTGAACTGCGGTTCATCGCGTCATCATGCGGATGTGGTGGAATTGGTAGACACGCACGTTTGAGGGGCGTGTGGCTTCGGCCTTGCGAGTTCAAGTCTCGCCATCCGCATTTCTTTTTTCCGCCTCTGCGGGCCCCGGTTTCCGCCTCTGCAGGACCAGGATCTGCTTTCAGTGCGGTCCAGTCCGTATCCGGCCTGGCCGCCCGTAGCGTTCCCCCAGAGCCTCGCCGCAGTGCCCGCCAGACACCCGCACGATCCGGGCAGCTCCAGCGGGGACGGTTCGGTGGCTGAGGGAGCTTCCGGCGAACCCTTTGCCGTGGTGCTCGTGAGCAACGGCCCCGGCGAGCTCAGTACCTGGGTGCGCCCCCTGGCCCTCTGCCTGCTCCGCCTCCTGCCGTTGGCGCCGCGGCAGCCGGCTGGCCCCGGCCAGTTGCGGCTCGTGCTGGTGCCCTGTCCCAATGGCACCGGGCAGGAGCACCGGGCTGCCGCCGACTGGAACCTGTTCACGCGGATCACGCCGGCCCGCCACTTCTGGGGGCTGCTGTTGCGCCCGGGCCGTTTCGGCCCCTGGCCCCGCCAGGGCGTGGTGGTGTTCCTCGGTGGCGACCAGTTCTGGACCGTGCTGCTCTCGGCCCGGCTGGGCTATCGCCATCTCACCTATGCCGAGTGGGTGGCCCGCTGGCCCCGCTGGAACGACCGCATCGCGGCCATGGGGCCCCGCGCCGCCCAGGCCCTGCCGGGCCGCTGGCGCGACCGCTGCACGGTGGTGGGCGACCTGATGGCCGACCTCTCCGAGCAGGCCCGGCAGGAGGCGCCGCTGCCCCCCGGCCGTTGGCTGGCCCTGCTGCCGGGGTCGAAGCCCGCCAAGCTGCGGGTGGGCGTGCCGTTCCTGTTGGAGACGGCCGACCGGCTGGCCCTGCTCGACCCCTCCCTGCGGCTGCTGCTGCCCCTGGCGCCCACCGTGACGGTGGCGGAGTTGCTGGCCTATGCGGGCCCGGCCAACCCGATTGCCCGGGCCTACCGCGGCGGTCAGCCCCAGCTGGTGCCCAGCGGGCTGCTCCAGGCCGATGGGCTGGCCCTGGTGAGCTCCGCCGGCAGCCGCATCGAGCTGGTGCAGCACAGCCCCGCCCACGATGTGCTCACCCAGTGCAGCCTGGCCCTCACCACCGTGGGCGCGAACACGGCCGAACTGGCCGCGCTGGGGGTGCCGATGCTGGTGCTGGTGCCGACCCAGCACCTGCATGTGATGCAGGCCTGGGATGGGCTGGCGGGCCTGGTGGGGCGCCTGCCCCTGCTGCGCGGGCTGTTCGGCGTGGCGCTGACGCTCTGGCGCCTGCGGCATCGGGGTTTCCTGGCCGCTCCGAACATCGCCGCGGGCCGCCCGCTCGTGCCCGAGCGGGTGGGGGCGATCACCCCGGCCCAGATCGCGGCGGAGGCGCTGGGCTGGCTGGACCAGCCGGCCCGGCTGGCAGGGATGGCGGCCGACCTGCGCCAGTTGCGCGGCACGCCGGGCGCGGTGGCGGCCCTGGCCGACCTGGTGTGCCAGCTCGTGCCGCCCCAGCACCGGTCGACCCGCCCGGATCCCTAACGACCTGTCCTCAAAACCGGGGGAACGCCAAGCGGGCTGTGAGAGCCGATCGGGTCGGCTGAGTGCCTTGGGAGTGGGACTGTTGCAAATAGAAATCGCCCCATCGGCCGATCGAATTCTCCAAATGACGCCGACCAATGCCGCCGAAAGCGGAACCAGTGAGACAGCACTCGATTGAGGAGCAATGTCAGCAGGCTCCTGGCAACCCCAGGCCCGAGCGCCTGCCCAATATGCGTGTTCACCAGCGATGACTCTGTAGGCGTGGCGATCCAGCCGGGGCAGCAACTTTAGCGTCTGCAGATGAGCCTGGGAAACTGAAGTAGACGTTGGTGGGCTGAGGATAAGAAGCAGGCATCAGAAGCTGATGATTCCAGTGGAGAATCATTCGTACGAAGCCAGCTGATATCGCGGATCAATTGCATGAGCACCAATTGAGAACCAGGCGCAAGATGACGGTTAAGAATCATTTCGCTACCTCGCAATATCTTGCATGGGACTCCAGGATGAAATTGTAAACAAGGATCCTCTAAGGGAGAAGCAGGATGACAATTCAACTTACCAACAAAGGCTGGATCAACGGCATCAAAGGCACTTGGAGCAATAGTGATGACAGGGTTCGGGATCTTAGAAAGGGCATTAATCTGTCCTCGCGTTTTAGGCCGCGCACCCGCGCAGGCGATGACCTGATTGATGGCGCCTCCTTGCTATCCAGTGGCATAAACATTGCTGGCAGCCTCGAGACCGCGGCTGGTAACGACAGGGTGCGCGGCGTGTCACAGACTCAAGCCGGGATCCTCAATGAGGGAACCATTGACTGCGGTGCCGAGAACGACAAGATAATCGCATGGTCAACCGAATCCAGAGGCCTGGAAAATCAGGGATATCTTTATACAAGTTCCGGTAACGACCTGATCATAGGGCGAAGCGGCAGCCAGGAGGGGATCACCAATAGCGGGTATATAACAATGGAAGCCGGTAATGACACCATACGAGCTACAGGCATTACGGCGGGGCTTCGCAATGATGGTTACATCGACATGGGCACCGGATCCGATGTCGTGGATGTACGACGGGGTGGCTTCGAGGGAACTGGAAACCTCTACATGGGCTCGGGCTTCGACAAGGTGTTTGGCTTTGGCCCCCAAACTATCGATGGCGCAGGTGACCGCGATTCCTTATTCCTGAATCAAGGCACATTCAGCATCGCTGACAACACTGATGAATGGGGAAACTCCTACGGAAAGAAAATCACAGACGAGAGCGGTACGTCGATGATCGTCAACAGCATCGAAAGCATCGGCAGTGCGCTTTCACTCCAAGAAGTAACTCTCGACAACGGCACCTTGCTAATCAATGCCATGGGAGGTGTGAGCTACCTTTGAGATGATTTATCCCTCCGCCGGCGCTCGCCTCGGCAACGGATCGTCGAGCTGATCTGCTAACGAGCTTGCTGAGATGCAACAACTGGATGTTCCTCTGGCTAAGGAGATCCTGGAAAACCCAGCCCGTCACCAGGGCAATGGCGCTGTGATCAAAGACCTGGACTGGGGTGGTGGGAGTTAGGCAGCTGGAGATTTGGCGATTACGAGCAGACCAACGCCAAGAAGCGCACCAAGCGCGAGATGTTCCTGGCTGACAAGGACGCGGTGGTGCCATGGCGGGCCCTCATCGCTCTGAAAGAGCCCCATTGCCCTAAGACCAGCAGCAAAGACGGATGCCCGTCTATCCGTTACCTAGGTTGAACTAGCCTTGTTTGTCCGGCGATGTCCGAGTCCCAGCTACCCGCATCAGCCTGCGGTGTCGAGAGTGGTCTTGCCCGGGATGGGCGGGAGGAGATCTGGCGCAGCCGGCTCACCCCCGAGCAGTTCCGCATCGCCCGCCAGGGGGGTACCGAGCGCGCCTTCACAGGCGCGTACTGGAACCACAAGGGCAAGGGCACCTACCACTGCATCTGCTGCGACACCCCCCTCTACAGCAGTGCCACCAAGTTTGATTCCGGCACCGGCTGGCCCAGCTTCTGGGATGGCGTCGCCGCGGGCGCGATCAGCACCCACGAGGACCGCAGCCATGGCATGGTGCGGGTCGAGATCCGCTGCGCCAACTGCGACGCCCATCTGGGCCACATGTTCAACGATGGCCCCGCCCCCAGCGGGTTGCGCCACTGCGTCAATTCAGCCTCCCTGAACTTCCAGGCAGGCTGAGCCCTCACCAGGGATCCTCGAGATCCTCGGCATCCACATCCAGCGGTTCCCGGCTGGGAGCCGCTGGCGGACGCCGCTGGCTGTCCAGCGGCCGTGCCGGACGCCGGGTTTCGGGGGGAGCCATGGGCTGCTCCCGTTCCAGGGGGTCGAGCTCGTCGCCGTAACGCTCACGACCGGAAGCAGGTAGGTTGAAGGCGGCCCGGCCGGGGGGGGCGTTGCGGTCCGGCTCGTCTTCGTCGATGTAGCGGCGCTGGCGCAGGGGCTCCCGCTGGCGCCGTTCCTCCACCTCCACGTAGTCGTAGGCCTCCTCGGGCTCGAAGGCCCGGCTGCTGGTGCTGGCGGGCTGGATGCGCCGCTGCTCCTGCACGCTGGGCACGCCGGCGGCGAGCTGGTTCTCCACCGGCACCATCGTGCCGCGGTAACGATCCCGCTCCTCCTGCTCCCAGCTGGGCCCGCCGATGCCCAGCTTCTCCAGCAGCCCCGTACCGAGTTGCTTGAGTTTCTCCTCGGCCCCCTCGTACACGATGATCCGGTCGCTGCCGCTGCTCACGATCTCCCCCACCGGCAGCTCCCAGGTGCTCAGCACCCCCTCCCCCAGCAGGGGCACGCCCAAGGCCCCCAGCACCAGGGTGGTGAGCTCACCGGTTTCGATGTCGAAGCTGAAGCCCAGCACCTTGCCCAGCTGCGCACCCGCCTCGGTGACCACCTGGCAGTTGATCACCTTGCTGTAGCGCTCCGGGTTGAAGCTCTCGGCCAGGGAATCGGCCGAGTCCACCAGGATCACATCGCCCACCTGGCGGATGCGATCCAGCGGCATCCAGCGGGGCAGGCCCGGCAGGAAGCGGGTGAGCGGGTTGTCGCGCAGGCCCAGGGCCACCACCTCCCGCCGGTCGATGTCCACCACCACTTCGCCCACCACCCCCAGGCGGCGGCCGGTGTCGCGGGTGATCACCTGGGTGCCCATCAGCTCCGAGCGCAGCCAGAGCCGATCGCTGGGCGGATCCCCGCTGGGATCGGAACTGCGGACGAGGCGATCGCTGCCGGGCGGGGTGCTGGTCATGGAGGGCATTCTCTCCCAGAGGCAGGAATTACGCCGCTGGCGGTAACCCCACCACCTGCGTGTGGGCGCCGCGGGCCTGGGTCACGCCGATGGTGCGGTTCGCCGCGGCGATCATCGGCCGCCGGTGACTGACCACCATGAACTGGGCCTCGTCGGCCTGGCGGGCGATCAGGCCGGCCAGCCGCTCCACATTCACCCCGTCGAGAAAGCTGTCCACCTCGTCGAGGGCATAGAAGGGCGAGGGGCGGAAGCGCTGCAGGGCGAACAGGAAGCTCAGGGCCGTGAGCGACTTTTCGCCGCCGCTCATGGAGTTGAGGCGGCGCACCGCCTTGCCCTTGGGGTGGGCCACCAGGGTGAGGCCCCCCTCCAGCGGTGCCTCCGGGTTCTCCAGCTGCAGGTGGCCCTCGCCATCGGAGAGCTCGGCGAAGATCGTGCGGAAGTGGCCATCCACCGCCTGGAACGCCTCGAGAAAGGCCTCCTGGCGCAGGGTGGCCACCGTTTCGATGCGCAGCAGCAGTTCCTCCCGTTCCTTGGCCAGCACGTCGAGCCGCTCCTCCAGGTCGGCCAGGCGGCTCTCCAGCTGGGCCAGTTCCTCGAGGGCCAGCATGTTCACCGGCTCCAGGGCCTCCATGCGGGCCTGCAGGCTGCGCAGCTCGGCCTGCAGGGCCTCGAGGCCGCCCTGGCGGACGTCCTCCGGAATCTCCGGCAGGGGCTCGGGCAGCTCCCGGCGCAGTTGGTCGAGCCGCAGCTGTTCGCTGCGCCGTTGCGTCGCCAGCGACTCCAGTTCCTCCCCCAGCCGCTGCAGCTCCCACTGCTTCTGCTGCAGGGCCTGGCGCTGGCCGGCCAGCTGGGCTTCGGCCGCGTCCCGGGCCCGGCGCCGCTCGCCGAAGCGGGCCTGCAGGTCGCCCTGGCGGGCCTCCAGCTGCTGGCGCTGCTGCTGATCGGCCTGTTGCTGCCGCTTCCAGGCTTCCCGTTCCGCCAGCAGGGTCCGCACCTCTGCCAGCAGCCGCTGCTCATCGCCGGCCAGGGCCTCCAGCTGGCTCTGCAGCCGTTCGGCCAGCAGGGCGCGTTCCCGCCGCGCCGCCAGCAGCTGGTCGCGCCGCAGGCGGGCCTCCGCCAAGGTGCGATCGGCGGCCTCCAGGTGTTCCTGCAGGGCCTGCCAGCGGGCGGCATCGCGGGAGACCTCCTGGTTGGCATCCGCCTGCTGCAGGGCCTGCAGCTGCTGGTGCAGAGGCTGGAGCTCCTGGTCGAGCTGCTGCAGCCTCTGCCGGTCGTCCTGGAGGGTCTGGAGCAGGTGCTGCAGCCGCTGCTGCTGCTCCTGCTGGCGCTGCCGCAACGGTTCCAGGCTGCGCAGCGCGCTGCTGTGTTCGGCCTCCAGGGCCGCCTGGCGCCGTTGCAGCTGCTCCAGCCGGGGGCGTTGGCCCTCGAGTTGCCCGCCCAGCTCCGCCTCGCGCTGCCGGCAGGCCACCAGGCCCTCGCCCAGTTCCAGCAGGCGCCGCCGCAGCGGCTCCGCTTCGTCGTGCTCACTGCTGCGGCCGAAGCCCAGCTGGCCGCCGCGTTGCTGGAAGCTGCCGCCGGTCATGGCGCCGCTCTTCTCCAGCAGCTCGCCATCGAGGGTCACGGCGCGGTAGCGCCCCAGTTCGCGCCGGGCACTGGCCAGGTCGTTGAACACCAGCGTGTCGCCGAACACGTAGCGGAACACCTCGCCATAGATCGGCTCGTGGTGGATCAGCTGCACGGCCCGGCCCACCAGGCCCCCACCCCCTCCGCTGCCCGGGCCCGCGCCGCGCTGCAGGGCGCTGCCGGTGCCGCTACCGCGGATCTTGTTAAGGGGCAGGAAGGTGAGCCGGCCGGCCCGGCGATTCTTGAGCAGGTCGATCGCCTGGGCTGCGATCCGGTCGTCCTCCACCACCACCTGGGCCAGCCGCGCCCCCGCCGCCACCTCCAGCGCCAGCCGGTGGCGCTCCTCCACTTCGCCCAGGTGGGCCACCGGCCCGTGGATCCCCTCCAGGCCCGCCTCCAGCAACACCCGCAGGGCGCCGGTGCCGCGGCTTTCCTGCAGCGTTTCGCGGCGGCTGTCGATCCGGGCGATCTCCCGCTCCAGCTGGGTTTGCTCCTGTTCGAGCCGGCTGCGGGTGCGCTGCTGCAGGGCCAGTTCCTCCGCCAGCTGCTGCAATTGCCCCTGGCCCTGCTGCAGCTGCTGCGCCAGCGACTGGCGTTCTCCTTCGCTGGCCTCCAGCTGGGCCAGGGCCTGGGCGTCACTGCTGCCATCGCGGTCGAGTTCGCCGCGCAGTTCGCCAACCCGGGTCTCCCCCTGGCGCAGCCGCTCACCCCGCTGCTGGCGCTCCGCCTCCAGGGGTGCGATCGCGGCACTGAGGCGATCGCGCTCCTGGCTGCGCCGCTGCTGTTCCTCCAGCCAGCTGCCGGAGCGGCCGGCCACCTCCCCCAGCCGCCGGCGCGACATCTCCACGGCCGCCTCGGCGCTGCGGCAGTCCTGCTCCGCCGCCTCCAGCGCGGCCTGTTCGCCGGGGTCGTGGCCGTGCTGCTGCTGTTGGCGCAGCTCGGCCTGGCGGCTGGCCAGGGCCAGGCGCTGGCCCTGCAGGGCTTCGGCCCGCTGCTGGTGCTGGTCGGCCTGGCGGGCCAGCTCCCGGGCCCGGGCCTCCAGGCCCGCCAGCTCGGCCTGCACCGCCAGCAACTGGTCCTCGCCGAGGGCCTTCACCTCCGCCTGCAGTTCCTCCAGGGTGCGGGCCGCCTCCGCCAGGGTCTGTTCAGCCACCGCCACGGCAGCCCGGTCGCTTTCCTGCTGGCCGGTGAGGGCCCGTTGGCGGCTCTCCAGCCGGGCCAGGCCGGCTTCGGCCGCCTCATAGGCCAGCACCTGCTCCTGCTGCCGGCCGCGGTGGTGGCGCTGGCGCAGGTCCTGGTAGGTGCGGGCCTTGGCGCAGTCACGCTCCAGCCGAACCCGGGCGGCCAGTAGTTCCTGCTGCACGATCGAGCAGCGCTCCTGCCGCTCCTGCACCTCGTCGAGCTTGGCGCGGGTCTGCTCGATGCGGGAATCGAACAGGGCCACGCCGGCCAGCTCATCGATGATGCCGCGCCGGTCGCGGGCCCCCATCGACACGATGCGGGTCACGTCACCCTGCATCACCACGTTGCTGCCCTCGGGGTCGACGCGCAGGCGCCGCAGCTGGGTCTGCAGCTGCTGCAGGTTGCAGGGCGCGCCGTCGGCGCTGAAGCTGCTGGCGTAGGTGCCGCCGGGGGCCACCCGCAGCCGCCGGGTCACGGTCCATTCCGTCTGGCCGGGGCGGATCCAGGGGCCCTCGCCGGGGGGCTCCAGCCCGGCTTCGGCCTCGTCGGGCTGCCAGTCGCGCAGGTCGAAGCGCACGCTCACCACGGTTTCGGCGGCCTTGCCGGCCCGCAGCATGGCGCTGTTGATCAGGTCTGGCAGCCGTTCGGCGCGCATGCCGCGGCTGCTGGCCAGGCCCAGGCAGAACAGCACCCCATCGAGGATGTTGCTCTTGCCCGAGCCATTGGGGCCGGTGACCACGGTGAATCCCTGTTCGAGCGGGATCGTCATCGATCCGCCGAACGACTTGAACTGGTGCAGTTCGACCTGATTGATGTGAACCAACAGGCCCGTCCGCCGAGCCACCAAAATGTAGCGGAGGGTTTCCGAAGCTCAACCCCATTCCTAGGTTGGGTCCATCTCTGTCCCCCGCGCCGGCGCTCCAGCCCGCGTGGCTCGCCTCCTGCCCGCCATGCCCGCCGACAGCTCCACCGACAGCCCTATTGACAGCCCCACTGACCGTTCCGGCGAGAACTCCACCGACGCCTCTCCTGCGCCCGACCGGGCTCCTGCCCCGGGAGCCCCCGGTGCCGTGCCCGGTTTCCGGGAACGGTTCGACAGCCTTCTGCCCGAGATCCAGCGCCACTGGCCCGATGTGGCGCGCCAGACCCTCGAGGCCACCCGCGGCAGCTTCGACGAAGTGGCCCATGTGATCGCTGAGCAGAGCGGCCGCACGGTGACCGGCGTGAAACAGCAGCTGCTCGAACTGGCGGAGGTGGCCAGCGACCAGACCCAGCGGCTGGGCCAGACCCTCCAACCCCTGGAGCAGCAGCTGGAGAGCCTGCTCGACGAGCTCAACGCCACCCTGCGGCCCCGTATTGAAAAGCCGGTGCGGGAGCGGCCGCTGCTGGCCCTCGGCGTGGCCGCCGGCGTGGGTGTGGTGCTGGGCGTGCTGCTGGCTTCCGGGCGGCGCTCGGCATGAGTCCCTCCGGCAACGACGACCGCGGCCCCGTCCCGGCGGCGGGTCGGGTGGCCTTCGGCCGGGTGGGTTCGCTGATGACCTCGGTGATGGACCTGCACGTGCGCATCGCCCTGCAGGAGGCCGACCGGGAAAAACGGCGCCTGATCAGCGGTGCCCTGCTGCTCAGTGGCGGCCTGGTGATGCTGCTGCTGGCCCTGATCGGTGCCCAGGTGGCCCTGCTGCTCTGGCTGCACCAGGGCCTGGGCTGGAGCTGGATCCACAGCGCCCTGGCCGTGTCCACCCTCAACATCGTGGTGGCCGGGGTGTTCCTGCGGGTGGGCGGCCAGCTCACCAAGGGGCCCTACCTGCCCCAGACCACGGCGGGCATCACCAAGACCACCCGCGCCCTCCTGGGGCGCTGAGGATCAGCGGATCTCGTAGCGCAGCCAGCGGCAATCGATGCCGCCATTGCTCACCGGGATGCGGCGGCTGGCCTTCATGCGCAGGGCGCCGGTGAGCTGGGGATTGCCGCTCAGCAGCCACAGCGTCCAGCCGGAGCAGCGCTCCTTCACCATCGCGCCCAGGTCGGCATAGAGCGCCTCCAGGGCGTCGCCATCGCCGATCCGCTCGCCGTAGGGCGGGTTGCACACCAGGATCCCGGGATCGGCGGGGGGCTGGAAGTCGCGGCAGTCGCCGGCCTGCAGCTGCAGCCAGGGGGCCACCCCGGCGGCGGTGGCGTTCTGGCGGGCCTGCTCCAGCACCTCGGGGTCCTGCTCCCTGCCCAGCAGCGGTGCCAGGGGGCGACCGTCGGCCAGCTGCTCCCGGGCCAGGGCGCGGGCGGCCGCCACCTCCTGCTCCCACAGCCGGGGGTTGAAATCGGGCCAGCGCTCCAGGGCAAAGGCCCGCTCCAGGCCGGGCGCCCGGCCCAGCGCCAGCCGGGCCGCCTCGATCAGCAGGGTGCCGGAGCCGCACAGCGGATCGGCCAGGGGCACGGAGCCGTCCCAGCCGGTGAGGGCGATCAGGCCGGCGGCCAGGTTTTCCTTGAGGGGTGCCAGGCCCATGGCGGCCCGGTAGCCGCGGCGGTGCAGGCTGGCGCCGCTGCCATCCAGGCTCAGGCTGGCCTGGCCGCCGCCCAGGTGGAGGTGAAAGGAACGGTCGGGATCGTCCAGATCCACCGAGGAACGGCGCCCGAACTGCTGGCGCTGCAGATCCACCAGGGCATTTTTCACCTCCAGGGCGGTGTAGTGGCTGTGGGCAAGCCCCGGGGCCGAGCCGGTGGCATCCACCCGCAGGCCGGCCTCCGGCGGCAGCCAGCGCTGCCAGTGCTCCAGGCTCAGGATGGCGGCCTGCACGCCGGCATACAGCTCCTCCCGATTGCGACAGGGGAAGCGGGCGAGCTCGCGCAGGATGCGGAACGGCAACCGGGCCTGCAGCTGCAGCCGGTAGTAGCCCGCCGGGTCGATGCGGCAGGCCACCGCCCGCTGCAGGGGCCGGATGGCGGCGGCCCCAAGCGCCTCCAGTTCGGCGGCAGCCGCCGCTTCCAGGCCAGGCGAAACCACGGCCACCGCCTCAAGCTGCCTGTCGTCCCCTTGGATCGGTTCGGTGATGCCCACCCCTGCGGCCCTGGCGCTCTGCTGCCACAATGACGGAGTCCGGTTTCGGCCGGACTAGGTGGCTCACACCAGTGTTTCGGACAGCGGTTCGATTCCGCTCAGCTCCATTCCCCCATCACGGGGCTGCAATGGTTTCGACGGGGCATAAGGAGGGTGACTGAAGCCTGCTCGGTGAGAGCAAACCCGTAACAGCGAACAACATCGTTCGTTTCTCCCGTCAAGCTGCCCCCGTGGCCGCCTGACATCTCTAAGGGAGATGGGGTGAGGTCAGCCTTATCACCCAAATGACCCATGGGCCCTGGAAGGGGCCTTTTTACGTGTTGGGGGCTGGAGTGTTGCCTCTCCCATCGCCTCCCGGTTTGGGCCCTTTGTGCAAAGTGTGTGCAAGATGGGCTCCCACCCGGGTTCGGCCTGGCTTTGGCCCCTAGGGCGCCATGGCCAAGCGAGCTGCCTGGTCTCCTCGAGCCGTGGTGTTCGTTTTTCATCCAGCGGCTTGGGCTGCGTGAAGCCCTGGTGCGGGCGCTCCTGATGTCGCCCATGACTGCTGCCGAAATCGTGGGAGCCCGCCGGTTATGCCGGCTACCCAGGAATCCCGCCGCCGTCCTGATGGGAAGGACGGCAAGACCGTTAAGCCCTGGCACCTGAATGGCACGACTTGGTTCTGTGGGGCTGGCCCGGATCTGTGGCTGCTTTATCAAGAGGCCGAAGCCCTGGGGCCCTGTGCCGGTCGGTGGGTGCTGGTGACAGAAGGCGAATCCTGCGCGGATGTTGCCCGTGGGGGTGGTGCCATTGCCGTGACCCCGCCTGGCCACGCCCACAGCGTTGAGCAACTCTTTCCCTGTTTTCAGCGGTTCGTCGGCCGTCTGCCGCTCGGCCTCCTGCTGGAACACGTGGGGCACAAGGAAGCCCGTCGTGTACCAGACGGATGGCGGCTGGCTGAGCTGCTCATGGCGCCGGGCCCCGTCGTCCCAGCCGGGGCCGATCAGATCGCTGCGCAGGGCGGCGACGAGCTGCCCGCGGATCTCGGCGGAGGTGGCCATGGCTGCCTTGTGATGCTGCAGCGCTTTCTGGCCCCTCCGCCTGGGTTAGGGGCATTTATGGCTCAGCCATAATTATGATCCTGCTGTAGATCGCCCCAATCCTTGGCCGAGGTCTTCCGCCGCCCCGAACTGGCTGCCGAGCTGGCCGGCCGCCTGCTGCGCCCTGGCGTGCTCGATGAGGGGCTGCGCTCAGGGCTGTTTCTCTCAGGGCTGCGGCGCACGGGCAAAACCACGTTCCTGCGCACGGATCTGGTGCCGGAACTGGAGGCCCAGGGTGCGGTGGTGATCTATGTGGACCTGTGGAGCGACACCAAGGTGAGCCCGGCAGCGCTGGTGACCGCCGCCGTTCGCCGGACGCTCGCGGATCTGGCGACACCTGCCTCGCCGGTGCTGGGGCGGTTGCGACGGCTCCGGGGTCTGGACCTCGGCGGCATGGGCTTTCGCTTCGGGTTCCAGTTGGAGCATCTGGGAGAGGCGGGCGGCGCGACCTTGGCCCAGGCTCTTACGGAGGTGGTGGATCAATCCCAGGGGGATGTGGTGCTGATCGTGGATGAGGTGCAACAGGCGATCACCACCGATGAGGGCAATCAATTGCTGCTGGCCCTCAAGTCCGCCCGTGACGCCATCAACCCCAGACCCGACACGCCGGGACACTTCCTCATTCTCGGCACCGGGTCCCACCGGGCCCTGGTGGGGGAACTCACGGCCCGGCGCAATCAGGCCTTTGCCGGAGCCACCTCGCTCCCCTATCCCGTGCTGGATCACACCTATGTGCAGCACGTCCTCCGGCGTCTCCGCGATGGAGGGGTGACGGAGATGCCGACGGAGAGGATCGCCTGGAGTTCCTTCCAGACCCTGGGCCATCGGCCTGAAGAGTTTCTGCGGGCCCTCGGGCAGCTCCAGGCCAGCCGTCGCAGCGGCACGGGACTGGAGCCGGATGAGCTGTTGCCGGTGATTGCCGCCACGCTGCGCAGCACTGCCGCCGACCTGGAGCTGCAGAAGGTGGAGCAGATCGGTGGTCTTGCGTTGGCGATCTTTGATCGGGTGGCCCTGGCGGACGGCCCCGCCAAGGGTCTGTTCTCCGCAGAAGCCGCCGCGGCCTACGGCGAGGCGATCGGGCGTGAGGTGCGGGTGGACGAGATCCAGCCGGTGGTGAACGAACTGCTCGCCGCCAATGTGCTGATGAGGCTGGGCCACGGCCTCTACGGCGTGACGGATCCGTTCGTGCAGGAGATCTGGCGGGAACGGCAGCGCTGATGGGTTGATCAACGCCGGCGAGAGGGTTTTCTGATTGCTTGTGATTCGCCCCAGGCTTCCTCGATGAAGGCGGAGTCAGTGCCCAGCTGCCTCAGCAGCAACAGCAGCAGCCGTTCGATGCGGTTGGCATCGGTTGGGAAGGAGGGCCTTGGCCCTTTGGAGGCCGCGGCCTCCCGGGTCTCCCGGTCGTCCTGACTCGCAGGGAATTCGCCCGGGGCCTGCAGCTCCGGGCCCAGCTCCTGTTGGAGAAAGGCGATCAGTTCGCTTCGGCGAAGCTTCGACCAGCCCCGCAACCGATGATGCCGGCAGAGGTTCTGCAGCTCTCCGGAGCTGAGGCTGGCCAGATCTTGACCAGGGGGCAGAAGTAAGTCGGCGCTTTCAGCCAGGAGATGGGCCTGCCGCGTCTCGATTCGCCCGGCCTGGCGTTGGAGGTAGTCGTCGAGCCCGCGGGTGTGGTTGGCGAGGACCGTGCCGAGGGTCTGCAACTCCGCGCCGAGGCTGTCACTGATCGGGGTGCCGCGGCGCCGGCGGGGCTCAGGCTTCTTGGTCATCCTTCGCCCTGCTGGTGCCAGCTTCGTCCGCGTCGGTGTCATTCATGGTGTGCTCGAGGAACTCCACGGCGTCGGCCCTTTCCAGAAGCCGCTCTACGGCACGATTGAGATCCTGGACGGATTGGGCCGTTGGGCCACCGCTGGCGCGCTCCTGCTGGTCGATGGCTTCCTTGATGTCGGCCAGGTTCTCCAGGGCCTGCTCGATCTGTTGGACCTGCAGCAGCCGATCCTTGAGCCGTGGCAACACGGCGGAGATCTGGTTGGCCTCCTCCTCCACCCGTTGGCGATAGGCGAGCAGGTCGTCGCGTTCCTGCTCCAGCAGGGTCATTTCCGCCTCCAACTGGGCGATCTTCTTCTTGGCCTTGGTCACCAGGCCCTGCTGGGCACCGGCACGGCGGTTGGCGGAGATCAGGGCCTCGCGCATCTCCCGGTAAAAGTTGCGCAGATCGGCGAAGTGGATCAGCTGGTGAACCAGCGGGAACCGCCGAGATGAAGTCTTCTCGATCTCCGCAGGCGGCTGGTTGGACGATCGGCGGGCTGTGGGCATGATCCAGGCCGGCGGACAGGAGCCACGCCCCAGTATGGGAGTGAGCCTTGGGGAGCTGGCGGGCACGGCCCCTCACCTTGGTCCTGAGATGTGTTCCTTGCCGGCAATGGGAGCCAAGAGTGCCTCGGCGGTCAGAAGACGTGGATGCAGGGTGTTTGCCTCGGTGACTCCATCGAGCAGCCCAGCAGGTCCTCCATGAGTTGGAGCAAGCTGATCAGCCCCAGCAGGGACAGATTTTAGGTAGTTCCACGACCAGGTCGAGATTGCTGGCGGATCGTGGTGACCGCTGAGCTGGTCAACGCGCCTGGCCGGGGTCTGAGCGTCAGGCCCTGTCAGCTTCGCCCGCCTGGGCGGCCGCGGCTACGGGCACAACGCCAAACCATCTTCTAATCAGAAGCAAGTTTGAAGTTCGTGACTCCTTGCCCGCCCAGCTGCCCCGCACACCCCCTCCCATCCAGGAGCTGCTGGAGCGCTGGGTTGGGCTGCAGGAGACGCTGCCGCTGCTCTCCTTGCTGGCCAGCGCGGCGGAGGCGGATCGCTACCTGCACTGGGATGAGCTGCGCCACGGCACTCCGCCCCAGGGCTAAGCCATGAGCAGTGGTGGCTGGCTGAGAAGCTCTCCAGGCGGCCCAACCCCCTGCCGCTGCTGGCCAGTGAAGGCCAGGCCTTCTGGTTCTCGCAGCCGCCGGTGCTGCTGCAGGGTCTCCATCAGATCGATAGGCAGGCTGGCGCCAGCGTGGTGGCACCTGAAGCCGTTACCAACCGCTCCACCAGAGATCGCTATCTGCTGAGCTCGCTGATGGAAGAGGCGATCACCTCCTCGCAGATGGAGGGGCCGCCACGACGCGGGATGGGGCCAAGGCGATGATCCGCAGCCGCCGGCCGCCCTGCGATCGTTCCGAGCGGATGATCCTCAACAACTTCCTCACGATGCAACGCATCCGGGAGCTGCGGGATCAGCCCCTAACACCTCAGCTGGTGCTGGACCTGCACAGGCTGGTGGGCGAGGACACGCTGGATGACCAGGCTGATGCCGGCCGGCTGCGCCCTGCGGGAAAGGATGGGCGGCGGGAAATTTTCCTGTTGCCAGGGGATCTTGCGGAGCGGATGCCGGTCTGATCAGGCTGCAGCCCTTTATTGGCATTGATGGCTGGGCCATCAATGCCTTGATGGTCATCGCTTATCGACTTGGTGCGCTGAGGCAGGGAATCCCCTATCACTTCACCGAAGCCCGTTGTTTCGCTAGGTGCCTGTTGTGCATAGGCCAACAGGTTCCTAGAGGTAAGCGGCCCGGCCTGGCCTCTTCAGGCGTGATGCCAGGCCGCGCCGCTGATCCTGGCTCAGCCCATTCCGGCCTTGCCTTTGACGTCTTCTACAGCATTCCGGCCTTTAGCCTCAACCTGCTTCGCCTTACCGGCGAGGCGATCTCCCTTGTTGCCAGTGACCTTGCCAATCGATTCCTGGGTCTTGCCCTCGATGTCTTTGGCGCCAGCCTTGACGCGACCAGCGGTGGAGGCCAGGGGCAAGGGGGCGGCGCTGAGAGTGAAGGCTCCTGAGGCCTGGGCAGGAGCGCTCAAGGCCGGCGTGGCGATCAACACCAGCAGGCTAAATGCAAGGCCAAGGCAGGTGGCGGCCACCTGGCGCAAAAAACGAAATTGGTGATTCATGGTGACGACGGCAGGGGGGTTAGAGGAATGAAAAAAAGCTGTGGCAGTCAATACTGCATGCCCAGGGTTGTTCGCTAGTCAGCAACCACTGATTACCGGATTTTGGTCGTGCTGATCTGGGAAGACATTTATGATTAACGGTGCTATTCACATCGAACTGCGCCGGCCGTTGAGGAAAGAGATTACGGCAAGCACGAGAAACACAAGGAACAGGATCTGAGCGATGCTTGCAGCTGATCCAGCGATCCCACTGAAGCCCAGAACCGCAGCGACGATCGCAATGACAAAAAATGTTATGGCGTAGTTAAGCATGGCGGGGCTCGCAAGATGTTTAGATCAGCTGGGCGATTGATTAGTTGGTGGCGTCGTGCGCTGCGTCTTTCAGGTCTTCCACGGCATGTTCACCGCTGGCTTGGGCTTGCTTGACCTTGCCTGCTAGCTGATCCTTCTTGTTGCCGGTGATGTTGCCACTGGCCTCCTGAGCCTTGCCTTCGATGTTCTTGGCGGTGGCTTTCATGTCTTTCCCAATACCCATGACTGACTCCTTTGTGGATGTTTGCATCCATGTGATATGGATGCCCTCTAAGTCTGCTCAGAAAAACGTGCATTGATCACCAATTATCTTTCGTCTTCCTTAAGTTATCTGCATTAAATCTGCAGCATCAATGATGTTACTCAGTCATGTTCTGATCTGGGCGAATTGATCCGCATCGTCAGCAAATCTGCTTCATTTCAGTGGATCTGTGCAGGGCACTCCCCGAAACCAGGTATTGCACCTCCGCTCCCCATGAAGGAAGGATTGGGAGCGGCTAGGAGGATGTTGCGCATTGATCGCGCCATGCCTTCTCCACCGATCTTCTCCACAGACCGCCACGCATCTGCCCAAAAGCCAGTGACAGCAATGGCTTTGGCCGAGATTATGGACCATGAGCAATGCCGGCTGTAGACATGACGGAAGGCGTAGGTGCAGGCGCAGTCATTGCTCCCATTGCCCGCGCTACCGCTTCTCCTAACCCAGCCTCATCCGCCCACTCGCCTATCGGCTGAATGCAGTCTCCAATGCTGCTGCTGTCGTGGCCTGTGATGCCTAGCGGTAGCTGCTCGAATGCACGGCCAGACTGTGCTCCATGGCCATGGCCATGGCGCCCTTGAGCGTCTGCTGGTTGCTGGTGGTTGCTGGCCACCAGCTTGTAGAGGCTGCCGATCAGCTGCAGGGCTGGATTCACTCACGCGGGCGCTCATTCAAGAGGCAGCACAACCACTTCGGTGCGTTGGCCAGTACAGCGCACCTGAAGTCGCATCTTCCCGCGGTGGGGCGTCACCGTTCAGCCGGGCGACACTCTGGTCGCGCCTCGGAAGCCGATTTCCCACGGCTTGGTGTGGATCGCCTCAGGCATGAGATGCGGCACACGGGCAAGGCGTGTGCGAGACGTGTGCAAAATCCATTGCCCTGTGTTCCTCGGTACTCCCTGAGATTCCTTGTCGTAGCCGGTGTCTCAAGTCAGGCTCGGGATCCAGAAATCTCTATCACCCAAATGACCCATGGGCCCTGGAAGGGGCCCTTCTTTTCGGTTGCAGGACTGGGGCCTCAGGTTTGGGGCCCAGGGGAAGGGTTGCTCAGGCCCCACCAGCCTCCCCGGGGATGCTCACCCAGCTGATGCGGTGCCGCTGCAGATCCGCCTGGATCTCCGCGGTGGGTTGCTGGTCGGCCGGCAGCCCCCGCAGCGCCAGGGCATAGAGCAGGTCCAGACAGAAGCGGCCGCGGAAGTAGCCGCCATGGCTGTCGATCTGGCCGATCCCCAGGGGCGCCAGCAGCATCATCACCAGGGTGAGCGCGTAGTTGAGGGGCCGCAGCAGGGCGTTGCCGGCGGTGAGGGCGCTGAGATGACGTCCCTGATCGGTGTAGTCGGTGCAGTCGATCACGTTGAGGGCGTAGCCGATGCTGGGCGGGCAGTGGAAGGGGGGGGCGCAGAGCGGTGTGCTTCCCAGCACGCCGTGCACATGCAGATCGGCCAGCCCTGAACGCCTCCAGCCGTAGCCACCACCCCGGCCCCGCCCGGCGATGCTGAGGTTGCCGAGCCGGTAGCCGCCCATGCGGGTGCCGGAGGGAAACACGAAGTAGTTGGCCAGGGTGGAGGCCAGCCGCAGCACCATGTCGGCGTCATTGACGAACAGCACCGTGTCGCGGAAGCGCCGAAGACAGGTGGCCAGATGGTTGGAGCGGCCCGTGGTGATCGCCCACACCGGGATATCGGCGGCCACCAGGATCAACCGGTCGAGGATGAACAGCTCGCCGACGGCGGCCCGCTGGCGACGCAGCTGCTCCTGCTGCGCTGGGTTCTCCGGAGAGGGGCAGCCGGGGCCGGCGAACGGGCCCAGCGGGTTGCCCTCCCAGAGGTGGCTGTCCGCCTCGGCCGCGAACATGTCGCTGAGCACCCGGATCAGGGCCGTGGTCACGAAGGTGCCCATGCTGTGGCCCAGAAAGCTCAGGCTGATCCGCCCGGCTTCACCACTTCTCAGGCGTTGAAGGAAGTCGGTGCCCGCGCAGGCCTCCTGCACCAGGTGGTGCAGCGCCCGGACCATCTCCGCCGCGTCGAACACGCCGAAACTGCCGGCGCGGTCGCGATCGCGGAAATACACCACCATGCGCAGCAGCACCAGGGTGATGGCGATGCCGAGGAGCAGCTGGCCCGTCAGGGCGGCCAGGCCATGGGTCGCGACAGCGAGCACGCCGCCCAGCACCAGCAGCAGCACCAGGGCCAGCGGCATCGCCCGGACCCAGCCCGCCGGTCCGCCGGCGCCGATCCGCTCCGAGGGCCAGGCGTAGTGCACGAAGATCACATAGTCGTCCGGTGGTGCAGCGGCGAGCTTTCGGGCATCGATCTGGAACTTGCGCTCGGCCTCGGCGTAGTCCTGCTCCACGCTGGGCAGCGGCACGTTGTAGCCGTGGATCCGCACCACCAGCCGCAGCTGCCGGTTGCCGCTGCCGACACCGGGCCTCTGGAAGAAGCCCCGGAGGTGGCCGCGCAGCTGCTGCAGCCGTTCGGCACCGCCCTCCCAGTCGATGTCGCTGCGGTGGGAACTCTCCGCTTCGAGGGGGGCTGTGCTGCTGATCAGCAGGTGGCTGCAGCAGGGGGCCTGCTCTGAGGGGTAGGCGTGGTACTGCAGCAGGGCCAACTGCCCGGGGGTCGCCGCCGTGGGTGCCATGGACCTGCCGTGCAGCTGCCATCCCCTTGCTAGCCGGGGCGGCCGGCCTGCACAAGGCGAGTGCCCGGATTCAGCGGGCGCCTGGGGATTCGAATCCGCTCCAGCGGGCCAGTTCCTCCACGCTCTGCACCCCCACCAGGCGTGGTTTGCCGGGCATGTCCCAGGTGGGGAAGGCGCGGATCTCGGCGGCTGAGCAGCGGGCGCTGCCGCTGGCGTCCGAACATTCCAGGTAGGGCAGGCTGCCGCCGGCCTCCTTGCCGAACAGGGCTTTCTGCTGGGTGCAGGCGGGACACCACCAGGCCCCATAGAAGATTGCCCCCCGGCTGCGCAGGTGGTTGGCCACCGCCAGCTGCTGGGAGCTGGAGCGGGCCGCCGCGGCACTGGCCTGGGCGGGAGGCTCGCTCTTTTTGCCGGTCGCGGCACCGGCTGTGGCCATCAGGCCCAGCAGTCCGAGGCTGCAGGCAATCAGCACGGCGTTGCGCCGGGATCCGAAGAGCAACATGGAGCGCAGGATCGCAGCACGGGTTCGCTTTCCGACGCTAGAAGAGCATTGCCCCGCTCGGCCATGGGAACGGCCTGAGAGACTGGCAACCCTGTCCAGGCTCCCCTGTCCGGTCTCGCGGCCAGGGGCCCTTTCGTTCGTGCACCCCGCCGATGAGCGCCAACGGCTACCGCGACTACTTCAAGGTGCTGGGTGTGGAGCGGGGCGCTGACGCGGAGGGCATCAAGCGGGCGTTTCGCAAGCTGGCGCGCCAGTACCACCCGGATGTGAATCCCGGTGACCAGGGGGCCGAGGCGAAGTTCAAGGAGATCAGCGAGGCCTATGAAGTGCTCTCCGACCCCGACAAGCGCCGTCGGTATGAGCAGTTCGGCCAGTACTGGAGCCAGGCGGGCGGCGCCGGCTCCGGCATGGGGGGCATGGATGTGGACTTCGGCCGCTACGGCAATTTCGACGACTTCATCAACGACCTGCTCGGTCGTTTCGGCGGCCCGGGCGGGCCGGGGGCCGGCGGGTTCGGGGGCTTCGGCAGTGGCTTCCCGGGCGGCTTCAGTGCGGGTTTCGGCGGGCCGGGGGCCGGGGTGGGCCGCGGCGCTGCGCCCAACCTCGATGCCGAGGCCACGATCCGACTCGGCCTGGCGGACGCGTTCCGCGGCTGCGAGCGCACCCTGGCGGTGAATGAGGAGCGCGTGCAGGTGAAGATCCCCGCCGGCGTGAAACCCGGCAGCCGCCTGCGGCTCAAGGGCAAGGGCAATCTCCAGCCGGGCACCGGCCGTCGCGGTGATCTCTACCTCACCATCGACCTGCAGGACCACCCGATCTGGAAGCTGGATGGCGACCAGCTGCGCGCCGAGTTGCCGCTCAGCCTCGATGAACTGGCCCTCGGCGGCGAAGTGCAGGTGGCCACCCCCGATGGCCAGGCCTCCGTGCAGGTGCCACCGGGCATGACTCTGGGCCGCAGCCTGCGCCTCAAGGGGAAGGGCTGGCCCCTGAGGGCCGGCCGTGGCGACCTGCTGCTCACGCCGGTGCTGCGGATGCCCGCCAGCCTCTCCGACCAGGAACGGGAGCTGCTGCTCCAGCTCCGGGCTGCCCGCAGTGCCGATCCGCGCAGCGGCTGGATCGAGGCCGCCCAGCTGTAGACGCAGCTCCGCGGGCCCGGTCTGGTGTCTCCGTAGGATCCGCCCCAGCCACCCCAGCACCATGGAGCTCAGCTATCGCCCCCGCCGGTTGCGCCGCACCCCGGCCCTGCGGGCGATGGTGCGCGAAACCTCCCTGTCCCCGGCCGATTTCATCTACCCCCTGTTCGTGCACGAGGGGGCAGCCAATGAGCCGATCGGCGCCATGCCGGGCTGCCAGCGCTGGAGCCTGGAGGGCCTGGTGCAGGAAGTGGGGCGGGCCTGGGATCTGGGCATCCGCTGCGTGGTGCTGTTTCCCAAGGTGGCCGACGGTCTCAAAACCGAGGACGGCGCTGAGTGCTTCAACGAGCACGGCCTGATCCCCCGGGCCATCCGACGCCTCAAGCAGACGCACCCGCAGATGGCGATCATGACCGACGTGGCCCTCGATCCTTACTCCTGTGACGGCCATGACGGCCTGGTGAGCGATGAGGGCGTCGTGCTCAATGACGAGACGGTGACGATTCTCTGCAAACAGGCGGTGGCCCAGGCCCGGGCTGGCGCCGATCTGATCGGCCCGAGCGACATGATGGATGGCCGGGTGGGCGCGATCCGGGAGGCCCTCGACGAGGAGGGCTTCGCGCACGTGGGCATCATCAGCTACTCCGCCAAGTACGCCTCCGCCTACTACGGACCCTTCCGTGAGGCCCTCGATTCAGCCCCCCGGGCGGCCGCTGGCAAGCCGATTCCCAAGGACAAGAGCACCTACCAAATGGATCCGGCCAACGGCCGCGAGGCCATCCTGGAGGCCCAGCTCGACGAGGGCGAGGGGGCCGACATCCTGATGGTGAAGCCCGGCCTGGCCTACCTCGACATCATTCACCGCCTGCGCGGTGAATCGGAGCAGCCGATCGCCGCCTACAACGTGAGCGGTGAATACGCCATGGTGAAGGCCGCCGCCGAGCGGGGCTGGATCGACGAGCGCGCCGTGGTGCTGGAGACCCTGCTCTGTTTCAAGCGGGCTGGGGCCGATCTGATCCTCACTTATCACGCCTGCGACGCGGCCACCTGGCTGCGCCAGGGGTGATGGGCAGGCTGCGCATCCACCTGCACGGTCCCTGGATCGTGGCGGGGGTGTTGGTTCTGTTAGCGCTGCATCTGCTCCGGCTCGATCGGTTCGCGGCCACGAGCAGTGCCTGGGGCCTGCTGGGCAGCGCCGCCATCTGCTTCTCGATCGGCTGCGTCTGTCGCACCTCCTGGCACATCGCCCGGGATCGCGGTCCCCGCTGACCCGGCACCCCCTGCGGCCCGCCCGCGCCCAGGGTGCCATTGCCTGAGAATGCAGCCAGTGGATCCCCTCGCCATGGCGCCGGCCCAAGACCGCGCAGAGCCCGCCGTTCATCGTCTCGGCCATGTGGCCCTCCGCGTCAGCGACATGGAGCGGGCCAAGGCCTTCTACACAGCCCTCGGGCTGCGCCTCACCTGGGATGCCCCCGACTGGGCCTACCTCCAGTCCCCCGTCACCGGCGATGGCGTGGCCCTGCTCAGCCCCGAATACCGGGCCGCCGGCCCCCACTTCGCCTTCCACCTCGAAGACCGCGGCGCCCTCGACGCGGTGCATGCCCGGTTGGCCGCCAGCGGCCAGCCGGTGGGCCCGGTGCATGATCACCGCGACGGAACCGCCTCCTTCTACCTGCAGGATCCGGAGGGGAACTGGCTGGAAATCCTCTATGAACCCCCCGCCGGCATCCCCGCCAACACCGGCTGCGATCCCATTCCCTCCCTCACCCCGCTCGATGGCAGGCATCGCTGCTGAGACCCTGGAGCTGCTGGAGTGGCCGCGGCTGGCGGGCCATGTAGCCGGCTTCGCCAGCACCGCTGCCGGCCAGCGCCATTGCCTTGCCCTGCCCCTGCCTGCCAGCTGTGGGGAGAGCAGCACCCTGCTGGCCGAAACCACCGAGCTGCTCGGCCTCGATGGCGTGCTGGAGGGGGGCCTCAGTTTCGGCGGGGTGGTGGACATCGCCGCGACCGTGGGCCGTTGCGCCAAGGGGGGCAGCGCCGGCGGCGAGGAGCTGCTGGGGGTGGCCGGCACCCTGGCGGCGGCGCGGCGGCTGCGGCGCCAGATCGACGACGACACCCTGCGCCCGGTGTGCTCTGCCCTGGTGGCTGACTTGCGCACCCTGCCGGAGCTGGAGCAGCGGCTGCACTTTGCGATCGAGGAGGGCGGCCGGGTGGCCGACCGGGCCAGTGCGGAGCTGGCGGGGCTGCGCCGCCAGCTCCAGGGGGTGCGCGCCGAGCGGCGGGAGCGGCTGCAGGAGTCGATCCGCCGCTGGGCGACCCTGCTGCAGGACACGGTGGTGGCCGAGCGCAACGGCCGGCCGGTGCTGGCGGTGAAGGCTGGCGCCGCCGGCCAGATCGGCGGCCTGGTGCACGACAGTTCGGCGTCCGGCAGCACCGTGTTCGTGGAACCGCAGCCGGTGATTCCCCTGGGCAACCGCATCCGCGAGCTGGAGGGCCGCGAACGGGAGATCGAGGAACGGATCCTGGCCGAGCTCAGCGCCCTGGTGGCTGCTGAGGCGCCGGCGCTGGAGCACCTGCAGACCATCCTGGTACGCCTCGATGCCGCCCTGGCCCGGGCCCGCTACGGAGCCTGGCTGGGGGCGGTGCGGCCCGAGCTGCTGGACGCGGGCGATGCCCCCTTCGAGCTGCGTGAGCTGCGCCACCCCCTGCTGCTCTGGCAGCAACGGCGCGAGGCGGGCCAACCCGTGGTGCCGGTGAGCATCGCCGTGGGGCCGGAGCTGCGGGTGGTGGCGATCACCGGCCCCAACACCGGCGGCAAGACCGTGACCCTCAAGAGTGTGGGGTTGGCGGCCTTGATGGCCCGGGCCGGCCTGTTCCTGCCCTGCAGCGGCACACCCCGGCTGCCCTGGTGCGGCCAGGTGCTGGCCGACATCGGCGATGAGCAGTCGCTGCAGCAGAACCTCTCCACCTTCAGCGGCCACATCCGCCGCATCGCCCGGATCCTGGAGGCCCTGCCGGCAGGATCCGCCGGGCCTCCCCCGGCCACCCTGGTACTGCTCGATGAGGTGGGAGCCGGCACCGACCCCCAGGAAGGCGCCGCCCTGGCCACGGCGCTGCTCCAGCAGCTGGCCGACCGTGCCCGACTCACCATCGCCACCACCCACTTCGGTGAGCTCAAGGCGCTCAAGTACGCCGATTCCCGCTTCGAGAATGCCTCGGTGGCCTTCGACGAGCAGACCCTGGCCCCCACCTACCGGCTGCAGTGGGGCATCCCGGGCCGCAGCAATGCCCTGGCGATCGCCCGGCGCCTGGGCCTGGAGGAGGCGGTGCTGCAGAGGGCCGCGGTCCAGCTGGCCCCCAGCGGCGAGGGGGAGGTGAACCAGGTGATCGAAGGGCTGGAGCAGCAGCGCCAGCGGCAGCAGGAGGCGGCCGAGGAGGCGGCCGCCCTGCTGGCCCGCACCGAGCTGCTGCACGAGGAGCTGCTCTCCCGCTGGGAGCAGCAGCGCCAGCAGAGCGCCGAACTGCAGGAGCAGCGCCGCCTGCAGCTGGAACGCTCGATCCGCCAGGGCCAGAACGAGGTGCGGCGCATCATCCGCCGGCTGCGCCAGGGCACCGGGGGCGTCGCCGTCGACAGCGCCAGCCTGGGGGAGACCGCCCGCCAGGCGGGCCAGCGGCTCAAGCATCTCGAACGGCAACACCAGCCGGCTCCCCAGCGGCGTGAGCATGGTGCCTGGATGCCCACACCCGGCGATCGGGTGCGGGTGCTCTCCCTGGGCAAGGCGGGCGAGGTGCTGGCCCTCGCCGACGACGGCCGCGAGCTCACCGTGCGCTGTGGGGTGATGCGCCTCACCGTGGCGCTGACGGGCATCGAGGGGTTGCACGGCGAGAAGCCCACCCCGCCCGAGGTGCGGGTGCAGGTGAAGGCAGGCCGTGGCCTGGGCGGGCCTGGGCCGGATGTGCGCACCGAGCGAAACACCCTCGACGTGCGCGGGCTACGGGTGCACGAGGCCGAGGCGGCGGTGGAGGAGAGGCTGCGCGCCGCCAGCGGGCCGGTGTGGGTGATCCACGGCATCGGCACCGGCAAGCTCAAGCGGGGCCTGCGCGACTGGCTTGCCACCGTGCCCTACGTGGAGCGGGTGAGCGATGCCGGCCAGGGTGACGGGGGCGCGGGCTGCAGCGTGGTGTGGGTGCGGTGAAGGGACAACGGGCGGGGTGGTCAGCGCAGCCAGAGCCAGCGGCTGTCGATGGTCAGCGCGCGGGCCATGGCCGTGCCGGAGGCGATCAGTTCGCCGTGTTCGGCGGGAGTGAGCAGCAGGGCATTGCAGCTCAGGGGCAGGTCGGCCAGGGGCCAGGCCAGCAGTCGCTGGTGCTGGGGGCCGCACGCTTCGGCATCGATCAACAGCCGATCCAGGTCGCTGCCCACGCCGGCGGCGGCACTCACCGCTGCCAGATCGAGATCGGAGTGCGCCTGACGCAGTCAGTCGGCGGAGCGGTTCATCGGCTGCGGTGGCTGGGTTCATTCTGGTGCGCTGGGTAGGACTGCAGCAGTGGGGCCGGCGAAGTGGGGCCAGAAGGCGAAAAGCAGCTGCCGCCGCCTTGCCCCGGGCCGCTGAGCCCGGCAACAACCTCTGGCAGGCGAAGGGCTGGTGGTCAGCCATCCAGTTCCCGCATCAGGTTTTCGAGAGTGCAGCCCTGCGGTTCACGGCATAGGTCGGCAAGCGCACGAGCAGGTAGGAGGTTTCGAGCAGATTCAGTCAGCGATGCACGGTGGGTTGCGGCCGCGCCACGTCGCGCCCCAGTTCGGTCTGGTGGAGCAGCTGCCGCAGGCGCAGGCAGGCCGCCTCCATCAGCCGGCGGAAATCCGGCAGCGAGCACGTCGAAGGTATCCAGGGTGCGGTAGCGCCGTTAGCCGGTAATGCACGGCACTGCCGCCCATGGGATTTCGGTCGGCGCGATCACCTTCAGCCCAGGGGCGGCAGCTGAGGTTCGGCCCGCCGGTCTGCCATTGCCGCTTTCGGCAGGTTGAGTGCGTTGCCATCGCCATCGAACAGGCGCCAGCCGGAGCTCTCCACGTCGAGGTGCACGGTTTCGCCGGGGGTGAGCTGGCGGTCGGGATCGGCGCGCACCTGCACTAGGTGGTCGCCCTCCGCCAGCCGGCAGGTGAGCAGCTGTTCGTTGCCCAGGGCCTCGCTGTGGCACACTTCGGCCGCCAGGTTGCGGTTGGTGGCCGGTGCGAGGCGCAGGTGTTCCGGCCGCAGGCCGGCGGTGAGCGTCTGGCCGACCCGGGTGGCGCTGGCGGCGGCCAGCGGCTCCTCCAGGGCGTAGCGGCGCGAGCCCAGCAGCAGCAGCCCCGCCGCCGGGATCTGTACCGGCAGCAGGTTCATCGGCGGGCTGCCGATGAACTGGGCCACGAACAGATTGGCGGGCCAGTGGTAGAGCTCCATCGGCGTGCCCAGCTGCTGCAGCTGGCCGGCGTGCAGCACGGCGATGCGGTGACCCATCGTCATCGCCTCCACCTGGTCGTGGGTCACGTAGAGGGTGGTGGTGCCCAGCCGCCGCTGCAGCTCCACGATCTGGGTGCGGGTGCCAGTGCGCAGCTTGGCATCCAGGTTGCTGAGCGGCTCATCCATCAGGAACACCGCCGGCTCCCGGGCGATCGCCCGGCCCAGGGCCACCCGCTGTTTCTGGCCGCCGGAGAGTTCCTTGGGCAGACGCTCGAGCAGCGGCTCCAGCTCCAGGGTGGCCGCCACGGCGGCGATGCGCCGCTCGATCCGCGCCTCCCGCGGCGACGTGAGCCGCAGGCCCGTGGGCAGGCGGCGGCTGGCCTGATGGAGGCTGTCCCGCAGCTGATCCATCGGCGAGCGCGGCTGGCTGCGCCGCAGGCCGAAGCCGATGTTGCCCGCCACCGTTAGGTGGGGATAGAGGGCATAGCTCTGGAACACCATCGCCACGTTCCGCTGGGCGGGCCGCAGGTCGGTGACCGGCCGCTCGCCCACCAGGATTTCGCCGCTGCTGGGCTGCTCCAGCCCTGCCAGCAGCCGCAGCAGCGTGCTCTTGCCGCAGCCGGAGGGCCCCACCAGCACCAGAAACTCGCCGTCCCGCACCTGCAGGTCGAGCTGGCGCAGCACCGAAACGGGTTCCCCGCCGCGGCGGCCTGGATAGGTCTTGCTGACCTGTTGGAAGCGAACGTCAGCCAATCTCCTTCGCTGCCTCAGGCCCTGCGTTGGGCGCGATCCTAAGTTTGCTGCAATGCAGTTCATCGATCAGGCCCGCATCGCGGTGAAGGCCGGCCGCGGCGGCGACGGCATCGTCGCCTTCCGTCGCGAAAAATATGTGCCGGCGGGTGGACCCTCCGGCGGTGATGGCGGCCGCGGCGGCGATGTGCTGCTACGGGCCGACACCAACCTCCAGACCCTGCTCGACTTCAAGTACAAGCGGCTGTTCGCCGCCGACGACGGCCGTCGCGGTGGTCCCAACCGCTGCACCGGCGCCAGTGGTGAGCACCTGTTGATCAGGGTGCCCTGTGGCACCCAGGTGAGCGATGCCCGCACCGGCATCCTGCTCGGCGATCTCACCGAAGCCGGCGATGAGCTGCTCGTGGCGCTCGGCGGCCGCGGCGGCCTGGGCAACGCCCACTACCTGAGCAACCGCAACCGGGCACCGGAGAAGTGCACGGAGGGCAAAGAGGGGGAGGAGTGGTTGCTGCAGCTGGAGCTCAAGCTGCTGGCGGAGGTGGGCATCATCGGTTTGCCCAACGCCGGGAAGAGCACCCTGATCTCCGTGCTCTCGGCGGCCCGGCCCAAGATCGCCGACTATCCGTTCACCACCCTGGTTCCCAATCTCGGGGTGGTGCGGCGTCCCAGCGGCGATGGCACGGTGTTCGCTGATATCCCTGGCCTGATCGCCGGTGCCGCCCAGGGGGCGGGCCTGGGCCACGACTTTCTGCGGCACATCGAGCGCACCCGCCTGCTGTTGCACCTGGTGGATGCCTCGTCGCCGTCCGTGCTCGATGACGTGCGGGTGGTGGAGCGGGAGCTCCAGGCCTATGGCCATGGCCTGGCGGAACGCCCCCGGCTGCTGGTCCTGAACAAGATCGAGCTGTTGCTGCCGGAAGAACTCGACAGCCTCCGGCAGGATCTCAACGCCCACCTGGGCACTGTAGAAGGTGCCTGTGCCAACAGAGAGGTGCTGGCGGTTTCAGCCGCCACCTCCGCCAACCTGGCCCAGTTGCTGGCAGCGGTGTGGCAGCAGCTGGGAATTCAGAGCTGAGGCAGCGGAGCTGAACCGCTCCCATGCTCCGATGAAGTTGCCCGTCAGTCGTCGTAGACGAGGCACTCGGGTGCTTCTGGGTTCATTTCGCAGAACACCTCCAGGGGAGTGGGGTCGTGGTTGTCTTCGGGGTGGTGGGCTTTGTATTCCTCCAGGCCCTTGAGCTCGTCCTCCAGGTGGCGCAACTTGGCGTTGTCGCCAGCGGCCCGGGCGGCTTCGATCTCGCTCTTGTCCTTCTGGATGTGATCGTCGATGGTGCTCATGCGGGTGCCGGCCAACGGGGCCCGGATCGGATCTGGCCCACCATACGGGTCCTGCCTGGCCGGGTGGAACGCTTTTTGTGCGGCTGGCCATCCGGCAGCGCCATTGGACGCGCAATTGTGCGCAAACGCTCACAGGCCTTGGCCTAGTCGGCCAGTTCGCTCAGCTCCAGCCAGCGCTCTTCGGCTTCGTGCAGCCGGTTGCTGAGCGCCGCCAGGGTGTGCGTGAGTGACTCCAGCCGGGCATAGTCGCTGCCCGCGGCCGCCAGCTGTTGCTCCAGGGCACCGCGCTCGGCTTCCCAGCGCGGCAGGTTGGCCTCGATCTCTGCCAGTTCCCGCTTTTCCTTGTAGCTGCGGCGCCGGGGCCCAGCCACCGGGCGATCAGGCGCCTGCCCCCGGCCGGCCGCAGCGGCGGGGGGATTGCTGCGGTCTGGCGGCGGGGTTCGCTGGGCCTGGGCCTGCTCCAGATAGGCGCTGTAGTTGCCTTCGAACCGTCTCAGCTCACCGTTGTCAAACGCAAACAGGCGATCCACCGTGCGGTCGAGAAAGTAGCGGTCGTGCGACACCACCACCACGCAGCCGCGGAAGTCCTCGAGAAAGTCCTCCAGCACCGCCAGGGTCTGTACGTCGAGGTCATTGGTGGGCTCATCCAGCAGCAGCACGTTGGGGGCCTCGATCAGCAGGCGGCAGAGGTGCAGCCTGCGCCGCTCGCCGCCGGAGAGCTTGCTCACCGGCTGGTGCTGTTGGGCCGGTGGAAACAGAAACCGCTCCAGCAGCTGGCTGGCACTGAGATCGCTGCCATCCACCACCACGCTGCTGGCCGCTTCCTTCACCACATCGATCACCTTGCGCGGCCGTCCTGCGCCATCCAGCTCCGGCACCAGCACGTCGCTGTGCTGGTCGAAGTAGGCCAGCTTCACGGTGCTGCCCAGCTCCAGCAGGCCGCTCTGGCAGCCCTGCCCATCCCCTTGCGTCGGCTCGTCCGCCTCCCCTGCGGCCACGGCTGCGATCCGGTTCAGCAGGCTGCTCTTGCCCGAGCCATTCGGGCCGATGATGCCCACCCGGTCCTCCGGACTGAAGGCATAGCTGAACCCCCGCAACAGGGGCGCCTGGCCCGACGCCCGGGCCGCGGCGCTGGCCCAGATGCTCAGGTCGTCGGCTTCAATCGCCCGCTTGCCCAGTCGCCGCTGGGTGCTAGTCAGACTGAGCTGGCCCTTGGCCTGGCGTTTCGGGGTCTCCTGCAGCGCCTCGATGCGTTGGATGCGGGCCTTCTGCTTGGTGCTGCGGGCCTTGGGGCCGCGCCGCAGCCACTCCAGCTCCCGGCGCATCACCCCGCGCAGCTTGGCTTCGCTGGCCTCGGCGGCCGCCTCCTCTTCGGCCTGGCGGGCCAGATAGGTGGCGTAGTTCCCGGCGTAGTGGCGGGCTTCGCCCCGGTCCACCGCCACGATGCGGCGGGTCACCTGGTCGAGCACGTAGCGATCGTGGGTCACCAGCACCAGGGCGCCGGGGAAGCGGCTGAGAAATCCCTGCAACCACTGCACCCCATCGGCATCGAGGTGGTTGGTGGGCTCATCCAGCAGCAGCACATCCGGTTGGGCCACCAGGGCCGCGGCCAGGGCCAGCCGTTTGCGGTAACCACCCGAGAGGTCCCCCACCCGGCGGTTCACGTCAGCCACGCCCAGCCGCTCCAGCACCTCCCGGATCTGCTGCTCCAGGTCCCAGGCCTGGCTCTGGTCCATGCGGGCGTTGAGCTGGCCCAGTTCGGTCAGCAGCGCCCGCTGTTCCTCTCCCCCATCGCCGGCATGGGCCAGGGCGTCGCTCACGGCCGTGTAGCGCGCCAGCAGGGCCATCTTCTCGCCGCTGCCGGCGAACACCTGCTCGAGCACGGTGCGCTCGGCATCGAGCTGGGGGTCCTGGCTCACCAGGACCACCCGGGCCTGGGGCTGGGTGCGGCGCTCGCCAGCCCCCAGCGATTCCTCGCCGGCCAGCACCCGCAGCAAGGTGGTCTTGCCGGCGCCGTTGGGTCCGATCAGCCCCAGCCGATCGCCCGGCTCCACATGCAGGCTGAGGTTCTCGAACAGGGTGCGGATGCCGAAGTCCTTGCGGACCCCCACCAGACTGATCAGGCTCACGCGGTTGTGCTTCGGCGCTGGTTCTCCAGGAAAGCAAACACGCTCTTGTCCCCCACATCGGCCGCGGCGGCCATGGGGAACTTGCGCAGGCAGAGCAGCAGCAGCAGGCCCGCCTGCAGCGCCAGCAGCCGGCCCACCAGCGGCGCCGGCAGCAGCCCACTGAGCTGGCCGAGCAGGGCCAGGGGCAGCAGCAGGGTCACTCCGATCGCCTCCGGCCGCCGGAAGCAGAAGAACTCCTTGAAGCCGATGCCGGCCAGGGCGGCGAACAGGGGACCCACGGCCCAGATCCAGCGGCCCTCCGAGGCCAGCGTGGGGGCCATGGCCCCCGGGCCCACCTGCCAGGCCAGCAGTGCGAAGCCCAGGCAGCCCAGCAACCAGAACAGCTGCAGGGCCCGATGCAGGGGCCGCAGGTAGATGTGAATCCAGTGCAAAGCAAGGCCGACCCCGGCCGCCAGCGGCAGCAGCCAGGGCCACAACTGCTCGCCACCCAGCAGCTGCCATTGCAGCAGCAGACCCACCTGGGCGAGGGCTGCCGTGAGCAGGCTGAGCCTGTAGGCGACCACCTCACGCCGGTCGCGCGCCGTGATGCGGAAGGGGCCGTACATACCCTGGATCAGGCCCGACTCCGGGTCCTGGTCCGGGGCGGTCGTTGGCGGAGAAGGGTCAGAGGGGAGAGCCATGGTCTGTTCCGCCGGGACACGGTCCCACCAGTGTGGCCAGGTCCGGACCGGCCGGAATGATGCCGGAGGGATGCAGCGGGAACAGGGCACCGAAATAGTCCCGGCGCCAGGCCTCGGGCCAGCAACTGGAGGCCACGCTGGGCAGGGCGTGGAAACGGCGGCGCCACTCCCACAGGCGGGGCAGTTGCCAGAGGGGTTGGCGGCTGACGCCGAACAGGGGGGCATACACCAGTTCCAGGCGGATGAGCGTGGTGAACAGCTGCACGTCCGCCAGGCTGGGGCTGGCGCCACTCAGCCAGGAGCTGCTGGTCAGCGCCGTTTCAGCGGCCTGCAGGGTGGCGGACAGCTCCGCCTCGGCCCGGTCGTAGGCCGCCTGGGTGCGGGCGAAGCCGCAGCGGTACACCCCATCGTTCACGCTGTGCTGGAGCCGCTGCCGCCACTGGGCCGTGCCCTCGTGCTGGCTCGGCGGATCCAGATCGGGAGCCGCGGGGTCGGCGGGCCACTGGTTGAGCAGTTCGATCAGGCGGGCACTTTCCCCCACCAGCACCTGGCCGCTGCTGCGGCTGTAGAGCAGGGGAACGGTGGCCCGCACGCCGGCGGCGGCGCCGCAGCAGCGATACAGCTCCAGCAGGCTGCTGCAGCCTTCAAACGGCGTCACAAATCTCCAGCGCCCCGCCGCGGGATCGGGTTCCACCACCACCAGCTCGATCGTGCTGCCCAGCCCCCGCAGCCCCCACACCAGCCAGGCCCGATGGGCCCAGGGGCAGCTGCGCCCCACGATCAGTACGTGGTTGCTGGCCGTCGCGGCGTCGGCCGGCACTGCCGGCAGGCTGGTGAAGCCGGCAGAGGGCCGCCGGTAGTTGCCATCGCCATCGGCGGGACCCAGGCCCTGCATCAGCTGCAGCCACTGCCAGTGCCAGCCCCATCGCACGCCGCGCACCAGCCAGGGAGGGGGAACCAGACGGGGCACCGGGAACGATGGGAGCAATCTGGGCCAGATCGGGGGGAAAATCCAGGGGCACTGCCTGCCGGGCCATGGATCCATCTCCCCAGGCCCCAGCCGTGCTGGTGGTGGCCGGCACCCACGGCAACGAGCGCAATGCCCCCTGGCTGCTGCAGCAGTGGCAGCGGCAGCCGGAAACCCTGGCCGCTGCCGGGTTGCAGCTCGAACTGGTGCTGGGGAATCCCGCCGCCCACTCCCGCAACCAGCGGTATCTGGAGCGGGATCTCAACCGCTGCTTCCAGCCGCACCTGCTGGCCGATCCCCGGGCCCCGGGCCCCGATCTGGAGCGGGCGCGCCAGCTGCTCGCTCAGTACGGACCCGCCGGGGAGCGCCCCTGTGCCCTGGCTTTCGACCTGCACAGCACCACCAGCGCCATGGGCAATTGCCTGGTGCTCTATGGCCGCCGACCCGCCGACCTGGCCCTGGCCTCAGCTCTGCAGGCCCGCCTCGGCTTGCCGATCTACCTGCATGAAGGCGATTCCAGCCAGACCGGCTTTCTGGTGGAACGCTGGCCCTGTGGCCTGGTGATCGAGGTGGGCCCCGTGCCCCAGGGGGTGATCCAGGCCCCCATCTGCCGCCAAACCCAGCTGGCCCTGGAGGCGGCCCTGGCGGTGCTGGCGGACGCCCGCAGGGGGCATCTGCGGCTGCCGCCCCGGCTGCTGGTGCACCGCCATCTCGGCAGCCTGGACCTACCCCGCGCGGACGACGGCACCCCCCTGGCCTGTCTCCACCCCCAGCGCCAGCATCGCGACTGGCAACCGATCGCCGCTGGCGATCCGCTGTATCTCAAGGCGGATGGCGGTGTGATCGCTTACCGGCCTGCGCCTGAACTGGCCGACCTGGCGGCGGCGGGGGAGGTGGTGCCGCTGTTCATCAACGAGGCGGCCTACGGGGAAAAGGGCATCGCCCTGAGCCTCACCCAGCGCCAGAGGCTCGTGCCTGAGCCAGGCTGGGCTAAGGCGCTCACGGCGCTGTCCGCCTCCCTGGCCTCGACCTCCGGTTAGGACCGGGGCGGGCCGTTGTGGATCACGCTCAGCACCGTTCGCCCATCCCGTGACACCAGGATCTCCGTCTCCACGGTTGGGGGCAATTGGGCCTGCTCCCAGCCGGGAGGACCTCCGGCGAAGCGAAACACGAATCCCTGCTCCTCCCTGCTCAGCAGGCAGGGGTTGTCGCTGATGCCGGCATACATGCAGTTGGCGGGCCGATAGAGGCCCAGGCCGCCGTTGAGGCGGATGCCGGTGGCCCGCGCCAGGTTGAGCCCCCGCTGCAGGCCCTGGGCCTCGGCCAGGATCGCGTCGATCCGCTCCAGGGCGTTGGTGGTGCGGGGAGCCCCTGGGCCAGGGGTCTCCTGGGCATGCCCAGGCACCATCGGCAGCGCCAGCAGCACAGGTGCCAGGAGAGCCCGGGTCACCAGCTTGGCGGTGGCAGGGAATGACGGAAGGGGCATCGCCGGCTGAACACTGCCGCCCAGCTCACCCCATCCCTCCGGACCTGTCAAGCCGCGGTCAACCGCACACCAGGGTGTTCTGTTCCTGGGAGCAGGGCAGGTCGCTGCTGCTGCCGTCGGCCCAGTAGATCCGCAGGCGATCGTCTTCGGTATCCGTCCGCAGGGTGAGGGATTTCACGGGGCCCGCCGGCGGTTTGCCGGCATTGTCGGCGCCATTGCGGGGCGTGAGCGTATTCAACCGCTGCTCCAGCTGCTGCAGCTTGAGGTCGAGTTGCTCCTGGCGTTGTTGCAGTTCCTGAACGGCGGTGTCCGGCTTGGGCTCCTGCTGGCAGCCGCCCAGCAGGAGGGAAGCGCCGCACCCGAGGCTGGCAATCACCAAAGCGGCCCGGTGGCGGCGCGCCGGGGAGGGGCAGGGCAGGGCCATACGGGCTGGGCAGAGGGATAGACCGCACCTTTAGCAGCCTTCAGAAGGCCCCGGCCAGCCGTTCACTCCAGTACACAACCGCCCCGATCCCCTCGAGCTCGCGGTGGCGGCGGCGCGCCCACTGCAGCGGCACCTGTTCTTCAAAGCGCTCGCCGTGGAGATCCCAGCGCAGCAACACCATGGTGGGCTCAGTCAGTCGGCCAACTGAGCTTGGCGTCGTCACCAGATGAGGAAGCAGGGCGGTTGGGTAACCCTGACCCAGCTCGGCGGACGACCCGCGAACCGGGCCCCGGCAAGGGAAAGGACATGCCCCTTCACAAACCGCGCAATGTTCCGTTACAGTCCTGAGTGACGGGATTCCGTCCCTGGCGTTTCCAGCGCAAGCGGAAAACCGCCCTTCTTACCCGGCTGTTCGGGT
>CALRKN020000010.1:0-120701 GCA_943368005.1 Bradyrhizobium ivorense | reverse complement strand
GCTCACTGGAGCGGGCCGACGGGACCGACGACGATCCGCCACCGCCCAGTGGTGGCGACGGCTTTGGCTCGGTTCCTGCCAAGGGGAAGAAGCGAGCCAAGGGCGATTTCCGAGGTCTACTGCTCTCGAACCAGACCCATCGCTCCAGCAGCGACGGGGAAGCCCGGCTGTTCCGCAAGTCGAACAGCACCGGGGCGTTCCTCAGCTACCTGCTAGGCCAGGACTCGCAGCGCAATCCGGCTGCGCTGATCTCGGCTGCCCTGGCCGTTTTCGTCCTGAGCCCCATCAATGTGGTGCGCATGCCCGCGCCGATGCCGGCAAGGCTGTTTGCCCTCATCCCGTCGCTACTGCCAGCGCCTGCTGCTGGGATTGCCTGTATCTGATCAACTTCAGCAGGTTGTGCGTGGCCGCAATCAAGTGCCACTCACCATGTACCTTCTCCAGGCCCCGCAGCAGAAAACGCCGCAGGACCCGGCATTCCTTGATCTGCCCGTTCACCGGCTCCACGATTGCCTTGCGCTGGGCGTAGATCCTGGATCCCCTCTTGCTCCTGAGCTTGCGGGCCATCCGGGTCTTCGCATCGGCATCTGGGGCAGCGGACCGCGCTGCGGCGGCGGTGGCTGCCCATGGGCCAGGCGGCCTGTGGCGATGGAAGCGTCGATGCCCTGATCGGTGCAGGCCTTGGCGTTGTCCTCGCTCCAGTAGCCCGCATCCATCGTCATGACAGCCGGCTGGGCACCGGCGCTGCTCGCGATGCGTTGCAGCATGGGCTCCAGGTGCTCCACGTCCGGCGGCTGATTGCTCACGCCCACCGCCACGATCACCTGATGGTCGCTGTCGACAGCCAGCTGGCAGGTGTAGCCCTGCAGATAGCTGCCACCGGATTGCATGAGGTGGCTGTCGGGATCAGTGAAGTTCCGCTGGGTCGTGGTGGTGGGTGAGCCATCGGCTTTCCGGGCCAGGCCGCGCCTGGGCATGGCATCAGCCGCCAGCGGCTCCAGATCCGGTGGCTCCAGCCCGGCGTCCTCCGCTGCCTCGATCGCTTTCTCCCGGGCGGCTTTGGCCTTGGCTGCTGCTGCCTCAGCTTTCTTCTTGAGCTCAGCCTGCTCGGCTGCCGGTGCATCCCTCTCCTGCGCAGCCTCTGCTTTGACCCGGGCTTCTACTGCTTCCTCCTGCCGCTGACGGGCTGCGGCCGCAGCTGTTTCCGCCTCCATCTCCTTGCGGGCCTGACGGATTTTTTCGAGGCGACTCTGCTTCTGGCGCAGGTCATCGGGCAGCTCGCTGCCAAGCTTCCCCTTGCCGTAGCGCCGATCCTCCTGGGCAACCGCTTCGCGGAAGCCATGCGGCTACGAGGATCTCGGCCTTGCGGATCAAGTCGTTGATCGCTTTGTCCAGCTCCTTCTCGGCCCTGAGCATGCGCTCGTGGTTCATGGCCTTGTGCTTGGAGGCACTGCCCTGCACCTTGGTGCCATCGAGAGCCACATGGCCCAGGCTCACCATCCCGGCCTTCTGGCACAGCCGCAGGATCTGAATGAACAGCCCCTTGAGGGCATCGAGGTTGCAGCGGCGGAATTCGCTGATGCGGCTGTGGTCGGGCTGCTGGTTACCGGTCAGCACCCGGAAGGCCAGATCCTCGTCGCAACCCCGCTCAATCTTGCGCGAGGAGACCGTGCCCACGCAGTAGGCGTAGAGCAGCAACAGCGTCAGCATCCGCGGGTCAAAACCCTTCTCGCCTCTGGGATCCTTGGCCTGGGCGGGGATCAGGATATCTGAGAGATCCAGCTCATCCACCAGATCCAACAGGAAGTACACCTGGTGGTCTTCTGAGAGCCACTCCCGGGGGGAGGGCGGCAGCAGGGTGGTCTGCTCCGGCTGCCAGGGACGGAAGGTCTTGCGCTTCTGCCTGTCCCATTCTCTCGCCCAGATCCATTGCAGTCACAGGGATCCGGGCAGATTCACGGCCGGCTGAGGAGCAGCTGGGCGCAATTGATGCGAGACAGGCTCCTAGCGGTCATCTCCCCAATCCAGCTGGTGCCAACCCAGCTCTCGCGGATGTGCTCCGGTGCCTCCTTTGCCTGCAGCGTCCAGGTGATGCCGAGACCATGGCTGATCTCCTGATCCGTTGCCACAAATGGGATCGTGCGCTTTCCCTGGAACTGGCTGGCAATCTGGCGATGCAACGTCCTCTGGTTGCCCTTGACCGTCAGGAGGAAGTCGGTCCCCTGCCCCTGGAGGAGTTGAAAAACGGACGCTGGGTGTGGAGTGCATCTGCCTGGATCAGCACGCCTTCGAGACTCAGCTCTCCGAGGAGCATTTTGAGCACGGCCCGCTCGTGGTTCTCGCCGGTGGCGTAGCAGGCCTGGCTGATGGCTACGCCCAGGGCGGCGGAGTAGAGCGTCACCCGGGCAATGAATGCCGAACCGCCACCGGCGGTGGGCTCGATCGAGCCCCACACCATCTTGCTGTCACTCACCAGCTGATCAAGATCGGCTGCACCACCTGGGATCTGGGCGATCGTCCAGTCGCGGATCGCAGCGCAGAGAGCTGCCACATCCACCTGGCGGAAGAAGTGGCGGAAAGCGGAATCGGAGGGCGGACGCCTGAGTTCGATGCCCAGTGCCTCGCACAACACGCTGTGGTGACGGATGGCAAAGCGCTCCAGATCCCGCAGGCTCTGGCAACGGCTCAGGATCCCCAGCACCGCCACCAACAGCAGATACCAAGCCGGAATGCGGATCCCGCGCCGCATCCGCGCATCAGGGATCGCCCTGAGAAAGCTGATCAGGTCGAGATCGGTTGCGGGAAGTGCGGTTTCGGGCACAGGAAGGGCGCAATTCCACCGACCTCAACCCATGCTGACAGCCCCGGCCAGGAGACCTGTGACACGCTTTGAATCAGTCCTGCCGCAGAACCCTTGACGGCAGCCTGATTCCCGGGTGCATCTCACACAGAGACTGCATGCAATGGCTGCGCCTCCTGCTGGGATTTCAGAAGCGGACTGGTTGGCGACTCCGACGGTCGTTCGGGCCTTCATCCTGGCCCAGCAGCAGGAGATCGAGCAGCTACGCAGCCAACTCTCCGCCTTGGAGAGCGAACTGGCCAGCCCGCGGGAGCGGATCGGCCGCAGCTTGCGCAATTGCCCCAAACGCCCTCCATCGATAGGCCCGGGTTTAAGCCACCCGAGCGGCGCGAGTGCAGTGGTCGCAAGCGCGGCGGCCAGCCGGGCCATCCCGGATCCGGGCCTGAGCTGCTGCCGATTGAACGGGTGGATGCGGTGGTCGATCACCACCCCGATGCCTGGCGCCGCCGCGGCTCGTTGCTTGAGGGAGAAGATCCGGATCCGTTGTGCTATCAGGCGCTCGAGATTCCAGCGATCACGCCACTGGTGATTGAACATCGGCTACATCGCCTGGTCTGCCCTGCTGCTGCACCAGCACCTGCGCAACGCTGTCGGCTGATGTTGAGGCCAGTCACTGCGGCCCAAGGCTCAGTGCCCTGGTGGGCCTGCTGGGCAGTGCCTTCCCGTTGAACTTCAGCAAGCCCCAGGCGCTGCTTGATCAGCTGCTGGGGATAGAGATGAGCCGTGGAGCGAACGCCGCGATCCGCGAACGTCTGAACGCAGCGTTGGCGGATCCGATGGCCCAGGCCCTGGAGGCTGCCCGTAAACAGCCGGTGGCCTACGTCGTTGACGAAGTCTTCCGCGCAGCGGTTGAAACCGGTGCCCCCACCGGCAATGCCCACGGCAACAATCCCAATGGGAAGCGGGGCTGGCAGTGGGTCATGGTGACGGATGCAGTGACGGTGTTTATCCAAGGGCTGAGCTGCTCAGCGGCAGCGGCCTTGGAACTGTTGGGCCACGGCTTTGGCGGGATCGTGGTGAGCGATCGCTTCCCGTCCTACAACCATCTCCCCCCTCGAGCATTGGCAGCTGTGGTGGGCGCACCTGATCCGCGTTCTCACCGCCATCGCAGAACGCCCGTGCGCCAGCGCCGAGTTTGGAGCTGAGTGCTGGGCCTATAGCAACAGCTGTTGGACCACTGGCGCCGCTACAAGGACGGCACGATCGACTGGCCCGGCTTGCAACACAGCAGCCGGCCGATCCGACGGGCATTCCAGGCCAGGCTGCAGCGGGTGGTGGAGCTGGGCTACCAACGGGGCGAGCGAACACCGTGGGCAAAGACGGTCCACACTTGCCACCAGCTGCTCCAGGTGGCCGATGGCCTCTGGACCTTCTGGAGATGGGGGAATAGAGCCCACAAATAACGCCGCCCAGCGTACCCTGCGCCTGTCTGTGATTCAGCGCAAGATTCAGTCATGGCGTCCAATCACGCCTGGGTGCGATCTGCCGCAGCCGGCTGCTCACTGTCCCTGGCGCCGGGCTGCAGATGTTGGATCTCGGCTGCGGGAATGGCGCCCTGGCCCTCACCGGCAAGCTTGACTCCCACTTCAACGCCCAGCGGGATGGAGGCCACATCAAGTTCTGGAGCTATCACACCCTCACTGCTCTGCTGGAAGAGACAGGATTTGAAGTGATGGCCTGCCGTGGGCCAAGTCGTTGTCCTTGGCTTTGGAACTCGATGCTGCTCGCTGCCCGCAAGCCCCTGGCGTGACGATCCAGAACCTTGCTGCTTATCGCACTCCGGCTGATTGGCATCCCGGCGCACCTGTGCTGGTGCAGGCCATCTGGTTCTGCCTGGGCGCCCCCCTTCTGAGCAACCGTTGGCTACCGGGGTCCGCCTGGCGGGTGACGCTCCTGCGCTTTTTTGGTTCCCGCATCGGTTCCGGTTGCCGAGTCAAGCCCGGCCTTCGCGTGAAGTTTCCCTGGCGTCTGGTGGTGGGCCACGCTTGCTGGCTGGCGGAAGACGCCTGGCTCGACAACCTCGCCCCGATTACCCTCGGAGACCGCGTCTGCCTCTCCCAGGGCGTTTACCTCTGCACCGGCAATCACAATTTCCGCTCTCCCGGCTTCGATCTGCGCCTCGGCCCGATCAGCATCGGCGCTGACGCCTGGATCGCCGCCCGCGCCGTGCTCGCCCCCGGCACCACGGTGGGGGCTGGAGCCGTGGTGGCCCTTGGGGCCGTTGTAAGTGGTGGAGTACCGGCTCGAGCCATTGTGAAAGGCAACCCGGCACAGGTAGTGGGCCAGCGCTGAGACAGGACCCATCCCCGCCGTGACTCGGCATTCTTACGAATATTGTCAAAAAATTCTTCTTCTGTCTGACGCCAGGAGATCCCATAGGGTGGAATTCATCGACGTGCTTGACCCCTCAAGGTCCATTTTGCAGCGTTTATGGCGAACGCTTCGCCACCGCTGGCACTGGCGGGCAGTCCGCAGCCGCTTTCCCCGGCTCACTTTGGTGAGCCAGTTTTTTCCACCGGATTTCGCTGCCACCGGTCAGCTGCTCGATGACCTCACTGCCCGTTTTGCGGCCCAGGGGCTGCAGGTGCAGGTTCTCACCGGGATGCCTGCCTATGCATTTAGCCGTAGACATGCCCAGCGGATCGAGTTTCAGCCTGGCCGCTGTATCCGTCGCACGCACGCTTCCCGCTTCTGGCCGCAGCGCATCCGTGGCCGTGCGATCAATGGAATCTTCTTTTGCCTGCGCATAACCCTGCGCTTGCTGCGCTATTCCCGTCGCGTGGATCTCATCCTCTACACCACCGAGCCACCTTACCTGCCCTTGCTCGGCTGCCTACTTCACCGCCTCACCCGCACCCCCTACCTGGTGCTGCTTTACGACCTCTACCCCGATGTGCTGGTGGAGCTCAACGTGTTGCCTGCCAGCCACTGGCTGGTGCGCCTCTGGCGCCAGTTCAACTGTTGGATGTTCGCCGATGCCCAGGAGTTGATCGTGCTCTCCGAGCCGATGGCTGAGCGGGTGCGACAGCATGCCCCAGCCGCCGCCGCCAAGCTGAATGTGATCCCCAGCTGGGCCGATGCCCAACGCATTCGGCCCCTGGCCAAGGAGCACAACTGGTTCGTGCAGCGTGAACGGCTCCAGAACAGCTTCACAGTGCTCTACTCCGGCAACCAGGGTCGCTGCCACGACCTGGTAACGGTCCTGGCTGCCGCTTTGCTGCTACGCCAGGACCCTGGCGTTCAGTTTCTGTTCATCGGTAGTGGCCCCCAGCACGCCCGCCTGCGTGCCTTGGTGCACGACTGGGGCCTGCGTAATTGTCGATTTATGCCCTATCAGGAACTCTGCGATCTGCCCTACTCCCTGTCCTCTGCCGACCTGGCTCTCGTCACCCTCAGCATCGAGGCAGAAGGCCTGGTGGCCCCCTCCAAGCTCTATGGCCATCTGGCGGCTGGCACCCCGATTGCTGCCATCACCCCTGATTGCTCCTACCTGCGTGAGTTGGTAGAAAGTACTGGGTGTGGCCGCTGGTTCGCCAATGGAGATGCTGAAGGGCTGGCCGCCTGGATCAAGCAGCTGAGGACAGATCCCGCTGCGGCCGCCGCTTGTGGCGAGGCTGCCCGCCGTCTGCTGGAGCGCACCGCCACTCCCGAGATCGTCTCCAGCCGCTACCTGGAATTGATCGAGCGGCATCTGCCGGAGCACAAGCCCTTGCAGTCCAATGCTGACCAGCCCGGTGGCTTCGGTATAGCCTCCATCTCCTGATTCCCCCATGACTGTCTCTTCAGCTCACCACCCGCTGGCTCCCGGCGCTTTTGCAGTTGCACTCGCGCCTGTGGCCCAGTTGTTGCTGTTGATTGCCCTGGCAGCCGCCGAGAGCCTGGGCATTGCCCAGCTCCTGGTGGAGTGGCTCCCGTGGTGTTACTTGCTCTGCTTTGCTGCCTGATGGCCCAGCACATCCAGGGCCCCACCGGCCGCAGTCTTGCTGCCCGCATCGCGGGCATCGGTTATGGCCTCTACCTGGAGCTGGTGCTGTTGCAGATAATGAGCTACGTCGCCATTTGGTTTGCCAGTGGCAGTGAGCCCCAACTGCGCATGCTGATCCTGCAGACCCAGTTGCTGGCGGTGCAACCCTGGGTGCAGGCCGCCGGATCAACGGCCGCACTTCAGGAGATCATGGCCCTGGACGCCTGCGGGTAAGTCTTTTTGGATGGGGACGGAGCTACATTTTGTTATTTATTTAGCCATTTGTTGATTTTGCCACCAATTCGACGAGCTCTTTCTTGCAGATTCTTAGGGGCTGGCAGCGATGTTTGTAATTTTTCTTTCTTTTTGCTGGCCTTTGGCTTGGGAGTTGAACGATCATCTTCGTAGTAGCTATAGGCCATGAGTGGGTCATTTGCATAGGAATTATAGTCAGCGCCTCCGTTGTTGTACCCTCCGTAGCCGTAAGCTCCGCCATAGCTATAGATATTTGAATCGCCTCCTTCGCGCCGAAGCTGGCGGGAGTTGGTGATCACCCCCAGCACCGGTGCACCGGCATCGCGGATGCGACGGATGGCCTGCTTGGGCAGGTCCCGGGGCACTCGCCGCAGGCTCACCACCATCAACAATCCGTCGACATGTTCGGTTACCAAGGCTGCATCTGACAGCCCCAGTGCCGGTGGTGTATCGAAGATTACCAGATCGTATTCGCCACTTTCGATGATCTCGTGCATCAGTTGTCCCATGCGCTGGGAACCCAGAAGCCGCGGCGGATCAGGGGGTTGGCGACCCGCGGTGATCAGATCCCAGCCGGTGTGATTGGCCACCGGGGTGCGCGTAGAACGCCAGTCCAAGGTGTCGTCGGTGAGCAGGTTGCTGAGGCCGCTGAGGTTGTCCACTCCTAGGCGGTGATGGATCTGGGGCTTGCGCAAGTCCGCGTCCACGAGCAGAACCCGCTGTCCCAGTTCGCAGAGGGTCTTGGCCAACAACACCACCACCAGGCTTTTGCCCTCGGAGGGAATAGAGGAAGACATTGCCACCGAGCGGATCGGTCGATCACTGTTCAGAAAGCGCAGGCTGGTGGCCAGGTTGCGGAAGGCCTCCTGGTACTGGAACTTCTGATAGCGGCTCAACCTGGCGTCGCCACCGTCAAGGCTTTCCAGGATGAAGCGCTTGTCTTCCCGCACGCCTTCAAAGATTTCAATGAAGGGGATATGGCCCAGCAGGCTTTCACCCAGTTCATCTTCCACCTCAATGGGGGAGTGGAAGACGTGGTCCATTCTCTCGCGCAGCAGGACGGCCCCACCGCCCGCCACAAGGCCGAGCATCAGAGCCCTGAACAACCCTGAGCCAACGTTGGGTGCCACCGGATTGGGATTGACCTCGGGCGGTGCAATCACCTGCCAGGGGGCGGTGTTCTGGGCGATTTCGAGCTGGAACTGCTCCCGGGCCCGTACGTAGCTCTCGAGATTGCCCTCTGCCAATCGCAGTTGTTGTTCCAGATTGGCATATTCCCGCAACAGCGCCGGCTGCACATCGAAGCGGGTTTCCAGGTTGCGGATCTGGGTCTGCAGGCTCTGGGTCTGGTTGCGGAACTGGTTGAGGGCAGCGTTAATCGCCTCTAGCTGGGTGGCCTGGATCTTGGGCACGAGGGAGGCCCGGGCCTTCTCCATCTGCTGAAGAAGAGGGTTGTTTGGCATAAAGCGGGAGCGGGCATCAGCCAGCTCGGTATCGAGCCTCTCCAGCTCCGCCAGTTGGGCCTGGTCTGGCACGGTGAGCACCACGCTGGTCTGGGAGCCGGTGTCACTGGATTCACTGGTGAAGCCGCTGGTCACCAGTCGGCCTGCCGCCACATCGGCGCGCAACCGCTCCAGCCGACGGATTTCGGCCTGCTGCTGGATCAGGAGGCTGCGCTGTTCCTCCACCTGCGTGCGGGTGGCGATGGCTTCGGCTTCGGGCTGGAGCAGCCGGTGGCGCAGTCGGAAATCCTGCACTTGCCTCTGGATGCCACTGGCCTTGGATTGCAGTTCCGGGGCCTGTTCCCCCAGGAAGTTCACGGCCTGCTGCAGTCGGTCGCGGCGCTGCTGGAGTGACCATTTGAGATAGGCCTCCTGGGTAAGCTCCAGGGCGCTGGAGAGCACGGCTGGGTTGTTGCCTGTTATCTGGACGCTCAGAATGCCGGGTGCGGCCTGCTGGGAACCCCTTTCGGTGGAGTACTGGCGCACAGCGATGCTTGGCAGGCGCTCGCCGGGCCACTGGCTGCTCAAGGCGCTCAGAACTGGCTGGAGCACCGCGGGGCTTTCCAGCACCCGCATCAGGGTGGGAATGTCCTGGGCACTGCGGTTGAGGGCCACGGCACCGATCGAGCCCAGGCCTGAATCAGGATTCGCATTACTCGAGTCCCCCGAACTGGTGGGGCTCACCGGATCGGTGACCAGCATGCCAAAACTCCCCTGGTAAACGGGGTTCACCAGGCGTTGGTAGGAAAGCCAGGCGGTAGACATCCCGGTGACCAGAAGCACCGTGGTGACGAAGGTGCGCTGGCGCCTGCGCAGGATGCGCAGAAACTTCTGGATGGAAAATCCTTCGTCTACCGGTTCTAGTGCCAGTTGCGGGGGGACAGGCTGGGTTGGCGCGATGGCCACCGTGGCTGTGTTCGCCGATGCCGGCAGGTTGCTGGAGGGCGGCGTACTGGTCACGGCTTCAAGCTTCTCAGGATGACTTTAATGGTCTCAGATGGGTGAACTCCAGCCCTCATCCAGTTTGGTCTGCGGCCTCCTCATGTTGCAGTTCTAGTTCAGAAGCGCAGATAGAGCACTGTAAGCGCTTCAACGTCGCGATTGTCTTGATCGCCACTTTGATAAATCACATTAATGGAAGCTGCAATGCTGAGGTTGGGGGTGATATTGAGATCAACTCCAGCACTTACCATCGGTTCAGTTTTCCCATTGCTGTCAGTATTGGTGGCGATGCCCAGGCCGAAAAAAGGAGAAAACAGCTCATCAGGTGTAAAATCCAGGGTAAGGGGCATTTGGAATGCTCCTTCATTGTTGCGATTTCCTTGGTTATCTGAATTGCCGAAGATATAATTGGGTCGGAGGGAGATGGCCCATTCTTCGCTCAATCTGCGGCCCACCCGGCCGAAGATCATGGGAAAGGTGGGATCACCGATGCCGATGCGCGCGCCGCCGCCCAGGCCCATGATCCACGGGCGCTGCGGCTCTGCCCACATCGCCGCCTCGGCCCGCGCCTCTGCTTCGGCCTGAGTTGCACGATTTTCCTCCAGTTCCCGGGCGAGGCGCGCCTCGGTGAATTCCTCGCCCGGAGGCAGCAGCTCCCAAGCCAACTGGGATGAGAAGACCCTTGGTGTGGTTGCTTCCGAATCCACCAGCTCCCAGCGGGGGGGAGTCGAATTCCGAATGGCGTCTATCGATACGATCTGCGCACTGGGTATGGATCCTCGCTGGCTCTCAAGTTGCCCGACGGCTGGCGGGAAGGACGACGATGTCGGGGCGATGGTAGGAGCCTCGGCAGTCCCAGGCTCCCCAATAATGATCCTGTCGTGGCCGTCAGGCTGATCGACTTCCGGTTGAGGGTCAACAACTAATTCCCAGCTCCACCGTTGGTCTTGGGTGTGGGGCTGAGCTTGAGCCACCTGGCCGGCCGCTACAACAATGGCGCCGATCCCAAGTTGAATTACCTTGCGAGCCGAGATGGTCAAGGAGCATCAGCCGGATCCCAAATAATCATACACCCTATGGCGGCTGGGTGGTGCAGCGGGCTCAGGCGGCTAAAGTCAGTGCCGGGACTGGACCGGCTCAGGCTGGTACCTCCGATCTATCGTCTGAATTCCTGACACCCGATGCGTCGGCCACGCTTCCCTGCCTCAGCCCTGAGCCGCCGCCTTTCCGCCATCTGCATCGCGGCCTGCACCACTGCTGCTTTGCCCCTGCCCATCCTCGCCCAGTCGACTTCCGGCTCTCCGGGACCTCGCACCCTGGGGGTCGTGCAGTCCCCCACCTCCGCCGAGATCTCCCCGGAGTTGCTTCAGGAAGACGCGTACATCCTTGGCCCTGGCGATGAGCTCAGTTTGCGTTTCCTGATGGAAAGAGACCTCCTCACCGAGGTGGTCATCCTCAACGACGGCACCGCCAGCCTCCCCTTGCTGGGGCCCGTTCGCCTCACCGGACTCACCCTTTCCCAGGCCAGCCTCTGGTTGCGGACCCTCTACGGCCGCCAGTTGCTCCGCCCTGACCTGCAGTTGCTCGTTACTCGGCCCCGACCCCTGCGGGTGGCCGTGGTGGGGGAGGTGGAGCGTCAAGGTATCTACACCCTCACCACCACCGAGGTTTCCGAAACTGAGGCTTCCGTGTCGATCTCCGGCCTGCCTGCCCTGGTGGACGCGATTCAGAAGGCCGGTGGCATCACCGATCAAGCCGACCTGCGCCAGGTGGTATTGCAACGGCGCCTCCCCGGCGATCGCCCCCTGTTCAAGCGCACCCGCTTGAACCTGCTCTCCCTTGTTTTTGAAGGCGATCTGCAACAGAACCTTCTGTTGTTCGATGGCGACACCATCCGTGTACTGAAGGCCGACGAACCGATTGGGGAAGCGACTGCGCTGTCCAGCACAACCCTTGCTCCCACCACGATCTCTGTGAACGTGGTGGGAGAAGTGAAAGACCCGGGGCGTATCGATGTGCCCGCCAACACGCCCCTGATTCAGGCGATCCTGGCGGCCGGCGGCCCCGTCTCCTGGCGGGCCAACACCGCCGACGTGGAGCTGGTGCGCATCAACCGCAACGGTACGGCCACTCGCGAGCGCTTCAAGATCGATTACAGCCAGGGCGCCTCCAACGCCAAGAACCCTCCTTTGCGTGACCGCGACACGGTGCTCGTGAACCGCAGCGCCCTGGCCAAAACGAGCGATGCGATCGGTGCCATCACCAGTCCGCTCTCCGGTCTGGTGAACGCGTGGACGCTTCTGGATCTGATCAATAACAACAACTGATGCTGAGCCCGAGCTGGGTGCTGCGCGGTGAGCTGGCGGTGGGGCCTGCACCCCTCACTGAGGACCATCTGCTCGATCTCGAGCGGGCAGGGGTGGTGGCGGTGCTCAGTCTCTGCAGTGCCCAGGAGGCACCGGAGCTGGCGGGCCTGGCCGAGCGCTTTCATTGGCACCGCTGCGTGTTGCCCGACCACAAGGCTGGCCGTGCGCCGGAGCTGGACGAACTGCGGCAGGCCGTGACCCTGCTGGAGGAGCTGGCGGCCGGCGGGCCGGTGTATGTGCATTGCCAGGCAGGTGTGGAGCGCTCGCCGCTGGTGTGCATGGCCTGGCTGATGCGCCGTCGCCGCCTGCCGCTGATCGACGCCCTCGATTACCTCAAGCGGGTGCATCCCCCCACGGGCCCGTTGCCCGAGCAGCTGGCCACCCTGAGGACCTGGCTGGCTGCCGGGAGGTGACAGGGGCAGGAGGGTCCTCCATGATTGCGGCCATGCAATCACGGCAGCTGCGTTGGGGGGGGCTGGACAACCATGGCCAGGTGGGTGTGTGCCTGGCGGCTGTCACGGGTGCCCTTGCCTGCTGGGCCCTGTTCTGGCCTGTGCCCACGGAGGTGACCGGCACCGGCGTGCTGGTGTATCCGGGTAATGCCGGCATCCTCAATGCCCGCTCCGGTGGACAGGTGCGAGCGATTCGCGTGGCGGAGGGGGATGCCGTGCGGCGCGATGACGTGCTCCTGGAGCTCTACCTGCCGGTGCTGGAGGGCCAGCTGCGGCAGCAACAGGGAAACCTGCAGCAGCTGGAACGCCACAACGCCCAGCTGGATCAGCGGGACGCCCAGCGCCTGATCACGGAGAAACGGGCCCTGGATACGGCCCTGGCGAAGTTCGCCAACGACCGCCAGCGCTACGGCGCGCTGCAGGGCACCTACGCCGCCAAGCTGCGCAAGCTCGACTGGCTCGCCCGCCGGGAGGTGGTGGCCCCTCTCTCCACCGAAGTGGTGGCAGCCGAGCAGGGGCTCACCAGCACCAGCGTGAACCTCGATGACATCAGCATTCAGGAGAAGAGTGTCGTCACCAACTACGAGCAGGTGAAGCTCGGCATCGAAACCCAGGCCCTGCAGCGCCGTTATCAGATCGACGATCTCAGGCGGGAGATCGCTGTGAGCGAGGCCCGCATCGACTTCGATGGCAAGGTGCTGGCCGAGCGTGACGGCCGGGTGCTCGACCTGCAGGTGATCCCCGGGCAGACCGTGAGCACGGGCCAGCGGCTCGGCACGATCGGTCGCCCGGACCAGCCCGCATCCGGCGCCGCTCCGCTGCGCGCCGTGGCCTATTTCGCCCCGGCCGACGCCCGGCGGCTGCCCATCGGACTGCCGGTGGAGGTGGTGCCGCTCTGGAACCAGCGCGGACGCTTCGGCGGCATCGTGGGCAAGGTGAGCCAGGTGCTCACCCTGCCCGCCACGGAGGAGGACATCTCCACCACGATCGGCAATCCCCAGCTGGCCCAGGAGCTGATCAAGGACGGCCCGGTGATGCGCAGCGAGATCGATCTGGAGCGCGATCCAGACAGCCTGGATGGCTTCCGCTGGACCCTTTCAGGTGGAAGTGGAGTCTTCCCCATCCGCGATGGTCTCACCGTGTCGACCCACGCCTATGTGGAGTGGCGCTCCCCTATCAGTTACGTGATTCCCGGCCTGCGCTCCCTCACCGGTGGCTACCGCACCACCGGCATGGATCGCCGCTGGGATCGACCCTCCCTGCGTCAGCCCGGCACATCCCCGTGAGCACGGCCCGATGACCCCTCGCCTGCCACGGATCGCCAACCCGCTGCTGCGCCAGGAGTTGCCCTGGCTGGTGAGCGAGGTGGTGTTGCTGGTGATTCTGTTCAACGCCAATCCGCCCGAACTCTGGTTCTGGTTGGTGGTGCTGCTGGTGGTGTTGCTGTATCGGATCGAGCGGTGGTGGTCGTCGCGGCCGACTGCCTAAATTCGGTTTGCCGCGCCTTCATGGCAGGGCCCTCATCGCAGGGCCCTCATGGCAGTGGATGGCTGAACTGCAGCTGGGGCTGTACCGGTTGGAGGGGATCGCGGGGCATCGGCAACAGCTCCCGCAGCAGGCGGGCATAGGTGACGTTCACCGCCACCGTGGCGTTGAGGCGCCGCACCAGGCTGCTGATCAACTGATCCTGGGTGAACGACACATCGATCTCGCTGGAGAGCCCGGTCTGGTAGCGCAGGCGCACATCGCGAAAGGCCTCCAGCGCTGCGGCCACCCCGCGGCGGGCGGAGCTGAGCTTGGCCAGGCTGGCCTCGTGGCTGAAGAACGCCTGCTCAATCCGCAGCCGGATGTCGTTGCGGCTGGCTGCAAATTGCTGGGCTGCGGCCGCCTCCCGCCTGGCCAGGGCCCTGGCCTGCCCCGCGGTGTTGCCCGCATCAAACAGCAGCCAGGTGAAGGTGAGCCCCGCTGACCAGTCCCAACCGCCGTTGGTGCTGAGTGGCAGCACCGTGGAGCCACAGCAACCCCCTCCCCCCAGATCAATGTCGTCCACACGGGTGCGGGAGCTGCTGCCTCCGGCGCTGGCAAACAGCGACAGGCTGGGCAACAGTCCCGCCGCCGTGGCCTGGCTCTGCTGGGCCAGGGCAGCCCTTGTGGCCAGGATCGCTTCCAGTTCGGGGTTTCCCCGGTAGGCGGCCAGCAGGCTGGCCTCCAGGTCGAGGGGCCAGCGGGGCTGCACCACGATCGGGTCGCTGGCACTGGGGGTGACGCTCGCGGGCAGGTTGAGCAGCACGGCCAGTTGGCGGCGAGCCACGGCCCGGTCGGCCAGGGCCTGAATCAGGCTTTCCTCCCCTGCGGCCTGGATGGCGCGGCGGCGCAGCACATCCAGCCTGGGCACCAGGCCGGCCTGTTTCAGGTCGAGGCTCTCCTGCAGGATCACCAGGTCGTTGCGCAGGTTGGCGTCGTAGACCCGCACCAGCTGCTCGCTCTGCTGCAGGGAGTAGTAGGCCTCACTCACCTGCAATTGCAGGCTGCGCAAGCGGTTCGCGTAGAGGTTGCGCTGCCCATCGAGGTTGGAGCGGGCGGCGCGGACCGTGGGTGTGCGTGCGAAGTCGAGGATGGCGTAGTTGAGCTGCAGGCCCCCTTCCACCGTCGCGCTGCCCGTGGTGGTGGCGGCCCTGCCCCCCTTGGGCACATAGAAAGGGCCGGCGGTGGGAGTGGGCAAGCCGCCGTCCGGGGAGGGGGTGAGCAGCCCGTCGGGGGAGAAGAGGGGGCCAAAGCCCAGGTTGTCGTTGTTTTTTCTCGCTGTGGTGGTGTTGCGGTTGCGCCCATAGCCCGCGGCTGCGAAGGCGCTGATGCTGGGCCAGTACGTGCCCATCGAGGCCTGGAAGCTGGCCAGGGCGGCGGCCACCTCCTCGCGCTGGGCCTGCAGGCTGGCGCTGTTGGCAAAGGCGATGGCCAGCGCCTGTTCCAGGCTCAGGCTGGCGACGCTGCCTGCCTGGAGCTGCTGGGGCGAGGGCAGATCCAGGGGCGGGGTGGCCAGCGTCTGGTCGGGTTGGATCGGGCCGGTGGCAGGTTCGTTGGCCCGGAGCAAGGCGGCCGGTAGCTGGGGGGTGGTGAGCAGGTCATCCGGTGGGCTCTGGGGATCGCTGGGCAAGAGCTGGTCGAGTGCCCGCAGTTCCTCGTCCAGACGTTGCCAGCTGCGCTCCAGCAGTTCGGTGGGTTGGGGTGGTTGGCGTCCGGCAGGGGAGGGGGCAGCCAGCACAGCCGCCAGCCAACCATCACCGGACATAGTCGCCATCACCAGCAGGGCCCAGGCACGCATGCGAATGGCCACAGAAATGCAGTTCAGCGCCTGGTTCGACTCAGTTTGCTCAGCGCAGTGGCCCTGCGCCGGTGGGGGTGTGCGGCCCAGAGGGCGGCGCCCAGCGTCGCCGGGGCAGGGCCGCTCCCATCAGCAGGACGCCGCTGAAGACCGGCTCTTCCATGAACTCGCTTCAGCTCCGCTCCAGGATTGACGTCCAGTTCGCTTCTGCATCGCGGATCGCCTGTTCGGCCTGGCGGCAGAGCATCAGCCGGGTGGCCACCCGCTCGAGCCGCTCCAGGGAGGCCGCGTTGACGGCCGGATCGTGGAACTCCTGCTCCAGGTGCTGCCAGCTGGGCGGAGGCAGCAGCCCCTGGGCCGGCGGCTGGGGCAGGCCGCGGCGCGCGCGTATCTGCCGCTCCCAGGCCCCCAGCTGGCAGGCCATGGCCTCGAGCAGCTCCGCTTCGGCCTGGTGCAGCCCTGCCAGCGGCGCCGAGCCCTGGGGGCTGGGGCGGGCCCGCAGCAGGCCTCCCACCAGCGTGATCAGGCGGGAGGCGCTGGCGTCGAAGTGGTTGAGCAGCAGGTTGGCCGGATGGCGTTCAGGCATCGACCCCAGCTCCTGCAGCAGGGCGGGGCGCAGGCTGCGCATCGCCTGGAGCCGGTAGCGCAGAACCCGATACTGCTCCGGCTGGAGCCCCGGTTCCTGGCCGGCCGGGGAATGGCATGTGGGCTGGAGCGCCTTGGCCAGCCGGCGGAAGCAGGTCTGCAGCTCCGCCAGCAGGCTCGCGTAGGCGTTCAGGCTCTGGTCCAGCCCACGGGCGGGCCAGAACAGCCGCAGGCTCAGCAGGGTCAGCAGCACGCCGAAGGCCGTCCAGAAGAAGCGCATCGGAATCCAGTCGGCCAGGTTGCCCTCATGCACCAGCCAACCCATCACGATGATCATGCCGCCCACCTTGTAGCCCACCTTCAGCTGCAGCAGCCCCCCCAGCAGGCGCAGGCTGCCCAGGGTCAGGGCAAGCCCCAGCGGCATGGGCAGCTGGTGCAGGCCGCTGTAGCCCACCAGCAGCAGCCCGGATCCCAGGGCGGTGCCCAGCAGCCGCTGCCGGCCCAGCTCGATCGCGCCGCCATAGGTTCCCGTGGACACCGACAGCACGGCTAAGGCCACGTATTGGCTGAACTCCACGCCGGAGAGGCTGGCGAAGGCGTTGCCCAGGCCGGTGGTGAAGGCGGTGCGCAGGGAATCGCGGTTGCTCATGGCGGTGTCAGCCGCCGCAGCCCCCCCAGGCAGGCGTGCAGCGGGCGCCATTCCTCCGCCAGGGCCAGCAGGGGCAGCAGCGGCAACCCCTGTCGGGCCGCCATCTCCTGCCACGGAGCCGGGTCACGCCGGGGCGTGGGCCGCGGATCGGCGCAGAGTTGGCCCCACAGACCCCGCAACGACTGCTGCAGGTGCTCCGCTTCGCGGCTGTCCGGCTCCGGCAGGCCCGCCATCAGCCGCTCCCAGGCGATCCAGTGGAAGTGGGTGAGCTGCCAGAGGCGCAGCCGTTGCTCCCAGTTGCTGTGACGCAGGCGGTGGTGGCGGGGGCCGGCCCGCTCCTGGCCCAGCAGCTGTTCCATCCGCTGCAGGTCGCTGCTGAGCGGCGCCGGATTCAGGGGCTGCGGCCGGGGGCGGCGCTGCTCCAGCCAGTCGACGTAGCGCTGCAGCTGGCCGGCGAGCTGCCGGCGCAGGCGGCCATCCGCCAGCTTCAGCTCGTCGTGGGTATTGCGCGGCCAGAACAGCAGTCCCACCGCCAGGGCCACCAGGCAGCCCACGGCCGTGTCGAGGGCCCGGTTGAACACGTAATCCCAGTTCAGCGCCACATGGCTGGGAATCATCAGAAACATGATGCTGGTGAGTCCGGCGGTGCCCAGGGCGCTCTGCCAACCCAGCATCTGCAGCACGGGAATCATCAACAGCAGCGACACCAGTACGCCCATCCAGCCGCTCAGTACGGTGTGCACCAGGAAGGTGACTAGTCCCCCCAGCACCGTGCCCAGCACCCGCCCCGCGGCTGCCTGCACGGTGTGGTCGTCGTTGTCGTCCACCACGATCACCACCGCCAGCAGTGGATACCAGAGGAATTCGATCCGGTCGGTGTGAACGGCAATCGCGGCGGTGACGAGAGCTGCGATTGCCAGCTTCAGGCTGTTGCGCAGCAGCCCGGCATCAATCGACGGAACAGCTCTCAATACACGTAGCGACCGTCGAAATCATCCCGGTTGGCGCGGCCTTCGGCCGGGTCGGGCCAGGAGGCCTCCCAGTAGCTGATGCCATCCAGCATGAACGGATAGCCATCCAGCCGCTCCACATCCAGGCGGGTGGCGCCCATGGCCGTGATCAGGCCGCCCAGCTCCATCGGACCCAGGTTGGTCTCCACGTCCTTGCCCACCATGGCCAGCAGCATGGGCAGCCGCACCAGCTGGTCGGGCCGGGTGAGCTTGCGGAAGAGGGCCTGCAGCGCCAGCTTCTGGCGCTCGATCCGGCCGATGTCTCCCATCTCGTCGTGGCGGAACCGCAGGAAGCCCTCCAGATCGCGGCCCTTCAGGGTCTGCACACCGGGCTGTAGGTCGATTTCCAGTCCCTGGGTGGTGTCGGTGTAGTACATACGCTTCGGCACATCCACCTCGATGCCGCCGAGGGCGTCAGCCAATCGCCGGATCGCCGCCAGGTTCACCACCACGTAGTGGCTGATCGGCCGCCCCAGCTTGCGGGAAAGCTCCCGCTTGGCCAGGTCGGTGCCGCCGAGGGGATAGAGGGCATTCACCTTTTGGGGGCCATAGCCCTCCGGCTCGATGTAGGTGTCTCGGGGGATCTGGGTCACTTTCGTGATGCCCCCGTCGATCCGCAGGCTGGCGATCACGTCCGTGAGGTCCCCCTCCTCATCGGTGCCGAGCAGCAGGATGTCCTGGTCGCCCACCCGGCTCCAGGCTGCGAAGGGGTTGGTGATCCGGGTGTTGTTGCCCAGCTCGTGGCTGCTCAGCCAGTCCACCAGGGGCACGGCGAGCAGCAGCCCGCCGCCCAGGCCCAGGGCCATGGCGAGCAGCACGGGGCTGCGGCGGCTGCGCCGACTGCGGTGCTGACCCTGGGCTCTGCTCATCGCCGCAACGCTATGGCAAGGCGCCGCACCCACCTGGTGTTGTTGGGGACACTTGCGGGGGCTCATAGGGCCAGCCGCTCCCCGGATCGCAGCCCCGCCTGCACCCGCCAGAGGGCGGCGTAGGCACCATCGGCAACAACCAGCTGGTCGTGGCGGCCACTTTCCACAATCCGGCCACTCTCCATCACCACGATGCGGTCGGCGTGGCGCACGGTGGACAGCCGGTGGGCGACCACCAGCGTAGTGCGTTCGGCGGTGATCAACTCCAGCGAGCGCTGGATGGCGGCTTCAGTTTCGTTGTCCACCGCTGCGGTGGCTTCGTCGAGGATCAGCACCGGTGGATTCTTGAGGATCGCCCGGGCCAGGGCGATGCGCTGGCGCTGGCCGCCACTGAGCCGTTGGCCCCGCTCGCCCACCAGGGTGTCGTAACCCTGGGGCAGGGACTCGATGAAGCCGCTGGCCTCCGCCAGCTGGGCGGCCTGCGCAATCGCGGTGGGGGGTGCCGCGAAGCTGCCGTAGGCGATGTTCTCAGCCACGGTGCCATGGAAGAGGAACACCTCCTGGCTCACCAGGCCGATGGCCTGGCGCAGATCCTGCAGCCGCAGGTCGCTGATCGGGATTCCATCCAGGCGGATGCGGCCGGCCTGGATCTCATAGAGCCGGAGCAGCAGCTTCACCAAAGTGCTCTTGCCCGAGCCGGTGGCACCCACGATGCCGATGGTGCTGCCGGCTGGGATGTCGAGATTGAAGTGGTGCAGTAGGGGCTCGCGGCCGGGGTAGGCAAACTCCACACCCTCGAAGCTCAGTTCTCCCCTCACCTGGCTCAGGGGCAGGGGCCGCGCGCCGCTGGGGATGGCTATGGGTGTGGCCAGCAGCTCCAGCACCCGGTTGGTGGAGGCCATGGCCCGCTGGTAGTCGTCGAGGGTGCGGCCCAGGGTGGTGAGCGGCCACAGCAGCCGCTGGGTGATGAACACCAGGAAGGCGTAGCTGCCGGTGGCGATCTGGCCCTTCCAGGCCTGCAGGCCACCGATCACCAAGATGGCGATGAAGGCGAACAGGATCGCGTAGCGGATCAGCGGTACGAACGCCGCCGACAGGCGGATGGCCCGCCGGTTGGCCTGGCGGTAGCTCTGGCTCTGCTCCGCCAGCCGCTCCAGCTCCCAGGCTTCGGCCGTGTAGCTCTTGATCGTGAGCATGCCGCCCAGGTTGTTGCCCAGGCGGCTGGCCAGATCGCCGGCCTGCTCCCGCACGGCGGCATAGCGGGGAGCGAGCCGCTTCTGGAAGCGCAGGGAGCCCCAGAGGATCAGTGGGATGGGCAGGAACGACACCCCCGCCACCCCGGGCGAGAGCACCACCATGGCCCCGCCCACGGCCAGAACGGTGGTGATCAGCTGCAGGATCTCGTTGGCGCCGTGGTCGAGAAAGCGCTCCAGCTGGTTGATGTCGTCGTTGAGCACGGCCATCAGCCGGCCGCTGCTGCCCGCCTCAAAGAAGCCCATCTCCAGTTTCTGGAGGTGGTCGTAGGCCTCCAGTCGCAGTTCGTGCTGCACCGTCTGGGCCAGGTTGCGCCAGAGCACGCCGTAGAGGTATTCGAACACCGACTCGGCGCTCCAGATCACAAAGGAGAGCACCGCCAGCACCGCCAGCTGGGTGGGCACCGTGCTGAAGCCGAAGCGGGCCAGCCAGGCGGTGTCCTGCTGCACCACCACGTCCACCGCCAGGCCGATCAGCACCGGCGGCGCTAGGTCGAACAGCTTGTTGAGCACGGAGCACCCAGCCGCCAGCCACACCAGGCGGCGGTGGGGCCGCAGGGCGTGAATCAGGCGCTGCAGCACGGGGGAATGGGAGCTGGGCCTGGAATCGGCAGGGGGAGCCATGGAGAAATGGTGCTGGATCGCGGAAGGAGGTGGCGACGACCCTGGGGCTCGCGGGCCCAGGGTCTGGCTAGTGGAGCCTGGCGCCGGACTGGCTCACGACAAAGCCCCCGGGACCGGAGTCCCGAGGGCCAGGGGCTTGGGCTCAGTCGCCCGTGGTGATCACCAGCGGTTGCCGCCGCCACCACCACCGCCACCACCGCCACCGCCGTAGCCGCCACCGCCGCGGTTGCCGCCGTAGCCGCCGCCGCCGCCGCGATTACCGCCGCCACCACCACCACCACCACCGCCTTCGCGGGGGGTGGCCTTGTTGACGCGGATCATGCGGCCCATCCACTCCACATCCTGGAGATCGTCGATGGCCTTTTGCTCGGCGGCGTCGTCGCTGAGCTCCACGAAGGCGAACCCACGCTTGCGCCCGGTTTCGCGGTCGAGGGGAAGGCTGCACTGGCGGACTTCGCCGTACTGCCCGAAGAGATCAAGCAGGTCCTCGCGCTCGGCCTGGAACGAGAGGTTGCCAACGTAGATGGTCATTAATGGAGCAAAACCTGGAACAGTGCGTCTGCGATTCGTCTGATGCCGGGGTTCCTAGGGAATGCCAGTGGAGCTGGAAGCCAGTGGGAACTGTTTCACAGCCAGATGTCACGGAGTGAGATCGGCGGTTGGGACAGTGCGGAACTGAGCTAGTGCTGAGCGGGTGCTGAGCGCCAGTTGGACCTGAGCGAGCCGAAGGGAGCCTGGACGCCTTTGGAATCAGCATTGAGCCTAGGACCACGCCGGCCAGGCCCATGGAGAAATGTGTCGCACTTGTGAAGAGACCCTGTAGGGGCCGCCACGATCCCCGGCGGTGTCCCATTGTCAGCAAACCCTGATCCATCGCTGCACCGTGATGACAGCCCCTGTCCCCTGGAGCCTCGCCTGGAGCGAGGACGGCGAGCTGGCTCCGCAGGATCGATTCGACCTGCTGCAATCCCTCGTGTGCTCAGAAAGCCTTGATGTCCAGGGCTCCCTCGTGGCGGCCGTGGAGTCGATCAGCCTGCGGGAGGTGAGTTCGATCGCCCTCGGCGACGTTACCGGACTCTGCGCCTGAGGGCGCCGGCCAGGGGGCTGGGTGAGCGACCGCTCACACGGCCCCCTGGCCCAACCCCGCCCCCGCCTTCACCCCACCGGGGGTCAGCTCCACCACCCGGTCGGTCGGCAGGGCTGACGGGGGTTGAGCCAGTTCGATCTCAGTCGCGGAAACGGGAGATCTGCAGCGGTTTGTTCAGCACCCGCAGCTGGCGCAGGCTCTGGAACACCTCTTCGGGCATGCCCTTGGGCAGATCCACGGTGCTGTGGGTGTCGAAGATCTGGATCCGGCCGATGGCCCGACCGTTCAGGCCCGTCTCATTGGCGATCGCTCCCACCAGGTTGCCCGGCTTGATCCGGTCGCGCCAGCCCAGCTCCACCCGGAAGCGCTCCATGTCGGCGTCCTGCTCACTCTGGATGCCCGGGGCGCGACGGCGTTGCTCGCCGCCACGGCTGTCACGGCTGTCCCGATCACGGCTGTCCCGATCGCGTCCATCCCGGCCTGGACCGTTGGCCCGCACCTGGGTGAAGTCGTCGTTGCCCTGCAGCAGCAGGGGCTTGCCGGCCAGGCTGAGTTCCAGGGCAGCCAGCGCCAGCTGATCAGGGCTGCAGTTCTGTTCCTGGGCCACCCGCTGCAGGATTTCGCTCAGCAGGGCCCGTTCCTCGGCGCTGCAGCTGCTCTGCTGGAGTGAACCGGTGAGCCGCTGGCGCAGCCGGTCGAGCCGGTGCTGGTTGATGGTGGCGTTGCTGGGCACCTCCATTGGCTCGATCGGCTTGCCCACCGCCCGTTCCAGACCGCCCAGGAAACGGCGTTCCCGGGGCGTGAGGAAGAGAATGGCTTCGCCGCTGCGCCCGGCCCGGCCGGTGCGGCCGATGCGGTGCACGTAGGCCTCGCTGTCGAAGGGGATGTCGTAGTTGATCACCAGGCCGATGCGGTCCACATCCAGGCCGCGGGCGGCCACGTCAGTGGCCACCAGCACATCCACCTGGCCGTTTTTCAACCGCTCGATCGTGCGTTCGCGCTGGGCCTGGGGCACGTCGCCGTTGAGCACGGCCACGTCGTAGCCGTGGGCCTCGAGGGATTCGGCCACGCTGAGGGTGATCGCCTTGGTGCGGGCGAAGATGATTACCCCTTCACCGCCCTCGCTCTCCAGCACCCGCTCCAGGGCAGGCTGCTTGTGCGGGCCCTGCACCACCAGGTAGCGCTGGCGGATGCGGCCGGCATCGGCGGCCTTGGTGCGGATCGTGATCTCCGCCGGGCTGCTGAGGTATTGCTGGGAGATGCGCCGGATCTCCGCCGGCATGGTGGCGGAGAACAGCACCACCTGGCGCTGCTCGGGCAGCTGGCTGAGCACCCACTCCACGTCGTCGATGAAGCCCATGCGCAGCATCTCGTCGGCCTCGTCGAGCACCAGGGCCCGCAGTTCGGAGAGGTCGAGGGTGCCCTGGCGCATGTGGTCCATCACCCGGCCGGGGGTTCCCACCACGATCTGGGCGCCCCGCTTGAGCTGGTGGATCTGGTCGCGGAAATCGGCGCCGCCGTACACCGCCACCGTGCGTACGCCGGGCAGCTGGGCGGCATAGCTGTTGAAGGCGGCGGCCACCTGCAGGGCCAGTTCCCGGGTGGGGGCGAGCACCAGCACCTGGGGCTTGCGTTGGCCGGCATCAAGCCGGGCCAGCATCGGCAGGGCGAAGGCTGCGGTCTTGCCGGTGCCCGTCTGGGCCTGGCCCACCAGGTCGCGGCCGAGCAGCAGCTCGGGGATGGCGGCCTGCTGGATCGGGGAGGGCTCGCTGTAGCCGATGGCCGCCAGGGCCGCTAGCACCTCGGGAGCGAAGCCGAAGCGGGCGAAGCCGCTGGCCGGGGTGTCCAGCTCGGGGGAAGGGTCCAGCACCGGCTCGGTGGCTGGGACGCCGGGCTCGCCGATCGCCGGGTTGGAGAGGGGGGCTTCGCCGCTGGTCAGGTTGGTCAAGGAAGTCAAAAAAGGAATCTCGCGGGTGTCCTTGGGCCGAACTGGGGCTGGGCCCTGCGAACAGGTCAGTCCTTCACGCGGGCCCGGCAGGATCCCAGTGGTTCAGAGCGGCGACTGTGCCGTTCCTGACCATCGACGCGAGCCCCAGATGGGACGCGACTCCATTCCAACGCGGAAAGCACGCATGCGTCGGTGGGGTGCGGATCTGGTCCGGCCCCGTTGTGATGCTGTTGCGCTTCGTCCTTGTCTGCCTAGCCCTTGAACAAAAGGCCCCCGAAGAAGCTCTTTTCAAGAAGGTGAAGTTTCACTCTATCAGTCCACTGGTGTGGGCGCCGGTATGGCACTGGCCATCTGTCTGCCCGTCTGCCTGCCGGTTCCCGCTCGTGCGGCCGAAGTCGTCGGCCAGCCGCTCGATGTCGTCTTCCCGCAGCCGCTCACCCCGCTGCACCTCCACGATCAGCAGATCGGCGCTGCCGGCGCTGGCGCGGTGCACGGCGCCGAGGGGGATCACCAGGCCGGTGCCCGGGTCCGCCGGGCACTCGGATCCGTCGCATTCCAGCAGTCCATTGCCGGCCACCACGACCCAGTGCTCACTGCGCCAGCGGTGCCGTTGCCGGCTGATGCGCCGGCCGGCGTGGATGCAGAGCCGCTTCACCAGGTAGCCGTCGCCGCTGCCCAGGGTCTCGAACCAGCCCCAGGGTCGCTGCTGGCGCCGGGCTGAAACCTCGCTGGGCACGGCGGGATCGGGCATGGGCAGGCTCAGCCGGGGGTGACCAGCCAGGCCCGGTCCCGGGCCCGGCTGAGGCCGGTATAGAGCAGCCGGGCGTCCCAGTCACGACCCGGGGGCAGCAGCAGCCACACCGTGCCGTACTGGCTTCCCTGCGACTTGTGCACCGTCAGGGCCAAGGCCGGCTCGGCCTGTCCCAGACGGGCCGGATGCAGCTGTTGCCCACCCGGAAACAGCACCCGCCTCTCGTTGTCGCTGCCCACCAGCACCCCGATGTCCCCATTGGCCAGTCCCTGCTCGGGCAGGTTGCGGCGGTTCAGCACCGGCGTGCCCAGGGGCCAGTGGCCGCAGGGCCGCGTGGCCGCTTCCCCCAGCAGCTGGCGGTGCACCCCCTCCACGCCCCATCGCCCCTGGCGCACGGGCGTGAGCAGCACACAACGCTCCAGCTCGCGCTCCAGTTCCTCCAGCCGGTCGGCCAGCAGCGGTTGCGCCGCCAGGGCGGCGAGCCGCCGCTGGTGCTCCGCCAGGGCCGCGATCGCCGCCGCAGGAGGGTGCTGGGCGGGCGCCTGCAGCCAGCGCAGATTGGCATCGGCGGCGAGGTTCCGCAGGTGGGGTTCGAGGGCGGCCAGGGGCAGGGGCCCGCTGCGGCGCAGCTGGGCGCTCACCGTGGCGATCGCACCGGCGTTGCGATAGGTGGTGGCCAGGGTCACGGCGGCTGGGCCCAGTTGTTCCAGGCGGTTGGGCTGGCTCAATTCCTGCAGCACCGGTCCGGGCCCCACCGGCGGCAGCTGGGCCGGATCCCCCACCAGCACCAGTCGGCTGGTGGCGGGCAGGGCGTCCAGCAGGGCTGCCATCAGGGGCAGATCCACCATCGACACCTCATCCACCACCAGCAGATCCAGGTCGAGGGGCCGGCGGGCATGGCGGCCAAACCGCTCGCCACTGCTCTCCAGCAGGCGATGCAGGGTGGAGCAGGGCGCCGCCCCAACGGCACTGGCCAGGTCGGCGGGCAGGGTGCGGCAACCCAGCTCCAGGGCCTGGCGCAGCCGGGCCGCCGCCTTGCCGGTGGGAGCCGCCAACTGCAGCCGCAGCCCCGGCTGCAGCCGCAGCTGGGCCGCCAGCAGCTGCACCACGGTGCTGGTCTTGCCGGTGCCGGGGCCCCCGCTCAGCAACAGCAGACCATGGCCCAGGGAGGCCAGGACGGCCCGCTGCTGCTGCCCGTCGAGGCCGGCGGCGGCGGCCTGGCGCCGCACCTCCTCCAGGCCCTCCGACTCGGCCAGGGCCGGGAGTGGCAGCTGCGCCCGCTGCACCAGGGAGTCGAGGGTGTGCTCCAGCTGCTGGTGCCAGCGGCGCCAGCGCAGTCGTTCCCCCGCCAGCACCAGGGGCGCCTGGGGGGCCTGCTCCAGGGCTGGGGCCGCCACCGCCAGCGGGCACTGCTCCAGGGCCTGGCGGTACCCCCCGGGCCAGCGGCCAGCATCGAGACCCTCGGGCGGCTCGGCTCCGAAGTCGAGCTCCAGCACGCCCCCGTCCAGGGCCCGGCCCAGGGCCGTGATCAGCTCCAGCACAGCCGGATCGATCGCCGTGCGGGGCGCGCACAGCCGGGGCAGGGCCTCGGCCAGGGCGGCGGCCAGCACGCTGCCCTCGCTCATGGCTCCCCCTCCCGCAACAGGCCATCGAGGGCCAGCAGCCGCGCCAGCGGTGGCTGCTCCACCAGCATCCCCGCCACCGCCCCACCGGCGCTCGCCGCGGCGGTCACGGCGGCCGAGGGGCCGGGCACGCCGCGCAGGAACACGTAGGCGTAGCCCCCCAGGTGTCGCTCGGGTCTGTAGCCGGGCAGGCGCCAGCGCAGGTAGCGATGCAGGGCCACCAGGTAGAGGTGGGCCTGCAGGGGGTAGTGGCTGGTGCCCATCAGCCCGGCCATGGCCTGTTGCCCGTAGTGCAGCGGCCCGCAGGCGGTGGGACTGCCACCGGCATCCCGCTCCCCCAGCCAGTTGCTCTTCCAGTCGAGCACCCACCAGCGCTCCCCCTGGCGGAACACCAGGTCGATGGAGCCGGTGAGAATGCCGCGGCTGGCGATGGTGAGGCTCTCGAGCCGCTCGGCATAGGCCGCGCCGAACAGGCCGCCGGAGTGCTGGCGGAAGCAGCGGGCCAGGCCACTGCTGCGCAGCCGGGGCGGATCCGCCGGCCGTGGCCCGGGCGACGGCGGGGGGCCGGGCCGCCGCACCGCCAGGGGCAGGTCGAAGTTCATTTCGTTGAGCCAGGTGCCCGGCTCCAGTCCGGCCAGCGTGAAGGTTCCCAGGGGGCCGCCGAAGGGGGTGAGCCGCAACCGTTCCAGGGCCTGGCTGAGGGGGGCCACCAGCTCGGGGGCCAGCCCGGCCCTCTCCAGCTCCTGGCCGATCAGCTGCTGGGACTCCCGCTCCAGCACACTGCGGGCGTAGTCGAGCCGCTCCAGGAGGCGGTGCAGCACCTCGCCAGGGCCGGCTCCGCGGGGAAAGGTGGCCAGGGGCCCCTGGCGCTCGGCTTCCCCCCCGTCCCCGGAGTCGACCCCAGCGCCTGTCACCGGATCGGCCTCCGGATCGGCCTCCGGATCGGCCTCCGGATCGGTAGTGTCGCGGCCCTCCTCCCGGGCCGCCGGCGCCCCGCCGCCGTGCACCCAGCTGGAGTAACTGCTGCGGCCCCAGCTGGTGTCGAGCCGGTGCCGGGGCCGTTTCCCCTCCTGCAGATCCCCCTCCCGCGGTCGTGGTTGCCACGGTTCGCCCGCTGCCGGCAGCCGGGCTGGATCGAGCTGCTGCAGCGGCAGGTTCTGCGGCGGACGCGGTTTGCCCTCTGTCAGCAGCCAGGGGGCGAGGGGATTGGCGCTGTGGCGATCGTCCTGGCGCCAGCCGAGCACCAGCAGCTGGCGGGCCCGGGTGGCGGCCACGTAGGCCAGCCGCTCCGCCTCCTGCTGCGCTGCGGCCAGGTTGGCCTGGGCGGCCTCCCGGCCCCGGCCCCAGTGGGGCGAGCGGTGCAGATCGAGGCGGGGCGCCGCAGCCCCCGGGGGCAGCCAGCGGCGCCCCAGCTCAGCGGCGGCGCTGGTGGGGGCCGCAGGTGCCCGCCACAGGTAGGGACAGATCACCACCGGATACTCCAGGCCCTTGCTGCGGTGCACCGTCACCACGGCGATTGCCGCATCGGCGGCGGTGCTGTTGAGCTGGTGCTCCTCGGGCACCCGCCGCTCCGGCTCCAGGCGGATCCGGCGCAGCCAGTCGGCGGCGGCGGCGGTGCCCAGCCCCAGCCGGTGCATCTGTTCCTGCACCAGTTCGCCGGCCTGCTGCAGGTCGGCCAGCAGGCGGCCCCCCAGGGCCAGCCGTGCCAATCCCTCCGTGCTGAGCAGCTCCCCCAGGCAGGCCAGCAGGCCGGCCTGCTCCAGCCGCTGGGCCAGTTCGGCCAGCCGGTCGGCCAGCCGTTCCCAGGCCGCCGCCGGGGCCGTGGCCAGCTGGTCGGCGTCCCAGCCCAGCAGGGGCGAGGCCGCCAGCAGCCGCTGGCGGCCGGGATGGCCCGGGTCGGCCAGGGCGTCCAGCAGGCGCTGCAGGGCGGCCGCTGCCTCGCTGGCAAACACGTCGCCCCGGCTCACCAGCCGGCTGGGCAGCCGCCGCTGTTCGAGGGCATGGCGCAGCACTTCGGCCTGGCGGTGGGTGCTCACCAGCAGGCAGAGGTCGCCGGGGCTGAGCCCGCCCGGCTGAGGGGCCTGCAGCAGCTGCAGGCAGAGGCCGGCCACCTGGCTGGGCAGGGTCTCCTCGTCGTCCAGGGGCAGGAGCTGCAGGGGGAACTCGCCCGGCTCCTGGGGCAGGTCCGCCGTGGTTGAGCAGGCCAGCACCGGCGGAACCTGCAGCCCGGAGCGCTCCAGACCCGGAGCCATCAGGGCATTGAGGCCCGCCAGCAGGGCCGCCGAGGAGCGACGGTTCTCCCGCAGGCCGTAGCGCCTGTCGGCCCGCAGGCGGGCCTGCCGGTAGGTGGCCAGTTCGCCGCCGCGGAAGCGATAGATGGCCTGCTTGGGGTCGCCCACCATCACCAGCAGATGGCGGGGGGAGGCGTCCGTGGGCGCCACGAAGGCCTGCTCCAGGATTCGCCACTGGATGGGATCGGTGTCCTGGAACTCATCCACCAGCGCCACCGCGTAACGACGGCTTACCGCCTCCAGCAGACGCCGGTTCCGGTGCGGCTCACCGCCAGCCTGGGGGTCGAGGGCGGCCAGCAGACCACCGAAGCCGAGGCGGCCGCTGCGGGCCCGTCGCCGTTCCAGCTCCGCCCGGCCGTGGTGCAGGGCGTGGCTGAGCGCCAGCTCCACCGGGCCGTCCACCAGGGCGGCGATCGCCTCCAGCAGCGGCCGTTCCGGCAGGGTGGCGGGGGTGCCGAAGGCGGCGGCCGTCACCTTGGCGAAGGGAGCCGGGTGGAAATAGTCGCGCAGCAGCGCCTGTGCCAGCACCTCGCCGTAGTCCGGACTGCGGCCCTGCTGTTCCCGTTCGGCAATCCAGGCGCTGAGCTCGGCCACCCGCTGGCGCCTGGGCCGGCCGGCGTAGGGCTTCGGGTCGCCGGCTTTGCGATCGCGCAGGTCGGCGGCGGTGAGGCAGAAGGCCTGCTCCAGGTCTTCACCCCGTTCCAGCCAGGCCGCGGTGAACTGCTGCCAGCGCTGTTCCAGCAGGGCCGGCAGCAGCTCCTGCAGGGAGCAGCTCCCCTGCCAGTCTGCGGGCAGGGGATCGAGCTCCAGGGCCGGATCGCCGTCGAGCCGCACCAGCAGCCGCTCCAGCAGCTCCGGGCTGAGGCCCTGCTCCAGCAGGCCCGCCAGCAGGCCCTCCGGCAGGGTCAGCACCTGCTGCAGCCAGTAGTCGTGGATCACCTGGGCGGCCTGCTCGCCACCATCCCGCTCCAGTTCCAGCCCCGGCCCCTGGCCCGCCTCCAGCGCCTGGCGCTGCAGGGTGCGGCGGCAGAAGCCATGGATCGTGGTGATGTCGGCGCGGTCGAGCGCCTCCAGCGCCAGCAGCAGCTGGCCCCGCAGGCGCCGCCGCCCGGCGCCGCCTGCCGGCTGGCTGTCATACCAGCCCTGCAGCACGGCGTCGGGCGCCGCAAGCGGTTCCCCCTGGTCTTCTTCGGGCGGCTCCAGCTCCAGCAGCGCCAGGGCCTGCTGCAGGCGACGGGCGATGCGGTCGCGCAGCTCGGCCGCCGCGGCGTCGGTGAAGGTCACCACCAGCAGGCGCTCCAGCGGCAGGGGATCGCTGGACCGGGTGACCAGCCGCAGCACCAGATGGGCCAGGGCGAAGGTCTTGCCCGTGCCGGCACTGGCCTCCAGCAGCAGCACGCCCGGCTCCAGCGGCACGCTGTTGGCGTCGAAGTCGGGCAGGAGTTCCTGCTCTGGAACTCCGCCCCGCCGGAGCTCCCCTTGGTCGCCCATCACCGGCTTCCTCCTGCGCGCACGGTGCTGTGTTGCTCCAGCAGCGGACCCAGCAGTGCCAGGGCGGCCTCGCGGAAGGGCCCGTCGAGCAGCTCCCCGGTGGTGGTGCCGGCGCCGAAGCACACGGCCATCACGGCATCGTCCCGTTCGCCGCTGCCGCCGAATCCCCCCTCCCAGGCCGAGTGCGCCGGCCGGAAGCCACTGCCCGCGCCGCGCCGCTCCGCCCCGGCCCAGGCCCAGCCGGTGCGGGGTGGCACCGGCCAGCAGCGGGAACGGTGGTGCTGGCGCAGCGCCAGCAGGTGCTCCAGCTCGGCGGTGGCCGACCCGGCATCCGGCGGCTCCAGCCGCTCCAGCACCCGGAAGCAGTGCTGATCCCGACCCACCAGCAGGGCACCGGTGGGCCGCAGGCCGGCCGCGCAGGCCAGCAGCAGCCCGAGCCAGAGCTCAAGTCGCTGGCCAGGCTTCGGCCTGGCCAGGCCGGGAAGCACCAGCTGGCCGCCGCGCCAGGGCAGCGGGGCCTCCAGCCCCGCCGCCGTCACGGTCACCGGCTCCTCCGGTCCGAGTTCGGCCAGCACCGCCTGCAGCGATAACCAGCGCTGCTCCAGCTGGCGCACCTCGAGGTCACCGGCTGCCCCGGCCGGCAACAGGCCGCGGCCGCGCTGCTCCACCTGCCAGTCGGGCAGGGTGGGGCGCGTCAGGGCCTCGCGCAGCAGCTGGCTGCGCTGCCGCTCCTCCAGGCTGAGCCCCTCCCGGTCCAGCACCTGCTGGCCCCACTCCTTCGGGCGCAGGCCCAGGCTCTCCAGCCACTCGGCCTGGGGGTTGTGCAGCCAGGCCAGCAGGTCGGCATGGCTGGCCCGGGGGCAGGGGCTGGCTGGCGGGGCCGGCTGGGCTGGCTGGGGCGCCGCCTCGCCGCTGGTTGCGGCCAGGGGGCGGGGCGGCTCGGGCCGCTGCTCCTCCAGCAGTCGCCGGGCCTGCAGCTGGCGCCGGTCGCTGCTGATCGGCCCCCGCTCCCCGGCGGCCAGGAAGTTGCGCCGCTCCAGGGGATTGGCGGCAGGCTCCAGCAGCAGGCGGGCCAAGGCCTGGGGGCCCAGCTGCTGCTCCAGCAGGGCCAGCCACTGGCGCACCGGCGTGCAGGGCACCAGCGCTTCACCGCTGCGGTTGTCCCGGTTGCTCCAGGTGATCAACAGGTGCTGCCGCGCCGAGAGCAGGCTCTCCAGCAGCACATAGCGGTCCTGGTCGGCGGGGTTGGGATCGCCCAGCTGGTGCCCCTGTTCCATCCGGTGGAAGCCCGGCCTCTGGCGCTGCCGCGGAAAGCTGCCGCCATCGAGGCCCAGCAGCACGATCACCCGCTGGGGGATGGCCCGCATCGGCTCCAGGCCGCTGATGGTGAGGGCGCCGGAGCGGTGGCCGAAGCGGCCGCTGTCGGCACTCAGGCGTTCGGCCAGCACCTCCGCCACCACCGGTGCCGGCAGCTGCAGGGTGCTGGCGCCGGCGCTGCTGAGCCAGTCGGCCAGGGCGGTCTGGATCGGAGCCAGCTCCCAGGCCCAGTCGCCGCCGTCGCCGAACAGGTCGGTGAGCAGCGGCCGCAGCAGCTCCACCCAGCGGGCGGGGGTGCGGGCCTGCTCCAGCTGGTCCAGCGCCCGCCGCAGCCCCAGCAGCAGGGCCAGCCAGCGCGACTGCTGCTCCAGGCTCCCCCCCATGGCCAGGGGGGCGGTGTCGCCCGGGGCCAGCCCGGGCTGCTCCGGCAGCACCAGTCCGAGCAGCAGCCGGTCGATTGCCCAGCCCAGGCTGTGGCTGGGGTCGCCGCCACGGGCGCGGCCATCGAGGCCCCAGCGGAATCCCGCCCGCTGCAGCAGGGCGGTGATCGTGCCGGCCTCGGCGCCATCCACGCCGTGGCGCTGCAGGAGTGGCGGGCAGGCCAGCAGCGCCTCCAGGGCCGAGGCGGTGAGGCGCTCGCCCCCCAGGGCCAGCAGGGCCAGCAGTCCCTGGGCGATGCCCGGGTCGCTCTGCTGGCTGCGGTCGGTGAGCCGCCAGGGCAGGGGCACCCCGGTGGCGCCGCTGTCGCCGAACACGGCCGCCACCAGCGGCGCGAAGGCCTCCACCTCCGGCGTCATCACCAGCACGTCCCGCGGCGCCAGGCTCGGGTCGTCGGCCATCAGCTGCAGCACCCGGTCGCGCACGATCTGCACCTGCCGCAGCCGCCCCGGGCAGGCCAGGAACTGCAGCGATTGGTCGTTGGGCTCCAGGGCCAGCTGGGGCCGCAGCTCCGGATCCACCAGCTGCTCCTGCAGCTGCTCCAACAGGGTGGGTGGGCGGCCGGCCAGCTCGGCGGCGGTGGCGGCACCGAGAAACAGATCCCGCTCCTGCACCTGGGCCAGCTGGGTGGCACCGGTGCCCTCTAGCAGCTGCTGGAATTCCGCCCCAAGGCGGCCGAAGCGGGCCTCGAGGGGGGGCGCGGCCAGCAACCAGTCCTCCCCCAGGGGGGTGCTGGCGGCCTGGTCGCGGCGCCGCCACAGTTCGCGGCAGGGCGTGAGCAGGTAGATCTCCACTTCCACCACGCTGGCCAGGGCCTGGAGCAGCTCCACCTGCAGCGGCGCCATGCTGCTCAGGCCGAACAGCCGCAGGGGATTCGGCAGGGGGTCAGCCAGCGGCGGCCCGTCCTGGCGGTGTCGCAGCCGCTCGATCGCCTGGCGCACCCGCAGGCCGAGCGGGGGCTGCTCCAGTCGGGCGGCCAGCTGGCGCAGCAGCAGGGGTTGCCAGTGCTGGTCGGCGGGCAGGGGGCGGCCGTCGTCTTCGAGGGACTGGCCAGCCAGCCAGGCCGCCAGCATGGTCGGCCGGTAGAGGGTGTAGTCGTCAAAGGCATCGGCGATGGCCCGGCCCAGTTGCCAAAGGGCGCGGTCGAGCCGCCGGCCGCCGGCCGCCGGTGCTGCCTGCCGCTGGCTCAGCCAGTGGCGCAGGGGGGCCGCCTCCGGCTGCTCCACCAGGGCCGGCAGCAGATCGAGCAGCGGCCACACCAGCTCCCGGGCCCGCCAGGGATCGCTGCCGCCGCCGGGGGCCGGACTCGGGCCGTCCGCCAGCAGCCGGTCCACCAGCAGCCGCATCTGGCTGCCGGGGAAGGGACAGCGCAGGTGGGCCACGATGCCGTCAGCGAAGGCTGCATCGGGGTCGCCCAGCCCCAGCGCCAGTTGCTCCCCCAGCCAGCGGCTCGTGGGCCAGGTGTTCACCACCACCTGCACCTGCTCGAAGAGGCCCGGCGGGTTGAGGCGCAGCTGGCTGGCCAGCAGCTCCGCCAGGAGCTCCATGCGGTTGCTGCGGAAAACCGTGAGCAAGGGGGTTGCCCGGCGTCAGAGCAAGCGGGTCGCCAGGGCCTGCCCTTGGGCCGCCGCCGATGTGGCCAGGGGCTGGCGGGCACCGGGCACCTGCACGATGGCTCCGGTTTCCGGGCAGTAGGCGCTGAGCTCACCGCCGTAGCAGGCGCCGGTGTCGATCAGCACGATCCAGCCCTGGCGCCGCACGCTGTGGCCCGGGGTGTGGGCCACCACCACCTCGCCGAAGCGGCCGTCATAGGCCTGCCAGAACGGCTTGCGGATGCGCAGGTCGGGTTGCCAGGTGTGAGGATCGAGGCCGGCGTGGGTGGCGATCCAGCCCCGGCCGGGATAGAGGCTGGGCAGATCTTCCAGCCGCTGGCGCCAGCGGCGGCAGGTGCGGTCGCACAGCTGGCGGTAGGTGTCGCAACCGGCCAGGGCGCGCCGTGCCTCGGGGTCGTCCCGGTTGAGGGCAGCCACCAGATCGGCCTCGTGATTGCCCTGCAGCCACACGGCCCGGCCGCTGCGCACCTGGCTCCACACCAGTTCCATCGTGGCGAGGATCTGGGGCCCACGATTGATCACGTCGCCGTTGAACACCAGGCGGTCTTCGGCGGGGAGGAGCCGCAACAGGCGACCCAGTGCCTCCGCACATCCGTGAACGTCCCCGACGACCCAGTGACGGGCGGGACGGATTGGGGACGTCATCAGACTGGTGCGATGGCATCAGTTTGACCCTTGATGTGTCCCTTGTCACCTCCCCTGCCGTTGGTACGGTCGGCCAGCGTGCGTCCGGGGAGCCCATGGAGTTGCAGAACCTGCCAGTGACCCAGCGGGTCAATGCCCTGGTGAAGGCCCTCAACGGCGCCAAAAGAACCAACGAGGCCCTGGCCCGCTGCAGCAATGGGGAGGAGATGCTGGATGTGCTCCTCAACGCCTCCGCCAAGCTGGGGCTCGGCCTCACCCGCGAGCAGCTGGCCAACACGCCGCCGATCCGCGACTGGGTGTGGTGGAAGAACAAGGAGGCGGTGTTCACCATCGGCGACAACAAGCCCCGCTACCAACAGGACGGTGGCCAGGGGCGCCCCCCGGAACAGGAGGGGGAGGGCGGCCGCCGCAAGTTTCTCGGCCTCTTCTGAGCGGCTGAACGGCGCCTAGGCGGCGCTGGCCAGGGGATCGCCGATCGTGGCGCTGGGGGCTTCGAAGCTGCCGGTGGCCACGAATTCCAGGCGCAGCTTCAGGAAGGTGATGAATTTGGCGTCGGTGGAGATCACCGCCGCCGCCGGCCGCGGCAGCGCCGGAAGCGATCCGGAGAGCTCGGGCGCGTCGAGGAAGGCCGGGCGCCGCACCAGCCAGAAATCGATCTCCTTGCCGGTTTCGCCGTAGTGGCGCACCCGCTCGCGCAGCACCTCATCGAGGGGCTCCTCCTCGCAGAGGAAGCGCTCGCTGGCGGCCACAAAGTGGTAAGTGGTCATGGGCGGGGGCTGCCGAACAGGGGGTCGCGGCGGGGATTCTGAACCAGCGCCTTCATCTCCCGCACCGCCTGCTCCAGGCCCACCGCCAGGGCCCGGGCCACGATCGTGTGGCCGATGTTGAGCTCCTCCATTCCCTCGATCGCCGCCACCGGCTCCACGTTCTGAAAGGTGAGGCCATGGCCGGCGTTCACCCGCAGACCGAGGCTGCGGGCGATGAAGCTCCCCTCCGTGAGCCGGGCCAGTTCAGCGGGCTGGGCCGCCCAGGCGGCTTCGGCGTAGGTGCCCGTGTGCAGTTCCACCCAGCGGGCGCCGGTGGTGGCGCTCGCCTCCAGCTGGGGGGCAGCGGCGTCCACGAACAGGCTCACGGCGATGCCCGCCTGCTGCAGCCGGCCCACCAGCGCGGTGAGGGCCCCCCGCTGGCTGGCCACGTCCAGACCGCCCTCGGTGGTGACCTCCTGGCGCTTCTCGGGCACCAGGGTGACCATGTCGGGTTGGAGGGCCAGGGCGATCGCCTCCATTTCAGGCGTGGCCGCCATCTCCAGGTTGAGGCGGCTGCGCACCGTGGCGCGCAGCAACTCCACGTCGCGGTCCTGGATGTGGCGGCGGTCCTCGCGCAGATGCACGGTGATCCCGTCGGCGCCACCCAGTTCGGCCAGCAGCGCGTAGGTGACAGGGTCGGGCTCCACCGTGCGGCGAGCCTGGCGCACTTGGGCGATGTGGTCGATGTTGACGCCGAGGCTGGCCATGGAGGGGCGGTGGCAGGGGAAATCTTCCTACGCAGCGCCGGCCGGGCAACTGCCCAATCCGAGGCCATGTGGGATGAAGCCCTGTTTAGCTTCAACACACCGCTGATCGGCGGTGCCGGCCCACGGTCGAGATGGCCCACCCGGCAGCCCACTCACCCCACCCTTGCCGAGATCGTGATTTCCGAGGGCGCGATCGCTGATGAAGGCGGGGCCCAGGTCCCACCCTCCCAGGCATCTCTGCAACGCCTCTCCCCTGAGGAGCCCGCCCTGCCCCTGGCCCGCAACGGCGGCGGATCGGTGTGCAGCGAGGTGAGCCCCTGGCTGGGGCCGCTGGCGATGGTCGCCACCCAGGATCTGGCCCTGCCGCTTTGGTTCCGCCGCATCCAGGTGGAGGGCCAGCAGTGGCTGCCCCGGTCCGGCCCGGTGCTGCTGGCTCCCACCCACAAGGCCCGCTGGGACGCCTTGCTGCTACCCCACGCCGCCGGTTGCAGGATCACCGGGCGCGACTGCCGCTTCATGGTCACCGTCGATGAGATGCGGGGGTTGCAGGGCTGGCTGCTGCGGCGCCTGGGCTGTTTCGCGGTGAACCAGGCGAAGCCCTCGTTGGCCAGCCTGCGCCATGCCCTGGAGCTGCTGGAGGCGGGCGAGCAACTGGTGGTGTTCCCCGAAGGCCGCATCCGCCATGAGGGCCCCCAGCCACTGCGTTTGCAGCAGGGCCTGGCCCGCCTGGCGGCCCTGGCTGCCAGCCGTGGCGTGGTCGTGCCGGTGCTGCCGGTGGGGATCGCCTACAGCCACACCATCCCCCGCCCCTGCGACCGGGCCGCCCTCTGCATCGGCGAGCCCATGCGGATCGCCGGCGCGGGTCGCGATGGCGCCCAGTGCTTCACCAGGGAGCTGGCCGAGAGCATGGCTGCGCTGGAGCGGCGGGCCGTCGCCTGCCTGGCCGACAGCCCGGCGGAGCGGTCCCCTTAAAGTTCGCCGACCTGACACCGCAGCGCTGTGCGCAGCCCCAACCGGCTTTCCACGATGGCCCTCCTGGCCGCGATCGCCCTGGCCACTCCAGCGTTAGGCCTGCCGCTGCGGGCCCAGGGCGCCAGTCCGGCCGAAGTGGCGGCCACCAACCCCCTCAGCCTCTCCACGGTGCGCAGCCTGCTGGCGCGGGGTGATGCCGCCGCCGCCGCCGGTCGTCTCGACGAGGCCCGTGGCTTCTACGACCAGGCCCGCGACCTCACCCGCCGGCTGCTGGGCTTCTACCGGGATCTCAGCGGTTCCTTCCGCGGGCTCGACGCCCGGATTCCCCGGGAGATGGACCAGAACGGCCGGGAAGCCCTCACCCTGCTTGCCGAGGCCAACCTGAGGCTGGCGGCCGTGTTCCGCCGCAAGAACCAGCCGGAGGTGGCCGTGCCCCTGCTGGTGGAGGTGGTGAAGGTGATGACGCCCACCAGCGAGGAGGGCCGCCGGGCCTACCAGAGCCTGGTGGAGATCGGCTTTGCCACCACCCCCTACACGGCTGGTCAGCCGACCCGCTGAGGCCACTAGATTCCCAGCTCTCACCTGCCCAACGCTCTGTTGTTCGCCCGATGGTGCAACCCGACCAGGTCAAGGCAGCCATCCATCGCGCCCTGCCTGACGCCGCCGTGGAGGTGGAAGACCTCACCGGTGGCGGTGACCACCTGCAGGTGAAGGTGGTGTCCGACGTGTTCGCCGGGCTCAACCGCATCAAGCAGCACCAGCTGGTTTATGGCGCCCTGCGCCAGGAACTGGCCAGCGAGGCGATTCATGCCCTCGCCCTGCACACCTCAACCCCCAGCTGATTCCCATGGACGCCAGCGTCAAGGCACGCATCGAAACCCTGATCGGCAGCAGCCCGGTCTTCGTGTTCATGAAGGGCACCAAACTGATGCCCCAATGCGGTTTCTCCAACAACGTGGTGCAGATCCTGCACGCCCTCGGTGTGTCTTTCGAAACCTTTGATGTGCTCTCCGATGGCGAGATCCGTCAGGGAATCAAGGAATACTCCGAGTGGCCCACCATTCCCCAGGTGTATGTGAACGGGGAATTCATTGGCGGCTCCGACATCCTGATCGAGATGTACAACTCCGGCGAACTGCGGGAGCAGCTGGAGGTGGCCCTGGCCAGCTGAGCCAGCGCCAAGCAGTCAGTAGGTGCGGCCCGACTCGTAGAGCGTGCGCGGGTCGCCATCGGCGCCGATGAAGCTGGAGGGATCGAGGATCCAGCGCTCCACCAGCTCCTCCAGCCGTCGCTGGGCCAGCGGGTCGAGAACGGCGGTGCGGCGCAGGGCATGCACGTAGCCGTCGGCATAGAGCCGAAGATCCGCCGGCCCGTGGTGACGATGGGCCAGTTCCTGGCAGGCATCACACAGTGACTGGAAGTGGCGGATGGCGTCCGGATGCTGAAGCGCGGTCATCGTGGAACAGAACATGGCATCTATTTTGCCCATCCCCCCGAGCCTGTGGGGAGGGCAAACCGTCCGGGCGGGGGATGGCCGGTTGCGGGGTGGAGGGCGGTGGGTCTGTTGCAAAGGCATCAGCTGATACGCGTGATCCTTGCGGGAGCCCGTTACCTTGGGGAAGTCCGGGGGTACCACCCGTATGGCACCCGACCGCCCCACCTCTTCACCAATCTCCCAACCAACCCCCCAGCACCCTTCTTCTGGCGGTCCCACCGCGGGAGAAAGCTTCCCTGCCCCCATGGCCAGCGATCCATCCCCAGCGGCAGCCGTGCAGTCTCCGGGATCTCAGCGGGTGTTGGTGGTTGACCCCCATGCCACGCTGCGCACCGTGCTGGCCCAGCGGTTGCGCCAGGATGGCCATCTGGCCGCAGCGGTGGCCACGGCGCGTGAGGCGCTTGAGCTCTGCCGTGACCAGTCGCCCGACCTGCTGGTGAGTGCCGAGCTGCTGGACGAGAGCAGCGCCCTGCGACTTGCCGCCCAGCTGCACTGTCCTGTGATGGTGCTCACCGCCAGGGCCGGATCGGAGCCGGTCGTGAGTTTGCTCGATGGCGGCGCCGATGACGTGCTGCGCAAACCCTTCGGGTTGGAGGAGCTGGCGGCCCGCTGCCGCACCCTGTTGCGCCGCACGGGCTCGGGCCTGCAGGAGCGGGTGTGTGTGGGCCCCCTCGAGGTGCATCTGCTGCTGCGCCAGGTGACTCTGCGCGACCAACCGGTGGAACTCAGCCCGCGGGAGTTCGCCCTGCTCTGTGCCCTGCTGATGCCCCCCGGCGTGGTGCGCAGTCGTCAGGAGCTGTTGCGCATGGCCTGGCCGCCCTTCAGCGGAGGGCCCCGCTCGGTGGACACCCAGGTGCTCACCCTGCGCCGCAAGCTTGAGCAGGCCGGGCTCGGCGAGGGCGGCGGCATCGAAACCATGCGGCAGCAGGGCTATCGTTTCAGCCTCGACAACCTGCCGGAATTCAGCGAAGCCAGTGGCACCACCGGGGCTGGTGGGGGCGCGGCCCAGCTCAATACCCTCTCCCGCACCTGACTCCCCGCTGGCCATCACCGGGCAGCGGATCCCCCCGTGAGGCTCCAGAGTCCCCAGCCGAGTTCTCCCAGGAGCATGGTTCCGGTGAGCACGGCGAGCAGCTGGTAAGTCCAGGGTGGGCTGATCCGCCCGATGGAGGCCGTCGTGAGGCCCGTTTCCCGGCTGAAGCGCTGCAGAAACTGCGGGAAGTGGGCGATCCGCTGGGGCAGCAGCAGCGCCCGGTTGCCACTGCGGAGATAGAACACCCGGCCCCCCTGGCTGGTGGCCACCGGTGTGATCGCCTCGATGGCCGGCCATGCCAGCCGCCAGCCGCGCCGGAACAGCCAGCCGCACCAGGCGGGATGGGCCACCTGAATTCCTTCGGCATCCAGCCGCACCTGCTCACTGGTGGCAGCCCACACCAGCAGCAAACCCAGGCCCAGGGCCAGCCAGAGCGGGAGCCGCAGGGCTGGCTCGGCCAGCCAGGGCAGGGGGGCGGCCAGGGCTAGATAGAGGGCCACCAGGGTGAACCGGATCAGGGGAGCCATCGGGTAGTGCTCCTCCACCCCCACCGGGTCACTCACCGGGTCGCTGCCGCAGGGTAGGCCTGCCGTCATCGGTCGTCGGCGGAGCCTGGCAGGGGTTCGATCCGTTGCGGTGGGCTGTAGCGACCGCCGAACACCTCCGCTTCACGGCCCTTCCAGAATTCGCCAAGGCGCATCAGGTCGGCATGGGCCTCCTGCAGCCGGTCCATGTACTCCTGGGGGTCCATTGTGTTCTTCGACTCCTTGAGCTTGGTGAGACGCAACATCTGCAGCATCCAGGGTTTGCTCAGTTCGCCGCGCTGCTCCAGGTAGCGGGCCAGGTCGGCCGCACTAGGGCCGGCGCCGGAATCGGTCATGGGCGGTGGTGGGTGCCAGAGGCCACGTTATGGACTCTGGACGTGTCAGCGTGACGGGGTTGCCGCCTGCTGGGCGACCAGTTCGGCGGGGCTGGCCGGACGGGAATAGAGGTAGCCCTGGAAGCAACGCACCCCTGCCTCCATCAGCCGGTCGCGGATCGTCTCGTCTTCGACGCCCTCGGCCACGAGGGTGAGGCCCAGGGTTTCGGTGAGCTGTTGCAGCAGCATCACGATCTGCTGGGCAAGGGGATCGTGCACCGTGGCGGCAACGAACGACTTGTCGATCTTCAGCTCATCAGGCCTCAACCCCATCAGCAGCCTGAGGGAGGAAAAGCCCGTGCCGAAGTCGTCCAGGGCCAGTCGTAGACCAGCTTGACGCAGGCTGGCCAGATTGGTGTTGAGCTCGTCGGTGGTTTCGATCACCGCCGATTCCGTTACCTCCACCGTGATGGCCGTTGCGGGAATCTGGCGCCCTCGCAATTGATCCAGCAGCCAGGGGGCAAAGCCATCCTGCATGAGTTGGCTCGGGCTGATGTTGATCGCCAGCTGCAAACTGCAGCCCTGGTGGAGCTCCTGCCGCAGCAGCTGGAAGCCCGTGAGGCTCCTGTCGATCAACAGCCTGCCGAGCTTGTCGATCAGCCGGTAGCGCTCGGCCAGGCCAATGAAGAGCTCGGGGGTGATGGCTGGATACTGGGGATTCACCCAGCGGGCCAGGGCCTCAACCTCAAAGATCTTGCCATCGACCCCGACGATGGGCTGAAAGAGAACCTCGAAACGATCAGGAGCTTCCTTCAGATCGGATTCCAGGGCATTGAACAGGCGATAGTCATTGGGTAGCGGCGAATTGCTGTTGATATCAAACACCGATATGGCACTGGTTCGTCGCTGCTTGGCGATCATCATCGCCTGATCCGACCTGCGGATCAACTCTTCGGCGCTGGTTCCCCTCAGATCACTGAGGGCGATGCCGATGCTGAGGCTGATATTCAGGTGTTCTGGTTCAAGCAGAATTCGGCTGTTGAACTCATCCAGCAGGGCCAGGGCCCGTTGGTGGGCCAGTTCGCGGATGGCTGGCTCACTGCGGTTCGTGAGGTGAGCGGTGGCGAGGATCAGGCCGAACTCATCGCCTCCGAAGCGGGCGAGAAAGTCGTCGGGCTGGATCAGGCGCTGCAATTCCACCGCCACATGGCGGAGCACGACATCGCCAATGCTGTGCCCATAGGTTTCATTGATTCGCTTGAATTTATCGATATTGATGAACAGTAGTGCCAGGGGAATGCCTTCGGCCTGGCAGTGTTCACTGTCCCAGGTGAGCTGTTGGAGGAAATAGCTGCGGTTGGGCAGGCCCGTGAGGTTGTCGTTCAGCAGCAGGGTGCCGGCGTTGGCCAGGATCTGCTCGATCCGCCGCACATGCCGTTCCTCTGGCCGGGCATCCTTGGCGGCCATTGCATCCTGGCCCGCAGGCACCGACTCTCCCCGGGCCTGCTGGTCCAGCAGCCGGGCGAAGGCGCCGGCACGACCGGAGCGGCCCCTGCCCTGCATCTTCTCCAGCAGTTGGCCCATGCCCCGCTGCACCTCGCGGATGCGGCGTCCGTGCTTCTGTTCGGAGCGCCGTGCCTGCAACTGCTGGTGCCGCATGCCGAGCATCCACCGGAGGCGCAGCCCCAGCACGAGCGCCCCGCAGGCGGCGATCAGGATCGCCAGGGGCTGCAGCGCAGGAAGGGTGGTTGGCACGGTTGCCGGGGGCAGCACCCGTGCCATGCGGCCACCTCTGGTCCACAGTGGTGGTGACAGAACCCTGGCCTGGCCCTGCCGGTCTCCGGCCTCGCCCAGCACCAGTTCCGCCTGCAGCCGGCGCAGGGATTCGGCCAGGGGTTTTTTGTTCTTCAGGCTCGGCAGGGGAACCACATAGGCCAGGCTGGCGTCCGTGCGGCGGGTGGACGTGTTGTCGCTGATCGTTTGGATGTATCCCACATAGAGCTGATCAAGGCCCGGACACAGCACGCTCAGGTTGGAGACGCCGCTGCCGCGGCGCTTTGCCTCCACGTCCCGCAGGCAGCTCTGCAGGCCCCCCCCGGGGGACCCATCCCCGGGGCTGCCGCCGTGGAAAGCCAGAAGCTGGCCCTTCGGGCTCCAGATCGCCATGGCGGCACCCTCCTTGAGCAGGGCCGTCGTGCCCATGTCGTTGCTGGGGAAGCCGGGATTGCGTCCCTCCACAAAGGCGAGGCTGTCATTCCAGTGGGCCCAGTCGAGGGCGATGCGGCGCTGCTGGCCCGTGAGCCAGTGCAGCAGATCGATGGCCTGCAGCTGCTTTTCCTCCAGCTGCTGCCCCCTCTCCTGCAGCCGCCGGGAGGCCTCCAGCCCCACCAGGGCCAGCAGCAGGGGGGCGGCGATCAGCAGCAGGGCGCGCCAGCCCGGATTGGCCAGGGCGTAGCGTTCCTGCTTCAGCCAGCTGCGCAGGGTTCCGGGAATCCGCCCGCATCTCATGGGCAGGAATCCTCAGGCCTCTTCAACAACGTTGAGGAGAGGAAGCACAGCACTGGGGAAATCTTCAAACAACAGAAGGTTACGCCTTCGTAATTCATCAGTTTTGTTCTCCGGTTCAGGCTGGCAGTGCCCACGGGTTGAGCCCCAGGTCGGCGCCGACCCGGTGGGCACAGGCGAAGCCGCTGAAGGCCACCGCGTTGAGCCCCTGGCCCGGGAAGCAGGAATCGCCCACGCAATAGAGGTGCCGCAGGCCGGTGCGGTTGAAGGGCATCGGCAGCAGGCCCGGCAGGCGCAGGGCCGGGATCGGCCCGTAACTGCCGCCCATGCGGCCGAGGAAGCGGCGGTGGCTGCGGGGGGTGCCGATCTCTTGGTGGCGGATGGCTCCCTTCAGCCCCGGCAGGATCGCCTCCAGGCGGCCGATCAGGCGGGCCGCATCGGCTTCCTTCTTGGCCCGGTAGGCCGAGGGACCCAGCCCCTGCCAGTGCTCCATCGAGCTGGGGGTGAAGGTGTGCAGGATGTGGCGGCCCGCCGGCGCCAGGGATGGATCCAGCAGCGTGGGCATCGACACGAACACCACCCCCTGCTCGGCCTCCATGGCTTCCCAGTGTTCCAGCAGCAGGTGGTGGCAGTGGAAGCCGTCGGGCACGACCTGGGCATCGATGCCCAGGTGCACGGACAGAAACGAGGGGGAGGGCCTGTAGCGGCGCCGCCAGGTGGTTTCGCTTTTGGGGGTGTGCTCGGCATCCACCAGGGCGGCGGAGTGGGGGCGAGCCACTTCGCTGCCCTCCTCCGGCGTGGCGAAGGTGTCCCAGCGGGTGGCGTTGCTCACCACCCGGCGGGCCCGCAGCTGCTCCCCGTCCGCCAGTTGCACGCCCACCGCTTCGCCGTTCTCGATCAGCACGCGGGTGACCCGGGCGCCATAGCGGATGCTGCCGCCGTGGGCCTCCAGGCCGGCCACCAGCTTCTCGGCGATCACCCCCACCCCGCCCCTGGGGTAGTTGATGCCGCCGGCGTGGCGGTCGGAGAACACCATGCCGGCGTTGATCATTGGCGTGAGATCCGCCGGCATCACACTCCAGCAGAAGCACTCCATGTCGATGAACTTCAGCAGCGCCGGGTCGCTGATGTGCCTGCGGGCCACGTCGCCCACGTTCACCGGCAGCCAGCGGGCCAGTCCCAGGCAGGCCAGGGGCGCTCGGAAGAACACCTTGGCCAGGTAGGCAGGATCCTCGAGCGAGAGCAGCGGCATCGCGTCGAGGCAGCGGAACACCTGCCAGCAGGTGTCGTAGAAGGCGCGAATCCCCTTGGCCTCATGGGGAAAGCGGGCGGTGAGGTCGGCGATGAACCGTTCGTAGTCGCGGTCCACGGCCACGTTCAGGTCGCCGGGCAGGTGGTATTCGAGCTGGGCCGGATCGGGCACCGTGTCGCAGTGCTGGTCCACGTCGGCCAGGGCGCGGGTGAGCAGGTTGGTGTGGCCCTTCTCTCCGAAGCCGAAGATCATCGAGGCGCCCACGTCGAAGGTGTAGCCCTCGCGCCGGAAGCTGCCGCCCGAGCCCCCCGGGATCAGGTAGCGCTCCAGCACCAGCACCTTCGCTCCCTTCGCCGCCAGCTGGGTGGCCGTCACCAGGCCGCCGATGCCGGAGCCGATCACCACGACATCCCAGCCCTCGCCCTCCCGGCCGAAGGGGGCGCTCGGGTGGACGGTGGCGCCTTGGACGGTGGCGCCTTGGGAGAGGGAAGGAGCGCTCAAGCGAGGAGGGAAGCACCGGCCACGACCTTAGGGATGGCCGCCGGCCAGCGCCAGGCGGCCCGGTCCAGGGCCGTCTGCCCCGGCAGCCGGGTGGCCCCCAGCTCCCGATCCAGGGCCAGCACCCGCACGTCGTCGTGGCCGGAGAGGGCCTCGATCAAGGGCGGCGCGTGGGCGACGACCCACACCTGGGTGCGGGCGGCTGCGGCACGGATGAGCCGGGCCAAGGGCAGGAGCAGATCCGGATGCAGGCTGTTCTCCGGTTCGTTGAGCACCAGCAGAGGCGGCAGGCGCGGGCTGAACAGCGCCGCCGCCAGCAGCACGTAGCGCAGGGTGCCGTCGGAGAGCTCGGCGGCCTCCAGGGGCCGCAGCAGGCCCGGCTGTTCCATCTGCAGCCGGAAGCGGGGCGTGCTCACATCCACCACGATGCGGCAGCCGGGGAAGGCGTCGTCGATCGCGGCATGGAACCCCTCCCCATCCCCCACCTCCTCGATCGTGCGAACGGCGGCGGGAAGATCGGCGCCATCGCCGGCCAGGGAGGGGCAGCGGCTGGCGATCGGCGTGCGCCGGGCGGGGGCTGCGGCATCGGTGCGGAAGCCGTCGTAGAAGCGCCAGCCGAGCAGCTCCCGGCGGAGACGGAAGGCCTCAGGAGCCTCCAGGGGATCGGCCACCGCCGTGAGCAGGCTCTCGAAGGCCGGCAGCTCGCGGGTGACGGCCACCGGCCGACCGCCGCCGTGGCGCAGCACCGCCCCATCGCTGCGCTCCAGCAGCAGGGCATCGGGGTGGAAGGTGGCGCCGGCCCAGATCCACTCCCGCTTGATCTGCGGATCCAGGTGGAAGGCACTGCCGGCCTCGGCCGGATAGCCGAGCTCGATCGCATAGGAGAGTTCGCTGCCGCCGAAGCCGAGCCGCAGCCGCACCGGCCCGGTGCGCGGTCCCCCCTGCACCGGCACCTCGCCGCTCTTCATGGCGCGGCCGGTGCGCTCCGGGCCGGCCCAGAGCACCGCCGGCAACCCCCCTTCGGCGGCCAGCACGGCCACCAGATCGCCACGGGCCGCGGCGCTCAGCAGCCTCAGGGAGCGGTAGAGGTTCGACTTGCCAGCGCCGTTGGCTCCGCAGACAAGAGTGAGCTCCCCCAGCGGCAGCACCAGTTGCTGCAGGGAGCGGTAGCCGCTCACCGCGATGCGCTCCAGCGTCATTCCGTCAGCGCAGCAGTCCCGAGAGGGCGACCGACTCAGCGATCAGGGCGCAGCATCCAGCGCCCAGCGCAAGGGAGCAGGCCCTCTGCAGGAGGTGGAAGGTGACGATGAAGCGGAAGGGGATCAAGGCGGATTCCTCCAAAGGGCCTGGGGCAGCAGCCCCAGGCTGAATCAGGCCGCGGCAGCCGCTGGCCTGCTGGCAAGGGTCTCGGTGAGCTCGTGGAGGGGAACGGAGAACACGGGGGAACCCTGGCGGTGGAGGGGCCAGCGGCGCACCCAGCAGCTGTCGGAATAGTCGTCGACGCTGACGACTTGGTAGGTGTCGCCAGGACGGCCTTCGAGCCGCACGAAGCTTCCGGGTTGGAGGTCCATGGTCAGCCTTGCGAGAGCAGGGCACCGAGCCCGATTTGGTGCAGGATCCCCTGGCCGCTGAGGGCTTCGGTGAGAACGCCGATCACAAAGCCGAGCATGGCGGCGCGGCCGTTGAACAGCTCGGCCCGTTGCAGCTGCTCCTGGTGGATCTGACGGGCAGCGGTGTTGAGGAACCAGCGGTCGTCGGCGTTGAGGGAGGTGGAGGACATGGAGGGAAGGCGTGATGGGCTCAGTGTAAAGGAGTATTTCGACGGGTTGACAAAGGTGAGCATTCCGCCATCTATAACTTCCTGTAGATCCGCCGCCCGTCCGGTGCCCATGCGGTGACCCCTCCTGGCCGGTTTCGCCCTGGCGGCAGGGCCGCTGGCCGCCTTAAGGTCCCTGCCCTGGGGCTCTAGGGAGGCGAGGACGACGGGATCCCGCTCGAGGACGCCCACCGCCGCAGGAGGATCGCGGTCTTCCCCGAGGCCCCCACGGCTTCCCTGCCGAAAACCGGCCCACCTACCGGGCCCGGGAAGCGGCCGAAGGCTGGAAACAGATGCGGGCGTGGTTTCGCGCCAACGGCGCTAAGGAAGGGCGGCCGCCAGGCCCAGATCCGCAGGGGCCGCCCCATCCGCCTCGCCCCTGGTGAAGGGGGCCAGATCCGCCAGGGCCCGATCGCGGTAGGCGCCGTAGCGCTCCCGCTTGGCCCGGATGCGCTCGGGCAGCTCGGGCAGCAGGCCGAAGTTGGGGGGCATGGGCTGGAACTTGGCGCTGGGGGCCTCGGCGATGAAGTGGGTGAGGGCGCCGATCATCGTGGTGGGCGGCAGGCTGATCGGCTCCTGGCCCAGGGTTAGTCGCGCGGCGTTGGTGCCGGCCAGCCAGCCGCCGGCCACCGCCGCCGCGTAGCCCTCGGTGCCCGTGAGCTGGCCTGCGGCCAGCAGGCTGGGGCGCTGCCGGAACTGCAGGGTGGGATCGAGCAGCTGGGGCGATTCCAGGAAGGTGTTGCGGTGCATCACCCCGAACCGCACGAATTCGGCGTTCTCCAGCCCGGGGATCAGCCGCAGCACCCGCTTCTGTTCCCCCCATTTGAGATTGGTCTGGAAGCCCACCAGGTTCCAGAGGCGGCCGTCCCTGTCTTCCTGCCGCAGCTGCACCACCGCATAGGCCCGGTTGGCGCGGCGCACGTCACGGTCGTTCACGTCGCCCCAGCGGGGATCCCAGAGGCCGATCGGCTTGAGCGGTCCGTAGCGCATGGTGTCCTCGCCGCGGCGGGCCAGCTCCTCGATCGGCAGGCAGCCCTCGAAGAAGGAGGCACTCTCCTGCTCGAAATCTTTGAGTTCGGCTTTCTCCGCAGCCAGCAGGGCCTCCCGGAAGGCGAGGTACTGGCCGCGATCCATCGGGCAGTTGATGTAGTCGGCGTCGCCCTTGTCGTAGCGGGATGCCCGGAAGGCCACGCTCAGGTCGATGCTCTCGCCCGCCACGATCGGGCTGGCCGCATCGAAGAAGTGGCAGTCGGCCCGGCCCGTGAAGGCGCGCAGCTCCTCAGCCAGGGCCTCGGCGGTGAGCGGGCCGGTGGCCAGTACGGCAACCTCGCCCGGGGCCGGCAGGATGGTGTGCTCCCGCCGCTCCACGGTTACCAACGGGTGTTGCTCCAGGGTGGCGGTGAGGGCGGCGCTGTAGCGACCCCGATCCACCGCCAGGGCTCCGCCGGCCGGAACGGCGTGGGCATCAGCGGTGCGGATCACCAGGGAGCCCAGGCGGCGCAACTCCTCCTGCAACAGCCCCGCGGCCCGGTCGCTGCTCAGGGCTCCGAAGCTGTTGCTGCACACCAGTTCGGCGAACTCGCCACTGTGGTGGGCGGGGGAGCGGCGCACGGGCCGCATCTCCACCAGCCGCACCGGTAAACCGGCCTGGGCGATCTGCCAGGCGGCTTCAGTGCCGGCCAGGCCGGCACCGATCACCAACACCATCAGGCAGCCCGACCACGGCTGATGAACATCTGCAGCTGGCCCACGGCGGCACGGCCGATGTGGAACACGGCCCAGCTGGCGGCCAGAACGATCGGAGCGGCAACGAGCACGAGCCGAAGGTCCATGGGGAGGGCGCGAAAGATTGCGGTGATCTTACGGACGATTGGACCGTTGGCGTTGCCGGTTTGCAGTGTTTGGCAATCATTGCGGTGATCGGCCGGCATGCACCATGGCCAGCTGGCGGTAGCGGCGGGCGTGCTGCCGCTGCTCGGCGATCGCCTCGGGGCTGAGTTGCCGTTTCACGGTGGCCGGAGCGCCCATCACCAGCGCCCCCGGTGGCACGTCCCTGGTCACCACCGAGCCGGCCGCCACCAGGGCGCCGCTCCCCACGGTCACGCCGTTGAGCACGATCGCGCCGATGCCGATCAGGCAGCCATCCTCGAGCGTGGCACCGTGCACCACGGCCCGATGGCCGATGGTCACATCGGCGCCGATGGTCACCGGTTGGCCCGGATCGCCGTGCAGCACGGCGCCGTCCTGCACATTGCTGCCTTCGCCGATCAGGATCGGACACACGTCCCCCCGGGCCACGGCCGTGGGCCAGAGGCTGGCACCCGCTTCCAGCCGCACATCGCCGATCAGCACTGCGGCGGCTGCCACCCAGGCGTCGCGGTGGATCCGGGGTTCAGACCAGTGCTGGGGCCAGGGGTCGGGATGCATCGCGGGCGGGCGGGCCTGGCCATTCTCCCGCTGAACCAGCCGGCAGGTCTTTGCCCCGAACCCCTTGGTGCTGGCCCCCCCTGGGTGATACGTTCCCTTGGTGTCCAACGGGCGCGGGTCGCTAGCTCAGCGGTAGAGCACTCGGCTTTTAACCGATTGGTCCTGAGTTCGAATCTCAGGCGACCCATTCAGTTTCTGCCCATGTTTCTGGGTTCACACTCTCGTGATGCAGGGGTGGTGCTTTGTCGGCACGTCTGGGATGAGCTGGCCGTCCGTCGTAGATCAAGCCGGTTCGGATCTGTTTTGAGCAACTTTGTTTCTCAGCCTCGACCCGACTGGGCGCACCCAAAGCCCTGAGGCGGCTCTGCGGGCCCTCAGGGGTCCAGTGCCCGGGACCCCTGAGGGGCCCCTTTCCCCTGCTTTCACCACCGCCGTGCAGCTGCCGGGTGCCTACTTGTGCCAGCCCGACAGCGCCAATGCCCTGGGCCTGCCCATGGGCTGCTCTTCCCGCTGGGGGCTCGAGCTGACATTGGGTGAACCTAAAGGGGGTGATCAGGACAGGACCAGCCTGGTCAGCCCACAGTGAAGCCATTCTCTGGCTGAGCGTGGGTCAACGCCGTACCCAACCATCCCCCGCAGCTGCCAAGAACCGTCGCCAGAGGCTGCTCCTGCATCTGGCCATGGTCGGGCTGTTCCTGCTCGACCTGGCCCTGCCGCGCAACATCCCGCTGCTGCCCTACTACTTCCTGTTGGTGGTGCTCTCGGCGAGCTTCGCGACACCACGCCAGATGGCCCCCTTGATCTTTCAGGCCTATGGGCTGGCGATCGTTTCGGGGTTGTACTGGGGCTTCTTCCCTTCACTCGACTACCTCACCCGCCTGCTGGCACTCAGCGGCGTGGCCGCTGTGGCGGTATGGCTTTCGGCCCAGCGCTGCCGGGAAACGGCCCTGCGGCGCCGCAGCGAGCAGACCCTGAATCTCACGCTCGATTACGCCGCTGCAGGAGAGGTTCTGGGGGATGCCAGCGGCCGGCTGATCCGCGTGAATGCTGCCTTCTGCGCCATGCTCGGCTTCGATGAGGAGACGGTGCTCCAGCTCTCCTGGCCTGAGATCACCCATCCCGACGACATCGCCCAGGAGCAGGCGCTGTTTGAGGAGATGCAGGCGAATCGGCGCGACAGCTACCGACTCAAGAAGCGGTATCGGCGCGGCGATGGCAGCACCATCTGGGTCGACCTGAGTGTGTCGTGCGCGCGTGGCCCTGACGGGCGCCCGGAGTTCTTCATCGGCCAGTGCATCGACATCACCGCCCAGATGACGGCCCAGGCAGCCCTGGCGACGTCCGAGGAAACGCTGCGCCGCACCCTGGATCAATGCAGCACGGGCCTGGCGTTGTGCGCTCCGGGCTCGGGCACCATCCTGCAGGCCAATGCGCAACTCTGCTCCGAACTCAACCTCACCCCAGCGGCAATGAAGGGCAGCAGCCTGATTGAGGTGATCGGTGCCCTGGAGCAGGTGTCGGCGGAGGATCCAGAGTCGCTCACCCCGCTGGATCAGGCCCCGCTGGAGTCCCTGCTGCGTGGCGAGATTGATGGTTACGGGGTGCGGGTGAGGCTGGTGCCGGCCTGCTTTTCCTGGGGCTGGGGCGATCTGCTGCTCAGCAACCTCCGCGATGCCAGCGGTGCCGTGGTGCATGTCCTGCTGGAGCTCAGCGACATCACCGATGTCGTGGCCCAGACCGAGTACCTCCAGACCGCTGCCGCCTCGGGGGTGGTGGGGATCTGGGACTGGGACCCGGTGCATGACGTGCTGACCTGGGACTCGGTGATGTACCAGCTCTACGGCGTGCAGCCTGAGCGTTTCTCCGGTGCGGTGGAAGCCTGGGCGCAGACGGTGCATCCCGACGACCGCCCCTTCGCCGAGAGGGAACTGCAGGCGGCCGTGCGCGGTGAGCGGGAGTACGCCATCCGTTTCCGGGTGGTGTGGCCCGATGGATCGGTGCGTCATCTCCAGGCCGCGTCGCGCCGATTCTTCGATGGGGAAGGCCGGGTTGTGCGCATCCTCGGGGTGAATTACGACGTGACGGAGCTGGTGCAGACCCAGGAGCGACTGCAGACCGAACAGCACCGGTTGAGCACCATTCTCGACTCTTTGCTGGACCCCCACGTGATGCTTGGCCCGGTGCATGATGAGGTCGGCTCAGTGGTGGACTTCCGCATCTTGCGATCCAACCCTGTTGCCGCGGCCTATAATCTCGTGTCCTTGGATGTGTTCCTTGGGAGCACCTTGGGAGAACTATTCCCTGGATATCTCACGAATGGACTGTATCGTGGTTTTCTGGAGGTTCTGAACACCGGCGAGCCGCTGGCTTTGGATAGCTTTAAGTACCTTGATCAGGAATGTCTGAACAGTACGCGTTACTACGATATCCGGGCTGCGAAGGTGAATGAGGAAGTGAGTCTTGCCTGGCGCGATGTAACTGACCGCGTCACTTTGGAGCGGGCTCTGCACCAGCGGGCCGCCACCGACAGCCTCACCACCCTGCTGAACCGCGAGGAGATGTTCACGCAGATGGAGCGGCTCCTGGCCGGAGAACGGCGCCGGGGCAGGGATCTGGCGGTGCTCTTCTGCGACCTCGATCACTTCAAGGAGGTGAACGACAAGTACGGCCACCAGGCCGGCGATGCGGTGCTGCAGGCCATGGCCCAACGGATCCGCTCCTGTCTGCGGGGCTCGGATCTGGCCGCGCGCATCGGCGGCGATGAACTCATGGTGGTATTGCCCGGTTTGCAGGGTCTGCCGGATGCGCTCGCCATCGCGGAGAAGCTGCGCCGCCAGGCCAGCAAACCGGTGCCGATCCATGAGGGGGAGGTGCAGATCAGCATCAGTGTGGGCGTGGCCCTGGCCTGCACCGGTGAATCGCTCGACGACCTGATCGCCCGGGCCGACACGGCGATGTACACCGCCAAGCAGCAGGGCCGCGATCAGGTTGTGGCGATCCGCTAAGCGAGCTGAACGGTTGGCGGCAAGAGGATGTTGCCTTTGCCAGGCTCAGGATGGGTGGTGTGCTGGTTTCAGGTGGCGCCGGGGAGGCAATCCCGGGTTGATTCCCAGGGCGATCGCCGCATCGACCGGCTCCTGCAGCCCTGGCGAGGGGCGGCGCCCAGGGCCGCATCCGCGCCGGTGAGCACCAGGTCGCGGGAATCGGGATGGTCGCGACGGAACACGCGATCCTCGGCCGCGCGCCTGCAGGTGAGCAGGAAGAGCGCCATCTCGATGCCGAAGGTCTGCTCAAACAGGGGCACCACCCACCTCAGACCCGTTCGGACCCTGTTGGACCCATTTCTGTACCGAGGGTACGGAGCTCCCACGCGTCTCTTTGGCTGAGACGGGGAGGGTCTGATGCGGCTTTGCAGTGCACTTCAGCAGGCCACCTGTCGCCTTTGCCTTCCCACCTGTCCTTGCCGTGTTCGGCTTCATCCGGGGTGGAGCGGGCCCTATCGCTGCGTCCACGCAACATGCAGGGCCCCTGGGTGTTCAGCCGATCAAGGCAGGGCCATGGCCGCAAGCCCGAGCGGTGCCTCCAGTTGCCGCACACGGCGTTCTGGAGATCCTTCTTCCCGGTGGGGGAAAGGACTGTTTCCTTCGCCAGCTGCTTGCCACCAAGCTGCGTGCAAGCCAGCAGCACCATCGCTTGCTCACTACAGCGGCATCGGCGTCGGCATCGGCGGGATAGGAGCAGGACCTGGATCGCCATCGCGATAGCTTGGTGCCCATTCGCAAATTAGTGTTGCTTCTTCGTGTATAGTTTGCAAGATTTTAAGTCCGTGTTTGACCAAACAGCATTGCCAAGTCTTTCTAATCGTGGGTGTTTCATTTTTTTTGCTGGATTGGGGATTCTTTTCCGCCGGCACTCTTTTCTTTCGTATGATGTGATGGGCTGACGTGGTTGGTCTTGACCAATTAGCTGCCCTCGATCTGGTTCTCTGGATGGGCAGTGGCGCGGGCGCAGCTCAGCTGCTGGGCGTGAACCAAAGCACGATCTGGCGCCAGCAACGCAGCGTGCTCCGGCTGTTGGGTCTCTATCCTGTTCGCCGCAGTGGTCGCCTTCAGCTCCAGGGTGTTAGGAACTGCTGCAGGCCGAACGGGTGGTGCATCAGCAGGCGCGGCTGCGCGGCTATGGGCCCCTGCGGATCGATGCCAACTTCGCCTCTGGCCCCTGGTTGCTGAGCACCGCTCCTGAGGGCTGGATCAGCGGACGTTTCGACCTGCCCGGTCTGCAGTGGCCCCTGGAGTTGGTGCGGGAGCGGGTGCTCGATGCCTGGGTGTGCAGCTATCAGCCGGATCTTCCCGCCGCCGATGATCCCGACTGGTGGGTTCTTGACCTGCTCCAGGCCCCTCTGCACTTGCTTGCCTCTCCCCAGCATCCCCTGGCGGATGTGCGGCACCTCAGCCAGGGCGACCTGGAGCGCTTCCCCAGCCTGGCTCTTCCCGCTGGCTGGTTTCCACGCACGGAGGCCCATCTGCGCCAGCAGGGACTGTGGCGTCAGACGGTGGAATTCCGGCGCTATGACCCGGACGACTGGGAGGGACGCTCCCGGGATGGCGTGACCCTTCTCTACGGCAACAGCCTTACGGAGTCGTTGATGCCCTGCACCACCCGGCTCGACTGGGACCTGCAGTGGATCCCCGGCGATGCCCTGGTGGTGCGCCGGGACGTGGCCGAACAGCCGGCGATCCAGCAGCTCGCTGCACTTCTGCAGGCCCGGGCCCGCGCGATTGCCGGCCGGTTGGCCGACGTGCAGGCCCTCAATTAGGGGCAGGCCTGCAGGGCGGCCAACCGGTCGGCCGCCACGGTCACCCCGGCGATCCGCTGCACCCCGAGCCGCCGCAGCCGCTCCACAGGCTGGCGTTTGTCGCTCACGATCCACACCCTGCGGTTCTGCTCGCGGCAGTTGAGGCAGATGGTTTCGATCGCCAGGGCGGCTGTGACCCCGAGCAGCGGCACCTGGCTGAGGTCGAGAACCAGGGTCTGGAAGTCGTCCACGCTGCTGAGCTGCTGGGAGAGATATTTGCCGGCCCCGAAGCTCAGCGGACCGCTCAGTTCCAGAAGCAGCAGGCGTCTGCCGCAACGGGTCAGGATCTCCCGTTCCTCGGGGTTGAGATGGGCGCCATCCCTCTGGCCGTCGCCATCGGCAGGCAGACCCTGGAGAGTGCGCATCCGTCGCCGTTGCAGATCGGTCTGACGCTTGATCGTGAGGATGTTGGCCAGGAAAACTCCCACCACAACGGCGGTGACCAGGTCCCAGAACACGGTGAGGATCAGCACCAGCCACATCAGACCGGTGGTGGTTCAGGAGATCAGGGGCGCCCGGGAGATGAAGTTCCAGTCGATGATCTCCAGCCCGACTTTGAGCAGGATGCCAGCCAGCACCGCCAGGAGAATGGGACTGGCCAGGGAGCCGGTTCCCAGGGTGATCCCCAGCAGCACCAGCGCGTGGACGATGCCGGAGAGGGGCGTGCGCCCGCCCGCCTGAACATTGGTCACCGTGCGCATCGTGGCGCCGGCGCCGGGGAGGCCCCCGCCAGCGCAGCTCCCCTGTTGCCGATGCCCTGGCCGATCAGTTCGCGGTCCGAATCGTGCTGGCTGCGGGTGATGTTGTCGGCGACCAGTGAGGTGAGCAGAGAATCGATGGAGCCGAGCACCGCCAGGGTGAAGGCAAAGCCGCTGATGGTGCGCAGTTCACCCCACTCCAGCTGGTGATTCTCCAGGCGAGGCAGGGCTTCCGCAGGCAGCCACAGCACGGACGCCAGGGTCATCAGCACCAGGGTGGGCAGCTGCAGCACGGTGATGATCACCCCGATGCCCGACATGAAGCCGGAGATCACGGTGTAGGGCATCGTCGTGATGTATGTGCCCAGCTTCATCAGGCGAACAGCACCTGGAATCCGCCGGCCAGCAGCACCACGGCAAAGGCCAGGGGCAACCCGTTGGCGGCCCCGTAGCGACCCACCAGCAGGGTGATCACGCTGGTCATGATCACCGTCATCGGACCGGTGGGCCCGGACACCTGGCTGGGAGTGCCCCCGAACAGGGCGGCCAGGAAGCCCACCGTGATCGCGCCCCACAGCCCGGCGATGGGGCCTGCTCCGGAGGCAACCCCGAAGGCCAGGGCCAGGGGGAGGGCCACCACGGCCGCTGTGAAGCCAGCGGTGAGATCGCCGCGGATGTTGCTGGTGAGCCCCCTGGGCAGCCAGCTGTCGCCGCCGCTCATGCCCCTTGCCCGGCCGGATGCTCCCGGGCCGGGGCGGATCAATCGGGGCCCGGTTGCCAGGAGTTGGGCATGCAGGAGGTTGGTGGGAAGGAATCCTTGGCGGGCGGAGAAGGGAAACGTCGGATCAGTCGCCGCAAGGCATCGCCCTGGCCTTCGTCCGGGGTGGATCCGACTGGGCCCTCAAGAGAAATCTGGCGTTCGGGACCGGTGGAATCCCAGGGCTGGTCGCCAGCCCTGGGATCAGGCGAAGCCGGGATTGGTCCCATGCCGGCTTCCGCTGGGGCCAGGGGTGCGGGGATGAACTCTCGTACTGCCTAGGGGCTGGCTGGACGCATGGACCGGCGCCTGCAACCCTGCCGAGCGGATGTTCCCCCACCCCCAGCGGCGCCGGTGAGCACCAGGTCGTGGGAATCGGGATGGTCGCGACGGAACACGCGATCCTCGGCCGCGCGCCTGCAGGTGAGCAGGAAGAGCGCCATGTCAATGCCGAAGGTCTGCTCAAACAGGGGCACCACCCCCCGGGTGCCGGCCAAGCCACAGCGCCGGATCGCCTGCTCCAGCGGCTGGCGGGGCTCGGCGCTCAGCACGCTGAACAATTTGTTGAGTCGATGGGCCTGCAGGGCTTGGGCCGTTGTCATCCCCCGCACCCGATCAAAACTGTATTCCAGACAATTCTCGCTGATGTCAAGCGCCTCAGCAAGATCGGGGATGGGCAAAGGATCGCTGCCGTGCACCGTGAAATACTGCAGAGCGCGGGACACCACCTGCATGGGGTTATCACAACCCTTGATGGGGTCTGGAATCAAATACAAAGGCTTCATCGGTGCAGGACGACGAGGAACTGTCTGGACTGTGGTGATGTCCTGACGGGAATGCGTTGGTGGGGTAACGGATTCGGGTCTCTTCTCCCATCTTGCGTGCTTCGGTGCGTGCTCGCTTGGCTGTGCAATGAAAACGGCACATCGCTCAAACAAGTGGTGTTGAGCTGTCATTTCTCGACCGAAAACATTACAACTTTCGTAAAGCTGTTGTGATTGAGAAAGCGCCGTGGGCCTGGTTTCCGCAGGCTTAGGGTTGGTTGGATCTCGCGATGCTCCTGTCGCGTGATCCAGGGAGGAGCAGGCGTCGCTGCGGCGGCGCTTTTTGCTGGTCGAAGTGACGCCGGGCAGCCATCAAGTCGGCTGATGTCCGGACCAGCCGGGCAGTGAGTGAACCTCAGCCGGTGAACCCCTGGATGTGCCGTGGTGTGCTCGTGGGGAGTTCTGCCGGGACCGACTGTGCCGTGGCGACAGCTGGCGGGCGGGACGGCACTTTCAATGCCTGAGCTCGGCGGCCTTGGCCAGCAGGGCCTTTTGGCTGGGGATGCGCAGCCGACGGGCCCACCCCAGCTGCTCCAGCAGGCGGATGAACCGGTAGGTGGGATCGGGCAGGGTGATCACCCGGCCCTGCCGCAGGCTGAACCCCTGCCGCACGGAGCTCTCGAATCCATGGTGCAGGTTGTGCCAGCCTTCTCCCAGGGTGATCAGGGCCACCCAGGGGTTGTTGCGGCTGGCATCGCCGGTGGAAAAGGGCTGGCCACCGGCCAGATGGGCCACCGAATTCACCGTGGCCACGCCATGGAACAGGAGGGTGGTACTCAGGCAGTAGGCCGCCAGCCAGGGCATTCCTCCGATCTGCCAGGAGAGCCAGGCCAGGGCCACCGCGGGCACAATGTGCAGGCGGTCGATCAGGCGGAGCACCGGGTCGGCCTCTACATCGACAGGCAGGCTGCTGGGGTGAAAGTTGGGGCTGAGCAGCCAGCCCACCTGGGCGTGCCAGAAGCCCTGCCAGCGGTTGCGGCCGAGGAGGGGACTGTGGGGATCGCCCGGCCTGTCCACGTGGCGGTGGTGGGCCTGGTGATGGGCCTTCCACCAGCTCGGACCCATCTGCCCGGCGGAGGCGGTGACCAGGCAGCCCAGCCACCACACCAGCCGGGGAGCCTCGTAGCTGCGGTGGGTGACCAGGCGGTGGTAGATCGCGGTGGTGCCCAGCATGCGCACCAGGTACAGCAGCACAGCCCAGAAAACTGCCATCAGGGTGAGCCCTTCCACCAGGACCAGCCCGCAGCCCAGGTGCATCAACAGGATGAACGGTGGACCCAGGCCGTGCAGCACACGCTGCAGAAGGGGTGGGCGGGACGTGGTTCCTGCTGCCGCGGCTGGAGCGCCAGCTGCAGCAGAGGGGTGGCGGGGGGACCGGTGGGCCGGTCCGGGGGAAAGGGTGTTGACCAGAACTCTGGTGTCGATGGGGCCACCCTAGGGGCCGTGGAGGTGGGGCGTTGCCGCCCCCAGGGTGGTGGTGGGGATCGGTTGGGGGCCGGTGCTGAGCACCCAGCGTTACCGCATGAACAGCATCTCCTGGTAGGTGGGCAGGGGCCAGGCGGCCTCGTCGATCAGCTGCTCCAGGCCATCGGCGGCTGCCCGGACCGCCACCATGCAGGGCAGCACGTTGGTGGAGCAGTGCTGGAGATGGTCGGTCACCGACCCGTCGGCGTGGTGCATGGCCTCCTCCAGCTTGGTGCAGCTGGACAGCAGGCTCTGGCTGAGCTCGGCCAGGCTGGTGGCCAGGCTGCGATCAGGGCTGAGGCCCAAGGCTTCCTGGTTGCGGAGCGATTGGCTGAGGCTGTCGAGATAGGACATGGCCACCGGATAGATCTGGCTGCGGGCCATGCGCAGCACCAGCTTGGCCTCCACGTCGATCGCCAGGATGTACTGCTCGGCGTACACCTCAAAGCGGCTTTCCAGCTCCACCGGGGTGAGCACCCCCTGGCTCTCGAACAGGGCTCGCACTTCCGGGCGCTGCAGCACCGGCAGGGCATCGGCACTGGTGCGCAGGTTTTCCAGGCCCCGCTCCTCCACCGCGATGCGATGCCAGGCGTCGGAATAGCCGTCGCCGCCGAACACCACGGCACCGTGCAGGTCCATGGTGGCCTTGATCACGGCGAAGGCGGCTTCCCCCAGACCCATGCCCTGGCCCATCTTCTCTTCCAGCTGGTCACTGATCCAGCCCAGGGAATCGGCCAGAACCGTGTTCAGCACCACCAGCGGTCCGGCCACGGACTGGCCCGACCCCACGGCGCGGAACTCAAAGCGGTTGCCGGTGAAGGCGAAGGGCGAGGTGCGGTTGCGGTCGCCGGGATCCTTGTTCAAGTCGGGCAGGGTGTCCACCCCGAGCGACATCAGGGCCGCTTCAGCTGAGCCCTCCAGGTTGCCGCTCTGGATCTGACCGAACACATCCTCCAGCTGGCTACCCAGATACACCGAGATGATCGCCGGTGGGGCCTCGTTGGCGCCGAGGCGGTGGTCGTTGCTGGCGGTGGCGATCGCCGCCCGCATCAGCGGCCCGTACTTGTGCACGCCGCGGATCACGGCCGAGCAGAACAGCAGAAACTGCAGGTTGTCGTGGGGGGTGGTGCCGGGATCCAGCAGGTTCCCCTGGGTGGGGTTGCCGATCGACCAGTTCACATGCTTGCCGCTGCCGTTCACGCCGGCGAAGGGCTTTTCGTGCAGCAGGCAGGTGAAGCCGTGCTTCTTGGCCGTGGCCTTGAGCACGGTCATGGTGAGCTGCTGGTGGTCGGTGGCCACGTTGGCCGCCTCGAAATAGGGCGCAATCTCAAACTGACCCGGGGCCACCTCGTTGTGGCGGGTCTTGGCGGGAATGCCGAACTTGTAGAGCTGCTGTTCCACGTCCTGCATGTACACCTGCACCCGCTCGGGGATGGCACCGAAGTAGTGGTCGTCGAACTGCTGGCCCTTGGCGGGCGGCGCGCCGAACAGGGTGCGGCCGGCCAGTTGCAGGTCGGGCCGCAGGGCGGTGAAGGCCGAATCCACCAGGAAGTATTCCTGCTCGGCGCCGCAGCTGGAGTTCACCGGCGCGATCTCGGTTTCCCCGAGCAGGCGCAGCAGCCGCTGGGCCTGCTTGTTCATCGCGGCGTTGGAGCGCAGCAGCGGCGTCTTCTTGTCGAGCGCCTCGCCGGTCCAGCTCACGAACACGGTGGGGATGCAGAGGGTGACGCCATTGGGCGTCTCCATCAGCCAGGCCGGGCTGGTCACATCCCAGGCGGTGTAGCCACGGGCCTCGAAGGTGGAGCGGATGCCGCCGTTGGGGAAGGAGGAGCCGTCTGGCTCCCCCTGCACCAGCAGCTTGCCGGTGAATTCGGTGATGGCTTTGCCGTCTCCCTGGGGGGAGATGAAGCCATCGTGTTTCTCGGCGGTGAGGTTGGTGAGGGGATAGAAGACGTGGGCGTAATAGAGGGCGCCACGGCTGGTGGCCCAGTCCTTCATCGCCTGCGCCACCACGTCGGCCACCGAGGTGTCGAGCTTGCCCCCTTCGGTCACCGTGCGCTGCAGCGACTTGAACACCACCTTGGGCAGTGCCGACTTCATCTTGTCGAGGGAGAAGACGTCCCGGGCCCAGAGCTCGGACAGGGCGCCGCTGGGTTCAACCGCGACGGGGGACCGGTCCAGAATCTGCTCGATGGCCTTGAGACGGGGCAGGGAAGGCATGGGGCGCTTGAAGATGCCGATGGACCAAGCCAACGCGGTCACCCTGCCTCGCCGTTGCTGCCGTTGTTACGGGATTGGCAGTCAAAGCCGGTAAAACGGTGTTTTCAATTGAGTATTTCTACTTATTCAATTGGGTTCGGTAGCTGATCAGGCAGCGCACACCGGTTGGCATGGTGCAGATCTGATCCAGTGATTTCCCTTGGGTGCACCCCATGGCCCTCAGCGAACTGGCCCAGGCCATGCGCCGCCACCTCTATTTCAGCCAGGCCAAGTCGGAGTCGCTGGCCACCCGCCACGACCACTACCGGGCCCTGGCCCTGGCGGTGCGGGATCGCCTGCTGCAGAGCTGGGTGCAGACGGCCGAGGCCTACACCCAGGCCCGGGTGCGTACGGCCGTGTACCTCTCGGCCGAATATCTCCTAGGCCCCCACCTCGACAACAATCTGGTGAACCTGGGGATCCGGCGGGAAGCGGAGCAGGCCTGCCGCGAACTAGACCTCGACCTGGAAGAGCTGCTGGTGCTCGAGCCGGAACCGGGGCTGGGCAACGGCGGCCTGGGGCGCCTGGCCGCCTGTTTCCAGGAGTCGATGGCCAGCCTGGAGCTGCCGGCCATCGGCTACGGCATTCGCTACGAATTCGGCATCTTCCGGCAGCAGATCACGCCCCATGGGCAGGTGGAGAGCACCGATCCCTGGCTCGCCCAGGGCAATCCCTGGGAGGTGATCCGCCCGGAGTGGAGCTATCCGGTGCAGATCGGCGGTCACACCGTGATCGGCGTGGCCTACGACACCCCGATCCTGGGCTATGGGGTGAACACCGCCAACACGCTGCGGCTCTGGTCGGCGGCGGCACCCGATGCCTTTGATTTCGCCTCCTTCAATGCCGGCGACTACACCCGGGCGGTGCTGCGCAAGGTGCAGTCCGAGACCCTCTCCAAGGTGCTCTATCCGAACGATGAGTTCGACCAGGGCAAACGCCTTCGGCTCAGCCAGCAGATCTTCTTCGTGAGCTGTTCCCTGCAGGACATGTTCCGCATCCTGCTCGGCCAGGGACTGCCGGTGGAGCAGTTTCACCGCAAGTTCGCCGTGCAGATGAACGACACCCACCCGGCGATCGCGGTGGCCGAGCTGATGCGGCTGTTGATCGATGGGCACGGCATCGACTGGGACACCGCCTGGGAGATCACCACCGCCAGCCTCAGCTACACCAACCACACCCTGCTGCCGGAAGCGCTGGAAACCTGGGGGGTGGAGCTGTTCGAACAGCTGCTGCCGCGCCATCTGGACATCATCTATGAGATCAATGCCCGCTTCCTGCGCATGGCGCGGATCCGCTTCGCGGGCCAGCCGGAAAAGCTCACCCGCCTCTCCCTGATCGAGGAGGGCCCGCAGCGACGGGTGCGCATGGCCCACCTGGCCGTGGTGGGCAGCCATCGCACCAACGGCGTGGCCGAGTTGCACAGCCGCCTGCTGCGGGAGCACCTGCTCGCCGATTTCGCCGAGCTCTGGCCGGAGCGGTTCACCAACGTGACCAATGGGGTCACCCCCCGCCGCTGGATGGCGGTGGCCAACCCGGCCCTGGCCGGCCTGCTCGATGAGGCGCTGGGCGAGCGCTGGCGGCGCGACCTGGCGGCGCTCCAGGATCTGGCCCCCTACGCCGGGGATCCCGCCTTCCTGGAACGCTGGCAGGCGGTGAAGAACCAGGGCAAGCGGCGCCTGATCGACCATGTGCAGCAGCAGTTCGGCCTGCTGCTCGATCACGCCTCCCTGTTCGATGTGCAGGTGAAGCGCATCCACGAGTACAAGCGCCAGCACCTGGCCGCCCTGTTGATCGTGGAGCGCTACCTGCGGCTCCGCAATGGGGAGGATCTGCCCCCCCGCACCTTCCTGTTCGGCGGCAAGGCGGCACCGGGCTATGCGATGGCCAAGCTGATCATCCGCCTGCTGGTGGGCATCGCCGAGATCGTGAACCTGGACCCGGCGATGCAGGGGCGCCTGCGGGTGGTGTTCCTGCCCAATTTCAGCGTGAGCCTGGGCCAGCTGGTGTACCCGGCGGTGGATCTCTCCGAGCAGATCTCCACCGCCGGCAAGGAGGCCTCCGGCACGGGCAACATGAAGATGGCCCTCAACGGGGCCGTGACCATCGGCACCCTGGACGGGGCCAACGTGGAGATCCGGGAGCGGGTGGGGGAGCAGAACTTCTTCCTGTTCGGCCACACCACCGAGCAGGTGGCCGAGCTCGACCGGCTGGGCTACCACCCGATGTCGTGGATCGAGCAGGATCCGATGGTGCGCGATGTGCTGTCGCTGATAGGTTCCGGCCACTTCAGCGACGGCGACCGCGACCTGTACCACCCGCTGCTGGCCAGCCTCACCAGCCACGACCCGTTCAAGGTGATGGCCGACCTGGCCGACTACCGTCGGGCCCAGGAGCAGGTGGATCGGGCCTGGCTGGATCGCTCCGGCTGGGCGGCGATGTCGCTGGCCAACACGATGGGCTGCGGCTTCTTCTCCAGCGACCGCTCGATTCACGACTACGCCCAGCGCATCTGGAAGGTGGAGCCCCTGCCGGTGCCCAGCCAGCCCCTGCTGGCCGACTGAGCCAGGGGGCGGGCGAGGCCCCCTGGTGGAAGCGCGCCGATCCGATACAACCGGGGCGTTCTGGATCGAGGCACCCACCGTGACCCTGGGCTGGCTGGGCTATCGCTGGATCGTGGTTCTGGGGCTGGGGCTCGTCCCCCTGGCCGCCCCCGCCACACCCCTACCCGATGAATGGCCCGGTGGCGCCCCCACCGCCGTCCTGGACAGCCCGGTGAGCATTCCGCCTGCACCGGCACCTGCACCGGCAACTCGGCAGCCGGCAGCCCCAGCGCCCAGTGCCGGCTCAGCCCGGACGGAGCGCCCTGCTGTGGTGCCGGTGCAGGTGGCCGTGGGAGACCTCACCCCCTCCGGGCAACGGCGCCCGCTGGCCGGGGCCAGCCCCCAGGGCTGGCTGCATCCGCTGCCCATGGAGGCGGAGGAGGTGTCCCCCTGGGGCTGGCGCTGGTCCCAGGCCCGGGGGGCCTGGCGCATGCACACCGGCGTGGACCTGATCGTGCCGGCGGGCACCCCCGTGCTGGCTGCCCGAGCCGGCCGGGTGGTGCTGGCCGAATCTGTGAGCGGCTACGGCCTCACGGTGCTACTCGACCACGGCGATGGCTGGCAGACCCTCTACGCCCATCTGGAGTCGATGGCCGTCGTGGTTGGTGATGAGCTGGGGCGCGGCGAGCGGCTGGGCAGGGTGGGGGACACCGGCAGTGCCAGTACCGCCCATCTGCACCTGGAGCTGCGCCGCCGCCTGGATGGGCAGATGCAGGCGGTGAATCCAACTGCGCTGGTGGAGGCGCCGCGCCCGCCGGCCCTGGCGTCCAGGCCAGGGCCCTGACTGAGAGCAGTTCAGAGCTCCTCTTCCACCTCGGGCTTGATCGTGCAGTCGGCCATCGGGTAGCTCACGCAGAGCAGGGCGAAACCAGCGGCGATCTGGTCGTCGTCGAGAAAGCTCTGGTCGGATTGATCCACACTGCCCGCGAGCACGCGGCCGGCGCAGGTGCTGCAGGCACCGGCCCGGCAGGAGTAGGGCAGCTCGATGCCCTGCTCCTCGGCGGCGTCGAGGATGTAGGTGTCATCCGCACAGCTGAAGCTGCGACCGTCCTCGAGGGTGATGGTGAAGCTGGCCATCGCGCGGTTCTCCTGACACTGGTCAAGGTTTCATCCATTGCACCCGGGGATCCCTAGGACTCCTGTGATGCACGACACCTCTGTGGGCGAATCCCCACCACTCTGGGACGACCGTCGCCAGGCCGGCCTGGCGCTGGCGGCCACGCTGGGGTTGCCGATGGCCACCTGGTGTGTGCGGAAGGTGGCCGACCCGGCCAACCCCGAGCTGGCCATCGGCGCGGTGGGCCCCGGAGATGTCACGCTGTGGCGCATTGGTACGGTCGGCAGTCGCCACGAGGCGGCCGCCCATTCGGGCGGATGGCTGCGGGCTGAGCAGCACGAACTTGAGCGCCGGCGGTGGCTGTTCGGCGATCCCGAGCCAGCCGTTCTGCGGGGCCTGCCGCTGGTGGTGGTGGACGACGGCGTGGCCACCGGGATGACGCTGTGCGCGGCACTCGACTCCCTGCGGCGTTGTGGCCCCGCCTCCCTGGAGCTGGCGGTGCCGGTGGCCGGTCGCCAGGTATTGGCCTCCCTGGCGCCGCTGGTGGATCGGATCACCGTGCTGGCGGCCGTGGCCGATCTCGATGCCGTGGGCGTCTGGTATCGCCGCTTTGACCAGCTCAGCGATGGCGAGGTGCTGGCATTGTTGGCCGCGGCACGACGCCCCTAGGCGTTGGAGTCCGGGGCGCCGAGGTCCCGCTGGCAGCTGGGCATCGGCTGCCAGCTGCCGAGGGCTCGCGAGGCATGCTCGGGCATCAGCAGCGCGGCAGACAGGGCATAGATGCCCTCCTGCAGGCCAACCAACGGCTGGCTGTCGGGCCGCTGACTGGGGCCGAGGCTGTCGATCGTGCGGACCAGCACCTGCAGGCCGAACAGCACTGGCTGCATCGCGGGATGCTGCAGGTCGATGGCCTGGGGCCGGCTGAGCAGTCGGATGGCCGCGTCCAGGTGGAGCGAGCCGCCGCTGGCTTCGCAGAGGTAGCGGGCCAGCAGTTGGGGGGAGAGGTTATAGATCAATCCACCGGCCAGCCCCGATTCCAGGCTGTATTCCATGCCGGGTAAAAACATGCCGGTGGCGCCTGCCCGGGCCACATAGCTCTGACCCTCTAGGTGATAGCAGGCATGGCCCTGGTTGAACAGCACGATGGCGCATTCGCTGCTCTCATCCACCCACATGCGCGTGGGTGTGTTGGTGGCGGCGGTCAGGCCCATGTCACCGGCGATGCGATAGCTGGAGCGGTGCAGAAAGTGCTTCTGAGGACCCAGGGCAACGATGTCCCGCAGCGGAACCGCCAGGGAGATGTGTTCGGCCAGCAGGTCGATGTCGTCGGTGATGACGGCGTCGTGGTTGCCCAGGACCAGGGGCCTTTTTAAGGCTGCCTGCCTGTGTTCCTCGCTGTCATTCATGCTTTGAATGCAACCGGGTAGGGCACCATCTTCACCCTAGCCATCCTGGAAAGGGGACGCGATTGCCCACAGCTGTTCTGCCTCAGGGCTGCAGCGAGGGCAGGTGGGCCCGCATCCAGTCGCCCAGCACCCGGGTGGCCTCGGCGTTGAAGGGCTCCACCGCATCTGCGGGAAGCACGGGATAGCTGGTGTCGTCGGTGGTGTCGCCCCGCAGCGGCTTCCAGTTGTTGCGCTCCTGCTGTTTACGTTCCTGCAGCGGTGCGATGTAGTCGAAGCTGAGGCTGCGCCCCTGGCCCGCAACCCGGGCCACCAGCTCCTCCCGCACCGCCACCAGCTCCCGGGCCTTGAGGGTGTCCGGCAGGCCCAGCACCGGCTGCAGTTCTTCCAGCAGGGCCAGCTCGGCCGACAGCAGCACCGGCCATGCCCCCTGCTCGCCGGCCTCCAGCTGCTGTTCCTCGGCACGGGCCAGCATGGTGTCGCGGTAGAAGGCCAGCCAGCGGTAGTGGGACTTGTCCACCAGGGCCTTCTTCAACGCGGCCTTGCCGCTCACCCGTTTGGGCAGGGCCGCCTCCGCCTTGCGCAGAAACACCCGATCCTCGGGCTCAAGATTGATCGCGCCCCAGCGATGGCGGTAGTCCCACAGCTCCGCGTAGCGCCGCACGTCATCAGCAGCCCACCCCAGGGCCTGCAGTTCATCGGCTCTGCTGATCTCGTCCTTGGCCAACGTGGATCCAGTCGCTACCGGAGGCAGCGTAAAGGTCAGCCCAGGGCCCGGCCCAGGGCCCAGAGCCCGAACACGATGAACAGCGCTCCGCTGAGCCGGTAGAGAACCCGTTCATCCACCCGATCGCCCACCCAGCGGCCGGCTCCCACCGCCAGGGCGGTGATCAGGCCGTGGCCGGCCAGGGTGCCCCCCAGCAGCGCCGCGAAGGGAAACCCCGGCGCAGTGGCCAGAAAAATCGTGGCGAACTGGGTGCGGTCGCCCAGCTCGGCGATGAACACCAGGGCGAAGGCTTCCCAGATCACCGCCAGGGCGCGCTGGCTGGGATGGCGCTGGTCGGCGGCCAGCACAGCCTGCTCCGCTTCCTGCCGTTCCTCCTGGGAGGCGTGCTCCGGCAGGCGGCTGGCGTCCAGCAGCAGCTTGGCGCCGAAGCCCAGAAACAGCAGTCCCGCCAGCCAGGGCAGCAGGTCGGTGGGCAGGAGTTCCCGCAGGCCATAGCCCACCGTGAGCGAGAGCAGGGTGACGGCGGCAAGGGCGGCGAAGCTGCCGAGAAACACCCAGCGGCGCGGGTGCCGCATGGCCAGGATCATCGACATGAAAAACGTCTTGTCACCCAGCTCAGCCAGGGTGATGGCACTGAAGCTCGACCCGAAGGCCGCCACACCCGGATCGCTCATCGTTTCACCTGCCCTCCCGACGCCCTTCTTTAGCGGATCCCGGTGCTGCTCAGCGCACCACCAGTACCGGACAGGTGCTCTGGGTAAGCACCCGCTGGGTTTCGCTGCCGATCAACAGACCTTCCAGGCCGCGGCGGCCGTGGGAGGCCATCACGATCAGGTCGCAGTTCTCAGCCTGGGCCTCCTCGAGAATGGCCCGATGGGGCTGGGGATTCGCCTTGAGGGAGGGTTCGGCCGCCACGGAGGCCTCGTCCGCGCGGGCCATGGCGGCGGCCAGGATCGACTCCCCCCGCTGGTGGCTGGCCGCCACCAGGGCATCCACCGTGCTGGGCTCCACCAGCTCGCCCACGCCCACCAGGCTGATGGGGAAGGTGTACTGCACGTGCAGGAAGCGCAGGCGGGCCCCCAGGGCGGCGGCGAGGGCCACGGCCTGCTCCACGGCCCGGTTGGAGAGCTCGGAGCCGTCGGTGGGCACGAGCAGGTGGCGATAGGTCATCCCGGCAGAAGCACACATCCTGAGGATGGCGCCGAATCGGGCGCCGTGCCCACATCGGGCGCCACCAGACGGGTCTTGCCCGGTCCCAGGGGGGGGGCGGGGGTGGGTCAGTGCAGCGGATCGCTGATCACCAGGGTGGTGCCGCTGAGGCGATGCAGCAGCCGGTTGGTGAGGTCACTGGCGGGGATCGGCAGCCCCGCCACCAGCCGCCGCTGGGAGCGCAGGATCACCAGATCGTGGCTGCTGCTGCTGTGCAGGATCGCCGCTTCCACCCCATGGCTGGGCTGCAGATCCAGGGTCACCGCCACGCCCTGGCCCACGCCGCTGCGGCCGGGCCGCCAGCGCTCCAGGTCGCGCTGCAGATCGGCCAGGGCCCCCGCCGCCAGGCGCGGGTCGTGGAGATGCAGCAGTGTGATGCTGGCGCCCAGGGCCGCCGCCAGCCGCTCGGCCAGCTGGAACTGCTCCATCGCTCCGGCCGTCAGGTCCTTGATCGGCACCAGCAACCGGCGCCACTGGCTGGGCTCGCTGACCAGGTGCGCCACTACCACCGGGCAGGGCACCTGGCGGCAGGTGGCGTCCACCAGATCGCCGAACAGCCAGCGGCCCAGGCGGCTGGGCGGCGCCAGCCCCATCAGCACCAGGTCGCTGCCCTGCTCCATCGCCACCCGGGCAATGCCGGCCGCCACATCCGGGTCGACGCGCAGCAGGGTTTCGGCGGGAATGCCCTGCTCCCGGCTGATCTGCCGAGCCCGCTCCAGCAGCTGGCGGCCACGGCCCAGCTGGGCGGTGAGGGCCGCCGTTCCGGCGCCGCCGAGCTCCGGCTGGCGGGGGGACACCACGGCCAGGGGCAGCACCCGGCCCGGGTGGTCGGCATCGCCGCCGATCAGCAGCTGGGCCAGGCCCAGCAAGGGCCGTTCGCTGTCCGGATTGGCCAGGGGCACCAGCACCGTGAGCGAGCGGCGCACCAGGGCCAGGTTGCCGCTGTCCGCCGGGTCCAGGCCGCGCACCCGGGCCCGCCCCAGCCGGGGCATGGCTGCGGCCGTCAGTGCCGGTCCGAGGGTGGCGGTGACCACCATCATGGCCAGCACGCTGTTGAGCACCTGTTCGTCGACCAGACCGGCCCGGAATCCCACGAAGGTGGCCGCCAGGGTGGCCGCCACCTGGGGCAGGGACAGCGACCAGAGGGTGAGCATCTGGGCGCCGTTGTAGCCATAGAGCCGGCCGGCCCACCAGGAGGCCCATCCCTTGGTGAGCACCAGCGTGGCGATCAGCCCCACGGCGAACAGGGAGCCCTGCAGGGTGCCGAGAAAGGCGGGCAGGTTGAGCAGCAGGCCGAGGTCGATGAAGAAGACCGGGATGAACAGACTGGCGCCCACGAAGATCACCTGCTCCTTCACCCGGCCCTCGGGCAACACCCCATTCACGGCCAGGCCAGCCAGGAAGGCGCCCACGATCTTCTCCACGCCGGCCAGCTCCGCCGCCAGGGCCGCCAGGAACACGGCCAGCAGCACGAGCACGAACAGCTGGCTGTCGTTGTTCACGTTGCGGCGCACCAGCGGGCGCCCGAGGCGCTGGATCAGCACCACCACCAGGGCGGCATAGGCCGCCACCTTCAGCAGCAGGCCCGCGGCTCCCAGGGGACCCATGGCGCCGCGCGCCAGTCCCACGGCGAGGGCCAGCACCACCAGGGCGGCGATGTCGGTGAAAATCGTGCCGCCGATCGCCACCACCACCGATTCCTCGCGCACGGCGCCGTAGCTGCGCACGATCGGGTAGCCCAGGGGGGTATGGGAGGAGAGGATTGAACCGATCAGCACGCTGCTCAGCAGGGAGTAGCCGAAGCCCAGGCCCAGCAGCATCCCGCCGGCCATCGGCAGGCTGAAGGTGAGCAGGCCGAAGCGGAAGGAACGCTGGCGAATGCGGGCGAACTCCACCAGGTCGATCTCCAGACCGGCGATGAACAGCAGGTAGATCACCCCCACATCGGAGAGCAGGCGGATGGTCTCGCTCTGGCTGGTGAGCCAGCCCAGCCCATGGGGGCCGATCACCACGCCCGCCAGCAGCAGCCCCACCAGGTCGGGCAGCTTCAGCCGCCGCAGCAGGGGCGGCACCAGCACGCTCAACCCGAGCAACAGGGCGAAAATCGCCATCGGGTTGTGGGCCAGGAAGGCAGTCAAGGCAACCCGCTGTCAGGGAACGCTCAGCATGGCGAGCTCGGCCCAGCCCCGTTCAAGCCGGCCCTTGCCAGCCGGCCAGGTGGGCAGCGGCCTCGGAGCGGGCCAGGGCCCGGGCGGCGGGCAGGGCCGGCGCGAGCTGCAGGGAACTGAAGGGGGGCAGGGGGCGGCTGCGCAGCCAGGCACCCCAGCGGAACTCATGGAAGGGGATCAGTGGTGCCGCCTTGATCACCCCCTCCCGCTTCAGTTTCCACACCAGGCTGCGGTAGGGGTCGTCCTCCAGGCCGAGCAGGCTGCTGGGCAGGGCGGAGGGGGGCTGGGGCCCCAGGCCGCGACCGTTGTACAGATAGAGCCAGCCGCGCCGGCGCAGCTCGGCCAGCACCGTGTCCGGGTCGTCGCTGTCCAGGTCGAGCGCCACATAGCCGAAGGCCGTGGCCTCCGGCAGCAGTTCCAGCAGGGCGCGCAGCCGGTGGTGCCGGTCCACCATCCAGACAGTCCCATTGGCACTGCGCACCAGCGGCACCGGCTTGCTGCCGAGATAGTCGCGCCGTTCGCGGCTGTTCTCGGCGCGGAAGTCCGCCTGGCGGCTGCGCACCTCGGCCATGCCCACACACATCTGGGTGGGCCGCAGGCTGGCGATCGGCACCTCCAGCAGCGCCTCGGCGCGCGGCGGCGGTGGCAGCTGCTGGAAGGGGGGGAGGCGCAGGACCATCTGGCCATCTTCGCCTGGCCGGGCCGCTGGAGCCTGCCGGCGGGGGCAGATAGGGTCGGGAGGTCAGCCGTTCGCCATGCAGTCCTCCGCTTCTCCCGCCCCGTTGATCGGACCGCACGGTCCCATCGGCGTGTTGGTGTGTGGCCATGGCAGCCGCAACCGGCTGGCGGTGGAGGAGTTTGCCAACCTGGCCGCGGCCCTGCGCCGCCGCCTGGCTCCCCTGCCCCTGGAACACGGTTACCTGGAGTTTGCCCGGCCGATCCTGCGGGATGGGCTGGAGGCCCTGAGGCAGCGGAACGTGCACCACATCCTGGCGATCCCGGCGATGTTGTTCGCGGCGGGCCACGCCAAGAACGACATCCCCTCCGTACTCAACACCTATGCCGCCGAGACCGGGCTGCGGGTGGACTACGGCCGGGAGCTGGGCGTGGATCGCAAGATGATCCAGGCGGCCGGAGCCCGCATCCGCGCCACGCTCGAGGGGGCCGACCAGGCGGCCGCGACGGCGGGCCAGTCACCCGTGCCGCTGCACGACACCCTGCTGGTGGTGGTGGGTCGCGGTTCCTCCGATCCCGATGCCAACTCCAACGTGGCCAAGGTCACCCGGATGCTGGTGGAGGGGATGGGCTTCGGCTGGGGAGAGACGGTGTACTCCGGTGTGACCTTCCCCCTGGTGGAGCCGGGGTTGCGCCATGCGGTGCGGCTCGGCTTCCGCCGCATTCTCGTGTTTCCATACTTCCTGTTTTCCGGGGTGCTGGTGAGCCGGATCCGCCAGCACACTGAGCTGGTGGCCGCCGACCATCCCGGCGTGCAGTTTCTGCCGGTGCCCTACCTGGGCGATCACCCCCAGGTGCTGGACACCTTTGCCGAGCGGGTGGACGAGGTGCTGCGCGGCGACACCCAGATGAACTGTTCCCTGTGCAAGTACCGCGCCCAGGTGCTCGGCTTCGAGACCGAGGTGGGCGATCCACAGCACAGTCACCACCACCACGTGGAGGGTCTCACGGAGAGCTGCACCCTCTGCGAGCGGGAGTGCACCGGTGCCTGCCAGCCCGACGGGGTGCCGATTCAGCTGGGCGCACCCGGCCAGGACCTTTCGCACCCGCACCACCACCCGCACGAGCACCCGCATGCCCACGGTCATGGGCACCATGCTCCCTATCCGCAGGCCGATCACCCGCTCGGCCCCCGCACCCTGTGGCGTCCCGCTGGGGACTGATCCGGAGCCCAGGGAGCCGCGGCCTGCTCAGCTGTCTCGCGCCTGGATGGGGCGCCCTGGATCGGCCGCTAATCAGAAACGCTGATCGTTTGACCCTCTCCCCAGCTGGGTATCGTTTTCCCCCCGGTGCCCGGTGGTTTTCCCCAGCGCGCCGCCGGCCTGGCCAGTGGCCCCGGCCCGGCTGGGGAAAGTGTCCGTGCGCCGATCCACCCCTTGACGGTTTGGTCGGTGGGGCCCCGGCCCCGATGCTGGTTGGGGCGACGTTCCCCCAGCCCAGTGAGATGGGCCGATCTCATGCTGAATTGATGTGATTTCGGCCTGGCGGCGCCCCTTTGACGTTCCCGGTGCCCCTGTGGCGTACTGGGCCCTGAACCGCCTGCCCCGCCCCATGGCCCCAGATCCTGACGCCGCCGGTCCCGCCATCAGCCTGGAAACGGAAGTGCCGGAGGTGCTCTTCGATGGCATGCGTCAGTTCATCGAGGCCAACCCCCACTGGGACCAGTACCGGCTGATCACCTCAGCGCTCGCCAGCTTCCTCTTCCAGCACGGCTGCAAGGACGCCTGCGTGAACCAGCACTACCTCAACGGGCTGTTTCTGCGTTGAGGGCGGCGATGCCTGGCCAGGCCCTCGCCTCACCAGGGGGCCCTCGAAAGGTGGCAGGGAAGAGCGGCAAAGAAAAAAGCGGAGGAGCCATCCCCCGCTTCAGTTCTCCCTTGCCCGACCCGTTACAGGTCGCCCCGTGATTGTGCAGATCTCCCCCATTGGGATTTGTGCCAAATGACACCAGAACTGCACGATCATCAGCAAGGGCACACCGGTTCACGCTCCAGCAGCCCGCCCTCGCCCCGTTTGAGTCGCTCGGCCGCCGCAGCGCAGGCCCGCCAGCTGATCGCCATCTCCGTGAGGGTGGGGCTCTGCCAGCCGGCCGAGGTCCAGCAGGCACCGTCCACCACCAGCAGGTTGGGGGCTTGCCAGCACTGGTTCCAGGCGTTCACCACCCCCTCGCCCTCCGTGGCGGCCATGGCCGCACCCCCCAGTTCGTGGATGTAGTAGCCGGGCGGGGCGGCATCGCTGCGTACCGCCCAGCTCCGGCGCACCCAGGGTTCCAGCAGGGGCAGCACGAACAGGTCTTCCAGGGCACGGATCGTGCCTCCCGCCGCCTCCACGATCGCCTGCATGCGCCCTTGCATGTGGGCCACCATGGCCCGCTCGTTGTCTCCCCAGGCCATGGCGATGTGGGGGGTGGGCAGGCCCCAGGCATCCAGCAGCTCGTGGTTGAGGCTCACCCGGTTCTGCGGCTGGGCCAGCACTTCGCCATGGCCGATCAGGAAGCCGCTGGCCTGGTCGGGATGGCGTCGCAGCAGGCGCGGTGGGTCGAAGCGCTGAAGCGCCGCCCAGATGCCGTAGCCGCGCCGGAAGGGCTCCTCTCCCGGGTCGCTGAGGTTGAGGGTGTTGGGAATGAAGCAACTGCCGGCGCCGGAGAGCTCGGCCTGCTCCAGGGCCGGTGGTGCGTCGGGCAGGGAGAAAAAACGGCAGCAGGAAATGTGGTCCATCAGCCCCCGGCCGAGACTCCCGGAGGGGTCGATCAGCCCACCGCTGCGCTCCGCTTCGCTGGAGTGGAGCAGCAGCCGCAGGCTCTCGATCGTGGAGGCGCAGAGCACCACCAGCGGAGCCTCCAGGGCTTCCCGGGCCCCGCTGCGCCCATCCACCAACACCACGCCCCTGGCCTGGCGCTGGTCGGCGCTCATCAGCACATGGCTCACCACGGCCTGGCTGCGCACCGTGGTGCGGCCGGTGGCCAGGGCCCGGGCCAGGCTGCTGCCCGGACTGCTGCTCACCGGCCAGCCCGGGCGCCGGGGCAGGCTGAAGCCGCGTGAGTGGATGAAGGGCAAGGCGAGCTGGTCACGCACCACCTCGGCCAGCCGCGCCTCGGCGGGGGTGAAGGGGAGGGGGGGCTCGAAACAGCCATCGGGGAGCTGGGCAAGGCCGTCGCGCGCGCCCCGCACCCCCAGCCATCGCTCCAACCGGTCGTAGTAGGGGGCCAGATCGGCACTGCTGATCGGCCAGCCGGGGCCGACCCCCTCCCGGGCAGCCGCCTTGAATTCATAGTCGCTCAGCCGCAGGGTGATGCCGCCCCAGGTGAGGCTCTTGCCCCCCACCTGGCGTCCCCGGGTCCACAGGAAGGGCTGGTCGGCCGGGGTGGTGTAGGGGTTGAGCCGCTCGTCGGTGAACAGGTCGGGATTCTGCTTCCAGTAGCCGGGGTGGTGCCGCTGCAGCGCCTGCTTGCCGCTGCTCAGGTTCGCGAGGCGGCGCAGGCTGTTGGCGGGCTCGCTGCCGAGGGCCCGCGTCGCCGGCAGCTCGGCCCCGGCCTCCAGCACCAGCACCCGCAGGCCGGCTTCGGCCAGCACCATGGCGGCGATGCCGCCGGTGGCGCCGGAGCCCACCACGATTGCATCGGCTGCTGGCGGCATGGGGCGGGCACAACCGCGAACCCTAAATCTCTTCCTCCGGGCGCAGCGGCAACCAGAGACTGACCGCCGCCCCCCCCAGGTGGGGGCAGCGACCGGCCTGAAGCCAGCCGCCGTGCTGCTCGAGGGTGGTGCGCACCACGAACAGGCCGAGACCGCTGCCGCCCGACTTGGTGCTGCGCAGGGGCTGGCGACCCAGATCCCCCCCAGGATCGGACCCGGAGCCATTCCCCCGCACCTGGGGCAGGCCCGGACCGCTGTCGCCCACTTCCACGCCGGCCAGCCCCCAGGGATGGTCGCTGCTGGCGGGCTGCCGCACCAGCCGCAGCCGCATCCTTCGCTGCCCCGGTGCCATCGCCGCCACCGCTTCGGCGCCATTGCGCAGCAGGTTGCTGATGGCGATCTGCAGCTGCATGGGATCGCCCAGCACCGGCAGGGGCGACTCCTCCAAGGCCCCTCCCTTCAGCCCCTCCACCGTGAACTCCACGCCCAGGACCCGCCTCTGGTGATGGGTGACGGTGATGGCATTGGCGGCTGCGCTCGCCAGATCCAGGGGTTCCTGGTTGCTCTGCACGTTGCCCAGCAGCATGCGCATGCTCTCCACGGTGCGGGCCACCCGGTTCGATTCGCTGTCCAGCTGGGCCAGCAGCGGCCCCAGGCTGGTGGTGGTGGGCAGGCAGCGGCTGGCCTGCTGGCACAGCAGCCGGATGGTGCTGAGGGGCTGCTTGATCTCGTGGCCCACGGCGGCGGCGGCCAGGCTGGCGCGGAGGGCCTGGCGCAGTTCGCTCTCCCTCTGTTCAATCGCCGCCAGCATCGCCGTGAAGCGGTCCTGGATCAGCAGCATCTCCAGGAAGCCGGAAGGGGCGATCTCCTGTCCCTGACCCTGGCGCTTCTGTACCGCTTCCTCCGGGTTGGGCAGGCTGCCGCTCTCCACCCGTTGCAGCTGGTCGGCGAAGGTGCGCACCGGGTTGAACACGTGGGTGTGCAGCCGCCGGGTCTTGAGGATGGCGATGGCCACCAGCACCAGTGAGGCCACCAGCGTGGCCAGTCCGATCACCTGGCGCAGGTCCTCCATGGGCCGGGTGGGCAGGAGGGTCACGAACAGGGTGCCCAGCTTGCCGTGACTGCCACCGACCGGGAGCCAACGGGCCCCGCCGATCTCGATCGGTTCGGGCACGCCGTCATGGCGGGCATTGCGCAGGTCGATGCTGGCTACGTCCAGGTCGCGACTGCTGGAGAACAGCACGAAGCCGTCCTGATTCACCAGCAGCAGGGGGGAACCGCTGATCGAGGCGACGCGACGCAGGAAATTCTGTAGGTAGTTGAGATTCAAGCGGCCCAGCAGGATGGTCTTGCCGTCAGTGTCCTGTTGACCCAGGTAGACAGTGGCCACTTCATCTTCAGCTGAGCGAATGATTGGTGATGGCTGGATGTTGGATTTTCCGCCGGAACCGCTTCGGCTCGTCTGTTGCTGGAGGTAGTCGGCAACCAGGCTGCCGGCAAAGGAAAAGCCTTTGAATACCTTGCTATTCGGTTGTTGCTTGTGGATCTGAATAACCCGGAATTCAGAATCCAGTTGATAGATATCAGAGAAACTGTTATAGAAGTTGCCGGTTACCCTCTTGCGGCTTTCCGGTTCGAGGCTGCGGAAGAGAACAAACTGCTGGACCGCATCGTTCAGATGCTCCTGGAGGTGCAGCTGCACCCGGTCGGCATCGTTGCGGTGCAGGCCGACATAGCGGCGGTTCAGCTCCCGCAGGCTCAACCAGCTCATGCAGACGAGCACGCCCAGCGCTACCGCGAGGGCCGCCAGCTCCTGGCCCAGGGTGTAGCGCCAGAAGCTCACCGGCCTTCTCACGGGATGGCCCTCAGAAAGTGGTACTGGCCCTCCACATCGCCGCTGGGGGTGAAGTGGATCGACCCCAGGCTGGTGCGATGGGGCTGCTGGTTCAGCAGGTAGCGCCGGACCGCGGCGGGGGTGCGGTACCCGCTGCGAAAGGCCTGATCCAGCAGTTCGATCGCCTGGCGGGTGCCGATGCCCATGCCATAGGGTTCGTAGCCGAACCGCTGTCTGTGGCGATTCAGGTACTGGTCCAGGGCCCGGTTCTCGCGGCGGTCCGGGTAGGGACTGGCGATCAGGATCTGGCGGCGGGCATCACCGGCATTCTCCAGCAGGGCCGGCGAACGGGCCCAGGGGGTGAGCACGATCGGCGCCGTTGGATTGGCCTGGTGAAACAGTTGAGCCAGGTTGCCGATCGTGGGCAGAAAGTCCCCGCCCAGGATGTAGAGCAGGTCGAAGGGCTGCCTCACCAGGTCCAGCTTCCGTTTCTGATCGAAGGTATCGGCACTGAAGTCCCGCACCGTGACCTGCCAGGGTCGTTGCGCCTCCAGGGCCTGGAGAAACTCCTCCAGGGCCGGCGCGGTGTAGCTGGCATTGCGGCTGTCCCTCATCACCAGGATGCGCTCTCCCCCCAGCTGGTTGATCCGGGCGGCGATCGCCCGTTGTTCCTGCACCAGATCCGGAACGATGCGAAGAAAAAAGTCGTCGCGGTGGCTCAGGGCTGTGCTGGTGGCTGACACATTGATCGTCAGGGCCCGGTCATTGCTGAACAGCTCCAGGCTGGGCACGGCATGGCTGGAGGTCTGGGTGTTGATGAAGAAGCGCACCCCCTGATTGACCAGGGTCTGCACATCGGCCGGGCCCCGGCGGGGATCGGCACTGTTGAACATCGTCTTGAGCCGGATCGGACTGGTGCCCCGCTCCTCCAGGAACAGCTGGGCGCTGTTGAGGTCGGAGGGATCAATCGCACCGCCGTACACCAGGGGCCGATCCACCCCAACCGCCACCGTCACCGGGCGCAGGCGCTGCCAGGCCAGGGCGCCCAGGCTGGCGGCCACCAGGCTGATCAGCAGCAGGGCGAGCCTGGTAGCGGCTTGCCGGTTGTCCGGCGGGCCGCCAGGGGGCTCGTTGCCGGGGATCGGCCGGATCATGGCGCCCTGCAGCCCAGGATCTCGTCAATCTCTGCCGGCAGGGCCTCATAGGCATGGATCTTGTCGATCACGCCGCGCAGCAGCGGTCGCAGTTCCGGCGGACACACAAAGCAGCCGGCCTCCGCTGAGAGCACCACCACCTGGGTGTCCGCTCGCCGGGCGCAGACGGCCAGGGCCACGTCCACCCCCCTGCCGTCCGGAAGATTCAGATCCAGCACCAGCAGGTCTGGGATCTGTTCGCTGCACAGGGTGATCGCTTCGGCGGCGGTGCCTACGCTGCCCAGCATGCGGATGGCCGGGTGACTTTGCAGTACCTCTGTGAGCAGCTGGCGCAGCAGGGGTTCATCTTCGACCAGCACGCAGTCCAGCACGACAGCAGTTCAGGGGTGGGCGAATCCGTTGGTTCGGTGGCTTTGGTTCGGTGGCGTTGGTTCTGTGGGAGCAGGCTCTGCAGCAGCAGGGATACCCCATGGACATACTCCAGCGCTGAGGAGCTCTCCATGGTGGAATGAAGCATGCCACCACGACTGGGGACAACCCCCTACTCCCAAGGTGCTGAGCCGGCCCCTCTCCCCGACTCTGGGTTCCGCTGGGCCCTCATCATGTCGATCACGGCGTTGATCACGGCATGGAAGAGATCGCGCAGGTGCAGGGTCAACGCACCCTTCTCGGCACGATATTGGCCCTGGGGGGCCAGAGGTGGGACCTTCCCGCCGGCGGCAGCGCCGTTGCGGGGCTCCGCCGGGTTCGTGCTGGCCCTGCCCCCTGGCTTAGCCAGCAGGCAGGGCCAGCAGAGAAGCGTTCGGCAGGACAGCGGGCAAAACAAAAGCCCCGGCAGGAGCACTGCCGGGGCTTCTGGATTTGGTGGCGGGGGCGAGATTTGAACTCGCGACCTTCGGGTTATGAGCCCGACGAGCTACCAGGCTGCTCTACCCCGCGGTGACTCCTGAATTGTACCAGTCTGGTGTCGCCGGCTACCGGTGCAGCCGGCGCACGGGCTCAGTCGAAACGCAGCTCGCCCCGCACCTCCAGCTGCAGATGGGGGGCCGGTTGCAGGAACTGCTGGCGCAGCTCCTCCAGGGTCATGGGGGTGAGCCAGTCGAGCTGTTCCAGCAGATGCAGCGCCACGGCCTGCTTGGCGCGGGAGGCGCCGTCCTCCACCTTGATCGCCACTCCCATCCCAGCCCCCACCCGGCTGAGGCATTGGATGCCTTCGGCCCCCCCCTTGCTCAGCACCTGGCCGTGGCCATGGCGCATCAGTTCGGTGTCGAACCGACCTTCCCCGGCCACCAGATCGGGGTGGCTGAGCATGGCCCGGCTGAGCTGTTCCAGGTCGGCCTGCTCGCCCGCGCCCAGGTGGGCGAACAACAGGGCCATTTGGGCCAGCTGCAGCTGCACCGTGGGGGCTCCGCAGTCGTCACGGGCCGTGACCAGTTCCGCCGCCGGTAGGCCCAGCAGCTCGCCGGTGCGCTTGAGCACCTCGCGCTGCAGGGGGTGGTCGGTCTGCAGGTAGCTCTCGGTGGCCCAGCCCATGCGCCGGCAGGTGGCCAGAAAGGCCGCATGCTTGCCGGAGCAGTTGTGCTGCAGCGGACTGGTGCCCCCCTGCGGCACCGGACACTGCAACTGATCGGCTTCTATTTCGGCACCCCAGAGCAGCCGGAACGCCTCGCGGGCATGCAGGGCCGTGCCGGCGTGGGAGGCGCAGGCGATGGCCAGGCCCCGCTCGCCGCTGCCGGCCTGTTCGGCGGTGCCACTGGCCACGAACACGGTGGCCTGGAAGGGTTTGTGGGCCGAGCGGATGAAGCTCAGTTGCTGGGGGTCCCCCGCCCGCATCAGCACCCGGCCGCGGGCATCGCACACCACCGCGTGCACCCGGTGCCGCGACTCGGCAATCCCATTGCGCAACAGGCGCACCTCCAGTGGTGGAATGCCGGTGCGGGCCGCCGGGGTGCCGAAGCTCGGGGAGAGGCTCATGAAGGCAAACCGCTTCAGGGAGGCTGGATTGGCTCAGAAAGCCTGACAGAGCCCGGTGCCCACCAGCATCAGCGCCGCCGTGAGGGCCAGGGCACGATCCAGGCGGGCGAGCACGGGACGCACCTGATGCTGGGCCACCAGCAAATCCTGCTGGCGCCAGCTGAGCGGTTTCTCCCACACCTGGCCGTCGTACCAGCCGGATTCTTCGTACTCCACCCTCTCGCTCACCAGGCGGCGGTGGATCGAGTGCCAGCCCAGCCACTGCCGCACCAGAAGCAGCACCGGCAGCAGGGCGGCGGCCACGGCCGCCGCCAGCCCCAGTTCGAGGGGTCTGTAGCGCAGCACCCAACTGCCGCTGGCCACCAGGAGACTGGGGGGCAAGGCCACCAGCCAGGCAACCGTGAGGGCCCGGCTCAGACCCCCGTTCCCCCGGCTGGGCCAGGCGAAGAACCAGGAATCGCGCAGTTCCTCATATTGCTGCAGGGGACGCTGGGCGGGCGGTACCGGGCAGGTGGCGCTGGCGTGGCCGGGTCGGTCGCCGGTGGTGCCGCGGGCGTCCCCCATGGCCTCAAGGGTTGGTGGCTGACGTGGAGCTTAGGTAGCGCACCTGTTCGCCGTGGCCCCAGAACGACTCCAGGTCGTAGTAGTCGCGCTCGCTGGGGGTGAGCACATGCACGATCACCTCGCCGTAATCGAGGAGAAGCCAGCTGCCCTCCCGCTGGCCTTCCCGGCGCAGCGGCAGCCGCCCCAGCTGCTCCTCCAGCGTGTCCTCCACCGAACGGGCGATGGCCCGCACCTGCACGTCGGAGAGGCCACTGCAGATCACGAACCAGTCGGCCAGGGAGCTCACCTCCTCCACCCGGATCAGCCGGATGTCCACGGCCTTGCGGTCGTCGCAGGCCTCGGCGGCCAGGCGGGCTATCGCCTCAGTGCCGGGATCGGGCTGCCGGGGAGAGGGCTGGGCAATCGGGTTGGTGGCAGCGGCGCCCAGCGGGGCATCAGCCATAGACGTTCTCACTGGTGACGGACTGGCGGGAGCCCTGTTGCTGGGCCATTTCGGCCCGGGCCCGACCTGCACTCTTGCGCAGCGCTTCGAGACGGTCGTCGTAGAAGGAGCGTTTCTTCTTCTTGCGGGTCTGCTCCGCCAGATCCTTGAGGGCGCCCCCCAGACTCTTGTAGGCGTTGGGCAAGGTGTAGCCGAAACGGCAGGCCAGATCGATCGCCCGTTCGTCGGCGGCGATGGCATCGGCCAGCCGCTTCTCCGCGTTGTTTTTGAGATACAGGCGGTAGCCGGCGAAGCCGGACAGGCCGAGGGCCATCAGCAGCAGCAGGCCGTCCTGCACCCACAGTTCGCCGATAGCGCCGCCCAGACCGATCGCCAGGGCCGCCATTTCCCAGCCGTCCCGGGGCACCGCGTCGTTCTGGATCCGACCGACCTCATGCCAGAACAGCAGGTTGCGGTGGTCGATGGCCAGGGCATCCCATTTCTCCAGATCCAGCTGGATCTCGATCTCATCTCTGCCGATCTCCTCGATCGCGATCAGGGGTGGATCGATCGATGCCGCGGCTTCCACGAACACCCAGCTCTGCATTTCAGGCGGCAGCAACCCCTTGAGGCGCTGGAGTTCACTCATGGAACGGGCATTTACGTCAAGGTCCACGTTAGCCATCCGTCCCATGGAACCAGGGTCGGTGCGCACCACCGGCCGGCGCGGCCCGTGAGAGGCTTGACGGGTTTGGCCTGCAGCCTTCGCCCATGCCCCGCCGCACGGACCTGCGTCGCATCCTGCTGCTGGGGTCCGGACCGATCGTGATCGGCCAGGCCTGTGAATTCGACTACTCCGGCACCCAGGCCTGCAAGGCCCTGCGGGCCGAGGGCTACGAGGTGGTGCTGGTGAACAGCAACCCGGCCTCGATCATGACCGATCCGGACATGGCGGATCGCACCTACATCGAACCGCTCACCCCCGAGGTGGTGGCGCGGGTGATCGAGATCGAGCGGCCCGATGCCCTGCTGCCCACCATGGGTGGCCAGACCGCCCTCAACCTGGCGGTGGCCCTGGCCGAGAACGGCACCCTGGCCCAGTACGGGGTGGAGCTGATCGGCGCCAACCTGGCGGCCATCCAGATGGCCGAAGACCGGCTGCTGTTCAAGGAGGCGATGGAGCGGATCGGCGTGGCCGTGTGCCCCTCCGGGATCGCCCAGTCGATCGAGGAGGCGCTGGCGGTGGGGGAGACCATCGGCAGTTATCCGCGCATCATCCGGCCCGCCTTCACCCTGGGGGGCAGCGGGGGCGGCATCGCCTACAACCCGGAGGAATTCGAGGCGATCTGCAAGAGCGGCCTGGAGGCCAGCCCGGTGAGCCAGATCCTGATCGAGCAGTCCCTGCTCGGCTGGAAGGAATTCGAACTGGAGGTGATGCGCGACAGCGCCGACAACGTGGTGATCGTGTGCTCGATCGAGAACCTCGATCCGATGGGGGTGCACACCGGCGACTCGATCACCGTGGCGCCGGCCCAGACCCTCACCGACCGGGAATACCAGCGGCTGCGGGATCAGTCGATCGCCATCATCCGCGAGATCGGCGTGGACACCGGCGGCAGCAACATCCAGTTCGCGATCAACCCCGCCAACGGCGACGTGATCGTGATCGAGATGAACCCGCGGGTGAGCCGCTCCTCGGCCCTGGCCTCCAAGGCCACCGGCTTCCCGATCGCCAAGATCGCCGCCCGGCTGGCGGTGGGCTACACCCTCGATGAGATCGTCAACGACATCACCGGCGCCACGCCCGCCTGCTTCGAGCCCACGATCGACTACGTGGTCACGAAGATCCCCCGCTTCGCCTTTGAGAAGTTCCAGGGCAGCCCGGCGGTGCTCACCACGTCGATGAAGTCGGTGGGGGAGGCGATGGCGATCGGCCGCTGCTTCGAGGAGTCGTTCCAGAAGGCGCTGCGCTCCCTGGAAACCGGCCACGCCGGCTGGGGCTGCGACCGCGTCGATGCCGCCAGCGATCCCGCCCTCGCCCCCGATCCCACCGGCCTGGAGCGGGACCTGCGCACCGCCACGCCCGAGCGGATCTTCGCCGTGCGCGCCGCCATGCTGGCCGGCCGCAGCGACGCCGAGATCCACCGGCTCTCGGCGATCGATCCCTGGTTCCTGGCCAAGCTGCGCGGGATCGTGGAGGCCGAGGCGCGCCTGCTGCGGGGCCGCAGCCTGGCCCAGCTGGATGGGCCGGCCCTGCTGGAGCTCAAGCAACTGGGCTTCTCCGACCGCCAGATGGCCTGGGCCACCGGCAGCGAGGAGCTGGCCGTGCGCCGCCACCGCCAGGCCCTGGGCATCCGGGCCGTGTTCAAGACGGTGGACACCTGCGCCGCGGAATTCGCCTCGAGCACGCCGTACCACTACTCCACCTACGAACGACCCCTGGAGCGCATCGACGCCAGTGGCGCCCTGCAGCCGGTGCCGCCGGAGGACGAGGTGCAGCCCGAAGCGCGGCGCAAGGTGATGATCCTCGGCGGCGGCCCCAACCGCATCGGCCAGGGGATCGAGTTCGACTACTGCTGCGTGCACGCCTCCTTCGCCCTGCGGGAGGCGGGGTTCGCCACGGTGATGGTGAACAGCAACCCGGAAACGGTGTCCACCGACTACGACACCTCCGATCGCCTCTACTTCGAGCCCCTCACCCTGGAGGACGTGCTCAACGTGATCGAGGTCGAGAAGCCCGAGGGGGTGATCGTGCAGTTCGGCGGTCAGACCCCGCTGAAGCTGGCGATTCCCCTGCTGCGCTGGCTGGAGGGCCCGGAGGGGGTGGCCACCGGCACCCGCATCTGGGGCACGTCGCCCGAGTCGATCGACTCCGCTGAGGACCGGGAGCAGTTCGAGGCGATCCTGCGCCGCCTCGACATCCGCCAGCCCCGCAACGGCCTGGCCCGCACCAACGAGGAAGCGAGGGCGGTGGCGGCGGCTGTCGGGTATCCAGTTGTCGTGCGTCCCAGCTACGTGTTGGGGGGCCGGGCCATGGAGGTGGTGTTCGACCAGAGCGAGCTCAACCGCTACATGGCCGAGGCGGTGAACGTGGAGCCCGACCACCCGGTGCTGATCGACCAATACCTGGAGAACGCCACCGAGGTGGATGTGGATGCCCTCTGCGATGCCACCGGCACGGTGGTGATCGGCGGGTTGATGGAGCACATCGAACCGGCCGGCATCCACTCGGGTGACTCGGCCTGCTGCCTGCCGGCGGTGAGCCTGGGCACCGATGCCCTGGCCACGATCCGCCAGTGGAGCAAGGATCTGGCCCTGGCCCTCGACGTGCGCGGCCTGATCAATCTCCAGTTCGCCGTGCAGCGCGACCTGGAAGGGGTGGAGCGGGTGTTCATCATCGAGGCCAACCCGCGGGCCTCCCGCACCGTGCCGTTCGTGGCCAAGGCCACCGGCGTACCCCTGGCCAAGCTGGCCAGCCGGGTGATGGCCGGCCAGAGCCTGGCCGAGCTGGGCCTCACCGCCGAGCCGGTGCCGCCACTGCAGACGGTGAAGGAGGCGGTGCTGCCCTTCAAGCGCTTCCCCGGTTCCGACACCCTGCTGGGGCCGGAGATGCGCAGCACCGGCGAGGTGATGGGCATCGCCAGCAGCTTCGGCATGGCCTTTGCCAAGGCGGAGCTGGCCGCCAATGAGGCCCTGCCCACCGCTGGCACGGTGTTTCTCTCCACCCACGACCGCGACAAGCCGGCCCTGGTGCCGGTGGCCCGCCGCCTGGCCGACGAGGGCTTCCGCCTCACCGCCACCAGCGGCACCGCGGCCGTGCTCATCGCCGCAGGCCTCAGCGTGGAACCCGTGCTCAAGGTGCACGAGGGCCGTCCCAACATCGAGGACGCGATCCGCTCCGGACGCATCCAGCTCGTGATCAACACGCCGATTGGCCGTCAGGCCACCCACGACGACCGCTATCTGCGCCGCGCCGCCCTCGACTACGCCGTGCCCACGGTCACCACCCTCGCCGGTGCCCGCGCCGCGGTGGAAGCGATCGCCGCCCTGCAGCAGCAGCACCTGGAAATCAATGCCCTCCAGGACATTCACAGGGCCGGCACGGCGCCGCCACCCGCCGCCAGCCCCGTGGGGGCAGGGGCTGAGCAGACCCCCTAGGGTTACGGATACCACCCTGATCGCCCCTGTGACCATCGCCCCCAGCCCCGCTGCAATCGCCCCCGGCAGCGACGCCACCAGCGTTTTCCGTGCCGCCTACGAGAACCGCTACACCTGGGAGCCCGGCTTCGGCGGTTACCGTGGCCGCTGCGTGTGGGAGCAGTCCGGGGCCGAGGGTGAACTGGGCCGCCGCGCCGAGGGCACCTTCGTGGTGGGGGCCGATCTGAAGGCCCAGGTGGAGGGCATTGCCGATGAGGCCATTCACAAGGCCCTGGCCTCCCAGCTGTGGGAGGTGGCGATCCACCGGGTGCGCCGCAGCTTCGAACAGACCCACGGTGCCAACACCTTCACCGCCGGTGACACCGACGCGGTGGGTACGGAGGTGATCGTGGGCGGCAAGAACGCAGGCGACCGCTACCGCATCAAGCAGGATGTGGTGACGATGGTGCACCGCCACATCCACGGCACGGTGGTGACGATCTTTACCGAGAGCGTGACCCACACCGGCAGTGGCTACCTCAGCCGCAGCTACACCAGCCGCTACACCGATCCGGCCAGCGGGGAGCCCAAGGGCGGCCTTAGCCGCTTCACCGACACCTTCGTGCCCCTGGTGGAAGGCGGCCCCTGGGTGCTCAACGAGCGGCTGGTGGAGAGCGAAGCCTTCGGCGAGGCGCCGGTCGGCCGGGAGCTGTTCCGCTTCGAGGCCCTGGAACCGCTGGCCTGATCCACCTGGGTCCCGCTCCAGCAATGGAGTGGGACCCTTTCTGCAGAGCCTCAGGGCAGCGGAGCAACCGCCTTGAGCTTCTCGTTCAGTTGCATGGCCATCGACTGGCGACCCACGGCCAGCACCTTGAGGGTGTCCTCGTGCATGCGCAGCTGGGCATCGGCCACCTGCATCCCCCGCACCAGTTCCTTGACGTCATCGGGCAGGGAGTTGAGGTCGTAGCGCTGGCCCTCGAAGGTGAGCACGGGGGGTTGCTGCTGGGCGTTGGGATCCAAGGGGCAGGGCTCCGATTCGGTCGCACTCAGGATAGGGATCAGCCCCCGGCAGACCCCGCTCCCGCGCCGCCGCCCCGGCTGAGGGGCCGTTTGAAGAAGAACATCAGCAGGGGGCCCACCTGGGCCGCTTCCACCATCTCCCAGTCATCGCGGCCGAGAGCATTGAGAAAGAACTGGAGCTGTTCGGCGGGATGGCGGGGCTGAGCGCCGGCACCGCTGTACTGCTGGGGAAATTCGCGGCGCAGGTACTCGGGGCTGAGGGCACCGCCCAGCCGCTCGCTGTCCGCCTTCGGCGAGGGTGGCTCGGGGGGGTTGCCACTTTCCACGTTGATGTGGATCACCCGGTATTCCCAGGCCATCGGTCTTGCACTCAGGGGTCGAGGTGGATGAACTGGCGGCGGCAGAGATCGCGGTAGCGCCCCCCTGCGGCCAGCAACTGATTGTGACTCCCCTGCTCCACGATCCGTCCGGCCTCGAGCACCACGATCCGATCCGCCCGTTGCACCGTGGCCAGCCGGTGGGCGATCACCAGCACGGTGCGGCCCGCCATCGCCAGCTCCAGCCCCCGTTGCACGGCCTCCTCCGCCTCGGCGTCCAGGGCACTGGTGGCTTCGTCGAGCAGCAGCAGGGCCGGATTGCCGACCACGGCGCGGGCGATGGCGAGCCGTTGCAGCTGGCCGCCGGAGAGGTTGCGCCCCCGTTCCTCCAGTCGGCTCTGGTAGCCATCGGGCAGGGCCTCGATGAAGCCGTCGGCGTTGGCCAGCCGGGCCGCCGTCCGCACCTGCTCCTGGCTGGCGGGCCGCCCGAAGCGGATCGCTTCGGCGATCGTGCCGGCGAACACCGGACTCTGCTGCGGCACCAGGGCAATGGTGTGGCGCAGGTCCCGGGCCCGCAGGTCGGCCAGGTCCTGGCCGTCCAGCAGCACCTGGCCCTGCTGCGGGGTGTTCAAGCGCAGCAACAGGGAGAACAGAGTGGTCTTGCCCGCCCCGGAAGGGCCCACCAGGGCCACCACCTGCCCGGGTTCCACCTCCAGGTGGAGATCGCTCAGCACCGGCCTCTGGTCGTCGTAGCTGAACCGCACCCCCTGCAGCTGCAAGCGCCCCTGCACCACGCCCAGGGGCTGGGCTGAGGCGCGGTCGGGGGATTCCACCGGTTCGGCCTCGATCGCCCGCAGGCGCTGGAGCGAAGCCTGGCCCTGCTGGAACTCGTTGAAGTTGGTGGTGAGGTGGGCGATCGGGTCGATCAGCATCAGCAGGGCGGCCACGTAGCTGCTCAGGCCAGGGCCATCCAGCTGGCCGCTCTGGATGCGCCAGGCGCCGATCAGCAGCACCGTGAGGATGCCGAGGGCCTCCAGGAAGCCCACCACCGGATGCTGCAGGGCCAGCAGGCGCAAGGTGCGGTAGCGGGCACTGCGGTGCTCCTCCACTTCGTGGTTGAAGCGCTGCTGCAGCCAGGGTTCGGCGGCGTAGGCCCGCACCAGGGGCAGCCCGGCGATGGCCTCCGCCAGCAGGCCGGCCAGCTCGCTCACCTGGTGCTGGCTGCGTTCGGCTGCGGCCAGCACGCGGGCACCGAAACTGCTCACCAGCAGGGCCACCAGCGGCGCGAGCAGCAGGGTGGCCAGGGCCAGGGGCCAGTCGAGCCACAGCATCGTGGCCAGTACGGCCAGCAGCTGCAGGGCGCTGGGCAGGGTGTCGTGGATCGTCTTGTAGATCACCTCCCCCACCCGGTCGGCATCCTCGGTGAGGCGGTAGGTGAGGTCGCCGGCGGAGAGTTTGTCGAGGGAGCTGAAGCGCAGCTGCTGGAGCCGGGCAAACAGCTGCTGGCGCAGCGTCTGGCTCACCCGCAGGGCGGGATCGGCCAGCAGGGTGTCCTGGCCGAACTGGGCCAGTTTCTGCGCCAGGAACACCAGCAGCGCCAGCAGGATCGTGCGCAGGCTCGCGTCCAGGTCGCCGGCGCCGATGGCGGGAATCAGCTGGCCAGCCAGCAGGGCCAGCAGGGGCCAGCAGGCCACGTACACCACCACACAGGCCCCCCCCGCCGCCAGGCGACGCCGGTGGGGCCGGAGCAGCGGCCAGATCCGGGCCACGCTGCGGCCCAGGGCTGGAGCGGCCTGGGAGGATGGGGACAGCATCGGCGCACGCTAGGTCTCCCCTGCGGCCACCCCTTCACCGGTCCCTCCTGCATCCCCGACCTGCATGGCCTGGAAACTGGATCAATACCTCAAATACCAGGGGCTGGTGGCCACCGGCGGTGAGGCCAAGCTGCGGGTTCAGCGGGGCGACGTGCGGGTGAATGGCTTGATCGAGACCCGCCGCGGCCGGCAGCTCGCCGTGGGGGACACGGTGAGCCTCGATGGGCGGGATCTGCTGGTGATGCCCCTGCCCAGCGCCTGAGCGGGGCAGCAGCCAGTCTTGCGATTAGCGTTGGACCCAGTCCACTGGGTACGCAATGGTGCGCAAGGCCGACCGTCAGACCGTGATCGCCGGCAACTGGAAGATGCACATGACCTGCGCCGAGACGCGGGCCTTCGCCGCCGCCTTCCGACCCCTGATCGCCGAGCTGCCGGCCGGTCGCCAGGTGGTGATCGCCCCGCCGTTCACCTCGATCCCCACCCTCTGTCGCCACCTGGAGGGGGCCGGGGTGGCCATCGCCGGCCAGAACGTGCACTGGGAGGACCAGGGTGCCTACACCGGCATGATCTCGGCGCTGATGCTGCTCGAGCACGGGGTGAGCCACGCGATCCTGGGCCACAGCGAGCCGCGCAAGTACTACAGCGAGAGCGACGAGCAGATCAATCTGCGCGCCCGCAACGCCCAGCGCCACGGCCTGATCCCGATTCTGTGCGTGGGTGAGAGCCTCGACCAGCGGGAGGCCGGTGAAACGGAGCGGGTGATCCACCGCCAGATCGAGCAGGGCCTGGAGGATGTGGATCCCACCAGCCTGATCGTGGCCTACGAGCCGATCTGGGCGATCGGCACAGGCAAGACCTGTGCCGCCGAGGAGGCCAACCGCATCTGCGGCCTGATCCGGGGCTGGGTGGGCAATCCCGAGGTGGTGGTGCAGTACGGCGGTTCGGTGAATCCGGCCACGATCGACGACCTGATGGATCAGGAGGAGATCGACGGGGTGCTGGTGGGCGGCGCTTCGCTGCAGGCCGAGAGCTTTGCCCGGATCGCCAACTACCAGGTGCCTGCCCGGGTGTGATCGGGCCGCTGCGGGCCGAACCCGGCTTCCGCTGGGGCCAGCGCCCCCTGGTGATGGGGGTGATGAATCTCACCCCGGATTCCTTCAGTGATGGCGGCCGCATCCTGGGGGTGGAGCAGGCCGTGCGCACGGCCGGGCGGCTGCTGGCCCAGGGGGCCGACGTGCTCGACCTGGGGGGCCAGAGCACCCGACCCGGCGCCGCCATGGTGGGTGTGGCGGGCGAACTGGAGCGGCTGCTGCCTGCCCTGGAGGCCATCCGTTCCGCCCATCCCCGGGCCACCCTCTCGGTGGACACCTTCCACGCCGAGGTGGCGGCGGCGTCGCTTGCGGCAGGAGCCGACTGGATCAACGATGTGCGGGGGGCCAGTGCCCTGCGGGATCCGTCGATGGCGGCGCTGGTGGCCCAGGCGGGCTGTCCCTATGTGTTGATGCACAGCCGCGGCGACAGCCGCTCCATGGATGGGCTTGCCCACTACGGCGACGTGGTGGGCGAGGTGCGCGCTGCGATGCACGTCGCCAGCGACGCTGTGCGAGCCGCCGGGGTGGGGGCGGAGCAGATTCTCTGGGATCCGGGCCTGGGCTTCGCCAAGGCCACCCACCACAACCTGGCGCTGCTGGCCCGTCTGCCGGAGCTGGCGAGCGCTGGCTACCCCCTGCTGCTGGGCCCCTCGCGCAAGCGGTTCATCGGCGCCGTGCTGCACGAGCCGCGGCCGCGGGCCCGCCTCTGGGGCACGGCGGCCGTCTGCGCTCTGGCGGCGAGCCAGGGGGTGGCCGTGCTGCGGGTGCACGATGTGGGCCCGATCGTCCAGGTGGTACGGATGGCGTCGGCGGTGGCGGGCTCGGCTCCGGCTGGCGGCGGGCCATGAGCGCTGGCGAGGGGCCCCGCCGCTGCCTGGGCTGGGGGGGGCTTGCGGCCAGTGGCTGGCTGCTGCTCAGCCCTGCTGCCTCGTTGCCGGTTACCGGGGCCCCGGGGGCGGCCGTTCCCCAGCCCTGCGCCTCCCTCGGCCTGCTGGCCTCCCAGCGCCAGTGGTACTGGGGCACCAGTGTGGACCGGCCGTGGCTCGATGACGCTGCCACCGTGCAGCTGGTGCGAACCCATGCCCGGCTGGTGGTGCCCGAGAACGCGCTCAAATGGGAGGTGGTGAACCCCAGCCCAGGGGTGCGGCGGCTGGACGACTTCGACGCAATCGTGGCCCGGTTCGCCCCGAGCGGCACGCGCGTCCGCGGACACCCGCTGGTCTGGCATGAACAGTTGCCGGGCTGGGTGACAGCGGCGGCAGCCGACACCCGGGCGCAGCTTCTGCGCAACCACATCGTCTGGCTGGTGGGCACCTACCGCGGTCGCATCCACTCCTGGGACGTGGTGAACGAACCGCTGGCCGCCGATGGCCAGGGGCTCCGCCCCACCCTTTGGCTCCAGGCCCTTGGACCGAACTACATCGCGGACGCCCTGCGCTGGGCCCGGGCCGCCGATCCCGATGTCCAGCTGGTGATCAATGAGTATGGGCTCGAGGGCGATGATCCCGTCAGCGTGCTGAAACGGCAAAGTCTGCTCCAGCTGGTGGGGGATCTGCGCCGCCAGGGCGTGCCGCTGGATGCCATCGGATTGCAGGCCCACCTGCGGGCTTCAGCCGTGGGCCCCACCTTTGCGACCCTGCCGGCCTTCCTCGCCGAACTGCGCAGGCTCGATCTGCAGGTCGTGATCACGGAGCTCGATGTGAACGACCACGATCTGCTGGGCTCCGCCGCTGAGCGGGACAGCAGGATTGCCCAGCTCTATCGCGACTTTCTCACGGTGCTGCTTGCGGAGCCCGCCGTGGAGGGAGTCGTGCAATGGGGGCTGACCGATCGGTACAGCTGGCTCAATCAGCGGGAACCCAGGCACGATGGCACCCCCCAGCGGCCGTTGCCCTTCGATCAGGACCTCCGGCCCAAACCGGCCTTCGAGGCGATCTGCAACGCCCTGCGCCGCGGCTCGGCAGACCCGAAACCCCGTTGAGGGGTTGCCGAGCTCAGGATCGGAAGGATTGCAGCAACGAACTGCTCTTGAACATGGATTGGATGTAGAGCAACACGGAGCTGCCCACCGAGAGAACGCGCGGCTGCAGAAATGCATTCTTGGGATTGTAGATAATCTGCAGTAGGCGCGATTCCTGCTCTTCCGTGAGCTCGCTGAACATGATGCTCATGGTGGGAAGGGAATCGGAATTGGTTGTGGTTCGGACCACCCGTCCGCCCAGGCAGAGATCATGATCAATGAGATTCACTTCAACGTTTCCAGACTCGGCGAAGCTCCTGAGATCGGCGGATACTGTTGTAATAGATATAGAAGTTCCCGTTTCTGAGATTTCGCGCGTTGCACCCCAGCAGGTGAGGCCATGCTCGGCTGAAGTGATCCGGGTGATGATGTCTACGGAAAAGCGCTCGGAATTTCGGCGGTAGGGCTTTTCAACACAACAGAGCAGCGCCACCAGCACCACGGAGAAGTTGTAGATGGTCCAGATGATCATGATTTCCTGGCCTTCTGATTGAACAGGGTAGGCAAGGAAGCCAGGGAAAAGAATGGGTGCTCCGAATCTGATCAGATAGAACAGCAAAAACAGGACGATGTATAGGAGTAGATGGCGTGCCAACGGCCAGTCGATCTGTTTTCTGTCGGATCGTGTGTCCTTGGGGGTGATCGTTCTGCCATAGATCCGGAAGGGTTCCTTGAGGATTTTCAGGAGTCGAACGGTCCAGGGTATGCAGGTGATCGTTTCATATACCTCACTCCATAGCTGATGGGTGTGATTGCCGGAACACCAGGCAGGGATGGTATGCAGCAGCAGGATGAAAGGAAGGGCATAGGCGATATAGGCATCGACGGGGGCGATAATCAACTGATTGCCGAAATAAAGGCTGATCAGGGGAATAAAAATGAAGAAAGCCCGGCCCACGGGCATGAAGTTGCTGGCGTAGTGCAAAAGGTAAAAGATCCGCTGCCAGCCCGTTGTGGCGGAGTTGAAGATGGGAAGTTGGCTTGATGGAAGCAGGATTTGGAGATTTCCCTGCAGCCAACGAAGGCGTTGATCGATATAGTCACGCAGATTGCCAGGGGTTTCACCTGCGCTCAGAATTTCATTGAGATAGATGATGCGCCATCCTTCGGTGAGCAGGCGGGTTCCCGTTTGATGGTCTTCAATGATGCATGTTGTGACATAGCCGCCAATGGATTCCAGGGCAGAGCGCCTGGCCAGATAGGATGTGCCAACACAAATTACAGCATTATAGTTATCTCGAATCACCTGCTGGTAGTTGTAAAACATGTCAACGTCTGAGGGCATCAACGCTTCTACGCCCAGGTTGCGCGCATGGAAATCCGGCATGAAGTAGTGCTGGGGTGTTTGTACATGGCGACCTTTTCATCTTTGAAGAAGCCGAGGGTGCGATTAATAAGTAACTGAAAAGGGATGAAATCACAATCGACTACGAGATTGTATTCGCCGTTTGTCTGCTTTAAGCCATGGTTGAGGTTGCCTGCTTTCCGGTGTGCATTGTCGCTGCGTCCGATGTATTCCACTTTCAGTTCACGAGCTAGAGTGCGTATCTCTTCGCGATTGCCGTCATCCAAGACGTAGATAGTGCGGTTTTGGTAGAGTTGGGACTTGCAGGCGTGAATGCAGCGCCGAATTTGTCGAGTTGGTTCGTTGTAGGTTGCAATGAATATGTCTACAGATGCTGTTTCTTGGTGTGTTTGTGTCACCAAGTCATTGGCTTCTCGAATTCTCTTGGTTGGCTCGAAGCTGGTGGATGGAATAAACTCGGCTACTAGAATTGCTACAAATAGAAGTTCATACAGATAGATCAGCAGGCTCATCGCGAAGCTGAGGGCGTGGGCCGTGTTGATTGTGAGCAATCGCCAGATGATATATCGTGATGCTACAAAAAGGAGCGTACCATTGGCGAATGCAATGGTGTATTTATTGCGTGGGCATAGGTGAATTGCGATCAGGATCGAAACAAACAGGCCGATGGGCGTAATGACATCGCGGATGATGTCGTTGACCTGAAAGAGCCAGGGGATGGACTGTGTTTCAATATCATTCAATTGCACTGGGCTCAGCCAGCCGAGGCTGAGATTGCCTGCCCCCAGGGTGACCAGGAACGTAAGTGCAGAAAAGACGAAAAGACCCCAGATGATCGGGTTGATCGCAAAACTCTTGGCTTCCTCTTTGCCCTGGCTGATCAGTCTTACCTTGGCCCCTTTATTCACGGTAGAAAGGCAACTTTGCCGGTGTAGCCTGAGTAGCAGAGATGGCTTGGATCCTGGGAAAGCTTGCTATCATTGTCGATCGAAACTTTAACCTGGGCTTCCCGATACATATTGATCGGCAGAAGTGGGATTATGTCGCTGCCAGTGGATGATCGTCCGATCCCTGACCGAATCAGGCTTACCTTACCCCTTAGTTTATGTTTTGAACCATACAGGCTGATTTCAGCCTTTTGACCTATGGAAATTTTGTTGATATCTCCCTCTCTTACATAGGTGTTGACCCAGCGCTCGCGGCAGTCCAGCAGGCTGAGAACCGTTTCCTGCTCCTTGATGCTTGAGCCTGCATAGTGATCGATGGTCCACACTACACCATTCTTCGGGCTGGCTACGCGTGCAAAGCGCTTGGTCTCGTATTCCTTCAGTGAGAGATTCAATTGGTTCTGAATCTCCTTGATGCGAGATTCCTGGGCTTGTTTCTCTTCACCTATGGTTTCCAGTTGAATCCTTGAATCCCGTAGGAATGTTTCCGGATCGGCTCCGCCCCTGGTTGCGATCAAGGTGAGGTTCTTTTCCGCAGCGTCCAGAATTCGCTGTTGGGCCTTGATTCTGTTTTCACTCAGGCGCACTTCCTGGCGTGCCTGGGCAAGACTGGTGGCAGCCCGATCCACCTCGTCGAATGCGATGGCCCCCTGGTTGTACAGATGGTTGCGCCGCGCATAGTTCCTCTCGGCAAAGGAGGCTTCCTGTTCTGCTTGGCGGCGCTTTTGAATGGCTACGTTCAATTCTTCCCTCTGCCTGGCGATCTGCAGGCTTGACTGTCCATGGAAGTCCTGGTCGGCTTCGGCCAGAATCCGGCTCGAACGTTCCTCCTGCAGTTGGATTGTGCGGAGTTTTGCCTGGGCAGCCGAAAGCTCGATCTGCAGATCTCCCACCCGCGGCTTTTCCACACGGCTGTTGGTGACTTCAAACAAGGAATGGCCTTTCTGAACACTTTCTCCAGCTTCAAGTTCGAGGGTCGTAATCTCCCCTTCGATCGGCGATTTCAGGGTGAGGGTACGCACTTCAATGATCGCCTCCCGGGCCCGGACCCGGGTGAACTGCAGCAACAGCGCACCAGACACCACAAGCAGGGCGATGGCGGCTGCCAGGGTCAGCAGGTTGGGAGCGCCGAGCTGCCTCAGCTGCGCGAACGGTCCAGAGTATTGCTTTTGATTCGCATGGTCTGAAGATTGGATCACCCATCTACGCACCCGAGTCTCTTAACAGTATCTCTTTAACTGGCTATTTCTGAAGCAAATCGGCCATTATGCGCAATCAAAGATGGATTTCGTTGGCTGTCCACTGAAAAATCGCTCCACAGCGCGCTTTCTGCCCAATTGCGTACCTGAAGGGGCCATTCGATGCGGCGGCCCCCATAGGTGACACCTACGCAGGTGAGCATGCTGTCGTCGGCCAACAGGCTCCAGAGCAGGGCAATCTCGGTGCGGTTGTAGCCGCTGCCGGGATTGGGGCCTGGGTCGACCACGCGGCCGGGGCCCAGGGTCACGGCGAGCTCCCGCCGCCAGCTCAGGTAGTGGCCGTCGCTGGTGGGATAGAACCAGCAGGTTTCATTGCGGGCCTCGTTGAGGGGAAAGCGATCGAGCTGCTGCCATTGCTTGGCGTCCGGGCCGTTGCTTCCGTCCTCCCTATACACCCCCAGCCAGAGGCGATCGGTTTGGAAATGCGGAGTGATCGCGTCGCACACCCGCTGGAATTCGCCGGCGAGATCGCCGGTGCAAATGATGCGAAGGGCGAAGGCGGCGACCACACCCTGGGCCTGAACCCGGTTGATCGCCGCCCAGTCGAGCCGGTGAGAGCTGAGGGCCTCGGCCGGAGCCAACAGAAAGAGAAGTGCTCCGGGAGAGTCCATCGGTTTACCTGGCTCGCGTGGAACGGGCCATTCAGGCAGGACCTCAGCCCAGGCCCAGCTGACCCAGGATGCCCTGGCCGGTGAGCAGTTCGGTGCTGAGGCCGATCACGAAACCCAGCATGGCCAGACGGCCGTTCCAGGTTTCGGCAAAAGCCACGAAACCGAAGCGGGTGGAGGGGGTGGATTCGGTCATGGGAAGGAAGGGTGCAAGGAGATCAGGGATGGCGGATCCCTTGCAAAATTTTACAAAAATGGCTCTGCTGGTTGACGTATCAGGGGAGACAGGTTCCAGAAGCATTTCCTGAAGCGACCAGTCCGCCAGGTCCGCTGCCGGGCCCAAGTTGCTTCACGTTTCGCAATGTCTCCCGCCAGGATAGGCGGAGTCGTCCTGTTCTGATGTCCACACCCTTGTTGATGGAGCTCTTTGTGGGCTTCGTCGCGGCCACCGTCGCCCTCTGGTTCGTGGTGATCGCCCCCCAGTCGGGGGTCGCGCCCGCTGCTCAGTCCGCCCCCGGCACGGCCCTGCTCAGGCCTGCCCTGCTGCAGCGGCTGCAGAGATACGTGCTGGGTCAGGGAGTGGTGGCCAGCCTGGGATTGCTGGCCCTGCGCCTGGCGGTGGGGCTGATGATGATCCACCACGGCCAGGACAAGCTGGCCGACCCCGCCGGCTTCGCTGCCAACTATGTCGTGCCGCTGCATCTGCCCTTCCCGCTGCTGATGGCCCAGGCGGCCGGCTATGCGGAGGTGCTGGGCAGCTGGCTGCTGATTCTCGGCGTGATGGCACCGCTCGGAGCCCTGGCCCTGATCGGCACCATGGCGGTGGCGGCTTACCACCACATCCTCACCTCCGGCTTGAATATCTACGTGCTCGAGCTGGTGGTGCTCTATCTGGGCGCAAGCACGGCCTTGCTGTTGCTGGGGCCTGGTCGCTTCTCCTTTGATGCCGGCATCGTGGCTGGCCTGGGGGCTGACGAGTCCGGTGCCGCGACAGGCGCCGCTGTTCAGACGCTGACTTCCCCGGAAGCCCTCTGATGGAGGCTCTGCCTGATTCTTGAGTCCTTTATTGTCGCGAGCTTCAGCCTGGGCTGGCCCGGTCCGCACCTTCGGTCTGGTCTGGCCTAGCCAGTAATTGGCCAATAAAAAAGCGGACCGTCCAGGACCGCTCGATGACCTCCGTCATTCTATGAAGTTCCGTAACGAACCGCGAGCGTTCGGGGCTGGCCGAGGGACTCAGCCTTCAGTCACGCCCTCGATCCGGTCTTCGATCTCCTGATAGATCTCCTGGAGCTGGGCGATGTTCTCCTCGCTGGTGTCCCAGTAGCCGCGGCCGTTCACTTCCAGCAGGGTGCCCACGATGCGGCGGAAGCTGTGGGGGTTGAGGTCCATCAGCCGCTGGCGCATCTCCGGGTCGTTGATGAAGGTGTCGTTGGCCTCCTCGTACACGAAGTTGTCCACCGCGCCGCTGGTGGCGCTCCAGCCCAGGGTGAAGTTGAGCCGTTTGGCCACCTCGCGCACGCCCTCGTAGCCGGAGTTGAGCATGCCCTCGTACCACTTGGGGTTGAGCAGCTTGGTGCGTGAATCCAGGCGGATCGTCTCGCTGAGGGAACGCACCTGGGCATTGGCGGTGGTGGTGTCGGCGATGTAGCTCGTTGGCGACTTGCCGTCGTCGCGCAGGCCGGCGATCAGCTTGGTGGGGTCGGAATCGAAGTAATGGCTCACGTCGGTGAGCGAGATTTCGGCCGAATCCAGGTTCTGGAAGGTCACGTCGGCAGTTTTCATCGCCGCCTCGAACACTTCTCGCTTCTGGTTCATCTCGCCGGGGTTGTCGGCGTTGAAGGCGAAAGTTTTGCGGGAGAGGTACATCTCCTGCAGTTCGCCCTCCTCTTCCCAGGTGCTGTTCTCCACCGCCAGGTTCACGTTGGAGGAGTAGCTGCCGCTGGCGTTGGAGAACACGCGGGTGGCAGCATCGCGCAGGGAGATGCCCTCCTTGGCGGCCTGCTCCTGGGCGTGGCGACGCACGAAGTTCATCTCCAGGGGCTCATCGGCCTCGGCGGCCATCTTCACGCCCTGGTCGATCAGGGCCATCTGGTTGATGAACAGATCGCGGAACACGCCACTGCAGTTCACCACCACGTCAATGCGGGGGCGGCCCAGCTCCTCCAGGGAGATCAGTTCCAGCTTGTTCACCCGGCCCAGGGAATCCGGCACGGGCTTGACGCCGATGAACCAGAGGATCTGGGCCAGGGACTCGCCGTAGGTCTTGATGTTGTCGGTGCCCCAGAGCACGCAGGCGATCGTTTCGGGCCAGGCACCCTGCTCCTGTTTCTGGCGCTCGATCAGCTTGTCCACCACCCCCTTGGCGGCGGCGATGGCGGCGCGGGTGGGGATCGCCTGGGGGTCGAGGGCGTGGATGTTCTTGCCACTGGGCAGCACGCCCGGGTTGCGGATCGGGTCGCCGCCAGGACCGGGAAGCACGTATTCACCATCGAGGGCCTTGAGCAGGCTCTGCATCTCCTGGTCGGCGCATACCTGCTCCAGGCAGAACTGCAGATAGGCGAAGAGCTTGTCGAGCTCCGTGGAATTCACGCTCACAAAGCCGGCGCCGCAGCAGGCCCGCAGCCAGGGGCTGGGCAGCTTGAAGCCGACCGAGTTCAGCCAGTCGAAGAGCCAGCCGAAGTTGCGTCGCAGCGTGACCCGGCCGTCGCTGCCCGTGACCGAGCGCACCATGGCGCCCACGGCTGTCCGGCTGGTTTCGGTGATGCGGCGGTTGAGCTCCACATCGGCCAGCACGCCCTCGTCATTGCCTTTGTACACATCGGCGATGGTGCGACCCAGGCTCTCGGCCAGCAGCCCCGGCAGCGAGCGGATGCCCTCCTCCTCGCGCTCCAGGGCGGCGATGTTCACCAGGGTGGCGATCGCTTCCTCGGCGGTGGGCGGCTTGCCGATGGTGTGCAGGCCGCAGGGCAGCAGTCGGCTCTCGATCTCCATCAGCTGGCGGTACACCGCGCCGATCACCCCATCGCGGGCCTCGAGATCCAGCTCGGAGGCATCCGCCTCCGGCAGGCACACGTCCTTGTCGAGGTTGCACTGGCGCGCCGTTTCCACCACGGCGTTCACGATCTGCACGCCCCGGCTGCCCTCGCGCAGCTGCTGGTAGCTGCCCACCAGCTCGCCCAGCTCCTTGAGCCCCTTGTAGAGACCGGCGTTCTCAGCCGGGGGGGTGAGATAGGAGATCGTTTCGGCGTAGCCGCGCCGCTTGGCGATGGTGGCTTCCGAGGGGTTGTTGGCGGCGTAGTAGTAGAGGTTTGGCAGGGCGCCGATCAGCGAGTCGGGATAGCAGGTTTCGCTCATGCCCATCTGCTTGCCGGGCATGAACTCCAGCGAGCCGTGGGTGCCGAAGTGCAGCACAGCATCGGCGCCCCACACCTTCTCCAGGTAGGTGTAGTAGGCGGCGAAACCATGGTGGGGGCTGGCGCTGCGGGAATAGAGCAGCCGCATCGGATCGCCCTCGTAGCCGAAGGTGGGCTGCACGCCCACAAACACGTTGCCGAAGTGGCGGCCGTAGATCAGCAGGTTGGTGCCATCGGAGTTGAGGGAGCCGGGGGGTTTGCCCCAGTTCTCCTCGAGGCGCTCGGAATAGGGGGTGAGCCGCTCGTATTCCGCCACGCTCATGCGGTGGGCGATGGCCAGCTCCGGCGAGCCCTCCATCGCCTCGGGATCCTTGAGCACCGCCTGCATCAGCTCCTTGCTGGTCTTGGGCAGGCCGCTCACGTCGTAGCCCTTGGCGGCCATCTCCTCCATCACCCGGTGGATGGAGCCGAACACATCCAGGTAGGCGGCGGTGCCCACGTTGCCCTTGTCGGGCGGGAAGCTGAACACCGTGATCGCCAGCTTCTTCTCGGCGCGGGGCTTGATGCGCAGGGAGGCCCAGCGGATCGAGCGCTCGGCGATGGCGTCCACCCGGTCCTGCAGGGTGTGGGCCTTGCCCGTGGCGTCGTCGCGGCCGGAGAGCACGATCGGCTCGATGGCGCCGTCGAGCTCGGGGATGGCGATCTGCAGGGCCACCTGCACCGGGTGCAGGCCCAGGTCGCTCTCCTCCCACTCCTGGGTGGTCTGGAACACCAGCGGCAGGGCCACCATGTAGGGGCGGTTGAGCTTCTTGAGCACCTCGATCGCCTTGGGGTGGTCCTGGCGGGCCGGGCCGCCCACCAGGGCGAAGCCGGTGAGACTCACCACCCCATCCACCAGGGGCATGTCGGGATTGAGCGGGTCGTAGAAGAAGGCGTTCACCGGCTTGGTGAAGTCGAGCCCACCGCAGAACACCGGAATCACGGTGGCGCCCCGGTATTCCATCTCCTGGATCACGGCCACGTAGTGGGCCTCATCGCCGGTGACGATGTGGCTGCGCTGCAGCACCAGGCCGATCACCGGGCCCTTGCGGGCCTGCTCGGAGAGGTCCTGGCGGCTGGCGCTCCAGTTGAGGTACTCCTTGAGGTCTTCGAACATCCCGGGCGCCAGGGGATGCCAGATGCCCAGATCGGGGAAGGTGACGGGATCGGCCACCAGCAGCTCGGGCCAGTCGGCGTTGCCTGCGGCGCTGCGGGGGAAGACGTACTTGTCCGCCAGCATCAGCAGGAAGTTGCGCAGGTTGTCCGGCGTGCCGCCCAGCCAGTACTGGAAGCTGAGCATGAAGGAGCGGGCGTCCTGCGCCTTCTCCACCGGCAGGTACTTGAGAACCGTGGGCAGGGTGTTGAGCAGCTTCAACATCGCGTCCTGGAAACCGGCGCCGCCGGCCTCCTTGCGCTTTTTCATGAAGCTGGCGATGGCGCTCTTGCTCTGGCCCAGCTGGGCCATCGAGAAAGTGCCGAGCTTGTTGAGCCGCATCACCTCCGGCATGGAGGGGAACACCACGGCCGCCTTCAGCCGGTCGCGGTGGGGAGCGACGGCCTCCACCACCTTCTGGGCCAGGTCTTCGATGAAGATCAGCGAGGCGATGAACACATCCGCCGCTGCCACATCGGCGCAGAAATCGGCGTAATTGTCCGGATCGCGCAGTTCCTCGATCAGATAGCCACTCAGTTCGATCGCCAGTGGGCCGTTCTGGTCGTTGAGGGAGGTGGCCGCCAGGGTGAGGGCGTTCTGGTACTGGGGCTCGAGCACCACGTACACGGCCCTCATCACCGCCCTGCCGTTCGCATCGCCGGGGCTGACGCGGCGGTTGGCGGAGCGGACCTGGGTGAACATGCGCAGGGGCGAGTCGATGAAGGCGAATCTACGGAGGTCTCTGCGGGGATGCGAGGAATTCGTTCCGGGCCATAGGCTCGCGCCCAGACACCGTCGCCCCCGTGGTTGCCACCATGACCAGCTCCGCCACCCCTGCCCCCATCCCGGTGGTGGTTGCCGGCGCCCTGGGCCGCATGGGGGCCGAGGTGGTGAAGGCCGTGATTGCTGCGCCGGATTGCCAGCTGGTGGGGGCGATCGATACCACCGCCGGCAAGGAGGGGGCGGATGTGGGCCTGGAGCTGGGTCTGGGGGAGCTGGAGGTGGCGGTGACGGCCGATTTCGAGGGCTGTCTCTGCCAGGCCAGCCAGGCGGTGCGTCAGGCCGGGCCGGGCCAGGGGGCCGTGCTGGTGGACTTCACCCACCCCACGGTGGTGTACGAGCACACCCGGGGCGCCATCGCCTACGGCGTACATCCGGTGATCGGCACCACCGGGCTGAGCCCGCAGCAGCTGGGCGATCTGGCCCAGTTCGCCGACAAGGCCTCGATCGGCGGGACCGTGATCCCCAACTTCTCAGTGGGCATGGTGCTGCTGCAGCAGGCCGCCGCCGCCGCCGCCCGCTTCTACGACCACGCCGAGCTCACCGAACTGCACCACAACCGCAAGGCCGATGCCCCCAGCGGCACCTGCATCAAGACCGCCGAACTGATGGAGGAGCTGGGCAAGGCCTTCAACCCGCAGCAGGTGGAGGAGCACGAAAGCCTGCCGGGCTGCCGCGGCGGCCAGCGGGAGAGTGGGCTGCGCCTGCACTCGATCCGCCTGCCGGGCCTGGTGGCCCACCAGGAGGTGATGTTCGGCGCGCCGGGGGAGACCTACACCCTGCGCCACGACACGATCGACCGCGCGGCCTACATGCCGGGCGTGCTGCTGTGCGTGCGCCAGGTGCGCCAGCTGGGCGGGCTGGTGTATGGGCTGGAGCGGTTGCTCTGAGGGGTTGGACGAGGCCGGTTCGGCGGGCCCTCAGGAGGGCGGCTGACCGGCCTGGGGGGGCAGGGTGCTGCGGTTGCCATTGCGGATGGCGTGGTAGCCGGGGGAAAGGATCTCCACCCCCGCCCTGGCGAACTGGTCCTGCAGGGCGGCCAGCACCTCGGAAAGGGTCTCCCGGTAGCGGCCCGCATCGCGCACGAACGCGTTGAGTTCGTAGCTGATGTGGAAGTCGTTCAACGAGGTCTGCAGAACGAATGGTTCGACCTCGTCGGTGATGCCGCCCACGCTGCGGGCGGCGCTGAGCATCAGCTCATGCACCTGCCTCCACGGCACGTCGTAGCCGATCGTGATCGTGGTGGCGAGAGCCACAGGCTGTTGAATCTCCCGCCGCGAGAAGCTGAAGTTCACCACAGAGGTGCCGATCACGGTGGCGTTGGGGATGCTCACCAGCTCGTTGCGGGGCGTCTGCAGCCGGGTCACCAGAAGGGCCCGGTCCTGCACCACCCCGATCACCCCGTTGATCTCCACCCGGTCGCCCTCGCGGAAGGCCCGCGTGTAGATGAGCATGAGGCCGCTGATGATGTTGGTGGCAATGGCGCTGGACCCCAGGGCCGCCAGCACACCCACGAGCAGTCCTGCCCCCTGGAACACCTTGCTGCTCGAGCCGGGAATGTAGGGAAAGGCAGCCGCCAGCCCCGCCAGGATGAGCAGGATTGCCGCCAGTCGGGCCGTGGGCAGGGCCCACTCCTGGTAAAACCCAGGCAGTCGCACCCGGCCGCGGTCGAGGGCGTGGAACCAGGCGTTGCTGGCGCGGATCGCCAGAATTGTGATCGCCAGGATCACCGCCATGGAGAGCAGGTTCGGGATCGCCTGCACCACGCCGGCCAGAAAGGCCGTCACCAGATCCTTGAGCTGGCCGCGCAGCCCGGCCGCGATGCCCTGGGTAGGCGGGAAAAGGCCCAGCAGCAGGGGAATCAGCAGGTAGCTGACCAGCGCCACCAGGCCCCAGTGGGTCAGCTGGCGGAGTCCCTGCTGCAGGTTGCGCAGCTGGTCGGGCATCAGCAGACCCTTTAGACCCATCCGTCTGAGGCCCTGCAACAGGAAGCCCTCTCGCTCCCGCGCTCCGATCTGCCGGCGCAGAGCCTGATTGATCCTCCCCTGCAGACGCAACCACAACAGATAAATGCCCAGCACCAGCGCGGCCAGGGCCGAGCCTTTGATCCAGGACTCCAGGCTGTAGCTGTCCCGGAACCGCTCCATCGCCGCACGGGTCTCGTCGCGGTAGCGCTGGGCGAGCTGCTCACGCGTGAGCCCGAAGCAGGAGGCCATGCGCGAATCCACGGCCAGCTGGGGAGTGAAACTGCCATCCCGGCGTTCGATCCCCAACAGCGCGTAGGGAGGCTCATCGCGAACCACGATCTGGCCGAGGGCGATCGTGGGGTCCTCCGCCAGATCGCGCAGACGGGCTTCACCGCGTTTCACGTATTCACCCAGGGTCTGGGCCCCCGGTGCCCGGCGGATCTCCAGAACCCGGCGGCCATCGAGATGGATGAAGGCTGGTTCCGCCGCACAGCCCTCCCTGGCGGACTGGGGCAGGGCAGGCTGCGCCCAGAAGGCGGCCGACATCAGCAGCATGACCACAGCCATGCCCAGGCTGCGAGGTGGGCGGGCTGGGGAAATCCTCCACGGCCTGGCGTGGGGCGTCGGTTCTGCTGCTGGGATCCGGTACCAGCGAGGCAACGTCAGGTGCAGAGCCATGGTCCCGGGCAGAGGATCCTTGCTCCGCATGCTTGGCATGGGAGCCTGTCCCCCAGGAAAACCCGCTCGTATTCTCCCGATTGAACTTCTGGCTCTGCCCGGATGCTCTTGCCATGGCAAGGGCATCTCGGGAAAATCACCCATGCTGATTCCGCTGAAGCCCGGTGAGCTGGAACGGCTGATTCCCGCCGTGGCCACCGGTCCCCAGTTCAACGCCTGCAGTGGCAATCCGCGCAAACTGCTGCAGCGGTTGCTGATCTCGGTGATCGGCGGGGTGCTCACCTTGCTGATCAGCCAGACCCTGGCGTTCCGCAGCCAGTTTGCCCCGGTGCTGCTGGTGGCCGGCGTGGGCTTTCTCCTTTACATGCTGTGGGGGCCGATCGTGGAGGCGGGCCGCCGCAATGCCACCCTGCGCCGCTACCCGGCGGCGGCGATCTTCGAGGGGCAGGTGGCCGACCTGTTCACCCGGGAGCTGGTGGAGGAACGGCGGGAGCAGGCCGACAAGAGCGGCCGCCTGGAGCTGGTGGAGAACCGCCGCACCTGGCTCACCCTGGAGCTGGAGGACGAGGAGGGCTACCTGGGTCAGCTGCGCTTCCCGTACGACAAGAAGCACCAGCTGATCCGTCCGGGGATGGTGGTGCGCACCCTGGTGCTGAGCGAGCGCAAGGACTTCTCCCGCATCGGTGCCCTCAGCGACGCCTGGCTTCCCCAGCTGAAGCTGTGGGTGGGGGAGTACCCCTATCTGCTGCGGCCCGCCTTCGAGGAGCTGTGCCTGCGCCGCTTGCGCTGAGCCGGGCGGAGGGGGCCGGACCGAGGGCCAGGGGCGCCCTTTTGCTCCGGTTCGTTCACAATGCGCAATATTGCGTTACATTGGGTGAACAACCACCCAGCCCGACCCATGACCCAAGCCAACCCCGTTGCTCCCGCCGCCATCCGCGGCGCCACTGTTACGACCGAAGACGGCGGCCGCCTCAACGCCTTCGCCACCGAGCCCCGCATGGAAGTGGTGACCGCCGAGAGCGGCTGGGGCTTCCACGAGCGCGCCGAGAAGCTGAACGGCCGCATGGCCATGCTCGGCTTCATCGCCCTGCTGGCCACCGAGTTCGCCCTGGGCGGCGAGGCCTTCACCCACGGGCTGCTCGGCCTCGGCTGAGTCCGCTGCCGGGGGAACGGGCAGGGTTCCCCCACCCCTTTCCGGCTCACGTTGAGCCTCCCAGCCGCAGCAGACTCGCTGCGGCTTTTTCTATGTCGCCCGTGACCACGGCCCCGCTCCCATCGGCCAACCGGGCCGCGGCTACGGGCCCCCAGGCCCTCGTGCATGGGGCGGGCCCCACGGGTTGCCTGGCGGCGCTGGCCCTGGCCGATGCGGGCTGGTGTGTCACCGTGCGCGACCCGCTGAGTGCGGCCCAGCTGGGCGAGCGCAGCCGTGCCTATGCCTTCAACCACTCCAGTCGGGAGCTGCTCGAGCGGCTGGGGCTCTGGTCGGCCCTGGCGGCCTGCATGGTGCCCTTCCGCCAGCTGCTGCTGTACGACCAGGCCATCGCCGCGGATGTGGCTTTCGGTCTGGCCGACCTCTCCCCCCGTGCCCGCCGCGCCGGCGACGCGGTGGGCTGGATCGCCCTGCACACCCCCTTGATGGCGGTGCTGCTGGAGCGGCTGGCACGCCATCCCGCCGTGAGCCTGCGGCTGCAGCACCAGGCTGGGGGCCCGCGGCTGGGGGCGGGACCGCCGGAGGAGGAGGGCGGCCCCGGGCCCGACCTGGTGGTGCTGGCCGATGGACCCGCCTCGCCCCACCGCCAGGAGCTGGGGATCGGCGTGTGGGGCTGGACCTACCGCCAGAGCTGCCTCACCGCCCAGGTGGAGATGCGCGGCGGCGGCGCCGACCAGGCCTGGGAGCTGTTCCGACCGGAGGGTCCGTTCGCCGTGCTGCCCCTGGGTGGGCGCCGTTTCCAGCTGGTGTGGAGCGCCCCCGCCCACCGCTGCCGGCAGCTGGAGAGCCTTGCGCCCGGCGCCTTTCTCGATCGCCTCGCCGGCGCCTTGCCGGATGCCCTGCAGCCGGATGCCCTGCTCGACCGGCCGCGGGCTTTTCCCGTGGCCCTGCAGCTGGCCCGGCGCCTGGCCCGGGGCCGCACCGTGCTGGTGGGGGAGAGCGCCCACCGGTGCCATCCGGTGGGCGGCCAGGGCCTCAACCTGTGCTGGCGCGATGTGGCCACGCTGCACCGCCTGGCCGGCCGGGTGAGCACCGGCCGGCTGCGGCCCGCCCGGCTGCCGCGTCTCTACGCCCGCCGGCGCTGGCCCGATCTGCTGCTCACCCTGCTGGTCACCGACCTGCTCGTGCGGCTGTTCTCCAACCGCCATGCCGCCCTGCTGCCGCTGCGGCGACTGGGCCTGGCGCTGCTGCAGGCCGGGGCGCCGCTGCGCCGGTTCAGCCTGGCGGTGATGACCCAGGGTCCCACCCGGCCCTGGTGAGCATCAGACTCCGGCCATGGTGATCAGCTCCGGTTCTCCGCCCCCGCCACCACCGCCGCCGCCGCCCCAGGCCCTGCTGCGCTACCTGCGCAGCCAGCTGGGGCTGAGTGAGAGCGCCCTGGCCCTGGGCCTGCGCCAGGCCCAGCTGGAACAGGCCCCCTTGGCGGTGGTGCTGTGGCGCTTCGGCCTGATCAACCTGCAGCAGCTGGAGCAGGTGCTGCAGTGGCAGGACACCCACCTCTGACGCGGCGGGCGGACGCTCCGTTGCCGGGAGCTCAGCTGTAGATGATCAGCGATTCCACCGGCTGGTTCTCGGGCAGCCGGTTGCGGCCCGCGAGGGCCGCCAGTTCGGCCACGAAGCCGAAGCCGCAGAGGTTGCCGCCCGCCGCCACCACCAGCTCGGCACAGGCGGCGGCGGTGCCGCCGGTGGCCAGCAGGTCGTCGATCACCAGCACCCGCTGGCCGCCGCTGAGGGCATCGCTGCTGATCTCCAGCCGGTCGGTGCCGTACTCCAGGGCGTAGTCCACCCCGGTCACGGCCCCGGGCAGCTTGCCGGGCTTGCGCACCGGCACGAAGCCCAGCCGCACGGCGGTGGCCAGGGCGGTGCCCACGATGAAGCCGCGCGACTCGATGCCCACGATCAGGTCGGGCTGCAGCCGGTCGCACACCGCGCCCAGCTGGCGCATCACTTCCTGCCATCCCTGCGGATCCCGCATCAACGGCGTCAGGTCGCGGAAGAGGATGCCCGGCTTGGGGAAATCGGGAACATCCCGCACGAGCTCTCGCAGATCCATGGAAGGCAGGGGGAGGTGACGGGGGGGGGTGGGAACTGGCATCATCGCAACCATGCCCGTCTCCCCAGCCGCACCCGTTCCCACCAGGTTGCCGCGGCGGGGTCTGGAGCGCCTCGACCTCTTGCTGCTCTGCCTGGAGGCGCTCGACCTCAACGGGGGCGAGTCGATGGTGTGGATGAGTGAGCAGATGGGCTTCACCAGCCTGTTCCCGAACCGGGTGGAACTGTGGAAGCGCCGCTGCCACAATCCCCTGCGCCGCCACACCCGCCGCGGCGACCTGGACCCCGCCGAGACCGATGCCCTGATCCGCATCCTCTGTGCGGCTGCCGATCGTCTCTACCCCATGCTGCGCGCCCTGCTGGCCACCGCCGAGCCGGAGATGATCCGGCAGCAGCGCTGGGCCCTCTTCGAGAACCGCTTTCGCGACCTGGTGCAGGAGCGGATGAACGCCCGACGGGAGGGGGTGCAGCGGCTGATCCACCCCGAGCGGGGCGCCCGGCAACGGCGCCAGTTGATCCAGGCGCTCACCCTGGCTGCCGGACTGGGGGGGGTGGAGCGGCTCAGGGCCAGCCTCTGCGATCCCGCCGTGTGAGATCAGCCCCTGTTCCCCTGCTGTCTCTTTCGGCCCGCCGCCCTCGCTAGTTGCCCATGATCAAACAGTCCCTCCGCTACGAACAGCTCAGTTGCCGCCTGCAGGTGGAGGGGTTTCCCGATGTCTCCATCGGCCAGTCCAGCGATGCGGTGGGGATCATCACCGGCTGGACCCTGCAATGGTCCGGCCGGCCCGAGCTGGAGGGCCGCAAGGAGCATCTGCTGGCGCTGATGCAGGTGGTTTTTCCCTACGCCCGGCACCTGATCAGCGGCGTGGCCCGTCCGTTCCGTTCTGCCGATGGGGCGGTGCGGATCGGCCCCGATCCTGACCAGGGCGGCCACCGGCTTGAGCTGCACAGCAGCCAGCCCGACACCCCGCCGCTGACGCTGGTGCTGGACGATGCCGAGCTCAGTGATCTGGTGCGGCTGCTCGACCACCTGCGGCTCGACCATCGCCTGCAGGTGAGCCTGGATCTGCCCGCACCCCAGCCCCTGCAGGCGCGGGAGGTGCTGGAGCGGGTGCCCCGCCGCCAGCGCCTGGTGGCCCCCCTGGGTGGGGCAGTGGCGGTGGCCCTGGCGGCTGGGCTGGGCCTGCTGTTGCCCGAGCCCCCGCCCCGGCCTGCGGCATCCCCCAGCACTGCCCCCGCGAGCACTGCCCCCGCGAGCACTCCCCCCGCCAGCGCTTCCCCGCCGGCGACACCGCCTGCAACCCCGACAAGCCCCTGACCAGAGCCGCTCCCGGCAGGCAGACGCTCACCGGCGCTTGACGCCCGCTCCTTGACCCCCACACTGGGCCCATGACCGAGATGACCTGGTCGGAACTGCGCATTCGGGTGGCCCGCCTCGGCGCAGCCCTCGATGTGGTGGTGCGCAGTGATCCGGAGGTGTGTGGCCTGAGTGGCGACGCCTTCCACCTCTCCCTCCACCATGGCGGCCAGGGCGACTGTCAGGTGGGCAATCTCTCGCTGATCGACTGTCCCAACGATCTGGTGCTCCAGGAGTTCGAGCGCTGGATGCGGGGTGCCGGATACGTGCTGGAAGCATGACCACCACGCGGCGGCGCTCCCTGCAACTGCCTGGCGCCACCCAGCGTCAGCGCCACGTGTTCCGCCGCCGCCGCCAGCCGCCGCGCTGGCGTCAGTTCGGCGTGGGCCTGCTGTTCATCGCCCTCGGAGCGGTGATGCTCTACGGGCTGCTGCAGTTGCCCGAGCGCCTCGACACCGTGCTGCTGCTGAGCACGGCCATTGCCCAGCTGATCAGCGGGGTGCGCTCCCTGCTGCTGGGGCTGCTGCAGTTGCTGGCCGTGGTGCTGGTGGTGCTGGTGGCCCTGCTGGCCCTGATGCTGCTGGTAGGCGGCCTGGTGCGTCTGGTGCGCACCTTTATTCCCCGGCCCCAGTCGCCCCGGCCCTCCTGAGGGGTTGGCCCCGCCTCAGGAGCCCTGGCCGCCGAGGCGGGCGAACCACAGCCCGGCCAGCTGCCAGCTGCTCCAGAGGAACATCGCCAGAAACAGCCAATTGAGCCAGGCGGGTCGCTGGGGTGGCTGGTCGGGCATGGCGCTTAGCGCACGGACATTCAGGGAGGAAGCTTGCCAGCCGGCTGGTCGGTGGCGGCCCTGCCGCCGGGGCAGCGTGACGTTCCTTGACGAGGTCACTGGGCATCGGTTAGGTCCCTTAATGTCTGCGGATGGGCAATCCGATCCTCCGGGAAGAGTTCCTGCAACGGGCACGGGCCCGCTTCGGTGAGCGCTACGACTACACCGAGATCGTATACAAGAGCTATAAAACCCCGATCAAGATCCGCTGCCGCGAGCATCCGGTGAAGCTGATCACGATCACACCGGAGAAGCATCTGCAAACCACGGGCGGGTGCAAGTTCTGTCTGCGGCAGATGCGCATCACCATGCTGGAGCGGGAGCTGGGCCGCAGCAGTGCCGAGCATCCCCCGCTGTCCTCGTCGGCCCTGTCCTCGTCGGCCCTGTCCGCGCCAGCTGCAGAGTCGGCAGTGGAGTCGGTGCCGCCGACGCTGCCCAATCCTGCCCCCCAACCTATCGCCCAACCTCCGATCTGATTTCTGAGCCGATGTTGATCTGGCGCGTCGCTGCCTTATCAGATCTGCCGTACCCAGGCCCCGGTCGGGGCTGGCTGGGCGTCCCCAGCGGGATCAGGAGAACGGAGAGGGTGGGATTCGAACCCACGGACCCTTGCGGGTCGCTGGTTTTCAAGACCAGAGCCATCAACCACTCGACCACCTCTCCAGATGGCCACACCCAGGCAGGAGTAGCGATCGGATTCTCGCATGATCCCTGCCCCGCAGCGTTCCTGCTGTTGCCTACAGTTCACTGATTGTTCTTGTGCTTGATGGCTAGGAGCGCACTAAGTGCACGCCGGGCACTGTCGATCCAGCAGATCTTCGTGCTTCTTGCGATTCTGAATGGAATCGTTGTGGCTTCGTTGCTGCTGTCGGTCTGGCAATTTCTCAATGATCAAACCTCGGGCGAGGAGCACGCTGCCATCACCATTTTCCTGGCCTTGTTGCTGGCGCTGGGCCTGGGGATTTCCTATCGAATCGTGGCCGTTCGGGTGATTCGCCCCCTGAGTCGCCTGGTGCGCCAGTCGGATGCCCTGGCCGGGGACCGGCAGCAGGGAGATGCGCTGCTGGATATGCGGGGAAATGATGAAATTGCCAGGCTGGCCCGCGCCTTCAATGGCGTGCTGGTGCGGCAGCGGCAGGCGATTGGCCAGCTCGATTCCGCCAACCGGCAGCTGCGGGACCTGAACAAACAGATCGAGGACTCGATCCGCTACGCGGCCCTGCTGCAGAAGTCGATCCTGCCCGACCGCCAGCTGCGGGAGCGCTTCGGCGGGGAGTTTTTCGTGCTCTGGCAGCCCCGCGACACGGTGGGGGGCGACTACTACGTGTTCCATGGCGACGGAGAGCGCTGCCTGGCCGGCGTTGCCGACTGCGCCGGCCACGGGGTGTCCGGGGCGATGATGACCATGCTTGCCAGGGCTGGCCTCGACCGCTCGATCCAGCAGGTGGGCATCGAGTCGCCGGCCCACGTGCTGGAGGCCATCAACGCCAGCATGCACGGGGTGCTGGGCGAGGCGCGCGGCACCCGGGCGATTGCCACTTCGATGGATGCGGGCCTGGTGTATCTGGATCTGCGTGAGCGGATTCTGCGCTTTGCCGGTGCCCGCATCTCCCTCTACTGGAGTGACGGGCGCACGGTGGAGATGGCCAAGGCCGACAGTCGATCGCTCTGGGATCGCCATTCCGGCACCTACAGCGATCACACCATCCCGCTCGCCCGGGAGTTCACCTATTACCTCGCCACCGACGGGCTGTTCGACCAGGCCGGCGGTGACCACGGCTTTGGCCTGGGCAGCGATCGCTTCCAGGGCTGGCTGCTCGACCACGCCACCAAGCCCCTGGAGCAGCAACGCGAGGTGTTCAGTCACTCTTTGCTGACATTCATGGGGGACCATCCCCAGCGCGATGACATCACGATCCTCTCGTTCCGGGTCACCTGACCCAGATTCTTGTCCGATGTTGCTACTTTGAGAGCAATTGGCTGGGGCGATGGCTACGTCACTATCCACCCATAGAGGTCTGGCGTCTTTGCGCGATTTCTTCGGTGCTGAGCGGATTCTGATCTGCTTTAACGGCCCGATTTCGCGCACTTTGATCAGCGAGATTGGGATTGCCCTGAAAGAACATATTCAATCCACCCGCCAGTGTATGTCGTCGGCGATGGATGTGTTCAGTGTCTATATCGAGATGAGCCAGAATATTCGTCATTATGCTGCGGCGCAGGGGTATGGAGATACGGAATCCACGGCCACGGTTGTGATTGCGGAGCTGGATTCGGGTGGCTATGTGGTTTCCGCCGGCAATGTGGTGGAGTGCGTTGATGGCGAAGCGCTCGTGCAGCGGGTGCAGCACCTTGCGAGCCTCGACAAGATCAGCCTCAAGACCCTCTACAAACAGCAGCTGCGATCCCCCCGCGAAGAGGGGGCGTCCACGGGTGCGGGCCTGGGATTGATTGATGTAGCCCGCAAATCCAGTGCCCCTTTGGAATGTAGTCTGGACCAGGTGCAGGCCGGCAAGGCCTTCTTCACTCTCCGGGCCACGATTTGAGTTGTCATGACCCAGAAGCCCCCACTCCAGGTCGTCCAACCCAGGGACCTCAGCTTGCTGGCCACCCAGTCGACGCCTGCGGTTGAGGCCAACTGGGATGCGGGTTTGCTGCGGATGGAAGGTGAATCTTATCCTGAGAATACGTATGATGTTTATGTCAGCATTGTTGCCTGGGTGGATTCCTATCTGATTGCCAGCAATCGTCCGCTACGGGTTGAGCTGCACCTGGATTATCTCAATACCAGCAGCATTCGGGCAATGATAGATATCTTTGATCGCCTGCAGGTGGCCTCCGATGCAGGCCGAGAATTGTCGGTTCACTGGCTGTATGACAGCCGCAATCCGCGCTCGGCGGAGCTGGGTGAGGAGTTTAAGGAAGACTATTCCTTCATGTTCACGATCCAGGCTGCGCCCTTGGCTGAATAGGTTTGATGAACCCTGTCCGTCCGTTGGGGCCGGAAGATGAACTCGAGCAGCGGGTGGCTGAGCTGCTTGCCGATGAGCGCTATGCGGGCCACCCCATGCGCGAGGTGTTGGAGGCCATGGTGGAGCGGATGGGGCAGCAGTTGCTGCGGCTGGAGCGCATCACCCAGATTTCTGATCGCTACCAGACCGATGTGAAGCAGCGGGAGCACCACCTCTCCCGGCGCTACGACCTGCAGATCCGCAAGCTGGAGAAGGCGATCCGCATCTCCGACCGCTACCAGGCGATGCTGGCCGATCTGAACAAGGCCCTGCAGCAGGCCGCCACCCACGACCAGCTCACGGGCCTGCCGAATCGCCGCCTGATCGTGGACCGCTGCCGCCGGGAAGACCACCGCACCCAGCGCGACGGCACCACCTATGCGCTGCTGGCGATCGATGTGGATTGGTTCAAGACCATCAACGACACCCATGGCCACGAAGCCGGCGACAAGGTGCTGGTGGCTCTCGGTCAGGCCCTGCAGCAGGGCCTGCGCGACTACGACTGCTGCGCCCGCTGGGGGGGCGAGGAATTTCTGGCCCTGCTGGCCGGGGCCGACCTGGCGATCGGCCAGCTGGTGGCCCAGCGGATTCTTGAGATGGTGCGCGCCCTGGAGGTGCCCCTCGCCATGGGGCTGGTGAGCCCCCGGGTGAGCATCGGCGTGGCCGAACATCTCCCGGGCGAGGAGTACACCCAGGTGTACCGCCGGGCCGACCGGGCTCTGCTGGCCGCCAAGGCCTCCGGGCGCGACCGCTTCATGGTGGCGGAGCAGCCGACGAACCCCTCCAGCGCCATCAGCCCGCCGAGGACGTGAAGCTGGCTGCGGTGGCGCGCCCGGCCCGGTGTGTCGAACGGGCCGCGCTTCATTGGTCATGACGATGAACCCCCCTGTGGGGGGACGTCTACCCCTTTCTTTTCGCCGTGAACTACGCAGTTCTCATCTACGAAACCGAACAGGATTTCGCCGATCGACCCAGCCTGATGCCCACCGTGGCGGCGAGCTGCACCGTGCCTGCGGAGTGGAGGATGAAGGCGCCGGCGCACACCGAGAGCACCGCCTGGCAGTGCTGCGCCTGTTGCTGCACAAAGCCGATCAGTGCCGGGTTGGCCGCCTCCGTGGGGGTTCCCCGGCCGCAGGGCACGAGCTGCACATCCAGCGGCGGACAGCGGGCAAACGACTCGTGCGGCATCACCACCGTGCCGTTGGCGCACAGCACCGGAGCCGCCGTTTCCGCCACGAACAGACAGCGCTCGGGCCCCGAAGCCAGCTGCTGCCACAGGGTGAACATCTCCCAGGGGCCCACACTCCAGTTCTTCCGCAGCGGGAAAGAGCAGCAGGCCAATGTTCATGGTGGGTATGTCGGCCTGGCCAGCAGGCGTCATCGGGCACGTGGCGGTGGGTAGTGGCTGCCCAGATCCAGTCTGAATCACGGCAGGAGCTCCTGGATTGGCCATCACTGAATTGGCCTCTTTCGAGGTTCGCGGCGATCCAAATAGGGGGCTCGTCGTTCCGGGATCAGTTGCGCAACAGATTGCGCATTTGATCACGGAACCACTGCAACGGATTGTTCAGGTCTTGGTTGGCCAGGAAGCCTCGCGCGCGGAGGGATTCTTCATAGCTATCCAGAACCTCCTGGCGGCGGGATACCTCCTCTGTGATGATCTCGGCGAACGCGGGATGGCGCTGCAGCAGTGCGCGGAAGCCTCCCCGTGGAATCACGAACAGGGTTGTGTCTTCCGCGGCCCGCATGGTGGTGGGATAGGGCACCTCCAGCAGCAGGGGCAACTCACCAAAGAACTCGCCTTGGCGAAAACTGAACAGCCGCCGGCTGATCCTGTCTGTTTCGTAGATCGCATCAATGCAGCCGCTCACCACGATGTTGAAGTTGTGACCCAGCTCTCCTTGGCGGATCAGGATGTCTCCCGTTCTGAGGCTGAATCGGGCACCACTGGCGATCAGTTCGCGCAGGGGGCGACCTCGAAGCCCTTGGAAATGGGGGAGAGCCGGCAGCACATCGCTGAGGGGACGGAGCTGCGAGGGTTCTCGCTTTACCAGGTCCCTGCCGTCTGGGTTTTGCTCCAGAGGAGCGGAGGCAGAACCGATCAGCTCGATCAAGCGCCGCGGGCTAGCCAGTTCAATCCCCCGTTCCCGCAACCCTTGGTCGATCGCATAGTTCAGATTGCTGCGGATGAGCAGTGCATTCTGAATGTCTGACGTCCAGGCCCACAGGAGAAAGCTGAGGCCAGGCTCCCCCTGGCTGGCAAACACCACCCTTGGTGGCGGATCGGCATTGACGAATGGCTCATCCAAAGCCGCTTGCAGGAGGACTTCCGTCACATCCAGCACATCGCTTCCATGGGCGACAACAACGGGCACCTCCACCCGACCGTCCGTCATCGAATAGCTGAGGTTCTGGACAGGATTGTTGGTGATGAATGTGTTCGGAACGATGATCTCCGAACCTTGAAAGGTGCGCACGACGGTGGAACGAATCGAGATCTCCTTGATGAACCCTTGCATCTGGTTGAACTCGATCAGGTCGCCCACTTTGAGTTTGCCTTCCATCAGCAGGGTGAGACCACTGCTGAGGTTGCGGGTGAGGTCCTGCAGCCCAAAGCCGAGGCCCACACCCAGTGCCCCCACGATCACGGCAATGGCGCCGAAATCCAGGCCCATGCCCTGCACCACCAGCACGTAGCCGAGGGCAGCCGAGCCGAGGCCACAGAGGGTGGCGATCGCCTCGCGCCGGCCTTCGGGGAGCTGGAGCCACAGCAGCAGCCGTTCCCTGAGCAGACCCTTTATCGCCCGAGCCAGCAGGCTCACCACCACCAGCAACGCGGCCACCTGCAGCAGCCAGGCCAAGGAGATGCTCTGCTCCCCAAGAGGGAAGAGCGGCGCGTTGAACGTGTGGGCCATCCAGCCCGGAATCATTCCTGGGCGCCCATTCGATTGTTGATCGTCATGTCAACAGCAGCACTCACCGAGCTCTTGTGCTTTCTTTCAGGCAGGCTCATAGAGGACGGTAGAGGATGGATTGCGATCCTCGACATTGTCGCGCTCCTTCATGGAGCAGCAGGGTTGATGGTATGGCTGATCCCATCCCCTGGCCATGGAAGCCCTGCGGTCGAGCCTTGGCGTGGCCCAGCATGGTGGCAAAGCCAACCCCAAGCTGGTAGACGAAACCCTTCGGCGATTGGTGGACGAAGCCTGAACCACGGGCTCAATCTCGCAGTGATTCCAAGGTTGCCACCAGCTCGGCAAACCGGGGGCGGCTCGCCGCAACGGGCGCCATGCAGCGGAGTTGCAGCGCTTCTAACGATGGGAGGATCACGTGATGGCCGGGTTCAAGGCGCTCCAGCAACTCGCCCAGCAAGCAGCCGAAGGCGCGCACTTCCAGCGCTTCGAATGGATTGGTGACTTCACTGGTCTGAGGCGGGTAGAAGGAGGCCGCGCCGAAGTCCCCCAGGTAGCAGCCGCCCTCGGGGCAATACAGCACGTTGTGCGCATAGAAATCCCCGTGCAGAATTCCACGGGCGTGCAGGTGCTCACCAACAGCGGCCAAGCCCTTCGCCAGATCCAGCACCAGAGACAGGGAGAAACGTTGGTTTTCCCCGTAAATGTCCCTGGTGCAGGACGCCAGACTGGGCGGGCCGGCCAAATTGCGAAACCCTGGGTCGACCCATGGCATCACCAAACCGCTGGTGCCGTCTGGATGCCCGGTGAGTTCGCCCATCACCCCGATCAAGTTCGGGTGATTGCCCGCCGCCAGACAGGTCGCAATTTCTTCTGTTGGAAACCCGTCACTGGTGACCGCCCCCTTGAAGAGCTTCACCGCCGCGGGATGCCCGGCTTCCTGCGGTGATGGCCGCCAGTGCGCCTTGTGGATCACTCCCGAGGCGCCTTCACCGAGTTGGTCACCCAGCACCAGATCCCGCCAATGGAGGCGGCCCGCGGCCGATCGCGGGGCGTGCGGCACCGCTGAAACCGGATTTCCGCCAAAGGCCAACCAGGTCAACCGGGGCAAGTGCAGCAGCCACTCCGGCAACGTCTGGAACCGGTTGGCCGCAATCCGCAGCAGCTCAAGCCCGACGCAGCCGCGCATCGACTCCGGCAACTCCACCAGTTGATTGCCGGCCAACATCAGTTTTTGCAGGCGCGCACAGGTGCCGATGGAGTCGGGCAGCGCCGAAACCTGATTGTCCGTGAGGATCAACCAGCGCAACCCGGGGGATATCGCGGCAGGCGCCACCTCCTGGATGGCGTTGGCCTTGAATCCGACCATCTCCAGCTGAGCGCAGGAGGCCAGCACCTCGGGCAGCTCGGTAAAGCGATTGTTCGAGCAGAAGATCACCCGTAACTTGCCCAGCCGTGACAAGTCGTCCGGGAGCTCGGACAACAAGTTGCCCGAGAGATTGAGAACTTCAAGGGTGTCGGCCAGCTCGAAGATCTCCTGCGGGAATTCCTCCAGGCCACAGGAAAGGTCCAGCCGCGTGATTCCCTTCAGTTCACCGGAGCGCAAGGCGTCAAGAGTAGCGGTGGTTGTGGTCATGGGTTGGATGGAAGGCCAGGTCACGGCGGAGGAAGCAAACGGTACGACAGCCAAACGCGATAACCGGCGGTGCCTGGCCCCCTGAGGGAACAGGTGCGCAACGGCAGCGCAACGCCGCAATGGTTGGCCAGGCTGTACTGCTCACACCATGAGTTCACCAAACCTTGGTCTCTTGAGGATGGGTTGGCCCACACGACTCAATGCACCGCAACGCGCAAACCATGGCTGTATCTCTCCCTGGGACTGTCACTCCAAGCAGGCATAGATAGTCGAATCCCGCTCGGGATAGCTCATCGAGAAGTGCTCAACGATCGCTTTGCATTTCTATTGATGCAGCACATGCTCAGTAGCGGCCCAGCAGGAACTCCACCACGTCAGTGGGCACCGGGTACTGGCGGGAGTAGTTGCGCACCAGGTCCTTGCGGGTCAGGAAGCCAGCGAAGGCCTTGGCCCCGAGCTGGTCGAGATGGTCCATCTCCCTGGCGGGTGTGGACGCCTGCGTCACTGAAGGACCTCCAGCTGGAGAAGCTGGGCCGCCTGATTCAGTCGGCGGTCGAAACAGGCGAACGTCAGCGGAAGATCGAACTGCTCGTGCAGATTGTGGGCTGCAGCCAGTTGCACGCTGTCATAGCCACGCAAGGCGAAAGCTTCGGCATACACCCCGGCTTTTTCGACCAGAGGCTGGGTGACGTCAGCGATGGCAAAGTCAGGCCAGGTGTGCTCGAACATGGATCTGGCCTGGGTCAATCCAGCCTGGTTTGCACCCTTGACCCGACCGCGCTGAGCGAATGCGGCCATCGATTCAGCCCAGGTGATCCTGCATACCGCGATACCTGTGCAGTCAGAGCGTTCCCTGAGCATGACGTCGCTGCCTTCCTCGTCAATGAACAGCTTGAGAAGTGCAGAGGTATCGCAGAAAAGAATCACGGTGTCTATCCACGATCTTCAATCACGATGTCACTGATCAGTGGCCCACCATCATTCAACTTCACAGGTGGAGGGAACACCGGCTTTTGGCCGTTCCAACTGACAATCCCTGCATCAATGGCTTTCTGCAGCGGGTTGGCCGCAGAGGAATCGGGCTGCTTGATGGCGGTGAGCCGGGCGATGGGCTTGCGATGGGAGGTGACCTCCACCACTTCACCGGCCTGGACCCGGCCGAGCCATGCGGAGAGGTGGGTCTTGAGATCCCGCACCGATACCTGGCTTGCGACTACATCAGACATGACAAGCCTTCCATTTGCGACCACTTTAGCCGCCTCCCGCCACGGTGCGGCGCTGGGCGATCACCCGGCCTTCAGCGCTCAACAGCACCGCCACCACCGCGTCACACCAGCTCGGCCAGATCTGCAACGCTGAGCCCCGGATCGGCGCAGCTAGGCGGATTACCTGCCAGCACCGCCGAACAGGTGAGCAGAAATTGCCCAGGAGCCTCCACGGCATCCACGGCCCGCCGCACCTGGTTCCAGAGCGCCGGCTCCACCTGCCACCCATCCAGCTGGCGGGCGGCGGTGTCCACATCCAGCACCACCGTGGAGGCGGCCAGCTGCTGGGTTTGGCGGGTCTTGCCGCAGGCTTTGGGGCCCTCGATCACCACCGCTCCGGCGGAGCCCAGGCAAGCGCGCAACTCTGCGTTCCCCGGCCAACGCGGCCCATCTGCAGCGGTCGCTGGAGCAGGCCGGGCGTGGGGAGCTCCTCTCCCCTGGGCTGATTGATCCGGATCCGGCCGATGCCGGCGATTGAGCGCCTGGCCTGGACGGCAGCTGCCTGGGACGATTATCTCCACTGGCAGAGCCAGGACCGCAAACAGCTTCGGCGCATCAACCAGTTGATCCGGGCCTGCCTGCGCGATCCCTTCGCTGGCGTCGGCAAACCCGAGCCTCTGCGGGAAAACCTGGCTGGCTGTTGGTCGCGCCGCATCAATGAGGAGCATCGGCTGGTTTATCGGTTGGACTGCGAGCTTCTTGTGATCCTGGCCTGCAGGGTTCACTACCGTTAAGACAGCGGCGAGGTGTCGGTGTAGACATTGCTCTCCCGCTCGGGATAGCTCACGTAGAAGTGCTCAAAGATCGCGTTGCACTTTTGTTGATACAGCTCGGGTGTGTAGGCCCGCGGGAGGCCCAGGTCGAGCGCGTCTTCGATCGCCAGTTTGAGCTGGGCACGGGACGCCGCCTTGGCGCGCCAGTTCAGCACCAGCAGGGCTTTCACCTGCTCCAGCAGATCCCGGGCCACGGCCTTCACCTTGCTGCGCTCGGCATCGGTGAGTTCGGGGGCAGGCTTGAGCAGGATGTCGAAGAGGGTGAGCTCTTCTTCGCTGAGGTGTTCTCGGATGTGGCGTTGCTGTTCGCTGCTGAGGCTGGCTGGTGCGATCGATTTCCTACGCCCTCGTCGCAGGTTGTCGAACATGCGAATTTAGGTGGGTGCCTTAACGCTCAGCGTAATCGGCCGGCTTTGGAGCTCAAGCGGAAAAGCCGGTCCGTGTTGACGCTGTTGTTGGGCTTTCCTAAGGTGAGAGTTTGATCTAAAGACATTGATAGAAAACTGTAGTCCAGGTTACTGCAAGCCAACAATTCTCCAGTTATAGACACCTCGAAAAATCACCTATCGAGAGAATTCGTTCTCAATCTGAGGCTCATGCGAGAATGGGGCCTATTTGCTGCGTCCCGCTGCAACTCAAATTTTCGAGGTGCCCTTATATTGACTTTAGCAGAGTTCTACATTCTGATGAATCTAAACAGCCAATCGCCTAGGCCAATTCCGAACTTTTCAAGCATTTTAAAGGAAGCGAGTTCTGGCAGGGCGAACTTGATTAATATATTTGGAGATTCGTTTGCAGCTTCTCTCGCAATATTTTTCGCAAGAGTACGACGATTTACACGAAATCAACATCTTGATATCAAGCTGCCGCTCCTATTGCTTGTCATCACCTTTCTTGGCGTTTCTTGGCTAATGTTTCAAAGCTCATACTCCATCAATTACGGTATAGATAGTGCGACTCGGCCTGGTAGGCTGACTGCTCCCAAAGGCGGCTTTCCTCTTAATAACTATACCTTGCTTAAGGATGTAGGAACATTATTCGGGGCCACCATCACAATATTTTTTGCCATGTCAAATATGCATAGAGAATATCATTATAAAAAACGTGATAAGGCCTCAGCTTATGTCAGTGTTTGGCACTCAAAAGAATCTATGGAGATTAGGAATGCTGTGACCGCTCTTAAAGATGAGACTTTTTGGAACCAACACTCTGTAGACTTTGATCTAAGTAGCTTTAATCAGTGCCATAGTATTCTTGCGGATTACAAAAAGAGTGCAAATGGAGTTGAGATCCTTCAAAAAATGCAATCAGAAATACTTAAGAAGCTCTATGCAAATACGAAAGATGCTAAGAATCTCAGGGATCAAGTTGACCTACTTCTAAGCCTTTTTGAGCATATGGGACTAGACGTGAAAGAGCGTGTTGTAGATTCGGAATACCTGAAGGATTATTTTTATGCCGTTGTTGTCGATAATTACGAATTCTTCAGGAAGTATATCGAATACAAGCAAATACGCAATTCCAGTAGGATTGCTTGCTGCAATCTGGTTTATTTGGCTCAGACTTGGGAAAAGGAAGGATGCACCCCAGAGCTGCCTAGGATATCTCTAAGACCACCTATAATTACTTCTGAAGATCTGAAGTCTGTATATGACCATAAAAAATGATCCCGAAGATCATTCAATGGCGTTGGAAGTCAAGCTCATCGGTAACTTGCAGCCACAAGGTCTCCGACTCGCAATTCTCGATCGCCTCGAGATTACGATTCCAGTGATTGTGAGCTCTTTCCACCGCGTCTTTGGCGATCCAGCCCTTCTCAAGATTCTCAAGGTGATTATATTGGGGTATCGGAACAGCGCCTTACGAGCCTTCCCATAGGAGAGGGCCATATACGAAGGCGGCAACTTGGTAGATAGCTCGCTGGCAGAGATGAAATCGGTTTAGTGTGACACCCGTCTGTTCCTGGGTCAAGCCAGCCCGACTCGATGGTTCTGCGGCGTGCGCAACAAACTTGTCCGTGTACGTACGAATCTCGTCACAGACATCAAGGTGGGAATCGAGCCAGTCGAACCACTGCGGAAGGATCAAGTTATCTCGAGACCGTTGCGCGGGGCCCCGTGCGGATAGCTTATCGAAGTTCTCATGAACCTTCTCCGACATACCCCAGGTGGTGGGGCCAGTATTAGTAAGCCATTCAACTTCGTTTAGGTTACCGGTAGCCGCCTTCCTTTCGATCTATTCATCACGGACCGGCCCGGGATCATAAGGAAGTCCGTCGTAGGAGACGTACAGGTCTCGCCTCAACAACTGGCGATGATTTCAAATGTACGCGATAAGTCTCCTCAGCGAGACCACTCCCTTCGTGGGGTTCTTGGGCTGCCGATCCGTGAGCCTCCGGATCGTCGTGACCTGGGTTGTGATAAATCCAGTGTCGAAGAGTCGCAATACCGCGTCATTGAAACCAACGCCCTCACTTGGTTCTTCAACAGCAACGCGACGTAGATCGTTGACCGTTCGAAAGAGCACATCGTCCCAGAGGAGAGAGATGATCTGTCGCTATATCGAATGTGGGTCATGGCCGCTCAGCCAGCCTACCACTCAGCCCTCTTCACGCGAAGCTGGTGCAGATCGTCCAGATCGTCGACATCACATTCCTCAACGGGGTACTGGTACATGTGCTGATTCGCTATGCGGTGAAGCCTAACGCTGGCCTTGAGCGGCAGGCAGAGTGTGTCTGGCCCGGGCATTATCAACTGGTGGCCTGTCCGCTCGAAGGCCCTGTTGGGCACCAAGAAGTTGGCAACCTGGCAGACTTCTTCACGTTGCAGCTTTTACACAACAAAACCAGATTCGACCAAATAGTTAGACCGCCAACAGAGTACGGAACAACATGATCAGATTCTAGACAAGAAAGCCCCTGCGGTCCGCGAAAAATCATCTGGCAGCCTGGGCAGACATAACCACCAATTTCTTTGTCATAGTTTCTCCGATACCATGATTCCTTCCACTCAGGAGGGAAGAAGCGACTCCTTTCGTCGCAAGGTCTTAGATTCTTCGGGAGCTCTTGAGTCAAGTGGTTAGGGATTCTGAGCTAAAATAGCCTCTACCAACTCGTATGCGCGATTGCATTGTGAGTATTGTCCACTTTCACCGCTCCAACGACCTTTTTGTTCGGGGTAACCCGACGGAAGCCACCTCCTTCCAGCTTGTCTTGGTGTACGAATAAATTCTCCAAAAGCATCCCATGCGTCATCAGAAACACCTCCCGCTTCTGTAGTGCTCCCTACCAAGGCTGCAATTAGCAAAGCGATTTGCTTGTACTTATCCACGCTGACACCCGCCAGGCCTCGGCCTAAAATCTGCTCAATCCACAGTGCGAAGTGGCCAAACTCAGCAATAAGCCTTTCGCCAGTTGGGAAGACGTCTACGCCACCATGCGTATCAGTCCACCTAAGCTGTGCGCAGTATATATCCAAGGCTTCCTCAGTGCTGCCACGAAAAGCAATAGGGAGATGCTGCATCTGAGCGGGAGTAGCAATGAGGCTGTTTAATGCTTGCCTGTACCGAGTGACCAAGAACCAAAGGAACATTTCTGATGGTGTTTGCCCTCGTGACTTTATTTTGCCTTCCCACCAATCGACCCAAAGTCTGTAAGCATCTGGATGCTCTTCCCATGGGTTAATAATCTCACGAGCATCTGCAGAGGCAATCATCCGGCGAGCAGCCTCAGTATCGCCATGGAGCCCGGCGAGCCGGATTAGGGTGACGGATTTTGACACGCTATAGTATGCTAGGCGAATATCCTGCGCAGTGAGAGGAGTACCTCCTTCGTTGATTCTGCGGAATATTTCAAGTTTCGTTCCGAGGTCAAGACTTGTTGGAAGATAAATGATCGTGAGCGGATAATCATTGAACACTGCTTGAAGGCTTGGAGGAAGGTCCGAGAAGATCTTCCCCCTGTAGTGCACGCTTTGCGGGGTAAGATATACAACTGATTCGTCATTGCTAAGCCTTAGATCGTCATTGGCAAATTTGCTAATGGTTGAAAGCCTTTGCTGCCCATCAACGACCTCAATGCTGCCTTCAACTTGAGCGAAGAAAAATGCAGGTACCGTTAGATTGTTTAACAGTGACTCAATAAATAGTGACTCCTTCCGCTGGTCCCATTGATCATTGTCTCTTTGGTAGTCGGGAATTTGAAGTCTTCCACTTCTAAGGCGTGCCACGACTGTTTCAATATTCTCACTTTGTGCTCTTGTCTGATCGGTAACTAGCGGGAGGCCGATCAGGGGGGGTGATTCGCTCACTTTCGATCTTTCGACTCAGAGTCATGGCCTGATTCTAGGGGAAGCCTTGGGGTGCGCCCAACGCTGGCCATCACCTGCCCGCAAAGAGCCCGAGCGAAAGAATCCTTATTGCGACAGTGCTTATCAGGAGGCGTGTCAGGTGCATGGCTGTGTTGGACTAAGCCGCTGCGCGGCAGATTCAAAGCCAGCATAGTCAGAGCCATGCAAGATGGCCAGAAACTGATGAGTTGATTGGCGGGCAGCCTGGGCTGTAGCAGCAGACTCGTTCGCCAGTCGATTGCGGAGTTCCACAGTGAAGG
>CALRKN020000009.1:0-121185 GCA_943368005.1 Bradyrhizobium ivorense | reverse complement strand
CCAGGCGGCACGATTCAACCAGCCAGAAATCAAAAGAAAAGCTGAGATTCGGGCCGACGTATCTACCGTAAGCCACTGGTCAATAGCGAAGAGGGCTAGTCCAACCACCGGATAAGATCGTGGCTGCGCACGATCTATCCTTGTTCGTTAGGCGAATCGGCAGCATGACGACTACAAGTGTTGCTCAGGGAGCATCTTTCGTAGGTGCTTAGACAGATGCCAAGTGCGTTTCCCGTTATCATCCCACTCAACAAGATAGTCAAAACCAGACTGCCCCCACCAGCGCTCTTTCTTCTCTACGATCTTTCCAGTTTCGCTGGCTTCTGGGTAATGAAAGAAGCTTTCGACTGTTTTTCCTACGCCGGCCCCTGCGGCAGCCCCTGCCGCTGCCTGAGCACCTACTCCTACTCCAATTCCGGTACCAGCTGACACAATCCCAATCCCAGCAGCGATTCCGCCTGGCAGGGCTGCCGGAAGCGCAACAGCAACTGCGGCTGCGCCACCTCCAACGGCAACTGTTTGTTGATGATTCCTATGGGCCTTGGCCCCTTCCTTCGTAAGCATGACGCGATCGCCTACAACCAGCTGTTCCGAGAAGCGCATAGGTCGAACTATTTTTGTCACCCTAATCTAGATGACAAAGGCGTAGGGCGGCAAGTTCATAGGGAAAGGGATGCTCAAGCCGGCCGAGACATCAAGGCCAGGGTTGCCCAGGCAAGGCAATCAATATCGGCCAATACATGAACGAGAAACGGGATATGCTAAGACTCCTTTCAAGCGGGCATGGCTTAGCACTAAGCCTATTGCGTACATCGTCAATACCACAAGCACGTAAAAATCCACTTTATGGTAGAGAGATGATGAGTTGGTAGCGATGGAGCTCACGGATTCTTGCGGGCATAAGCATGCACAGCATGAACTCTCATAGCAGCTCAGGCGCATTTAGGCGAAGATGATCCTCCAAGACTCTTTTCGCAATCTTGTGATCGCCATTTGGATCTAACCCTGCCATCCACCAAACCAACTTGCTCTGGTAGCATCTCGGTCGATTGGTTGCAACAAGGCGGGCTAGATGCTCACAGTTCCAGCCAAGAAGCGAGTAGTTCCAATCTCCGAATAAATCGATTGCGTGCTTCAGTCGGTCAATTGTGATTGTAGGCGAATAATGAATACTATCTACTCCAAGCACATTCCGACAGCTGGCCCGCTCAAACACTCGCAATCCTCGTCCAGTATCGAAGACGTGTAAATCAGAGATTCCAATGCCATAGTGCCAAAATGGGTCTCCATGGTTCTGCCAGTTAAGTAATCTGCCGCACCGATTGCTTCCACAATCAACGCACGCATCTATGTGCCGCAATTCTGAGCTCATTGCATAAGGCTGATGGTTTGTCCAAACAATAGCTGTCCATCATTGCTCAATGCATCCCACCTTGGGTTTCGCCTAACGCTGCCCATCACCTGGCCGCGAGAATTCAACGCGATGAAAATGAATCATTGGGTGGCGGCTCAGGTGTATGGCGATGTTATGTGCGGGCTTGAATCTACGACTCATACCGCTGGACATAGGTCTTTGTACACGAAATCCATGAATTGCGCTGCAGTACGCCTTTGGTCCTCAATGTCATCGGAGGTCCAGCAGTGATGCGCCGGATTCAACCTTTCTCTCCAAGAATGTGCTTGCTGAGCAAGTGTTCCAGAAATGAAGCTCCCCGAATGTAAGCGGTCAATCTTTTCGCCCAACATACACTCGAAAGCGCCAATGGCTTGAAGGGAACGGGAAAACCTGAAAGTCAGCTCCGTCTCTAAGAAAACTCGAAGATCTCCAGCTGCGTGGGTATTTTGCTGGCCATCAGCAAATGCTGAGATCTGGCGTCGTTTTAACTCATGATCACCGAGAACAAAATCATCTACATCTTTACGACAGAGAGTAGATACCCCTCCTGTGTTCTCAATTGCAAGAAGACTTACTGGATGTCTTTTCCCATAAACAAGAAGAAACTTGGCGATGTCAGCCTCATAATGGCTCAGAACAACGACCTGCCGTACCGACTGATGCAGAGAGATTATCTGATTATGAACCGAGCTAATCCGACCGTTATCGAACGAGGTAACCGGATCATCTAGCACTACGAGAAGGGTTCTCTTGTCGTCAGCATTCATGCTCTCAATATGCGCCCAAAACACGGCTAGTGCCAATGCTCTGCGATCTGACTCACTGAATATCTTGGCTAGGTATTTTTCGGAAACAGGACTTCGCTTGAATAGCACCTTAAGAAAATAGACTGGCGTATGACCGGTCGAATCCAGCGCCATCTCCAACGTGAAATCTCTGCTGCCGAATTCATGAAACCACTTGTTTAGAGAGGAGAAATAACTCTGCAGATAGGTGCTTTGTTGTGCCTTTAGGCTAGCCTCTAGCAAGGGAATTTCAGCACCAAGCGCCTGTATCTCTGCTTCAAGCAACTTCATCCTTGATACGAGAGTATCTTTTTCCAACCGTTGCAGGCGCAATTTCGTACTCTGCCCTAAGGCTGTTATTGAACGCAGTTCGTCTTCGATTTTTGTGAGTTCTGAACTTTCTTTGAAGTCCTTCTGTTGAAGACTTATCTTCGCAATCAATTGATTGTAACGAATAGCCAACTCCTTAAAGCGGGCGTATTCTGGCTCAGCAGAAGTTCCCATCAATTCGGGCTGAGCTTGATGCGGAGCCTGCAGCTTAAGACTGATTCTCTCTTCAATTGCTAATACAACTTGGTCACGCTCTTGCTCCCAGGCATCTAGTGCGTCGGTTAGCTCTCTCGAGAGAGCCCTGAGGAGATTCCTCGCTGCCAGATATGTCTCGTCTTCCAGCAATTCTGAGTAACTCAGACACGCACTGAGGTTTTCCTGGATTCTCAGCTTGGTTGATACGACCAAATGCTTCTTGACGCTAGCAAGCTGCTCGCTGAGCACCTGCCGTATAGATCGCTCATGTTAAGTATAAGAACTATCAAAGAACTGCCTATATAGCTCTAGCAGTTGCTTCGCATCTTCCTGAAGAATCTGTCCACAGAACTGACAGCTTTCACCTCCATTTTGCTGCAAGCCGCGCTGTAGCCACGCTTCTGCCCCCTCCTTCTCCTTGAAGGTGCTGGCAATGTGCTCTGCTACAAGCCTATTCGCTTGTTCATGATGAGTTTCAAGGGAACTTCTAAGAGTCTCGTTAATTCTTGCAACGTAGCTTTTTAAACTGACAGGAAGAGCAACTTCTGCGCAAAGGGATCTTTCCTTAATTTGGGCGATGTTTTCTTTCTGCTTAGTAAGTGCCGCGTATTGATGCCGTTGAGCCTCAATCTTTCTCTCTAACTCCTCTTTTGTTTCAGGCACATCAAGAGCTAAGAAGGCTTTTAAGTCCTGAATGTCAGGAAAACCGTCGCGTTGAAGCTGGTTGCGCTCCCTCGTCTTATCGCCTTTGAGTTTCTTCTTATCTGCGATGTTCTGGGCACTTTGAACCCCTTGCGACCCAATTATGAACGAGCTCAAACTTTGCTTTGTTGACCTGGTGAATTGGCGTGCAGCAAAAATGTTGTCGTGGAAGAAGGCGTCGTCAAAAACAGCAATTTTCGGCTTATCAACACCACCGTAATTCCAACCAGAAGCACTCGCCGATACGATGATCTCGCTCGTCTGTCCATCAGGCAGGAACGATAGCCTCGCTACCTGATGACCTGATGATGACGGGATTGTCTTTCTATGAGCGAGGAGTTGGACGTCGCCTGAATTTAAACTGCGGAAAACTTCCGATAGAGTTGATTTGCCGTAGGTATTTCTCCCAAAGATCAGGGTCAGTTCAGAAAACTCGACTGAGCCACATGAAGCCGAGACGAACCGGCCAACATTCTCGAGCTTTTGGATTCTCTTGAGCATTTCAAGTACCTACAAGCACATAACTAGTTCTTCGGTGGTTCCGCAAACCACTTTCGACACCCGCTCCCTTTCCGCATATCGCCCCTGATGCCCGAGCGCTGAACGGTTGTAAGTCACTGCAGCAGCGATCATCTGGGGCGGGACGGTCCACCGCAACTGAGTGGTTCACGGACCCGTGAACCACCTCCCCGCAGAGACAGCCGTATCCACAATCAACCCGCCGGCTTCGCCAGCGGCAGCAGGCACTTGTCCGAATCGCAGCCAGCAGGGCCGGCCTCCATCAGTTCGCCGCGGTCGTAGCGGGCCAGGGCTTCGAAGAAGTCCGCCGTGCGGCGGCGGCCTTCCACCTCCTGGTGCAGCCGTTCGTAGGTGGCCTTGTCGATCGGTTCGAACGGTAGCCGCGGGAAGGTGGCGTTGGCATCGAAGCGGGCCAGCAGGGCCGCAGAGATGTAGCCGAAACCTTCCTGGATGGCCTCGTGGATCTCGTGGGCCAGCGGCTCGATCTCGTTCTCGCGGAATTCGATCGTGGCGCTGGTGTTGTGGGCGGTGTAGTGCCGCTGCACCTGCATGTAGAAATCAAACTGGGCCAGAGCCGAGAAGTTGTTGATCTCCACCGTGTCGGCACCCGGCAGGTTCGCCCAGCTCACCTCCGTGGGGATCTCCACCAGCCACTCGCTGCAGCGCGGATCGAATGGATCATCCAGCAGCCTTCCCTGTTCGTCCTTGTCCGATTGGCTCGGCACGATCGTGTAGCCGTAGTCCATGCAGGCCAGCGCCACCGGATCGTTCTTGCGGAAGGTGATGCGGCGGATGAAGCGCTGCGCCTTGGGCGGATGCCAGCCCGGGCTGGCGCCGGTGAGCAGGCTCTTCGTGCCCGCCGGTTGCACCGTGGTGCAGCGGTTGGGCCGGCGCATGCCGTGGCGGTCGCAGTACTCACCCACCGCCTCGTGCACGATTTGCTTCCAGCGCTGCAGATAGTCGGCCTCGCGGGCCTTGAACGCCCGGCCCTCCTCCGAATCGGGCCGGCCCGCCTCCCACCAGTTCAGCCACGGCGTGCCGAAGGCATGCACGAAGAAGTCGAACAGGCCGGTGAAGCTCACGCCCACGATCGGATCCCAGGCCCGGCTCTGGCGGTAGCGCTCCACCTCGAAGTCGTGATTCAGCAGGCAGGCCACCGCAATTGCGCCGGCACGGAAGGCGTCCTCCTGGGCCTGGAAGTCGGTGGGGTGGATCTGGTTGAGGTGGATCTCCGCCAGGTTGCAGTGGAAGTCGGCGCCGAGGATCTCGCCGCAGGGGTTCAGCCCGTAGCGGCCCAGGCGGTGCTCCAGTTCATCGGCCTCCAGGCCGGGGTGGTGCAGCTTCAGCCACTGGGCCGCCTGCTCGCGGCCCTGGTCGCAGTAGATGCCCACAAACTCCTCGCGCAGTTCGGGGGTGCTCAGCAGGTCGGCATTGGAGCGGGCGATCGCCTCGGGGGCGAACTGGATCGCGCCCTCGCCGCTCTGGAACTGCTTGATCACCGCCTCCAGCACCGTGTCCCAGTTGGGGCGGGTGTGGAACACGCGCGTGTGGTTGGCCATGCGCAGCGCGTCGCGCTCCGGGTCGATGCGCCAGTTGCCCTCGCTGTCCTGCTGCCAGAGGTTGTCCTTGGCACCCGCCGCCGAGTTGTCCTCCGCCGCGAACTGGCGCATGCCGGCGCTGCGGCGGATGTTGCCCGCCACGATCGTCACCGCCGCCTCATCGATCAGCAGGCAACATTCCACCGACGTGAGCTGGCGCCCCTGGGCCTTGTTGAGGATCTGGGCCACCCGGCCGTAGAGGTCTTTCAGCTTCACCGGGTTGGCCATGCCGCCGAAGCCCTTCAGGGTTTCGCCCACCGGCCGCACGTCGGAAAGATCCACGCTGATCTCGATCGGTGCGCTGGCGTCGAAGCGCTCGTCGCTGCTCAGCTCCAGCAGCAGCTGGTAGCTGTCCACCCAGCCGCGGCGCGTGTCGCCCACCTTCACCGCCACCCGCTGGCCGTCGATCGTGTGGGTGGTGTGCTGCTGGCGCTGGCCCGCCGGCGTGGCGCCGATGTTGGTCACAGCGGTGATCACCAGCTGGTTGCGCACCGCTGGCAGCCGCTCAATCAGCCGCGGCTCGATGATGGCGCCGGTGCCGCAGCCCATCATCGCCAGATCCATCATCAGCCCGAAGGCCTCCCAGTCCACCAGGTTGGTGGAGGTGCAGTTGTAGGCCCCGCTGAAGTTGTGGCGCTGCTCGATCCAGGGCGTGCCACCGATCCACAGCCAGCGGCCCGAGGGCAGCGCCTTCTGCTCCAGCTGCATCCGCCGCAGCAGCTCCACCTCCGCCCCGTTCAGGTTGCCCAGCTGGCGCAGGCCCCCCAGGTTGCGCTCCGCCACCTGCCGCCAGCTCTCGCGGCCCCCCTCCAGCCGGCGCGAATAGGTGCGGTAAAACACCGGGCTGGCCGCCGGCGCGGTGGCGGGGAAGTCTCCTGCTGCTAGGGCGTCCGGAGAGACCGCTTCTGCCGACACCTCACTCGCCAACGTCGAGCGATTGCCGTATTCGGCCTCGCCAGTGCGGGTAGGAGTGAGAGTCACGGCAGAGAGTCGCAGAGGGGGGGTGGTGCGCGGGAGATTACCCACCATGGTCGATGGATGCCAGCCCCCTTCCACCATGGATGGGGGGCACCTGACTCGCGTACCGCTATGGACAGTAGGTCCTGAAAGAGGCTCCGTGTGTCTGCCGAGGCTGTTTCTGGAGCAGCCAGCAGGTCCGGAAGCCCACCAACGGACTCTGGGGCTGGCGCGCTCACGGTGTGGACAGAATCAGCCCTGGCACACTCGGTGCTCGTCACTGAACGGATCCTTTGAGAAGCGCTCAAGCACGACCATGAGTCTCATTTGGTCTGGAGTGAGTGGCCCTCGGGCGAAGCTGCGCTGGTCTTGTGAAAGGTCTGTTGGCCTTCCCGCTCCAGCGGTTGGGTGTGGCATGTTGGCTTTGGACATGGTTTTTTGAATAAGGGACTCTTCGTCTGAGCAGCCTTAACCAGTCCCGCTAATCGACCCAAGGTGTTGGCGCACCTTGGGTCTTTGCTTTGGACTGATTAGACGGGCGTGACCATAACGCCAGGGATGGGGGTTGCAAGACGCCATTGCCATCAGTGGCGGTGGTTGCCCTCTGCTCGCCAGAGTGGGGCCCGCCATCCCCGCTGCCATGGCTTTACCGCGAACCCCCGAGCCCGAGCTGATGGACGGGGCCGAGCAGGTGGAGGCCTACGCCGCCGCCGATTTCCACGCCAGCGACCAGGCGATGGTGGAGCGGCTGGCCGGCGTCTGCGGCGAGGACCCCGGCCCGCGCCTGGTGGACCTGGGTTGCGGCCCCGGCAACATCAGCTTTCTGCTGGCCCGCCGCTTCCCCCAGGCCACGGTGCTCGGGCTGGATGGCGCCCCGCGCATGCTGCGCACCGCCGAGCAGCGGCTGGCCGCCGAGCCCGCCCTGGCCGGCCGGCTGCGCTTCGAGCAGGCCCTGCTGCCCCTGAGCGCCACCTACGGCGCTGGGGAGTTCAGCGCCATCCTCAGCAACAGCCTGCTGCACCACCTGCACGATCCCTGCGGCCTCTGGACCTCGGTGGCCCAGCTGGCCGCGCCTGGCGCCTTTGTGTATGTGCAGGACCTGCGCCGCCCGTCCAGCGCCGACGCCGTGGAGGCCCTGGTGGCCGCCTCGATGGCCGACGCCCCGGAGGTGCTGCGCCGTGATTACCGCGCCTCCCTGCACGCCGCCTTCACCCCGGCGGAGGTGGCCGCCCAGCTGGCGGACGCCGGCCTGGCCGGCCTGCGGGTGGAGCCCCTGGGCGACACCTACCTGGAGGTGTGGGGCTGGCTCACAGCCAGCGCCGGCGGCGAAACCACACCAGCAGCCCAACCGTGATGGTCAGCATCACCAGCCACACGGCGTGATAGCCGTGACGCCAGTCGAGTTCCGGCATCACCCGGAAGTTCATGCCGTACACCCCGGCGATGAAGGTGAGCGGGATGAAGATCGTGGAGATGATCGTGAGGGTCTTCATCACCTCGTTCATGCGGTTGCTGAGCGAGGAGAGGTAGGTGTCGTGCAGGCTGGCCAGGATGTCGCGGCAGGTTTCCACCATGTCGATCACCTGCACCGTGTGGTCGTACAGGTCGCGCCAGAACACCATGGTGTCTGGGTGGATCACCTCGGTTTCGCACTTGCTGATCGCGCCCACCACTTCCCGCATCGGCCACACGGCGCGGCGCAGGCCCAGCAGCCCCCGCTTGAAGCGATGGATCTCCTGGATCCGCACCTGATCCGGATCGTTGATCACGCGGTCGTCGAAGATCTCGATCCGATCGCCGATCCACTCCACCGCCAGGAAGTAGTGGTCGATCACGGCATCGATCAGGCAGTAGGCCAGATAGTCGGCCCCGAGGCTGCGCACCCTGGCGCTGCTGCCCCGGATCCGCTCCCGCAGGTTGTCGAACACGTCGCCCTCGTCCTCCAGGAAGGAGAGCACCCAGGTGCGGCCCACCAGCAGGCTCACCTGCTCGATCTTCACCTCCTGGATGGCTTCGTCGATCGCCAGCATCTTCATCGCCACGAATCCGTAGTCGGAAAACTCCTCCCACTTCGGTCGCTGGGAGGTGTTGGCGATGTCCTCGCGGGTCATCGGATGGAGGCCGAACGCTGTGCCGATCGCCTCGATCAGCTCCACGTCGTGCACGCCGCTCACATTCACCCAGGTCACCCCCCCATCCCCCAGGGACTCCCGGCAGTCCGCCAGGGTTGCTTCGGCCTTGTCCAGCAGCTGGGCCCCGTCGTAGCGGATCAGGTGCAGGGAAGCCTGGGCCCGCCGGCGTTGACCCACGAACACCGGCGTGCCCGGCGGCTGGTGCATGGTGGCCTGGCTGGAGAGGCGCCGGCTCGCCCCCCAGTCGTCGCTGCCGCGACGGGGGCTCGAGCCACGCAAACCGGTTGGGGGCATGGCGCACGCTCAACCCACGGCTCCCATCCTGGAGACGGCGCGCCGCTTTGTCCCCTGCCCGGCGGCCGTTGGGGGTGGCCTGGCAGGCTGGAACGATGACCAGCGCCCCGTCCCCGCTCCCCCAGGATCTGCAGGTTCTGGCCGACGCCGTGGCCCGGCGCCGCAACTTCGCGATCATTTCCCACCCCGACGCGGGCAAGACCACCCTCACCGAGAAGCTGCTGCTCTACGGCGGTGCCATCCAGCAGGCCGGCGCGGTGAAGGCCAAGGGGGAGCAGCGCAAGGTGACCTCCGACTGGATGGAGCTGGAGAAGCAGCGCGGCATCTCGATCACCTCCACCGTGCTCCAGTTCGACTATTCGGGCAGCACGATCAACCTGCTCGACACCCCCGGCCACCAGGACTTCTCGGAGGACACCTACCGCACGCTGGCCGCCGCCGACAACGCGGTGATGCTCGAAGACGCCGCCAAGGGCCTCGAACCCCAGACCCGCAAGTTGTTCGAGGTGTGCCGCATGCGGCAGGTGCCGATCTTCACCTTCATCAACAAGATGGACCGGCCGGGCCGCGAGCCCCTCGAACTGCTCGATGAGATCGAGCAGGAGCTGGGGCTGGCCTGCTGGCCGGTGAACTGGCCGATCGGCAGCGGCGACCGCTTCCGCGGCGTGATCGACCGCCGCAGCCACGAGGTGATCCTGTTTGAGCGGGCCGAGCGGGGCCGCCAGAGCGAGGAGAAGCGCCTCACGGTGGCCCAGGCCCGCGCATCGGGCGCCGTGGAACCGGAACTGCTGGAGCAGGCCCTGGAGGAACTGGAGCTGCTGGAGGGCGCCGGTGCCGACCTCGACCTGGAGCTGGTGCACGGAGGCGAGCTCAGCCCCGTGTTCTTCGGCTCGGCCATGACCAACTTCGGCGTGCGCCCCTTCCTCGATGCCTTCCTCGAGCTGGCCCAGCAGCCCGTGGCCCGCCCCAGCAGCGCCGGTACCATCGATCCGGTGGCACCCGGCTTCAGCGGCTTCGTGTTCAAGCTGCAGGCCAACATGGACCCCCGCCACCGCGACCGGGTGGCCTTCGTGCGGGTGTGCAGCGGCAAGTTCGAGAAGGACATGGCCGTGCAGCACGCCCGCACCGGCCGCACCATCCGCCTCTCCCGCCCCCAGAAGCTGTTCGGCCAGGACCGCGAGGTGGTGGAAGACGCCTACCCCGGCGACGTGATCGGCCTCAACAACCCGGGCATGTTTGCCATCGGCGACACCCTCTACGTGGGCCCGCGCCTCGAATACGAGGGCATCCCCTGCTTCAGCCCGGAGATCTTCGCCTGGCTGCGCAACCCCAACCCCTCGGCCTTCAAGAGCTTCCGCAAGGGGGTGAACGAGCTGCGCGAGGAGGGGGCGGTGCAGATCCTCTACGACACCGACGAGAGCAAGCGCGACCCGATCCTGGCGGCGGTGGGCCAGCTGCAGCTGGAGGTGGTGCAGTACCGCCTCGAACACGAATACGGCGTGCAGACCCGCCTCGAACCCCTCGGCTTCTCCGTGGCCCGCTGGGTGGTGGGCGGCTGGAGCGAGCTGGAGAAGGTGGGGCGGATCTTCAACTGCAAAACCGTGCGCGACGCCTGGAACCGGCCGGTGCTGCTGTTCAAGAACGACTGGAATCTCAACCAGCTGGTGGAGGAGCATCCCGCCCTTGAGCTGGCCGCGGTGGCGCCGGTGGTGAGCGGGGTGGAGCCGATCAACCTCTGAGTCGGGCCACAGTTGCCCTTCCGGCGCGGCAGACTGGAATGTAAAGAACCATCACGGCGATGCCCGAGCCCGTATGGCTGGTGCGTCCCCGTCCTGACGGGGGCTGCGATTACGTCAGTTTTCAGGTCCAACCAGCCCTCGAGGCTGCCGCCAACACCGTGGAGATGCGCGAGGGCAGCCATCTGCCCCCCCAGATGCCCCTGCTCAAGCACCGCCGCCGTCTCGATCCGGCGGAGGCGGAACGCCGCCGCCAGCGCCTCCAGCAGGAGGGTGGTTTCCGCTGCAGTGAACCGCTTTTTTAGGCCTCGCCTCGATACGCTCTGCACAGGCGTTCCACCCCGCCGCCCCCGGTGATGTCCGAATCCGCAGACCAGAACGCCGACCAAGCCGCCACCCCCTACGAACGGCTTGGGCTCAGCCCCGACGCCAGTTTTGATGCCGTGCAGCAGGCCCGCCAGGCCCGGCTGGCCGAGGCGGGGGACGATCCCATGGCCCGCTCCCGGGTGGAGGCGGCCTACGACGCCGTGCTGATGGACCGGCTCAAGGAGCGCCAGCAGGGCCGGGTGAGCACCGCCGCCCGCACCGCCTCCGCCAAGGAGCAGCTGGCCACCCCGCCCCCCCGGCTGCCCCTGCCCGCCGTGCCGCGGGTGAGCCTGCCCCGGGTGGCCGCCCCGGCCCTGGTGGCCCCTTCCTTCTCCCTGGTGGAGGGCAGCGACCGCACCTGGACCCTGGTGGGCTACGGCCTGCTGGTGGCCCTGCTGCTCCTGCTGCCCGCCCCCCCGGCGGAGCTGCTGCTCGCCCTGGCCACCGCCCTCTGCGTGGTGTTCCTGCAGCGCCGCCGCCGCCGCTTCCTCACCGCCGTGGGCTGGGGCTTCGCCCTGCTGACCCTGGGGCTGGTGGTGGGCGGGGTGCTGGTGGGCCTGGCCCCCACTGGCCTCCCCCTCGGCCTGCCCCTCACCCTGCAGCAGGTGCAGAGCCTGCCGCCGCTGTTGCTGCTTCTGCTCGGCGCATTGCTGGTGGCCTGAGCCTCAGTTCGTCGGGGTGAGTTCGGCGATCAGTCCGGCCAGCTCGGGCCCCGCCACCTGGTACACCTCGTTGCAGAAATGGCAGGTGAGCTCCGCCTGGCCGTCCTCGGCCAGCATCGAGCTGAGTTCATCCCGGCCCAGCAGCTTCAGGGCCCCCAGGCTGCGCTCGCGGCTGCAGGGGCAGCTGAACTGCACCCGCTGCAATGGCTCCGTGCCGCCGAGGGGCTGGGGGTCGAGGTCGGGAAAGAGGTCCTCCAGCAGGCTGTCCAGCCGGCCCTCGCAGGCGGCCAGCCGCTGGCTGAAGCCCCGCACCTCGCGGCAGCGCTCCTCCAGCAGCGCCACCAGGGCCGGTTCCCGTGCCGCCTTCGGCAGCACTTGCACCAGCACCCCGCCGCTGCAGCTCACCCCCTGGCTGTTGATCTGCTCGCCCACGAACACCGCCGACGGGGTTTGCTCGGAGTGGAGCAGGTAGGAGGCCACGTCCTCGCCGATGGCCCCGTTCACCAGTTCCACCGTGGAACTGAACGGCTCCCCCTCGCCCAGATCGCGCACCACGTGCAGGTAGCCGGTGCCGGTGGCACGGCGAAAGTCGAAGTGGCGGCCGCCGTCCGGATCCGCCACCAGGTCCAGTTCCAGGCCGGGTTCGCCCACGTAGCCCCGCACGGTGCCGTTGCGGCCCGCATCCACCATCAGGCCGCGCAGGGGACCGTCGGAGGAGATGCGCAGGTTCACCCGGCCGTGGGCCACTTTCATCGAGCTGGCCAGCAGCAGGCCGGCGGTCATGGCCCGCCCCAGCAGCACCGTGGTGAGGAAGGAGAGCTGTTGCCGCTCCGCTGCCCGCCTGGTGGTGGCGGTGGTGCTCACTGCCACCAGGCGGATGCCCCCGCCGGCGGCGGTGGCGCGCAACAGCTGGTCGGTCACGCTTGCCCGTTCGGAGTGGGGGCATCGTACGGATTGTGCTCTAGGTGCCCCTGCTCCAGCTGCCAGCAGCGCGGCTGCAGCTGCCGGAACAGCTCCGGCTCATGGGTCACCACCAGCACCGCCCGTTCCTGGGCCAGGGCGGCCAGCAGGTCCACCACATCGGCACGCACGGCCCAGTCCAGGCCGGCGGTGGGTTCGTCGAGCAGCAGCACGGCGGGATCGCGCAGCAGCTGCACCGCCAGCGCCAGCCGCCGCTGCTGGCCGCCACTGAGCTGCTCGGGCGGCTGTTGCAGCGACAGCCCCGCCAGACCCACCAGGTCCAGCACCTCGTTGATCCGCTCGCCCGGCAGCCGGCCCTGGCCCAGCCGCAGTTCCTGGCCCACGCTCAGGCCGAGGAAATGGCGTTCCGGGAACTGGAACACCAGGCCGCACAGCCAGCGCCGCTGGCGGCTGCTGAGCACCTCGCCGTTCCAGCGGACCTGGCCCCGCTCCGGTTCGGCCAACCCCGTGATCACCTCCAGCAGGGTGGTCTTGCCGCTGCCGCTGCGGCCCGCCACCAGGCCCAGCTGGCCCCGGGCCAGTTCCAGGTTCACGCCATCGAGCACGGGCCGGACCGCTGTGGACGGCTGGTAGCGCACACCGCAGAGTTCAAGCATTCCCCCAGCATGACCACCGCCCGGCCTGGGCGTGGTGGATAGTGAGGGCTCCACTCCCCCGATCCCCTGGTCCGATGGAGGTGCGCTTCCGCGAGCTCGATCCCTTCAACTGCTGGATCTGGCTCCACTTCCCCCATCCCCCCGGCCAGGGGGAACGCGGCTACCTGGAAACCACCTTCGACAGCTGGTTCTTCCTCGGCAAGCTGGGGGGCTTCAACGCCGAGAACCTGCAGGCGCATGAGGCCGATGGGGCCGACCTCGGCTGGCTGGTGTACGACGGCGACGGCGCCGCCACCAGCCTGCCGGCCCTGATGCACAACATGGGGCCGATGGAATACCAAGGCAGCTGGGCCCGCTGCTGGGTGGATCTGGGCACCAGTGATGCCTTCGGTCTCGACGTGCTGATCAACGCCCTGCGCCAGCTCGACAACGACCTTTTGGAGATCGAGGAGCTCTGCATCGGCGGCGTCAATGACGACTGGCCGATCGAGGAGCAGCCCGATGCCCTCTTCCCCCTGCTGGCGAACTGAGCGGGAGGTGGGTGGTGACGCGGGAGTGGCGCCGGCTGCTGGTGGGGCCTGAACGCCTGGCGGCCTGCGCCGGGCGTTTGCCCCTGCTGCCCGAGGAGACCCACTACCTCCGCCGCGTGCTGCGCCTGCGGGGGGGCGAGCAGCTGGCGCTGCTGGACGGCATCGGCCGCCTCTGGACGGCGCGGCTCGAGCTGCCCGCCGCCGCCAGGGAGGTCGGGGCGGCGCTGCTGGAGCAGCCCCTCGACCAACCCCTGCAGCAGCAGCCCGCCGCCAGCCCCGCCCTGGAGCTGGCGGTGGCCCTGCCCCGCCTGGATGGGGATGGGCTGCTGCGCATGGCCTGCGAGCTGGGTGTCGACCGCTTCACCCCCCTGCAGGCCGCCCGCAGCGTGGTAGCCGACCGGCTCAAGCCCCAGCGCCAGCAGGCCATCGTGCGGGAGGCGGTGGAGCAGTGCGAACGGCTCTGGCTGCCCAGCCTCTCCCCGGAGCAGCCGGTGCAGCCCTGGCTCGCCCGCCCGGCGGCGGCCGGGCCCGAGCTGCGGCTGCTGGCCACCACCCGGCGCCCGGGCCTGCAGCCCCTGGCGGAGTTGCCGATGCTGCAGCAACCGCCCGGCGCTGCGTCGCCCGCCTGGATCCGCATCGCCATCGGCCCCGAGGGCGGCTGGACGGCGGCGGAGGAAGAGGGGGCCGAAGCCACCGGCTGGCAGCCGGTGAGCCTGGGCGACGCCATCCTGCGCACGTCCACGGCCGCGGTGCTGGCGGTGGGCTGGCTGGACAGCTGGCGCGGCCGCCCGGGCCGCCGCGCCTCAGCCCTCAGCTGTTGAACATCTCCGATGCCATCGCCTTGAAGCCGGCCAGGTTGGCGCCGGCGGTGCGGCGGCGGGAGGCGATCGCGTTGGCGGGATTGAGGCAGTCGGGGGCGAAGGTGGCGCTGCTGGGGGCGGGGCGCGATTCCTGGGCTGCCCGCAGTTCGGCGGCGATCGCCTCGGCGGTGGTGAGCGTGGGCTGGCCGCTGGCCGCCGGCTGGGCACCAGGCTCCGGGGTGGCTGCCGTGGTGGCGGCTGGGGCGGCCGGAGCGGGGGTCGCAACCACGGCCTGCGCTGCCGGGGCCTGCACCGGCGGGGCCACCTGCACGGGTGCCGGTGCTGCGGCCGCGGTGGTGGCCGCCTCGTCGGCGGCGTTGGGGCTGAGGTCGAGGAAGAACGACTCCTTGCGCTTGAAGAACATCGCCACACCCTGGGAATGGGCCGATTATCCGCCGCCCGGTGCGCTCCGCGCGCGGATCCGTAGGGCAGTGCAACACAGGGCGCTGCCACACACTGGTGCCCGCCCCGCCGCGCCTGCCGCCCCGTGACCGCACCGTTCCCGGACTGGCTGCCAGCCCAGCTGCCCCTCCCCTGGCTGGTGGCCCTGGCCCTCAACGGTCTGCTGGTGGGCCTGGCCCAGCGCCTGCCCCTGCTGACCCCGGCGGGCTGGTGCCATGCCGCCATCCTCGGCACCATCCTCTGGGGCACCCTGGGACCCCGCGGCTGGCTGGCGGTGGTGGCCTACCTGGCGGTGGGTTCGCTGGTGACCCGCCTCGGCTTCCAGCGCAAGCAACAGCAGGGGCTGGCGGAGGGCCGGGGAGGCCGGCGCGGGCCGGAGAACGTGTGGGGCTCGGCGGCCACCGGCGCCCTGCTGGCCATGGCCACCGCGCTGGTGCCCGTTCCCTGGCGGGCGCCGCTGCTGGTGGCCTTCGTGGCCAGCTTTGCCGCCAAGCTCGGCGACACCTGCGGCAGTGAGGTGGGCAAGCGCTGGGGGCGGCGCTGCCTGTTGATCACCACCCTGCGCCCGGTGCCGCCCGGCACCGACGGTGCCGTGAGCCTGGAGGGAACCCTGGCCAGCCTGGCGGGGAGTGCCCTGATGGCGGGCCTGGCGCTGGCGCTGGGCCTGCTGCCCGATGGCGCCGCCGGCCTGCTGGTGAGCGTGGTGGGTCTGCTGGCCACCCTGCTGGAGAGCGTGATCGGCGCCACGGCCCAGCTGCGCTTCCGCTGGCTCAGCAACGAGCTGGTGAATGGCATTCAGACGGCCCTGGCCGCTGGCCTCGCCCTGCTGGGCTGGGCCTGGCTGGCCGCCTGAAGGTTGCGGCGCAGGGCCTCGCCCCGCTGCTGGCACTGCCGGCGGTTCCAGCCCAGCCGCTGCGCCACCGCCTCCCAGCCCAGCCCATCGATCCAGCGGGCCTCCATCAGCTCGCGATCGGCCGGGTCGAGCTGCCGCAACTGCTGCCGCAGCCACTGCAGCGGGCCATCGTCCTCCCCGTGGCCGGAGCTGGGGGCCTGCTGGCTGACCTGCTCCAGCCAGGCGCCCGGCTGCTCCTCGCTGCCCCCCAGCGGCTGGTCGAGGCTGGACACCGCCAGGGCGCGCTGCACCGCCTCGGCCTCCTCCAGCCGTTCCGGGCTGCAGCCCAGGGCGGCCGCCAGCTCCGCCGGGGCCAGCGGCGCCAGACCGGCCGCCAGCCGCCGCTGCTGCCACCGCCGCGCCCGCTGTAGCAGTTCCCGCAGCCGGCGGGGGGTGCGCAGCGGCTGCTGCCGTTCGCGCTGATCCATGCGCATGGCGCCCTGGATGTAGGGCACCGCAAAGCTGCTGAGGGCCACATCGCGGCTGGTGTCGAAGCATTCCACAGCCCGGATCAGGCCCTCGTAGCCGGCCGAGCAGAGGTCGTCGAAGGGGCGGCCGCTGCGCAGCCGCTCCCGGTTGGCCACCAGGTGCACCAGCCCCAGGTTCTGGCTCACCAGGGCATTGCGCCAGTGCAGCCGGGCGGCGGCGGCGCGGCTGCCGCCGAGGCGGCGCAGCAGCTGCTGATTGCTCTGCTGCTGGCGGGAACCGGCGGATCGGGCCGCCGCCGGGAGGGCGGCCTCAGGGCCGCTGGAGGGGGAAATGGCCATCGGATTGGCTGAGGTGGGGGAAGGTGCGTGGCCCCTCGGGGGCCCTGGATTCAGCCTCAGCGCCCTGGCCCGCCCCCACCTCCCCGGGCCGGGTGGTTCGGATCACCCACCTGGGGGAAGGATGGTCTGCCTAGCTTGAATGAATCCCTTCACGCCGGTTGGCCCCGCCATGCCGATTGCCGCCACCCAGACACACCCCCGGCGCGCCCAGCAGTTGGAGCTGGAGCTGGATGAGGCCCGCCGGGTGGGCCGCTGGCTCAGCGATGAGGAGTGGGCCGAGCGGGCCTTGGCTCAGGAGCGCCAGCAGGAGGATCTGGCCCAGCAGCGCCAGAGGCGCCGCAAGCTGGTGGCGCTGCTGGTGGTGTCGTTGCTGATCCCGCCGCTCTGGCCCCTGGCGGCTGCCCTCACCCTTTACCTGCTGTTTCCTGCCAGCACCGTGCGCCTGGCCGTGGCCACCGGCCTCAGCCTGCTGGTGCTGGGCGGCCTGGTAGCTCTGCTGCTCACCACCCTGGTGGTGGCGCTGCTGATGGCTGTGTTCTGATGATCATGTTCTGAATGACCGTGTTCTGAATGGCCCTGTTCTGAATGGCCCTGTTCTGAGGGTTGGGCCCGGCAGCTCAGGTGAGCCCGGCCCAGTGCAGCAGGGCCGGCCAGTGCAGAATCCGCTCGAACACCTGCCGGTGCCCCTCCGGATTGAAGTGGAGGCCGTCGTCCAGCAGCCAGCTGCGCCAGCCAGGATCGGCCAGCAGGCTGTCCAGCAACGGCAGAAAGGGCACCCCCGCCTCCATGCAGGCCTCCTCCAGCAGGCCCTCGTAGCGCCGCACCTCGTCCAGCTGATACCAGAGCACCTCAGCGAAGGGCATCGCCTCCTCCAGCACCGGGGTGAGACCGATCATCAGCACGGGGGCGATGGCGCGGGCCTGCAGCAGCAGTTGCTGCAGGCCAAAGAGAAACCCCTCCGCATCGAGCTGGGGCCGGCCGTCGCGGCGGCCCACCCGGGCCGTGTCGTTCAGGCCCACCGACAGCAGGATCCCCTGGGGCCGCTGGCGGCGCAGCTCACCGCGACAGCCCACCTCCGCCTGCAGCCGGGCGGCCACCCGCTCCAGGCCATCCCCCCGCACGCCCAGGGGGTAGAGCACGGGGCCGTCCGGCCGCTCCATGCAGTGGCGCCGCAGCCGCTCGCACCAGCCGCCCTGCAGCGGGTCGCCCCAGCCGTACACACCGCTGTCTCCCAACACGATCAGCTTGCGGGGCACGGCGGTGGGCACGGCGGAAGGCATGGCGGCCGGCGGGTGGCCCGGCGATCCTGCTCCAGACCCGCCCCGCCAGGCACGATTGGGTGATGGCTTCTCCTGGATCAGGGCTTCCGTCCATCACCGCCCCCGCCCCCGCCCCCGCCATCTCCGCCGCCCCCGCCGCCGCCCCCACCAGTGCGGCCAGCCTCGCCGTGCCCGCCTTCCTCGCCGCCCGGGGGGCCCTCGTGGACGTGCGCAGCCCGGCGGAGTTCGCCCAGGGCCATATCCCCGGGGCCCGCAACCTGCCCCTGTTCGACGACGCTGGCCGGGCCGCCGTGGGCACCCTCTACAAGCAGCAGGGCCGGCGGGCGGCCACGCTGCACGGCCTGGCCCTGGTGGGCCCGCGCCTGGAGACCATGGCTGTCCAGCTGGGCGAGCTGGCGGCCAGCGTGCCGGGCGAGCCGCTGCGCCTGCTCTGCTGGCGGGGCGGTATGCGCAGCGGCAGCGTGGCCTGGCTGGCGGGGCAGCTCGACCTGCCGGTGCAGCGGCTGGAGGGGGGCTACAAGGCCTTTCGCCGCTGGGCCCTCGACCGCTTTGAGCACCCCTGGCCCCTGCGCCTGCTGGGGGGGCGCACCGGCACCGGCAAGACGGAGCTGTTGCTGGCCCTGGCGGAGCGGGGCGTGGCGGTGGTGGATCTGGAGGGTCTCGCCCACCACCGCGGCAGCAGCTTCGGGGCGCTGGGCCTGCCCCCCCAGCCCAGCAGCGAGCACTACGAAAACCGCCTGGCCCTGGCCCTGCACCGGCTGGGGGACGCGTCCGAGATCTGGCTGGAGGCCGAGAGTGCCCAGGTGGGCCGCTGCCGTATCCCCGCCGGCCTCTGGCGCCAGATGCAGGCCGCCCCCGCCCTGGCGGTGCAGCGCCCCCTCGACCAGCGGGTGGCCCATCTGGTGCGCATCTATGGCGTGCAGGACCCGGCCGCCCTGGCCGAGGCCACCGCGCGCATCGCCCGCCGGCTCGGCCCCCAGCGCACGGCGGCCGCCCTCGAGGCGATCGGCCAGCGCGACTGGGCCGGGGCCTGCCGGCAGATGCTCGACTACTACGACCGCTGCTACGACCACGACCTCAGCAGCCATGCCTCGCAGCCGGTGCCGCTGGCCGACCTCAGCCCGGCAGCGGCGGCGGAGCTGCTGCTGGGGCAGGGCCTGGTGAGCCCGCGACCGGGGTGCCGCTCAGCCGGCGCCGCAGCCGATCACTCAGTTCCTCCCCCGCCAGGGTGAGCAGGGCATAGGCCAGCAGCAGGGCCAGCAGCTGGTCGGTGGCGAAGGCGCTGAGGGCTTCCAGCAGCTGGCTGCCCAGCCCCGTGGAGCCCACCAGGCCCACCACCACCGACTCGCGCAGGATCACATCGGCCCGGTAGGCGCCATAGGCCAGGTAGGGCCGGGCCAGGCCGCTGAACCGGCCATAGAGCAGGGCCAGGCGCGGGCCGCTGCCGGCACAGGCCAGGGCCTGCTCCGCTGCCGCACCCCCGTGCTCGCTGCTCTCCAGCAGCAGCCGGCCCAGCACGCCCAGGTTGTGGAAGCCCAGGGCCAGGGCGCCGGTGACCAGGCCGGGCTGGAGCACGAACAGCAGCAGCAGGGCCGTGAGCGGCGGCGGCCAGAGCCGGCCCAGGGCCCAGATGGCCTGCACCAGCCCGCGGGCCCAGGCCCAGGGCTGGACCAGCAGCAGCAGCAGCGGCGCCAGCCCCACGGCCAGGGCGGCGGCCAACAGCGTCATCGCCACGGTGTTGCCCACCAGGCTGGGCCAGGGCAGGGCAGCCACGGCCCGCCAGTCGGCGGGCGGCAGGGGCGGCAGGGCCTGCCAGCGCCCCAGGTCGGCGGGGTCCACGCCGATCCAGTGGGCCAGGACCACCAGCAGCGGCACCAGGGCCACCCCCGCCAGCAGCAGCTCGCGGCCACTGCGGCCCACCGAGCCCTGTCCCAGGTGCAGCCGCTGCGGCATCGCCCAGCGCCGCCGCAGGGTCCCCAGCAGCCGCTCCAGCAGGAGCATCGCCGCCAGCAACAGCCACAGGCCAGTCCAGAGCTCGCGGAAGGCGAGCGACTGCAGCGTGAGGCGCAACTCGGTGCCAAGGCCCCCCAGCCCGAACACCCCCAGCAGGGTGGCGCTGCGCAGGGCGCACTCCAGCCGATAGCCGCCGTAGCTCAGCACCTGCGGCAGCAGGGGCGGGCCGAGGGCGGTGAGCAGGGCGCCCCCCGGCCGTGCCCCGGCGCAGCCCAGCGCCTCCAGGGAGGCCACGGGCAGGGCATCGAGCTGGTCACTCACCACCCGGGCCACCAGGGCGCCGAAGGGCAGGGCGATCGCCAGCACCGCCACCACCGGCTGCAGACCCAGCACCTGCAGCAGGGCCAGGCCCCAGATCAGCTCGTGGATGGAGCGGGGCAGGGCCAGCAGCCGGCGGATCAGCCGGGCCGGCCAGGCCACACCCCGGCAGGTCTGCCACACCAGCTGGGAGCTGAGCACGCCCAGCCCCAGCCCCAGCACCAGGCTGGCCGCCCAGCCCAGCAGGGCCATGGCCACGGTGATGCCCAGTCCCCGCAGCGCACTGCCCAGCACCAGCGGATCCAGGGATGGTCGCAGGGCGGCCGCGGCGAACTGCGCCAGCAGCCCCCAGCCGCCGCCGTGGCTGATCGCCGGCAGCAGCACCAGCAGGGGCAGCAGCGCCAGGGCCGGCAGCAGCACCCACAGCGGCGCCGCGGGCCGGGGCAGGTAGCGGCCCAGGCTCATGGCCCCCCACCGCCGGCGTAGAGCTCCGCCAGCCGCTGCTGGTCCAGCTGGGCGGGCCTCAGGTCGAACAGCAATTGCCCGTCCCGCAGCCCCAGCACCCGGTCGAAACGTTTCGCCAGGTCGGGCCGGTGCAGGCTGAGCAGCAGGCCCCTGGGCGCTGCCGCCTCCTGCAGCAGCAGGTCCAGCAGCGCGTCGGCCAGGCGCGGATCGAGGCTGGCCAGGGGTTCATCGGCCAGGAGCAGCCGGGCGTCCTGGCGCAGCAGCCGGGCCAGGGCCACCCGCTGCCGCTGGCCGCCCGAGAGGGCCGACACAGGCTGGTCCAACAGCTGGGGGTCGAGGTCAAGGCGCCGCAGGGCGCTGGCGCAGGCCTCGGTCTCGAGGGGCACCAGCAGGTTGAGCAGGGCTCTCGGCCAGCCCCACACCGCCAGCCGGCCGGCGTTGAGGTTCTGCTGCACCGTGAGCTCCTCCACCAGGCGCAGGTCCTGCCAGAGGGTGCCGATGCGGGCCTGCTGGCGGCGGCGGCGGCGGCGGGTGCGCCCGCGCGACTCGCCCAGCCAGTGCACGCTGCCCTGGCTGGGGCTGATCAGGCCATTGGCCACCCCCAGCAGGGTGCTCTTGCCGGCGCCGCTGGGGCCCAGCAGCGCCACCCGCTCCCCCGGCCCCAGCACCAGGCTCACCCCCTGCAGCCGGGGCCGCTCCCGCCCCGGCACCGCCACCCCCCGCAGCTCCAGCAGGGGCTGCCCTGCGCCCGCCATGGCCATCTCCGCCTGCCTTAGCGGATCTTGCCGATCTGGCGGCCCACCTGTTCGATCGCCTTGTACTGGTCCTTGTTGGAGGGCACGAAGCGCTCGGCGCCGAACAGCTCCAGGATCTGGGCCTGGCGCGGGTTCCCGTCGTCGAGGCCCACGAACACCTGTTCCAGCTTGTCGGTGAAGCCCGGCCCGAACTGGGCATCCAGGTCGGGCTGCACCACCCAGGTGTAGTTGGCGTAGCCGGGGGTGCGCCAGATCGGGATCACCTCCGTGGTGGTCACCTTGCCGTCCTTGAGGCTGCTCTTCCACACCTCTTCGTTCACCACGCCGGCGTCGTAGGTGCCGCTCTTCACCAGGGCGATCAGGGCGTCGTGGCTGCCGCTGAAGCCCGGTGCGCCACCGGCGAAGTCGCCCAGTTTCACGCCCGCCTCGCCGAGGAAGTACTGGGGCATCAGCCGGCCGGAGGTGGAGCTCTCCGAGCCGAAGGTGAAGCGCTTGCCCTTCAGCTCGCGCAGGCCCTCCACGCTGCTGATCGGCTGGAGGCCGCTGCGGGGGTTGGCGATGAACACGCTGTGGAAGGAGCGGTCGATGTCGCGCTGGGCCAGGGCGCGGGCGCCGGGCTTCTGCAGCCAGGCCTGCACGCCGGTGAGGCCGCCGAACCACACCAGGTCCAGGTCGCCGGTGCGGAAGGCGGTCACGGCGGCGGTGTAGTCGGTGACCGGGATGAACTGCACCGGCACCTTGAGCTGCTCGCTCAGTTCATCGGCCACCAGGCTGTAGAGCCGGTTGAGTTTCTCGGGGTTCTGGTCGGGGATGGCGCTGATGCGCAGCACCCGCTTGGCATTGGGTTGCAGCGGCTGGCTGCCCTGCTCCGAGCCGGGGCGGGCCTCCGGCGTGGAACTGGGGGTGGAGCAGGCCGTCGGCAGCAGGCCAGCAAGCAGCAGGCCGGCGAGCGCAACGGCCCAACGTTCTCGAGCGATCAAGGCAGGTGCGGCAAATCAACCCGCCGATCCTGGCTCAGAGGCTGGCCAGGAACCGCTCCAGCCGCTCCAGGCCCATGCCGATCGTGGCCGGCGCGGCGGCACAGGAAAGCCGGATGCAGCGGTCGTCGCCGAAGGCCACGCCGGGCACCACGGCCAGGCCGGCCTCATCCAGCAGGCGGTTGCAGAGCGTCATGGAATCGAGGCCGTAGGCACTCACGTCCGGGAAGGCGTAGAAGGCGCCCTCCGGCGGTAGCAGCTGCAGGCAGGGAATGCGACGCAGACCGTCGCTGAGCAGGGCCCGCCGCCGGTTGAACTCGGCGGCCATCTCGAGCACGCAATCCCGCGAACCGGTCACGGCGGCCAGGGCGCCGTATTGGGCGAAGGTGCACACGTTGCTGGTGCTCTGGCTCTGCAGGGCACTGGCGGCGGCGATCACCGGGCGCGCCCCGGCCAGCCAGCCGATGCGCCAGCCCGTCATCGCCCAACCCTTGGCAAAGCCGTTCACGGTGAACACCCGGCCGGCCAGATCCGGTGCCACTGCCGCCAGGCTGTGGTGCTCGTGGCCCGGTGCCAGCAGAAACTCATAGATCTCGTCGCACACCACCGCCACCTGGGGATGGCGGCGCAGCACCGCCGCGATCGCCTCCAGCTCAACCCGGCTGAGCACCATGCCGGTGGGGTTGGAGGGGGTGTTGAGCACCAGCAGCCTGCTGGCCGGGGTGATCGCCGCCTCCAGCTGCTCCGGCCGCAGCCGGAACCCCTGGGCGGCATCGCTGGGCAGCAGCTTCACCGTGGCTCCGGCCAGCTGGGCCATCTCCGGGTAGCTGAGCCAGTAGGGCGCCGGCAGCAACAGCTCATCGCCGGGGCCGAGCAGCACCTGGAAGAGGTTGTAGAGCGCCTGCTTGCCTCCGTTGGTCACCAGCACCTGGTCGGCACCGGTGGGAACCAGGTTTTCGCCGCTGAGCTTGGCGGCGATGGCCTCCCGCAGGGCCGGTTCACCGGCCGCCGGGCCGTAGCGCGTGTGGCCGGCCTCCAGCGCCGCGGCCGCCGCCTGGCGGATGAAGGCCGGGGTGTCGAAGTCGGGCTCGCCGGCGCTGAGGCTGCAGATGTCGCGGCCCTCCGCAAGCAGTTGCTTGGCCTTGGCGGTGATGGCCAGGGTGAGGGAGGGCTGCAGGGCCCGGGCCCGCGCCGACAGGGGCAGGCCCGGGCCGGATTCGCTCCCAGAGCCGGCCCTCTGGCTGGCAGACGTCCCAGGTTCCGGCATCGGGCATGGCGCCGGCATCTACAAGGCACGGCATGAGCAATCGGGCCATCCTGCCGTATGCCTGCACCCCGCTCGGTTGCGGCCTGCACGGTTCGGCGTGCCCCTGCCGGACAATGGCGCCACCGGCTCGTGCCTGCCCGCTGTCTTGACCCTGCCCGATCCGCCCCCGCCTGTCGCGCCTGCAGCGCTCAAGCGCCTGGCGGCCGACTGCGCCGCCTGCCGGAGCTGCGGGCTGGCGGCCACCCGCCAGCAGGTGGTGGTGGGTCGCGGCAATCCCCGGGCCCGGCTGCTGCTGATCGGCGAAGCGCCCGGCGCCCAGGAAGACGCCAGCGGGGAGCCGTTCGTTGGCCGCTCCGGCCAGCTGCTCAACCAACTGCTGGCCGACGGCGCCATCGACCCCGACTCGGATGCCTACCTCTGCAATGTGGTGAAGTGCCGCCCCCCGGCCAACCGCAGACCCGCGCCGGCCGAGGTGGCCGCCTGTCGCCCCTGGCTGGATGCGCAGATCCGCCTGGTGGATCCGGCCGTGATCCTGCTGGTCGGTGCCACGGCCCTGGAGGCGGTGCTGGGCATCCGCGGCGGCATCACCAAGTTGCGGGGCCAGTGGCACAGCAGCGCACGGGAGCCGCTGGCGGGCCGCCGGCTGATGGCGATCCTGCACCCCTCCTATCTGCTGCGCCATGCCTCGCGCCAGGAGGGCAGTCCCCACTGGCACACCGGCCAGGATCTGCAGGAGGTGCGGCGGGTGCTGGATGGGCTGGCGGTCGCCACTGCCGCGGTTGCTGTGACAGGCTTTGGCCACGCGCCAGCCCCCCGCGATGACCGCCACCGCACCGTCCCGCCAGGTACCGGACACCGCTGAAGCATCCGCCGCCGGCGTTGCCGACTGGGCCAGCAATCCCCGCTATGCCACCACCCTGAGGCGACGCAAGACCCGCAGCGTGCGGGTGGGGGACATCTGGATCGGCAGCGACCACCCGGTGGTGGTGCAGTCGATGATCAACGAGGACACCCTCGACATCGAGGGGGCCACCGCCGGCATCCGCCGTCTGCATGAGGCGGGCTGCGAGATCGTGCGGGTCACGGTGCCGAGCCTGGCCCACGCCAGGGCGATGGGCGAGATCCGCCAGCGGCTGGAGAGCACCTACCGGCCCGTGCCCCTGGTGGCCGACGTGCACCACAACGGCATGAAGATCGCCCTGGAGGTGGTGCAGCACGTCGACAAGGTGCGCATCAACCCCGGGCTGTTCGTGTTCGACAAGCCCGATCCCAACCGCACCGAGTTTTCCGACGCCGAGATCGCCGCCATCGGCGAACGCATCACCGAGACCTTCGAGCCGCTGGTGCGCGTGCTCCAGGAGCAGGACAAGGCCCTGCGCATCGGCGTGAACCACGGGTCCTTGGCCGAGCGCATGCTGTTCCGCTACGGCGACACCCCCCTGGGGATGGTGGAGAGCGCCATGGAGTTCATCCACATCTGCGATCGCCTCGACTTCCACAACATCGTGGTTTCGATGAAGGCGTCGCGGGCCCCGGTGATGATGGCCGCCTACCGGATGATGGCCGACCGGATGGATGCCGAGGGGTTCCCGTACCCCCTGCATCTGGGCGTGACCGAGGCGGGCGACGGTGACTACGGCCGGGTGAAGAGCACCGCTGGCATCGCGCCGCTGCTGGCCGAGGGCATCGGCGACACGATCCGGGTGTCGCTCACCGAGGCGCCGGAGAGGGAGATCCCTGTCTGCTACTCGATCCTGCAGGCCCTGGGGCTGCGCAAAACCATGGTGGAGTATGTGGCCTGCCCCAGCTGCGGCCGCACCCTGTTCAACCTGGAGGAGGTGCTGCACAAGGTGCGCAGTGCCACCGCCCACCTCACCGGCCTCGACATCGCCGTGATGGGCTGCATCGTCAACGGCCCCGGCGAGATGGCCGATGCCGACTACGGCTATGTGGGCAAGACCCCCGGCACCATCTCCCTTTATCGGGGTCGGGAGGAGATCCGCAAGGTGCCCGAGGCCGAGGGGGTGGAAGCCCTGATTGCCTTGATCAAGGAGGACGGCCGCTGGGTCGATCCCTGATCCGTCTCCGACCCGACAACGCTAACTTGAAGGGAGTATCCCGGCCCGGCAAGGCCCCCTGTGATGGGCAGTGATCGCATCGGACAACCCGATCAGCCCCCGGTGCGCCCTGGCGCGGACGCCAGGCGCAAGGCCCGCAATGGTCTGATTGTGCTGGTGAGCGTGGGTGCCTGTGCGGCCACGGCGGTGATGGCCCGCGAGGCGGTTACCGCCCCCGGTGGCCCCGCCCGGGTGATGGAGAGCCCGAAGGAGGTGATCGACCAGACCTGGCAGATCGTGTTCCGCGACTACCTCGATGTCAACGGCAAATACACCGCCGATCGTTGGCGCGGCCTGCGCAGTGAGGTGCTGGCCAAGAGCTACCCCAGTTCCAAGGATGCCTACGAGGCCATCCGGGGCATGCTGGCCAGTCTGGATGATCCCTACACCCGTTTCCTCGATCCGCGCGAGTTCAAGGAGATGCAGATCGACACCTCCGGGGAACTCTCCGGGGTGGGCATCCAGCTGAGCCTCGACAAGGACACCAAGGAACTGGTGGTGGTGGCGCCAATCGAGGGTTCACCCGCCTCCCGGGCCGGCGTGCTGCCCAAGGATGTGATCACCGCCATCGACGGCAAGAGCACCAAGGGGATGTCCACCGAGGACGCTGTGCGCCTGATCCGGGGCCAGGAAGGCACCAAGGTGAACCTCACGATCCGGCGCCGCAGCCAGGTGCTGGATCTGGCCCTGACCCGGGAGCGGATTGAGCTGCACGCTGTCGACACCCGCATCAACACGGGCCCGGATGGTGTGAAGGTGGGCTACATCCGCCTGAAGCAGTTCAACGCCAACGCCACCAAGGACATGCGCAAGGCCCTGCGCGACATGGAGGCAGCCGGTGTGGACGGCTATGTGCTGGATCTGCGCAGCAATCCGGGCGGCCTGTTGATGGCCAGCGTGGAGATTGCCCGCCAGTTGCTGAATGAGGGAACGATCGTTTCCACCAAAACCCGCAGCGGCATCACCGATGTGAAGCGCGCCACCGGTCGCGCCCTCACCGACAAGCCGCTCGTGGTGCTGGTGAACGAGGGCTCGGCCAGTGCCAGCGAGATCCTCTCCGGCGCCCTGCAGGACAACGAAAGGGCCGTGCTGGTGGGCCAGAAAACCTTTGGCAAGGGTCTGGTGCAGTCGGTGCGGGGCCTCTCCGATGGCTCCGGCATGACCGTGACCATCGCCAAATACCTCACCCCCAGTGGCCGCGACATCCACAGGAACGGCATCGTGCCGGACGTGCAGGCCAAGCTCAGTGAGCAGGAGGCCAGGCGCCTCCAGCTCGAGGATCTGGGTACGTCCCGCGACAGCCAGTACCGCGCCGCCGAATCAACCCTGGTGAAGAAATTGCGCGCCACCGCTTCCGTGCAGCGCCCCTACCAACCTGGAAGCGCCAACGTACCAGCGGCTGTGGGGGTTGGGGTGGGCACCCCCTGAGGCAGGGGTACTTCCCGTATTCAGCCCACGGGCTGCATCAACCCGCCGCCCGGCCCCGAGTCGTCATCGTCGTCTTTACCCGTCTCGGCTTGGACCAGTGCGTAGATGCCGAGGGCCGCAAAGCCAAACACGCTGGACAGGAGGGCGCCCGTGCCACCGAGATCACTGGTGAGGCCCCCGAGGTCGACCAGTTCTCCCATGACGACGCTTCACAAAAATCCTCATTATTGTAACGGACCTTGAAGTGTCCGTGGGTGATCCGCCTCCCCCGGGCGGCTCGGCAATCGGGGCATCACGGCACCCTTGGCAGCAGCGGAGGGGGTGGTCTGGTAACGGCTGGAGAACCTGGGCGAAGGCCGATCCGGATGGGACCTGTGCGGGGGAAGAATGTGAGTGCCAACTTGAAATGTGATTCTTGTCTCTCGCAAACAAGTCATCACGCCGTTCAAACCCCTCTGAGAGCCCTGTTCAGTGCTCTTCAGGTCTTTAGCATTCCCTCTGACGCCAAGAGCCTGACGCGCCCTTGATCGTTGCTGGAAGATGTTTGATTACAGCCTATGTGGTTGTGATCCTGGCTGCGATTTTTCCGATTCTCTATGCCGACTTGGGTTGGTAAATCCAGGTTCTTGATGCGTTTGTCAACGCAGGCACGATTTCGCTTATTGGATGTATCTTTGTTCTGCTGGCTGTTCTGCATAAAGGGTGCGACATTATTGGCCTGAATTGGGAATCGGGCTCTGGTCAAGCGCCTATAATCGCAACTAGTGGGCTGCTGGCGAAGTGGAAAATTTTGCACTTCATCCAAAAATTGCAGAGACTCAAAACCAAAATCTTTCGATTTATTGTTGTCAACGGACCAGCTCTGATAATTGTAGCTATTGCGATTCTGCAAGTCGCAGTCTCTATGCGCACTTTTCGTGCAATTGACGCCGAGTTCCTCGATCAGTCTTCTCGCCTGGCTCAGCAGACAACCCTGTCGAGGGCTGCCCTCAAGGCAAGCTTGAATGCAGCGGTGCTTGGTCAGGCGACCTGGGCCCTGGTTCTGGAGGCGGATCGCCGGTGGCGGCTTTGCCTTCGCAACAGCTGCGCAGTGATCTGCGGGCTCGACTGAACAAGCGGGATTCCAGCCTTCGCAATCAGCTCGACCAGCAGCGCAGCCAGAGATAAACACAGTTGTTTATTCTCACCGTAAAGAACATGGTCCTTGCTCTGAGCTTTGCATTCTGGCTGTTCTGACTAAGTCCCGCCGCAGTGATGTCGTTTATTCGCTCGCTTTCCTGACCAGTTCAAGTTGATCGTGAGGGTTGGTCGCTGTAGACATCTATTGATGAAACCAGCAATCACGCCAAAGTCCGCAGATGATTCTTTCGATCGAATTGTAGGTTTCTTTCGGTCTGGCAACATATTCTTGAGCCAGCCTTCCTGGAATCCATTGTTGCTTTGGCTTGGCTTGGCTTGGCTTGGCTTGGCCTTTTCCGCGTGCGGATACCACTCGCACTCTTCGTCTCAGCGGAGTCACCCTTGTCGCTTCTCTTGATCGCATTGGTGTTATGGGCGGTTGTCTGGTTGCCTGGTTGCCTGGTTGTCTGGTTGCCGGTTGACGATGTTGTGCATGAGTTCAGCTTCAGGCCCACGAGAACTCGAATTTTTCTCTCCAGTTTCCTGTGGATTCTGTTGTTGATTCGTGGTGGCAGGGTTCAGAGTTTTGCTGATCCTTATTTGGCGCTCTTTCATGTGCTGGCTGTCTTGATCGTTGTCTATCTTCCTTTTGATGTTGCCTGTTTTCTCAAGCTGCGGGAGTCGCTGCTGATTCAGTCATTGATACCTATTCTGGCTTGGCTTCCCCACGTGATCCCCACGGTTATGTTGAGCCGATCTGCTGCAGTATGTGCTACTTTCTTGTTGTAATTGCATGGCATCGATGCGCCTCAGAATGGCATGCGGATCGTGCTCAGTGTTTCTACAAACAATAGTCGGCCATGCTCTGGGAATGAAATGATGTTTCAGGCTTTCGTTGTTGCGTTGCTGGCATTTATTGTTTTCCCGATGCCAAACGGCTTGCAGCGTCTTCCCCTGTTGTTGCTGGCCCCCTTGCTGCGTTGGTTTGCCAATGGATTGGGGGTGGCTCTGCTTGTGTTGATTGCTTCCATGGATCCTGTTTATTCCGTGGAGGGTACCGGCGCCTTTGGCTTCTTTCATTTGGGCGAGGCAAGCATCGCGTTTTCGAGTCTTGGATAGCCTTGTATGCTTTTTTCTGCGGAAAGATATTGGATGTCCTGCTCAAGGCAAGGGATAGCGGGAGTGATGGGGGGGAGTGATGTTGGCCGTGAAGGCTGATTTCTCTGCCGCACCTCCCATACCGCAGCGTCGGGTTCCACTGCCCCTTGTCACTCTCTGGCTGCTCCTGTTTCTCTCGGCTCTTGCCCTGCTTCAGAGGGCCTTTTCGTCGTTCCGGCCTGTCTCCTGTTGCTGTCGAGTCCTCCTTCTCGCCTGGGCCGCCAGCTGCCGACCTGAGGGTGTATCGGCTGAGACCCGGGCCGTTTTCAGCCGGAACCTTTCAACTGGCCCACGTGGTGCAGTCGCTGTAGCCCGAGGCGGTGCTCATCGATCGGATCGTGGTGCGAGGGCCCGCTAGGTGACGTTGCCCAGGCCGCAGTTCGGCTGGTCGGCTGGCCCTGCAGACTTGCCTGATGGATAGCGGCAGGGCCGCCGTGACCCACGCGCGGATGGTGCAGGAGGTGCGGCCCGATGGCCCGGTGAGCCTCGGGCAGCGGCTGCCCCTGTTGCTTCGTGGTCTGCTGCTGGGGCGTCCCCTCACGAGCCGGCCCTGCCTGCTGGTGCAGCTCACGGCTGACCAGCCGCTGGCCCGTCGTGGAGGACCTCGGGCCCCTGGCCCGCCGCAACCTCTGACAGCTCCGCAGGGTTACACGGAGAGCACCGCTTGGTTCAGCGCCGCCTGGCGCTCGCTGCGCTCCACTTCGGTGAGGCCGTCGGCACCGGGGATCTGGGCGGCCATCTGGGCGAGCCAGCCCTTGAGCTCCTCCACCTGCTTTTCGATCGGCAGCACCCCCAGGCCCCGGGCCAGCGCCTTGGCGGTGGTGCCCGAGCCGGCCTGATACACCAGGCGGCCATGCAGGTGCTGGGGCAGGCCCTGGCGCAGCAGGCGGAAGGCGGGCTCCTCCATGGGCGTTTCCAGGGCGATGTTGGGTTTCTCCGGCTTGATGCGGGAGAAGCCGCAGCGGCGCGCCAGCAGCTTCAGTTCCATCAGTTGCAGCAGGGCGATCACCGGCGCCGGCAGGGCGCCGTAGCGGTCCACCCAGTCGACCGCCAGCTGCAGCAGCGCCTCGGGGCTGTGGCACTCGGCGGCGGCGCGGTAGGCGGCCATCTTTTCGTCGTTTTCGGTGATCCAGTCGCCGGGGATGAAGGCGGTGATCGGCAGGTCGATCTGGGTGTCGTCCACCGCGGGAATGTCCTGGCCCTGGATCTCGGCCAGGCACTCCTGCAGCATCTCCATGTAGAGGTCGAAGCCGATGGTTTCCATCTGGCCGCTCTGCTCCACCCCCAGCAGGTTGCCCACACCGCGGATCTCCATGTCGCGCATGGCCAGCTGGTAGCCACTGCCCAGCTGGGCGAATTCCTGGATGGCCCGCAGCCGCTGGCGGGCCGCCTCGCTCAGGGAGGCGTTACCTGGGTAGAACAGCCAGGCGTGGGCCTGGATGCCGCTGCGGCCCACCCGTCCCCGCAGTTGATAGAGCTGGGCCAGGCCGAACCTGTGGGCGTCCTCGATCAGGATCGTGTTCACCCGCGGGATGTCGAGCCCGCTCTCCACGATCGTGGTGCAGAGCATCAGGTCGGCCTCGCCGGCGTTGAAGGCCACCATGGCGCTCTCCAGCTCGCCCTCGGCCATCTGGCCGTGGGCCACCAGCAGCTTCAGGCCGGGGACCATCTGCCGCAGGCCCTCCGCCACCTCCTCGATCCCCTCCACCCGCGGCACCACGTAGAACACCTGGCCGCCGCGATCCAGCTCCTGGCGGATGGCGCTGCGCACCGCTTCCTCATCGAGGGCAGCCAGGTGGGTCTTGATCGGCCGGCGCAGCGGCGGTGGGGTGGTGATCAGGCTCATCTCCCGCACCCCCGAGAGGCTCATGTAGAGGGTGCGCGGGATCGGCGTGGCGGAGAGCGTCAGCACGTCCACGTCTTTCCTGAGGGCCTTGATCTTCTCCTTCTGGTTCACGCCGAAGCGCTGTTCCTCATCCACCACCAGCAGACCCAGCTGCTTGAAGGCGGTGCCCTTGGAGAGCAATTGGTGGGTGCCCACCACTACATCCACCGTGCCCTCGTTGAGCCCCTCGAGAATTGTTTTGCGCTCGGAGGCGGTGCGGAAGCGGTTGAGCAGGCTCACCTTCACCGGGTAGGGGGCGAACCGCTCCGAGAGGGAGCGCCAGTGCTGCTGGGCCAGCACGGTGGTGGGGGCCAGCATCGCCACCTGCTTACCCGCCGTCACCGCCTTGAAGATCGCCCGGATCGCCACCTCGGTCTTGCCGAAGCCCACATCGCCGCACACGAGCCGGTCCATCGGCGAGGGTTCCTCCATGTCGCGCTTCACATCGGCGATCGCCTTCACCTGATCCGGCGTGGGCTCGTAGGGGAAGGAGTCTTCGAGTTCGTTCTGCCAGGGGCCATCGGCGGGGTAGGCGAAGCCCGCGGCCTTGTGGCGCTCGGCGTAGAGCTTCACCAGATCCACCGCCACCTTGCGGATGGCCTTCTTGGCCCGCTCCTTGGCCCGGTTCCAGGCGGTGCCGCCCATGCGGTTGAGTTCGGGCGGCGTGTCGCTGCTGGCGCGGTAGCGGCCCAGGCTGCCCAGCTGGTCGGCGGCCACCCGCAGCAGGCCATCGGCGTACTGCACCACCAGGTAGTCCCTGGATTCGCCGCCGATCGCCAGCTTCTCCAGCTTGAGGAACCGGCCGATGCCGTGGTTGCGGTGCACCACAAAGTCGCCGGGGCGCATCTTGCCCGGATCCACCGTGCGGCTGGCCGCCTTGCGGCGGCGGCGCACATAGCCCGTGGCGGCCAGGGCGTGCTGGCCGAAGAACTCCCTGTCGGTGATCAGCACCAGCTTCCAGGCCGGCAGCTGCAGGCCCTCCAGCTGGGCGGTGCCCCTGCTCTTGAGCGCCACGGGGGTGTTCTGCTCGAGCAGCCGCTCGATCGCCGGCAGGTCGCCCGGATTGGGCACGAAGCGGCTCACGCAGTCGTGCTCCTCCAGCAGCGCCACCGCCCGGCTGGGCTGGGCCGAGAGCAGCCACACCGCCGCCCTCTCCCGCTGGAAGCCCTTGATCAGCTCGGCCAGCCTGCCGAAGGCGTTGGGGTAGGCCGGCACCGGCCGGCTGGCCAGATCGAAGCTGTTGGCGTGGCCGTCGCTCTCGTGCAGCTCGGCCAGGTCGAAACCGGTGAAGGCCCCACTGGCCTCGGCCAGGGTGTCGGCCGGTGGACGGTGCTGCACCCCGGGCAGCGGCGCGCCGAGGTCCGACTGGGTTTCGGCGTGGTGCTCCACCACGTGGTCGAACCATTGCTGGCCGTGGGCCAGGCAGGCGCGCCGTCCATCGATCGCCACCAGGGTGGAGGCGGGCAGGTAGTCGAGCAGGGAGGCGGGCTGGGCCCAGGCCAGCCCCATCAGCCGCCGCAGCCCCTCGGGGGTGCCGCCCTCCAGCAGCTGCTCCAGGGCCTCGCCACTGAGCAGCTGTTCAAGCCCCTCGGGCATGGCTTCGCGCAGGGCGCTGGCCACCAGGGGCCCGTAGCCGCTGGGGGTGAGCCGCACCACGGCGATCGGATCGAGCGAGCGCTGGGTGGCGGGGTCGAACTCCCGCAGCTTTTCCAGTTCTTCGCCAAAGAACTCCAGGCGCACCGGCAGCTCACTGCTCACTGGAAACACATCCACGATGTCGCCGCGGCGGCTCCAGCTGCCTTCCTGCTCGATCGTGGCCACCCGCTCGTAGCCGAGGCGGGTGAGGGTTGTGCCCAGGGTCTCCAGATCCAGCGTGTCCCCCTTGCGCAGGCTCAGGCACTGCGCCTGCAGGGCAGCCGGTGGCGGCAGGTGGGGCTGCAGGGCCCGCTCAGTGGCCACGATCGCCAGCCGTTGGCATCCGGCGTCACCGGCCGTTTCCCCCTGCAGATCCAGCAGTTCGCTGAGCACCTGCAGCTGCCCCCAGGTGATCTCGCTGGTGGGATCAAACGGTTCGTACGGACTGCTCTCACTGGTGGGATAGAGCTGGCAGCTGCGCCAGCCCATCAGCTCCAGAAGCGCCGCCCAGCGGCCGGCCTCCTCCAGGGTGGGCACCAGCACCAGCAGGACCCCCGGGGTCTCCGTTGCCGCACTGGCCTGGGCAGCCAGGGCGCTGCTCACCAGGGCCCGGGCCGCCCGGCCTGCGCCGCCCAGCCGGAGCCGGTCGCTGCGCCCGATCCGCGCCCGCAGTTCGCCGGTGAGGCTCGCCTGCTGCAGCTGGCGCACCAGGGCGGAGAGGGGCATGGCGGCAGCCAACGTCGGCGCGGGCGATCCTCGCAATCCAACCGTCTCGGCGGTGGGTCCTCCAAAATGGCGGCGTGTCCCGCACCCTGTGCCCCTCCTGTCGGTCCTGGCCCCCGGCGTGGGTGCGCGGCCAGGATGGTCTCTGGACCTGTGCCCACTGCGGCGCGGTCGGGCGGCGACGCCCGTCGCGGGGCGGCGGCACCGGCTGGCTGTGGGCCTGGCTGGCCCTGTTGGGTCTGGCGGGGGCCTCCCTGCCCCTGACCCTTCCCTGGTTGCAGCGGCAGGAGTTGCCGCTGCCTTTGGCGGTGGTGTTACCGCCCACGCCGGCCGGCCTGGAAGGCATCGACCAGGGCCAGTTGCTCCACAGCCTCGCCCAGGCCGATGGCGCCTGGACTCCCCGCGCCGAGGTTCTCGACGATGGCCGCATTCGCTACCACTACAAGCGGCGCAGCGGCGACCCACCCCTCACCCTGCCCCAGATCCGCAGCCTGATGGCCGCGCCCCCCCGGTTTGAGGCCGAGCGCGAAGCCATCGCCGGCCTGCTGCAGGTGCTGGGCCTGGCCGGGGTGCGGATCCAGCTCGACCAGCCCCGCCGGGCGGGTGCGGCGGCTGAGTGGGAGCCGGCGGGTCGCACGATCCGGATTCGGCCCGATGTGCTGCAGAGCGGCAGCGCTGAATTCGCCAAGGTGCTGAACCACGAGGCGATCCATGTGGCCCAGAGCTGCAGACGGGGCCACGTGCGGGCGATGCCCCAGCCCCTGGGCCTGGGCCAGAACCTCTCGCCCCATTTGGAGGCGGTGCTGGAGGAGGGGTTGTATCAGTCGGCCGGACCGCTGGAGCGCAAGCTGGAGCGAGAGGCCTATGCCAACCAGCACCAACTTGGGCTGGGGGCCCAGCTGGTGCGCTCCCACTGTCGCCTGGCCCGGGTCTAGTACCGGGGCCAGGAGCGAGCCGACGCAACGGGACTGTTCAAATCAACTCTGCCCTAAGGTTTGCTAGCTTCTGGGGGTGAGCTTCTGCCCCCTCGGGTGTGGCGCGCCGGGACGGGATTCACACCTGGATAGTCCAGCTCCCTTGCCATTGCCGCCCCCTTCCCGGCCCCGATCCATCGCCCTCTCTCCTGCCATGACCAGGGGGCTTGGCTGGCCCTTGGCGATGCCGCTCATCGGCGGCTGCCCCGCCCCCTGGATGCCGCATCCATATCCATGACCGACTCCCCGCCTTCGCCCCCGTCCATCGCCAGCCTGGAGGCCGGCGACAGACCCTTCGTTCTGGCGAATTCCCTCGGCACCGTGGTGCGCGTGAATGGGGCCTTCTGCCGCACCTATGGCTGGAGCGAAGAGCAGGTGGTGGGCCAGCCAATCGGCATGATTCTGCCGGAGTCGTTCCGCATGGCCCATCAGTTTGGATTTTCCCGTTTCCAGGCAACGGAAGTGTCCACGATCCTGGCCCATCCGCTGCGGTTGAACACCCTCTGCGCCGATGGTCAGGCCCTGGTGTCCGAGCACTTCATTGTGGCCGAGAAGTGGTCCGGTGAGTGGATGTTTGCTGCCACCCTTACCCCCTTGCCGGAGGGCACCCCCTTGGACGCATGACCCATCCGCCGCGGGATTCGGAGAGCACTCTGGTGCTGGAGTTGCGGCGCCATCTGGCCCGCCTCGAACTGGCCCTTGGTCAGATCAGTGATGCCCTGGTGATCACCGATGCCAAGGGCTGTCTGCTCTGGTGCAACAGGCGGTTTGAGCAACTGCGCCAACGGCCGCGCCTGCAGATGCTTGGCTGCACGCTAGAGGCATTGCTGCGGCCCGACCTCGCCGCCCAGGCAACCCCTGATCTCACCAGCCTGCTGCTGGAGATGCCCCAGGGGGGCGTGATCACCCTGGGGCTGCAGCGCGAATCGCTCTTGATGATGGAGCTGGAGTGGCGGCCGGTGCAGGCGGAGCAGCCGCCTCCCTTTGTGTTGACCTTCCACGACGTGAGTGAGCGCGCCTCACTCGAGGTGCTGCAAGTGCAGGCCCGGGAGCTCGTGGATCAGCAACTTGTGCTGGCGCAGCAGGTGGTGACCTGCCCGGTGACCGGATTGCCCAACCGCCGCGGCTTCGCCAGCGCCATGGCAGGGGCCCTGCAGCGGCTGGAGCGCCAGCCGGGCTGGGTGGCCGTGTTGTTCTGTGATCTCAACCGATTCAAGGAGGTGAATGACACCTATGGCCACCAGATCGGTGACCAGTTGCTGATCGAGCTGGCGCAGCGCATGCAGTTGGTGACCCGCGCCGACGACGTGCTGGCCCGCCTTGGTGGTGATGAATTTGTACTGTTGTGCACCGAGTTGGACTTCCCGGATCAGGCGCTGGTCCTGGCCGAACGCCTGCGCGAGGTGGTGGCCCGCCCCTGGACTCCGCAAGGGCCTGACGGGCCGATCGTGATCCACCCCGAGATGAGTATCGGCATTTCCTTCAGCGATCGGGGTACGGAGACGCCCGATCGCCTGCTGCATGATGCCGATCTGGCCATGTACGAAGCGAAGACCCGCTCCGATCGCCAGATCGTCGTCTACGACGAGGCCATCAGTTCCCAGCTCACCCGGCGGATCGCCATCCGGCGCTGCTTGGAGGATGCCCTCAACGGCCAGGGCATCCCCATCCATTTCCAGCCATGGGTTCGCCTGGAGCAGGCGGAGGTGATGGGCTATGAGGCCCTGGTTCGCCCCCTGAATCATCACGGCCGTCCGATTCCAACGGCCGAGCTGATCGCCGTCGCCGAGGTGTCCGGCCTGATGGCTCCCCTGGGCCAACTGGTGCTGGAGCAGAGCGTGCGCGCCCTCCAGCGGTTGGGGCTGCTGGAAGGCGGACGTTGCCTGGCGGTGAACTTCAGTCCCCAGCAGCTGGCTCGCCCGGGCTTTGCCGGTGATGTGATCAGCCTGGTGGAGCGACTGCAGGTGCTGCCCAGCATGCTCAACATCGAAGTGACGGAGACGGCCCTGATCGAGCAGCCGCAGCGCACCCGGGACACGCTGGCACTGCTGCGTGAGGCGGGATTCCGCGTGTATCTCGACGACTTCGGCATCGGCTATTCCAGCCTGAACTGGTTGACGGAACTGCCGATCGATGGCTTGAAGATCGACCGATCTTTCACCGCCAGCATGACCGTGGATCATCGGCGCCATACCCTGATCGCCGCCATCCTGCGCTTGGCCCACGACCTGGATCTCGATGTGGTGGCCGAGGGCATCGAGCGGCCGGACCAATGGGACGCCCTGCGCAGCCTGGGTTGCCCGCTGGGGCAGGGCTACCTGTTCAGTCGGCCGCTGCCATCGCAGCAACTGGGCCAGCTCCCATCAATTCTTCTTCCAGCAACAGATTGAACTGCAGCAGCTGGGCTTCGTTCAGCTGCTGGCGGCTGGCCTTGCCCAGGTGGCGTTCCAGAAAGTGCCTGCCTTGGCTCGGATCCCAGCCCAGCTGCTGCAGCAGGGCATCGCTCTGGCGGAGCAGCTCACCGCGGCGTAGCGGCACCGGCGTGGTGAGCGGATCGCAGCCCGGCTCCAGGGCCTCCACCTGGCGCAGGTAAGCCAGCAGATCGTGGTACGTGGTGAGGCGGCTGCGGCTGGGGTGGCCGAAGGCCCGTTCCAGGTACTGGCCTTCCTGTTCCCGCTGCCAGCCGATGCGCTTCAGGGCTAGGTCGATGCGGGCCAGTTCGGCGCTCCAGTCGTCGGGATCGGGCGCTGGTTCCTCCCCGCTGGCGGTCTGGGGGGACGGTCCGGCCTCGGACGGCGGGGACGGGGGTGGGGTTTGCTGTGGCGACAGCGGCGACTGCTGGGAAGACGGCTGCGGCAACTGGGCTGGTGGCGACTGGACTGGTGGCGGGGGCGGGGTCAGGGCCGGCGCGGCAGGCCCTGGGGCCTGGCCCGGCCGGGGCAGCGCCTGCAGCTGCTCCTGCAGCCGCCCTCGGGCCCTCTGCTCCGCCTCCTCCGCCGTGCTGGCCTCGCCGAGGGCCATGGCCAGCACCTCTCCCCGCTGGATGGCACTGGCCTCCACCACCCGGCTGCCGGGTTCGGCGTGCACCAGCCGCAGTTGCACTTGCATGGCTCGCGATCCCCGGATCTGCCCTCCCTAGAGTGCTCCAGGGACAGGACCTGATGGAAGCTGAATCGCTGCAGTCACTCACACCGCTGATTGAGGCGGCTGATCAGTGGAGCGAGGTGCTGCTGTTGTTGCCCCTGCTGGTGGCCCTGGAGGCCGTGCTGTCGGCCGACAACGCCATCGCCCTGGCGGCGATCTCCCGCCGGCTGCACGATCGCGCCCGCCAGGAGACGGCCCTCAACCTGGGCCTGCTGCTGGCACTGGTGTTCCGGATCATCCTGATTGTTGCCGCCCGCTGGGTTCTCAACTTCTGGCCGTTGGAGCTGGCGGCCGCCGCCTATCTGCTCTGGCTCTGTGGTCGGCACCTGCAGCTGCTGGCCGAGGGGCGCGAGGAGGGGATGCCCGCCGGTGCCGAGTCGGGCGGCCAGTCGGGCGGCGAGTCCGGCACCGCCGGCAGCTCCCACCATCCTGGCGCTGCCCCGCTCGGCGCCAGCCTCAGCAGTGTGATTGCCACCCTGGCGCTCACCGACCTGGCCTTCTCGCTCGACAGCGTGGCCGCTGCTGTGGCGGTGAGTGACCGGCTCGAACTGGTGATTGCCGGCGGGGTGATCGGCGTGATCGCCCTGCGGCTCACGGCGGAGCTGTTCATCCGCTGGCTGGACCGCTTTCGCCACCTGGAGACGGCGGGCTACCTAGCGGTGGGCCTGGTGGGCCTGCGCCTGTTGCTGCGCCTGGGCCGGCCCGATCTGGTGCCTCCCGAGTGGCTGTTGCTGCTCCTGGTGGCCAGCCTGTTCGTGTGGGGATTTTCGGTGCGGAACCCCGAGCCGGCCCGCTTGGCTGACGCCGATTCCCCGGGTTGATCCATGCAGGTGGAACTTCGCCAGATCGGCACCGACCAGTTGCTGGATGCCCTCGAGGTGGAGGGGCTGGCCGAGGTGCCCCAGCCCGGCCGCTGGCTGGAGCACGGCGGCCGCAGCTTTCTGGTGCTGCAGCGGCGCCACCGCTACCGGTTGCACAACGGCACCTACGCCCTTGCCAGCGTGGCCCTGCAGGTGAAGGCTGAACGGCAGCCCGCCGATGCCCAACCCTGGGGTCAGGGCTGGGTGATTGGCGATCCCCACTGTCGCTTCAATGCCCGCAGCCCCCTGCTGCGCTGTGCCGTGCTGCCGGAGGGCCCCTGTGAGCGCTGTGACCACTTCAGCCCCCGTTCCTGAGATTCCGCCCGAGCGGCTGCGCTGGCATCCCTGCCGGCTGGTGGCCGGCCATGGGGTTGCCTCCGGCCGCGCCGCCGACACCCCGTACCCCGCGGGCACGATCGCCCTGCAGGCCCCCCTGTTCGCCGCCGCCGGCCTCGACCTGGGCGCCTGCTTCGCCGGCACCCTCAACCTGGCCTTCCCCGGGGGGCAGTGGCAGCTGCAGCGTCCCACCTGGCTGGTGGAGCAGTTGGCCTGGACCGACCGCCATCCCCCGGAGACCTTCTCCTTCTGGCCCTGCCTGTTGCGCTGGTGGGGTGCCGCGGCGGCCGTGGCGGGCTGGATCTACTGGCCCCATCCGGAAACGAAGCAGCGCCATTTCCACGATCCCGATCGGCTGGAGGTGCTGGCCCCCTGGATCGAGGGAATCGCCGCCGTGCAGGGGCTGGAGCTGGGGGTGGATGGCGGTTGCTGCCGGCTGATCCGCCCCGCCCATCTGCGAGCGCGGCTGCTGGAGTTCCTCAAGTTCCGGGTGCTGGCTGCCCAGGCAACGTTCTTTGCCAGCTTCGAGGGCCCGACGGGCCCCGCCAACCTGCGCCGCTGGCTGCACAGCCAGGGCTGGGGCGAGGCCCTGGCGCTGAGCGATGCCGACCTGCTGCTGGTGCTGGAGCAGGCCCGCCGGCTCTACACCGACTGAGCCGCTGGCTGACGGTTGCCAGGGCTGACCGTAGGGTGAACGCAGTTCATTGATGTTTGAGCCCATCACCACCTCCGCCAAGCGCTCCAGCAGCTCCCGTACCCCATCAGCTCCTGGCCGCAATGTCTCCCGCAGCGCAGGTGCCGCCAGCGGGACGGCGGCGCGGTCGCGGCAGTTGCCCCCGCCGGTCGACCCCAGCGTCGCCCAGGCCTTTGCCGAGCTGGGTCTGGGTCAGCCGATCGTGCAGGCGGTGGCCAGCAAGGGCTACAGCGTGCCCTCGCCGATCCAACTTGCCTGCATTCCGGCTGTATTGGAGGGCCGCGATGTGATGGCCGCCGCCCAGACCGGCACCGGCAAAACCGCAGGCTTCACCCTGCCGATGCTGGAGCGGCTGCGCCATGGCGCCCACGCCCGGGGCGGGGTGGTGCGCGCCCTGGTGCTCACCCCCACCCGGGAACTGGCGGCCCAGGTGGGAGAGAACGTGGCCGCCTATGGCCGCTTTCTCGACCTGCGCAGCGATGTGGTGTTCGGGGGGGTGAAGATCAACCCCCAGATCAACCGGCTGCGCGCTGGCGCCGATGTGCTGGTGGCCACCCCTGGCCGGCTGATTGATCTCCAGCAGCAGGGTGCCCTGCGCCTTGATCAGGTGGAGATCCTGGTGCTGGATGAGGCGGATCGCATGCTCGACATGGGCTTTATCCGCGACATCCGCCGGCTGCTGGCTCTGATGCCTCCCCGGCGCCAGAACCTGCTGTTCTCCGCCACCTTCAGCGGTCCGATCAAGGCCCTGGCCCATGGCTTGCTGCACAACCCGGTGCAGCTCCAGGTCACGCCGGAGAACCGCGCGGCCCCCACCGTGGAGCACCTGCTCCACCCCTGCGACATGGCGCGCAAGCCGGAGCTGCTCACCCACCTGATCGCCAGCCAGAACTGGCAGCAGGTGTTGGTGTTCGCCCGCACCAAGCACGGGGCCAATCGGATGGCAGAGAAGCTGAGCGAGGCGGGCATGGCGGCGGCGGCCATCCACGGCAACAAGAGCCAGGGGGCCCGCACCCGGGCCCTGGATGGCTTCAAGAGCGGCGATCTGCGCGTGCTGGTGGCCACCGATCTGGCTGCCCGCGGCATCGACATCCACCAGCTGCCCCATGTGGTGAATCTCGATCTGCCCAACCAGGCGGAAGACTATGTGCACCGCATCGGTCGCACCGGCCGTGCCGGTCACCCCGGCCAGGCCATCTCGCTGGTGGCGGCCGAGGAACAGGAGCTGTTGCAAGCGATCGAGAAGCTGATCGGCAACCGTCTGCCGCAGCAGGCGGTGCCGGGCTTCGAGCCCACCGTGCTGAGCGCCCCGCCGCTCGACCTCAGCGGCGGGCGCGGCAAGGGTCGGGGCAAGGGGGCAATGGCTGCGTCCGGACGGCCGCGTCGGTCTGCAAACGGCAACAACCGACACACACGGAACCGCTGAGCTCAGCTCCCATGGAGGGGCAACACCACCTGCCATGCCCTACGAGCCCGGATCACCCCAATGCCGCGTGCTGATCGACTGCAAGAGCCAGATCGAGTCGATGCTGCTGGCCCTCGAGCGGATCGAGAACAGTGACCACATCCGTGATCAGTTGCGCTCCGTGCACAACCAGCTGGAGGGGCTGCATGGTCTCTACCGCAAGTCGGAGACTGGCTTCTCAGCGGGAACCGCCGCATCCCTGAGCAACTGACAGGCGGCATAGGCAGAGGCCAGGGTGGCCACCCTCTGGCCCTGCCGCAGCTGATCCGCGCGCTGCACCAGATAGCGGCCTGAGGTCTCGCGGTAGATGCGGCAATCGGGGCCTGCTTCCGCCACGTAGGACAGGCCAGCTGGAAAGTCGTGGGCCATGGCACCCTCAGGAGGCTGATGTAGCTCTAGCAATCCGTGAGGGTTTGCTGACCTTTTGTTCTGCGGACGTCACACAACGTATCCAGAACGCAACGTATCAGGGCCCGGTTCGCCCTGCCCCTCGGGCGAGGGGTCAGGAGCCCAGCCGATCACCCACGCCGATCTCCAGCTGCTGCAGCAGGGCCTGGCCGCGGCAGCTGCGTTTCCCTGGCAGCTGGGCTTCGCGCACCAGCAGCGGACAACCGGTGGTGGCCACCACCAGCCCCGTGTCCGGGACGCAGGCCAGCACCGTGCCGGGGCTGCCGGGCTCAGCCGGCAGGGCCAGGTCGGTGAGCAGGGCAGCCGCCTCGGGGGTGAGTTGATCGGCGAGCCGCTGCACCAGCGGTTCGCAGGCGATCACCTTGAGGCGCTGGCCCCGCCAGAAGGTGTGGGCCCCGGGGTACAGCCCCATCACTCTGCGGTGGATCGTCAGGGCCGACTGCTGCCAGTCGATGCCGTAGTCGTCCTTGCCTAGCAGGCGGGCATGGCAGAGCCCCTGCTCACCCTGGGATCGCACCCCCAGGCGGCTGAGCCGCTCCGCTTCCGCTCCGGGTCCGGCGGCCCCGATCCGGGGCAGGGCCTCCACCAGCAGCTGGGCGGTGAGCTGGGCCAAGCGCTCGGCCAGTTGCTGGGCGTTGTCGAGCAGCCCGATCGGCACGGCCCGCTCCAGCAGCACCGGGCCCGTGTCCAGTCCGGTCTCCATGGCCATGATCCCCACGCCGGTGTGGTCGTCGCCCTCGATCAGACTCCATTGGATCGGTGCGGCGCCTCGCCAGCGCGGCAGCAGGGAGCCATGGCCGTTCCAGCAGCCCAGGGGTGGCTGGGCCAGCACCTGGGGCGGCAGGATCTGGCCAAAGGCCACCACCACGGACACATCGGCGCCGAGCGCGGCCAGTTGTGCTTGCAGCTCCGGCTCCCGCCGGATGCGTTCCGGTGTGAACACCGGCAGCTGCAGCTCCTGGGCCCGGGCCTTCACCGGGCTGGGCACCAGGGCCTTGCCCCGGCCGCGGCGGCGGTCGGGCTGGCTCACCACCCCCACCAACTGGTGACCGGCAGCCCCAAGGGCATCGAGACTGGGCACCGCGTAGGCGGGGGTGCCCCAGAAGAGGATCTTCATGCTGTGATCGGCTGTGCCGCTCCCTGGTCAGGCCTCTGCCGCCGTCAGGCCTCTCCCGTGATGGAGAGTCCCTCCACCCACACGGCCGGACAGAGACCGTCGGGGGTGATCTTCGCCTCGCCCTCGAAGCCGATGATCGCGTTGAGCACCTGGCGGATGTCGCCGGCCACGGTGGCGGCCTCGATCGAGCGGCTTTCACCGCCAAGGATCAGCCAGCCGTCAAAGGGCAGGGAGAAGGCACCCTGGCTGGCCTTCACACCGGCATGGAGGGCTGAGAGGGAATCGATCACCACCAGGCCGTTGCTCTCGCCATGGGTGAAGCGATCGAGGCCCTGCTGGCCGCCGCGGCTGCCGGGGGTCGCGGCCACCTCGAACCAGTCTGGGCTCACCGACACCTTGGCGCCCAGGCCGGCGTGGCCGGTGGGCGCCACGCCGAAGGCGCGGGCCGTGGCCTCCGAGTGGAGGAAATTGCGCAGCACGCCCCCCTCCAGCAGGGGCAGGGGCCGGGTGGGGGTGCCTTCGCCATCAAAGGCGGAGGCACCGATGTTGCCGGGATGGAGGCCGTTGTCGGTGATCGAGAGGAACGGCACTGCCAGGGTCTGGCCGAGGGAGTCGCGCTGACTGAGACTCACCCCATCCAGCACGGCACGGGCGTTGAACAGGCTGGAGAAGGCACCCACCAGGTCGAGAAACGCCTCGGGGCTGAACACACAGGTGTAGCGGCCGGTGTCGATCGGGGCGTAGTTGAGGTGGCTGATCGTGCGTTCTCCCGCCTCGCTGATGCAGCCCGCCAGATCCAGATCCTCCACGCCATAGGCCAGGCGCACGGCGCCGGCACTGCGGGGTTTGCGGCCGCTCTCCTCCGCTTTGGCGTAGAGATACACGCTGGCGGTGGTGAGCTGCTGCTGGCGGCAGGCGCCCTCACTGTTGAGGTAGAGGCGCTCGCTGCGCCGCTGGGCCAGGCCGTTGTAGGGCACGGTGTCGATGGCCGGATGGCAGTCGAGCAGTTGCCGCTCGGCGTCCCGCAGGGTGGTGAGCAGATTGAGGATCGGCTGGCTGGGCCGCAGGGGCTGGTCCAGCTCGGCCAGGGGGGCGGTGGCCAGGGGCGAAAAGGCAGGCCGGTCGTCGGGGTTGCCGAAGGCGCTGGCGGCATGGGCGCCGCTGAGGGCCTTCTCCAGCCCCGGCTGGGAGAGATCGGAGGTGCTGGTGATCCCCACCAGTCCGTCGTCGTTCCACACCCGCACGGTGATGGCACTGCGCTGGGCTCCCTTCATCTGTTTGGCCTCGCCGCGATCCACCTGCACCGAGGTGTCGGTGCTGCAGGAGGCGCCCAGGTCCCACTGGCGGATGGCGTGGCGACTGGCCAGCTGCTCCAGCTGGTGGCGCAGTTGGTCGGCATTGAGGGTGGTGGGGGTGGGGGCGTTCATGCTCAGCGGCCCCCCACGGTGATCGAATCCACCTTGACGTGGGGCTGGCCCACGGTCACGAACACACTGCCGCTCACCGATCCGCAGAATCCTGCGGCCAGGTCGAGGTCGTTGGCGCACATGGAGATGCGGGGCATCACCTCCTTGGCCTCGCCGATCAGGGTGGCCCCCTTCACGGGCCTGGTGAGCTGGCCGTTCTCGATCAGATAGCCCTCCTCCACGGCGAAGTTGAACTGGCCCGTGGGACCCACGCTGCCGCCTCCCATCGACTTGCAGTAGAGGCCGCGGTCCACCGAGGCGATCAACTGCTCGGGCGTGTGGGGACCGGCGGCGATGTAGGTGTTGCGCATGCGGCTGGCGGCGGCGAAATTGTGGCTCTGGCGCCGGCCACTGCCGGTGCGGGCGTGGCCGGTGCGCAGTTCCCCGGCCCGGTCGCTGAGAAAACGCTTCAGCACCCCGTTCTCGATCAACACGGTGCGCTGCGGTTCCATGCCCTCGTCGTCCATCGACAGGGATCCGAAGGCACCATCGCTGAGTCCCTCATCGATCGCCGTCACCGCTTCGTGGGCGATCGGCTCCCCCACCTTCTGGGCGAAGGGGGTGGTGCCCCGCTCCACCTGGGTGGTTTCCAGCAGGTGGCCGCAGGCCTCGTGGAAGATCACGCCGCCGAAGCGGTTGGCCAGCACCGCCGGCATCTGGCCCGCTTCCACATAGTCGGCATAGAGCATGGCGGCGGCGCTCTCACACACCTCCCGGGCGGAGGATTCCGGATCCCAGTGGTGCAGCTGCTCGGGCCGGCCCTGGCTGCCGAAGCGGCGGCCGATGCTGGAGCGGTGCTCGCCGTCGGCCGCCAGCACGTTGAGGCCGAGCGACTGGTGCAGGCGCACGTCGCGGGCGAAGGTGCCGTCACTGGCGGCGACCAGTACCTCCTGCCAGTCGCGGGCATAGCTGCCGCGGCGCACCTGCAGGTGCTGGCCGAGGCGCTCAAGCAGGGCGGTACCCTCCAGCAGCCGGGCCGTGGTGGCCGCCAGATCGGGACAGCGGTCCAGCCAGCCGGCCTTCTGATTGCCGTGGTCGCGCAGTTCAGCCAGGCCCTCGAAGGGGCTCAGGGTCTGGTTGTTGCGCTGCAGGCCGAGCATGCCCAGGGCCTGGTCGAGGGATTCCAGCAGGCCCGCTTCGCTGAGGTCGTTGGTGCTCACGAAGCCGTCGCGCAGACCGCGAAACACTCGCAGCCCCGCCCCCATGCCGAAGGCCGGGCTCACGCTGGTGATGCCGTCCTGTTCGGCCAGGACTCCCATATGGTCGCTGCGCTCCAGGAACACCTCCACCAGATCGGCGCCAGCCGCCCGGCCAGCGGCCAGGAGCCGTTCAAGGCGGCTGCGCCAGCTGGCGTCGAGTTGCTGCAGGCCGGGGGGGGCGGAGGTGACAACCATCAGGGTGTTCAGGCGGTGACGCGGCGACGGCGGTTCGAACGGAAAACCGAAGCCGGCAGGAGGATCAGGCTACGCAAAACGACCCTGACCGTGGTGGCCAGGGCCCTGGAAGCATTCGGGTCAGGCGGACCGGTGGATGCGTTCGGAGGACCGATCAGCGCACGGCCGGCTGGAACTGCTCGCTGCGGATCGGCTTCATCAGGAACAGCTGGGCCATCTCGACACCGTTGGCGAGCCAGTAAGGCAGTTTGCGGATCACCTTCAACGGGGCGGGGGCGCCGCTCTCGTCGGCGGCGGTGAGCTTGGCGTTGTTGGTCACTAGGCGCTCGAGGCCGTCCCAGAAACGGGGATTGCGCACATCCAGCACCACGGGAAACACCCGGGCGGAGGTCTCGTTGGTCTTCTCGATCACGACCTTGTCGTAGTCGCGGGCATCGAGACCCAGGGCCTCATAGAACTCCTTGCGGGCCACGTCGCGCACATACATGGTGGCGAACACGGCCAGCAGGAAGAACCGGCACCAGAGGCGGGCGGTAAAGCCGCGCACGGTGTCCGGCTGGGCCTTCATCAGGGCATCAAAGAAGTCGCCGTGGCGGTTCTCGTCCTGACACCAGTTCTCGAAGAAATTGAAGATCGGGAAGATCTTGCTCTCGGGGTGCTGCTCCAGGTGCCGGTAGATAGCGATGTAGCGCCAATAGCCGATCTTTTCGCTCAGGTAGGTGGCGTAGAAGATGAACTTGGGCTTGAAGAAGGTGTAGGCCTTGTTGGCGGTGAGGAAGCCCAGGTCGAGCTGGAGGCCGAAGTCGCTCATCGACTTGTTGAGGAAGCCAGCGTGGCGGGCTTCATCGCGGGCCATGTGGGCAAAGCACTCAGCCAGCAGGGGGTTCCTATCCTTGATCCGGCGGCTCAGTTCCTTGTAGAGGAGAAAGCCGGAGAACTCGGAGGTGCAGCTCTGCTCCAGGAACTCGACGAACACCTTGCGGGTTTCGGGATCGAGTTTGTCGGCGGCTCCCTCGAACTCGGCGTTGCGAACGAAGTGGTGGCGGTTGTAGTCCTTGCGGAACTCCTCACAGATGGCCTCGAGCTCCACCTCATTGGGGCGGAGGTCCATCGCCGCCATCGCCTCGAAATCGGTGGTGTAGAACCGCGGCGTGAGGATCGTGTCCTTCACGGGTTCCTTGATCGCCGCAGAGCCGCCGGTGGGGTTCGCCGCAGCGGTCGGCTGGCCGGCCGGGCTGGAAGAGGCAACGGCAGTTGGTGGCACCATCGATCAGATCACGTCTGGTCAGTGGATGCATCGTAGGGGGCCTGCCGCCGTGGTCGGCGATGGTTGTAACTCCCCGTGCACTCCGCCGTGCCGGGGAGGGCACCGGCGGTTCAGTTGGGTCCGAGCCACTTCTGGCCGTTGAGCCGCTGCACCAGGCGCGACACCAGCAGGGCCTGGGTGATCTTCTTCTCGTCGATCAGAAACGACTCCAGCAGGCTGGGTTCGGCGCCTGCCTCGGCCACCGCCACGGTCTTGGCCGCATTGATGTTGTCGCTGGTGAAGCAGAGCCAGAAGCGCCGCTCGCCGGGCAGTTCGCCCACCACCATCCAGCAGGGGCTGGACACCACCGGCATCGGACCCTGCTCAAAACGCAGCTGGGGTTCCGGGCCCCCATAGCTGCAGATCTCCCTGGCCAGGGCGGGGATCAGGGAGTCGGGGATGAAGCTGGCGAAGGGGGCATCCTCCAGAGCAGGCGGCTTGGCCGGTTTGGCGGGCTTGCCCTCAGGGCTGGGGGAAGGGGTGGGATCGCTCACCAGGCTCGGGCCCCTTGGCTTATGGGGCCTCGACTTTACGCAGGTGGCAGGGGACTCTGAACAGCGGTGGGGTTGCTGGATCGACCGTGCCCTCACCAGTCGCTCGGATCGTCCTCCCAGCCATCCGGCACGGCGCTCACTCCGGGCGCGGCGGTAGGGGCTGCGGTGGAGGCGGGACTGCTAGTCCGGCGGATCACCCGGAAGGGCACCTCCAGGGTGGGGGGCGGTTCCCCCGGCGCGCGACTGGGCCCTGCGCCCACGGCCTCCGGCTGGGGCGGGGTGGACCAGCCGGGTTCGCTGCTGGTGGGTTCGGACCAGCCCGCGCGGGCCCGTCCGCGCTCCTCCACCTCGAGGGGGCGCCGCACCTGCCGTGCGCTGGCCGGACCCGGCCCCGGACCTCGACCCGGACCCGGTCCCGCCGCGCCGCGCAGGGCCAGGCCCGTGGCCCCGGCACTGAGCAGGCCGCCACCGCCGGCGGCAAGCATGATCCACATGCCGATCGGCAGCGGCGGGCTGGACCAGATCAGCAGCCGCAGGCTCACCGCTGGCCGGGGATTGATCGCACCCACCGTCAGCAGGGCCAGCAGCGGGGCGAGCAGGGGCAGCAGCAGCAGCTGGCGCAGCACGGTTAGTCGGGTCTGGGCTCAGGGGCAGTGGACACCGGTTCAGGGCGACCCCGCTGGGAGTCTGACGAGCCGATCGGGCCCTGCCAGCGACGCAGTTCGCCGAGGTTGTAGTGCAGCAGATCGAAGATGCGGGCCACCAGGAAATCCACCATGTCGTCGATGCTGCGCGGCTGGTGATACCAGGCGGGCACGGGGGGGGCGATGCGGGCCCCGGCCTCGGCCAGGGCGGTGAGGTTGCGCAGGTGCACCAGGCTCCAGGGCGTCTCCCGCGGACAGATCACCAGGGGCCGTGCCTCCTTCAAATGCACGTCGGCGGCGCGCTCCACCAGATCGAGCGCCACGCCGTTGGCGATGCGGCCCACCGTGCCCATCGAGGCGGGCAGGATCACCATGCCCCGGGTGCGGTAGCTGCCGCTGGCGATGGCGGCTGCCTGGTCGTTCCAGCGGTGGCAGCGCAGGGTGCCGCCGCTGCTGCCGGTGCGCTCCCGCCAAAATCGCTCCTGGGCAGCCGGTTCACCGGGCACCTGGATGCCCAGCTCGGCCTGCCACACCGCCAGGGCGCCGCGACTGACAACCACCTCGACGCGTTCCCCCGCGTCCAGGAGCCACTGCAGGGCCCGCTGGGCCAGGGGTTGGGCGGATGCGCCCGAGATGGCCAGCACCACGGGCTCCACCGCTCAGGCCTCGCCCAGCACGGCCACGGGTGCGAAGGTCCCATCCTCGGCCTCATCAGCCATGGGCTGGGCGTCGGCGTCACCAGCGTCATCGGCATCGGGGTCCTGGGTACCCGCGGGGCCGGGCTGCCAGCCCTCCTCCGGTTCGGATCCCTCCGGCAGCACCACGCCCAGATCGATCTGGTGGCGCAGGGCATCCACCTTCTCGATCTCCACCTCCACCGCGTCGCCGAGCATGTAGGTGCGGCGGTTCTTGCGTCCCACCAGGCGGTTCTGGCGGGATCGGTACTCGTACCAGTCGTCCTTGAGGGAGCTCACGTGCACCAGGCCCTCCACGTTGGAAGGGGGGACCTCCACGAAGAAGCCGTAGCTCTGCACACCGCTGATCACGCCCGCCTGCACCTGGCCCACCAGCGGCTCGGCCTGGCGGGCCTGGGCCATCGCCACCAGGTCGGTTTCCAGCTCCTGCTGGAAGCGGCGCCGACCGTTGAGGCGCTGCACCAGCCCATGGTCCAGCGCCTGCTGGAAGGGGGCCAGCTGGCTGGGGGCCAGCAGGGGCCAGTCGATGGCCCCGTGGCAGGCGGCCGAGGCCAGATCCACGCTCACCTTGTGGCGAACACTGGGCCGGTCCTTGCCCTCGCTCAGCAGCAACACGAGAACCTGCTGGTTCCAGAGGTCGGCATAGCGCAGGGTGGGGCAGGTCCAGGGCGCCAGGGCCGCCTCTTCGCCGCGTACGCCGGCCATGCAGTGCTCGCCGGGGCTGGTGCTGAGGAGCTGGGGTTGCAGCACGGCCCGCAGCTGCTGTTGCAGCGCCCGGCTGCGGTCCGTGCCGGCGAAGGCGGCTGCCAGCTCGGCCGGGTTGGCGTGGCCTTCCTCCCCCAACTCCAGCGGGATCTCGAGGGCCAGGGCCGCGCGGGTCACGTCGTTGAGGTCGGCCGGCTCCGGCGCAGCGTTTTGAACGAAGATGGCAGGCAGGGAGAGGGCGGAGAGGTGGCTGCCGAGGGCCCGGTCGGCCAGCAGCACCGCTTCCCGCAGGATTGCTTCCGGGTGGTGGCTCGGCAGCTGTTCCAGCCAGCCCTGCAGGGCCGGGGTGGGTGCCGGAGAGCGCAGATCGCCCAGGCTCTCGATCGGGGGCATGGCCAGGTCGAGTTCAACCGAGCCTGCGGCCAGCCGCTGCCGCCGCAGCTGCTCCGCCAGCTGGATCAGCTCGCTGAGCAGCTCGATGTGGTTCTTGAGCGGCTTGAGCGCGGCCGGCACGGTGCGGCTCTTGGGCTTGCGCTCGGCCATGGCCTCGAGGGCCGCGAGGTTGGCGCAGGCCACGGGCCTGATCAGGCTGCGGCAGAAGCGATAACCCTCCAGCTTGCCCTCGGCATCGAGCTCCAGGGCGACGGATACGGCCGCCTGCTCCTCGCCCACCTTGAAGGCGGCGGCCTTGCTGAGGGCACTGCTCAGCAGGGGCAGCCACTGGCCCCCCACACACAGGGCATCGGCCTGGTCCCGCAACCAGAGATCAAGGCTGGTGCCGGAGCTGAGGCGCTCGGCCACGGCCGGGCTGTGCAGCCAGAGGGTGGAGCCCCCTTCCGGGCGCGGTTCGAGCGCCAGAGCCGGGAGCTCGGGAGCGTCCTTGCCGCTCCAGCTCTGCAGCAGCACCACGGCCTGGCCCGTGAGGTCGGTGCGCTCCTTGGCCACCGGGCTGCGCAGGCTGGCGCGGGGGGCGCTGGGGCGCTGGTTGAGCCGGTGTTTGGTGAGCAGCAGGTCGAGATCGGCGGCCTCGCCACCGTTCACCGGTAGGCGCCGGGCCACGTGCCCCTGGGGTGAGAACTGGGCCACCGGATAGCGGTCGATCAGCACCTCCACCACCGACTGCTGCTCGGGGTCGAGGTGGTCGGCATCGCTGGCAGGCAGCTCCACACTGGTGAGCAGCCGGTCGTCGAGGGGGGTGGCCACCAGCCGCTCCTGCTGCTGTTCCACCTGGGCCAGCAGGCTGGTGGTGTGGCGCTCGAGGATGCACTGCACCCCCCCCTCCGGGGAGCGCCGGCGCCCTCCCTCGCGGGTCACCTTGACCAGCACCCGGTCGCCGTTCCAGGCGTGGTTGAGCTGGTGCTCCCGGATGTACACGTCCTCGCCGCCGTCCTCCCGCAGGGCAAAGCAGAACCCCTTGCTGGAACAGCGCAGGCGGGCCGGAATCAGCTCGGGATTGTCGCGGCGCAGCAGCCCGGCCTCGCTCTCCTCCACCAGGGCCAGGCGCTGCAGGGCATCGAGGCCGATGCGCAACTGGTGTTTTTCGGAGCTGCTGCCCAGGCCAAGCGCCTTTTCCAGCTTGGTGAGAGGCAGCACCTCCTGGGAGGAGAGCTGGTCGAGCAGGTCGGCGACCGTGAACTTCATCGGGGCTGGCAGCTGGTGGGCGAAGGCCACCGGGGATCTCCCCTGGGGGCGTGCGGTGATGGCGATTGGGAGCGGATGGTCCGGGCTCGGAGCGATGCCCACGACCCCCGGCTCCCTGCCACCGGACTTTAGTCAGTGATCGTCTCCGCTCCGCCGACGCTCAGGTTTCGGCGTCCGGCTCGGTTGGGGTGCCCGGTTCCGGATCGGTGCCGGCCTGGCCTGCCTTGACGATCAGGCGCAGGCCCAGCACCAGGAAACCGGCTGATGCGGCCAGCTGCAGGGCATCGGTGGGGATGACTGCCGAGAGGGAGCCGCCGGCGCCCGCCCCCAGCAGGCTGGCCAGTACGAGGGCGAAGGAGCTGCCGGCAAACACCGCGCCGGGCCGGCTGGAGGTGCCGCTGATCGTGACGATCGCCAGCTGGGTCTTGTCCCCCAGTTCCGCCAGGAACACGGTAACGAAGGTGGAGGCCAGCAGGGCGAGGTCGACGGGCATGGCGGGGGTGAAGGCGGGGGCTGGGGCGGAAGCTGTGCTGGGTGGAGGGTCAGGTGAGGGGCAGACCGGTGGGGAGCGGCGTGAGGTGCACCACCGCCTGGCGGCCCAGCCACAGGCCCAGGGCCACCATCAGCAGGCCGGCCAGCCGCTCCAGCTGGTGGGGGGGCATGGCCCGCGCCAGCCAGCGACCCAGCACCACTCCCACCAGGCTGGAGCAGATCAGCGCCAGTGAAGCTCCCACGAACACCAGCACCGGCCGGCCGGACTGGGCCGAGAGCAGCAGGGCCGCCAGCTGGGTCTTGTCCCCCAGTTCCGCCAGGAACACGGTGGTGAAGGTGGTGAAGAAGGCCGTGAACCAGGCCCGACGGGACTCGTCGGGCGGGCTGGAAGACTCGCTGCTCATGGCCGCCGGATCGCCCGCTCGAATCGGCGCATCACCTTGCCACGGCCCCCGTACTCGCTGCGGATCTGCTGGCGGCAGCAGCTGATGGCCAGGTCGTGGGCCTCGGCACCCCAGTTCTCCGGCCCCGCGGGGGGCAGTTCCGGCGCAAACAAGGCCAGCAGGTTGCTGACCCGGCAAAAGTCCGGGCGGTCCTCATAGATCCGACAGCGGCGGCCGCCGCTGTCGTAGTGAACACACCAGCCGTCGCTGCCCACCATGGCCATGTAGGCCTGTCGCTGGTCTGGGGACAGGGCCTCGAGTGCATCCTGGCGCTGTTCCGGGTCAAGCCGGCAGCAGGCCCCGCAGCCGGAGATGCACTGCCAATGCGGGGTCGGGGCCATGGCCGGGCGGCGCGGATTCGCAGGGCTCAGCATGGCAGTCGGCGGCGCTGTAACAGGCCGTCACAGTGGTGGGGCTGGTGCCGGGAAGGCCAGGACGGCGGACTAAGGTGGTTGTCAGTGATTTGCGCCACTGCGCGGCCATCCATGGGCATCGACTTTCACCTGATCGCCAACTTTGCCGCCCTCGCGCTGATCACCCTGGCCGGTCCGGCCGTGATCTTCATCCTCTTCTACCGCCGCGGCGCCCTCTGAGGCCTGCTGCTCACTGCGTCGCCTTGGGCGGATCAACCTCGACTCTTCCTTGGTGAAGGGAATCCAAGCTCAGGGTTGCTTCATTGACACCAATCGACCACAGGCCTTGGTCGGTAACAGTCCCCGGTCGGCAGTAGGTCGGGGTCAGACAGAGGCCTGGGTCGGAGCCGTACCCGGAGGGTCAGTTGGCCGGCTGGATGCTTTGCTGGCTAACTGCTCGCAGGTTGTTCTCAGACTGGTGAAGGCACAGGTCTAGAACCTTCGTGCAATCTGGGTTTTCCGGCGATTGTCTGGATCGCCATGGAGCTCAGCTTGAGGTGAGCACCTGAACCTAAGTGGTGCCCAGGTTTGTGGGACGGGTTCGCAGAACCAGAGAGGGTGAGGTTGAAGGTGATCCCGAATCAATTCACTTTCATTCCTTCATAGTGCAGATTGTTAGAGTGCATATTGTCAGAGTGCAGATTGATGGTCGTCATCCGTGGGACGAGAAAAATCAGCTGAACGGTGCTCCAGCCCGCCATCAATACCCCATTCACTGATTGTCCCACACTCAGTAATTTCCGGCATCCTGCAAGCGTGATATCGCCGTATCCGACAGTCGTAAACGTAGTGGCCGAAAGTATAGGTTTGCCTCCAGGTCTGGAATGGCGCCCACACGGCGATAGACCCATGCCCATAGGGCAATGTCCAGAAACAGATTTGCTGCCATCATGAGTACTCAAACCGCGATCAGCAGCAAACGTCGTTCGCTGCTTTTTGAGCACTAAGCGCCGACTCTTCCCGTGTGAATCCGGCCTGTCTGTATGGACTTGACCAATGTGTGAATCGTCGTTGTGGCAACGAGGATCGCCACGGTAATCTCAAAAAGTTTGGCTAATTCTGGACAGATTGAGAGTTGAGTTGGTGCCGGATTGCCGCTGAAGATGATCCCTGCTGCAATGGCTCCGGCCAACTGGGGGTACCGCATTGGCTTCCAACTCATCTGTTGTGCTCGGTGGAATGGGGTTGAGAGGCTGACGGCATTTGGGGTTGTCAGCTGCCGGCTCTTTGGCTTGCTTGGCTTTGGCTAGGTGTTGATCGAACGGTTGGATAAGATCGGATTGGGTTGGGCATGGCGTGCAGCCCATGGACTTTCGTCCTGGCATTCATGCTTTGAACAGCCAATTTTTGAAGCAACGTGTCAGGAATGGCATCACCCAGTAGGTGAGGAGAAGCACCGTGATCCCCATGTTGATCAAGAGGCGGAGAACCACGGGCCAAGAGCTCAGTAGAGCGTTCACATGGGGGCTCACCAACAGGGAAATGCTCACCACACCAATCCACACCAGGATTGCCTGCTTGTAACGCCTCGGCGAGGGCTGCGAAGGTTTCCCAGGCAACTGGAACCAGGGTTCCAGGCCCGTGAGAATCTTGATGGATTCCGGCTCGCGGATCAGCGGCTTTACGCGTTCAATCCAGCTCTTTCGGACCTCCGATTGCATCCAGGCTTCCAGATGGGGGCAGGTGTCGAACTGCACCACGATCGTGTAATCAGAAGACGCTCTAAGTTGGGGACGCAGGATGTGTGCCCCTAGATACCCGTCGAAGCTGCGAGCGTCTGCTGCAATTCCCTTGATCCATTCTTCATAGCCTGCTTCTCGGCCAGGATGGACGCGATGGGTGATCACAGCCGTCACTTGAATACTGGGATCCATCAAGGGAGGGTTCCAGAGCTCCTGTTGCAGTATTATGAACCCTTGATGTCAATCAAGAAGAATTTGCCTAGTAGGTCACTGCGGAACTGAGGATCTCAATTTTTGTGTTGACCACTTTGCACGCGGGAACCAGTTCCTGAAGCCAGCTCATCAGGCAAGCCCGTCCGGCTAGTTCGTCTGGGCAAGTTCGTGAGGTTGTGATCGGTCTTCTTCTCGCGATACCTGCATCTGGCATGGTTTAAATGCTGCAGTTCAGGAACCCTGCCGCGCCGCCGCCGCTTGGGGCAAGCCAGGCCGAAGTCAGCAGTGGGTGCCGATGTCGGCTCCCCTTCTTGCGGGGCCTGCGGTTGGCGGGCTCATGGAGCGTGGGGCTCAACCAGCCCGAGCGGCCTGCCACCCATCGACCCAGTCCTGGATGGCGCTCAGAAGGGCCCCCTGGATGGGTCATTTTCGGCGGGTTTGTCCCGTTCCTGCTCCCTGAGCTGTTGTTGCTCGTCCAGCAGGGAGGCGAGCGCGTGGTACACGGGCCTGGGCTGAATCTGTCGACCTACCCAGGCCGCCAGCACAGCGCTCAGCAGGATGCCGAACAGCCACTGCTGGTCGCCGGCCAGGCGAAGTGCGAACACGGTGGTCATCAGGGGCAGCTGGGTGGCGCCTGCCAGTCCGGCAGCCATTCCCAGGGCCACGCCCAGTTGGGCGTCCCCACCCAGCAGGGTGAGCGTGCCACCGCCGAACACAGCTCCGATCGTGAATGCCGGGTCGATCAGGCCCCCCGGCACCCCCGCCGCCAGGGCCAGCACCGGGGCTACCAGTCGGCTGGCCAGCAACACCAGCCAGCTCAGCAGGCTGCCCGGCGCTCCCGGGATGGGCAGCTCGCCCTGATCGTGCAGCAGCCGGCGCATCAGCGCCTCTCCATCACCGCCGCTCCATCCACCGGTGACCAGGGCCAGCCCCGCCAGGCCGGCGCCCAGGGCCAGGCCCACCGTCCAGGGCCGGCGCTGGATCCCCTCCCTCAGCACCCGCCCCGTCGCCAGCAGGCCGCGGGCGAACAGTCCGCCGAGGCCGCCGGCGCCCACACCCAGGGGGATGGCCCAGAGCAGCTGCTGCCATTCCGGTGTGTCGGTGGGCACGATGCCCAGCGGGAAGAGGGGGATGCCGGCCAGGTTGCTGACCAGAGCCGCAGCGGTGCACACCACCAGCGACGGCCAGATCAGCGCCGTGCTGAAGCTGCCGGTGAGCTCTTCGATCACGAACAGCGTTCCCATCAGCGGGCTGTTGAAGCCGCCGGCCAGGCCGGCGCCCGCCCCCACGGCGATCAGCGCCTGGGGGTTGATTGGACCGATCAGGCCCGGTGCCCAGCGCCGCAGCGCCTGGGCCACGGCGGCGCCCACATGCACCACCGGCCCCTCCCGGCCGAGGGGCATCAGCGCCAGGCTCGCCGCCGTCCAGAGGCTGAGCCGGGCCACCGTGGGCCGCAGGCCCAGCAGCCGGTCCGCCTCCTGCGGATGCTCGAGGCTGGCCATGGTCTGGGGAATGCCGGAACCGGCACCGCTCGATAACCTCCCCCTCTGCAGCACCAGCAGCAGGGGCATCACCAGCACCGGTGCCACGGCCAGGGCCAGGGTGGTGAGCTGCCAGGGATCGCCCGTAGGTCCCGGCAGCCTGAGCAGCAGCGCCTCCTGCCAGTCGTCCACGAGATTTAGGGGCCAGCAGGCCACTCCCACCAGCAGGCCGAGCAGGGCCAGACGCACGCCCCTGAGCAGGTCTCGGCTGCGCAGCGGCCACGACGGGTTGGACATCAGCCCGCCAGACCAAGGGCCATGGCCGCATCCTGCAGCAGAGCCCGCAGATAGGGATGGTCCGGGGCGCTGTCACTGCACAGCTCCTCTCCGGCGGCATTGCGCACCACCAGCCCCTCCCCCTGGCGGCGGCACCAGTAGAGCCGTTGCCGCCGCTGCAGCACCACTTCGGCGCCGGGGTGGGGCCGCAGGCCCACCAGTTCGAGCTGGAGGCGCTCCTGGCCCTGCCAGCGGTTGCGCTGCAGCCGGTAGGCCACATCCACCGCGGGGGGGAGGGAGGCCAGCGTGCCCTGCCAGCGCCAGCCGATGGCCCGTTGGCGCACGCCGTCCTGTTCCAGTTCGAGCTGCAGGTGGCCGCCGCGCAGCTCCCGCTTCTGCACCACCTGGCAGCCGCTGCTCCAGAACACGGGCTGGGGATGGCCGATGCCGAAGGGTTCCAGCCGCTGCTGGTGCTCCAGGAAGCTGCGATCGATCGCCCCCAGCGGCAGCAGGGCCTCGGGTTCCACGGGCTGGCCGGGGCCCTCGCCTGCCAGCCACTGCTCGGCCCGCTCCTCCAGCCGCTGCTGGAGGGTGGCCAGCTGTTCCGCACGCACGCTGAACCCGCCCGCCGCCGGATGGCCGCCGAAGCGCTCGAGCAGGTCGGCGCAGTCCTGCAGGGCCTGGTCCACGGCGAAACCCCGCGGCGCCCGCACCGAGGCCCGCAGCCGCCCGTTGCCCTCGCCGGCCAGCAGGGCGCAGGGGCGGTGCAGCCTCTCCACCAGCCGGGCCGCCACGATGCCGATCACGCCGTGGTGCCAGTGGTTCTGGGCGAGCAGCACGAAGGCGGGGCGCTGCTCGCCGTCGGCCTCCAGCAGGGCCAGGGCCTCGGCTTCGATCGCCTCGCAGAGGTCGCGCCGCTGGCGGTTGAGGTGTTCGCACTCCCGGGCCAGTTCCAGCGCCCGCTCGCCATCGCCGGTGGTGAGCAGCTCCACCACCAGGGTGGGATCGCCCAGCCGGCCCACGGCATTGATCCGGGGGGCGATCTGGAACCCCACCGTCTGGGCATCCAGCCGTCCGTCGTCCACCCCGGCCAGGCGCTGCAGGGCCTGCAGCCCCACCAGCCCGCTGCTGCCCAGGGCGGGCAGTCCGTCCATCAACCAGCGGCGGTTCACCCCCCGCAACGGTGCCATGTCGGCGATGGTGCCAATGCAGAACAGGTCGCGGGCCCTGCGCAGGCCTTCGCCATGGCGGAGCTGCTCGCACAGCTGGGCCGCCAACACGTAGGCCAGCCCCACGCCGGCCAGGCCGCGGTAGGGGGAGCCCTCCGGCGTGCGGGCCGGATGCAGCAGCGCCAGGTGGGGCGCCAACGCTGCGGGGATGGTGTGGTGGTCGGTGAGGATCACCTCCAGGCCCAGCTCCGCGGCCCGCTCCAGGGCCTCCGTGGCGGACACGCCGTTATCCACGGTGACCAACAGCGCCACGCCCTGGCCGGCCAGCCGGTCCACCATGGCGGCGTTGAGTCCGTAGCCGTCCTCCTGGCGGCTGGGGATGGCCGCTTGGGGCCGGGCTCCCAGCCGTTCCAGCACCCCCACCAGCAGGGCCGTGCTGGTCATGCCGTCGGCGTCGTAGTCGCCGCAGATCGCCACCGCTTCCCCCTGCCGGCAGGCCCGGGCCAGCCGTTCCACCGCCAGCTCCAGTTGGGGGAAGTGATCCAGCGCCGGCGGAGCCGCGGGGGGATCAAGCAGGGCCGCCACCGCGGCTGGGCTGGCGTGTCCCCGACGGGCCAGCAGGGCCAGCAGGGGTTCCGGCAGGGGCGGGTAGCCGGGTGGATTGAGCTGCTCCAGGGCGCCGGGACCGGCCAGGGCTCCCAGGGGCGCGGGCAGGTGCCAGCGCTGCGCGTCAAGGGCGGGGAGCAAGGACCAGCCGCGGTGTGCGCCCCCATTGTGCGGGAGCCGGCCAGCTCCAGCCCTAGCCTGCAGCCCTCCGCCCATCCCGGCCGAACCATGGCGCTTGAGGCCCTGCTCTGGGACGTGGACGGCACCCTGGCGGAAACGGAGCGCGACGGCCACCGCCCGGCCTTCAACCGGGCCTTTGCCGAGGCCGGTGTGCCGATCCACTGGGATGGCACCGCCTATGGCGAGTGGCTGTCGATCACGGGTGGCCGCGAGCGCATCCACGCCGCCCTGCGCCAGCTGGAAGGCACCGAGCCGGACCCCGGTCGGGTGCAGGCCCTGCAGGCCCGCAAGCAGGAGCACTACCGGGCCTTGCTGGCCGAGGGCGGTCTGGCCCTGCGGCCGGGGGTGGCCGCGTTGTTGGCCGCTGCTCAGAACGCCGGGCTGCGCCAGGTGATCGTGACCACCAGCGCCCGATCGGCCGTGGCGGCGCTGCTGCAACGGCTGCTGCCGGAAGCCGCCGGTTGCTTCGCCTTCTGGGTGTGCGGCGAGGACGTGGGCTGCAAGAAGCCCCACCCGGAGGCCTACCAGTTGGCGGTCGGGCGGCTGGGTGTGCCAGTGCAGCGGCTGCTGGTGCTGGAGGACTCCCCGGCCGGCCTGGCGTCTGCCAGCGCCGCCGGCCTCGCCTGCGTGGTGACCCGCAGCCACTACGGCGGGCAGGGCCCCCTGGAGCGCTTTGCCGGCGCCCGGGCCGTGCTCAGCGGTCTGGGGCCCCAGGATCGGGTGCTGCGCGGCCCGGCTTGCGCGCCGGGCTGCTCCACGCTCTCCTATCTGGAGTCGCTGCTGTGAGTGCCCTGCAGACCACCCGCTTCCAGCGCCTCAGTGGGGCCGTCGCCACGGCGTTGATCGGCCAGCTGCGCGGCAGCTGGAAACATCGCAGCGCCCTGCTGCTGGCGCTGCTGATCGGCTTCTACATCGGCGGCAACATCACCGCCTACGTGCTGCCCCGCTTTCCCGGCGGCCGCCCGGCGATGGTGCTGGCCGTGGTGCTGGCCCTGGAGCTGGTGGTGCGCCTGCGCGGCCGCCTGGTGACCGGTGAACCCGGCCTGCCCTGGCGGGTGCTCGACAACCTGCGGATCGGCCTGGTGTATGCGGTGGTGCTGGAGGCCTTCAAGTTGGGCACGTGAGCGAGGCGCACTGGTTCCGCCTGCTGCGCGGTTGCGGCATCGACGATGGAGAAGCCTGGTGCCAGCTCTGGCGGCAGCGCCTGGGGGCCTGGCCGGCGGAGCAGGGGCCGTTGCCCCTGCCCGACACCGGGCTGCTGTATCAGTTCGCCCTGCCGCTGCTGGAGCGGTTGCACCACCTGGCTGCCCCCGGGCGTCGCCCCGTGCTCCTGCTGAATGCGCCGGTGGGTGCCGGCAAGAGCAGCCTGGCGCGCCTGCTGCAGGGCCTGGCGCCACTGCTGGGGCTGCGACTGGCGGTGGCTTCGATCGACGACGCCTACCTGCCCTGGCGCCAGCGGCTGCAGGCGATGGCCGGCAATCCCTTCGGAGTGAGCCGCGTGCCCCCCGGCAGCCACGATCCCGACCTGCTCTGCCGGCGGATCGATCGCTGGCGGGCCGGTGAATCCCTGCACCTGCCCCGCTTCGACAAGACCCTGCGCCAGGGGGAGGGGGACCGCGCGGGCAGCATCAGCGTGGCGGCCGACGCCCTGTTGCTGGAAGGCTGGCTGCTGGGCTGTCGGCCCCTGGCGTCGGGACTGGCCGCTGGCCTGGAGCGACTGGACAGTTGCCAGCAGCCAGCTGCCCTGCAGCTCGCGGCGGCTGAGCGGACCTGGCTGCCCCACTGGGATCAGGCCCTGGAGGCCTACCAGCCCCTATGGAGCCGTTGCGATGGACTGTGGATGCTGCGGCCCCGGTGCTGGTCGCTGCCTCGGCGCTGGCGATTCCAGGCGGAAGCCCAGCAGAGACGCCGAGGCGGAGCCGTGCTCTCGGCGGCGGCGCTGGAGCAACTGGTGCGGGCCAGCCTGTGCAGCCTGCCGCCCCTGCTGTACCAGGAACCCCTGCTGCAGCGGGCCGAGGCAGCAGCCACGATCGATGGCAGACGCCGGCTGCGGGAACTGTCGGTGAAAGTCCAGTCATTCAGCTGACAGGCCCAAACGAATGGGCCGCTGCCGCTGCCGGTGGGCCGTTGCCGGCGGGTGGTGCTCAGCTTTCGGCCGTGTCGTCCTCTTCGGCGATCGGGTACACAAAGCCCTGGGCGCGGCCGCTCAGCACGGCCTTGCCGAGGGACATCGCCTTCAGGGCGGCGTCGCCGGCTTTGGCTTTCCAGTGGGCGTGGCGCTGGTTGCGCTTGCCTTTCGATGTTTTCTTCTTGGGAACAGCCATCCCCGACTCACAGCCAAACGATGATCTTGTCCTGCCAACTTGCCTTTCGTCAAATCGCTAAGCTCCAGAGAAAGACGGATTGCCGTGAGCGCCAGCCTTTCTCAGTCGTCTGCTGAGTCTCCGGCCAAGGCTGCTGGGTCTCCGGCCAAGGCTGTTGAGTCTCCGGCCAAGGCTGCGGAACCTGCCTCCGGGGCCAGCGGCGACTCCCAGTCCCAACCCCGCAACCTGCGCGAGCTGCTGGAGCGCCGGACGGTGGAGACACCCACCTACAGCGCCTTGCTGAAGGACATCAGCTCGGGCCGGGTGAAGGAACTGGAGCTCTCCCCCGGCCAGCGGGCGGTGCGGGTGACCTTCCAGGACGGCAAGCAGGTGCAGGTGCCGGTATTCGACAACGACCAGCAGCTGTTGCGCACGGCCGAGGCGGCGGGGGTGCCCCTCACGGTGCGGGACGACCGGGCCGACGCTGCGGCCGCGTCGCTGGTGTCGAACGGGTTGCTGGTGCTGCTGCTGCTGGCGGGACTGGTGCTGGTGCTGCGCCGCTCCGCCCAGGTGGCCAACCGGGCGATGGGCTTCGGCAGCAGCAAGCCCCGGCTGCAGGCGGAGGGCACCGTGGCCGTGCGCTTCGAGGACGTGGCGGGGATCGCCGAAGCCAAGGAGGAGCTCCAGGAGGTGGTGGCCTTCCTCAAGGCCCCGGAGCGCTACACCGCCATCGGCGCCCGCATCCCCAAAGGGGTGTTGCTGGTCGGCCCCCCAGGCACCGGCAAGACCCTGCTGGCTCGGGCCATCGCTGGTGAAGCCGGCGTGCCCTTCTTCTCGATGGCGGCCTCCGAATTCGTGGAGATGTTCGTGGGGGTGGGTGCGAGCCGGGTGCGGGACCTGTTCCGCAAGGCCAAGGCCAAGGCACCGTGCATCATTTTCATCGATGAGATCGATGCCGTGGGCCGCCAGCGGGGCGCCGGCATCGGGGGTGGCAACGACGAGCGGGAACAGACCCTCAACCAGCTGCTCACCGAGATGGATGGCTTCGCCGACAACTCCGGCGTGATCCTGCTGGCGGCCACGAACCGGCCGGATGTGCTGGATACGGCGCTGATGCGTCCGGGACGGTTTGATCGCCGCATCACGGTGGATCTGCCGGATCGCCGCGGCCGCGAAGCCATCCTGGCCGTGCATGCCCGCACCCGGCCCCTGGCCGAGGCGGTGTGCCTGAACGACTGGGCCGCCCGCACCCCCGGATTCTCCGGGGCGGACCTCTCCAACCTGCTCAACGAGGCCGCCATCCTCACCGCCCGCCGCGAGCAGGCCGCCATCGACGACCGGGCCCTCTCCGACGCCCTCGAGCGGATCACCATGGGCCTGTCGGTGGCCCCGTTGCAGGATTCGGCCAAGAAGCGCCTGATCGCTTACCACGAAGTGGGCCACGCCCTGCTCACCACCCTGGTGCCCCACGCCGATCGACTCGACAAGGTGACCCTGTTGCCCCGTGCCGGTGGCGTGGGTGGCTTCGCCCGCACCATGCCCGACGAGGAGGTGCTGGATTCGGGTCTGATCAGCAAGGCCTACCTGCTGGCCCGCATGGTGGTGGCAATGGGGGGCCGGGCTGCCGAACTGGTGGTGTTCGGCGCTAACGAGGTGACCCAGGGGGCGTCGGGGGATCTGGAGCTGGTGGCCCGTATCGGCCGGGAGATGGTGACCCGCTACGGCTTTTCTAACCTGGGACCCCAGGCCCTGGAGGGGGCCGGTCCGGAGGTGTTTCTGGGTCGCGATTGGCTGCGCTCCCAGCCCCACTATTCCGAGGACACCGGCAGCCGGATCGATGCCCAGGTGCGCCAGCTGGCCCGCCATGCCCTCGACCAGGCCGTGGGCCTGCTGGCACCGCGGCGGGCGCTGATGGATGCCCTGGTGGAGCGCCTGATCGCCGACGAGACCCTGGAGGGCGACCTGTTCCGATCCCTGGTGGAGGCGGATGAGCAGTCGCGCCAGACCCCTGGGGCCTCAGCCGCCCAGGCCGCCGCAGAAGCGGATGTCCAGGCTGCGCAGGTAGGTGTGTAGCCCCGCATCCTGAATCGGCAGCAGATGGGCGGCCCGCCCACTGCTGTTTACATGGGCATGCCAGTGGCCGGGAGGGGTGATGAAGGCTCCGCCCGACTGCCAGTCGATCCGCTGGGGATTGCGGATCCGGCCGTCGCTGTCGAGCTCGGTGCCCACCAGGGTGTAGCAGCCGGGATCGCAGTCGAGGATCAGATCCAGGGCCACGGATTGATGGCGGTGGGGGGGCTGGATCACCCCGGCGGGCACCACCCCGAGCATGGCCCATAGGGTATGGGTCACGGTGCGGCTGGCGGGCAGGTCGGCATTGGCCAGCAGGATGCTCAGCCGGTTGCTGCGGCTGGCGGAGGGGTCCGCCTGCAGCTCGTCGAGGTTCTGACGCAGCAGCTGGGCGGGATAGTGGCTGGCCCGGAACCGGGGAGTGCGGGGCTGCACCCCCAGATGCTCGAGCAGGGGGCCGTCATGGACCCAGTAGAGGACGCTGGTGCTGCTGGCATCGAGCAGGGGCGTGTCGCCGCAGGGCAGCACGATCAGATCACCGCTGCCCCACGGGAGCGTGCGCTTGTTCCAGCGCAGTTGGCCCGCCCCCTCCAGCACATAGAAGAGCGAACTGGTGGCCTGGGCTGCTGCCTTGAGCCCCTCTCCCGCCTCGATTCTCAGGAAGTGGGCGGCCAGGCCAGGGCTGGTGGCGGGTGCCGCACAGCCCAGCTGCTCGCTGAGGTCGAGGGGGATCACCCGGGTTGGTCCCTCCTGGTGCAGGGCGGGTTCCCAGCAGTGGTAGGGGATCGGCTCGGTGAGCCCGGGCCGCACCGGATTGGCCGCCTGGCGGTAGTCGTACACCAGGGCCGCGGCCTGCCAGTCGGCCTCGTTGCTGTCCACCGGACTGGCGGCGGAGACGCTGGCTTGGATCGGGGCCTGGGTCATGGGGGTCCCGGGGCGAACCTGGTGAAAAAGTGGAGCCTATTGAGCGACAGGCTCGGGGTGTGGATCTGCCGCGCTCGCTACGGGCGGCGCAGCCTTCTGGGCCCGGCTCAGCCGCCGGCGACGGCGGGCACGATCGAAACTTCGTCCCCGTCGTTGAGGACGGTGCCCTCGTTGTCGAGGAAGCGGATGTCCTCGCTGTTGACGTAGATGTTGAGGAAGCGGCGCAGTTTGCCGCTGTCGTCGCAGAGGCGTCCCTTGATGCCGGCGTATCGGGCTTCGAGGGCTTCCACCAGCGCTCCCACCGTGGTGGCGTCAAGACTGACGCTGGCCTCGTCGTTGGTGAATTTCTGTAGGGGGGTTGGGATCAGAACCTGAACGGCCATGGCGACAGGGCGGTACGGGAAGAAGGGGTAGAGGAGTAGCGAAGGGGGGCCGGCCGAGGGGGCTCAGCCCTGGGCCTGGGCGGCCTGGGCCCGCTCCCAGGCGGCGTTGAAGCTGGCGAGCTGGGCCTCGATCAGATAGGGCTCGCCGATCGAGGAGGCCACCGCCTCGGTGGTCTTGAGGCCGTTGCCGGTGATGTAGGCCACGGTGCGCTCCTCGGGATTGATCTTGCCCTGCTCCACCAGCTTTTTGAGCACCGCGATCGTGGTGCCGCCGGCGGTTTCGGTGAACACACCCTCGGTTTCGGCCAGCAGCTTGATGCCGTCGATGATCTCACTGTCGCTCACCGCGGCGATGCTGCCCTTGGTGGCGTTGGCGATGTCGATGGCGTAGGGGCCGTCGGCCGGATTGCCGATGGCGATCGACTTGGCGATGGTGTTCGGCTTCACCGGGGTGATGAAGTCGCGGCCCTCGGCGAAGGCCTGGGCGATCGGGCTGCAACCCTCGGCCTGGGCGCCGCTGAAGCGCACGGCCTTCTCCTCGACCAGCCCGCACTTGATGAACTCGTCGAAGCCCTTGCGGATCTTGGTGAACAGTGAACCAGACGCCAGCGGCGCCACGATGTGGTCGGGCAGCTCCCAGCCGAGTTGTTCGATCACCTCATAGCCCAGGGTCTTGGAACCCTCGGAGTAGTACGGGCGCAGGTTGATGTTCACGAAGCCCCAGCCGTAGGTGTTGGCCACCTCCGAGCACAGGCGGTTCACCTGGTCGTAGTTGCCCTTCACCGCCATCAGGGTGGGGTTGTAGATCAGGGTGCCGAGCACCTTGCCCAACTCCAGGTCGCTGGGGATGAACACGCAGCAGTCGAGGCCGGCGTGGGCTGCGATGGCGGCGGTGGAGTTGGCCAGGTTGCCGGTGGAGGCGCAGCTCACGGTGGTGAAGCCGAGCTCTCGGGCTCGGGTGAGGGCCACACTCACCACCCGGTCCTTGAAGGACAGGGTGGGCATGTTGACGCCGTCGTTCTTGATGTAGAGGCTCTTGAGGCCCAGGCGTCGGGCCAGGTTGTTGGCCTTGAGCAGGGGGGTGAAGCCCGTGCCCACGTCGATGGGATCGCCCTCGATCGGCAGGAATTCGCGGTAGCGCCAGATCGAGGCGGGGCCCGCCTCGATCGTGGCCCGGCTCACCCGGTTCCTGATCGCCTCGTAGTCGTAGACGACCTCCAGGGGCCCGAAGCAGACGTCTTCGCAGACATGGCGGGCGGCCGCTTCATAGGTGTGGCCGCATTCCTTGCAGCGAAGCCCCGAGAAGGTGGCGCGGGAGAGGGTAGCTGTCACGGCCCCAACCAAGGTGCAGCGGCAGGCTAACAGCGCCAAAAGGTGGCCCGGATTAAAGCCGATGTTTCAACTCGGCATTAAGTCCCGGTCGTGGGTTCTGCCGGGGGCTGCGGTCTGCCTAGCCTCCCCAGAGGAACCTGCAAGGTGTTGCCTGCCGATGCGCCGCTCGCTGGTTCTGTTTCTATTGGTGGGCGTTGGGGCGCTGGGCCCGGCCCTGGTCGCTCTGGCGCGGCTCTGGGTGGAGTGGCAGTGGTTTGAGCAGTTCAGCTGGGGGTCGGTGCTGCTGCGCCGCTGGATCCTGCAGCTGGTGCTGGGGATGGCCGGCCTCGCCCTCGGCCTGGTGCTGCAGCGCTGCCTGGGGTGGTTCTGGCGCCATTCCGTCCGCGCTCCGGCGGCACCGGGCAGTCGGAGGTCACCGGATCAGGGCCGGTTGGCCCTCGATCCCCTGCCCTACGCCCTCTGCCTCGCCCTGGTGCTGGCCGCCCAGCTTCTCTCCCTGGCCCTGCTGCTGCGGCTGGCCCAGCGTCTGTTGCTGAGCCCGTTCGATCCCCGGCGCCTCCACGGCCTGGCCCTGCTCACCGACCAGGGCATCAGCGGCGGGCTGGAGCTGCTGCTCCTCCTCCCCCTGGTGGTCGCCCTGCTGTGGCGGCCCCAGGCCGGGGCCCGCCTGCTGGCTGGACTGGGTGCCGGGGCCGGCGCCCTCGTCCTGGCCCGGGCCTGGGGCGTCTGGTCCCTGGCGGCCCTCACCCCGGATGCGGGGATCCCTGACCCGTTGCTGGGGGCGGATGTGAGCTTTGCCCTGGCCCGCTTCCCCGCTCTTGCCCTGCTGCTCACCCTGGCCCTGGCCCTGCTGGTGTTGCACGCGGCAGCTGCCCTCTGGGGCCAGCTGGCCCGTCACCCCCAGCTCAGCGATGGACACTTCGCCGGCTTCAGCTCCGCCCAGCTGTGGGCATTGCGCCTGCCCCTCGCCTTGGCGGCCTTGGCCACCGGATCGGCCTACTGGCTGGGGCGCCATCAGCTGCTGCTGAGCACGGCCGGCAGCGTGCCTGGCGCGGGCTGGGCCGACGTGCATTTCTCCCTGCCCCTGCGCACCGTGGCGGCCGTGCTGGCCTGGACCATGGCCCTGGTGCTGCTGCTGCCCCTGCCGCGGCGGGGCTGCCGTGGGGCCGCCGCCACGCTGGTGGCGGGCCTGATGCTGCTGGTGCCCCTGCTGGAGGCGTTGATGCTGCCCCTGGTGCAGCTGCTGGTGGTCACCCCGCGGGAGCTGGAGCGGGAAGCCCCTTACCTGAAGCGGTCGATCGAGGCCACCCGGGCCGCCTTCCAGCTCGACCGCATCAACACCCGCAACGTCAATCCCAAACCGCGGATCACCCGGGAGGACCTGGCCCGGAGCGAGGCCACGATCCGCAACATCCGCCTCTGGAACTCCCAGCCGCTGCTGGCCACCAACCGCCAGCTGCAACAGCTGCGGGTGTTCTATCGCTTCTCGGAACCCACGGTGGACCGCTACGCCATCGGCAGGGGCGCCAATCCCCAGCAGCAGGTGATCATCGCCGCCCGGGAGATGGACAGCTCGGGGCTGCAGCTCTCGGCGCGCACCTGGTTGAACCGCCACCTGGTGTTCACCCATGGCCAGGGCTTCACAGTGTCGCCGGTGAACACCATCGGGCCGGATGGCCTGCCCGAGTACTTCATCAGCGACCTGGGCTCCAACAGCCGCATCAGCGGCAGTGAGCAGTTGGGGATCACCCAGGCGGAGGTGGCTGCAGCCATACCCATTGGTCGGCCCAGCCTTTACTTCGGCACCCTGCCTCTCCCCTATGCCCTCGCTCCCACCCGGGTGCGGGAGTTCAACTACCCCGAGGGGGATGAGAACTACTACACCCACTACACCGGGCGTGCGGGGGTGCCCCTGGACAGTCCGGTTGCCCGGCTGGCCGCAGCCTTCTACCTCGGTGAGCCCCGGTTGATGGTGGAGGGGGCGCTCACCCCCCGCACCCGGCTGCTGCTGCGCCGCGAAGTGCGCGACCGGGTGGCCCGGCTGGTGCCCTTCGTGCGGTTTGAGGCGGAGCCCTACCTGGTTTCCGTGCGTCTTGGCCGTCAGAGCGGACCCTTCCGCCCTGGCCAATACCAGTTCTGGATCGTGGATGGCTTCACCGTGAGCCGCACCTATCCCTACAGCGCTCCTGTGCCGGGGCGTCCCGATCTGCGCTACCTGCGCAATTCGGTGAAGGCGGTGGTGGATGCCTACGAGGGCCGGGTGGCCCTTTACCTGTCCGAGCCCGACGATCCCCTGATTGCGGGCTGGCAGCGGCTGTTTCCCGAGCTCTTCCAACCGCTCGGTGCCATGCCTAAGGCGCTGCAGGCCCACATCCGCTACCCGATTCCCCAGTTCGAACTGCAGACCACCCAGCTGTTGCAATATCACGTCACCGACCCTTCGGTTTTCTATAGCGGCGACGACGTGTGGCAGATCCCGAAGGAGATCTACGGCAATGAATTGGTGCCGATGAAGCCTTATCACATCAGTGCCCAGCTGGCCCCGAACCTGCCCTCCGAGTTTCTGCTGCTGCAGCCGCTCACCCCCCTGGCCCGTCCCAACCTGGTGGCCTGGCTGGCCGCCCGCAGTGATGCCCCCAACTACGGCCAGCTGGAACTGCTGCGCTTCCCCAGCCAGACCCCGATCCTGGGGCCGGAGCAGATCACGGCCCTGATCAGCCAGAACCCGAAGATCAGCCAGCAGTTCGGCCTCTGGAACCGTTCCGGCTCGGAGGTGATCCGCGGCAATCTGCTGGTGTTGCCGGTGGGCGATGCCCTGCTCTATGTGGAGCCCGTGTATCTCAACGCCCAGAAGGGCGGCCTGCCCACCCTGGCGCGCGTGGTGGTGAGTGACGGCACTCGCATCGCCATGGAGGCCAGCCTGGCGGAGGCGATCGAGGCCTTGTTCGATCCCCAGCGCTCGGAGGTGGCCAGCGACACCTCCGGGATGCCGGCAGCCAATTCCCGCAGCGCCGGACGATGAAAAAAGGGGCCCTGCGGGGCCCCCTGGTCTTCCATCACGCAGCTGAGTGAAAAGCCGCTCGTTTAATTCAGGCGATTTAATTCAGGCAGCTGTTCAGATCAGGCAGCTGTTCAGATCAAGCAGCCACGGCGGTCTTGGGGTCGAGTTCGCCCTTGGCGTAGAGAGCGGCGTAGTAGTTGATGTCGCGCTGCTTGATCTTGCTGGCGTTGCCGGCGCACCAGAACTGCTGGTAGCGATCCAGGCACACCTGCTTCATGTAGGCCCGGGCGGGCTTATTGAAGTGGCGGGGATCGAAGTTGGCGGGATCCTTGGCGGCGGCTTCCCGCACGGCGGCGGTGAAGGCCAGGCGGTTGTCGGTGTCGATGTTCACCTTGCGCACGCCATTGCGGATGCCTTCCTGGATTTCTTCCACGGGCACGCCGTAGGTCTCGGGGATGGCACCGCCGTACTTGTTGATCATGTCCAGCCACTCCTGGGGCACCGAGGAGGAGCCGTGCATCACCAGGTGGGTATTGGGGATGGCCTTGTGGATCTCGGCGATGCGGCTGATGGCCAGCACTTCACCGGTGGGCTTGCGGGTGAACTTGTAGGCGCCGTGGCTGGTGCCGATGGCGATCGCCAGGGCATCCACCTTGGTTTTGGCGACGAAGTCGGCGGCCTCGGCGGGATCGGTGAGCAGCTGGCTGTGGTCGAGCTTGCCCTCGAAGCCGTGGCCGTCCTCGGCCTCACCCATGCCGGTTTCCAGGGAGCCCAGGCAACCCAGTTCGCCCTCCACGCTCACGCCGATGGCATGGGCCACATCCACCACTTCTTTGGTGACGGCCACGTTGTACTCGTAGCTGGCGGGCGTCTTGGCGTCGTCCATCAGTGAGCCATCCATCATCACCGAGGTGAAGCCGTTGGCGGCGGCACCGAAGCAGGTGGCGGGGCTGTTGCCGTGGTCCTGGTGCATCACCACCGGGATGTCCGGATAGGTTTCCACGGCGGCCAGGATCAGGTGGCGCAGAAAGTTTTCACCGGCGTACTGGCGGGCGCCCCGGGAGGCCTGCAGAATCACCGGAGAGTCGGTTTCGTAGGCCGCCTCCATGATCGATTGCACCTGCTCCAGGTTGTTCACGTTGAAGGCAGGAATGCCATAGCCGTTCTCTGCGGCATGGTCGAGCAGCAGCCGAAGGGGAACGAGCGCCATGGGTAAGAACCTCTCTGTTCAGAAGGTTGGACTGGCCGCGAGTCTAGGTGATGCCCTCCGGATCTCCAGCTCGGCAGGATGGGCTCCAGGCAGGAGAAAACCCCGCAGTAGCGCAGCTGCCACGGGGCGGGCACAACGGGGGAAACCGGGCGGGCTGATCAGTCGATCAGCTGCTGCCTGCGCAGCGATTGAACGGTGAAGTCGTTTTGCTTGGCGTCCCGGCGGGCCTGTTCGGCCTGACGGGCCAGCTGTCTGGCGGTGGTGATGGACATGGGAAGGGCCTCCTTGGTGAACCCGGCCTGGCGGCCCGGGCGGGTGGATGGCGCGTTGCTTCGGGATGGTCGGAACGGTCCGCCTGCCCCTACTTCCGCCGCGGGGGCCGCAGCCCCCGGGTCAACGGATCTGAACCGTAGCCGTTGTAACCAAAGAATCGCGTAGGGCCTGATACAGGATCACCGCCATTCGTCACCGCCGCTCCGGGCCCGGTGCTCAGGGCCACCCCTGGGTGCGGGCGAGGTCGCAGCAGCGCTGGCTGGCCGCCGCCTCGCCCAGGCCCGGCAGCATCGGCCGCCGTTCGCGGATCGCCTGGCTCCACCAGCCGTGCAGGCGCTCCACCGGGGCGATGCGCCCGTCCTCCCAGGTGCGGGTGAAGGCCCAGCGGGGATCCGGCTCCAGGCGGCGCAGGGGCTCGCCGTTGCGCGACAGCCACAGGTTGAAGCCGTGCACGTAGTCGGCCTGGTTGTCCGACCCCAGCACCGCCGTGCCCGTGCGGCCATACAGCTCCAGCCAGCAGCCCCGTCCCCGCCGGGTCACCGAAGCCAGGTTCACCTGGGCCGGCACCCGAGCGCCAGCGGCGCCCTCCAGCTCCAGCTGCACCAGGGCGATGTCCTCGGCGTCCACGGCACCCATCCCGGCACCCCCCGGCAGGGGCCGTTCGCGAATGGCGGTGCTGAGCTGGGCCCGCAGCTGGCGCGTGGGTCCCACCAGCCAGTGCAGCAGGTCGAAGCCATGGGTGCCCAGGGCCCCGAGCACGCCACCGCCGGAGGCCGCCTCCGAGTACCAGCTCCAGGGGCGGGAGGGGTCGGCCCGGCTGCCCATCAGCCAGTCGAGCTTCACCAGCACCAGCTCCCCCAGCTGGTTCTCATCCAGCAGCTGGCGCAGTTGCTGGAACAGGGGCACGGCCCGGTATTCGAAGTCCACTGCCACGCACAGGCCCCGTTGCAGCGCCAGCCGCTGCAGGCTCTCCACCGCCTCGGCATCCAGGCACACCGGCTTTTCCAGCAGCAGGTGCTTGCCGGCCTGGAGGGCCTGGCGGGCCAGCTCAAGGCGGGGGGCCGGCGGGGTGGCGATCACCACAGCCTCCACGCGCGGATCGGCCAGCAGCTGGTCGAAGCTGGCGTAGCCGGGCAGCTCGGCCTGCCGGCAGGCCTGATCGAGACGGTCCTGGCGCGGATGCCAGAGCGCCACGGGCTCGGTGCCCGGGCAGGCGCGCAGGGCGGGGAGATGCACGGCCTCGCCGAAGCCGAGGCCGGCGATGGCGACGCCCACCGGACGGCTGATCGTCATGGTGCAGTGCGCAGGGCTCAGCCAGCCTGCAACATGCCGGCGCCCGCTTGGCAGCTCTCCTGAATCACGCTCATCACCAGCTCGTCGTCGCCGGCGGCCGACCAGGTTGCGCTGAAGCGGGGCAGGCCGTTCACGGAGGTGTCGCGGTAGAGCCGCTGGCCGCAGTCGATCTCCATCACGTAGAGATCGCCGATGCGGGGTTTGTCGCCGTCATTGCCGGCGGGCTGGACGCGGCTGAGCACGCTCAGGTAGCCGCTGCGGCTCAGGCGCAGGCTGCCCTGGTCCCACCACTGGCGGCCTTCGGCCGTGGCGGGCACCTCGTGCCAGTCCACCGAACCGGCCTGGGCGGCAGCGGCCGGCCCCAGCAGGAGCAGCAGCAGCCCCAGGCTGGTCAGGGCGCCGGTGAGCCAGCGGGCCATGGCGGAGAGCCCGCTCATGCGGCCACCGCCTCCCGGCAGCCGTGCAGCCGCAGCAGGGTGGCCAGGGTGTTCTTCAGCGCAGTGCGGTCCACGATCGCGTCCACGAAGCCGTGGTCCTGCAGGTATTCGGCGGTCTGGAAGCCATCGGGCAGCTTCTCGCGCAGGGTCTGCTCGATCACCCGCCGGCCGGCGAAGCCGATCAGGGCCTTGGGTTCGGCCAGGATCAGGTCGCCCAGCATGGCGAAGCTGGCGGTTACCCCGCCGGTGGTGGGGTGGGTGAGCAGGGGGATGTAGAGCAGCTCCGCTTCTCGGTGGAGCTGCAGGGCACCGGAGATCTTGGCCATCTGCATCAGGCTGAGCATCCCCTCCTGCATGCGCGCGCCTCCCGAGGCGCACACGATCAGTACGGGCATGCGCCGGGCCGTGGCCGTCTCGATCAGCCGGGTGAGCTTCTCCCCCACCACCGAGCCCATCGAGCCGCCCATGAAGCGGAAGTCCATCACGCCCAGGGCGAGGGGGATGCCGCTGCTGCGGCACAGGCCGGTGACGACGGCATCGCGCAGGCCGGTGCTGGCCTGGCTGTCGCGGATGCGGTCGGCGTAGCTGCGCCGATCCTTGAAGGCCAGGGGATCGGTGGGGCTGAGGTCCTCGTCGAGGGGCACGAAGCTCTCAGGGTCGGCGATCAGACGGATGCGCTCGTCGCTGTGGATGCGGTGGTGATACCCGCAGCCCTTGCACACGCTGGCGTTGGCCACCAGGTCCTTGCGGTACACCACCAGGCCGCACTCGGGGCACTTGCTCCAGAGGCCATCCCCCTCCTCCGGTTCCTGGGGATTGCGCACGGCGGGTGCGGTCTTGCGACGGTCGGCGAACCAGTCGAACAGCGACATGGGCAGGAAACCGGCAGGAGGCGCGATCCCATTAAAGATGGCCGTCGCAGGTGTACCGAACCGGGCGTGCCGGGTCGGTGCTCCGCTCAGAGGCTGCCCAGCCCGGGGGACTGGGCCAGCAGCGGCCCCAGCTGATTGAGCCAGTGGTCGTTGCCCAGCAGCCACACGGCGGCCCCGGCGCAGGTGAGGAAGGGGCCGAAGGGGAAGGGCTGGTGGCGGGCCAGGCGACCCGTGATCCGGCCGACCAGGCCCACCACCGCCCCCGCGAACACCGCCAGGGTCACCGTGAGTCCCAGGCCGGTGAGCCCGAGCCAGGCCCCCAAGAGTGCCGCCAGCTTGGCGTCCCCCAGGCCCAGGGCGGGGCGTCCGATCAGCCGTTCCGCCAGGGCGCTCACCGCCTCAAAGCCCAGCAGGCCGGCGGCGGCCGCCAGCAGGTGGTGCAGCAGCAGCAGCCGGGCCGTGTCGAACCCCTGGCCCAGGCCCAGCACCAGGGTGCAGAACAGCCCCAGCAGCAGCCCCAGCCGGCAGAGGGGCTCGGGCAGCCACAGTTCGTCGAGGTCGATCAGGGTGAGGGGAATCAGCCAGCTCAGCAGCAGCCAGCCCGCCAGCAGCAGCAGCAGGGGCTGGGGAGCCGGCCCCATGGCGGAGGGCTGGGCCAGGCTGTTGGCCACCCACAGCCCGGCACAGAGCAGCTCCACCAGCGGATAGCGCACCGCGATGGCGGTGTGGCAATGGCGGCAGCGGCCGGCCTGCAGCAGCCAGCTCAGCACCGGGATGTTCTCGTACCAGCGCAGTCCGCTGCCGCAGCGGGGGCAGTGGCTGCCGGGGTACATCAGCGACTCCTGGCGGGGCAGGCGCCACACCACCACGTTGAGGAAGCTGCCGACGCAGGCACCGAACAGGGCCGCCACCAGGGGGATGGACAGGCCGGAATGGGGGAGGGGACTGGTGAGCATGGATCCAGGAGCCAGGGGTGGGCTCAGCGGCTGCGGGGCACGCGCAGCCGGCCGCTGGGCCGGGTGGTGGGGCGTCCCAGCAGCAGATCGATCGGCACGAACTGCTCATCGGGGAGCAGGATCGGCTGGTCGAACACCACCCGGCCCCGCTGGCCCTGCAGCACCACGCCGACTGGATCCACACCGGCCGGGCTGCGCTCCATGTACTGGAACAGGCTGCGGCGGGCCTGTTGAAACACCTGCTGGCTGTTGATGCGGTAGAGGCGCAGGGTGGCGGGGGGAGCTTCCAGAGCCCCCCTGATCAGGAAGGAGGGGCAGGCGGGGGATCCCCCGGACTGCCGTTCCGGCGGCTGGGGGTGGTGAACGGTGGTGGGGACGTGGGTGATGGCCTCACCAACTCCAATTGCCGCTCAGATTAAGGCTTGGCAGTGGAGTTGGTTCAGCGGTTGTTGGATCACGCCAGTTTCTTTTTCTCCTCAATCATGCGGTGGATGATCGGCGTGAGGATCAATTCCATGGCAAAGCCCATCTTGCCACCGTTCACCACGATCGAGGTGGGGCTGGACATGAAGGAGTCGTGGATCATGTCGAGCAGATAGGGGAAGTCGATCCCCCACTTCTCCCGGGCCCCCTTGCGGAAGTGGATGATCACGAAGCTCTCATCCGGGGTGGGGATGTTCCGGATCATGAACGGGTTGGAGGTGTCCACGGTGGGCACCCGCTGGAAGTTGATGTCGGTGCGGCTGAACTGGGGGCAGATGTGGTTGATGTAGTCCGGCATCCGGCGCAGGATCGTGTCCACGGTGGCCTCGGCCGAGTAGCCGCGCTCGGCATTGTCACGGGCGATCTTCTGGATCCACTCCAGGTTGGTGATCGGCACCACGCCGATCAGCAGGTCCACCAGCCCGGCCACGTCGTAGCCCTCCCCCTTCACACCGCCGTGCAGCCCCTCGTAGAAGAGCAGGTCGGTGCCGGGCAGGATCGGCTCCCAGGGGGTGAACTGGCCGGGCTCCAGCTTGGTGCCGAGCCGACCGTTGTGGTCGGCGGCCTCCTCCACCGAGTGGAGGTAGTAGCGCTTCTCGCCGGCGCCGGTCTCGCCGTAGGTCCGGAACAGCTCCTCGAGCTTGTCGAACAGGTTGGCCTCGGGGCCGAAGTGGGAGAAGTTTTCGCCCTTGGCCAGGGCGGCTGCCATGGCCTCCTTCATCGGCCCCCGCTCGTAGCGGTGGTAGCTGTCCCCCTCCACCACGGCGGGGGTGATGCCCTCGCGGGTGAAGATGTATTCGAAGGCCCGCTTCACGGTGCTGGTTCCTGCGCCGGAGGAACCGGTGACGGCAACAACCGGGTGACGCTTCGACATCGGCGCAGGGGGACAAATCGCAGCTGAGTTTGGCAGGTCGCCGGTCCGCCACCGGCCGACTGGGGTGGACCGTTACCCCAGGAGGCCTCAGCTGTCCAGGGCCGCCAGCAGCTGGTCGCCCATGGCGCGGCAGCCCAGCAGGGTGCAGCCCTCGGCCATCAGATCGCCGGTGCGGTAGCCGGCGGCCAGCACCCGATCCACCGCCTGCTCCAGGTCGGCGGCGGCCTGCTCCTGCTGGAGGCCGATGCGCAGCAGCATGGCGGCGCTGAGCACCATGGCCATCGGGTTGGCCCTGTCCTGGCCGGCGATGTCCGGGGCGGAGCCGTGGATCGGTTCGAACAGTCCCGGCCCGCCCTCGCCCAGGGAGGCCGAGGGCAGCATGCCGATCGAGCCGCTGAGCATGGCCGCCTCGTCGCTGAGGATGTCGCCGAACAGGTTGCTGGTGAGCAGCACGTCGAACTGGCGGGGGTTGCGCACCAGCTGCATGGCGGCGTTGTCCACGTACATGTGGCTGAGCTGCACGTCGCTGTAGCTGGCGGCATGGAGTGCCTCCACCCGGTCGCGCCAGAGCTGGCTCACATCCAGCACGTTGGCCTTGTCCACGCTGCAGAGCTGGCCGCGGCGCTGCCGGGCCAGGTCGAAGCCCACCCGGGCGATCCGGTCGATCTCGTCGTCGAAGTAGGCCATGGTGTTGAACCCCCGCACCCGGCCCTCGGCCTCCACCCGTCCCTTGGGGGTGCCGAAGTACACGCCGCCGGTGAGTTCCCGCACCACCAGCAGGTCCACCCCCTCGATCACCTCCCGCTTGAGGGTGGAGGCGTCGATCAGGGCCGGAATAATCGTGACCGGCCGGAGGTTGGCGAACAGGCCCAGGCCGGCCCGCAGCGCCAGCAGGCCGGTCTCGGGGCGTTGCTCCCGGGGCAGGCTGTCGTACTGGGGGGAGCCGATGGCGGCCAGCAGCACCGCATCACTGCTGCGGCAGGACGCCAGCGTGCTGGCGGGCAGCGGTTCGCCGGTGGCGTCGATGGCGGCGCCGCCCATCGGCTGCTCGTCGTACACCAGCTCGAACCCGTGCCGTCGGCCCACCGCGTCCAGCAGCTGGCGCGCCACCGCCAGGATTTCGGGGCCGATGCCATCTCCGGGGAGCAAGGTGATCCGGTAGCTGGTCATCGCGGCAGCCGTTGGCACAGAAAGGAAGGCCTGGAGGCTACGCCGCTGCGCTGCTCAACCCTGGTCGCGCTTCTCCAGCTGGCGCAGGGAGCGGGCCATCTCCGGCAGCTTGTTGAAGGCGGCGGCGCAGCGCAGCCAGAGGCGATTGGGAATGGCGGGGTAGCCGCTCACCACTTCGCCGGCGGCCACCTCGCCGTGGATGCCGGACTTGGAGCTGGCGATGGCGCGGTCGCCCATCACCGCCCGGTTGGCCAGACCCACCTGGCCGGCCAGGATCACGCCATGGCCCAGGCGGGCGCCGCCGGCGATGCCCACCTGGGCGGCCAGGGCGCAGCCCTGGCCGGTGCTGACGCCATGGCCGATGTGCACCAGGTTGTCGATCTTGGTGCCGGCGCCGATGCGGGTCTCGCCCACCGCCGGCCGGTCGATGGCGCTGCCGCTGCCCACCTCCACGGCCGCCTCGAGCACCACCCGGCCGGTCTGGGGCATCTTGCGCCAGCCCGCCTTGGTGGGCACGAAACCGAAGCCCTCGCCACCGATCACTGCGTTGCTCTGCAGCACGCAGCCCGGCCCCAGGCTGCTGCCCGGATGCACCACCGCGCCGGCGTGCAGCACGCAGCCGGCGCCGATCTCCACGTCGTCGTAGAGCACGACATGGGGATGGAGGCAGCAGCCCGCCCCGATCCGCACCCGGGCGCCCACCACCACGTGGGCCCCGAGGTGGCTGTGGGGGTCCACCACGGCTGTGGCATCCACCACGGCGGTGGGGTGGATGCCCGGTGGTGGCTGGGGGGTGGGGTGGAGCTGCTCCAGGGCCTCGGCAAAGCCCAGGCGGGGATCGGCCAGGGCGATCCAGGCCACGCCACGGGCCTCGAGCATCTGGCGCAGCTCGGCGCTCTCCGCGCTGCGGGCGGGGATCAACACGGCGGCGGCGCCGGTGCTGGCCAGGGCCGCCGCCAGGGCATGGCCCTCCTCCAGGAAGGCGAGGTCGTCGGGGCCGGCCTGGTCGAGGGCCGCGGCGCCGCGCAACTCGGGATCCAGGGCCAGGGAGTGGGCCGGCGGCTCACCGGCCTGCCCCTCGCTGAGCTGGGCCAGCAGTTGGCTCAATCGCATGCCCGGCAGGTGTCGGATGGGCGGATCGTAGGCAGTGACGCACGCCTGGCTTGCCGCCGCCGGGGGGTCCGGGCAGGGGTTTCCGGGCAGGGCCGGCCTCAGATCAGGGCCAGCTGGTCGCGGTGCACCACTTCCACGCCGGCGCGCCCCACCAGCTCCCGCAGCTCGGCACTGCCCAGGCCGGTGAGGCCCCGGCCGAGTTCGCGGCCGTCGGCGGCCAGCAGGCGCACGGCCTCCTGGGGGCCGAACTCGCCCTCCACCGCCACCACGCCCACCGCCAGCAGGGAGGCGCCCCGCTCCACCAAGGCCCGCTCGGCGCCGGCGTCCAGCCGCAGGCTGCCCTTCGGCAGGAGGGCATGGGCCAGCCAGCGCTTGCGGTCGGGCAGGGGGGCGCTGGACGGCTGGAACAGGGTGCCCACCTTCTCTCCCGCCAGCAGGGCATCGAGCACGGCCGGGTCGCGGCCATCGGCCAGGCGCACGCGGATGCCGCTGGAGGTGGCGATCCGCGCCGCCGCCAGCTTGGTGGTCATGCCGCCGGTGCCCCACTGGCCGCCGCCGCTGGCCACGGAGCTGAGCCGCTCCAGCTCGCCGAGGTTGCGCACCTCCTCGATCGGTTCGGCCGAGCTGTCCGTGCGGGGGTCGCCCGAGTAGAGCCGGTCGACATCGGTGAGCAGGATCAGTTCATCGGCCCCCACCGCCACCGCCACCAGGGCGGAGAGGGTGTCGTTGTCGCCGAAGCGCAGTTCGTCGGTGGCCAGGGTGTCGTTTTCGTTGACCACCGGCACCACGCCCCAGGCCAGCAGCTGCTCGAGGGTGCGGCAGGCGTTCTGGTAGCGACGTTTCGAGGCCAGATCACCCCGGGTGAGCAGCACCTGGGCGGCGGTGAGCCCACGCACGGCGAAGGAGTCCTGGTAAAGGGCCATCAGCTGGCCCTGGCCCACGGCCGCCGCCGCCTGGAGCGCCGCCACCGCCTTGGGCCGTTGGGCCAGGGCCAGGCGGGCACAGCCCAGACCCACGGCGCCGCTGGTGACGAGGGCGATCGACTCACCCCGGCGGCAGGCGCGGTTGATGCTGGCGGCCAGGTCGGCGATTACGGCGGCGGTGGGTCGGGCCGCAGTGCCCCGCAGCAGGCTCGTGCCCACCTTCACCACGCGCCGGGGGCCGCTGGAGGGTTGTGCCATGTCAGCCCGGGATGCCGCCCATCCAGTGGGCCAGGCGCAGCTCCAACCTCTGCAGGTGGTCGCGCTGGCAGGGCTGGCCCTGGGGATCGATCGGCTTCACCAGCACGGTGAACAGGCCGAGACGGTTGCCCACGATCACGTCGGTGAACACCCGGTCGCCGATCAGGGCGACGCGCTCGGCCGGCAGATCCAGTTCGCGCAGCACCCGGCGCAGGGCCTCCCGGCGGGGTTTGGCGGCCGAGGTGGTGAAGGGCACCCCGAGGTCGCGGGCCACGGCGCCGATGCGCTGGCGGGAGGGGTTGTTGCTCAGCAGGTGAATCGGCAGCTGCTGGCGCGCCTGCTCCAGCCATTGGCGCATGCTCGGCGGCAGCGTGGCCCGGCGGCGGGGCAGCAGGGTGCGGTCCACGTCGAGCACCAGGGCAGCGATGCCGCGATCCAGCAGGTCCTGGAGGGGCAGGTCGGCCAGGGTTCCCTCCAGCAGCCAGTCGGGTTGCAGCAGCTGACGCAGGCTCACTCCAGCCCCTCCCGTTCCTCCAGCTCCGCCTCGATGCGGGGTTGCACCCGCTCGAACTCCTCCCCTTCCACCAGCAGGGCCTCGTTGCCTTGCATGCGGGCCACCACGAAAAAGGGATCAAGGGGAATGTAGAGGCCGTATTCCTGGTCGTTCACCAGGAAACTCACCAGCAGTTCGTAGGTCTCCGAGTCGTCATCGGCATCCTCGTCGTCGAGGTCTTCGGGCTCGGGTTCATCGAGCTCGCCGCTCACGGTGAGGGTCACGGCGGAGCGCACCAGGGTGAGGTCGTGCTCCTGCAGCACCACATCGGCCACCGAGAGGATCGGCTCGCTGGCATCGACGCTGTCGATCAGTTCCGGGTCCACGTCGTCGTCGAGGCGAAACAGGCACACCGGGGTATCCACCGGTGTGAGCAGCACGTAGTCGTGGCCGTCGAGGGGGATCAGCTGTTCCAGGAAGCAGAGCAGCTGCCTGCCTTTCTGATCCCTGACCAGCACGGTGGGCACATCGGTGGGGAGTTCGCCGGAGCCAGTCATGGAGAAAACTGCGGAGCTCAGAAACGGTGAGCTGTCTTCTCAGGATGAACCAGCGTGGTCACCTTTGCCGCCGCTGATGGTCGCCGGCTTTACCGTCAGGCCCGGCGCTGGTGAGGGGGGCCGGCTCGGGGCCATCCTGCAACCACTGCTCCAGCAGCAGGGCGGCGGCGGCACTGTCCAGGGCACCGCTGCGGTCGCCCCGCAGGCCGTGGCGTTCGGCGGCGGCCCAGCTGCTGCTGTGTTCATTCACCCAGGCCAGGGGCAGCTGGGTGGCGGCGGCGAGCTGCAGCCCATAGCGGCGGCAGTGGTGGGCCTGGGGGGTGGGTCCCCCCTGGCTGTCGAGGGGCAGACCCACCACCAGCAGCTGCACCCGGCGACGGGCGATCAGGGGCAGCAGCAGGCTGAGATCGGCGGCGAAGGCCGCCCGCGCCAGGGCAGGCAGGGGGGTCACGGTGAGGCCGAGGGGATCGCAGCCCGCCAGGCCGATGCGGCGACGACCCACATCCAGGGCTAGGGCGGAGCGGGGCTGGGGACTGGGCACGCCTCAGCGCGGCCCCACCGGGGTGGGCATGGGCCGGCGGCGGGGCTGTAGCTGCTCCAGCATGGCCTCCAGCCGGCGGGCGGCCTGCCGGGCCGGCGCCGGCAGCTCCTGGCGCCGCCAGACGCTGCGGGCCATCAACACCCGGTCACCCCAGGGCTCGGCCCCCCGCTGCTCCAGCCAGCGCTCCAGTTCGCCGTCGTGCACGTCGCTGTGCAGCCAGAGGGGATCGCGGCTGCCCAGGGCCAGCTGCGCCTGGGCCAGCAGGCGCTCGGTGCCGGAGCCGATCAGGTGGGCCCAGCCGGGGTGCACCGTGAGCTCCAGGTCGTGGCCGCCGCCCGGATGCTCCCCCAGCCAGCGCAGCCCCGCCACGGCCTGGTTGCGGGCCGCATCGAGCAGCATCCAGCCCCGGCCGTGGCTCTGGTCGAGCAGGTCATCGCTGCTGCGGTCGAGCAGCTGGCGCAACTGGGCCGGACAGGCGGCCTGCTCCAGCTGGAACAGGGCCCAGGCGGTGCGGCGGTTGAGGGGGCGCAGGCAGGGTTCGCCGCCACTGTCGGCAGACGGGGCGGCCTCGCTGTGCAGTCGCCAGAGCCGCTCGGTGCGCAGAGGCTGAAAACCCTGTTCCCGCAGGGCGGCGAGCCGGTCGTTGTCGAGGCAGGAGCTGGTGGCGATCCAGCTGGTGGCGCCGCGGGCCCGCAGGATTGCCTCCCGCAGCAGCTGCTGGGAGATCAGGCGCCGCTGGGCCGCTGGTGCCACCCGCAGGTGCTGCACTTGCCAGCAGCTGCCGGTGCGGTTCACCTGGCGGGTGATGATCAGCCCGAGGGGGTTCTGCTCCTGGCGCGCCACCAGCACCTGGGGGGGGCGGCGGCGGTCGTTGCCCAGCAGCTGCAGCAGCCGCTGGGGCAGCTCCAGCAATAGGGCACGCTGCAGCAGCGGCTGCAGCGGCACAAAGGCGGGGTCGCCCAGCAGGGGCAGGTGCCAGGCGGCGAGGGGCTCGAGCTGCAGGGGAAGATCCGCTCTGGGTTCGGCGCTGCCGGACGCCGCTGGCTCGCTGACCGGCTCGTTCAACGGGTCGGGATCGGACGGCAGGGGAGGTCCGGATCGGCGCGGAGTGGGGGATTGCACCGTCATCCCAGAGTTCTTCTACCGTTGCCTCCCTAACTCTATCGACCCCGGCGCCGCGGCGCTGACGGGCCCGGCCTCAGGCCGGCCGCACCAGCACAAGGGGGGTGCGCTCGTTGGCGTTGCCGGCGGGGTTGGGCCGCAGGGCCCGCTGCAGCAGCTCCTCGTCACAGCCGGGCGAGGACGCAAGCACCTTCACCCGGCCCAGGTCGTTCACGTCCACAACGGCCACGGCCACGCCCAGGGCCTGCGCCATGGCCGCGCAGAACGCCTCCGGTTGCTCCGGACCGAGCACGATCGTCTGGTCGTAGGGCGGCGTGGTGCCGGTCACATCGTCGATCAGCCGGGCCTGGTCGCCCGCCAGCCGGTAGAACCAGCCCTTGGAGCCCACCAGCTTGAGGGCCGTGCCGGCCAGCCAGGCGCAGAGCACCCGGGCCGGCCCCACCACGTCGATCAGGGTCTGCATGCCGCAGGCGGTGGCCAAAGAGCTGGTGGGGTGGAACACCCGGCAGAGCAGCCGGGCCAGGCTGGTGGGCTCCACGGTTTCGGGATGGTGGTAGCGGCCCTGGATCACGGCCAGGGGGGTTTCGCCGATGGTGAGCACATCGCCGCTCTGAAGAACCGGTCCGGCGTAGTGGCGCAGCACCTGCTCGGGGTCGTCGAGGGTGCCGAGCAGGTGGGTGCGCACCGGCAGCACGGAGCAGCGATCGCCCTCCCGCCAGCGGGCGGTTTCCGGGCTCTGGGGGGCGGGGCGGCGCAGGGGCACCAGGATGCCGTCGCGCCGCCAGAGACGGCCGAACGGCCCGTAGTTCACCCAGCACACCTCCAGCCAGAGGGTGTCGAGCCGGGCCTCGATGGTGCCTTCTTCGGCCACCTTGATCTCCACGCTGAGCTCGGCGCGGGTGCTCTTGCGTCCCTTGACGATGTAGGCCGCCCAGTAGCCGTCGGGGCGACCCTCCTCGTCGGGATGGTCGGCCTTCACCGCCGTGCGCAGCTTCACGCCCGCCAGGTCGCCCCGGCCCAGCAGGGTGGGCCGCAGCTCCAGTTCGGGCACGAACACCTCCATGCGTGGGTGGGGGTTGCGGATCGTGATGGCACCCTCCACCAGCAGGCTGCGCTTGCCGCTGCGGCTGGCACGGAAGCTCTCCGCCTGGAGCCGCAGCGGCGAGCTGGGCCGCAGCCGGTGGCGCAGTTCCAGCCAGAGGAGGGCCAGGCCGAAGACCAGGGCGGCAACCAGGGCCACCTTCAGGAGGATCAGGAGCAGCAAGTGCGACACGCCACGAATGGGCGGAGCGTAAATGCAGCTGCCGCCCTAGGGTCCGCCCATTCCTCTCGCTGCCGGGTTATGCGCAAGACGTTCGTGCTCGACACCAACGTGTTGCTCCACGATCCGCTGGCCCTCACCCGCTTCGAAGACAACCACATCGTGATTCCCATTGAGGTGGTCGAGGAGATCGATCGCTTCAAGCGCGATCCGGCCGAGAAGGGCCGCAATGCCCGCCAGGTGTCACGGCTGCTCGACGAATTGCGCGCCCAGGGAAACCTGGCCGACGGAGTGCCCAATGGGGACCAGGGCGGCACGCTGAAGGTGGTGTTCTGCCGCAGCGAGACCCTGGCCACGTTGCCGCCGGAGCTGAAGGCAGGCAATGGCGACAACAACATCCTGGCGGTGGCGCTGGAGCAGCAGCTCGGAGCCGTGATCGGTGACCAGCCGCCGGTGGTGCTGGTGACCAAGGACACCAACCTGCGCATCAAGGCGGACGCGGTGGGCCTGATCGCCCAGGACTACACCAGCGACCGGGTGGACATCGCCGATCTCTACCCCGGCTTCTCGGAGCTCTGGGTGAGCGCGGAGCTGATGGACCGGGTGAAGCTGCCGCCGGGGCTGGAGCTGGATGGGTTGGCGCTGGTGGCGCCGCTGCAGGCCAACGAGGGGGTCACCCTGATCGACCAGGCCCAGCCCAGCCACACCCTGCTAGCCCGCTACAACCCCGTCACGGCCACGTTGCAGCCCCTGCAGCACGCCCCCAAGGCCAAGCTCGGCCGCATCCAGCCCCGCAACCGGGAACAGACGTTCGCCCTGGATCTGCTGCTGGACCCGGCCATCCAGCTGGTCACCCTGGTGGGCAAGGCCGGCACCGGCAAGACCCTGCTGGCCCTGGCGGCGGGCCTCAACCAGGTGGCGGATGAGCGGATCTACGAGCGGTTGCTGGTGACGCGGCCGGTGATCTCCCTGGGTAAGGAAATAGGCTTCCTCCCCGGTGATCTTGAGGAGAAGATGGGGCCCTGGATGCAGCCCATCATCGACAATCTCGATTTCCTTCTCGGTGGAGATGATCTGCAGAAGGGTGCTGGATCATCCCGCACGGGGCACCGTCCGGCGCGGGGAAACTGGAATGATCTCAAGAGCATGGGCCTGCTTGAAGTGGAGGCGATCAGTTACATCCGCGGCCGCTCCATCCCCAGGCAGTTCATGGTGGTGGATGAGGCCCAGAACCTCACCCCCCATGAGGTGAAGACGATCGTGACCCGGGTGGGGGAAGGCACCAAGATCGTGTTCACCGGCGATCCCTATCAGATCGACAATCCCTATGTGGATGCCGAGAGCAACGGTCTCACCTGGTTGGTGGAGCGCTTCAAGGGCCAGGCCCTGGCCGGCCACGTCACCCTGCAGCGGGGTGAACGCAGCGCGCTGGCGGAACTGGCGGCGAATCTGCTCTAGAGGGGTGGGTTGGCGTCCCGGGCGGCTCAGGGCTGGCTGGCTCGGGCCAGGTAGGTTTCTTGCAGGATGTACATCCTCTTCACATCGCGGTAACGCCCTTCAATAAAGAATTCATTGATCAGATGGCCCTCCTCGATGAAGCCACACTGCTGATAGAGATGGAGTGCCTTCTTGTTGTCTACTGCTACGGAGAGGTAGATCTTGTGTAGGTTGAGGATGGCAAAGGAATAGTCGAGGGCTTTGTGTATGCAGAATCTGGCGTATCCTTTGCCCTGGTGGTGTGGCGCGATGATGATCTGAAACTCAGCGCGCCTGTGGATGTAGTCGATCTCGATCAATTCCACCAGGCCGATCAGTTGCTTTTGGCTGTCTTCCACCACGAAGCGACGCTCGGTGTTGTCGTGAATGTGACGGCTGTAGAGCTCTTCCAGTTCATCGAAGGATTCGTAGGGCTCCTCGAACCAGTAGGTCATCACGCTGCGATTGTTCACCTGGTCGTGGATGAATCGGAGATCGTTGCGCTCCAGGGCCCTCATGGTTAGTTCTGCTTTGGTCATTGGCCGGTGAACTGCTGCAACGCCGCCCCCATCCTCGCCGGTGCAGGCTGCGGATGGCTGGTTGCCGGCCAGCGGGCTGGTTCCGAAGGTCGGTTCTGCGCCAGCGGCTGAGCCACTTGTCTGCGTCGATACCGTCATTCTCCGTCCAGCCTTCGATGATCCTCCTGAGGGGTTATGGCTATCTTCAGCGGCAAGGTACAGCACTGGGGTGATCAGTTACAGCACTGGGGTGATCAGTCGCGCTGCCGACGTTCGGCACTTTGGTGTGCCTTGAATCCTTTGGTGACCAGATAACGGCGGTTGTGACAGTTCTTGAATTCACCACCTATTCAATGCCCATGGGTAGAGAATGAAGCAACACAATCCCAGCATGCGATGGCCTCTCATCGATTCCCCGTCCTTTCCACATCGTTGCTGGGGCTTTTTGCTGCGCTGGCTGCTGCTCCTGCTTTTGCCGACAGCGTGGAGGCCCGCTGTGATGTGTTTCCTGTCGGCGAAGATCGGGCTAAGTCCTCCGGTCTGTGCACCTTTTCGCAGCGCCAGGGTTTTGTGACCATTCGTCTGCAGGGGGGGAAAACCATTGAGCTCACTCCTAACCAGAGCACCCCAGACGCCTATTTTGACCAGCGCGGGGAGCCTGCCAAGCGGGAGATCCTGGAAGGCAATCGTGGCCAGGTGTATCGCCTGGAGAAGAAATCGATCTTTGTGTTCTGGGATCCAGCACCCTATGCAAATCGCTGACTCCAGCGCTGGGGTTGGCTAGCCGCCGTGTTTACTCTCCAGCGGTGCGCTTCTCGCCCACCAGCATCTGGTTGATGGTGCCATTGGTGGTGAACGTGAGAATCAGCAGGTAGGTTGCCAGGAACAGGCTTCCGCCCAGAAAAGCAGCAACTGCAAGCGCCAGGCCGGATGGCGAAAAGTCATTTCGCCATGCAACCCACAGGGCCGAGAGCATCAGCATGAGCAGGAAATCCAGATTGAGCTGCCCCGGCCAATCCAAGGAAACCATGTCCCTGACGAATACACTCAGCAAGTCAACGCCATGATTGGCCACGACTGGAATTGTATAGCCAGTTAAACCCAGCTAGATCACAACGAGAAAGATGCGAAAAGTGCTCATTATTGGGATCTCTGGATAGATAACGTCTTGGTTGCTTCTTAGTCTATCCCCTTTCGGGGGTTGAGCTATTTTTGCCTCATTTGCGTGGCGAGCACGTGCTTGGCTCAGGAGCATCGGCTGGTCGCCGTTGTCTTGGCAGGCCGCTGGGCAGTTGCTCCGCTGGGATGAAGATGTCTTCGAAGTTGGGTTGCACCCGGTTGCCGCTGATCAGCAAACCCTCTTGCCGCAGCAGCTCCGCCTGCGGGGTTCCGTCGGGGTGGTGCTTCGGGCTGCCCAGGGAGCCGTTGCTGCCGCTCACGCGGTGCCAAGGGTAGTGGAGCTTCTCGTTGGAGTCGAGTTGGCTGAGGATGTAGGCCACATGTCGGGGCATCACATCCAGGTAGTCACCGATCGACTGGTGCGTGCAGATCCTTCCTTCCGGGATGGCTGCGGCGAGTTGCAGCACATGGTCTCGGATGCGGGCGAAAAAGGGTGAAGCGGCCATGGAAGGGAGAGGGACTGGGCCACGGTGACGTTCACCAGCGCACCATCGCTGGGGGGTTTTGAGCTGGATGCCCAAGCCTCGAAGCGCTTTGATCCATGGGTCTGGGGCGGGCTAGCGATTCTGGAGGGAATGGAGGAGGGCTTCTTCCACCATGATCGCCGGTAGAAACAACCGGACTTCCCAGCCTGCTCCGGGCGGCTGATCCCGCTTGGCGATGTAGTCACGCCTCGCTCCTCCTTTGCCGTCCAGCCCTGTGTAGTGCTCCACGGCGTGCAGGGCGACCGTTCTCGCCCAGCCGTAGCCCAGCAGGTAAAGGCCCAGCACGGCCCTCAAGGCTGCAAGCGGTGTGGATCTTGCTCGTTCCTTCTTTGCCATGGCCCTCCATTCGGGTAGCCCTACTTTCCTCCCCCTGACGCGGTGACAAGACCCCCGGATGCTTTGCGCTGGCGGGCGCTCAGAATCGCTCGTCACGAATGGCAGGCAGTACAAGCTCTCGTACAAAGGATGCACCAGAGAGCTTCAACAGTGTTTTCACCACGGTCACGACGTCATGCAGCGGAACCAGTTGTTCCCCTCCCCCGCGGCGAGCAGCTTGCTGCACGGGAACAGAGAGGTCATCGTCCGTACTGAGGTAACCCAATTGCAATCAGGTCACCGCCAACCCGTGGCTTCGTAAGCTCTCTCTCAGGGCATCAGTCATGCCCGTGAGGGCAAACTTGGAGGCGCCGAAGGTGACTTTCGGGCGACCGCTCTGCCGCAGGCCCGATGTGGATCCCGTGAGCATCAAGCGAGGATGGGGGCTGGCCAATAGCCTGGGTACTAGCCGTTGCAGCAGCAGAATAGCACCAGTGATATTGACATAAACCATATCCATAATCCTTGCATCTTTGTCTTTGAGGAAGGAGTATTCACTGGTGAATGCCGCTTCCTCCCATGGTCCAAGGTTGTCGATCAGTGCATCCAGTTCGGGAGGAGCGTCCGCCTCAATCCGCAAGGCAGCTCTCAAGGGATCAGCCAGATCTGCCTCAATCCACTGCAGGGAAACACACTCTGGCAGCGTCAGCTGGTCGGGTGGGCTGCGAGATACCCCAATCACTGTGTCTCCCGGGGAACAAATCCCCTGCACGAACGCCCTACCCAGCCCCCTGCTGGCTCCTACAATCATGATTCACATGACTTCCTTGGCGTGGTTGTGAATTGCTGGATGTTTAACTTAACTCTCCCTAGGAGGACCAGGCAGGGTGCATTGGCATGAACGAAAAAATGCATGCCGGCCGTGCTTGCCTTGCCGGGCATGGTGAGTCGGTATTTCCGCGGAAAGATTTGATACCTGATTTCCTGCTTGCAGTTTGCGGTTGATATCGCTGATCCGGGATCGTGAGGTGTTCTTGCCCACTCTAATGCGGTTTTGGGTGCGGCTTCGGGGCACTTGCTTTGGTTGTTCGTTGGGCAGGGTATGCAGCTTGCCTAGAAGTTCTGATCGGCATCCTGCCCTCGCCGGAACTCAGCTGCACCCCTACCCCTACCCTTGGCCGGATGGAACTGAGGTGCTTACCTGGCGCCAGCGTTGTACTGGTAGTTGCCTTCGAACTGGTCGAGAACGATGGTGTTGGGCGGATTGGAGTCGGCAGCGGCCGTCAGAACCATCTCCTTGTCCAGTTTGCGTGATCTGAACTTCCATCCCGTCGGCAAGGTCAGGCGCTTGCCCAGGGTGGGTAGATTTTCGATGGTGTTGTTGGGGTCTGCTTTCAGGGAGAGGCTGAACATGGTGTAGACGGCGCCCTGGGGAGTGATCAGCTCGTATACCGTTTCGCCCGCATTGAAGATCATGCGACTGTCACGTTTAGAGACCAATACCTTGTAGGCCACCGGCGGTCCGGAAACGAATGCCTTGAAACTGGGGACTTCAAAGGTGCCGTCCAGGTTTAAGGGGATCGTGCCGATCACTCTCTGCCTGCAGCCATCCCAGGACATCCCGGTCACGGTGTTCGCCACCAGGCGGCGCGGCCCATTGAAGAACACCCCGTCGCCCCCGAACTCCTTCTTCAAGGTCTTCGCATTCAGAGCGCGGAAGCGCGCGTCCATCACGTCGTTGGACGCAGGAAGGGCGTTGCTGAGGGAGTTGAAGTAGTTGCCGATGCCGCCGCCGTTGGGCTGGCGGAACATGAACAGAATCTCGTAGAAGGCCCTGCCGCGCCAGTTCTCAGCATTGATCGGGCAGGGATCCGTGAGGTTGACGATCGGTTTGGATGCCGGTTTGGCTTGCACCTGTGCCGTGGTGGGGTGCCAAGCCAGCGCAGCGACCAACGTGGCAGCTGCAAAGAAGGTAGGCACAGCGTTCTGAAGAGTCTTCATGGTTGATCTCGAGGATTGGTTGGATGAGGGGCGGAAAGTGGCGAATCGTTCGTGGAGCCAGTCTGCTATGGCTTGTAGTTGGTCATCCCTGGGCCTGTCTTGTCGTAGACGTTGAAGTGCTCGTCGGCCATGATGGTTGCCAGACCATCGGCCGGCCGCTCAACTAAATCCTGATCGAGCGTCTTGAGCCTGAATTTCCAGCCCGGTGGCAACTTCTTGAAGTTGCCCGCACCGGCGGCGACGAACTGCTCATATGTGATCTGGGGCTGTAGACCCAACTGGAAGCCCTTCATGACCCAGGTGTTGCCGTCCGCGTCGTCCAGCAACAGGGCCGTCGTGCCCTTGGTCCAGCCCACGCCGCTCTTGCGGGCGATGGTGACGGGTTTGTATGGCGGCACCTGGCTGACAGCCTGGGGATTGCCCATGTGGAGCTCTGCGACCCAGGCCGTATTGATGCCGTTGAACTCACGGTTGACGCCGACCTGGACCTCGACCCAGTCGGGCATCCACAGCTTGGGTCCGTTCAGAGACGCGCCGAGCACGCCGAAATCCGCCTTGATCCTGTCGAAGTCGAGACCCTCGACCAGCGCCTGTGGCGCGGTGTCCTTAGAAGGCGGGATGCCCGCGGCACTGAAGGTGGAGTTATAGCAGGGGGCGACCACCTTGCCGGTCTTCGGGTCGTTTGTCGCCAAGAAGATCTCGATGTAGCGTACGAGGTTGAGGCCATCCACACGCCGGGACTGCGCGCCGTCGCTGTCGCTTAACACCTTGGCCACAGGAGCAGCGGCGGCACTCTGCGCGAGTGCCGACCTCATCGCTGGTGTCAAAAGACCCAGAAGTGCGGCGCCGAAGGAAGTCTCCAAGATCTTTCTGCGATTCATTCTGAGATTCATCGTATTTTTTCTGTGGGAAAGGTATGGGATCTCGGTTCCCTAAGGTACCTGCATCACCGCAGGCGGCTTCCAGCTACCCTCGCCGGGCGGCAGGATCGAAGGCGGTGTGTCCTTCGGCCAGTACAGGCGCATCACCATGTAGATCGGGCTATCCGGCGCGGGCAACCAGTTGGCTTCCTTGTCCTTGCCGGGCGAATCCTTCTGGATGAGCAGGGTGAGCGACCCGTCCATGTTCTTCTGTATTTTCGGCAGCATCCCCGAGTTGATCAGGTAGCGGTTGATCGGATTGTCGATCAGCAACTGGGTCTTGGCGTCGTACATCGTCACCGACCAGAAGCCATTCACCGGCGGCAACTGGTCCTTGGCGAAGGTCAAGGTGTATCGGTGCTTGCTTCCGTCCAGCGGGGCACCCGTGCTGTCCGCTCGGGCAAGCGGGTACATGGCCTCCACGGCGTCATTGCCGTAGATGCCGGCCAGCGCGGCGGCAGCGCGCAGTTCATAGTCGCCCTTGTAGAAGGCGCGGTTGCCGAAGGCTGCACCCACAAGCCAGCCGTTGATGTTCTTGCCGATCTGGTTGCGCCGCCTTTCGATCGCCTCACCCCCCTGCTTCATCGCCTGGGCAATCGCCTCTTTGTGTTCGGGTGAGAGATTGCTGGCGGTGAAGGTTTGGCCTGGACCGATGCCGATGCTGGCGAACTTGGCACGCAACTCCTTTTCTTCCGGCACCTCGGGTGCGAACTGCAGCAGGAAGGTGAGGGTGGTCGCGAAGTCGGTGGTGAACGGCTGCTGGCCGACAAAGGGCGGGAACTTGATCGCGGGGGCAGCGGGCGGTGCCGGCTGCTTCAGGAAAGCGGACAGAGGCTCGGCTCGGATACCGGCCTGCACCTTCTTCACGTTGTCGATATCAGCTTCATTGAAGAGCTGGGTACGGAAGATGATCAGGCTGAACTGGGTTTCTGAGCGGAACACCTTGGCGATGCCTTTGGGCTTCTCGCCTTTCCAGCCTGGACCGGCCACCAAGTAGCAGCCCGCGCTATTGCCTGTGCTGCGGCTGCCCACATAGCCGTAGTTGAATGAATAAAGGTCGGCGAGCTGACCCGAGAAGTAGCGCCCCTTCTCTATCGCGGGAATGCAGAACACCAGCGGCTCGGCCCGCAGGTCGGCCTGGATCATCGAATAGGGTGTGTCGGCGTTCGGTGTCGGCACGGCCGTGTCCTTCGGCGTGAAGGTTTTGGCGTCGTTCCAGATCTGGTTGAAGCCCCCCTTGAACTGCGGCGAGGCCCGGTTCACGTTGAACTCGTACATCGCCTTGTAGGCGGCGATCATCGGAAAACCGTAGATGTAGGCCTGCTCCGCGATCCGCTTCGTCGCTTCGATGCTGGGTACCGGCTTGCCGGTCGTTACGTTCTGCTCAGCTGCCTGACTAATGGCGTCATCACCCTTTCCATCGGCAGCGAGCACCGGTGCCGATACGAGCAGTAAGCCGATCAGTCCGGCTCGGAAAGCGACCTTCTCCAAGCGCATGTTTGCGTCTCTCATTGCCAGTGGTCCCATAAAAGAAGCAAATTAGATTTCCTCAGCATAAGTCCAGGCGGGAAGTGATTAATTCTGAGTAGAATGCTAGCACGGAGAAAATGGCGGAGCCAAATCATTGGTTTCAAGCCCACGATTACTTGATCTTCGTGCGCTCTTCCTGGCTGCGGGCTGCGGCATGACTCATTCGTTGACCATTGAGGCTTTCACTTCGATCGAGGCATCTCCACACTTCACAAGGCGGCCAGTGGGATTGGCCACCAGTGTTCCCAGTACTAGTTGAGGATCAGAGGGGCGGATTTGGCCAGGCTGAATGTTTTTGCAGATGATTGTGGTGATTTTGGGGTTCTGGCTTGGGGTGAGAAAGGCCGCTCCCACATAGGCATTGAGCAGCCCTGTCTTCGGCCCCTGGGCTGGAATGACATAGCTGTAGGCGGCTTCTGTAGTGGTGCGCACGGCGTAGTCGAAGCTGGCGGGCAGGGTGATGCCAAAATCCTGCTGAATGTTGGAGACCGTGGCGCGGAATGAACCATTTTTCTGGTAGTAGGTACGCTGACCTTCCATCATTTTTGCCACGGCGTTCAGCGCGGCCTGCTGATCAGAATTTGCCTGGGGCTGGGCCTTGGCAGGCTGGACTGTGCCAACCAGGCCAACAAGGAGCGCGGCGAAAACTCCTAGGCGACCAATGCCGGACGGATTGAAGGAGCGCGGAGTGAAGCTATTGATGGATTTCATTCAAGTTGGGAGTAGGATTTTCACGGACGATCATAAGCGGGTTCTGGGCCTGGGAGCCTCAGGGTAGTCAACAGCGTTAGCTCCATGTGCCGGTTGATACCAGGTGTTTCCACTCAGGTGGTATTGAGTTTCATGTCTCGAAACTTCTACGGTTCCTGGCGGCACCATCGCGTAGCTAGCGCCTGCCATTGTGGGGACTATTCCCACTGAGTCAGCAGCCCCGCTGGCTGCATTGGCCGCCGTGGCTTCCGCGATTCCTCCGGCCGCCGCAGCGCAGCAGTGGCAACCTGACGAGGCGTAGTGGGGCACCGCAGTTTCCCACCGGCACCCAGCACCGAGATGGGCAGCACGCCGAACAGACCGCCTCGCATCATGTTGGTCAGCCTGCGAACGGTCGCAGGTGTGATGGACCATGGCCCCATCCAAATTGATTTGTGGCAACAGTCATACGAATCCAACTTGGTGCGTCCTTGTCTCTTCCTCTGAATTGCGGTTCGGGAGAATGGGATGGACACGGAGATGGTTCTGGGCGGATTCCTGCATTCCCTCATTCCCCTACTGTGTCTGCCTCAGGGCGGTGTGCAGGCGAGTCAGGCCAGGTCACCACCGTGAGAGTTGGGTGCAGAGAACAGATGGTGCCCTCGCTCAGTAGTTGGTGCTCACTCTCACGATGAGTGTGCGCTGCGCAGGATCGAGCATGGCGAGCATGAAGTCGTTTACATCCGTGTGGAGTGTGTTGCGAACGGTCTTGGGCGCACCCAGGATGTCGTTGCCCGCCGTGCTGATCTGGTACCAACCGGAGGCCGGCTGGGCCGGTAGGGACTGACGGAACCGCTGCAGCAGCTGGCCAGCGGTGGGGTTGTACACAGACCCTTCTGGTGGGAGGGTCTCTCCCGCGTTCTGGGCTAGCCTGATTCTGGCCTCTCGGGCCGAGCGGATGCTCGCCAGGTGTGCCAGGGTGGCTTCGGGAATCGGTAGACGCTGCCATGTGCCAGAGGCAGCAATCTGATTGGCCATCGCCTTGACGTCGCCTTCGCCCAGCTTGAAGACCATGGTGATCTTCAACCCTTCGCGCCCGAACCAGCCAGCCTCAGCAGGTGTGACCTGACTCTGAACCGTTCTGGCTGATGGTGGGATGCCGTAGTGCTGCCGAATCCGTTGTTCGTCGGTTTCCTGCGCCGCACATCCCGTGAGAAGGAGGGTGCAGAGCAGGCCTGGCAGCAGCGACGACCGCATTCAGCCCTACCTGCTCTGTTTCACGATAGAGCTCCGCAGAGGGAGAGGCCGAAGCTGCCCACCGTCTGGCACCAGCCTTACGGGCCGATGCCGATGCCCAGGCCGAGGAATAGGTCTGGATTGAACCAGGCCACGTACACCGATATGTAGCTCGCCAGCGCCAACCACAGCACCCGGAGCAGGATGAAGCCGGCCGAGAGGTGGTCGATCCTGGATGCGCAAATCAGGCTCACCAGCCCGGCAGCAAACCCCGCCACGGTGTCTGCTGCTGCGAGCACCGGGCTGTGGAGCAGGAAGTACACGGTGGTGAAGATGGAAAACAGCACCCACCCCACACCCTCCGACCACAGGAATGCCGTTCTCCAGCTGGATTCCAAGGGGGCGTTGGCGATCCGATGCAGGGCCACCAAAGAGGTCACGTTCAGCACCAGCCAGACGGGAGCAAAGATCCAGTCCGGCGGAGCGATCGTGGGCTGGCGGAAGGAGTTGTAGAAGGCGAAATCGCCACCGAAACCAGCTGGTAGTGCGCTGGTGGCATTCGCCAGCGCAAAGATGAGCAGCGCATGCCACCACCGGAACTTCCGTTGTTCGTTCATGGCCCACCCATCTGCCAAGGCCTACTCCCCGACACCACGACATCAGCTGGATCAGATGTCATCAGGCTGGGCCTGTCCCAGGCTTCCGCTGCTGAGCCAGCAGCTTGCGGCGGACATGCAGGAGAATGGCTGCGTGGATCGCAATCGCGCTGCTCACACCGATGACGTGAAAGGTGCTTGACCCTCCACCCGCGCGATTGATCAGGGCAAGGGTGAACCAGCCCAGCGGCAGAAACAGCACCAGTGCGGTGATAAGACCCGGGTTATAGCGCCTGAAGAGCACGGCATGCACGATGTGCACAACCGCATTCACCAGCACCAGATACACCGCGATGAGTGCCCAGCCAAGGTTCAACCACACGGCGCCGTAGAGGGACAGGGCAATTCCACCCCATACTCCGGGCACGTTCGTGATGAAGACGGCCCGTGGCGAAAGTACATCAAAGCCTTTGCCGATGGTTTCGTTGAAGAACAGACGGAACCGGTCACGGTCGTGCTCCTCGTACTGGTGCACCATGTAGGCCGGCAGCAGCAGGAACGTGGCGGCCAGTGGCAGAGGCTAGCCGGCCAGCAACAGCGGCGACAACGCGAGCAACACGATGGCGGCGAGGAAGCCGCCGTACACCCAGGAGGAGATCAGGCGTTGCAGCATGGTGGGGAGGGTGTGGGCTGCCCAGCAAGTTCGGAGTCGGGACGATTGATCGAAACCGGTGTGCTCCCACGACCCCGACTGGCAACCCAGCTCCAGGCTTGACGAAGTCAGCTGCTGGGGCTGGCGCCGTAGGCCACCACGCAGGCGGCGTTGAGCAGATGGGCATTGGCAGCGGTGGCGGGGACGCCGTTGAGGGTGCCCTGCCGGCAGTTGCCGCTGGCGGCCTGGTTCATGCCGTCGCCGCTCCAGGTGAAGGACACGGAATCGGGTTGGATCGCACTCACGGAGGCGTAATTGAGCTGGTAGCCGGTTTGCGGCACCACGATCACGGTGGACTCCTGGACAGCCGCAGCATTGACCGAATTGGTGATGGCTGCGGCTGTGGCCATGCCCGCCACCCCCCAGGCGACGGGGGCGGCGCCGTACCAGCCGTAGGGCCAGGGCCGCGCGCCCCAGTAGCCGCCGTAGGCCCAGCTGGCATGCCAGGCCCCGCCCCCATAGACCCCGGGCCCAGGCCGGCCCACGCCCACGCCGGGTCGCACACCGGCACCGGGGGCTCCCCAGCCGGCCCCGGGCCGCACCCCGGCGCCAGAGGCCGGCCCCCCGATCCCGCCGGCACCGACGCCGGGACGGGGACTGAGTCCGGCGCCGGGGGCCCCCCAGCCGGCACCAGGCCGTACTCCAGCTCCAGAGGCGGGGCCCCCGACACCACCGCCGTAGCCAGGCCGGGCCAGCGCTGCAGCGCCGGGCATCAGCAGGAGGGCGAGGGCGCAGGCGGGAAGCAGGGCAGGGCGCAGGGATCGACGGGCCATGGACAGAACCCGCCGAAGGAGGCGGACCAAGGGGCTTTCTCCAGCTTTAGCCACGGGGAGCGCCGTTGTCAGGGCAACCATCACGGCCTTGGGGGTTCTGGGTGGGGTCTCAGGGTTTGCGGCCCCAGCAGATCAGCATCAGTAAGCCCGCATAGGCCCCACTGCGGCGGTAGGCCTCGAGCCAGCTGAGGGCCTCGGGCAGTTCGGCGGAGAGTGCCCTGGCGCAGGCCTCGATTTCAACCAGCAGATCCGACTCGGCGAACCCGCGGGTGGGCAGCCACATCCCTCCCTGGTGGATTTCGCCCACCCCGGCTGCTTCCTGGAGGCTGGGCAGCTCGCGGCCGATTCAGGGGTTCTGGAACGACCGAATCCAGTTGTGCTGGATCCGTTCGCTCACCGGGCTGTGGCGGCCGCCGAGCAGGAACGTGCCCCAGTCGGGCTCGGCGCAGAGCACCACCGCACCGCGCCGGGCGACCCGGGCCCTCTCCCGCACGACTCGGCCTTGCCCGGCGATGTGCTGGAAGGCGCGGTCGATTCGCACCGCCGCGAAGCTGCCATCCGCAAACGGGAGTGCTGCGGCGTCGCCCTGTCCGCAGGCCACGTCGAGGGCGGGGTCTCCTGGTTTGAGTGCCAGAGCGTCAAGTGCGCGCTCCTTGTAGGCCACCCCTGCGGCCATCGACTGCAGACAGTTGAGACAGCGGATGATCTTGTCGGGAGCGGTCGCATCCACTTCGCGATACCCGATGGGCAACGGGTCCGGGCTGGCGTCAGTCCTGGGAGTGGAGCGTGGGGAAGCGCCTTCGATCAGCAGCAGAACGGCCAGTATGACCAGGGCTAGATGCAGTGTGGACCGATGGATCTCGCTGGCACGGCACGCGAGTTCCTGCCAGCGGCTCTGTGCCAACTCTGGTGGGGAGATCTGCTGCAACGGGTGCGGCCCCAGCAGCAAGAAAGAGGCAGATCGGCCTCAGGCTTTGCCACTACGGATACAGATTCATACGTTGAAGGTGACCCGAGGATTTCCTGCCATGCGCCGTGACACTCAGCTCTGGCTGGCAGGAACCATCGTGGTGACGATTGCCGTGGCGTCCGCTGTGGTGTTGAACCAACGCGCCCAGATTTCCGAACAGCGGGAGAGCCTGGAGCAGCAGAATGAGCTGGCCGTTGAGATGAAGGACCGCAGCGAGGAGGCCGCCCGCCTGCGCCAGCAGGAGGCGACTTTTGCGTTGCAACTCAAGGCGCTGGATGCTGAGCAGGCCAGGAACGCAGCGTCGACGGCAGCGGATCAGGCCAGCCAGGCCGCTTCAGAGCAACGGACGCAGGAACGCCAGCGGCTAGAGGCCCAGATCCAGGACCTCAAGGTGCAACGGGAGCGGCTGGCCCGCCAGACCACCTGCACCCAGATTCAGACGGGCCTGCGCACAGCCGAGCGGAACGGTGACGAGGCCGAGATCAAGGCGCTGCAGGAGCGCTGGAGCGCCACCTGCACCAGCGGCTGATCCCGCCGCAGCTTCCGGCACCCGAAGAGTTGGCTCCACCAATTCGGGTGCATCGCGGCGGCCAGCCTTCGGTTCCCGGGACTCGCCCGGGCGGAGCACCGAGCCACTCCCTTGGTTAGTGCAAACGCACGATCCCTTGGCCAGCCTGCCGCCAGGTCTGGAAGCAACTGTTTTCGGCCTCGAGCACCAGCGGGCGGAACAGATCGTTGCGCTGTCCGTCGATCAGTTGCTGCTGGTTGATCCAGGTGCCGGGGTAGGGCACCACCGTGCGATGTCGCACGGCGTCGGCGCCGGCAACGGCCGTGAGGGTGGGCGTGGAGGTGTCGACGCGGCGACCACCGCTCACCACCCACAGCTGGCCCAATCGAGCTACCGGGGCCATGAGCTGATGGACAACCGCCATGCCCTGATCGTGGATTGCCGCGTCATCCAAGCGGTGGGCACCGGGGAGGGGGATACTGCCAAAGCGATGGCAGCGGATTGTCCCGGGGCCCACCAGAAGACCATCGGTGCCGACAAGAACTACGACACCAGGGGCTTTGTCGCTGAGATGCGCCGCATGGGCGTCACGCCGCACGTGGCGCAGAACACCGCCCGCTCTGGGGGTTCGGCTATCGATGGGCGCATCAGCCGCCACAGGGGTTACGCCAAGTCAGTCAATGCCCGCCGCGGCATCGAGAAGGTGTTTGAGTGGATTAAACAGTGGGGCGGTCTGCGTCAGTTCAAACTGCGCGGCACTGAACAGGCGAGTGCGGTGTATGGGCTACACGTGATCCCCTCCAGCCAGATCCAACTGGAGCGATCAGGCGGCCCAAACAGGGCAGAACGCCTGCAATCAGGCGTTCTGAGCCGAGGATTCACTGAAACCAGTTCGATTTTCGTGTTCAGTTCTCAGGAGGGAACAATGCGCTTTCTCGGACGGTTTCTCCGCAAACTCCTAGGTGAGTAAGATAGTAATGAGCTAAGCATCACAATGGAATGAACGTTTTCAAGCTGTCGCCTGCCAGGTACAAGCCAACCAGGATTATAACCCAGGCCATCGCCTGATTTGCATTGCGGGATAGCAGGGCTTCCAGCTTTGTCAGGGCAGGCGAAATATGGCTGTGTAGATAATGGCGCGACACCAGTAGTAGCAATGCTGGTGTGATCATCACCAGGCAATACCAGAAGAGCACCACACTGCGCTCCAGTATTGACAATTCTGATGTGCTTAAGAAGCCGATCGCAGCGAGATACGGGATCATGGAGGCAGACTCGATCACGGCTGCCGTCAAGGCGAATGCGAAGACTGCGCTGACGGGGGCCGACGCATCGGTCGCATAGTTCCGCATCCGCATCAGGAGATTGGGCCCTGTGCGCGCCAGCTTTGCCGAGCGACGAGCAAGGCGATGTTCCTTGCCCGCTTTTGTCCAGGGCTGCATGAACACACCGAGGGCCATCAGTCCGATCCCAACGACCAGCTGAGTGATCCTGAGCAATCGTGAGCTTTCCGTTTCCTGCAACGTGTCGAGCAGCATCGAGGCACCGATGAGCAACGCTATTCCCAACAGCAGGTAAAACGCAGCTACGGTGCCAAGGAACAGAATGATCCTTGCCGCACGAGGACGGCCTGGCACCATCATCAACCAAAGGGGGATGAGCAAAGTTCCAAAACTTGTGCTATCGATCAATGCGAGTAGAATAAGCGGCCCGAGCAGTTCAATGTTCATTGATTGTGGACAGTCAATGCTTCTGCTGGCGTCTGAACAATTCTGTCGTTATGAGCTGCGAGTGTGATCTTGCTATCCATGGACATGCTGCGATGCTTCTCTAGGTTTACTCCTGACTTTCCCAGGCATTTGTAGGTCACTTGTTCATGCTGCGGCAGCCCCGTTGGTGGTGGTGTCCACGCGCTGAGCCTGGGCGTGGACAGGCCATGGTTTAAGGCAATCGGTTCAAGGCGATCGGCTCAAGGCAATCGGCTCAAGGCAATGGAGTCAGGGCTTTGCACAACCCGCGATCGCGGATCAGGCATGGGAGCTGGTGCTGACATGCATCTCTGGATTTCCTCGACACTTCACTGCCGGATCGGATCGGTGCCGGCAGCTTCTTCCCAGAGCCCGAGCTTCCTTGTCCTGGCGATCATCTCAGCCTCTCTGTAGGTGTCCCGGTTGCAGAGGGCTGAGGCGTTGCGATCCAGCAGGGCCATGCCGTCCCGCACCAGTATCAGGTTGATTGGTTCCGTCGTGCCCTGGGGAATGATCACCGCCAGCTCAACGCCGTCGGTGGCCTTGCTGCGTGTGGCCAGCGTTACCCAGGTACCGGGTTGCAGCAGGCTCTCCAGGGCTGCCATGGCAGCCAGAGCCGCTGGGCCTTGTTGGAGTGGCGGGGGATGGATGCAGGCCAGCCGAACCTTGAACGGCGAGCCGTAGGGCATCACCCGGATCGTGGTGCCATCGAGCACCCTCACGATGCGCACGTCGTCGGGCGGGGGCGGGGGAATGGCGCGACCTGGCGCCCCGGTGATCGGCAGCAGTAGGGCGAACAGGGCAGCGAGGCAACGGTTCATTGCGTGATCCAGCGAGGCTGCGGAGGGCTCAGCCCCCCACCACCAGGGCATCGACAATTTCATAGCTCTCGAGGTTCTCCCCGAGACGCAGCACCGACTTATCACCGCGCCGCTGCATCGACAGCTTTTCGGGTTGATCCGATGCAACCGCCTTCCCGTTCACGAACAGGAACTGACGCTTCTGACCCTCGGGGTTCGTGACCACCACCGTGGCGCTGTTGTTCGCCCTGCGAAGCACGAAGGCCTGGCATCGGGCGGCCTTACCGCCGCTGCCGAACCCACACGGCACTTCCGCCGAGGCGTGATACGGGGTGCCAGGGATCAGGGCATCGCGGGAAGCGGGCACCGGGGCGAGGGGAGTACCGCCGATCCCCACATTCAGGCTGTAGGCGCTGGTTTCCTTGCGCCGCGCCGTCGGACGCATCAGATACACCCTCACCCTCACGTCGCCATCGCTGGGCAGGAGACCACGGAAGCGGTTGCCGGAACTGCTGCCGATGAACAGGGCGTTGTCGGTGCCGGCCGCCATCACGTTGATGTAGTTCTGCGGGTTGGAACCCTTGAGTTCCACCGTCAGCGTCTGGCCGGCTCCGGCCCGTAGGATGTAGTCGGTGGTCTGCTCGCCCTTGATCTGTCCTGTGAGCAGGGCGGAATCGGCGCCGGCTCGAAACATGACCCTTTGACTCTCGATTGCCGGCCGGGCCTCGCCTCTTCCTGCCGGGAGGCTGATTGCCAGGAGGCCAGCGGCAACCGAGGTGAGTGGGGCACGCATTGGACGCCTTCGCGTGAACAATGAAAACCCTATCCGGTTTTCTCTGGAACGTTTCCGAATGCCCACAGCATGACGCGATGGTTCAGTGCTGCATACGGGGAGGGATTGGGTGATCTCCTTCGCCAGCCAGCAATACCTGCTCGATCCATTGCGCAAGCAGATTTGCCCACGAAGGAGGACGCCATAAGCCTGGATCGTGATGATGCACCACTTGCCGCAGATCTGATGCACTATATCTTCCCTGGAGGATCAGATTGGGCAATGAATTAAGCTGTGATTGAGGTGCGAACCGCTGCATGGAGAGCGATGCAGTTTCCCTCTGTGTCGATGAACTCCGCCACCCAGCCATAGCCGGGCACTTCGGTGATTGGATAGTTCACTTTGGCCCCCTCTTGGATGGCTAGCTTCAGTGTTGCGTCGATGTTCTCCACAGTGAAATAGATGCGGGCACCGGCCACGCCTGGTTGATAGCTCGGGCCACAGGCGAGGGCGCCGGATGCGCCTGGCTTTCCTTCCGTGTAGGGAAACAGTGCCATCGGGTTGCCGTCCATTTCCGCCAGATCCAGCGTCGTGCTGAAGACACGCTCATAGAAGCGCTGGGCACGGGGCATGCTCGCGACAGGAATCTCGAAGTAGTGGACGGGGTTCATCGGTACGAAAGGGTACGGAAGAATGGGAGATGGCTTTGGGCACCAGCCGCGGCGACGGTTGCTGCGACGGTTGCGTGGGCATCGCGGATCACCCTTACAGCTGTTCAGGCAGGCAGCTGTTCAGGCGAGCCGGGGAACCAGCCGGGCCAGCAGTTCCCGCCGGGCTTCCCCCTGCCGGCCCGCTTCGGTGATCAGCAGCACGCTGACCAGTAGCCCGTCGGCGGTCATGGCCTCCACGCCCAGCAGGCGGGGTGGCTCCAGCAACAGCAAACCCCACACGGGATCCGCGGAAAAGGCGGCAAGCTCAGCACCAATTGTGTCGAGGGTCTGGGGCAGATCGCTGCCCTTGGGCAGCAGCAGCGACACCTCCACTCCCGAGCGCAGTTTGGTGTGGTTCACGCTCTGTTCACAGTCACTGTTCGGCACCACCACCACCCGTTGGTCCTGGCAGCGCAGCTCGGTGCTCAGCACCCCCACATCGATCACTTCCCCCAGCCGTCCGCCGATCTCCACGGTGTCGCCAATCGCGTAGCGATCGTCGAGCAGCAGCACCAGCCCGGCCACAAAATCCCGCAGCAGGCCCTGGAACACCAGGGCCAGGGCACCGAGCACGGCGCCACTGGCGAGCAGGGCATTGCTGGAGAGGTCGCGCAACACCGGAATTCCCATCACGGTCCAGACGCCGAACAGCAGCAGGCAGCCCAGATCCACCAGCCGGCGCAGCACCCGCTGCAGGCTGCGGTAGCGCTGCTCGCGGCGCGCCTTGAAGGCCAGCGGCACGAACACATTGGTGGCCCACTGGCTCAACAGCAGTCCCACGAGGCCCCGCAGCAGGGCTGCCAAGGCCACCAACAGCAGGGCCTTGAACAGCACCACCAGGGGTTGGAACAACACATCGATCGCCGGCGCGACCTGACCCGGCCAGGCCAGGAGAGCAACGGCGCCGATCGCCACGCCCAGCAGCAGCACCGTAGCCATCAGCAGGCGGCTGAGGGTCTGGGCCAGATGGAAACGGGCGGCGGCAAAGCGACCCCCTGATGTCACCCGTTCACGATGGAAGCGAGATAGCTGGCGCTGGAGGCGGCGCCACATCCACACGGCCAGAACGATCAACCCAGCCAGGAGCCCGGCAACGAAGCTGGCCACCCTCATTCGATCATCAATCTCCTCGCTGGCGTAGATCCCACGAGCACGGCGCAACCGGCGCTCCAAGCGTCCGCGCCAGTGTTCTGCCAACTGCTCGGCCGTCATGCCATTCAGCTGGGCGTCCGCGTCGGTGACGGTGAGCAGGGGAAAGGGGGTGGAGCGGCCCGGCACCGCGGCCGCCAACTGGATCAGCCCGCCCGCTTGGCGCTGCACCACCACGTGCAAGGCGGCCGGTGCACCCTGTAGCCCCAGGTGATCAGGGTCGCAGACCGCATCTGCAGCGCCGATGCTGGATCGATCCAGCAGCAGCTCGCCGATCCGTTCCCCCGGAGTGCAGGGCTGCTGCGGGCGGTAGAGCAGATCCAGGTTGCCCTCGATCACGCGGGCTCGCTCGGCGGCATCGGGCCCGGCATCCGGACCCTCCAGGCTCCGAGAGGCCACGTTGAGCACCGGCACCCCAAGGATGCGGACCTGGGCGAGCCGAAAGCTGCCTGCCACGACCTGGGCTGCTCCAGGGGTGTCGATAGGACCGGTTAACTCCTTCGCCAGGGCCGGTAGGGCCACCAGGATGAAGAGGAGCGCCAGGCCCGTGACCATGAGTCGGCGTAGCCGAAGGGCCCAGCCTTGGACGATCAAGCGACAAAGGGCCATCGGCTGCTCGGCGCCATCGATGTGATCGAATGAAGGATAACCCTGGCATTTTTCGGACTCACTGAGAGATCTGATCTGGGGAGCTTGGAGGTAGCATGATCTGCTTGATCAGAGCTTTCCTTTTCAATTGCGGGCCCCTAAATTACCGTGCCATCGGCCACGGTTGTGTTCTTCTCGATCACCACAATTCCGCTGCGAATGGTGAATCCCAGCTCACTGCGGTCCGCCTCCTGCACCCGGTCCTTGTTGATCACCTGCACGTTGGCGCCGATGCGCACATTTTTGTCGAGGATCGCTCGCTTCACCACTGATCCAGCCCCAATCCCGAGCGGCACTCCACCACGGGAGCGCACCAGGGCGCGCTCGGCCTCCGATTCATAGCCATCGGCCCCCATCACCAGCGTGTTCTCCAACATGGCGCCCTCATCCACGCGCAGGCGCAGGCCCAGCACGCAGTGCTCAATCACGCACCGATCGAGCAGGCATCCCTCGCTGAGCACTGAACGGTGCAGGCGGGAATTACGGATCTGGCTGGGTGGCAGATAGCGCGACCGGGTGTAGATCGGGGCCTGCTCGTCGTAAAAACTGAAGGCGGGATGCTCATCGGCTAGGGCAAGGTTCGCGTCGAAGAAGGCCTTGATGGTGCCGATGTCTTCCCAGTACGCATCGAACAGATAGCTCTGCAGCGGCAGGCCACTGGCCAGGGCGGCCGGAATGATGTCCTGGCCGAAATCGGTGGCCTGCGGCTGACTGGAGAGCAGTTTGAACAGGGTGTCCCGCTCGAACACATAGATGCCCATCGAGGCCAGAAACGGGCGGCGCTCCGCTTCGCTAGCCGAGAGGCCCAGGGCCCCGGTGTCGACCCGCATCGCCTCGAGGGCCTCACCTTTTGGCTTCTCGCGAAACTCCCGGATCCGTCCTGTGGAGTCGGTGCGCATCAAGCCAAAGCCTTCTGCCGCCGAGCTGTCCACCGGCAAGGCCGCCACCGTCAGCGCGGCACCGCTGGCCCGATGCGCTGCCACGAAGGCCGCGTAATCCATCCGGTAGAGCTGATCACCCGAGAGGATCAGCACCTGATCCACATCCCAGGCCTCGAACAGCTCGCGGTATTGGCGTACGGCATCGGCGGTGCCCTCAAACCAGCTCGGGCTGTCGGGGGTCTGCTGGGCCGCCAGCACCTCCACGAAGCCGCTGCTGAAACCGGAGGAGAGGTTGTAGGTAAGGCTGAGGTGGCGGTTGAGCGATTGACTGTTGAACTGGGTGAGGGCGTAGATCTTGAGAATGCCGGAGTTGATGCAGTTGCTGATCGGGATGTCGATCAGGCGGTATTTACCGCCCAGTGGTACCGCTGGTTTGGCCCGGGTGAGGGTGAGGGGCTGCAGACGCGTGCCGGCACCGCCTCCGAGAATGATCGCAAGAACACGCTTCACGCGCTGAGCTCTCGCTTGAGGTGGAAGTAGAGGTGGTTTGGATCCTTGTACTGCCGTGGCAGGCAGTGATGCAGCGTCTCAAGGCGGTGCCAGCAGACGCTCCGCTGGATCTGCTTGATGGTTTTCTCTTCCCGGATCAGGATCCGCAGGGCCTTGCAGTACAGCGGATAGCTGGCTTCCAGTTCGCCGATGGTGAGGGTTGCCTGGCTCATGGCAGCAACGTTTCAGACGCCCTGCAGCCTTAATCAGCCGCCCGCTCGCGCGAAGCCCCCGTTTGGGGGCAATTGATCCTCATGCGCGCTGGGTCGCCGTGAAGGCGTAGCGGGTGTGAAGCCTCGTGATTGCGCTGCGGCGCAGCTCGAGTTTGCGATCGCCGCTCAGCAGGGACTGCCTCGGTGCGCTCCAGGGTTCGATGCACACCATCGCCCGCGGTGGCTCCGTCCAGAGCACCACCTGATCAAGGGGGTGGGTCAGCTGCAGTTCGAGGCTGGTGCCGGCGACCTCATCCACCAGCCGCACCGGGCCCGTGGGCCGCACCAGCAGGTCGATACCACTGGCCAGCCTCTCCATCTGTTCTTCCGTGGATGCGTCCTCCATGGTGAGGTGGTTCAGGCACCGGGCGGGCAACCCTTCGAACCGCACTCTCTCCAGGCTGGAGATGTTGAAGTAGGGGTGCAACCCGAAACTGAACGGCATCGTGTCGTTGCCGCGGTTTTCCACGATGGTGGTGATCTCCAGCGCCCCGAGTGCCAGCCGCACCTCCATGGTGAGCAGGAAGCTGAACGGGTATGACTTCAAGGTCTCTTCGGTGTCGCCCAACTGCAGCTGCACGCCACCTCCATCCGCCAGGGCGTCCAGTCGCCAGGGCAGCTGGCGCGCAAAGCCATGCTGGCCGAGGTTGAACACACCCTGGGGCAGGGGCAGCTGATTGTCCGGCAGGCCTCCGGTGATCGGGAAGAGCACCGGGAAGCCTCCGCGCACCGATTGGGCTGGGTCGAGGAAGCGCTCGAGATCGAGGTATACAACCTCGTGGCCAGCGCAACGCCAGCCGCTGATCAGCCCCCCGCGCTCAGGCACGACCCGCAGCAGATCACCGCTGACGGGATCGCTGAACTCCCAGTGGGGATAGGGAATTTCACGCTGAATCAAAGGCATGATGGCCTACCGGGCCGGAAGCTCGGTCAATCTGCTGCAACGGGTCAGAAAAAGAAGCCCCCAATCGGGAACAGTGGGGCTGCTCAGATCTGAACCATGCCGCAGCGCATACCTTTCAGCACCGCCTGCAGCCGGTTGTGGACGTTGAGGGTTTGCAGGAGCCGCTTGGTGTAGGTGTGGGCGGTTTCATTGCTCACCACAAGGCGCGTCGCGATCTCCCGGTCGCTGAGGCCACTGGCCAGCAGGTCGAGAACCTCATATTCGCGTGGGGTGAGCCTGGGACAGCTCAGGTAGGGCAGGATGCCCGTCCGCAGGGAGGGGCTGCGGTATGAGTGCCCGCCAAGCACGGCCATCACGGCAGCCCGCAGCGGCTGCTGATCGTCCACAAAATCCGCCTCGGCCACAACGGCCTCCAACCAGGGGGCCTCACTGCACTCGGCGGGAATCGCATCCCCCAGCGCCATAATGACGGTGTGGAGATTGGGATGGAGCTGGTGAGCCTCACGCACCAGATCGAACCCATTGCCGCTTTCTAGAAAATCGGTACAGACCAGCAGTTGGTAAGGCTCGTCAGCTTCCGCCGCCAGATAGCTGAGGCAGGCCTCCTGATCGGTGACGGCACAGGTGATGCGGGAATACCCCCCGAAGGTCCGGCAAAGGGCCCGCAACAAAAAACGACCTTTTGCCGCCACCGCGATGCGGCCTGGTATTTCGATCGACTCCAGACCCTCCTCAGGAGTGCCATGACCGGCATTGGCCACGAAGGGCGTGAGATCCATGCTCCTAGGGCTGCCCCTGACTGGGAAGCGAAGCAAGCCTGCAGTAATCTTAGGAGGCGGGAGGCTTGCCTTCGAGCGACCACGGTTCAGTCGTCGTAGACGCGGCAGTTGATGTCGGAGGGATTGAGGTCACAGAACACCTCAAACGGAGATGGGGCCTCGGCCTCCTCGGGGTGGCGCTGTTGGAACTCCTCCAGTTCCCTGATCTGCTGCTGGATCTTGCTGGCGGTCGCTTGCTCACCTTTCGCCTGGGCCTCGGTGAGGGCGGAGCGATAGGTCAGGAGCTGTTCTCCGATTGTGGCCATGGCACACAGCCCCGGCAGGGGCCCAACAGGCCCGGTGAATGTAACCCTGCCGGATCCTTGGACGGGCCCCCGAGCCTGTGATCGCTTGTTCCTGGATCGAGCAAGGTGGTGCGGCCCCCAGGAAGGATTCCATGGCTGATGCTCCCTATCTCGTTGCCCTGGCCCTGGTGGAGATTGCGGGGAAGCGCGCCCTGCCACTCACCGGTAAATCCCAGTCAGCCGAAGCTGCTGATGCGGCCGATCCCGGGGATGGTGGGCGTACCCTGGCGCTGGAACTGCTGCTGCGCCTGTGGCAGCGCAGCGAGGAGGGCCCACTGCAACGGGCCGCTGGGCAGGCCAGCCTGCTGCTGGTGGAATTGCCCATGGAGGTGATGAGCGAACAGTTGCCGCTGCTCAAGGCGAACTGGATCTCCGGCGGCGATACGGCATCGCTCCTCACCAGCCTGGAGGGGCTGGTGATCAGGGCCTGGCGGATCACGATCGCGAAATATGAGCCGGTGAGTTTCATCGCCTGGCCCTGATCGTCCGTTGGCCGTGCCCCCATCTGGGGACAATCGGCACATGGATTCGATTCGTCACAGTTCGTTGGGCAGCCTTAGCGGCGATTTGGCCTCCCCGTATGCAACCCATGCCGACGGGCACCTGCCCTTACTGCAACACCAGCAATCAGATGATGATCCTGCATTGCATCGGCCCGGAGGCTTTTTCCCGGAGAAGGTGGTATTCCCGTTCGAGGATTGGCTGTTTCGCTGTCCCCCACACAGCCGAGTCATCTGGACCCATGGCCTCAAGGGGGCGGATTAACTCGATTCGATCAACGCGGAAGACTTGCTGCTGCCAGCCGAGGTTGTGCCCCAGGAGGGGGCTGACGCAGGAGAATCGCGGGACCTCAGCATTTCCCCACGGCTTGGAGGGACGAACGTCCGTGTCTTCACCAACCGGGATGACGACCACCAGGTGAAAAGCCGGGGAATCGCCACTGTTTCCTGTGGAGGCAAGATTTCTGGGTGCTCCCGATCTCGCTACCGCTCCACGGGCCAGCAGGTTGTTCCAGCCGTTGGAGCTCAGATCCTGCCCGAGAGGATCACCACGGCCAGCAACAAGGCTGCCAACACAAGCTCGCTCAGCATCATCTCCATCGGCTTGACCGAATCACTGCTCAGGCCACACTCTCTGCCGACAGCCCTGGCGACGGCGCCCCCCAAGCGGGGGTAAAGCCTCCCCGAATGGGGACTGGGCTTCCGGCACCCTGACCCAGCAGGCTGAGCAGCGAACCGGTCCAAGCTGGACCCCTTGCCCGACCTGCTGCCATGACCACCTACAAGGTCACGCTCATCAACGCCAACGAGGGCCTGAACCGCACCATCGACTGCGGTGACAATCAGTCGATCTACGATGCGGCGGCGGATCAGGACTTTGATCTGCCGGCGTCCTGCCGCGCTGGCTCCTGTTCGTCCTGCGCCGGCAAGTTGATCAGTGGCACCGTGAACCAGGAGGATCAGGCCTTCCTCGATGAGGACCAGATCGCGGCCGGGTTCGTACTCACCTGCGTGGCCTTCCCTACATCGGATTGCACCATCGAAACCCATGCCGAGGAAGCCCTTTACTGACCGAAAGCAGCGGCTCAGATCACCTCGACGCCCAAGAGCTACTCAGCGGAAGGTTGATCGAAATTATGTTACCCGCATGGAGTCGTTTCGCTCAGCCAGGCTGAATGGATGGTTGGCCTGAGCAGACAAACACCATCGGCTTCCCACTGACGCGTCATCATCATCAGCATCTGAACATCAAGCCATCCTTGCGAGCCATCTGTCCTTGCCATGGGGCTGGAGAGAGAAGAGCTTGAGCCGTTGACCATGGCTGATGCCGTGCCGGAAGCTTTCAGTGTGGAGGCTTCCCCGTGCGAAGCGATCCCCCCGGATGGATACGATTCAGAGGCTGTGATCCGCTCTGAGGCTGTGATCCGCTCGCTGTCGTTTGGCATCCTGGCGAGACGGACGTTCAGCTGATCGAGGGACAGGGTTCGCGATTCAGGGTGTCCTTGCGCAGGGCGGCCACATCTTGATCAACCAGGGCCAGACGTTCCATCACCAGTGCCAAATCTAGGGCCGTGAGCTCGCCATCCACGCCCCATTTCAGACAGGTGCGGCCCAGGCAGCTGCTGGCGTTGATCGCGATGGTGGGGTCTGCCATGGCGAACCTCCTTGCTTTTGATGGTTCCAGTGTCGGCCGGGTGGGGCTGGCTGTGATGCCCCCAACAGGGGACAATCACCGCCGGCTGGTGGGGACCGTCGAGGGGCCGTCAGGATGTCCCCAGCTCGCGAGACAGGAGCAAATAGAGATAGTCGGGATCGCGATAGTGGTTAGGAAGGCAGTGGTGCAGCATTTCCAGCCGCTGCCAGCAGACGGTGCGGCGAGCCTTGGTGACACTTTTTCCCTCCCGAGCGAGGATCCGCATTGCTTTGCAATAGAGCGGATAGTTGGCTTCCAGCTCACCCACAGTCAGGGATGGGGCTGGATCTGCAGCCTTCGCCATCGAACGAACCTGCCATCAATCACTCCTCCATGCAAGGAGCTGCCCATCAGCGTCCGTGCCCTTGCTTCACATCTCGACGTAGTGCTGCTGAATGCCGTGGGCAGAAGCGACCGCAATGTCCATGACTGGCATGCTGTTCGCCGACTGGGCAAAGGCTTCCACCAATCTTCATTGTCCTGCATCCAGAATTGATCCAACTGAATCGTATGCATCGGGAATGTCACAAAGGCACGAAGTTATTTCACGAGGTATAGTTCTTCTCCTCTGGGGTATCTCGGCCTCAAGAGGCATAGTTGCATGGTGTACAGAACCGTTCATGACCAGATCTGCCTTGGTGCAGGGCGCTCTCTGGCTCACCAAGTATCACAAAAACATGTAATTTAACGAGGCGGCCAATGGGAGAAAATTCAACAAGAAGATCCACAACTCATTCAACGGGCTGAGAACTGTCCTCAAAATCTCAGTCAAAGATAAAAGCCGCTGAACGCTGTACTTGCATCTCAGTTTGCCGATGGTTTCTGTAATTTTCTGAACATAGTGGTCATATTTTATCTCCTGAGCCTTTCTGCCTTACACAACAGGTTAGAGGGATTCTGAGCTTCCAGAGATTGGCACCTAGTGCCAGACTAACGCTGCCCTTAAGTAGCAGGAAAGGAGCTTGGGGTGCCGGAGCACGGAGTTGGTAGTGGTCGATCCACTCGAGGGGAGTGTTCGAAGTGTCATGACCAAATATAAGCCACCAGAAAATTGCTGGCTTATATGCATGGATCAAACTTCGTATACTCCGCTCTGAGAATACTTAGGAACCCGTTACTGAGAATACTGCAGGCTGGCACTTTCATCATGCTACCTTTAGTTGGAAGCTGGGAGGTTAAAATAGGTACATGGAGAAATAAGGTGGCATTCTAAATGGGGCTTGCGATAATTGAGTGGGACTGGAAGTCTAATAACGTACACGGCCTTGAGCCCCCTCCCTATACTATTAATTAACTTAACCCAGGCTTAACCTTTATGGCGGCTATTCTGGTTTGAACATGTGGCATCCCCATAGGCCGGTGACGTATAGTGTGAATGGTGTTGTGATTTAGTTTATGAATCACTTGGTTGTTGGCCTAGGTGGAACAGGCGGCAAAAGCATAAGGGCACTTCGCAAGCTGATTTTTGCCGAACAAAGGCTATCTATTCAGTCAGCTCCGAGCATTGACTTTTTGTACATCGACTCATCTCGCGAGATGATGTCTCAGACGGATCCAAGCTGGAAGGTTTTGGGGAAATCTGTTCAGTTGTCAGCTGCGTCCCAATTGCAGATCACAGGGGAAGATCTTTCCAGTGTGCTGGATAACATTAACAACTATCCTGGCATCCGTGACTGGATTGGCTCGCAAGCAATTTGGAAGCAGATCCTAGGAACAATAGTTGGCGAGGCCCTCGGCGGACAAAAGCGCAGACTTGGCAGGTTCTTGTTCGCACGTCGGATCACTGAATTCAAGACCAAGGTTCAGTCTCTAGTCCAAGGTCTCCAATCTAATGGGGATGCAAGTGTCACCTTTCACGTGATCGCTGGGCTGGCAGGTGGTACTGGAAGTGGTTCTGTCGTAGATGTCATTGCACAGCTACGGCACACATATCCTGATTCTCAAAAGTATCGGATAATGCCTTATCTGCTGTTACCAGATCAGTATCCACAACCAAATTGGGACACGGGCAACTACCACGCCAATGGGTTCGCTGCTCTCACTGAGATCAACGCCCTTTCTACAGCAGCATACAAACCAGTTGATGTAAACACTGGGAATCAGATCAGCGTCAAGGATCCTTTTAATGGTGCTTATATTATAAGTAGTGAGAACGAGAATGGGTATATAGCAAACGTTGACACAGAAGTGCCGGGCATTGTTGCAGAGTTTCTGTTTCAGAAAATATACGTTGCTGGTGCGGTAGGGCTGACATCTATCGCCAGAATGGAGAATGCCGAGAACGGGGATGGCACACCGGAGACTGCTGCACGTTCAAAAACAGGACAGCGTAGTAAGCGATTTCTCGGCTTTGGGATCAAGAGAATCTCCATTCCAGAGGAGGAGATTAAGGAATACCTTACTCTTTCTTTTGCGCAACAGGGAATTCACCAGCTACGGTTCAACAATTGGCAACAGGCTCTCGGCTATGTCAACGAGAATAAGAACTTTGATGCAAACGCAGTTGTCCGTTCGGCTGATGTCCTGGCTAATTGGAGATTATCTGATGATTATCTACTCCTGGCTGAAAGCATCTTGGGATCAGATGATCCGAAACGATCATGGAAATCTCTTGTCGAAGAGTGGGCTAGCGTTTCTCCTGCCTTCAAGCAGCTGGCCCAGCAACAAGAGCCAAAGTCGTGGATAACTTCTCTGAGTAGCTTTTTCCAGAAGCGTTTTGACGAAAGCTATAGGAACTTAGGTGTTAAGGAGTTTTACCGTATAAAGGGCTTGTCCAAAGTCGCCATTGCTAAAGAGATTCGCGGGCTGATCGAAAGAGATCTATTAGAACAGTGGAAGAATGGATCGCGCTCGCTTCAGGAAATCAGCAAGATTATAGTTGCACTCTCGGTATGGCTGCAAGAAAAGATTGAGCAGACTGATACTCGCTCTGTAAAGACAGATGCGCAGTTGGATGAAATCAGAATCAAGTTAGCTGGAAACCTGAACGATTGGGCATCGCTTGGGATTGTTGGTAAAGCGTTTGGTAAACGCGACAATTTTTTCGAAAGACAGGCCGTCCTTCTGCAGAGTCTTTATATTGAACTCACGCGCATTGAGGCTTATGCCTTTGCCAAGGTTTTATTATTTGAAATTGTCTCTGAGATTCGTGACCTCAAGGTCACTGTTGATTCGCTGACTGCAAACATACAACAGGCAACCTCGCTCATAGCAAAATCACTTGAAGAGAGATTGGTTGCCAATAGCGCTGCAGATACCAAAGGGCACATGATTCGCTTTTACGAGGCTGATGGAGTCCGATCTGCAATTAAGGAACTGGTAATCAATGAATCCTTTCAGTCTGCCCACGCATCCAAGATTCGTTCGAATCTTGTTGCCAAGCTAAGAGAGGACCTTTCATTTTCAAAACTTCATGAGAGGGTTTCGGTTGTCGATCTTGTAGATAGCGTTACAGCAGCTTCCGAAGAGAGTGCACTCGCTGCCCATGCCAATATGATCGCTTCGTCGAACCAGCGCATACTGGGTGTCTCAATATTGTCTAAGCTCGAAGAGCGCTATGGTTCCGATAGCGCAGCTCTCAGGCTGAAGATTCACGAGCTGGTTAATCAAGCTGGGACATTTCTGACTATCAATCCCCTTGAGCGAGATAAGGCTGCTCCTGGCATCCCCACAGGCTCCCAAGTACTCGTTGCGAAGACAGTCGTGATGCTTCCTAAATCTGCAAATAAGGAGGGTTTTGTCAAAGAAGTCAAGGATGCTTTTCGTGCTTCTATGAGTGGAGATCTGGAATTTATCGACATTGAGAATCGGCAGAATGAAATCACTATTCTTACGATCAAGAACCTATTCCCGCTCCGTATGGTTGGTATTCTTCCATTCCTCCAACAAAGATTCGATCAGCGAATGGTGACGGGCCGTGAGCGATTAGAGATGGAGATCTTTACCTCTGGGACGCTCCAAGACTACCCAAGTCTATTTGCTCAAAGTGGGGCTGACCTTATCAAGCAGGCTGGTGTACAGATCCTGCTGGGCCTTGGATTGGGATTAGTTTTCAAGAGTCCGAGTAAGGGCGTGCTTGTCTTCAACAGTAAAGATGCTGACGGTTTTGATAACCCCCCAATTGAGCTCGGAACTAGCGTTCTGAATGCCATGTCTCGACTTGACTTTGGGTCTGTCGAATCAATAACCTCCTCAAATGACCAGGCACTCCAAGCAGTGTCTGACCCGGCCCAGGCGGAGAGTATTATTAAAACAATTGTCGAGGAATCCAAGGCTGAAACCGGGAACGACCCTGCCAGTTCTGAGTATCAACAACTGGTGGAATGTGCTAAGACTGCGTTAAAGAAAGTTAGGGAGGCAGCAGCGTGAATAAGAAAGTGTTTGGTCGTTGTCTCAACATTGGCAATTGCGACATCGCCAACTCTATGGTTATTGTTGAGGTTGATGACTCTGCCGAGTTTGTATGTTCTGAGTGTGGTAAGCCGCTTATTGCCAGCCAGCCAGCTAGGAGCGCCGGGAGCCAGTCAACCCAGAAGTGGCTGGCTGGCATCGGGTTAACAGTTGCCGCAGCAGCTGGAGTTTTTGGAATCAGCAATGCACTTAAACCAAAGGCACCAATATCGTCAAGTTCAACCATTGCAACTCCCGCTCCGTCAGGAGCCAATGTCACTTTGCGGCTTGCTGGCTCAAATACTCTTGGTGCAAAACTAGCCCCCGCCCTCGTAGTGGCTTATTTTAAGTCCAAGGGCTGTACTGACGTCGAGCAGAAAGAAATCGAGATCGAACTCACTAATATCACTTGCAAGCACGGTGGAGTTCAGTATGTGGCATCGATCAGTTTCAAAGGAACCTCCACTGCTTTTGTTGGGCTTAAGGAAGGTTCTGCTGATGTTGGCCTGGCTTCCCGGAGGGCTAATGCTGGTGAAGTCGCAAGCTTGGCTGGTATGGGTAATCTTCTTTCGCCTGCAAACGAGCATGTGGTCGCACTGGATGGCGTTGCCATCATCGTCAACTCATCTAATCAAATTCCTCTACTTAGCTTAGAACAGATACGTGGCCTTTTTGATGGAAGATTTACTTCTTTTGATCAAGTGGGAGGAACTATTCAGTCTGTAAAGGTGTATCGTCGTGATGATAAGTCTGGCACCTTTGATTCGTTTAAGTCTCTTGTTATGGCCGATTCTCCGATAACTCCCACTGCTAATGCGTATGCAGACAGCCGCCAACTTTCCTCTGCCATTACTGGTGATGTCTCTGGTATTGGTTTTGTTGGACACACGCACATTGGTGATTCCAGGCCAGTTCCCATTGGCGGGCCTGGACAGCAGGCACTACTTCCAAACCGATTTACCATACAGACTGAGGACTATCCTTTATCGCGTCGCCTGTATTTCTATTCGATCTCTGAGTTAAGTAATCCCGAGGTGGCTAAGTTTGTTTCCTTTGCAAAGTCCAAGAACGGTCAGTCTGTGGTGGAGAAAGAAGGTTTTGTCCCGCTTGAGATTGTTACTCAACGTTCTGATCTCCCTACTGGCACCTCAAGTGCCTATCAAAGTGCGATTGCTGGAGCAGAGCGTCTGTCGGTAAACTTCCGTTTCAATACTGGATCCAACAAGCTTGATAACAAAGCACTGGCTGATTTGGACCGAGTCACAGAGTTCCTGATTCGTACGTCAATCAATCCAAGTAAGCTTGTTCTTATTGGCTTTGCTGACAACGTTGACGATCTTGTTTCTAATGTTGTTCTCTCTAAAGAGCGTGCTAACGCTGTGGCAGCTGCTCTGAAAACTCGTGGGATTACGCCTGGTCGCATATTTGGCTTTGGTGAGGAGAATCCTGTTGCCTCCAACGCTACGCCCGAGGGTCGTGAATGGAATCGACGCGTTGAAGTATGGGTAACACGTTAGAGTTGGGAGAAGGTTTGTCTCTATAGAAATCGCGTTTTATTGATGACCTGTCCCCCTGGGTTCTCTCTAGATACTCTTGAGGGCTAAGAGCTCAACTGACGTGACCCCCTTTATCGTTCCAGGCCTTATGGGAGTGGGTGGTTGTGATCATGCTGCAGCTCCCTGTTGAGCTGCCTCCAGGGGCCGAGCCCCCATGTCCTGGGTATGGAGACTGTACAAGACTTGACGGCCCCCTCCGATCACGCGAGCGCCCTGCCGTCCTGTCCCTGTCGAGCAGGGCAATTTCGAATCTCTCAAGCCTGGACAGGTTGGTTGAATCGGCAGCCCCATAGAGCCGGGGGGTGATACCGCTCTGGTCGAGTACTTGCCTCACCTCAGCCGTGCTGATCCCGGCCAGATCGCGCTGGCTCTCAACTGCCAGCACAGCGGCAATGCCCACACCCACGCCCACTCCCACGTTGTGTTCCACAATTCGGCCAGCGGAGGCGGCATAACCCTGAAAGCCGGAGGCCGGGCTGACCACCGCCACGTTGGGCACATCGACGAGCAAGGCATGGCCAATGGCCACATTGAAGAGGGGCATGGGGAACTGGGTGTCGCGAATGCCCAGGCCTCCTGCCCGTTCATCGAGACCGCGGATGCCGCCGCGGATGTCGAAGTGGTAGCCGAAACTCGCCAGGCCCTCACTGGCGGCTAACCCCCCAGCCAACATCCAGCGGCCACTGATCGGGCTCGCAGCCCTGCTGATGTTGCCGGCGTGGCGGATGTAGAGCTCCGGTGCCAATGTCACCGCTGTGGCGCCGAGGCTGGTGAACCACTCCTGCACCCGCGCCGCTTCAGCCACCATGGCGGCGCTGGGCCTTGCTCCAGCCATCGCCAGGGCGTCGGCTTCGGCGGCATCCACGGCAAACAGCAGGGCGTTCCAGAGCAGGCGGTCGTTGGACAGTCGAGCGATGTTGGCCTTGTCGAGCAGCACGCCGGCCTGCTCCAGGGAGAAGGGCAGCCCCCGGAAGGCGTGGAAGGCCACCGACAGGGCGGGAGAGCGCACGTCGATGTAGTCGCTGCCCAGAAAGAACTGCCTTGGCTGGCTGCTGCCCTCCCCCATGTCGGCCCGGAGTCGGGCGGCTCTGGCCCGATCCCCCCCGGCAGCACTGAGCAGCCAACCCTGGGCCTCCGTGTCGGCGGGGTTGAGAAAGCGGCGGTGGTAGGCCGCCTCGATCTGCCCGAGGCGGGCCGGGCTGAGGCCGCGGGTCTCGAACACCATGGTCACCGCCAGTTCCGCGTCGGGCAGCCCGAAGCTGGCGAAGCCAGGCCGCCAGGCCGCCCCGGCTGCCCTGGCCAGTTGGGCATTCACAGTGGCATCGATGAACTGTCCGGCGGCAAAATGGTCGCCATTGCCGAGTTCGATCGCCTCCAGCCGATTGCCCTGAAGCCGGGTGCCCACCAGCGCAGCTTCTGAGAGCAGGTCGACGCCGGCGGCGCGCCGCAGCCTCTCGAGCGCGGCGCTGGCCCTCTCTGGAGCGAGAGCGATCGTGCCGACGCCCGCTTCCCGTAGGAACTCCGCGTACAGGGCCGGGGGATCGCCGAAGGTGGGCAGCGCTAGCCGTTGCCGTACGGGCGCCGCGATCTGGCTGCGGTCGAGGTAAGCCAACCGGCCCCGCACCAGATGCCCTCCCAACCCCTGCCCAACAGGACCTGGCGAGAGCAGCAGCACCCGCGGCGGTCGGCCCCGGCGCCGCTGCTCCCGGGCTGCCGCCACCGCGGCCAGCACCCCAGGTACCTCATCCCCGAAGACGACTAGGTCGTAGCGGCGTTCCTCCGCCATCAGCCCACCAGCCCCAGCGCCCGCAGGGTGAGGGGTCCGGCGATGCCATCCACCAGCAGCCCCTGCGCCCCCTGCAGGCTGCGCACGGCCAGTTCTGTACGGGAGCCGAACACGCCATCGAATCGGCCATCGGCATCCTGGAGCCGCACCTGGGTCTCCCGCTCCAGCGCCACCTGCAGTGCCGTCACATCGTCACCGCGCTGGCGCGGGTTCTGCAGCCGCAGCAGCCGCTGCAGGCCCAGGGAGAAGCGGGTGCGCAGGCCCACAACCCCGTCGACCACCAGGCCGCGGCGACCCTGCCACTGCCGCACGGCAGCCTCGGTGAGCGCACCGAAGCTGCCATCCACCACCAGCTGGGCGCCCTCCCGGTTGAGGGCCTGCTGCAGGGCACTCACATCCGAGCCCACCAGCAGGGGGGTGGTGAGCCTCAGGTTGCGGACCACCACCTGCTGATCACCGCTGGGCAGGCTTTGCAAGCCGGGACGGGGAGCTGCAGGCGAGAGGGGGCGCAGTTCGCCAGCGCTGGCGTCAAAGGCCACCTGCAGCAGGTCTGCCATGCGGAACACGCCTTGTACCGCCCCGAGCTGGGGCGAAAACCCCGGGTTGGCCAGCAGCGAGATGCGGCTGCCCTCGATGGCGCGGTGAAACACCTCGGCCACGATCCGGCCGCCCACAGCTCCCAGCCGCCCCGTGCCGGGTTGGCCGTTGATCAGATTGAGCGAGGCCTCCCGCAACACGTAGAACCACAGGGGCGTGTTGGTGGCGAGGAAATCCTGCTGGGCCGGGCTGAGGGCGCCGAATTCCGAACCGAGGATCTCGGCACGGCTGAGGGGCGTGATCTGCTCACCGCTGCGGCCCACCGCCAGCAGGGCGGCGTTGATCGCCGCCACCAGTTCCTGGCCCGTGGCCAGCGACACCATCCGGCCACGCAGGAGGTTGCGGAAGGCCAGGTTGCGGCGCTTGTCGTCGCGTGGGATCTTGGGGCCGGAAGGATTGCGGGCACCGAACGATCCCAGCGGCAGGTTTTTGAGGGGATCGGTGAGAAGGATGTCCAGGGGGCGGGCGAAATTGACGGCGGTCTCCGACGCCAGTTCCGGCACTCCAGCCTCCACGAAGTCGAACAGGCGCGTCCAGTCGGCGATCCAGTTGCTGGGCAGGCGTTCGAAGTCGCCATCGAGCGGGTTGTCCGGATCGGGCGTGGGCGAGAGGTTGCCGCTTGTTCCGGAGAAGATGAACAGATTGAAGAGCGTGCCAAGGTCACCGATGTCACCTCCTGGCGAGAAGAAGGCGTTCCAGTCGTAGACATCTCGGATCATGGAGTGGCCCAACCTGAAGGCCCCTACGGAGAACTCCAGGGGCATGGTGGGGAACCCCCGGCCCTGCCGCTCAAACAGCACGCGCCCCTTTCGAAGCACATCATTGACGATGGCCGGGTCGACGATGCGCGGCAGGTAGTCGTGCACGAGCAGCCACTGGTAGTGGAGGGTCACGCTCTCGCGGGCCCGCTCGAACAGCTGGGCGCTGGGGGTGCCGGCAGCGCTGAGGCGCTCGCACACCCGGTTGTGGAAGCGGATGAAGGCCAGGTGGGTTTGGGCCACGGCCAGGTTTTCATCGTTGCGCTGATCGGGGATGTGGGCCTTGCGGGCATCGGTGGGTTCACTGGCCAGGCTGCCCAACCTGGGCAGGTCGAAGCCTCGAAGATCGCGGTTGTCTTTGTCGTTGAAGTTGGAAGCCTTTGTGCTTCCCACGCGCAGACGAATGCGATCCGTCTCATAAAATTCAGGGTTGATTCCAGGCCCTGCGCCATAGAGGGAATCCAGATCCAGGGCTGGGCTGCGGCCCTGTTCCAGCTGCTCTGGCGTTACTCCTACCGTTCCAAATGGGAGGTTCTTGGTGACATCACGGGTCAGGTCATGATCCACGAACTGACCCAGGTACGTATAGCCAGCTGGGATGTGGCTGTCACCATCCGGGGCCTGGGCCGTCATCACCTCAGCCACGGCCTCCAGCAGCTCCTCATCGGGCAGAGGGCTGGTGGTGTTGACGATTTCCGAGAAGCGGAACATCCGCTCCATCTCCGCCGCCGTGGCAGCACGTCTGGTTGTGGCCTCCCCGGTGGCAGCGGTGGCGGCAGCAATCGGTCCGCGCACTTCCGGAACTGTGCCTAGGGCACTTGGGGCCAGGAAGAAAAACTCTCTGTTGTGGCGTTCCATTCCTTTACGTTTGATCTGCGAATGCCATAATTATAAGCAGGCCAATATCCAGGCTGGGCAGGGCTAACGGTCGATAAGTCATTTCGTGAACAAGTGTAAAATAAGTTGCAACTAGATCGATCTCGTCCCTATGATTATTAACTTCGTAGATATGTCCAGCATCATTGGGTGCATGACTCCTGATGTTTGCTTACGTGAGATATTTGTCTTTACTTGCGCAGTCGCATAAACTTATGCGAAGAAGACATGGCCAGGAGGTTTCTATGACAACGCATCTAAAGAGGTCTTGGCCGCATGGCAGTAAGGGTAGGGTGATCTCCAGTCATTTATCCCTCCACATCCTTCGCTTGCCATGCGCCACTAGCTCCGTCTAGCAATTCAAATGTCAATTATAGTTTAATTGTTTCTTTCCATGGCTGAGCCTAACGTCGAAGCTCAGCGACCTCCCGCAAGGGACGACCGCTGAAGCGAAGTGTTCGAAGGTTTCATCCGTCCAATAGGGAGTGTTTAACTTCGCCTCCTTCTGCTCACTGAACCCCAAGCCACTTGAACGGTATTGCAGGCCTGAATGCTCCGGAAACGTCACCCGAAATTGCTTGGCCTCGCTCAATACGGATAACCTTTGGTGTGGCCCCCTCTCCCAGATCAACCTTTGTTAGATCGACCCACGAAACCGCAGGAAAGAGTACCGATTCAAAGTAATAGACTTTCGCCTTTTGGTCGGCCACAGTTCGCCAAAGCGTCATCGCGATGTTTGGACGGTCAGGGTCCGCCATGCCGAGCGGGACACTGATTGCGCGCATCTGGGAGAACACAGAGGCAAGTGCTAACTCGAAGTCCTTGTACTTCGGTGATGCCTTGAGATTATAGCTAACACGAACAAAGCGATCTGCAGCGCTGATCGTGCCTGGCAAAAAGTTGTTTCCCCCCACCTTATCCCAATAGGTATTTAGGGCAAGTTGCTGATCAAAAGTGGGGGAGTTGGTCATAATCGTATACTGCGGTCCGTGATGAATGACAAGTTTTCCCTTGATGTATTCAAGGATCGCGGAGTCACCCGTCGAATCCGAGAGTGAAAGATGCAGGCCTGCCGCTTTTCCGTTTGGCAGTGGGGGCGCAATGATGGCGAATGCAGGAGTAGCCATTGCGGCGACTGCCTCACGAACAGTCGAATAGTTGTCGAGGAAGTACTGTGCCCAGGCGCCGGCAGATAGCGTTGCCTTTCCTGATTTGGCAGCATCACCGAAATCCGCCTCATTGAGATACAGAAGGTTGGCGACCAGTCCTTTCTCATTCATCCCGTCAGCTGTGCCAACATCATAGAAGGAAGTGACGACTGAACCGTATCGAGATGTCCACTTGATTGGGTTTGGCCCGACGCCTACATCGCGCTTCATCCCTCGTGGAAAAACCCAGAGCGCTGTTTTCGCTGAGGCGTCCGCCCAGTCCATTGTGCGCCCTGTGATGTAGGCCCTGTCGCCTGTTTCGTAGAGAACACGTGAACAAGCCTGCGCTTGGTGCCAGGGAGCTAATGCCATCGAAGACATGACTATGCCACCAGTGGCAATTGTCAACGATGTGCGTAGAGTAGTCATCCGCATTGCTCGTTTCAACAGATTCATTGTGCTGTAGATTGATATAATTTGCTTCATTCTTAGCTTGCCTCTCCTGGGGCGGCAGTCTCGCCTTCACACTTTGCATTGTTATTGGCTCATTGATCAGCTAGCTCCATTGCCCAGTGACCCTGCCGTGCTCACGCGAGAACCAAATTCTCGACGGACGACTCTCTGCAGGCCTCGTGGATCATTCAGCAGAGAGGGTCAAATCCATTTCCTTCTTCACTTGGGAATAGTCCAGCCTTGAGTTCGCATTCGTCGAATGGCAAGATCAGAAATGGTCGAGGACTTTGGCACAGGCGAAACCATTCGCTCACGTCTTCTGCGTCTTGATGTTCGGCTGCTCAGCACAAGTCGAAACCATCTACTTGAGTCCATGGCATGAAATAATTGCCTTAGACGTGTTCTTTATTTGTTAACAGCTGTCTTTCCGGCAAGGCAAGCGTTCAGGCTGAGGTGGTCTGGCTTTCCTGGATAGCCCCCATCGTTAACCTCTGAGGCGGGGTACCGCTCCTGAAAGGGGCTCCCAGCGATGAGCAAGCGCCGCATCCACAGTCCCGAGTTCAAGGCCAGAGTCGCTATGGAGGCGATCAGTGGTCGCAAGACGATCCAGGAGATCGCTGCCGATCACGCTGTCCATCCGATCCAGGTGAGCCAATGGAAGCGACAGCTCCTGGACGGCGCCAGCGAGCTCTTCACGAGGGGGAAGAAGACCAAGGACAAGGAGGAGGGGCAGGCCAAGGAGGCGGAGCTCTTCCAGCAGATCGGACGGCTGCAGATGGAGCTGGAGTGGCTCAAAAAAAAGTCTCAGCTGCTCTGATGCCCGTGAACTGCGCAAACTGGTCGATCACGACCACCCCGAGCTCAGCATCAGCAGGCAGTGTGCGCTGCTGGGGCTGCCTCGATCCACGCTGTACTACCGGCCGACACCGGTGCGTGAATCAACGCTGCGGATCATGGCCAGGATCGATGCTCTCTACATGGAGGATCCCTGCAGCGGCAGCCGCCGGATGGTGGACTACCTGGCCAGAGATGGGATCCCGATCAGCCGAGATCAAGTGCGAAACCTCATGCGGCGCCTGGGTTTACGGGCGATCTACCAGAAGCCCCGGACGACAGTTCCAGGCGATCCGTCCGTGCGGTTCCCCTGCCTGGTGGACCTCACGCAGGTCACCTCGGTGGATCAGGTCTGGGCGACCGACATCACCTACATCCCTCTGCAGAAAGGGTTCCTTTATCTGGTGGCGATCATGGATCTCCATTCCAGGCATGTGCTCAGCTGGAGGCTCTCCAACAGCCTTGACACGGAGTTCTGTCTGGATGCCCTTGAGATGGCGCTGGAGGGCGGCCGCAAGCCACAGATCTTCCACTCCGATCAAGGATGTCAGTTCACCTCATCCGACTTCGTAGCCAAGCTGCATGCCGAGGAGATCAAGATCAGCTGGTCAGGTAGGAAGCGTTGCTACGACAACATCCTCGTTGAACGGCTGTGGAGGACAGTCAAGTATGAGGAGGTCTACCTACGTGCCTACAGCGATGGCTGGGAGGCTGAGATCAACCTGGCTCGCTTCCTATGGAGGTACTGCCATGTAAGGCCGCACAGCTCCCTGGGAGGCAGAACTCCCCACGAGGTCTACACTGAGACCGAACCCTGTTCCTCCCGCCCGGGGTTAACGATGTCAGGGGCCATATCTGTCCAATAAAAGGCACCCATCTCAGGCGCGCCTTTTTCACGGGTCGCATGGCAACCCGGAAGGTGGTGGACTTGCCCTCCATTTCAGGGCGTTTCTCGATGCCTTGCTAGCCGGCGTCGGCGTAAACCACCTCCTCATCACCATGGAGCAGCTCAGCTGCTGGGGTGAGGTCATGCACGTTGGCGGCGGTGGTCTCGACCGAATGGACCGAATGGATGAGGCCTGAGTCCTTGTCGACGCCGATGTGGACTTTCATCCCGTAGTACCACTCGTTGCCCTTCTTGGTCTGGTGCATCTCCGGATGCCGTTCACCAGCCTTGTTCGAGTGCCTCCGGCACACTCGGGCTTCGCCCTCGTAAAGGTGGAGCTGGGAGCCGCGAGCAAGGTGGCATCGATGATCGTTCCC
>CALRKN020000008.1:0-148878 GCA_943368005.1 Bradyrhizobium ivorense | reverse complement strand
GGTTGAGGTGGTACTCGAACCAGGGAAACGGGCCTGCCCACCCCTTGCAACGCCAGCTGTTGGGCCAGCCGCCTGAGGTGCGCGGCCCACCCCGGCTACGCCGGGGTGGGGGTGCCGGGGGATTTACACCACTCGCGGGGACGCCAGCGACCACTGAGGCGATGAAGTTGAATAGCGATACCGCTCGCTGCAGAGGCTCACGCACCACGCTCACCACCCGATAGGTCTCGATCTGCGGGCAACTGGTGCAGAGGCTGTACACCTCCGCGAGACTGCTGTGCTTGGTGAGGCCGAAGCGATGCCGATAGTGCAGATTGCACGCTTCACCAAAAGGGGTGGAACCCAGCAAGAGATCGTTCCAGGCAAGAGTTGGTTCAAGGGCTGCCTCCACGCTGGTGCCGCCTGTCTTGTGAAGGTGGATGAAGATGTAGCCGCGAGAGTGACAAATTATCATGGTTCGACAAGGGCTGAAACTAAAATTTTATTAGACTAGCATGGCTTTCCCGAAACCTGATGGTCGTTTGGATCTGATAACTGACACTGACGCTGATTAACTTTTATTGGTAATAATTGCAATCTTCGCGACAATTGTAAGTCGTAGCTCATGGGATTCTTCAAGTGAGCTTAAGGCGGCGATCTTGCCGTAGAAGATATCAAGAAGGATAGGCAGGTTGGACACTTGCGAATCTCGATACTGCCCAGTGAGTTAATTCATTCGCGTTTATTGAGCGCTCTTAATCATATTGCTGGAGAGGAGCAGTTGCAGATCGAACGGTAGTCTGGATCGCATGGTCTCCCATGGGCAGGCTCACCGGCGGAAAGTCGTGCTCTGCTGGGCTACCAGCACGGATCGCCAGCAGTTGAAGGCGGCCAGGCGTTTTGTTGGGATGTGCTGGTCCAACGTCCCTTTCCAAAAGCCCCACGCAAACTGGTTCCAGGAGACCGCTACGTCACTGGCACCAATGCCTCTTGATGTTTTCGTCATAATACAAAGATGCAGCACTGCCTGATTAGCAAGGCGGCACAGGCAACTAGAACGAATTGGACCATCTATGTCATTCTGACATTATATCTGTTCGTGGCCTTGAATCAACGGCACCTCGATAAATCTGCCCTCATGCTCGATTTGGCAGCGTGGCCCCAAGATGCCACAATGGCTCTTGATTCTAGTGACCCGAGAGAATCGCAATTTTTCGAGGTGCCTTCAATTACCTTTGCTAGCTGTATTCTACGGCATTAACTGGCCTGATACTATGCTCACTTTGAGCGCCATGGTCGCTTTCGTGCTGATGCCTCGGCTGAGTAACGGCAGACGACAGTTTTTATCGACAGTGACCGACACAGTATTCTGCTGTTGATCCGTAAGAATGATATTCTGCTAGGTAATTTCAAGAGTTCTCTCAGTGGTACTGACTATGCCTCCAGCATTGACAAGTTATCCTAGGCCTAGTTCGATTGCAGCTTCTTTCCCACCATTCGACAGTTGGTGATGGTTTCGATGATCCTACCTACGCATTATCAATGAAATTTACTTCCACAAAGCTCGTACGTAGCCGGCACTCTGTCACTCTTGGCCTAATAGAAAGAAATTAGGATTTGCTTGCAGTATGCCTGCGTATAGTACTATGCTTGATAACATGAAACGAATGTGGTCACCTGGATTTGCTTTAATCGATCTCTCTCGGCACTTGCTATGAATTTGAAAACGTCCTCCCCTGTATCTCATGCACCATTGATTTCTGATTTAGATTTGCCAACGAAAGCATGTCGAAGGTTATTTATCCTAGGTTCGGGTCGTAGTGGTACCAGCTTGTTGGCTTGCCTCTTTCGGCAGACAGGATTATTTATGGGTTCTTCTGCTTACTTGGCTAGCCCCTCAAATCCCACCGGTTACTATGAAGACAGGGAAATAAACTCAATCAACGAACAACTGATAACAAGTGTTCTACCTAATATTCCTCGCATAAATAATATTTGCAGCAATGGATGGGATTATCCAGCATCCCATGGGCAGTGCTGGCTAGCGAGAGTTCCCATGGATTCTCCATTCACTACATCTGAAGAAGTTAATAACAGAATAGACCAAGTGTATTCAAATGGTCCTACATGCTTAAAAGATCCACGATTTAGCTATACCTTGCAATCCTGGCGGTCTCGCATAGAAAATAAATACACAGAATCTACAGCATTTATTTGTGTATTTAGGCATCCATCTGTTGTTGTTGAAAGCATATTAAAAGAAGTGCGAACAGCCAGCTACCTACGAACCTTTGCGATCAGCGTTAAGCAGGCTTATGACTGTTGGCTACTTCAGTATTTACATATTCTTAGGTTGCATTCAATCAATGGAAGATGGTTGTTTGTTAAATATGATGATTTACTTGACAATTCCGGATTGGATAAGGTCGAACACTTTACGGGCCTTTTTGTCGACAGAACACTTCCCCAGCGGCGGTTCAATAGGAGCATTTCCTCAAGCGTGGCACCACCAGATGTAAGCAATCTTTATGAAGAGCTTCTTGCGAGGGCAGATGCTTCGTAATTAGAATAAATTACTAGACTTTTATTCTATGATGAAGATCTTTTGCATTGGTCTGAATAAAACTGGAACCACCACTCTGGGGCATTGTTTGGGTTCTTTGGGGTTTAAGCATCGATCATTTAACCTTACACTTCTTGAGCAAGTCGCAATTTCTAAGTATGATCAGCTTCATAATGAAATCGCTGGCTTTGAAAGCTTCTCGGATTGGCCTTATCCGTTTATTTATGAGCATTTAGATAGATCATATCCGGGAAGTCGATTTATACTGACACGTAGAGCGACTCCAGAAGTATGGCTAAATAGCCTATTTTCACACTCGCTGAGAACTGATCCAATCTTAGGTTCTCGAGCAAGAAGCCTTGCTTATGGATATCCCTATCCTCAACTTAATCCTAAAGCTCACATTTCTATCTATACCAAACATCTGCAAACTGTAAGAGATTATTTCTTTGGCCGTCATGACGATTTCTTGGAAATTTGCTGGGAAGAGGGTTCATCATTCTATGATCTTTGTCAGTTTCTTGATCGGGGACATCCTAATCAAGACCTTCCCCACTCCAATAGGCGTGAAAATGGCAATCTGATGCACAAGGATGCTAATGAACGCCTGCTTAGGTGGTACGATGATAGAATCAATGGTATCAGTCACCCGTTAGAAGCTGACGACAGTTCAACGAATTCTCACTAATATACGCATCATTCTGCCATCCAATTCAGCTTCGCGATTTATGAACCTTGAAGTATATGTTCACTTTTGGTCTCTTTTTGCATGAAGATGGAACATTGATTTCGCACGCGACCATCTCAGCCGCACCATGGGCGGCCAAGCTAAAAATTATGCAAGTTTATGGTTACTTCCAGATTTAAAACTGCTTTCAGCTGATGATGTAAATCAAAATTTCTGTTAATTGCTTTATGATCACCATGCCATCATGGTATAATTTTTTCGTTCTTTGTTGACCCTTATTGCCTGATCACGCTTTAGACTTTTAATCTTTCTGATCCTATCTTTGTACATCCATGATTATTCTGCTCGAATCTTGGTTGTGAATTGGCTGCATTGTTGGTTTATCGTCTTGCCTCTGTCGATTCCAGCAAAAGACGCAGAAACAGTTCATAAATAGCGGTCGTTTAATCGTCTTGCATAGCTGATTATTTCCTAATCTCCATTTTCATTTGTCATATGATTAAAGTTGCTGTAGTTACTCCTTATTTTGACGAAGCGCTGTCTTTGCTCTCCGAATGCCATGCAAGTGTAGCGAATCAAATCCCTAAGTGCCTTCATGTAATTGTTGCCGATGGAAGGCCGCTTTCAGATATCGATAGCTGGGATGTACACCATATTAAGTTGCCTGAATGCCATGATGACGTTGGCTCTACACCCAGGCTAATTGGCGCATACCATGCAATTGGATTAGGGTATGATACTATTGCTTTCTTAGATGCCGATAACTGGCTAGCATCCGATCATATTATGCAAGTTGTTGAGATTATTAACCAACGAGACCCTGACTTTATATCAACTAATCGATATTTGTGCCGACCAGACAAAAGTGTTATCTGCGCTTGCCCATATACAGACCCCATAAAGTTTATTGATACAAGTTGCATGATTTTTAGAAAAAATTCATTCCACCTTCTTGCCAATTGGGCGCTTATGCCACGATATGGCCATCCAATTTCTGATAGAATCATGTTATATCATCTATTGAGAGCCAACCTGAATAGTGTTCATATTGACAAGAACACTGTGTATTATCGATGCCGAAAGGAAGGGATATACCATTACCTAGGCGAAAGCATCCCCCTGGGTGTAGACAAGCCTCCTGACTACCAAATGTTATTTGACCAATGGGTTAAGGATGGCAATGATCCACTTGTATAGTCACAATGAAGCCCTTGCTAGATGCTTAATGTAATCAATGATTCTTGGGCGAGTCAATATCAGATGCTCTATCAATGTACGCCGCAATCCAGGTGCACGTATGTAGGACCTCCTGACAAAGAGAACCTCAGGATGGATCTGTATTCGGTCAACGAGCAGGGCGTATTCGGCTCAAGCGCATGGCTATACAGCGAACAGTGAAGAAGCCATTCCGAGCTGCCATGTGTTACTGCGCACTATTCAGAGTTAACGTGGCCATTGCCAGGCACATAACTAGGCAAAAATAGTGACAACAAAGAGGTGGAGGAGCCATTGGATCATCTCTGCGCACATCACCACAAATGCCATCGAGATTGTGCTCTCTGCACTGAGGTGGTATGGGAGTTCGCTGAAAAACCCGCCTACCTCTGCGAAAATGGGCCAACTGCCCAGTCCAGATGCGAGGTCACCGGGAGCGCAGCGGCTCCCTGTTCTCTTACGTATCAATCGAGGAGCGGATTCCTGCCTGCCATCCGCTGCGGCGGATCCGCAAACTGGCGGATCAGGCCCTCGATCGGCTCAAGCCCACTTTTTGTGAGCTGTACGCCGTAGAAGGACGGCCCTCGGTGTTGCCCGAGCAACTGCTGCTGGCCTCGTTGCTGCAGGCGTTCTACGGCATCCGTCGGAACGGCTTTTGCTGGAGCAGCTCAACTACGACCTGCTGTTCCGGTGGTTTGTGGGCCTGAGCCCGGATTATCCGATCTGGCACCCCACCACATTCACCAAGAACCGTGAGCGCCTCCTCGTTGACGACGTCATGGGGAGCTTCCTGGAGAAGCTGATGGGCGCTCCAGAGGTCAAGCCGCTGCTCAGCGATGAGCACTTCTCCGTGGATGGAACGCTGCTGCAGGCCTGGGCCTCCCATGCCTCGCTGGAGCGGATTGATGGGCAAGACGAACCCCTACCACCACTACAAGGCCTTTGCGAGGGTTTCGGCTCGCCCAATGCTGGAAGGAAACGGGCCAAAGGGGATTTCCGCGGCAACAAGACTCATCGCTCCAGCGCTGATTCGGATGCGCTGCTGTGCCGGAAATCCAATGCCCATCCGGCACTGCCCAGCTACCTGGGGCACGTGCTCATGGACAGCCGCCATGCCTTGATCGTCGATTCCAAGGTGACGCAAGCGGTGGGCACCGGAGAGCGAGACGCAGCCAAAGCAATGGCAGCTGACATCCCCTGTGCCCACAAAAAAACCCTTGGGGCCGACAAGAACTACGACACCAAGGGAATGGTCGCCGAACTCCGGCGGATCAGCGTGACACCGCACGTGGCCCAAAATCACCAGCCGTCCTGGCGGTTCCGCCGTCGATGGCCGCACCACCTGCCATGAGGGTTACGCCAAGTCGATCAACGCCCGCCGCGGCATCGAGAAGGTGTTTGGCTGGATCAAACAGTGGGGCGGCCTGTGCCGGTTCAAGCTGCGCGGCACCAACAATATGTACAACCGAGAAAGATAAGGAATGCTTATCTTTCTCGGTTGTACATATTGTTGACTCCTCCCACGTCACGGGCTAAATTGGTGACATTGATCTTCCACTCAAATGCAAACAAAGTCTTTGCTTTCTCGCAACCTGGGCGTTGTGAGTGCCTTAGGAGCTTCTATAAGTATAGCATCATTTGCACAGCCAACTTTGGCTGCTTCTATTTTTGATTTTAGTAAAAATCCTCAAGAAAACTTTGCTTCTGATTCCTTCACCAGTGCGGGTGTCACAGCAACTTTGAGCAATTCGAATTCCACAGGAGCATCTAACAATAATACACTTCAGTCCAATTCACTGGGCTTGTGCGGCTTTGCGAGGGTTGGCATTAGCTTGGGTCGTTGTGGATACGGCAGTGCAGATCCGACCGGAGGAATTTCTGCTTTCCAAACTAAATTTAATCGAAATGTTATAGTCAAATCTATTCAAGTTACAGACTTTTCATCGAATTTCTTGAGTTCTGGCAAACTTGAGATTTCAACTGACAACATTAACTTCACCCCGTTCACCTTCACGGGCACTACTACGCTCAATTTGGGTGGCATACATGTTGCAGCTCACCAAGCTCTCTATCATCGCACTAGCGGTGTCTTCTCGGGAATAAATAAAACAGGAATCATCAGGTTCAATAACTTAAGTGTCCATGAAGTTCCTGGTCCTTTAGGAATCTTGGGTGTCACTGCTGCATTCGGTTGGAGCAGGAAGTTAAAGAAAAAAGCTAAATTGGTAAATGTTTGATTGTAAGTTTTTTAAGACCCCCCTTCTAGGGGGGTTTTTTTGTACATGTATGCACAAGAATAAACTTATCTATTTGGCCATTCCCAGAAATGTTTTTTCTGAGGCGCTGATTTATCAAAGTTTTTTGAGTTTGAATTTTCTAGAGTCTTAATCCGATTGCTGTGAAGCAATTTGTTGCTAAAATAGTTTGACAGCATACTAGGGGTAATAATGATTCGGTTGCGGTGCCATCCACGTTCCACCTCGTTCTCGGCAAACTTTCTTTTTGTATACTTTTGTATGGCATGATCCTCCCCAAGGGCTATGTAGTGACGCAAATGGCCATCAACTGGAAACTGAAGGCCCGTGTCACCACGTAATTTATGCCCTCCATGGACTATATTTGAAAGACCACAGCTTCTTCGCCATATTCTCTGCAGCCTTGGGTATGAAGGCTCAAAGAAATAGTAGTTCTTCATTAGATTCTCGTAGCCAGTAAAGTCATAGTTTTCTCCTGGGAGTGGCACAAATACATACTCGTTAAAGTTAATTATGCTGTATTTATCTCTATCAGCTGCCTCTACCATCTGATTTAAACTGCTAAATTGACTTGGACATGATGGCCATTCATCAGCGTCAAAATGAGCGACCCATTCATGCTTGCAATCATTGATGATATCTTGCTTTGCTATAAGTTGTTTTTCTAGTGAAAAGAAGCCATCCCATTTGAGATTAATAATTTTGTGAATGCCAGCTCCTGCGTATCTTTCGGCAATCTCTCGTGTCCCATCTGAAGACTCATGATCAATTAATGCCACCTCTATGCCATCATTCACTAAGTTTTCTATGCATCTGCGTATATGCAAGTGTTCATTTCTTGCCGCAATAATTGCTAATATGTTCATGTTTTAAAGAAGTGGCTGTTTGCCCTCCGTTTAATCTTATCACATGCCGCGAAACTATATTCTTTGAATTTAACGCTATGCATGTATGATGTTTCTCTTGTCCCACTCGCTTCTTGCGGGCCATGTCCAAGCCGTAGGCAGCTACGTGGATATCGGCCATCCCCGCCTTCTGGCACTGCCGCAGGATCTGATTCAACAGCCCCTTATGCGCATCGAGGCTGCGACGCCGAAACTTCACTGATGCGGCTGTAGTCCGTCTGCTGGTTGCCGGTCAACACGCTGAAGGCCAGGTCCTTGTAGTAGGCCCGCTCGATCTTGCGGGAAGAGCCGATGCCCATGCAATGGACGTTGAGAGGCAGCATCGTCAGCATCTTGCTGGGGTCGAACCCCTTCTCCCCGTGTGGATCCTCGGACTGAGCGGGTATCAGGATTGGCGAGAGATCCAGCTCGTCCAACAGGTCCAGCAGGAACTACACATGGTGCCCTTCTGAGAGCTACTCACCCGGTGGCGGCCGCAGCAGAGTGGCCTGCTCCGGCTGCCAGGAACGTAAGGTCCTGCGCTTCTGCATCCCCTAGTTTGTCGCCCAGATCCATTGCAATAACGGGGATCTTGGCAGATTTATGCGCCTCTGTTGAGAGGCTGGGCGCTGAACTATGCGCAATAGGCTCCTGGGGGCCTGTTGGCGGGTCGGGTCGGGTCTGGTTCGATGCGTGATGGGTGCGCGAGGATTGACAAATCCATGCTCCAGGATTTCCATCCTGTTTGTTTGATTGGAGCGCTCCTTTTTGTCATGTCAGTGGATTGTGGTTTGTGGTTCTTCATTGCCTCAGATTGGACTTGCAAGGATGAGGATTCGACTGCTTCAGTCTATTTCTGTCTTTAACTACCGCTTGGCATAGATTTGATGGACTTCTTTCTGGAACTAGGGTAGTTTGGCATAGGTCATGACAGGCTTGCTGTCGCTGAAACGTCCCTGAGGTTTTCTCGAAGTGAACCAATTAGAAGGTAAGTGTGTCTTGTTGCAATACTGGGATAGTGGCTGCCCTCCTGCTCTCATTGTGACAAGAATGGAGGTTTGGCGCTTGGGCAATCCAGGTTTCGAGTATCAGCTCTTCGATAGGGAGCGCGCTGCGTCCATGATCCATCAACTTTTCGGGACGTCAGTTCGCGATGCTTTTCTTCGTGTAAGGCTTCCTGCTATGCAGGCTGATATTTTTAGGGTCGCTTACCTCTATGCGCATGGTGGGATTTGGATTGATGCCGCAACGGTCTGCTTGGCACCTCTGCAGAAATGGCTCGATCTTCGATCCTCCCTGCTTCTTCTAAGAAAGCCGGAGATGGAGCATCCTCTTGTCTGGAATGGCCTGATTTATGCCGCAGCTCCTCATCACCCATTTCTAGGAGCGGTCATGGCCAGGATCAGTGATTCAATCATCAATCGCTCTAGCGGTGGGGTTTGGAGGCTTGCTGGTCCTGGATTGTTTCGCGATATTATGCGAAATCAAGATCTTGCGTCCCAAGTAACGGTCGTTCCATTGGATTCTGTCACTTCATTCCTTCGGCTAGGCTCTAGTTCTGAGGCCATGTCCCCCGATCTTCACTGGTCTGTTAGGCAGAAAAGTGAATCCCTGTTCGTTGAGTGAATGCTTTGGTTTGTTAGGTCAATGGTTCTCAGCAATCCCGTGCTCAAATTGGTTGTGGCTTTGCTTGCGGTATTCTGAGGTTCACTCTCTGCTATGGTAGCTTTTAGATGAGCTCTGCTTCCCCGGGGCAGCTTGCCCTGGCAGAGATCTTCCCATTTCCCCTGGATGATTTCCAGCTCAACGCGATCGATGCGCTGAGCCAAGGGCACTCGGTGGTGGTGAGCGCCCCCACAGGTAGCGGTAAAACTCTGGTGGGGGAGTACGCCATCCACCGCGCCTTGGCCCATGGGCGCAAAGTGTTCTACACCACCCCACTCAAGGCGCTCTCCAACCAGAAGCTGCGCGACTTCCGCGAGCAATTCGGGGCCGAGAAGGTGGGCCTGCTCACCGGTGACATGAGCCTCAACCGGGAGGCCCAGGTGGTGGTGATGACCACTGAGATCTTCCGGAACATGCTCTATGCGGAGATCGACCATCCCGACAACGACCCACTGGAGGGGGTGGAGGCGGTGGTGCTTGATGAGTGCCACTACATGAACGACTCCCAGCGAGGCACCGTATGGGAGGAGTCGATTATTCATTGTCCGCCCTCCATCCAGCTGGTGGCGCTCTCCGCCACGGTGGCCAATGCGGGTCAGCTCACGGATTGGATCGAGGCGGTGCATGGGCCCACCCAGCTGGTGCACAGCGACCACAGGCCCGTGCCGTTGGCCTTCAGCTTCTGCAGCGCCAAGGGTCTGCACCCCCTGCTCAATGAGGGGGGCACCGACCTGCACCCCAACTGCAAGGTGTGGCGTGCCCCCAAGGGCAGTCGCCGCAAGGGGCCGAAAATGCCCAGGCCCCCCCAGCCCGAGGCGCCGCCCCTGGGTTTTGTGGTGGCCCAGATGGCGGAGCGGGACATGCTGCCGGCCATCTACTTCATCTTCAGCCGCCGCGGTTGTGACAAGGGGGTGCGGGATCTCGGCAAGATCTGTCTCGTTTCGCCGGATGAGCAGCAGCGGATCCGGAGCCGCCTGGAGGCCTTTGCGGCCGCCAGCCCGGAGGCTGTGCGCGAGGGCCACGACGAACCCCTGCTGCGGGGCATCGCCTCCCACCATGCCGGGGTGTTGCCTGCCTGGAAGGAGTTGATCGAAGAGCTCTTCCAGCAGGGGCTGATCAAGGTGGTGTTTGCTACCGAGACCCTGGCCGCCGGCATCAACATGCCGGCCCGCACCACGGTGATCTCGGCCCTCTCCAAGCGCACCGAGCGGGGACACCGGCCGCTGATGGGCAGCGAGTTCCTGCAGATGGCGGGTCGGGCCGGTCGCCGTGGCCTCGACTCCCAGGGCTATGTGGTCACTGTGCAGAGCCGCTTCGAGGGGGTGAGGGAGGCGGGCCAGCTGGCCACCGCTCCCGCGGATCCGCTGGTGAGCCAGTTCACCCCCAGCTACGGCATGGTGCTGAATCTGTTGCAGCGCTATCACCTCGCCAAGGCCAGGGAGCTGGTGGAGCGCAGCTTCGGCCGCTACCTGGCCACCCTCGACCTCAAGGTCGACCAGGAGCGCATCGCCGAGCTGCAGCAGCAGCTCATCGCCCTCGCTGCCGGGGCCGGCGAGGCGGATGTGCCCTGGGAGGACTTCGAGCACTACGAGAAGCAGCGCGAGCGCCTGAAGGAGGAGCGGCGCCTGTTGCGCACCCTCCAGCACCAGGCGGAGGAAACCGCGGTGCATGAGCTCACCCTGGCCCTGCAGTTCGCCAGTGAGGGCAGCTTGCTGAGCCTCAAGGCGCCACCGCTCCGGGGCCGGATCACCCCTGCAGTGCTGATCGCGAAGGTGCCGGGGCCTGGGCAGTTTCCCCTGCTCCTGTGCCTCACCGACGACAACCTGTGGATCCTGGTGCCCTGCACGGCGGTGGTGAGCCTCCATGCCGAGCTCAGTTGCCTCCAGGTGAGCCAGGTGGAGCCGCCGCCGCTGCGCCGCAGTGGCGAACACCACCACGGCACCCAGGCCAGTGCTGGCTTGGCCCTGGCGGTGGCCTCGATGGCGCGTCGCTACGACATGGTCACCCCCCAGTACGACCTGGCCGGGGAGGTGCAGGCCCAGGCCCAGCTGGTGCACCGGTTGGAGGAGGAGCTGGAGCTCCATCCGGCCCACCGCTGGGGAGACCGCAAACAGCTCACCAAGCACCGGCGCCGCAGGGCCGAGCTACAGGAGGAGATCGAGGAGCGCCAGCGGCTGCTGCACTTCCGCGCCAACCGGCACTGGGACACCTTTCTGGCCCTGATCGAGGTGCTGCGCCATTTCGGGGGCCTGGCCGGTGCCGAGGGGCTGGAGCCCACCGAGGTGGGGCGCACCGTCGCTGCCCTCCGCGGCGACAACGAGCTGTGGCTGGGGCTGGCCCTGATGAGTGGCCACCTCGATGACCTCGATCCGGCCGAGCTGGCAGCTGTGTTGGAGGCGATCTCCACCGAGGTGAACCGCCCCGATCTCTGGTGCGCCTGGTCGCCGCCACCGGCGGTGGAGGAGGCCCTGCACGACCTGCGCTCGATCCGCCGTCAGCTGGAGCACCAGCAGGAGCGGGCCAAGGTGGCCTTCCCGCTCTGGTGGGAGCCCGAGCTCACCGGCCTGGTGCATGCCTGGGCCAGCGGTGCCAGCTGGAGTGACGTGATCGCCAACACCTCCCTGGATGAGGGCGATGTGGTGCGGGTGCTGCGCCGCACCGTGGATCTCCTGGCCCAGATTCCCTATTGCGAGGCCGTGAGTCAGCAGCTGCGCGACAACGCCCGCCGGGCGCTGCGCACGATCAACCGTTTCCCGGTGTGCGAGCTGGAGGATCTGCTGGCTGCCAGCCGGGCGCCGGCTGGTGATTCCGGCCCATGAAGCTTGAACAGCGTCGCCTCTGCCGGGTGGAACTCACCCCCACCCCCACGGTGGCCCAGCTGGAGCCCTTTCTGGTCAAGCCGTTGCGGCCCCTGCGGGGCCTGCTGGATCCCAAGCGGCTGCGGCGGGCCGGAGAGGACACCTACAGCTACACCTCCCGGCCCTACGGCGTGGCGGGCTGGACCCTGCAGCCACAGGTGTTGGTGCGGGCCCGATTCGCCGATGGCGAGCTGCTGATCCAGCAGCTGGAATCCAGGGTGGACGGCCTGGGGCCCTGGCAGGAGCGGCTCCAGTTCGGACTGGAGGCACGGCTGCGGGCCGGATCCGCATCGCCGGCTGGCCCCCAGCAGCAGCAGGGGGTTCTCGAGGCGGAGGCGCTGGTCTGGGCCGAGTTGCCGGTGGCGGCGGTGGCCGTGGCTGCTCCGGTGCTCCACCTGGGCCTGCAGCAACTGCTGGATCGCCTGGAGCGCCGCTGTCAGCAAGGGCTGCGCCGGCGGGCTGAATCCTGGTTGCAGAGGCACGCCTAGGCTTCACCATCTGCTGCATCTTGTGCAACGGGTGGACGCACGCTCCCTGATCCTGCATGTGGGCATCCACAAGACGGCGTCCACCTACATCCAGCACCGGCTGAAGAGCAATCAGCCGTTTCTGCGCCAGCAGCGACTGCTCTACCCCAAGCGCCGCTGCGACCACCTCGAGCTGGTGAAGGCCCTGCGGCAGGGGGATCTCCAGCCCTGGGAGCAGCTGCTGCACAAGGCCCAACGCCAGGGCTGTCGCCCGCTGGTGTCGGCGGAGATCCTTTCCCTCGTGCTCACGGAACCGGGGTGCGGCGGTGAAGGCAGCCTGCTTGGCGACCTGCTGCACCTGCTCAACCGCTCCGGCATGGGCCTGGAGCTGGTGGCCTTCGTGCGGGATCAGCCCACCTACCTCAATTCCCGCTATACCCAGCTGCTCAAGCGCTTCTATCTGGCTGTTTCCTTCCCCCGCTATGTGATGCAAACCATGCGCACAGGTGGGGAGAGCAACTGCGATTACCTGGAGCTGTTCGCGGACGTGCTGGATCGCCCCGAGGTGCAGTGCCGCTTCCTGCCCTTCCGCACCGGCGAGGCGGACCCCTGTGAGCGGCTGCTGCAGGCGGTGGGCGTGTCGGATCTCGAAGGTCTGCGGCACCTGAGCGAAGGGACCAATGTGCAACCGGGCTGGCAGGCCGTCTGGATTGCCCAGCGCATCGCCCGCCGGCTGGCTGAGCAGTACCCGATGGCCTGGAACAGCAGTTCCTGCAAGGCCCGGATCCGGGAGCAGCTGGAGCGGCTGGCCGTTGAGCAGGGCTGGCCGGCCGAGCCTTTCCAGGGGCTCCATGAGCCTTTGCTTGCCCGCATCGAGCGCCGCTATGGCGCCAGCAACGACCGCTTTGCCCGCCGCGTCTGGGGCTGCGACTGGCGGGAGCTGTTTCCCCGGCCCACCCCCCAGGCCAGCCCCGTGCGGCCCCGCAGCCCTGAGGAGCGCCGCCAGATGCTCGCCCTGGTCGACCAATTGCTCGCCGCTGGCCTGCAGGAGGCCCCGCTGGCCGATCAGGCCTGAGCCACCAGCGCAAAGGGAATCCGCTGAAAGGCGATGCCGTCGTGGCGCCGATCGCCCCGGCCGTCCAGGAGCTGGCGGTTGCGCCGCTTGTCTGCGCCGCGGACCTTGGCGAAGCTGGCTCCGGATTCCGCTAGCAGGGCCACGTCGCCATTGGCGAAGCGGGCCAGGTCGCTGTAGCCGCTGAAGCTGCCCGGCCCCTGGTCATAGGCGAAGCCCCGGCTCCAGCGCCGGCCGTTGTCACGGCTGAGGCGCAGTCGGCCGTTGGTGCGGTGCTGCGCATCGGCCGGATTGGCGAACAGCAGCAGGGCCTGACGGTTGGCCGTAAAGGCGTAGGTGAGCAAGCTGGCCTGACAGCCATTGGCTGGCTCGATCAGCTGGGGCTCCGGCCCGCTGCTGGCCATGGTCTCGCCGCCGTCCCGGCTGATGCTCACCACCCGCTGGCCACCGCTGCGGCTGTTCAGCATCAAGCTGCCATCGCCCAGTTCCGCCACTGCGCATTCGCTGGACGGCCGGAAACCTGCCACGGCGCCCACCCGCCAGCTCAGGCCGCCGTTGTCGGAGAGCAGCAGGTGGGAGGCCCCGCCCAGGCCGGGAACGCTGTGGCGCGCTGGCACCACGATCCGGCCGGCAGCCGGTTCCAGCAGTTTCACGATTCCATGGCCCGGGCCGATCCCGTACCAGGACTTCCAGCCAGGTAGTCGCACCTGGTCGGTGATGTCGCGGGAGGGAACCCAGCTGCGGCCGTCATCGTCGGAATGGGTGATGCGTACATACCGTGTGCCCCGATCGGCCTCCCGCGCCACCGAGGCATTCCAGAGCCAGAGCAGCAGAATCCGCCCCCCGGGCAACACCACCGGCAGCGGAATCTTGCAGGGGTTGGGCCCGTCGTTGGCGATCACCTGCAGCGGGCCCCAGCTGCGGCCGCCATCGCTGGAGCGCCGCAGCAGCACATCGATATTGCCCTCGTCCCCGCAGTCATCTACCCGGCCGCCGCAGAAGGCCAGCACCGTGTCCTGGGCGCTCACCGCCAGCCCAGGGGTGCGGTAACAGCTGTAGCCGCCCTCGCCCGAAACGAACGGCAGGCTGAGCAGGCGCCCATCCAGATTCGACGGACGGCCCAGGGCCGATTGCTGCCTGGCCAGGGAGCCGGCCAGCCCGGCGCTGGCAAGCCCGATCAGCAGCTGGCGGCGACGGAGAAGGGTCACGGGCGTGCCGCTGGGCAAGTGGGGTTGGGCACCCAGGCTAGGGTTGCTCCACTGCCTTGCACCGCCTGCCCGCATCCATGCCCCAAGGGTCGCTCCCCGTGCAGCCGACCGCCATTGTTCAGTTGCGCGACGCCTCAAAAAAGGTTGTGGAGGGGGTCAATCAAACCTACCCCGCGTTTACCAACCTTTCTCTGGATATTTTCCCAGGTCAAAAACTCGGGATTTTTGCTGTAAATGGTCCCGAATCCAGGGCGCTGGTGGGTTGTCTCAGTGGCGTGGAGGCTCTCGATTCAGGCACGCTGGAGCATTCCTGTTCCGTATCCTGGCCCCTGGGCACTAATGAGGCTTTCTCGGGCAAGTTGAGTGGCTATGTGAACGCTCGTTTTGCGGCAGAAGTGTATAGCGCCCCGGGCCAGGTTGAATCCGATCTCCGGCTGATTCAAGAATTGTCTGGGGTTTCTGATCGAATCTATCACGAGCCTTTTGGAGATTGGCCCAATGCCCAGAAAGATGCACTTAAGTTTGCCGTTTCTCTTGCCTTTGATTTTGACGTGATCGCCGTTGGTCGCCTCAAAGGTTGGGATCATCGCAGCCTTCACCCGAAGTCCGTGCGCATCCGTGACTGTTTTGAGCGTCGCATTGCTGGCCGCGCGTTGCTTGTCAGCGCCAATGGCCAGGCCAATCTCGCTCTCGACTACTGCGATGAAGGACTGGCCCTGGTGGATGGTCAACTGGTTTACCGGGGAGATCCGGAAGTCTGTCTTCAACTGGTGAAGGAGGAGTCGCGGCGGCAGAAGCTGGAGAGACGGGAGATGCTGAGTCGACGCATCTCCGAAATGGTGGATCAAAGTGGCGCTGATCCTGCGGAAGATGAGGACGAAGCTGAAGACGAACTTTTGGCGGCATCCCGCGCTTGACCCCGATGGCAGCTCAGAAACGCTGGTTGGTGATCCATGCCGGCACCCACAAAACCGCCAGTTCCTACATCCAGAGCCGCATGGCGGCCAACGGTGCCGAGCTGGAGCGTGCCGGGGTACTGCTTCGCTACCCAGGCACCCCAGCACAGAAACATAAGCCCCTAGCCGCCGCCCTGGCCAAGCGTGCCTGGCCCGAGTGGATCCGGTATCTGCGCGGTTTGCCCCCCACGGGAGAGCTGGTGCTCGTGAGCGGGGAGCAGTTCACCCAACCACTGGCTAACCGCCGTCGTCATCGAGCCCTGACGGATCTGCTCGAGGCGGAGGGCTTCGGGCTGCACGTGCTGTTGTTTCTGAGGGATCAGCCGGATTACATCAACGCACGCTTTGTCCATTCCACTCGTCGGCTTTACCACCATCAATCTTTTGATGCCTATGTTGAATGTCAGTTGGTCGAGCGTCGCCATATCTACGACTACAACCATCTCTTTTCTGCTTTAATTGATGATTCGCGCATCCGTTGCACCTTCCTGCCCTACGGGAGTTCCTGGGGAGATCCGTTCGATCGCCTCCTGACCACCCTGGGGCACCTTCCACCTGAGGGCGGCTGGCGTCCGGCCGACCCGGACAAGGGGAACGTGCAGCCTGGTTCGGGGGGCGTGTGGCTGGCCCAGCGGATTGGTGAGCAGCTCGATGAGCTGGGGATCGAGGGGCGCTCCCTGGCCAATGCGAGAGATCCGGTGCGGCGGATTGCCGAGCGGGAGGGCTGGCAGCAGGATCGCTATTGCGGCTTTGATGCCCCGGCCGCCGCTGCGGTTGCGGCCCACTACGCCAGCGCGAACGATGCCTTTGCCCTGCAGGTGTGGGGCTGCCCCTGGCGGCAGCGGATGCCGGAGCTGCCCTTTTACCGGCGTGTGTTCGAGCCTCCGGCGGATGGTACGGAGCGCCAGAGGCTGGAGGAGCTGGTGCGAAGTGCTCTGTTGGATCTGGCCAGCCAGAACCGGCACCTGGCCCGGGCGCTGCAGCGCAGCACCCCTACGATGGCTGTTCAGGCAGGGTCAGTTCCCTGATGCGGCGCGTCACCCCCAGGCTTGTGTTGTCCCAGTTGTTGCTGCAGCTGCGGGTGGTTGGCGCGGTGGCGCGTCGGGAAATGCAATTGCGGGCCAAGAAGGGTACCTTCGGCCTGGTGGGGGTTTTTATTGAGCCTCTTGCTTTGATCGCCACTTTTCTCGCCCTGCGGATTTTTCTGGGAGGGTCCGGAGATGACCACTACATGAACGCGGTGCTTTGGATGGCGCTGGGGTTCGTTCCTTTTTTCATGTTTTCAGATATTGCAATTAAGGCAATCAGTGGCGTTGAAAAGAATAGCGAACTCTATTTTTATCGCCGCTTAAAGCCCTTGGACTCTTTGCTGGGCAATACGCTGCTTTTGTCTCAAATCTTTGGCTTGCTTGTGCTCGCTTTTGTGTTTGGAGTTTCTCTGTGGGAGTGGCAATTTGCCGTGCAAGACATTGGCCATGCTGTGTTCTTGTTCATCGGTATCTCCATGCTCGGATTTGGAGTTGGTCTGGTTACGTTGATCATTGGCCATCGCTTGCCCTTCGTCGCTTGGGTTGTAAAGATGTTCCTGAGGCGCATCTTGCTCTGGACTTCCTGCGTTTTTTTCTCCATCAGCTTCGTGCCTGATGTGGTGCGGCCCTGGATTCTGTGGAATCCGATCGCCCACGGGATTGAATTGATGAGAATCGCCGCTAGCCCTTCCTACCCCGCTCCAGGAGTCAGCGCGCCTTACTTCTGGGCCTGGGTGGTCGGCTCCGTAGGGCTAGGTTTGTTTATCTATGGCAACAACGAGGAATTGTTGTTTGCTGTGGACAAGGCCCAGTCTGATTCGGATGATGCTGATGATGTGTGAGTGTGATGTGTCCCGGTGGACAAGTCTGATCCAGGTGTATAAAGCTTCTCTCCTGGTTATGGGTTCTTCTCTCTTGGTATCAACTGTTACCATGAAGTGCTATTCGGTGTGGTGGTGACATGGTGATCCAGTCGTTTCGTTCCCGCATTTCCCGCAACCCGTTGCCTTCTCTCCATCGCCGCGCATCTCGCATCGTGATCCATCCTCTGCAGCGCTGGATCGCCGCCATGGGCTCGCACTCCATGCGGTCTAGACGTGGCTCTGACCCGGAAACTGAAGCCACTCCCATCGTGCGAAACCCTTCAGTGACGGGCCTCAGTTTGCGGCAGCGTTTGAAAGCTCCGCTGGAGCCTGTGATCCGCCTGCCCTGGCCCCTGATCATGGCGGGCCTCGTAGCCGTTGGTTCGGCGGTTTATTTCTTTTCGATCGGCCGGAACCGTTTTCAGGTTGAGTCCAGTTTCATTGTGCGGCTGCCGGAGGCGCCGGCGAGCACGGGTTCCAGTTTGCTGGGCACTACCCTGGCCGGCCCCACCATGCTCGGTTCCCTGGAAGATGGCAGATTCCTGGCGGTGTATCTCACTTCCCCGGAGGTGATGAAGCGGGTGTTTCTCCGCCTCAACCCGGAGAAGACCTGGGCTCGCGATAGCCGGGACCCCTTTGCTGGCCTGCGTCAGGACGCCAATCTCGACCAGCAGATCGCGTTCTTTCGGCGCCAGGTGTTCGTGGTTCCCCAGGACCTCACGGGGGTGATCAATCTCTCCACCATTGGCCTGGCTCCCGAACCTGCTTTTCGTCTCAACCAATTGTTGCTTGAGGAGGCCGAAGTCTTTCTCAACCGTGTGAACCAGAGCATCAGTACCACCCAGCAGCGGTTTGCCGAGCAGGAAGTGCAACGGTCCCGTCAGCGCCTGGATGGGGCCCTGCTGGCGTTCAATGCGTTCAAGAATCAGTACGGTGAGCTGGACCCAGCCCAGTCAGCCGCCGGCACTACCAGCTACATCACGGCTCTGGAAAGCCAGTTGGTGGATCTGAGGGTTCAGGAAGCCAGCCTCAAGCGTCAGTTCAAGGACCACTCCACGCCTGAAGTTGCCTACATCACCGATCAGGTCCGTGAATTGGAGCGTCTGATTCAGGAGGAGCGTGCCGAGCTGGTGAATCCGGAAGGCCGGGACCTGAACCGGGTGGTGGCCGAGGGCTCCAAACTGGAGACGGAGGTGGTGCTGGCCACCGAAGCGCTCAAATCAGCGATCACAGCGGCAAACAACAGTCGTCAGAACAGCCAGAAGCAGGTGAAGTTCTTGGTGCGGCTGGCTGAGCCGGTCTTGCCCGAACTGCAGTACATCGACTGGCGCTGGCAGGGTTTTCTGGCCAGCCTGGGGGGATTGGTTGTGGTCTGGGGACTCAGTTCGTTTGTTCTTGGGATTGTTGATCGCCGTTGAGTGAAGATGCCTACGGCTGGCTCTGTCGTCGGGAGCTGGAGCAGGCTGCCCGGCAACAGGCTGAGCAGTTGCGTTTGCGGGGGGGGCCGCTGCGTCGCAGTGAACAGGAGCTCCTGGGGGACTTGCACTGGCCCAGTCGCCACCACCGTTGCTTCGACCCCCTAGACCCTGGGCCGAACGTGGCATTCCTCACGGTTGCCAACGATCGCTTCTACCGGGGACTGGAGGCCATGCTTCTGAGTCTGCGGGCGACGTATCCCCAGCTCACCGCTCCGGTGTGGGTGGTGCACGACGGCAGCCTGGGTTCCTTTCTCCAGCGCAGGCTGGAAACCATTCACCCAGCGATTCACTTTGTTCAGCCCCAGCCAGACTGGGCTGCGCAGGTGCCCACCGATTCGCGCAATCGCCAGCGGATCGGCATGCTCGGTTATCTCAATGGCCAGGCCTTCGCGCTGCGGGGGTATCGGCGGGTGGTGGTGCTGGACGCGGATCTGTTGATCACCGCTGCCCTCGATCCGCTCTGGGCTGAGGGTGAGCAGTTCCGCGCGGTGCCGGATTGCGGAGATCGGCCTTGGGCAGCTATCTCGCCGTTCACCCAGCGCCCCGTGCTGAATTCCGGTGTGCTCTCCGTGCCCGGCTGGTCGCTGTGCGATGCCGAGCAGCACCGTTTTGAACGGCTGATCGAGCGGGCAGCTGAGCCGGTATGCCCCCTGTTGGATCGCTTTGCTGATCAGAAAGTGTGGAATCTTTTCCTCGTAGATCAACCCGTTGACTTGATGCCATTGAACTTCAATTGCAATGTGAAGTATCTGGTGAAGTTCCTCGGGGGTTGCGCCGAAGGCTTGTCGGTGATTCATTTTGCCGGCCCCAAACCCTGGCTCACCTGGCCCTGGCTGGAGCCCGAACCGGGCGAGCAGCGCAGCACGGCCGTGGCTGACCCCCTTCTCTGGAATCGCATTTACCGCGAACAGTTGCGGGTCTGGCGTCTGGCGCTGCATCGGCAGACCCAGGCTGCGGCGTCACCGTTGCCAGTGGGGCCCGCCCTGTTGGTGGCCGACCCGGGGCGGTTTGCGGTCGCGGCCCCGGAGCGACTGGAGAGCCGCCACCTGCTGCTGGCCGATCCCGACGTGTTCGGCCCGGGCTGGCCCAACGCGCCCCAGTGGCCGCCCGGTTGGCTGGAGGTCCTGCAGGCGGCCGCCCCCCTCCAGCTGTGGGCGCCGTTGGAGTGGGAGCCCGCCGTGCGGGAACTGCCCCTGCCAGAGGGTGTGCAGTGGCAGTGGCTGCTGGTTGAGGCTCCCTTCAGCCCACCCCTGGATCAGGGCGCCGATCTGATCGCCGAAGAGGGTCTTTGGTCCGGCGGATTCGAGCCCTGGAGTGATCCTCCCCTGGTGGCACTGGAGCGGGCGGTCCTGCGGCGTCTGCGGGCTGCCGGGGCTGAGCCTCGCTCCGATCTGGCTGGCCTGGCCCCATGGCTGGCCCCATAGAGTTGGGGCCTTCACACCCGTCGGCATGGGCAAAGACAAGCGGCCTGTCAAGCGTCGCCGTTCCGGCATCTGGTCCCGTCTTGTGGCCCGGTTCCGGCGTTGGCTGGGTCAGAAAGCGGCGGTCCAGCAGCGGCAGCGGCCCAAGCTTTTGCAAGGCCTGGGCCAGAAGCGCACCTTTGCCCAGTGGAAAGAGCTGCGCCGGACGATCACCGCCGAGGTGAAGGCCCTTCTGGCTGAACAACAGCCCGTGCCCGCGATCAAGAAACTCACCCGAGCCCTGCTGGAGGATCCCCAGCATCCGGCCTATCACGAACTGCTCCGCAAAGCGGTGGAGCAGCGCCGGCAGCGCCGCCTCAAGGCGGGTGAAGCGGATCCTTGGGCGGAGCTCCCCAAGGACCTCAAACAGGAAGCCCTGCAACTGGAGGCCTTCAGCGCCTATGTGGAGGAAGTGGAGCAGCTGTTCGACAAGAGTGGTATTCCCCCGCTGAGTGCCCCCCCTCCTCCCGACCAGTCCAATGGTCAGAAGGCCCAGAAGCGCAAGCGCACCACGGCCAAGGCTTGAGCGTTCCCCCGGTTCAGGTGTCGCCAAGCTCCCTGAGCAGTTGGCCTGCCCTCGCTGTAAAGCTGTGCCCGGTCCTCACCCGGCGGGCCACATCGGCCAGCAGCAGGGGGTTGGCGCGTAGGGCGCGCACCTGGTCGAGGCATCGTTGTGCGCTGCCGCCCGCTGGATGGCAAACCACGGCTGGCTCCAGCTCCGGTGGACAGCCTGGGGCCACGTCCGTGATCACCGGTACGCCGCAGGCCAGCACGTCGAAGACGCGGTTGTTGAGATAGCCGTAGTCGGCCATCGCCCTGTGGTGGTCGTTCAACACGGCCAGGGCGCGGCGGTAGCGCTGGGGCAGATGCTGGTTGGCAATGCTGTCGGCTTCGGGATGCAGTCCCAGCTCCTGCCAGCCGGCGCCGATCAGTTCCAGGGGCACACCGGCAGCGGTGAAGGCCTGCACGATCGGCCGGCTCATGCCACGGGTGTTTCCCACGAAGAGCAGGCCGCCGCGGGCCGGTTCGGGCTTGCCGTAGTGCTGGAAGCCCGTGGCCTGCAGCAGGGTGGTGGTCGGCCGACCGCTGAGCCGGGCAATGCGGGGCCGGTCCTGCGCACTGGCCACGAACAGGTGGTCGTAGGCGGCCAGTTCCCCCGGGGTGGGATCCAGGGGCCAGCTGATCAGCCAGAGGGCCTTGGGTCGATGGGGCTGGCGGGCCAGCCAGACGGGAGAGGGCGCGTACTTGCCCCTCAGCACCAGCAGCCCGCTGTCGGGAGGGGGAGGCGGACTGTTCTGATGGGTGTCCCGGTAGAGCAACCGAGAACTCACGCCCAGCCCGCGCAGCCCGAGCTGCAGCCCGCGCGCGAAGTGCACATCTCCCCAGTTGGCTTGCGCCGCCGGATCCGATGGGGCGGCGATCAGGAGGTCGAGATGCCGCATCGGGGGACCGGGCTCAATCCCAGAGCCGGAAGGCGGCATCCCGGCTGGCGAACCACTCCGCGGCGAGTACGCCGCCGCCGGTGCGGTACTGGGCAAACCAGGGGCCGCCCAGGGTCCAGTGCACCAGGGCCGGTCCGCCCTCGCTGGCCGGTCGGCAGTCGGCCGCCTGGACGTCGATCAGGTGATTCCAGCGGCCCATCGGCAGGGTGCCGATGCGGCTGTCGTCCCCTAGCCACTCAAACCGATGCAGCTCCAGACCGGTGGCGGTGTTCACATAGTCGGGGGTGAGGGCGGTGCAGGCATTGCAGTTGAACAACATCAGGGAGCTCCAGTTTTTCTTCTCGTAGCGGGTCTGCACCGTGCCGAGAAATTTCACCGTCTCGTTGGGAATGTGCTCGTGCTGCACACACATCAGGGCGTAGTCGTCGTTGCGCAGGGACCACAGTTCGGCGATGTCGCCCCGGGCGAGCATGTCGCAGTCGAGGAAGATGGCCCAACCCTGATAGTCCATCAGATAGGGCACCAGAAAACGGGAAAAGGAGAATTCCGTGCTCTGTTTCGGGTTGCGTTCGCGCTGAAAAACCCCTTCGAGCTGGCGCAGCAGCACCGGGGTGATGGCCAGGGGCTGGCTGCTGTGCTGCACCAGGCTGTCGGCCAGCACGTTCACGGCGGCCCGTTCGTGGGGGTCGTAGCCGATGAAGATCGGGATCGGTCGGGCCATGGACACGCGGAGCTGGAGCCGGCTTATTCTCCAGCCTGGCCCGGCTCCACCTGCTGATTCCCGCGCCCTTGCCACCGTTGCAGCCCGAGCCGTTGCAGCCCGAGCCGTTGCAGCCCGAGCCGCCCGCCGGGCTGCCGATCCATCGGCTTCTGAACCGGCGCCAGCTGGTGCGGCAGCGCTATGGCTTGGCTGGAGTTCGTCGCTACGGATTCGTTGAGAACCTGGATCAGGCCCTGCTGCTGCGCGCCCACCCTGCCCTCTGCAGCCGCGTCTTCGGGGACTCCCTGATCGAGTTGGAGGGGCAGGTCGGGGCAGACGACCTGGTGCTGGTTCTGCCCCTGGCCTGGTGCCGTGGGCTGGTGCAGACCGATCAGGTGCCGCCGCTGGCGGCGCTGTTGGCCGAGGCCACGCCCCTCTCCATCGAAGAATGGCCAGGCGGGATGGGTCCTTCGCGCCTCGCCCAGTTGCTGGCGGGCTATCAGGCGCTGCTGGCCTGCGTCGACCCCCTGACGCCGGAGGAGGCGGTGCAGCTGCTCCAGGCTGAGCGGCGGCTGCGCCGGCAGCTGGCGCCGGCCTGCTGGCCGGATCCCCCGGAGCTGCGCCGCCCTTTCCCCCTCGCCCTGTGGCTGGCCGAGCTTCTCGCCCATCCAGCTGCCCTGCAGCGCCTGGCCGACCAGCTGGTGGCCCTGCTGCACCTGTTGCCGGAAGGGGAGCAGCCCGCCTATGTGGCGGCTCTCCAGGTCCTGCTGCTGGCGGGATTGGAGCAGGCCGAGCCGCTGCCCTGGCTGCGGCTGCTGGAGGCCCTGGTGGGGGGGCTGAACAGTCGCCAGGCCGAGCTGACGACTGCGGCCGAGGCCCTGCGCAGGGCCGGCCTGGAGCGGGGCCTGGCCTTGACGGATCCGGGGGATCGGGCCCTGGTGCTGATGCGCCTGCTGCAGGCTCCCCTGGCTGAGGCCCGGCCCGCCTATCTGGAGAACCTGGCCGGAGACATCGATGCCCTGATGGCGGCCATCGGGGCGTCCGCGGCAGCCGGCGAGCGGGAGCGGAAGCGGGCCCTGCAGCGCCAGTTGGGGGCGGTCGTGCAGAGCGGTAGCACCAACCTGCCGCTGCTGCAGATGGTGCTACCGGCGCTGGAGCCCGAGAGTGGCTATCGCCTGGCCACCCTGCTGCCTCCCTCCACCTGCCTGGTGCTCGTGAAAGGAGTGTTGCTGCTGGGGGATCCCCTGGTGGCGGCGCTCAACCGGCCCCGGCGGCGAGCCCTGTTGGCCTTGCTGGAGCGGGGGCTGCCGCGGCTCTGGTGGCAACCGGAGCTGCTGGCGAAGCTCCTGCACGACCTGCGCCGTTTTCCGCTGCACACCCGCTGGCTCCTGGAGGATGACGCCGCCCTGCTGCCGGCGCTGGTGCTGCTGCACTGCCGGGGTGTCGCCCCGCCCCCGCCCGATACCGGCCCTGAGCCCCTGCGGTTGCGCCCCCTGGCCCCGGAGGAATTGCCGGGTGAGCCGGAGGATCCCCGCCGGTTGCTGCGGCTGCAGCTCACCCTGCTGTTGCGGCTCGCGCACGGCGAGGAGGAGCGGGGCGCCCTGCTGCGTCTTGCCAGCGGCGCTGGTAAGTGGCCGCTGCTCCGCCTGTTGGATGGCGACGACGAGGAGGCGCTGGCGCTGGCGGTGGCGGCCGGCATGCCCAGTCGGGCGGCGGGCCTGGTGCGCCTGGCGGCGGAGCGGGCTGGGGTGCCGGAGTTGCTGCCGCCGCTGCTCCCCACATGCGGCGGCCTGCAGGCCGTGTTCGCTGCTTGCCTGGCCCGGTGGCGTGAGCTGCTGCCGCCGTCACCGCAGCGGTCCACCCTGCCGGTCACGGTGCTGATCACCTGCCATCGGCCCCAGTGGCCGTTGCTGCGGCTGGCGCTGGACTCGATCGCCCTGCAGAGCGTGGCGGTGGCGGAGGTGCTGGTGGTGGACGACGGTTCCCCCGAGCCCGAAGCCACCGCTCTGGCTTCCCTGCTGGAGGCGGCGGCAGGGGAGCTGGCCCTGCCGCTGCGGTTGCTGCGCCAGCCGAGCAACCAGGGCCAGTACGCCTGCCGCAATCTGGCGATCGCGCAGATGGCCGGTGAAGCCCTCGCCATCCACGACGACGACGACCTGTCCCATCCGCTGCGGCTGGAGCTGCAGTGGCAGGCGCTGCAGCAGGGGGCGGCGGCGGTGTATGGCCGGCATGTACGCCTGGATGGGGCCAGCGGTGCCCCCCAGACCGATGGCGATGGCGGTGCGTTCTTTGGTGATGGCATCACCACCCTGCTGCTGCGGCGCAGCACCGCTCTCGAACTCGGGGGGTTCTACCAGGTGCGCAGCCGGGGGGATGTGGATTTTCGCCGCCGGCTGGAGCTGCGCTATGGCAAAGCGAACGTGGTCCGACTGGAAGCCCCGATTTACCTGATGCGCGGTTCGGCGGCCACCGTGTCTTCGGCCTATGAATACGGCTGCAGCCTGGGCTTGCCCAGTTGGCGGCGGCTGATGCGCCAGGGGGTGCTGCCTTGAACAGGGCTGTTGCCGGCGGCGGAGCCACCGCCAGGCTGGCGCCGGTGTTCATCGGCCTCACCTCGATTCGCGGCCGGGAGCAAGCGTTGCAGCGCACCCTCGATTCGCTGCTGGCCCAGCGGCTGCCGGCTGATGGGCGGGCTGTGGAGCTGCACCTGTTTCTATCGCGGGAGCCCTACCTGTTGGATCGGGGCTTCGCGGCGCTGCCCGGTTTCCTGCGCCGGCGCATCTGGCGCTCCCGCCTCAGCCCGGGACTGGGGCTGCAGGTGCACTGGACCGCGAACTGCGGGCCCTACCGCAAACTGCTGCCACTGCTGGAGCGGCTTACGCCGGAACAGCAGTCGCTCGATCCGCTGCTGGTCACCGCCGACGACGACACCTTGTATCCGCGCGACTGGCTGCGACGGTTGGTGGAGGCCCAGGAGCGCTTCGGCTGCGTGGTGGCGTTCCGGGGCCGGCAGATGGTGCTGGAGGAGGGTGAGGTGCTGCCTTACCGCGACTGGCGGGTGAACGATGAGCGGCTGCTGCAACCCAGCCTGCTCACGGTGCCCACGGGAAAGGACGGTATCTGCTACCGCCTGAGTCAGCTCGATTGGCGCGTGCGCGATGTGGAGCGGGCCCTGGCCATCGCCGGCCACGCCGACGACCTCTGGTTCAAGACCCACACCCTGCTCACCGATACGCCCTCGGTGCTGCTGCACCACAGCATGACCCAGCAGTTCAGTGAGCTCAGCAGCCAGGGTGTTGTCCTCAAGCGGGGGGTACCCGGCCAGGCAATTGGTCAGACGCTGTTCCTCTCGATCAACAAGCGGGGGGGGAATGACGCCGTTTTGCAGAGCTGTCTGGTGTTTCTGCAGCAGCAGATCGGTGGCGAGGGCTTTTCTGGGATGGAAGCCTGCCCCAAGGACGGGTAGCAAGGGTTTGCTGAAGGAGGTCCTCGCGCTGCTCCAACTGGTTTCCGCACCCATGCTTCACCAGTTGACACTGTGCCTGAGTCGATTGCCCCTGGCTGGCGGGTATGGGATCCAGCCAGGGGCGCAGCCGCAGCATCAGCGCGCCATGCGCACCCTGGGTGAACCCAAGGTGTGAGCTGTTCATCTCTGGCTGGAAGATCCCAACAGGTGGTGGAACAGGCGTGAATCCAGACCAGCTCCCAAGGAAATGGCGCCAGTGGTGGGGCGGCTCAGGCTGCGAATGCACACTCCTGCTGGTGGAACGAAAACTGGCCAAGGATTCGATTCTCGAATGGTGAGGAGACCCCCCTTCCTACAATCCTTAGGAACAGAGCAAACAACTCCTGTTTGCCTCAAGGATTTGAGCGGGGACCAGCGGTGTTCGAGAACCCGATGAGCTCTTTGGGCGGCGATTGATTCTGTCCAGGATTATATGAATGGCGCGATATGTCAACTTTGCGCCAATCGCTTGCTTGTTGAATGAATGGCCATGGCAAGGATCGATGATGGAAATCATGCTGGCATGGTGTCGTCATGGCGAGTCGTGAGTACGTTTATCTGGTATTCCTGGAGTCAACTCATGGTTGGATTGAAGGATAAAGTTTGGTATGTTGAGCAAGCACTTCCATGCATTGAACGCGGTTGGACGTCCTTAGATAATCGGCAAGACTGTCTAGGGTTTGATTGGTCAGTATCCGCTCGGCTGCGATCATATCGTTAAACCAACTCTGCAGGTCTAACGCCTCAGATAGATGAAACAACTGTGGATATAAACCACTCTTCAGAGAATCGAGCTGATATTCATCATGAAGCAAGTTAAAAAACAAATCGAGATCCAAGAAGGAAATTCCCTCCCATGTTAAGGATGATCCTTCTTTGTTCATGGGGACGATTGAGTGTCCAACAGACTCTGTATATCGAAGGCTAGAGACTCTAGGACGAAGATGTTGCTCTGCTATTCGATTGCCTCTGATTCGAGGAACAATACAGAGTTTTGCTGGTATGCCGCCAAAGAGTTGCAATGCATGGACTGCGCTTCCTTCAAAAGCGAAGATAGACGAAGCTTTAGCATATAAAGAAAGCTGTTCCCGCAAGGAAAGAAGTTCTGGACGTACAATCGTGAACTCACTGGCGGTTAGAATGGCCTCAACTGCAGACTCTCCAGCAATTTTGCCTGTACGCATAGCAGCTCTGGAGAGAAAGAGTTTGCTGCCCGATACAGGTAAATCTTGTTCTTTGCTCTCATGTCCAGAAGCAACTTGCTGATTGCTTAGAAGCTTTTTTAAGTACTTTTTGCTTGGCCCAGGTCCACCAACTTGTTCGCCTTGGGGAGCATAGTATAACCGGTCAAAATGGACCGGATGCTCATCAACGATCATCAAGCTGGTCTGGTCAACGCCGAACCACTCGCAAACTTCTACAAAGAAAGATGGCAATGGGGAGCCTGCATCATGAGGGCTTCTGGCAAATACAAAAGGAATGGCCGCAATCTTTCCAGATCGAATCGCATCGGCATACCAAACTATGCGAGTTGAAAAATCGGCAATTTGATGACCGAAATGATTGCATATTGGCCCACACCAAAAGCCTTCTTTGAAATGATGCTTAGGAGATGATCTGGATGAAGGAACCACGTCAATAGCGCGGCCTTGCCTGAAAAATCTTCCTTGGTTATTTTCACTCCAATCTTTCCAACTCGGTCCTCCCTGATACTCAGGCTTGCCATTAGGTGCCTGCAAAAGACTTTCAAACGGGTAAACCAATACATCTTCATCACAATGAATAGACTTGGCTCGGGACAATTTATTATTATGCACTGGGTTTGCTTTGCCGGACCGGAGAAACTTGCCGATGTTGATTGAAATCATATCAATTGCTTAGGCCGCAGAACTCTTCAGTCGACCAATAGAATTATGTAGGTGTGATTCAGGCATCCGTTCCGTATTGTTTCCCTCTAGGCACGTAATCGAAGTCACGCTAGTCGCTGAGCATGCGGCTTCGTTGCATAAACCGTAATAATGACCCATGGGATTGTAATTATAGTTTGTAAATCTTGCGATTGGAGCCGCGGGCATACTCTTCAGCATGGTTGAGATTCTCTCCTGTTTGAGGATAGTTTACGCGTGGGCGGTCCGCCCTCCCGCTTGGTTGAATCGCCCAACTAAACGGTGGCGGTAGGAAGGGTGCCGGCGTGGGTTCTCGGCAGACTTAGCGATTCCCATGCCAAAAGGCTGCGGGGTGCGGGGCACTCATTGATCACAGCCTGCGCCACAGTTTCTGCCACAGATGGCCCCAATCTTGAGGTAAGAAGAATGCTCTTGGCAGCGTTGGCATTCAAGAATGGTATATTTTGCTTTGGATCAATGACTGAACAGGGCAGAGTTCGTCTCTGCTCCTAATGCCAGCCGATACAATCTGTGTGTGACTGCACGAGAACGGCCAAAAGTTAGTTGTTGTGCAATGAATAAATTATACTAAATCTCCTGATTTCTTGGGGAGAAATTCCTTTCGATCTTCATGGGCATCCCATGCGCCTTGTCTTGCAGGCCAAGGCAGGCCCATTCATTGCGTAGTCGATGCAATTACAACCCTGCCGAGTCGCATTGAACTACTCTCGGTGCACGATAAGGCATTATTAGTTGAGTGGCCAATGTTGATTTACTCAGAATTGAATGATGCTTAATCCGGGATTGTGGTGGTATTCAAGTGGGATTTGATGGATAGTTGATTGGAAAGAGAAAGCTGAAGCCGATGGGGTGACTCGGGATCCTTGCCTGCCACGAGCTCTTGGTGTTCCTTGGACGACAACCAGAGCTCGCTCCCAAGCTGGCCGAGACCCTCTGGCTGTGGAGTGAGGGGAATCTGTTGGACAACACAATGTGCCATAATCCCTGTACAGGAATTCATTCTTTATGAGCCACTCCGCGAGAAGACTGCAAAGAATCGGTGGTATCGCTAACGTTAAAAGTTATCTCGAAATCGGGGTCGAAACAGGTGCGACGTTTAACTCTCTGACCTTTGAGGAAAAGACTGCTGTTGATCCGTCATTCCGGTTTAACACTTCCAACTTTGCCAAAGATGGAGTATTATTTTATGAAGAATCAAGCGATATCTTCTTTTCGCGACTGGAGCCTAAGGTTAAATTTGATCTAGCGTTCATTGATGGCCTCCACACTTTCGATCAGGCCTATCGAGACTTTTGTCATTGCCTGAACCATGCCAAAAGAAAGTCAATTATCGTTCTAGACGATACGATTCCATGCGATCGATTTTCGGCGATGCGAGACGCCACAGCATGCGTAGAAGCGCGCAGTAGGGCTACGTCAGAGGAGAGAAGCCCTGATCTTTTGGCGTGGCATGGCGATACCTATAAAGCTTTGCTCCTCATTAAGCTTTTTCATCCATATTTAGATTATGCAACTATTGTGGGCGATGGTAATCCACAAACCATTGTATGGAACTCCAGGATTCTTTCCCGCAAGCTTTTGAACAAGTATTTGCCGCCTTACTCCAGTAGTCTTGATACAGACACCCTGATTAACTCGATCACATGTTTAGGCAATTGTGGCTATGATTGGTTTTGTGTTCATCGAAAAGAATTGCTTCATGAGTGCCGCGAAGACGACCTGATGTCTTTTCTTGAGATGTTGTTTCAATATGGCTCTTAACCATCAGTACTAAGTATTGAAGTGCACGCATGGATGATCTTTGAATTGGATGTCTTCAGTCACTTTATTCGATACCAATTGCCTGCGCGATCATCTTCTCTCTTTGGTCGGATAGCTATTCACTCCCATGGCAAGACTGTTGAGCTGGATTGGGCCTCATGCGGTTTCTCAAGCCGGTTTGGATCTGCTTCACCAAGCTGGGCTTAAGAAAGTTTCTATAAATCAAAGCGATAGAAATCATACACTAGTACTCTATCCTGGCCTGGAGAGTATATTCACGGAAAGCGCTAAATCAGTGGAAGACATAATGAATGCATATGCGCTTGCCGAGCGAGGATATTTCATATGCGCTCTTTGGAGATTTGAAAAAATTCCGCTGGCAGCAGTAAGGAATCTGATCGATACTCAGTCGTCCGATTATAGGCACGAATCAATTGGCCTCCCTAATTCTTCAGATCCTGTTCTGTCAATCCTTACGAAAGAGATTCTCAGGCTTTCGCCACAACTTGCAGCTGCATACCGCTTTCTAGAAGATAAGAGTATCAGATTTGGATCTGAACCTGACTTTGATTGCGTCGACAGATTAGCACTGAATATCACCGTAAACTCAGTCTTGGATTGTTGGTCGCGCGACTATCATGATAGCTCAAATCGTCTTCGCAGAAAGCTTGCTATTGCTTTAGGGCATTTGAGAGAATCTGATGAGCACTGTGCAAAGCTTGATTCAATGCTTCTCGGTTCTCATTCTCAGATGACACTCAAAGAGTCAAAGGCATTGGGGCTGATTCAGCAGTATCGACATAGTCAGTATAGATTTATTCAGCTCATATCTGCCCTTTTTTCAGCGAACAAGCATCAGTCTCCAGGTCGGCCTGTCGATGACCTTCATGGATAAGCATGAGTTTTCTCCCTCGCCCCATGACCACTACTATCTGCAACTCTGTGACTTCCATCAGAATAGCAAGTTTAACCCCAATCCAAAGCTAGGGATTGAGAACAATCAGCGATTAAGTATATTGAATCACTTGCATTCCTCGGGATTGCGCCAAGGTCTAGCTGCATTTTCATTCCAGAGGTCTCGGAAAACAATTCTCCTTCTATCACCGTATTTGTTTTTTGGTCGTAGCCAGGGAGGCGCAATCCGAACTCAAAATATTTGTTCGTGCCTGCGACAGCACTATAATTTAATCACCCTTGAGCTATGTCCACACTTTATTTCCAGGGACCCGTATAAGATCTCTTTGATTGATGATGATTGGATCCATGTAAAGTGCTTGCATGCTGTGTTTCCTGCGGGGCACCATTCTAAGATTGATCATCATTATGCTGGATATCTAACCCCAGAGCTCTCGGCGTTGTTATCCTTGGTGATTCAAAGATATAGGCCCGATTTATTCTGGGCAGAGTTTTCCTACATGGGGATGTACGAATGGATTGCCACGATGCATGGCATCCCTTCCCTGCTATCCATGCATAATGTCGAGTGGATGATTCTCCGTGAGCTGCAGATTGGTGCTGCAGTTGAAGCCCGATCAGTTCACGGGGATTGGCGGTATATGAGGTTAATCGAGGAGAAGATCATCTCCCAGTTCTCGAATATCCTTGTAACGACAGATCAGGACATGGTGCGGGCTGCAGCAGTTAACCCAGATGCACTTATATCCGTGGCTCCCAACGTGATATCAAGAGATCAAGACTCAGCTACTTTGCCAGCCCTATTTTTAGCTGGCATGAATAGTAATGAGCCGCTAAACATTTCATTTGTTGGAGATTGCTCATACCTCCCCAACTCGCTTGGTGTTCAGTGGTTTCATGACCAAGTATACATCCCAAATCTTTCAAAGCTCAGTGCATTAGTTGCTGTGAATATTTATGGTAAGGGTTCGGAGCTGCTTATGCCTACCTATGATGAGCAAGGTGCTGTTCATTATTTAGGCTATGCCAGCGATTTGGATGAAGTCTATTCTCAAGCCAATGCCATGTTGATTCCTCTTTTGCATGGCGGAGGTAGTCGCTTGAAGGCTTTTGAGGCGATTTACCGAAGAAAACCTATCTTGTCAACGGCAAAGGGCATTGAAGGTGTATCCCTAGATGGTCTTGATGATTATGTTTATATCTTTGATTCGAGTGATACATTCTTGGCGGCAATCTTGAGGCTGAAAACTCGGCTCGAGAACCCTGGTTATGTTGAAGGTCTTACGGATGCCTATGCTTCTGTATACAGTAAGTGGATCTCTGAGTTTGACGCGGCTGTGCTATGTGCTGCTGAATCTTCGATGAGAGCTATCCATGAGTAATGATATATCTGCGCTTGTTCTGTTTGGCGATCCAGTCACCCATAGTGATGTAGGCAACTTCTGTCAGCGCTTGGTTGCGTCTTCAAATGGGCTACAGATTGAGCATCTAAGTCCTTCTTTTCGAAATTTATTCTCGGATTCCTTGACTTCGCTCTTTCCTTCAGGAAATGGAGGAATCTGCGCGAATATTGTCAATAATAAAAATATTGCATTCAATCACATCGCGGCCATTTTCGCTGCTCTCCGTATTTCTCAGGCTGGATTTTCCCGTCCGACTTTGGTTGGGATTGTCCACGATCCATCTATTCGCAATGTCACAGGACACCTGCTCCAAGTTTATCATCAGTTTTCGCATGGTTCTTTGCCTCCGTTATCAGATTCATCTAGCGATGACTTGTTGAGGTATTGTTCAATTCTTCTGGTGACTGAGGTCTTGCCCGCCTCGGATAGGAGGACGTTTCTCTCGATGGATGTTGTGCGCCAAAGTGAGTATCTTCTTGGATCTATTCTTGGCTATTACGACGTCGTGGTGTGTCATTCGCAGGCTGCAAAGAAACTTATTCGTCGATCACTTGATTTAGTTGATTGCACTAAGGATATTCATGTGCTGCCCCTCCCCCATGACACTCCCGTAAGTTTTCCTGATGCTGCCTCCCCCAGTGAGGCCTCTCTTGGTGCGGACTCCTTCGTGCTCCAGGAGACCGTACGAATTGCTTTGTACGGCCTTAGCGTTGACACCAGTGTCAATATTGGATTGTTGCTCTCTTTTGTGGAGCAGCTTTCTCGTTCGTGCCATGTTCGTCTAACGGTTGCAGGCAGGAATAACGAGTATGCATTGGCTTCGCTCAACGAGCTCTCTATTCTTTGTGATTCGGTCACTGTTGATGATCAAGGATTTGTCTCTGAGTCTTCCTTGGTGGAGATCCTGAGTGGGGTTGATTATGTTTGGGCCTATCGGGATGCGGCGTCTGGAGAGTCAAGCGGCACTGTTTTGCGGGCTCTGTCCTGCGGAGCGTGTCCAATTGTGGCGGGACATGGTGCTTACCTTGAGCTCCCACCTTCCCTTGTGGCAGTTTATCCGCCCGGGCTTCAGTCTTTTGATGGAATTGATATTGCCTCTTTGAGCCATGGTTCTTCCCTGCTTCAGCGTTCAGTACGCCAAGAGTATATCGTTAAGCATCATTCTCCTCGTTCCTATGTAGAATCCATACTGCAAGTTCTGAGTGGTAGCTCTCCTTTGTCGCGTGTGCATGGGGCTCTTCCCTTGGGGGGATCCCGTGCCAAGGATCTCTATGAGCCGATTGGTAACTATCTTCTTGGTTTTCGCTATTCATTGCCTTTTGAGATTCAGAAGCAGGAGGTTAAGATCGATGCCGACTCGTGTTGTGCAATTGCCAATGAGTTCCCTGGTCTTGTTCGCAGGTCTCTGGCGCACATGCCCATTCCGCCCGACTTCCTTCCGTATTCCTGTCTTTCCATTTTCCCTATAGTCGTTTATCCTGGTTGTCGGGACAAGTTGGATGGCCTGCTTCCCTCTCGTTTGTCGTTATTTGTTGATATCTTTGCTGATCATCTTTTGACGCCCAATGGTATGCAGGTGAACTTTCCAGAGCCCATGCCCCACCTTTGTCTGCGTTCACAGTTGAATCCGTATTGCTTTTTTGATGATGCCAGTACGTTTGCTTTGCAGGAGTTTGAGCGCAGTATTCGACTGTTGACTCAGCGAGTGGGTGACCGCAGGGAGAAGCTTGTGATCGGTTTGCCGGTTGTGTTTTCCATGCTCTTCGCTGAGATGTTGTCGCCACTTGTTAATTTGATTATGCAAGGCAAGCTGGACGATGATTCCTTTGATCAGTGGGTGCGCTTTTCCAATTGCACCTCTGCCAAGATTGAGGCATGTTCATTTCTGAGGGACCCCCGCGGTGGGCTCGGTGGGTATGCCACCGATCTGCTGCTTCGTTTCTATAATTGGCACTCCTGTCTGGGGTTTTCCCTGCTGGGTCTTCGGTAGGTGACTTCTTGTTTCTCCAGAAGTGGTATTCATCTTTTGATCGATTACCCAGGATTATGTCTGCTGCCCATCGGACCAGTTGGCGGCGGCTGATCTGGCCTCCCCCAGGCGACCTCTTCGGTGGCAGCCTACCTTCTCCTGCATTCATGAGGGCTCACTCCCGCCATCAACACATTTCCGCAGTTTTGCCAGTAGATCGGCTGGCGGCTCCGCCAGACAAGGATTGATGGCGGCACGAGCAGCCGTCAATTCCCGTGGCAGCCGCGGAAGCGTCTGTGGGATGAGGGAGTGCCGGGTGAAACCGATCTGGCGGTGGATATGTTCAGGGCCTGGGGCGGGCGCATCCCTCTGGCTGCTGGTTCACCGGGGCCTCTGTCTGGAGGTCGTTCCGCTCCGCCAGACCTCATTGCTGCGAGAGTAAGGAGCAGCTCGGCCTGGCGTTGACGTGAGGATCCAGATCTGGTCGCCGGGGCTGGATGCGTCCTGGATAGCGGAGGACTTGAAGAGGGCCCAGCTTTCGGTGCTCAGCGTGCCCGAGTGCACGGGCATTCAGCCCGATGTGCCGCTGTTGCTTGGTTACGCCGATCCTCTGGTTCGGGTTCAGGCGCCGGAGCTGCCAGCACCCGGCTCCGACGGCTCCGAGGTGCTGGCTGCCCTCCCCGAGCTGGTCGCTGCGGGCCAGCGCTGTCGTTTGTTGAATCTCAGCTGTGTTCAGGTGCCGGCGCTGGTGGCATGGTGCGTCGATCCGTCGTCGCCCCCGCCGTTGGCGTCCCAGCCCCGCTTTGTCGAGGCCGACCCATTGGATGCTCTGCTGGCGATTGCATTGCTGGAGGAGCACCCCGAGCAGCTGGAGATCTATCGGTCGCTGGAAACTCATCCCCTGGCCGCTGCCCTGGATCAGCGCCCTCCCGACCTCCATTGCCTGGACCGCTATCGCCGGGCTTCCCGATGGGATGCCTTGTTCCAGCTCCGCCAGCAGCTCAGGCTCCTGGAATCCGACTTCATGGAGCTGGCCAGCCAGCTGGAACCACTGCGGCACCAGCAAGGTGAGGCTTTCGCGCTGGGGGAGCAGCTCGCCCTGGTGAAGACCGAGCTGAAGCAAGTCGATGCGCTCCAGCTGCGCTCCAGCGAACTGCAGCTCACGGTGCTGGCCCAACAGCAGGACCTGGAGCACCTGGCCCGTCGCCTGGCTCTGCTGGAGCAGCTGGTTGCCACCGGTAGCGACGCCAGCCTTCGGGTCCAGGCCCGCATGGCCCAGGTTCTGGCATGACTCTGCGGGTCGGCCTGCTGGCCCAGGCACCCGGTGGACCTCTCACCAGTTCTGCCTGGATTCGGCTGCTGCTGCCCTTGCAGCGACTCCAGCAGCAAGGCAGCTGCGAGGTGGTGCAGCTGGAACCCTCGGCACGGCAGGCAGTCCCGGACATCTCCGCAGCGGGCCTGGATCGGCTGATCGTGCAGCGGGCCGCCTGCCCAAGCGGCGACCTTGCCCATGACCTGGTGCAGACCTGCCGCCAGCAGCGCTTACCCCTGATCCTGGACCTGGACGATGCCCTGTTTGCCCTGCCCGCCGAGCACCCCGAGCAGCAGCGCTACGCTCCTGCCCTGCCTGCGCTGGATCTGTTAATCGGCCAGGCAGACTTACGTGTGTTCTCCACGCCGTCCCTGGCCCAGCGGTGCCGTGAACGGATCATGTCCCTTGGCCAGGCCCCCGGTGCCGATGCCGTGTTGGCCAATGCTCTGGATTCGGGGCTCTGGGAAGGGATGGAGCGCTTCCCCCGCGCTGAGGCAGAGGGCCCGCTGCAGCTGCTCTACATGGGCAGCCGCACCCATGATGCGGATCTGGCCCTGATCCTGCCGGAGCTTGATGCCTTGGCAGCCCGCGATTCCCGTGCCTTTCGCCTCACGCTGGTAGGTGGCCTCAGCCAGCCGCTGCAGCGGTCCTGGTTGGATGTGGTGGACGTTCCCCCCGAGGCCCGTCGCTACCCCCGCTTTGTGCGCTGGTTGCGCCGGCTGTCCCGCCACGACCTGGGCTTAGCTCCCTTGGTGAGGAACGCCTTCAATGGTGCCAAGAGCGATCTCAAGCTGCTCGACTATGCGGCGATGGGAGTGCCCACTCTCTGTTCGCCGGGGCCGGCCTATCAGGACCTGCTCGATGCCGGTCTGGCCTTCGCGGCGGAACCTGGCCAGTGGGCTGAACAGATTCTTTGGGCCCACCATCATCGACGCCGATTACGGCGAAAAGCCCGGGCCATCCACCTCTATCTCTGGGAGCACCGCAGTGGTGATTCCTTGGCTTCTCAATGGTTGGATTTGTTGCTGTCTCTTGCCGTTTTTCCGGCATAGGCCAGGTCGGCAAAGGGTTCTGGATAGTCACGTGCCTCCGGGCCCGGCGCGGGTCTCTCCGGGACGGCCGTTGGAAACGGTTGGTTGTCCAGGCGGAGAGTCAGGAGGTGCAGAAGCTTGTTCAGTTCTTCGACGTAGCGCTGGCCGCAGGCTTCCTTGGTCAGTTGATCGAGGATCGGATTGGAGTTCTGCACCGCAGGCACGGGGGGCTGGCTCCTTGTGGCTCGCTGAAGGTGTTGGATGGCCTCTTCACGATTCGGCTCTCCCCAGATGTGCCCCTCCGCCTGGGGGTAGGCGTTGGCGGTGATGGCCGAGGGACTGCAGGTCACCAGGTAAAAGGAGCTGCCCAGGCAAAAGTCAGCATTTCCACCGAAGCTGCTGGTGACAACCTCAAGTCCGAGGATCCCCGCTTCGGCAATTCCTCTGCCAAACCCTTCGCTGCGATGCATGGAAAGGAATACATCACAGCAACCCATCAGCTCGAGCAATTCCTGTCGCTCAAGGTCTTTGTCGATGAGCATGAGGCGGGGGTCTTCGCTTGCTTGTCTTTGCAATTTTTCCCATTCGGCATTGGGACCTATGGGCCGCAAGGCCTTGATGACCAGTTGCACCTGATTTGATTTTCTCTCGCTGAATGCATGTTGAAAGGCGTCAATAGCGCCCCAGGGGTTTTTGCGCGCCAGCGACGACTTGACATCAAAGACAAACAACACCAATTTTGCAGCCGGATCCAGGCCCCATCGCTCCCGGGTTGCCTGGCGGCGTTCTGTTTGGCGGTATTGCTCCGGACTGTCAATGTGAACGGCCATGGGCATCACCTGCATGGGTCGCCGGCAGGGATCGCTGAAGGGCTTGAGTGCCTGGGCGGTGAAGGTGCTGGAAGGCCAGAAGACATCAGCCAGGGGGATCAGGCATTCCCACGCCCTGGGCCAGGTCTGGGTTTCCCAGGGCCAGGCCACAATCGTGGTGCGTCCCCGTTGCTGGGCCATCCCCTCCCGGGCGATCCAGGCCCCATGGCTCGGGGCGGCCAGGCACACCAGGTTGAACCGGTAGGGACCGAGTTTTCCCGGTGGCAGGGTCTGGGGTTCGAGGCTCCGGTCGCCTCTGGAGGCGCCGTTGTTGGCAGGCACATTCACAACGCAGAAGGGCACTGCCGCACTCCTCAGGGCCAGGGCGGCCATCCGCACGTCTTCGCCGATGCCGAACACTTCGAAGGCATGGCCGATCAGATTCACCCCGAAGGGTCGCTCACCCTGCGCCAACCCGGAGTATTCCTCGAAAGGCTCTGCCTCGATCAGGCCACTTGCACCAAAACGGATATGGCTAAGCTCGGCCTGGGCGTGGTCGGCCCACCAGCGGCCATAGGGATGCAGTGCCTCCGGCAGGGGAAACCGCTGTTGCAGCTGGGGCTGTTCCAGCCAGTGCAGCAGGCCGATCAGTGGCAATCCCCGCACCGGCCGGTTGAGCACCTCCAGGACCCCAGCGTCCTGGCGCAACAGGCGGTACTGCCCCCACAGCTCGGCACTGAGCAGTCGCCCGGCCAGTCGCAGGTTCGGGCCCCAGGGCGAGCCCAGCTGCAGGGCTCCCAGTTCGGGATGCAGCAGGCTGCGCAGCAGCGTCACGCACCACAGGTTTTCCAGCCGGGCCTCGGCCAAGTGGGTTTCTAGCAGCTCCTGCCACGGCTGCACCTCCAGATCCAGGCCCCAGCCCTGCCGCAGCCGCAGCAGGGTGGCTGCGCTGAGCAGCGGTTCGGCCGTGGTGATGGCATCCGCCAGTTCCTCCAGCCAGGTGCGGCCGGGAGGGGGCAGGGCCTCCCCACGCTGGAGCTGCAGCCCATAGTTGTGCAGCATGTCGCCGGGCGAGTCGCCGAGCTGTCCGGCCAGGCACTGGGTGAGGCTCAGCGCCTGGCCGCGGCACCGTCCCGGGGCCTGCCAATCGCTGGCGCTGCGGGTGCGTACCCACAGCTCGGGCACCGCCAGGCACCGCGGGCTGTGTGCTCTGAGGGTTTCCATCAGGCTGAGCTGCAGGTGGGACGCATCGTGCTGTTCCCGCAGCGGACCGGAGAGGGCCAGCAGGCTGTGCCGCCACACGATCGCTCCCGGGCAATACAGCCCCTGGATCGTCAGTTGCGGCACCCAGGTGCTGGTGGGCAGGGCGCGATGGCGCCTGAGCACCTGGCCGTCCCCATCGAGATGTTCTCCTTCGCCGGCCACCAGCAACAGATCTGGCTGCTGGCTGACGATGTCCAGCCAGGTGCCCAGGGCTCCCGCCACGAGCTGGTCGCCCGCTTCCAGCCACCAGATCCACGCTCCCCGCGCCTGGCGCCAGGCCTGATTCAGGGCGGCCGCTTCGCTGGGGGCGTCGTGCTCCAGCCAGATCAGGTGCCCATGGGACGCGAGGGCAGCGGTGACGCGCTCCAGTCCAGACGGCGTGAGCTGCCACGGCACCACCTGCACCTCGAGCCAGAGTCCCGTGGCCTTGGCGGCCACCGCGATGCTGCTTAGGGAGAGATCCAGCTGTTCCGCATCCCCTCGGCAGAGCAGCGGCACGGACAGGGTGACGGACTGGTTCGTGTTCAAGTCTCCAGTCCCATGCTGTGCCGCCAGGCATGGCACCAAGCCCCATTCACGGTCCTGTCCATGGCACCTGGGTGACGGAACCCCGGGCCATCCATGGGCCCGGGCAACGGGGTTGGCAGCGTTGACATCGGCGGACTTCCTCTGTCCATCAGGTCACTTCAAGCGTTCCCCTGGCCGAGCCATGCTGGGTGCCCCACCCTCGCCACTGACGAGACGATGAATCCCACTCCCTTGGCATCGATGCCACTGGGGACGGAATGGCGATCGAGTCGGAGGCGGGCGAGGGCTGGAAACTGTCGGCAAGCATAGGGATCGCCATCCATGGGAAGCGGCTACCGCCGAGCCAGGCAGGCCCTGAAGAGACCCGTTGGACTTGATGGACCGGGTTGATCAGCACAGCCATCACCCATCCCCCTGTTGCGGAATAGCCAGGTGGGAGGACTTCTGCTTGGCAGTGATGGGAATATGATCTAGAATGTCTATGAGTTCATTGTAGACAGCCTGCCAGGGAATGCTGTAGTTCACATAGCCTGTTGGGATGCTTTCATCGCTGGCATCTCGTACACAATCTGGATCAGGTTCTCGGGTTAAGTGGTGGATGTGCTGGTGCTTTGACGCCATCATCCGGCGGCCCATGTGTCCCACTCCTGGCTTGCCACAGATGCGTGCAATGGCAAGGGAGCCCGTAGTGTAATTTGCTACAAATGCATCTGTTTCGAGGCCAATTCGAACCTTTTCCAGCAATGGCAGTCCGGCGACAATACTTATGTTTTTACGGGTCTTGAAATTGAGCTTGCGAATTATTTTTTGAATAATCTTGTTGTCATTGCGTATTTCTTTGCGGTGATAATCTGAGCTGATCAGGGGAGGCGTCCAGCCATCGAAGACGATGCCAAGCCTGGGGTAAAGCTGATATAGGTTGTTCAGCAGCTCGGCCGTCCCATTCACCTGCTCGATCCAGCAGCGCTTCTGGCCGGTGATTCCTATCCAGAGCAGGGGCTGAAATTGCTTCAGCGGTTCAATGGCGCCGATTTCATTGATCATTGAATGCTGGAGGGCTGCTTGCCGAATCGGCTCATCCACCGCCGCAGCGAGCTGCCTGAGCTCCTGGTTCTGCGCCCGGGTGTTGAACCAAAATCCGAGTTGCAGGAGATAGACATGATGGCTCGAGCAGTACTGGTTGAGAGCATCTCTGTCCAGGCGCTGATGAACCTGATCCAAGGCCAGGCAGCTGCCGAGATCAAGGAAAGCCTCGTCAGACTTGGAAAAAATGCAATCCTCGCTGCTAAGTTGACCTGCTTGTCGGATGCATTCCAGAGCCAGCAACCCATCATAAAAACAGTGGTAGGGCCTGGAGTGCCCAACCAGGTAGCCACCAAAGCTGGGTTTCAACTCAGGACTGAAGAAGTCTGGAGTTCGACTCAGAATTGCTACGCATGCCGCCACGCGTTGGAAGTTAATGTGGCAAATGAAAAGAAGAGTATTCAGCCCTGGGATTAGAACTGCATCGCAACTGGTTACACCTTGAAAGATCAGGATTAATTGATTTTCTTCTCGAATCAGAAGTACATTCCAGTTCAGAACGAGGCGACTGGCGAGAATCTCTCCTGGCTGGCTGGACAGGACGGGGGGGAAGAGGCCTTGAGAGCGCAATCCAGCAGCTTCGATCACCAGCTCCTGACAGGTTGCGCGCCCGCAGAACCCACGCAGAGGATCCGGCGGTGAGTTGAGGTCGAATGATTGGACCCGCCCGAGAGCCAGCTGGCTGATGGCCTCCAGCCTTTCCTGGGGGAGCTCGGCGGCCTGGGTGGCAAAAAAGGCGCGCCAGGCATCCGCCAGCGGTTCCAGCGATTCGTCGATCATCTGTTCAGTTTAGCGTAAGTTTTCATGCCTGAATCGCGAGGCTTCCACTTCTGGTCTCAGCATTATCACTGGTTTTCCAGCGTCCTTCTTGTGGGTCTCGGCTGATGGTCAGTCGGCTAAGGTGGTGCAAGCATTTCGCATCTGCGTGTTTACCCTCCCGCCAGCATTCGATCCCTGTAGTTACAGGGAGCGCTATTCGGAGCTGGAAGGATTACGCCGTTCCGAGCTACGGCAGCATTGGCACAAAGCTGGCCGACGCGGTGGTGAGAATGCCTCCACGGTGAGCAACTGGGCCAACCTGCTCCACTGTCTGCAGCCGTGTCGCTCCGTGTTGGAGATCGGGCCTTTCGACCGACCTGCGGTGGAGTTTTTGCGTGGATCCGCGGTTGCTATTGATTACGCAGACTATCTGGGCACTGCTGAGCTCGTGGCAAGGGCCAGGGACATTCCAGGGCGTAATCCCGATACCGTGCCGCCGATTCGGTTTGTGCTCTCCGATGGGGGTTATGGGCAAATCAATCAAAGATATGATGCTGTCGTTTCCCAGCACTGTTTGGAGCACCAGCCTGATTTGGTGGCCCATCTACAAGAGGTTGCCAGGTTGCTCAATCCCCACGGTCTCTATCTGTGCTCGATCCCGGATCGACGCCGCTGTTTTGACCGGTACCTGGCTCCCTCCCGCCTTGTGAATGTTCTGGCGGCCCATCTGGAAGGTCGAACCAAGCCGGCTCTTGAATCCATCCTTGAGCACCGTTGCTTCACGGTTTCAGATTGGCGAACTGCCCCCGACCCAGCTATCCAGCTGCCCATGAATCTTCGTGACAGATTGGAGCATGCTTGCCATGAATTTCAAGATAATCCATATGTTGATGTTCATTGTTGGAAGTTCACGAGTGAAAGCTTAAGGCAAGTAATCAAGAGCCTGATAGCCCTCGGTTATCTCCCTGCCTCGACCAGGGTTCGTGCTTATAATCTTGGCGATGAATTCGCTATGGCTTTGGCATTTTCTCCGGAAGCCCACTCGGCATTCTGAGCCGTTTATCCAAGATCTTCGGTGATGATCATCTGCTCTCTGCTGGCCAGTCCGTGACGAATCAACCTTCTCCGGATTACCGCGATTTTCGTTTCCGTCTGCGTCACGACCGCTTGTTGCGGCTTCGTCTGCGCCATGCCCGCTACCGTGCTGCCGTGGAGCTGGCCAGGGAGCTCGGCTATTCGATTACGGTGGAAGATCTGCGGGATGGGCAGGCTTCCACCCCGGCCCTTGATGAGGGTGAATAGCCCTTGAACTGGGCTTGGTCAGGATCGGGGCCTGCCGTTGATTGACGTCTGAGCGGCAGCGGTGCATCCCTCCAACCACGCCGCTGAAGGTGTGAATCGTTCGATTCACTTCCGTTTGCCTTCGGGATTTTCCCAGCAAAGAGACTGCAGGAATGAAGGGCTCTGGGCTCCTATCTGAGCGGCTGCCATCCCGCCGGGCTGGATGGACGCCCTCAGGCTGGTTCGTCCCAGCTCACGCCCGGCTCACCCCAGCGGTTCTGGGCCAGGCGCAGGCCGAGGGCCTCGAGTTCGAGCTGGGAATCCAGGCGAAGCGGTGGCTCAATTCTGTGCTGGCCTCGCCAGGGGGCCAGCCGGGCGTAGATCGCCTCGAGTTGCTCCCCGTGGCAGGCGCTGCTCTGCAGGGGTACAGCGGCGGCAGCAGCGGCAAGCCGGGCATGCAGTTGCCGGTCGCCCTGCAGCGTCAGCAGAGCCTGGATCACCTCCAGTGGGTTGTCGGCCTTGACCAGGATGCCGGTCTCCCCATCCCTCACCCTGTCGCGGTGAGCCCCCAGGTCGGTGGCCACCGGCACCACCCCCAGTCGCATCGCCTCGCCCAGGCAGATGTTGTAGGTCTCCGGCCAGGTGGAGAGGAACAGGGCCACATCCAGCTGCAGCAGTCGGGCGATCAGCTCGGGGCGACCGTAGCTTCCCTGGTAGCTCATGATCGGGGGATCTCCGCTCGACAGGCCTGCCTCCCGCAGCGCCTCGTGCAGTTCGGGCGTCGCCCCCAGGATGTGCAGATCGATGGGCAGGTCGTGGCTTGCCCGGATCACCTGCACCAGGGTGGCGAGGCCCTTGTGGGGCACGGCATTGCCGATCACACCCACCTGAAGGGGGCCTGGGTGTCGGCTCCAGGTGCGCTTGCGCCGGGCGCGGTCCAGCTCCTCCAGGCCGGGAGTGAGCATCTCCAGCACCTGGATGCGATCGGCCACCTCTGGGTAGATCGCCGCCACGAGCTCCGCGCTGCTGGCGGTACTGGCCAAGATCGTGTCCGCAGCGGCAATGCTGCGGCGCGTGAGGGCCAGCCGCCGCTGGCGCTCGTCGCCCCGCATGCCGCTGGCCTGCAGGCAGAGGCGGCAGCTGATGGCGGGGTTGTCCTGCGCATCGATGCGACAGAACTGCCCCTGCGGAGTCAGCAGGGTGTAGCGGTGGCAGACGAAGTGAAAGTCGTGCAGGGTCAGCACCACGCGGCAACCCAGGGCCCGGGCCACGATCGGCAGGCTCAGGGGCAGGCCGATCAGGTGATGCACGTGCACCAGACCGATGCCCTGGCTGCTGATCACCTGGGCAAAGGCCCGTTCATAGGTCTGATTGCTGCCCGACAGCCGACTGACCCGCCCCAACCGGATCGTGTCCAGCAACTGGGCCCGATCCGGCCCGTAGTCCAGCAGAGCCAGCCGGATCGCATCCTTCGGTGCCAGGGCCAGCACCCTTCGGTTCGGTCTGCTCCGCTGCTGCTGCAGGGCAATCTCCTGCACGTACGCCTCCGTGCCTCCGGGGCGCCGCAGGCCCAGTCCCACCAGGTTGTGGGCGAGGTGCAGTACGGCTGGCTCTCTGCGGGGCAGCTGGATCGCCGGCTGGTCCCGGCTGGCGGACAGGCTTGCAAACCGGTCGAGCACCGCGGCGAGCCGATGGCCATAGGTGTGGTGTGCCAGGGTATGCGCCTGAATTTCCGCGGCCCGGGCGATCCGCTGGTCGGGGTCTGCCAGGTGGGCCACGACCAGGGCGGCCGCCTCAGCTTCATCGGCCGCGATGGGAATCCGGTTGCCGTAGGCCGCCTCCAGCTCCATGCCCGCCCCGGCCAGGGCCACCTGAAAGCCTCCGGCCAGGGCCGTTTCGTATACCCGGGGGGGCGGTGAGGTTCCCCGCGCCTGCGCACTGGCCGATCCGGCCGCCGTGAACTCCCGGCCGATCGTCAGCACCACCCGGGAGCGGTTCCAGATGTCGCAGAGATCGGCCATGCCCAAGCGCTGCTGGGGCAGCACGCCGATGCCGGGCAGCTGGGGCTCGGGGATGTGCCGGTTCCAGGGCAGGCAGAGGTGGAGCCGCAGATCGGCCGGCAGCTGGCGGAGCAGGCGGTTGAGACTGCGCACCCGGTTGGGCCAGGCCGTGCCGACGAAGGTGAGGTCGACCAGGTAGTCGCTGTCACGGGTTCGCAGGGGCCGCTGGTGCAGGGAGGGTTCCGCCGCGAGGGGCAGGAACGTGGTGTGCGGGCTCACCCCGCCACAGAGTTGCTCGTTGCTGAACACATGGTGGAAGGCCGGTTCCACCCGTTCCAGCAGGCGCCGTTCGTAGGGGTCCTCCGTGGTCCAGAGAATGCGCCGGATCGGTGTCTCCATCAGGGCCGTGATCAGATGGAGATCGGCGCCGGCCCCGCCGATGGCCAGCAGGCCATCCCAGGCCCCCGATGCCGCCAGACCCACCACTGTGGCGTGGTCGCACAGGCGTACATGGGCCGGGCCCAGCAGCCCCTCGGCAGCGGTGGCGATGGCCCGTGGCAGATAGCCGTTGGCCGACCGCATCTCCGTGTCGTAGAGCAGCAGCCTCATGCCGATTCACCGTCGCCGTGCAGCGCGGCCAGCAGGTCGTGGCAGCGGTGCCGATAGAGATGCCGGCGCCGGGTGTGCTGGGCCGCAGCGTCGCCGAGCTGCCGGTGCCACTGGGGTTCCCGCCTGGCCCGCTCCAGCCATGCTCCTACCTCCTCCACACTGCCGGCTGGGATCACCCCCTGCTCGGAGGTGTAGTACTGGCCGATCCTCGGGCTCTGGCCGAGGTAGAGCTGCACAGCTCCGAACAGGGCGGCTTCGAAGGTGCGTGGACCAGGCATGGAGGCGGCGATCTGATGGCGCCGGTTGGCGATGGCCAGCTCCCGGCCCAGATTCACCACGAACAGGCAGCGGCGGTAGAGCTGCCTCAGCCCGGCGGGACCCAGCCGCAGGTTCACGCCTCCCTCGAGATCGTCCGGCCAGCCTTCCCCCCAGCAGGCCAGGCGGAAGCCCGCAGCCCCCAGCTGCCGCAGCGTGGCAACGCGCTGGGGGAAAGCGACTCCGCAGAAGGCCAGGTCCACCTCCGGTGCCTCTTCTGCTGGCCCCACCGGCAGATCATCCAGGGGAGAGGCGGCCAGGGCCAGGGGCCGGGCTCGACAGCTGGGTGGGTAGTAGGGGAGGCAATTCGGCTCATTGCTGAACACCGGACAGCCGAGATCGGCGAGCCGCCAGTGCAGATCGAACTCATAGGGGTCGTCGTGCAGCCAGAAGGCCACGCGGCAGTGCTGCTGCTGCGCGCACCGAATCAGCCAGGGGAGATCCACCGCCGGATCCGCGATCGAGCCCGTGATCAGCAGCAGATCAACGGATTCGCGGCGCACCAGGGTGGGGATCTGCTCTACTGCGCAGGAGCGGCTGGGGAGCCCCAGTTCCTGGAATCCGTGGCTGATCCGTATTCTGAGGCGGTGGTTGGTGTTGTGCGCGTCGGTGGTGCCGCTGCTCACGACAATCCGCGTCACAGCACACGGCCCTGGATCACCAGCAGCCGCTGCAGCAGATCGCTGTAGCGATGCAGCTGTGCGCCGGTTTTCTGGCTCACCTGCCGCTGCCAGCCCAGCTTGCGGTCTGCTTCACGACAGGTGAGGAACTGCCGCTCGCATTCCCGCTCCAGATCCAGCAGCTGTTGCCTCAGCAGGGCAAGATCATGTTCTGCCTGGCTGCGCTCCAGGTGCTGGTTCCAGCTCTGCACCAGTTCGTCTGGGTTGTGGCAGCCCATCCGGTCCCGGTAGTGGAGATCGGCCGCCGCCCCACCCCGCTCCGAACGGGCGTCGAGTGTCTGGTAGGTCTGGGCCAGGTGCGGATCCGCCGCCAGCAGTGCTGCCGTCAGGGCAGCAGCCAGCTGCGGCGGTGAGCCGAGGGGGCAGGGTCTCGGCAGGGGCTGGCAGGGCTGCCAGCTGGCCACCTCGTCGGCGCTGAGGCTCAGCAGCCGCTCCCCATTGAGCAGCAAGGGGGGGGCTGGGACCTCGGGCCCGTGGCCGCAGCCGTCCAGCATCCGGTAGCTGGCGAGGATGGCGGCATGGGGCAGCCTGCCCGTGGAGAGCAGCAGGTGGGGAGGAAGGAAGACCACCACGTCGCTGCCCCGGCGTTCAAACCACTCGCTGCGCAGCGCCCCGGCCCGTTCCAGCAGCTCCTCCAGGCGGGGGGGAATCGGTTGTGGTGAGGCCCAGCCAAACATGGCTCATTGCAAGCCGGGCCAGCCTACGTGGCGCTTTTGAATAGGCTCGCACCACTCTGGCCGCAGCATGGACTCTCCAGCCTCGCTCGGCCGTCTGCGGCAGGCCCTCGCCGCCGGGAATCCCACGGACTGCCTGGCCCTGCTGGCCCAGTTGCGGGAGCAGGGCTACCCGGCCACCCTGCTGCGCCCCGTGCTCGCCAGTTGTCACCCCGGCCTGGATCCTGTTTTTCTGGATCCCGATCTGGTGCCCGCCACCATCCTGCTGGCTCCTCGCTTCCCCGAGCTGCTGCGCGAGTGCTGCCTCGATCCGCTCCTGGTGGAGATGGCCCACGGCTGCGACCTTTTCGCGTTTGTGGTCGGGCCCCTCAACCAGGTGCTGCGCGGGGAACGTCCCCTCTACGCGGGGCTGCCCGCCCTGAACATCGGCTGCTACCAGCAGCTGATGCAGCTGAGCCGGGCGGGCCGCCGCTGGTTGCGAACCAGCTCGGCCCTCGACTGTCTCGCCCGGGAGACCAGCCTGGTGGCCAGGGCCCAGGCCGCCCCACCCCGGAGCACCACCGACCAGCCCGTGACGGCCCTGGCCCGCTGGGCACCCAGCCAGCTGGATGGACTGCTCGAACACCCCTGGATCTGGATCCAAGGGCCGGGTCAGCCGGACGGAGCCCGCCTGGCGCAGGCGTTGGTGCTGGATGGCAGCGTGGCGGTGGGCGACGCCAGCTCTGCGGCCCATTTGGTGCTGGACGCCAGCCGCCGCGTGCTGGAGGGGGGCGCCCACTATCTCTTGTGGAACGGCACGGAGCCCCCGCCGGCCAGCTGGCTGGCGCTGATCCGGGGGCTGGCCGGGCTGCGGGGCCGTCCGTTCTGCCAGCTGGCCCAGACCAGCGGGGGGGTGCGCGAGATCCTGCCGCTGCGGCCGAGCGCAACCCCCGCCCTGCTGGCCATCTCCGCCCATTGGTTGGCCCGTCGCCGACCCCACCAGGTTCGAGCGTTTCTGGGTCACTGGCTGGCTGGCCCAGCTGGGGCGGAGAAGCCCAGGCTCGACCCGGATCTACTGCCCCATCGGGATCAACCCCTCAGGCCTGCCGCCCTGGAGGGGGTGCTGGTGCTGGCGGCGACGGCCGCCCAGGTGGCCGACCGGGGCCTGGACTGGTTGCGGCAGCGCGCCTGCCAGCTGGCTGCCGAGGGGGGCTTCCCCCGGGCTGGCGTGCTGCAGCTCGGTGGTGGGGAAGCAGGTGATCCGGCGCAGCAGCTCCGGCTCCTGGCCGGGCAGGAGGAGGCAGGGGCGGGGGCCCAGGCCGTGCTGGCGCTGGTGGGGCCCCACGACCAGCTCGCCCCGGGGGCCTGGCAGCAGTTGGCCGGTTTCCTCGCCTGGCACCCCCACCATCTCTGTTGCACCGATGAGGAAGTGCTGTGGTGCCAGTCACCGCTTCGCTATGGCCTGCGGCAGTTTGTGGCCCAGACCACCGCATTTCGCCTGCTCAGCCGTGGTCAGCTGGCTGGCCTGGTCAGCCTGGCCGCCACGGGCCTGCCGGGCCTGCACCTGCAGCCGGCCTATGGGTCGCTGCATGCCCTGTTGAAGGATCTCGGCCTGCAGTGGCTGGAGCGGGGAGGAGAGATCACAGCCCTGCCCCAGGCCTTGCTGCGTCGTGAGCCCACGTCCAATCCCACCCTCCTGTCGATCAGTACTCCCGACCAGCGCCATCTGTTCAGCTGTGAGCAGTTGCTGGAGCTGGAGCAGCTCACGCGCAGGCAGGCCACCGCGTGGATGGTGCCCGGGGGTTCCCTGGTGTCCGGCCCCCGCCAGGGCAGCTTTCGGCTGCACTACTGCGCCGCTGCTGCCGATCTCGTCTCCGTGATCATCCCGTTCCGAGACCAGGCCGCACTCACCCGCCAGTGCGTGGTCAGCCTGCTGGCGCAAGCGGGACCCACACCGCTGGAATTGGTGCTGGTGGACAACGGCAGTGTCGAGCCAGAGGCCACGGCTCTGGCGGAAGAACTGGCACCCCTGGCGGCAGCACGCGGCGTGAACCTGATCGCTCTGCGCGATGACTCTCCCTTTAACTTTGCCGCCCTGAATAACCGGGCACGACAGTTCTGCAGAGGTAATTTTCTCCTTTTTCTCAACAACGACATCTGCTTTGCGTCGCCGGGACCGATTGAGGAACTCCTGCATCCCTTTGCCATGAGCACCACGGCCGCCGTGAGTGCTCGCCTTCTCTTTGAAGACAACACCATCCAGCACCACGGTCTGGCTGCGGCAGCCCGCCAGCCCCACGACATTCTCTCGCCGGGCAAAGGCTTGAGGCCCGGTATCGACACCGAGCCCTTTGCCGTGCTGGAGCTGCAGGAGCAATGGTCGGCGGCTACGGCAGCTTGCCTGCTGATCCGCAGTGCCGAGTTTGATCAGTTGGCGGGTTTTGATGAATCGTTTGTCGTCGCCTACAACGATGTTGATCTCTGCTGGCGCCTCACCGCCGCTGGGCGCGCTGTGATCGTGACGCCCGCACCCCGGATCATCCATGCCGAATCGAAGAGTCGGGGCAACGATTTCAGCGGTGAAAAGCGCAATCGCCTGGCCCGGGAATCGGCGGCCTTGCGTGGCCGCTACCCCCTTCGCTTTCAGCGGGGTGACCCCCTCTACCACCGCTTCCTGGGGCCCGCATCCCATCGCTTCGAACCGATGGCCCTGCCGCCCCGGCCCTTGGCCCCGGCGCGCGAGCGCTTCCTCAGTGCCTGGGTGCGGGAGGGATTCAAGCCCGGGGGCCAGCGTCCGTTCCTGATTTATGTGCACTGGGATGCCAATGGAGATGTTCGGCCCGATGTGCTGGAGCAATTGCGGGCCTATCGCGCCCACGCCGATCTGGCCTTTGTTTCCGCCGCGCCCGCGTTACGCCATCGTCCCGGGGAAATGGCGGCACTTCGAAAGCTCTGTGATGTCGTTCTGGTTCGCCAGAACGAGGGCTATGACTTTGGCAGCTGGCAAGCAGGCTTGGCATTCTGTAAACCCTACTTGCGGAATGCGTCACGTTTGATTCTCACGAATGACAGCTGTTACGGGCCGCTGAACCCACTGGATGTCCTGTTTGAGCGGCTGGCCGTGAGTCGGGCGGATGTGGTTGGGCTTACGGAAAGCACGGCGATTCGTTCCCATCTGCAGAGCTATTTTGTTGCCTATGGTGCGCGGCTGTTGCGCAGTTCGCTGTTCTGGACTTTCTGGGAGCAGATTGGAATCTGGTCTTCCAAGCTTGATCTGGTGATGGCCTATGAGGTGGGCTGGAGCGGTGTACTTGCCGACGCCGGTTTCACACAAGAAGCGCTTTTTCTGGCAGGGCAGCATGGCAATGTCACCCATACCCATTGGCGGGAGTTGCTGGAGGAGCTGCAGTTCCCCTTCCTCAAAACGGAGCTGCTTCGGCTCAATCCGATTCGTCAGGACATTGATGCCTGGCCCCAGGTGGCGGCCGCATGCAACCCCAGGGTTGCGGCCATGATTTCTGACCATCTCGCAATCTCTCCATAGAGAAAGCGATCAGTGATGGTTGCAGGGGATTAAAGAGTCCACGTGTCAGAGCTCTTGTTCATGTAGGCCAGCATTTGAACGGCGTCTGGTTGGATCACTTGGAGCACCTGGCTTCTCAGAGTGGGCGTCCACTCGGGAGGGGCAACCAAAGCCCTTCCTTTGTCCCCTGCTTCGTTGACGCGGGGCAGTTGTCCGTTGTCCAGCAGGCGCTCAATCAGGCTTGGGGCTGTTGATGCCTTCAGAAAGGTGAGCAGCTCGGCAAGGGTTGGGTAGGGGGCGCTGATCAGGTCTTCGTAGGTGAGGCAATGGATCTGGTTGTCAGGATAGTATTGGCGAAATTTCTGAAGCTGTTCGTGATACATCGAGCAACCCACCACCAGTTTTCGCAGGTGACGGGAGCGCAGTAGGGCTTCAAAACCAGGACTTCTCGGTTTGCGTCCCTTGCGATGGCGCCAATGGGAAATAATCCTGTCCAGCGGATGGCGCACCACATAGACCAACTTCGCATTCGGCAAGTAGCGATGCATCAAGGCCGGAGCATGGGCAAAGCTGTTGAGGGCGCTGGCATACATGGTGCTGCCCTCGCCTCGAAGCTTGTAGCCCCTTCCCTCTCGGAACATCCGGCTATACCAGGCCCAGCCCCGGTCGTAGCACCGGCCGAAGAACTTGGGTTCCTTCGGTCGACTGATGAAGAAATCAGGATGGCGCGGCAGAATTGTTGTGAGAGTCGTTGTTGCTGACTTGGCCGCGCCAATGATGATGAAATTGGGCAGGCGTCTGCCCAGGCTTTCCACTTCCTGTTGATGCTCCCCTCTCAAGCCCGCCTCGATGGCTACGCGCAGACGACGATTGAGACCCAAAGCAAACTCCCAGAGCGGCGAATTGATCGCAGTAAAGCAATTCTACGTCAGGGTCGCTGGGGCTTCGTCTCAAGCCGGGATGGGCACGCAGGCCCGTTCCAAGGGCTGGGCTGTGCCGCTGAGTTCGCCGCAGGCCAGCCGATCGAGGTCGTGGTCGGCATAGAACAGCCTCACGTCGTCACGGTAGCGATCCAGTGCCCGTTCGATCAGCTGGTCGTTATGGAAGAAGTCGCTCAGGTCGGTGTCACCGGCACGGCGCACGTTCTTGCTGGGCAGTTTTCCCAGCGCAGGCAGGCCGGCCTGTCGCATGCGTCGTCGCAGCCGCAGCCAGTGGTCGCCCATGGCCTCCAGCTTGCCAATGAAGGCAGGTACGGGAATGCCGCCGCTGCAGAGAATGCTGCTCTGGGGCAACAGGTGTACATCCAGATCGGCGTCCCCGGTGGCCGCCACCACATCCAGAAAGTGTTCAAATGGCATGTGGCGCTCCAACCCCATCCGCTGCATGGCGGTGGAGAGGTGTTCATTCTCAACAAGCTTGTTGTTGTAGGCCGACACAAGCCGGACGAAGGGATTGCGAACGAAACTGAAGCAGAAATGGCTGCTGCGCCGTTCCAGGGCTGCTGTCGCATCGATCATGCTGGTTTCCCCGTGGGTGCCCTTGCGCCACAGAGAATCGGCCGTTGTGCGGTATCCCTCCTCCGGCGGCTGATCCAGTAGGCGGGTGAGCGCCGCCTTCACCGATGAATTCGCCACCTTGGGTACCCGGCCATAAATGAGGGGCAGGTGGTTGAACAGAATGAAGTGCTCGCCCACCTCCAGCGGGGCGCTCCCCAGCGGATTCATCACGCGGCCACCAGGGATGTCTGGCCCACTGTGAGCTGGTGCAACTCGAGTCGCTCCAGGGCCAGCCAGGCCCCTTCGCCGTTGTTCTTGTGCCCCTGCCAGATCTCGGGGATGAACGAGGCCCCAGGGGCGAGCAGACGCAGCAGTCGGAACACATCGGCCCAGTCCACATCCCCCTCGTCGATCTGCAGGCCTTCCCCGTCCACTCCCGAGGCGTCAGCCAGGTGCAGGTGGGCCGTGAACGGCAGGATCCTCTCCAGGAAGTGGGAGAAGGACACGTGCAGGTGATTGCAGGCCAGCTTGGAGTGCGAAACGTCCAGGCACACCTTCAAGCCCTGCTCGCGGCAGAACGCTTCGATGCTGTCGGGATCCACAAACAGATTGTGATAGCGCTGCCCGCCGAAGTGCCAGGGGAAGGGGGGCATGGTCTGGGGAATGAGTTCCACACCATCGCAGCGCAACTCGGCCAGGCTGCAGGCCAATCGTTCCAGCAGGGGCCCCCGTTCGGCGGCACTCAGGTGGCGATTGGCGGAGAACCCTCCCACGTTGGTCACGAGCAGCACGTCGCCGGGGCAGTCGAAGTGCTGGCGCAGCCGCGCTGAGAGGTTGAGGACACGCTGCAGTTCGGCCACCGAATGAAGCCGATAGGCGTCATCGGTGCTGCAGAGATCCAGGGTGTGATCGCCTGCGAACAGTTCGGGCGCGTGCACCACCAGACCCATCGGCAACCGCTCGGGTAACACGCCGTCGATGTCCACCTCCACGTCCTTGTAGCTGAGGTGGATTTCCACCAGGTCCAGATTGCTGGCCCCGCTGAACTGGTGGAGGTCGTGGTAGCGCACCGGCACCCCGAATGGATTCTGAAATCGGTAGGGCCGCGGGGCCGCGGCGGGCCGCTTCAGATCGGATTCAAAGAAGAACTCCCCCTCGCCCTTGTCGCAGCTCAGGATCTTGCCCAGCAGGTCGTTGAGCCGATAGGGCTGCAGGCCCTGGCCGGGGCTCTGGATGCGCACCATGTCCCGGCTGATCGGGGTTCCGGCCGCAATCGGACAGGCGGCCACCAGACTCTTGGCCAGCACCTCCCGGTTCATCAGCTCCCCCTGGCTGAGGCTGCGGGATGCCTCGGAGCCCATCGATTCCTCTACCGCTCGGATGGCCGTGACCATGGCGGTGAACTCCTCGGGCAGCAGGCTCACCTTGTGGTCGTTGCCCTCCATGCCGCGGTCCAGGGTGATGTGTTTTTCGATCACGCTGGCGCCGAGCCCCACCGCGGCGATCGGCACGGCGTAGCCCCGCTCGTGGCCGGAGTAGCCCACCGGTCCCTCCGCCAGTTCGGCAAGCCGCCGCAGATAGCGGAGGTTCACGTCCTTGAACGGAGTCGGATAGGTGGAGTTGCAGTGCAACAGGGCAAAGGCGGCACCCTGCTGGCGCAGATGGCGGATGCCGGCGCTGATCTCCTGTTCGGTGGCCATGCCGGTGGAGGCGATCAGCGGCTTGCCCGTGCCGGCGATGGCAGTGAGCAGATCGTGGTTGGTGAAGTCGGCCGAGGCCACTTTGAAACCTGCCATGCCCCAGCGGTGGAGCTTCTCCAGGCTGGTGCTGTCCCAGGGCGTGCAGAGGGGAATCAGACCGCGCTTGAGGGTGTGGTCAAAGCATCGATAGAGCTCGTCGTCGCTGAGCTGGAAGCGCTCCAGCAGGTCGAGGGTGTACTGGGTGCCCAGGTCGGACGCCATGTCGTTGCTGTCGCCGGCGTTGACGTACAGCTGGCCCATGTCGCGCATCTGGAACTTGGCACAGTCGGCGCCGGCGGCGGCGGCGGCATCGATCAGCCGCAGGGCCAGCTCGAGGCTGCCGTTGTGGTTGTTGCCGATCTCGGCAATCACGAACACAGGCGCACCGTCCCCGATCGGCCGGTCGGCCAGCAGCAGGCGCCGCTGACCACCGCGGGCCACCCCCACCACGCGGCCATGGTCGTCGAGCAGGGGTATGACCTGGATCTTGGGGGAGAGCAGGCTGGCCAGTTCCGCAGGGCCGCTGTCCTCCGAGGCGGCGATGCAGGCTGGATTCATGGCGGCGGTGACCGGCCTGTTCAGGTCGATCAGATCGGTGGCGGCGATCCAGCGGCGGAAGTCCCCATCACTGAGCACCCCCTGGAGGATCCCCCCTTCGGACACCACGAAGATCAGGCGGCACTGGTTGGCCGTGATCTTGTTCAGGGCCGTGAGCAAGGAGTCTTCGGAGAAGACCACGTACTGGGTGAAATTCCGCTCGATCTGCACCGATTGCACGTATCTTTCATCTCCAGGAGCGAAGCAGAACTCTAAAGCCGGAAGCGTGGGGTCACCAGCAGCGCCAGGCGACGTAACCAGCGGTTGCCTTGCCGCACCGCCGCCAGACGCCGGCTGATGTTGCGGTTGTCCGGTCGCTGTAGCTGGGCGATTTCCAGCAGGCGGATCGCCTCCCCCTGGTCGCCACAGCGGATGGCGGTCTCGGCACCGCGGCGCAGCTGGTTGGTGGAGAGGTCGGCGGCGTTCACCACGTAGCCGGCCAGCTCCAGCGGTAGTGGGGATTCGGGCTGATTTTCCAGCTGCCGCAGCGCCTCCAGCAGATTCCGAGGCGAGAAGGCGGGGTGGTACCCCACCCAGTGCAGCCAGTCCGGGTCGGGATCGGAACCCTCGGCCAGGCTGTCGAGGTCGTCCACGCTGGCCAGCGACTGCAGCAGCCCCGAACCGGCGAAAAAGGACGTGCCGAGGTCCTGGCGCAGGCCGAAGTCGTCCATCACCACCGGCTTGCAACCCAGATCCAGGGCGTCGAACAGGGCCGTGGACGACACGGTGGCCAGCAGCCTGCTCTCCAGCAGGAGCTGCGGCAGCGGGGCATAGCTGAGCCTGAGGTTGGTGGGTGGGCTGCCCAGGGCGTCCACCAGGGTCTGGCTGATGTGGGTGTCCACGCTGTGGAACGTGCTCTCGTGCGGCGCCACCCGCGGCTTGATCAGCAGCTCCCAATGGGGAGAGCGGCGCGCCAGGCCGGCCAGGATCCGCACCAGTCGGCGCCGTTCGGCCGGCGCAGCGGGCATCACCACCTGCTCGGCGAAGACCAGGCGTCGGGGTCGACCGTCGGCGGGCGCTGGCTGGCTGGCTGGATTGCGGTTTCTGCCCAGGCCCGTGAGCACGCAGCGCTGGCGGCTGAATGGGGTGTGCTCCAGAAACTGCCGCAATCTGGCCTCATCGCGGGGGCCGTTCAGGCAGATCAGGTCGTAGCCCAACCGCCAGGCGATCGCCTCCTCGAACCGCTCGAGCACCACGCCGTTGAAGCCACAGAAGAGGGGCCGTTGCCGCCGCCCTAGCGACTGGCGGGTGCTGTGGTAACAGCTGCGGAATTCAGCCAGTTTGCTGCCGGTGAGATACACCCCGATGGCATCGAATTGGTCGAGACGCGGCTCGGCCAGCAGCTGGCGCAGGCCCAGCTCCCAGAGCGGGCCCATGCTGCGCAGGGTCGCCAGGAGGGCGGCCGGGGTGCCTGCCCTGGGGATGGCATTCACGGTGATCCGCACCTCCTGCTCGCCGCCGAAGCGGGCCAGTGCCTGGCAGGCCAGCAGTTGGCTGTCGCTATCCGCCACCAGCAGCAGCTGCAGGGTCATCGCTGCAGCTCCCGCACACGCTGCAGCAGCCGCTGGGGGCCGTCGGCAATGGCCCAACCCCGCGCCGCCAGCCACCGGGGATTGGGGCGGGGCAGCTCGAGCATGCGGTCCAGGGGCAGGCAGTCGGCCAGCCTGTGCATGGCCCCGGAGCCAAAGAACAGCGGCCCGTTGAACTCGGTGCGGATGCCGTAGTCGCCCAGAACTGCCGTGGGCTTGCCCCACACCATGGCGGTGAGCAGCCAGCTGGAGGAGATGCCGAGGCAGGCACTGGCCTGCATCAGGGCCAGTGGCAGATCATCGGCCCGCCCCAGCTGCAGATTGGCGGGGGGAGTGCGGTCCTGGTGGTGGTGCCAGGCCAGACTCGTGTCGGGCCAGGTGTCGGGCTCCTCGGCCAGCGGCCCATCCGGCTGGATGCGCACCAGCCAGCCGGCGTTGTCCTGGGCGATGGTCCGCAGGCGCTGGTAGAGCACCCCATTGGCAAAGGGCGAGGGCGGAATGTCCGCCTGGTCGAGCACCAGCAGCAGCTTGGCGGCAGGCTCACTGTGGCCGATCGGCTGGTGGGGGACGCACCACAGCCCGATGGCGACCTGCTGGTGCTGGTGATCGCGGCTGCCCCTCACCAACCAGGCCAGCTCCTGCACCTGGGCTTCGCCTTGCAAGCAGATCAGGTCATAGCCAAGCCGGGGCAGCAGGTCGGCCGCCAGGGCATCGCCGCAGAGGGGGCGGATGGGCCCGGTGAACAGGGGCACCGGGGCCCGGCCCCTCAGCCTGGCTGCCGCGGCGTGCACCTGGCGGAAGGCCACCAGCTCGGGACCCTCCAGAAACACGCCGATGGCGTCCAGGCCGAAGAGCAGGTCACCGCTGGCCGCGGCCAGGGGCTCCAGCGGAATCGATCGTCCGTCCGCGGCTCCGCCAGGCAGGGGGGCGTCGGCCGGGATCAGGGTCACGGTGACGCCCAGATGCCGCAGCTCGGTGGCGAGCAGGTGGCAGGCGCCCACTCCAGGCTCGCGTTGACAGACCAGGCCAAGGTTCATCGTGAGCGTGTCATCGTCCCTTCAGCAGCCGTTCCAGCAGCCAGAACCCCACCAGGTTCTGGCGCAGGCGCCGCAGCAGTTCGAGTCCCTGGTGGCTGGCCTTCAGCTTGGATCGGGACCCCGCTGAACTGAGCATCCGTCGGCCCCCCTTGGCCAGGGCATAGGCCTGCCAGGCCTGGCTGCCCCATCCCGGTGGGCCCGCCTGGAGCTGGGACGGGGCCTGCAGGGGCTGTTCCAGCAGGTGGCATAGGGTGCTGACCAGCAGCTGGGCCCCATCGCTGCGGTACCCCTGGCGTTCCAGCCAGGAGCGGTCATGCCGGATGGTGAAGGGGTCACGCTCGATGGCGTCGAAATCGGCCAGGGCGCCCGATTCCAGGAAGTAGTGGTTGCCCAGGCTCTCGTTCACCCCCAGATCGCTGATGATCCGGGTGCTCACCCCCAGGGCCATGGCTTCCATCGCCGCCGTGGATGACACGGTGATCGCACAGCCGCAGCTGTTCAGCAGGCTCAGGCTTGGCTTGTAGCTGATCTGCAGGTTGGTCACCCGCTTGCTCAGTTTTTCAATGCGGCTCACCATCTCCCCGTGGTGTCGGTGCAGGGTGGCCTCCACCCGGGAGATGCGCGGCTTGAAGATCACCCGGTGCCCAGGCCAGGCCAGGGCCAGCTGGGCCAGCCGCCGGCAGATGTACTTGCGCTGGATCGGGTTGTCCGGCACCGATGGCTGTTCGAAGAACACGATCGAGGCCCCGTCCGGCACCTGGAGACGGGGTTGCAGCGACCAGAGAATCGGCAGGCCGGTCACCAGGGCATTGCCGGAGTCGAGGCCCAGGGCCGCGCAGCCCTGGCGGTAGAGGTGGGCGTCGGATTCGGCGTTCAGGCAAAGCAGATCCACGCCTGAACGATCCATCATCCCCTCGAGTTGATGGCGAAAGAGGATGCCCGGGTAGGCGCTGATCAGCACGGGTCGCCGCAGCGGGTCCAGCCAGGCGGACTGCATGAGCAGGTGGGTCTCGCGGGTGCGCCTGCCGTCCAGCCCGAGCACGAGGGCATCGAGTTCCACCAGTTCGCTGCGCAGTTGGCGCAGCTGCGACCAGGGGCACTGCACGATCTTGGTGCGGGGATCGATCCGGCGTATCTCCAGCGACTGGCGGCGGGACAGCTTGCGTCCAGGCAGCTCCAGCAGGTACAGCCTGGTATGGGCCCCCTGCAGCCGCGCCACCTGCAGCAGGTTCATCGCGGTCTTGCCGAAGGAGTCAAAACAGGCCAGGGCTGCCACCTGGCGCCCCTGCAGGCTGTCCATCAACCCAGATCCGCCCGCGCTTGCTTCGCTGGCGGCTGTCCAGCTCCCTCCAGCAGGGGTGCCAGCCGTTCACAGAGAGCGAGATCGGCGGGGGTGTCGATTTCAGGGGCGTAGCCCTCCAGCGGAACCGGCAGGGTGGGCTGGAGGAAGCGGCTGCCGGCCTGCAGAAACGCTTCGGTGCGCATGGCGTAGATGGCTCCCGTCTCCAGATAGGTGGGGCAGAGGTCCTGACGGCGCTGCCGGGGTTGGTGGGCGTCGTGGTTCACTCCGATGCCATGGCCGTGGGCGTCAGCACGCCAGAGGAATCCATGCCAGGGAACCACACTGAAGGCCATGTTGGCGGCGCTTCCCTGTAGAGCCGCCACCACTGCATCGATTTCCGTTCCGGTGGTGAACGGGGAGGTGCACTGCAGGAACACGAACAGCGGGGGCAGGGGCCCCCGTTCGGCCAACAGCCCGAGGGCATGGGTGAGGGCGCTCTCCGATGAGGCCTGATCACCGGAGAGGGTGCCAGGGCGGCGCAACCAGCCGGCACCGGCCGCTTCGGCGTGTTCGCCGATCGCCGGATCGTCGCTGCTCACCCAGACGCCGTGCAGGCTGCTGGCGCTGCGGGCCGCCTGCACGCTGCGCACCACCAGGGGCACGCCCCCCACCCGTTGCAGATTTTTGGCGGGGATTCCCTTCGACCCTCCCCGGGCCGGAATCAGGGCGATCGGTCCCAGATTGGGATCAATCACGGGCCCGGTCGGCGGCATGGTCAGCCTGGGGCTGGGGCTGGATCCGTCCGTTTGCACCAAGGGGATAGAACCGCAGGGGGTGGGGAGGGGCAGTCGACCTTTCAACGGTCGAAGTCCGGTCGCCGGCCTGGTGCAGGCGCTGTGCCGCCAGCAGAACCTTGCGCACCCGGCCGGCGGGAACGCCGGTTTCAGTGGCCACGGCTGTGCAGACGGCATCCAGTGCCTGTCCTGTCAAACCCTCGAGCTGCATGGGCGAATGGCCCGTGATCGGGTGGAGCGAACGTAGCAGCCATGGGCGTGCCGCGCCTTCGGTAACTTGGGCCTCTGCCGCAGGCCCCTGCCCCGCCTTGGCCCACTCCAGCGCCGCCGTGCGCCTCGGCCTGCCGGCGGTGGGCATGCTTCGGCACAGCACCCTGCCGGCCCTGCTGGCACCCCACACTCTGGTGTGCGGCCATCGTCGCTGCCGCCGCGAGCCCCTCGATGCCCTGCTGGCCTGGGGCCGCAAGCCCAGTGCCCGTGTAGCTGAACAGTTGGCGGCCACCCGCGGCCTGCCCCTCTGGCGCTGTGAAGATGCCCTGGTGCGATCGCTGGGGCTGGGGCCGGATAGCGCACCCCTGGGGTTGCTGCTCGATGACTTGGGCGTTTACTACGACGCCTCGGTGCCCAGCCGCCTGGAGCAGCGGATTGCCCGACCCCACAGCACCGCCGAGCGGGAGCGTGCCCTGGGTCTGCAGCAGCTCTGGCGAGAGCAGCGGGTGAGCAAGTACAACGGGGCGGCGGAGGCGCCCGCTCCGTCAGGGCCCTACGTGCTGGTGGTCGACCAGACCGCCGGAGACCTCTCGATCCGCCTCGGTGCGGCCTCGGCACCACAGTTCGGCGCCATGCTCACGGCGGCGCTGGCCTCCCATCCGCACTGCCGGGTGGTGGTCAAGACCCACCCGGATGTGGTGGCCGGCCGCAAGCGCGGCCACTTCAGCCGCCGGCAGCTGGCGGATCCCCGCATCGTGCTTGAGGCCAGCGGCGGCCATCCCATTGCCCTGCTAGAGCGCGCTGAGGCGGTGTATGTGGTCACGTCCCAGCTGGGCTTCGAGGCCCTCCTCTGCGGGCGGCCGGTGCACTGCTTCGGCCTGCCGTTCTATGCAGGCTGGGGACTCACGACGGATGCCCTGGCGGCTCCGCGGCGCCGCCAGCAGGGGGAGTCGCCGCAGCTGGCCGACCTGGTGCATGCCGCCCTGGTGGAGTCGGCGGTGTACATCGATCCCCATCGCCACCAGCCCTGCACGCCGGAACAGTTGATCGCCGCCATCGGCCTGCAGCGCCGCCTGCGGCTGGCCCAGCCCGGGCCGGTGGAGGCCTTCGGTTTCACCCCGTGGAAGCAGCGGGTGCTGCGTCGTTTCCTGGCGGGTCCGCCGCTGCGGTTTCGCTTTTCCTGGCAGCGCCCGGGCCGCTCCGCTGCCCTGGTGGCGATCTGGGGTCGCCGGGCCAGCACCCGGTTGCTCCGGCAGGTGGAACATCGCCGGCTGGCGCTGCTGCATGTGGAGGACGGCTTCCTGCGCTCGGTGGGTCTGGGGGCCGATCTGATCGATCCCATCTCCTGGGTGCTGGACCGTCGCGGGATCTACTACGACGCCACAGCCCCCAGTGACCTGGAGCACCTGCTGGCCCATGGCAGCTGGAGTGAGGGCCAGCTGCGACGGGCGGCCGAGCTGCGCCGCCAGCTGGTGAGCCAGGCGATTACCAAATACAACCTCCGGGCTCCCGCCTGGCAGCGTCCCGCCGCGGCCGGGCGGGTGGTGCTGGTGGTGGGGCAGGTGGAGTCGGATGCCTCCATCCGGCTGGGGGCACCGGGTGTCGCCCGCAACCTGGAGCTGGTGGCGGCGGTGCGCCAGGCGGAACCCGACGCCTATCTCGTATACAAGCCCCATCCCGATGTGGTGGCAGGCCTGTGTCGCCAGGGGGTGGGCGAGGCCCAGGTGGCCCAGGGCTGCGATGAGGTGCTGTTCGAAGCCTCGATTCAGCAACTCTTCACCCAGATCGATGCCCTGCATGTGCTCACTTCGATCGCCGGCTTTGAGGCCCTGCTCCGCGGACTCGAGGTGCACACCTGGGGACTGCCCTTCTATGCGGGCTGGGGTCTGAGCCACGACAGGCTCCGCTGTGAACGGCGCGGTCGCTCCCTGGAGTTGGATGCCCTCGTGCATGCGGCGCTGATCGACTACCCCCGCTATGTGAGCCGCCACAGCGGCCTGTTCATCGAGCCGGAGCAGGCGATCGAGGAGTTGCTGGCCTGGCGGTCCGCCCCGCCCGAACCCCTGAGCCTGCGGCAGCGCATCTTCCGCCACTGGGGGCGGTTGCGCCGGCGTTGAACCCTGCGCCACGTGGCAAAGTTGGGCCCTGCAGAGCAAGGGTGAGGGAACGGTGGCAGGCGATCGGGCTCCAGCTCTGGTTCAGGTGCGGATCGATGGCCCGGTGCTGTTGCTGATGGGGCCAATCGGCTTGTTTTTTGCGCGGTTCTGTCGCTATTTGCGGGGCTGCGGAATTCCGGTTGTCAAAGTTGCTTTTCCCCTCCAGGAGTTTGGTTTTCCTGCGGAGGTGAAGGTTCCCTTCTCAGGGAGCATGGAGGAATGGCGGCCCTTTCTGCGCCGACTGTTGGCAGAGCGTGGTATCCGCCATATCTTTATGTATGGGGACTTCATTATTCCCCATCGCATTGCCATTGAGGAGGCCCAGAGCGCCGGCGTGGAGGCCTGGGTGTTTGAGTTGGGGTATATCCGTCCCAATTATGTGAGTTTGGAACGGGATCGGGTGAATGCGCGCTCCAATCTCAATCGGCCCGTTGAGTTCTATCGCGGCCTTCCACCCGTGAACCAATTGCCGGGCGGCTGCCTTGATCCCGGCTGGCGCTGGCGCAAGATCTGGAAGGCGCCCACCTTCATCCAGCACGCATTCACCCGATATCCAATTATTGAAGGTGAACATAAGCTGCAGCCATCGCCGCGCTTTTTATGGTGCCAACTGAGGGGTAGCTGGCGCTTCTGGCTGTATCGCTGGCAGGAGCGTGGGTTGAAGCGCCGGCTGCTGGAGCACTTGTCGTTTTTTCTGGTGGTGCTGCAGGTGTCCAGCGACTCCCAGATCCAGCTCGGTTCTCCCTATCGCGGCATGCATGAATTCATCGAAGATGTGATTCGCTCGTTTGCCACGCATGCCCATGCTTCAGACCATCTCGCTTTCAAGCACCACCCTCGGGACCGAGGCTATAACAATTATGGTCGTCTGATCCAGTTGATGGCGAGTCGTTATGGCGTTGATGGGAGAGTTCATTATTTTCATGATGGCGCTCTCAGTCGATTTCTGCGAACCTGTCGAGGTGTAGTAACCGTGAACAGCACGGTGGGACTGCAGGCTCTTTACCATGCCGTTCCCACCAAGGTGATGGGTCGCACCTTCTACAATCTCTCTGGCCTCACCGATCAGAATCCGCTGGATCAGTTCTGGCTGAACCCCCAGACCAGTGAGCGGCCCCTCTTCTACCGCTTCTATGCCCACCTGGTGACCACAACCCAGGTGAATGGCAATTTTGATGGTGATTTTCCCTTTCGGATCACTTTCCCGATCGGTCCGGAGGCGCGCCGCCTGGCGCCCGCACCGCGGTTGCCCGATGCTCCTCGCCCGCCCGTGACGGGGAGCTGGATTGTGCCTTGGCGGATGGTCTGGCGACTGGGTCTGGGGGTTTCCTATTTTCTGATTTACGGCATCCAGCTCCTGGCGCTCGCCCTGGGCCAGCGCAGGTTGGCAGCCCAGCTCCTGGTATGCACGGCCCAAGTGGGCCTACGTGCCTTGGGTGTAACTGTTGTGGTGGATGACAGCCAACCGAGTGAGCCTTCTGGACGTGCTGTTGTTTATATCTGGAACCATGAAAATCCCGTGGATGTTCTGGTTGTACAGGGCGTGCTTCAGCTGCCCAGCATCACCACGGCCAGCTTGCATCTGAGCCGCATCATGCCCTGGTTCGGAGCTTCGGCGGCTAATGCCGGCCATGGTTTGCTGGACCATCGCGATGGCCGATCGCGCACCTCCGCGGTGTATCGGGCCTCCCGCACCCTGGCAGAGCTGGGACTGGTGATGTTGGCGCCGAATGGATCACTGGTCACGCCGATCAGTGAGCGCGTTTCGGCCAGTGCCCTGCTGTTGGCGAGGAAGCATCGGGCCCTGATCGTGCCCTGGACGTTCACCTATCACGGGCTTTCCATGTCCGCCCAGGATCTCTACCGTCCGCTGCGTCTGCTGCTCTCCAGGCTGCAGGCTCCGTTGGCCACCATTCATTGCCGCCGTGGTCGGGCGGCAGACTTGGGCCTCGGCGACCCGGGCCTCGCTGAACAGGGATGCGATCGCCAGACCTTTGCGCGCGCGGTGCAGGCGTACTACGCCCGCACCACGGCATTTATGCAGCCAGGATCAGACTGATGTTGTGGCCACCGAAGCCAAAGGCGTTCTTCAGCCCGAAGCGTTCGCTCCCCCGGGCACCCAGAGTGAGGGGACCATCCTTCACCACCGCCAGATCCACGGCCGGATCCTGGGGAATTGCATTGACACTCCGGGGCACTACACCCTGACGCAGGGCCTGGAGCGCCAGGATCGTTTCCACGGCTCCCGCCGCCCCGAGCAGATGGCCCAGCTGGCCTTTGGGCGCGGTGACAGGCAGGGAATCCAGGGCGCTGCCTAGGCCGCGTCGCAGGGCCCTGGCCTCGGCCAGGTCGCCCACGGGTGTGCCGGTGGCGTGGGCCTGGACAAACGACAGGTCACTGGCATCCAGCCCGGCACGGCGCAGCGCATCGGTGATCGCCTGGCTGGCCTGCAGCCCATCCGGTTCCGGGGCCACGATGTGGTGGCCGTCGCTGCTGCTGCCGCAGGCCTGGAGCCAGCCATGCACAGGCGGGGTGGAGCTGGCCAGATCCGCGGCGCGCTGCAGCACCAGCACACCCGCCCCTTCGGAGAGCACAAAGCCATCCCGGTCCTGGGCATAGGGCCGGGAGGCAAGCTCGGGAGATGCGTTGCGACAGGAAAGGGCGCGCATGGCGGCGAAGCCCACCAGTCCAAGCCGGTTCACGGGCGCTTCGCTGCCTCCGGCCAGCACCACGTCGGCCCGGTCGTCCTGCAGCAGCATCTGGGCGAGCAGCAGGGCCTCGGCTCCGGCGGCACAGGCGGACACGGGGGTGTGGGCTCCGCCGTGCAGCCCCAGGTCGATGGCGATCTGGCCGGCCGCCGCGTTGGCAATCAACATCGGCACGGTGAGCGGGTTCACCCGGCCAGGACCGGCCTGCAGCAGGTTGGTGTGCTGGCGCTCCAGGGTGGCCAGTCCACCGATTCCGGTGCCGATCACCACCGCGACGCGACGGGGATCAACGCCGCCGCAATGGTCAGCAGCGTTCGCCCAGGCCTGACGCGCCGCCAGCAGTGCCAGCTGGGAGCAGCGGTCCAGCCGCCGTTGCAGCAACGGCTCAAGGTTGGCGTTGAACTCGCCGGACACCCGACCCGCAATCCGGGCGGGCAGATCAGTTGCCCAGTCATCGCCCACAGCCGAGATGCCGGAGCGACCGGCCAGGCTGGCTTCCCAGGTGGCCTCTACGCCCAACCCCAGGGGCGTGATGCACCCCCAGCCGGTGACCGCCAGGCGTTCAGTGGGCCTGGGCATCAGGGGTCTCCAGGCTCCGCAGATGCTGTTGAATATCGCCCACGGTGCGGAAGCTGAGCAGGTCTTCCTCGCGGATCTTGATGCCCAGGCACTCGTCTGCCTCGATCAGGATCTCGTAGAACCCGAGCGAATCGATGCCGATGTCTTCGATCAGGCGGGCGTCCGGGGTGATCAGCTGGGGATCGGCGCCCGAGATGCGCTGCAGGATTTCCTGCAGCCGCTGTTGAAGTTCTTCCTGATCCACCGGCCTGTCAAGGGCAGGGGCCCGGTCGATCAGACCGGTCTCTGGGGAGGGGGACGCGGCAGCTCCGGAGATCTCGTGCTCGGGGCCAACTCGCATCAAAACCCCTTCCCGAGCTCCAGATCCATGAAAACGTACCAGTCCGCATGGGGCTGTTCAGCCACCGCGGTACCAGCTGAAGCGCCGGTAGACGGGCTCATGGGCAAAGTCGATGAAATGGCTGAGGCGACGACTGGGTATCCGCTTGAGGTCGGCGGCCATCAGGATCTCGGTGATCTGGTTGAAATCGCGGGCCAGGGAGAGGTTGCGCACCCGTGCCTCCATCAGGTTGATGTACTGGCGCAGCAGCACGGGCAGGCGGAACGAGGGCGCCAATTCGGCGCGGATCAGCTGCTCCAGTTCCTGGATCGTGTGCGTCGGGCCCGGACTGGTGCTGGCCTGGATGGCTTCCAGGGGGTGGCGGGGCTGGGGGCAGGGTTGGCGGGTATCCAGGAACGGCGGCCGCATCAGGCTGCTCAGGAACCGCTCGTTCACGGCATCGGCATGGGCGAAGTGGTTGTACGACACCAACCCGTGAATGGAGCCGTAGCCGGAGCTCACGGCCACCTGCAGGCCTCCCCGGAACAGGCACATCAGCGTGTGGGGAAGCCGCTGGAAGCGGGGGGCGAGGGCGACCCGGCCGATTTCCAAGTGGTTGCCCTGGCGGGCCAATGAGGCCTTCAGGCCGGGATAGACGTGTTCCAAATAGGACTGCGACCCCTGGGGCAGCCGCAGCTCCGCTTCGGCCTCGTGGCACTGGGGCACGAATTGCAGGCGGGCGGAACCGGCCAGTTCGCCACTGCTGCCCTCCACTAGGAGGAAGTGGTCGTAGTGGGGATCCCGGCTGTCGAGGTCGTGGCTGTGGCCTGAACCTGAGAGCTGCTGGCGGTAGGTGAGCTCCCTGAGGATGCCCACCGCATCGGCGTAGGGGGCGAAGCGCTCACCTGGCAGCAGGTAGAGGTCGAGGCCCTGGGACGAGTACAGGCGAAAGCTGGAAAGTTCCCGTTCGACCAGCTGGAGCGGGAGGGAAACCGGGCCAGGGGGGTTCAGCATGGCTCCGCCGGGAGGGCTCCCTTCCTTCGCCTTCACGATTGGGTGCAAGGTGCGGGAAGATTAGCTCGACCAGAGCCTGGGACAGTCCCCGCCGAGAGCTGCAGCCCCCGTCCCGTCCCCTGTCCCACTGCCGTCGCACCGCCTTGCCCACTTCCCGTCCTCGAGCCGTCGTACCTGGGTCCCTGGCCGGATGGCTGGCTGCCGTCACGCTCCTGGGCCCCTGGGATCCCGCAGCCGCCCAGCCCCAGCGCCCGGTGTTCCCCCTCCCGCAGGAGGAGACGACGGCTCCCCAGCCCGGCATGTCCCCTTCTGCCCCCTCCAGCCCCCCCCGCGCACCGGTTGCGGTTCCCGCCCCGCGGCCCGCAGCCGTGCCCGCACCCGGTCTGGTCCGGTCCCCGGTGGCCATGGCCCCGTCCACCGACCCCGGCCGGGGTTTCCGCTACCGACTCGGCCCCGGAGATCGCCTGCGGATGTCGGTGTTCAAGGTGGAGGGCTACGAGGCCGAAGTGGAGGTGCTCAGCGACGGCACGATCAACCTGCCGCGGCTGGGCTCTGTGCCGGTTTGGGGGCTCACCATGGATGAGGCCCGCCAACGCATCACCGCCGGTTACGACCGCTACCTGCGCCGCCCCCTGGTGTATCTCGACCTGCTGGCCCCCAGGCCGGTGCGGATCACCATGGTGGGCGAAGTGCAGAAGCCTGGCTTCTACAGCCTTACCCAGGGCCCTGGTAGCGCCAATCTCCAGGCAGCCGGTCCGGCGGCGGGGGGTACCCAGATTCAGAGTGCCGGCTGGCCCACGCTGGTCGATGCGGTGCAACGGGCGGGGGGCATCACCGCCGTGGCCGACCTCTCGAATGTCGTGCTGCAGCGCCCCAGCGCGATTCCGGGCGGCCCACCTGTGGAGTACCGCTTCGACTATCTGCGCGTGTTGATGGAGGGAGGTACCACGGTGAACCCCCTTCTCTATGACGGCGACATGGTGCAGGTGAACCGGGCCGAAGGGGTCCAGCCCAACCAGGTTCTGATCCGAACCGCCGCCTCCAACTTTGCTCCCGGCACCATCGGTGTGACCGTGGTGGGAGAGGTGAAGACCCCAGGCCTGCAGCAGGTGCGCTCCAACAGTCCTTTGGTCGCTGCCGTGATGGCGGCCGGAGACGTGAATCCGCTGCGGGCCAACCCCCGGGACATGCGCCTGCTTCGCCTGGAGAGCGATGGCAGCGTGTCGGCGCGCACCATCGTGTTCGATCCCGCAGCGCCCCTGGATTCACCGGCGAACCCCGCTCTCCACAACGGCGACGTGGTGATCGTGCCGCGCAATGGCTGGACACGCGGCAACGACTTCCTGGCCCAGGCGGTGGCTCCTTTGGGCCCCCTGCTGAATGCGGCCTCGCTGTTCCGGATCCTGTCCGGTAACTGAGTTCCGGCAACTGAGTCCCGGCGCTGCGGCCCCGGGACCGTCCGGGTGGGGATCAGATCCCCAGCCGCTGCCAGACCACATCGAGGTGGGCTTGGTGCAGTTCGGTGGAGAAGCACTCCGCCAGTTGGGCGGGGCTGAGGCGGCAGGTCACCTCCGCATCGGCCTCCAGGTTGGCGCGGAAGTCACCGCCCTCGGTGTTCCAGGCGCTGTGGGCGTTGCGCTGCACGATCCGGTAGGCATCCTCACGGCTGATGCCGCTCTCCACCAGGGCCAGCAGCACCCGCTGGCTGAACACCACGCCGCCGTACACGTTCATGTTGCGGGCCATGTTGTCGGGGTAGACGCCCAGGCCCTTCACCACCTCGGTCATCTCGCGCAGCATGAAGTGCAGCGTGGCCGAGCAATCGGGCAGCATCATCCGCTCCACTGAACTGTGGCTGATGTCGCGCTCGTGCCAGAGGGCGCAGTTCTCCAGCGCCGCCACCACGTAGCTGCGCAGCACCCGGGCCAGGCCGCCGATGCGCTCGCTGCGGATCGGATTGCGCTTGTGGGGCATGGCGGAGCTGCCCTTCTGGCCCTTGGCGAAGTTCTCTTCCACCTCCAGCACATCGGTGCGCTGCAGGTTGCGGATTTCGGTGGAAAAGCGCTCCAGGGCCGCCCCCACCAGGGCCAGGGTCTGCACGTATTCGGCGTGCCGGTCGCGGGAGATCACCTGGGTGCTGGCGGTGTCGGGCACTAGGCCCAGCCTGCGGCAGGCGATCTCCTCCACCTGGGGATCGGTGTTGGCGTAGGTGCCCATGGCGCCGGAGATCTGGCCCACACTCACCACCCGCTCCAGTCGCTCGAGCCGTTCGCGGTTGCGTTCCACCTCCGCCAGCCAGCCGGCCAGCTTGAAGCCGAAGGTGATGGGCTCGCCATGGATGGCATGGCTGCGGCCGATCATCACGGTGGCCTTGTGCTCGCAGGCAAGGTTGCGGATGGCCTCGGCCAGCTGGTCGAGCTCGGCACGCAGCAGCCGGACCGAGGCTTTCATCTGCAGCGCCAGGCCGGTGTCGAGCACATCCGAGCTGGTCATGCCCACGTGGATGTGGCGGCCGGCCTCGCCCACGTGCTCGTTCACGTTGGTGAGGAAGGCGATCACGTCGTGGCGCACCTCCGCCTCGATCTCAAGGATGCGCGGCACCGAGAAGCGGGCCTTTTCCTTGATCGTGGTCACGGCCTCGGCGGGCACCCGGCCGAGTTCGGCGTTGGCCTCGGTGGCGGCGATCTCCACATCCAGCCAACTCTGGAACTTGGCCTCTTCGCTCCAGAGGTTGCCCATCTCGGGCAGGGTGTAACGCTCGATCAAGGCCGCGGGGGGCTCACAGCCAGACCAATGTATGGGTCGTCGGCACCGGGTCAGGCTGCGACGCTGGTGAGGTGCTGGTGGGCCACTTCCCACTGCACCAGGGTTCCCCAGGCCTGTTGACGCACCCAGCAGCGCCCGCCGCGGCACTGGATCAGCTGAAAGGGGGGCAGATCGGCCGGCTGGTTGCGCAGCCGCACGAAGCTGCCCGGCCGCAACAGCTCCACCACGGCAGCGTGGCCCGGTGGGGAGGCGGCATGGCTGGAACTCGGCAAGGCCATTGCAGCTGAAGCGGTTGGATGGGGATCCGGTGCAGCAATCTTCTGGTGAGTTGGGGGTGGGCCTGCACTTCCTTGGACTTTGTTCCAATTGCTGTGTGGAATGATCACAGCCATGGCGCGCAAGCAACGTCTGGACCTGGAACTGGTGCAGCGGGGGCTGGCGGTCAGCCGCCAGCAGGCCCAGCAGCTGATCCGGGCCGGCCGGGTGCGCAGTGGCGATCGGGTGCTCGACAAGCCGGGCGTGGACGTCACCCCGGGACTGCCCCTGGAGGTGCAGCTGCCCCAGCGCTTTGTCTCCCGTGGCGGCGAAAAGCTGGAGGCGGCGCTGGAGGCGTTCCCGATTCCCATCGCCGGCCGGGTGTGTGTGGATGGGGGCATCTCCACCGGCGGGTTCACCGACTGCCTGCTGCAGCGGGGGGCCGCCCGGGTGTACGGGATTGATGTGGGCTACGGCCAGACGGCCTGGAGCCTGCGCAGCGACCCCAGGGTGATCCTGCGGGAGCGAACCAACCTGCGCCATCTCACCGCTGCCGAGCTCTATGGCCCGGAGGATCCCATGGCCGACCTGGCCGTTGCGGATGTGTCGTTCATTTCCCTGGCCCTGGTGCTGCCGGCGCTGCTCGGGCTGCTGGGGCCGGCTGGGGGCCAGGCTGATCTCGATCTGGTGCTGCTGGTCAAACCCCAGTTCGAGGTGGGCAGGGCCCAGGTCGGCAAAGGGGGTGTGGTGCGCGATCCAGCCGCCCACATCGATGCCATCGCCGGTGTGGTTGCAGCGGCCGGAGGGCTGGGGCTGACCGCAGTCGGGCTGGTGGCCTCACCGCTGACCGGCCCGGCGGGAAATCACGAGTACCTGGTGTGGCTGCGGGCAGGCACCGCAGAAGCCTGCCAGCACCTGAGCCATGGGCAGATTGTGGAACGGGTGACCAGCACGCTGGAGGGCCACCCGTAGAAAAGGGGTCAGATCGCGCCGCTGTCCCGGTCGCCCGTGCGGATCCGGATCACCGAATCGATGGTGCTCACGAAGATCTTGCCGTCGCCGATCTCGCCGGTACGGGCGGCATCCTGAATGGCACCCACCACGGTGTCCACCTTGTCGTCATCGACGACGATCTCCAGTTTCAGCTTCTGCAGGAACTCCACGGTGAATTCGGAGCCGCGATAGCGCTCCACCTGGCCTTTCTGGCGGCCGAAACCGCGAACTTCGCTCACCGTCATGCCGACGATGCCCGCATTCACCAGAGCGATCTTGACATCCTCCAATTTGAAGGGACGAATGATGGCCTCGACTTTTTTCATGGAAGCAGCTGGGCTTGGAGGTGGTCTTGGAGGAACAGTCTCTCAGGGATCCCTGCCGGAGGAAGGGATGGCCCCATCAGACCTGAGCTGATCGGGGGTTGTCGTAGCCATTGCTACGGCCCCTGGTAGCCCTGCCTAGGATCGCCCCTTCGGCTCTTTCCCGCCATCCATGTCCTCGCCCCCGCAGTCCGCAGAGTGCTCTGCCGTGCCAGGCGCTGAGCAGACCCGGACGCCCCTCTACGGCGAGCGGGCGATTGCTGAGGCGCAGCTGATCTGCTTCGACAACCCGCGGCCGGGTCGTGCCTACGAGATCGCCATCACCTTGCCCGAGTTCACCTGTCGGTGTCCGTTCTCCGGTTATCCCGATTTCGCCACCCTGCGCCTGTTGTACCAGCCGGGCCCGCGGGTGATGGAGCTGAAGGCGATCAAGCTGTACGTGAACAGCTATCGCGATCGTTCGATCTCCCATGAGGAGGTGGCCAATCGGCTGCTCGACGACTTTGTGCTCGCCTGTGAACCGGTGTGGATGGAGCTCCAAGCCGACTTCAACCCGCGCGGCAACGTGCATACCGTGGTGCGGGTGAGTCACGGAGTGCGCCAGCCCTGCTGAGGCGGCGGTTCAGGCGGCCTCCGCCTGTTGGGGCAGCTCCGCCATCAGCTCCGGCAGTTCCCGGGCCAGGGCTGTGAGGTTGCGGTTGCAGAGGGCGGCCACATGCAGTCTGCCGGGCTCGGCGATGGCCCAGAGCTGTCGGGTGGCAAGCAGGCTGAGGCCGCCTCCCAGAAGGGCGATGGCGAAGCCTGCATACACCAGGGGCACGCCCGGATCCCGCTTGAGCAGAATGCCGCTGGCCGGCAGCACACTGGCCACACGGATGGGCAGTTCATTCACCTCCTGGGCGGGGCCCCCCACTGCCAGCGAGGCAACCAGCATCCCGTCGGTGCCGTACACGTCCACGGGACCCTGTTCACTGCCCAGGCTCAGCAGCACCGGGTCGCCGCCATCCGGTCGGGTGGGCAACACCAGCCCCCACACCTGCTCCCCCAGCTGGGGGAAGGTCTGGAGGGGCAATTGCAGCACAGGGCTGCGGCCGAGTTGCACACTGATCGCAGCCAGCCCCCAGTCGGCCTGATAGAGGGTTACCCCCCGGAAGCGTAGGGGGTGGTTCACGCTGATCTCCGACTGCTGGAGCAGGTTGTTGTTCCCGCTGCCATCCCCATTCAGGATGCGCAGGGAAGAGCGGAACTGTTCGGGTCGACCGGCGGGATCGCGTTCCACCACAAAGCTGTCGAGGGCAAGGGTGAGCTCGCTGTGGCCGCGGCTGTCCATCAGTTCGAGGCTGCGCCCCGGTGCCAGGAATTGTTCAGCCCGTCGCCCTCCGAGTACGCCCCAGGCCGCGCCCAACATCAGCACCACCAGGCCGGCATGTACCAGCAGGGGGCCCACCCGTCCGAGCACTCCCTTGCGGGCTGCCAGTCGGTGCTGCTCGGGTCGGATCTGCCAGCCCTGCAGCCGCAGGCGCTGTTCCAGGGCCTGCAGGCTGGCATCGGCGTCTTCGCAAGTCACGGTCTCAGCGAGGCTGAGTTTGCTCATTTGGCGTGGGGAGCGGTAGTCGATCCAACGCAGGGCCGCCTGCAGGGCGGGCCACTGGCGGCGCCAGCTGCAGAGCAGCAGGGAGAGGGCCAGCCAGCCCAGCAGGCCCAGAAACCAGCCGCTGGAATACACGTGGTCGAGCTGCAGACCGAGCACCGCATCGCCCCTGAGCAGCCCCAGCCAGGGGGTCTGGTCGTACAACTGGTGATACAGCCCCTCCGGCTCCCGCTGGGGGATGGCGGTGCCGATTCCACTGGTGATGGCGATCACCAGCAACAGAGCGATGGCCAGCCGCAGATCGGAGATCCAGGCGGCGATGCGATTGAGGAGCCTGGCGGGGGTAGCGGGCATCGGCGAGGGGGAGAGACGCTCAGGTCCAGTGGGCGAGCAGCGTGAGAACGCCCGTGGTCACCAGCACCACACCGCTGATCGGGGGGACCCATTGGCCGATGCGCCGCAGCGTGAGCAGCTTCGGCAGGCTGGCTGCAGCGGTGCCGGCCAGCAGCAGGGGCATCACCTGGCCGGCTCCAAAGCTGGTGAGCATGAGCATGCCCACCAGGGGCCTGCCTGTCTGGGCCATCCAGCCCAGCAGCACCGCCAGGATCGGTGTTGTGCACGGCGTGGCTGCCAGCCCGAAGGCCAGGCCGGCAGCCATGGGCGCCAGGGGTGGCGGCACCCTCCTGCGCCAGCGTTCAGGGTCCGGGCCCGCGGGCAGCGGCAGCCGCAGCAGACCGAGCAGATTCAGGCCCATCAGCAGGGCCAGCACGGCCACCAGGGTGGGAATCAGCCCAGGAATTTGGCCGTAGATGTGACCGAGGAGACCACTGAACAGCCCCAGCATCACCAGGGAGGCCACGATGCCCGCCGCGAAGCTGGCGCTGCGCAGCCAGGGCCGCTGGCCTCGCTGCGCACTGAAACCGGCCAGATAGGCCAGAGTCACCGGCAGCAGGGAAAGGGAGCAGGGTCCGAGGCTGGTGAGCAATCCTCCCAGGAAGACCAGGGCCAGGGTGGCAGGCCCGGGGTGGGAGAGGGACTGCTGCAGCAGTTTCTCGCTGGCGTGGGCCAGGTCACTGAGGGCCAGTGTCCAATTGGCGGAGAAGGCCCCAAGACTGGTCATGCACCGAGGCTATCGGGCGAACGGAACGGTCGACGCAGATCCGCGGCTGCCTGCTGCGGCCGAGGGACCGCGGCGGCGGCCTGCAGCCCTGCTGGTGAGTTCACCGCCGGATTCCAGGGAGCAGCGGATGAGCAGACCACACACCAGCAGACTCGCCATCAAGGAGTTGCCTCCGTAGCTGATCAGGGGAAGGGGCAGACCGGTGGTGGGCATGGCACCGCTGGCCACGGCGATGTTGAGGATCGACTGGCCCACCAGCAGCGTGGTGCATCCCATGGCGATCAGGCGCTGCTGGTTGCTGCGGCAGGCCAGGGCCACCCGCAGCCCCACGAAGCCGAACAGCAGCAGGAACCCCAGGAACACCAGCGACCCCACGAAACCGAACTCCTCAGCGAACACGGCAAAAATGAAATCCGTGCTCTGAATCGGCAAGTACTGCAGCTTCTGGGTGGACAGCCCGAATCCTTCGCCGAAAATCCCGCCGGAGCCGATGGCCAGCAGGCTCTGCACCAGCTGGTAGCCATCGCCCTGGGCGTCCTTCCAGGGATCGAGGAAGGACACCACCCGCAGCCGCTGATACTCGTTGATGGCGATGCTGGTAATGCCCAGCAGTCCACCCGCGCCTGCCGCGCCGAGCAGCAGGGGCAGCCCAACCCCGGCGGCCAGGGCCATCAACCACAGCAACAGCCCGGAGAGGGCTGCGGTGCTCAGGTTCGGCTGCCTGAGGATCAGCAGGATCAACAGGCCGAACACCCCGATCCACAACAGTTTCTGATCCATGCCGATGCGGCGCCAGTGGGCGAACAGGGCCGCACCCTGCAGCACCAGGAACGGTTTCACCAGCTCCGAGGGCTGGAGCTGCACGGGTCCGAGCACGAGCCAGCGACTGGCCCCGTTCACGGTGGTCCCCAGCACCAGGGTGGCGGCCACCAGCAGGCAGCCCACCAGCACCCCCAGCGGCGCCAGGTGCAGCCAACGGCGGAGGCTGGTGCGAACCGCCAGCACCAGAAGCCCCCAACTGGCCACCATCCACACCAGCTGGCGCTTCAGGTAGAAGGCACCGTCGCCCATCTCCCGCACGGCCACCCACCAGCTGGCCGACGCCAGCACCAGCAGGCCGATCACACTCCAAAGGGCCACCAGGCCCAGGAGCAGGCGAGCCTCGGAGGGCCAGACGTCCCAAGGCCAGCTCCAACCCTTGCTGGAGCGGCCCGTCGCGGGTACAGCGATGGATCGGGTCAAGGGTGCCGTCTGCTTGTTGAATCCCATTGAGCCGTGCCAGGCCCCTGCTTGTCGAGTCCCTGGAGAACCGGCGCACCCTGCAGCCACAAAAAAACCCGGCCAGAACGGCCGGGTGGAGCAAAAAAAACTTTCTTGCCGAGGGAGGTAATAGGGAAGACCCGTTCAGTTGCCGACATTCACCTGGGGACGGCCCGTGGCCAGTTCCACCTTGAGGATCTTGCCCCCCTGCTTCATGATTCGCTGCTGCTCAGCAAACCAGCTTTCATAGGGCACCCACTTGGTGAAGAAGGTGTTCTGCAGCTCACGCTGGGAACGGCTTTTTTCAGGGCAGGGAATGCAGGCTGTGATTTTGAACAGACGCATGGGAGGGATCCTTCTGGTGGGCGACTGGCCGGATCAGTTGCCCAGGCCGGAACAGATGTAGTCGAAGTACACCGCCATTTCCCGACCGGCGTCCGGACCCACCAAGGAAGCTGTGACTTCTTTCATGGCCTGGATCGACTGGACGGTGGCACCAATCGGCACGCCCAGGGAGTTGTAGGTCTCCTTGAGGCCATTCAGAACCCGCTCATCCAGGATTGAGGTATCGCCAGCCAGCATGGCGTAGGTGGCGTAGCGCAGGTAGTAGTCGAGGTCGCGGATGCAGGCGGCATAGCGACGGGTGGTGTACATGTTGCCGCCCGGACGGGTGATGTCCGAATAGAGCAGCGACTTGGCCACGGCTTCCTTGATGATCGCGGAAGCGTTGGAGCTGATGGTGGCAGCGGCGCGAACGCGCAGCTCGCCACTGGCGAAGTACTGCTCAAGGCGGCCCATGGCGGAGCCGTCGAGATAGAGGCCCTGAACGTCAGCTTGGTTGATGACGTTGGTGATCGCGTCTTGCATGAATCCGGCTGGGATGGGCGGTGGGAACGGGTGAGAAGGGCCTCAGGAGAGGGCGCCGACGACGTAGTCGAAGTAGAAGCCGGCCTCTTCAGCATCAGAGCCGGTGAGCATGCTCAGGGAGGCGTTCTTCATCTCACGTACGGCTTCAGCCATGGCTTCCAGAGGAGTGCCAAGGGAGCGGTACATTTCCTTGGCGCCGATGATACCGATTTCTTCAATCGGCGTCACATCCCCGGCGATGATGCCGTAGGTGACAAGGCGCAGGTAATAGTCCATGTCGCGCAGGCACGATGCGGTCATTTCCTCGCCGTAGGCGTTGCCTCCGGGGGAAATCACATCGGGCCGTTTCTGGAACAGGGCGGCGCCGGCCGTTTTGATGATGCGCTCACGACCCTCGCTCAGCACTTGGGCCACGCGTACGCGACGTTGACCAGCAGCCACGAAGGACTTGATCTGGTCGAGTTCGCCAGGGCTGAGGTAGCGGGCTTCGGCGTCCGCGTTGATGATCGAGTTGGAGACGATGCTCATGCAGTTCTGCCTCGAAACAAGCGGTCGCCTTGACGGAGACCGTATCCGGTGGGTAAGGGGATGATCGACTTGCGCCGATCGCCCAAGCATTCTGCGGCAGAGCCCGTGGTGCGCCGGAGCTGCGGTCACAGTTCTTCACGCTGGTTTTCCCGGTGAGAAGCCTTGGGGCGCAAGGGATCTGCCTGGCATTGCTGATAGTTACCGGGCGCAGCAATTGTTCACCATGTTGTGCTGGGCAATGGCTGTTGCTGCCATTGCTTTGTTGCAAAGTTGCCGCGGCTCAGTGATCAAAATTGAGCCACGTTCCAGCCAGAACGCCCCCGACGGAGTGGCTCCGCCGGGGGCTGGGTCGGGGCTGGGCCCCGGTTGTCTGATCGCTCCTGGGCTCAGATGGCGCCGCCCGGGGGTGGGGTTAGGCCAGCATTGCCGCCGTAGAGCGAAGCGGTTCGGGTCACGGTGGTGAGGGGCTGCCCATCGGTGGACTCCATGCCGCGCAGGTAGGGAACCGTGTCCTGGCCGAAGGCCTGGGCGTACTCCTGGTTGGCGAGCAGGTCATCAAGGGCACTCTGCAGGCCTTCGCTTGTGCGTCGAGCCAGAAAACGGCTCGTTTCCTGGGGCTGGGCAGCCCGCCCCAGGATCGCCAGGTAGGCCGCCGCTGCCGTGCGCAGCGGAGCAAGGCGGTTGAGCCGTTGCTGGAACAGTTCGCTCGAGGCCACCACACCGACGAACTCAGCCACGGTGAGCTGGCCGTTGCGGAACTGGGATTCGGCATCCACCAGACGCTCGGCAGCGAGAGCGGTTCGATTGAGCAGCTGCCGGTAGACGGCCTCCACGGCTTCCTGCACCTGCTGCTCGCTGGCTGTGCGGCCGAGCTTGAGGGGTTGGCCCAGGCTCTGGCGGCGGCTCAGCCCCTGGGGTCGGTAGGGCTGCAGGGCCTTGGCCATGGCCGCACCTGGCTGGAGAGCCGGTGTGGCCGCCAGGTTGCCGCTTTCGCGCTTGCTCCAGATGCCGGCCGAAGGCGTGCTGGGGGTGGGCTGGCCAAAGCCTGAGCCGCCCGGGGTGATCCACTTGCCAACGCCGGGGCTGCTGCTCCAACGGCGGCTGGGGGGTGGATTGGTGCGAACGCTGCCGGGGCCGGGGGCCGCGGTGGGCATGGGGGCCATGGCCTGGCCGCCGGCCACCTTGGCGCTCCAGACGCCGCGCACCACGGTGCGGCGATCGGGCAGGTTGCGGGGGGTGAGATCGGACGTGGTGCGCAGGGAGTTGCCTGCAGCCACTTCAGGCCGGGACCGGCCGTTGAGATCGGCGTAGACCGCGGCATTGAAGGGCCGATTCAGAGCGGGTACAGCTCTGGAGTTCCGATCAGCTGGCGTGATGAAGCGCTCGTAGGGAACCGTGTCTTCGCCGAAACAGTCGTTGTATTCACGGCTGTTGACCATCTGGTCAACCACGCCATAGAAGCCTTTGCGCGCCGCGGTGTCGAAGTAAGCATCGATTTCCCAGCGGCCAAAGGTGGGACGACCCAGCAGCCTGCGGTGCATTACCTCAATGGCTTTAGTGATGTACAGGCCGCTCCAGTACCGGCGTCGGAAGGCGGTGCTGCGAGCCACCTGCCGCACGAACTCCCTCAGGCTGATATCGCCGTTTTCCAGCTTGATCTCCTCCACCTTGTTGCGCTCACCGGCATAGCCGGCATTGCCGAGCACCTGCACGTACACGGCATTGATCACAGCCTGGGTGCTGCTCTCGGTGCCGCGGGTGCTGGGCTGGCCACCGCGGCGCGGTACCGAGCTGCCCCCGGTGGCGATCTGCTGGAGTCGAACCACCTTGGGCCCAACCCGGCGGGGCTTGGCCTGACGGAAGGCAGGGCTGTCCATCTGGCCGGGCTGGCGCATGCCGTTGCCGATCAGGATGCGGCGCGTGTCGTAGCTGAACGGGGCCGGGCGGGTGGCCACCTTCGCGGTCCCCGAAGGGAAAATGGCGCCATAGGTGAGGCCGAGCGGGTCGTTGCCTCCTCCATAGGGATGCTGATCGGCGAGGGGATGCCGGTAGGAGGCGTAAAGGGTGACGTACTGGGGAGCTCCCTCAAAGGGGGCGCTGAAGCGGAACAGCTTGCGGTTGCTGCCCCAGCCGGCACTTTCCTGGGCCTCTTCGCCGAGATCGCGCAGGAACGGTACGGTCTCCTCCCCGAAGACCCGGGCGTACTCCATCGAATTCACCAGGCAATCGACCAAACCGGCGAGCCCCTGGGCACTCACGATGTCGAAATAGGTGGTGAATTCTTCCCGGGAACTGATTCCCCTGCCGAGGAAGTGACGGAAGGCCAGCTCCACCGCCCGGCTGTTGGAGAAGCGGCCATAGAACTGCTTCTGATATTCCTTGCTGCGGCCCAGGGCGCGGATGAATTCCCGCATCGAGATCTGGCCCTGGCGCACCTGGGTGGCCTCCACGGGGCAAACCACCTGGCTGTAGCCCTTGACGATGTCGCGTTCGAACACTTGGCGGTAGGCAGCCCGCACCACCTCGGCCTTCTGGGCGCCGGTCATGGCCGGCTTCATCACAAACCGCTGGGCCTTGCCTTGGGCGGCGAGGGCGTAGGTGGCAGGCAGTTGCAGCCCTTGGTTCACCGGGCTGCCAAGCCGCTGGCGTGTCGAAGGCGTGGGTACTTCGAGCTCGCCGATCAGCACATTGAAGGACTGGATCACCAGTTGGCGGCTTTCCAAGTCATCCTTGAACAGGCCTGCGGCAGCCGCCCGCATTTCCTGCAGGGCCACGTTGGTGGCCGCCAGGGAGCAGGCTTTCTCCAGTACGTCCCGCAGGCCGCGGGTGTTCACCGTGAGGATGCTGGGATCCCCGGCCACCACGGCGTAGCCCACATAGCGCAGGAACCAGGCCAGATCACGGATCGATTTCTTCATCCGCGCGGTGCCGTAACGGCCCACCGCAATCGGGTTGAAGCCACTGGGCAGCACGACGCGCACATCGGCATCGCCGCCAGCACCCTCCAGCAATCTGCTGAGCAGATTCCCCCGTCGCTCGGTGGTCCCGGCAAAGGTCTGCACCGAGCGCTGGAAGGCGGCTTGGTCCGCAGCCAGCGGCGTGGCATCGGCGGATGCTGCCGGCCGCAGCGGTGCATCCAGGTAGGAGAGCGGGGTGCCCCCGGTGAAGATGCGGTTGGCGGCCTTGGCCACGATGAACTCGGCATTCTCCGAGAGGCGCTGGGCCGCCTGCACGCGACGCTGGCCGCTCTCGAAGAAGTTCACCAGACGGTTCAGTTCGCCGCCATCTGGGAACCGATCCTCTTGTTCGGCCTGACGGACGCTGGAGAGCGGCAAGGTGTCGTAGCGCTGGGGCGCCACCCTGGTGCTGCCGCTGCTGGCGGTCACGGTCATGGACGAGAGCGAACCGGGCTGGGCCAACTTACGGCTGGCCCCCTTGGCCTCCCGGCTGCCATGAACAAATGTTTGCAGCAGGGGGAGCGGTGGCGTGAAATGCTCGCCACAGCCGCCCCGCAGCCGTGTCTGACAGTGATGCCGCCACACCAGTGGTGAGCGCGTTTTACGACCGTTTTCCCTATCCCGGAGACCCCCTCCAGGACGGTCCACCTCCCGGCTACAACTGGCGCTGGTGCGTGGACAGCGTGCGGGCCTTCGTCGCCGGCGTGCTGCCGGGGGCCCCAGGTTCGAGCTCCGATGGCTGGCGGATCCTGGATGCCGGCTGCGGCACCGGGGTGAGCAGCGACTACCTCTGCCACCTCAACCCTGGGGCATCCGTACTGGCGGTGGACATCAGCGCAGGTGCCCTCGATGTGGCCCGGGAGCGCACCCGCCGTTCCGGCGCGGCAGGTCAGGTGGACCAGCTGCGCATTGAGCAGTGCAGTCTGCTCGATCTGCAGGGCGAAGGCCCTTTTGATTACATCAACTCAGTCGGTGTTCTCCACCATCTCGACCAACCGGAGCTGGGCCTGCGGGCATTGGCCGATCTGCTGCGACCGGGAGGTTTGTTGCATCTTTTCCTGTACGCCGATGGTGGCCGCTGGGAGATCCATCGCGTCCAGCGCAGTCTGATACGCCTGGGTGTTGGCAGTGGGCCGGAGGCGGTGCGGAGTGGACGGCAGTTGTTCAGTGTGCTGCCGGAGACCAACCGGCTGCGCCGGCATCACGAGCAACGCTGGGCCCTGGATACCCAGGCAGATGTCAACTTTGCCGATATGTATCTCCACCCCCAGGAGACCAGCTACAACCTCAAGAAGTTGATGGCGTTTGTGGGCAGTGCCGACCTGCAGTTTGCGGGCTTCTCCAATCCAGAAGTCTGGGATCCGGCGCGCCTGCTCAGCGGCGACTTGCTGGAGAGCGCCCGTGCCTTGCCTGACCAGGAGCGATGGGCGCTGATCGAGGATCTCGATCCGGATATCAGTCACTTCGAGTTCTTCCTCTGCAAAGGTCCGCTGCAGAGGGCCGACTGGTCCGAGGACGATGCCCTGCTGGCGGCCAGGGGCCAGCGCAACCGTTGCCTGTGGGGTTGGCCCTCCACCAGTCTGCTGGGGCCCGATCTGCTGCCTCTCACGATTGAGCCGGAGGATCTGCAATTGATGCAGGCCGTGGAGGCGGCTCCCACGGCAGCACTGGGAAGTCTGTCGCTTTCCTTCGGTGCGGTCGAGCGCTGCCAGCGGGCGCGACGACTGGTGGAGCGGCAGGTGCTGCAGCTCCGCGCTTAACGCAGCGTGATAAGTTGCCCGAGCTTTAACGCCTTCTAGAGCTTGCAGGTCACCCTCGCAGCGGATGCCGGCTCCGTCGGCACGCCATCTGCGGATGGCAAGGCGACAGCGCCGGTGCCGGATCTGGCCACGGCTCAACCAGCTACTCCCGATCCCTTCCTCAGGCTTCAGCGCCGCCTGCTGCTGGCCACGTTGCTCGTCACGCTCGTCGTGACGCTCATCAGCTGGCCCCTGTTCGGAGCCAGTGCGGCCCGCAGTCTGCTGTTGGGTGGGTGTTGCGGCTTGCTCTATCTCCGTCTGCTCGCCCGCAGTGTGGCTCGCATTGGTCCGGACTCGCGCTCCCTGGGCCGATTCCAAATCGTGGTGCCGGCCCTGCTGGTGGTTGCTGCCGCCCGCATACCTGCCATTTCTTTGTTGCCGGCCCTACTCGGCTTTCTGCTCTACAAGCCTGCTCTCCTCCTGCAGGCCTTTCTCGCCCCCTGAACCACCGTCCTCTCCATGGTTCCCTTGCCCTTTGCCCTGCCGTTCGCCGAACTGGAAGTGGGCCAGCAGTTTTACTGGCACCTCGGCAAACTCAATCTGCATGGCCAGGTCTTCATCAGTTCCTGGGTGGTGATCGGTGCCCTCCTGGCTCTGATTGTTGTTGGTACGCGCAAGATGGAGCGGGAGCCTCGCGGGGTTCAGAACCTGCTCGAATTCCTCTGGGCCTACATCCGAGACCTTGCCCGGGAGCAGATCGGCGAAAAGGCCTATCGCGACTGGCTCCCGTTCATTGGCACGCTCTTCCTCTTTATCTTCGTGTGCAACTGGGGCGGTGCGCTCATCCCCTGGAAGCTGGTTGAACTGCCCAACGGCGAATTGGGAGCTCCCACCGCAGACATCAACACCACGGTTGCGATGGCCCTGCTGGTTTCACTGGCCTACTTCTATGCCGGGTTGAGTCGCAAGGGTCTGCGCTACTTCGAATACTACGTGGAGCCGACACCGATCATGCTCCCTTTCAAGATTATCGAGGATTTCACCAAACCCCTCTCCCTTTCTTTCCGTCTTTTCGGAAACATCCTGGCAGATGAGTTGGTGGTTGCGGTGCTCGCTTTTCTTGTGCCTCTGATCGTGCCCCTGCCGGCCATGTTCCTTGGCCTGTTCACCAGTGCTATCCAAGCCTTGATCTTCGCCACCCTCGCTGCCAACTACATCGGCGAAGCGGTGCACGAAGAACACCACTGACAAGAGCCTGTCAGGGCGGGGTTACCCGCTCTGGCAAACTCGTCGCGCGCAGGTCCGGGTGGAACCGGGCCCGCTCCCTTTGGGGAGTGTCCCGGCCGCGCTCCAGCCCTTTCCGCGCTCTTCCCTGCGCTCCCCTAACTCCTTTCCACCAATGAGTGATCTGACCTCCGCCGCTTCCGTACTGGCCGCCGCCCTGGCCGTTGGCCTCGCCGCCATTGGCCCTGGCATCGGCCAAGGCACCGCAGCCGGTCAGGCTGTGGAAGGCATTGCCCGTCAACCCGAGGCTGAAGGCAAGATCCGCGGCACCCTGCTGCTCTCCCTGGCCTTCATGGAAGCCCTCACCATCTACGGCCTGGTGGTTGCCCTGGTGCTTCTGTTCGCCAATCCCTTCGCCGGCTGATCGCTCACTTGGGGGGATGGTTGATTCCGTTCCCCCTGTGACTGTTCCCCCGTCCACCCCGGCGATCTCTTCCCAATGACCACCTGGCTCCTGCTTGCCACCGCTGACGCCGTCACTGGCGCCGCTTCCGGCGCACCGGAGGGAGGTCTGTTCGACCTTGATGCCACCCTGCCGCTGATGGCGGTTCAGGTGGTGCTCCTCACCTTCATTCTCAATGCCCTCTTCTTCCGCCCAGTTGGCCGCGCGGTGGAAGACCGCGAGGGCTATGTCAGCACCAGCCGTGCCGAGGCCAAGCAACAGCTTGCCCAGGCCCTGCGTCTGGAGGCAGACCTCACCGACCAACTCAAGGAAGCCAGGCAGGAAGCTCAGAAGCTGATCGTCGAGGCTGAGCAGCAGTCCGACAGGCTCTACCGTGATGCTCTGGCGACGGCCCAGGCTGAGTCGATCGCCGTGCGCGAGAAGGCCCGTCGGGAGATTGAAGCCGAGAAGGAGCAGGCCATGGCTTCCCTCCAGGCCGACGCAGACCGGCTCGGATCGCTGATTGTTGACCGTCTGCTGGCAGCGAAATGACCCCCTTCCCTCTCGCCACCGTGCTGTTTGCCCACCACGGTGGTTTTGGTCTCAATCTCAACCCCTTTGAGACCAACCTGATCAACCTGATCATTGTGATCGGGGTACTCACCTGGTTCCTGCGCGGTTTTCTGGGCGGCATGCTGGATCGCCGTCGCCAGGCCATCCTTGCCGACCTCAAGGACGCCGAGGACCGACTGAAGGCCGCTGGCGCGGCCGTTGCCAAGGCCCAGCAGGACCTCCAGGCCGCCCAGCAGAAAGCCCAGCAGATTCGCGCTGACGGTTCAGCCCGCGCCCAGGCAGTTCGGGAAGAAAGTGAGCGGCGCACCATCGAGGAGATGGCCCGACTCAGGCAGGACGCAACGGCCGACCTGAGTGCTGAAGCTGCCAGGGTTACCGATCTGCTGCGCCGGGAAGCTGCGAGACAGGCAATCGAGAAGGCCCTGGCAACCTTGCCCGGCAAGCTGGATGAAGGTGCACAGGCACGGCTGATCGACCAGTCCATCCATACCCTGGGGAACGACTGATGCCAGTCCTCAATACCATTGGAACTCCCTACGCCGAAGCCCTTCTGCAGGTGGCCGAGTCCCGCCAGGAGACCGACACCGTTGCCGAGCAGGCCAGGGATCTGTTGGTCATCTGGAACGACAGCCCTGAATTGCGGGCTGCCATGGGCTCGCCAGTGCTGGAGCCCGAGGCCAAGAAGGCTGCGCTGGTCAATCTCTTTGCGGAGCAGCTCACGCCATCGTTCCTGAATCTGCTGAAGCTGCTGGCAGACCGCCAGCGCATCGCGGTTCTGGATGCGGTGCTGCTGCGATTTCTCGAGCTGTATCGCGGCCTCCGCGGTATCACCTTGGCCCAGGTCACCTCAGCCACTCCGCTCTCTGACGCGCAGCAGCACCAACTCAACGACAAAGTGCGGGCCATCGCCGGCACCAAGGATGTGGAATTCGACCTCAAGGTCGACCCGGATCTGATCGGTGGCTTTGTCGTGAGCATGGGTTCCCGCGTGATCGATGCCAGCCTTTCCGGCCAAGTGCGTCGTCTTGGACTGGCGCTCGCCAAGTTGAGCTAGCGCTTCTCCTTTCCCCCATACCCCGGCTTCCTTCTCCTCCCCCCATCCACTCCCCCTGCGGGGACTTCCCACCATGGTTTCCATCCGCCCCGACGAGATCAGCGCCATCCTCAAGCAGCAGATCGAGGACTATGACAAATCGGTTTCGGTCAGCAATGTCGGAACCGTTCTGCAGATCGGCGATGGCATTGCCCGTGTCTATGGCCTGCAGCAGGTCATGGCTGGCGAACTGGTGCAATTCGAGGACGGTACCGAGGGCATCGCCCTCAACTTGGAAGACGACAATGTCGGCGTGGTGCTGATGGGCGAGGGCCGCGGCATCCAGGAGGGCAGCACCGTCAAGGCAACCGGCAAGATTGCCGCCGTGCCTGTGGGTGAGGCCATGCTGGGCCGGGTGGTCAATTCCCTGGGTCAGCCGATTGATGGCAAGGGAGACATCGCCACCACGGAGACCCGCCTGATTGAATCGATGGCGCCGGGCATCATCCAGCGCAAGTCGGTGCATGAGCCGATGCAGACCGGTATCACCGCGATTGACGCGATGATTCCCATCGGACGCGGTCAGCGTGAGCTGATCATCGGCGACCGCCAGACCGGCAAGACCGCCATCGCCATCGATACGATCATCAACCAAAAGGGAGAGGACGTCGTCTGCGTTTACGTGGCCGTGGGCCAGAAAGCCGCTTCCGTGGCCAATGTGGTGGAGGTGCTGCGGGAGAAGGGTGCCCTCGATTACACCATCGTGGTGGCTGCGAGTGCCTCCGAGGCCGCTGCCCTGCAGTATCTGGCTCCCTACACAGGAGCTGCTCTGGCCGAGTCGTTCATGTACAAGGGCAAGGCCACCCTGGTGATCTACGACGATCTCACCAAGCAGGCCCAGGCCTACCGCCAGATGTCCCTGCTCCTGCGTCGTCCCCCCGGTCGCGAGGCCTATCCCGGAGACGTATTCTATTGCCACAGCCGTCTGCTGGAACGGGCCGCCAAGTTGAGCGATGCTATGGGCAAAGGCTCGATGACGGCCCTGCCGATCATCGAAACCCAGGCCGGCGACGTGTCTGCCTACATCCCCACCAACGTGATCTCGATCACCGACGGTCAGGTGTTCCTCAGCTCCGACCTGTTCAACTCCGGTCTGCGTCCGGCGATCAACGTGGGTATTTCGGTGAGTCGGGTGGGCGGCGCTGCCCAGACCAAGGCCATCAAGAAGATTGCCGGCACCCTGAAGTTGGAACTGGCTCAGTTCGATGAACTGGCTGCGTTTTCCCAGTTTGCCTCCGATCTGGACGCGGCTACCCAGGCCCAGCTCGCCCGCGGTAAGCGGTTGCGTGAGATTCTCAAGCAGTCCCAGTTCAGCCCCCTGAACCTGGCCGAGCAGGTGGCCGTGGTGTATTCCGGGGTGAAGGGTCTGATCGATGAGGTGCCGGTGGATTCGGTGGTGGAGTTCTGCCGTGAACTTCGCGATTACCTCAAGACCAACAAGGCTGACTTCATCACCAAGGTGATGTCCGAGAAGCAGCTCAGCGATGAGGCTGAGTCCATGCTCAAGGACGCCATCCAAGAGGTGAAGTCGACCATGCTCGCCACCGTCTGAGGAGGACACTCAGATGGCTAATCTCAAGGAAATCCGCGACCGCATCAGTTCGGTCAAGAACACTCGCAAGATCACTGAAGCTATGCGGCTGGTGGCTGCGGCCAAGGTGCGTCGTGCCCAGGAGCAGGTCCTGCGCAGTAGGCCTTTCGCAGACCGACTCGCCCGGGTGCTGGAGAACCTCCAGTCGCGCATGCGCTTTGAAGACCTGGACGCACCCCTGCTCGAGGAGCGTCCCGTGCAGACGATCACTTTGCTCTCCGTCACCGGTGATCGAGGCCTCTGTGGTGGCTACAACGCCAACATCATCAAGCGCACGGAGCAGCGCCATGCTGAGCTCGTATCCCAGGGTTACTCCGTGGATCTTGTGCTGATCGGCCGCAAGGCGATCACCTATTTCCAGAACCGATCCGCCATGTATACGGTTCGGGCCACGTTCACAGGCTTGGAACAGGTTCCCAATGCCGATGAAGCTCGCGGCATCGCCAATGAAGTGCTGGCGGAGTTTCTTTCTGCCTCCACCGATCGGGTCGAGATCATCTTCACCAAGTTCATCAACCTGGTGAGCTCCAGGCCGGTGATTCAGACCCTGCTGCCCCTCGATCCCCAGGGCATTGCCACCCCGGAGGACGAGATCTTCCGTCTGACTACCCGTGAAGGCAGGTTGGTGGTGGAGCCCGGCAGCTCGGCCAATGCGGCACCGGCCTTGCCTTCGGACATCGTGTTCGAGCAGAGCCCTGAGCAGCTGCTCAACGCCCTGCTGCCTCTCTACCTCCAGAACCAGCTGCTGCGCTCCCTGCAGGAAGCGGCAGCCTCCGAGCTGGCCAGCAGGATGACCGCGATGAACAACGCCAGCGACAACGCCAAGGCCCTCGCCAAGACGTTGACCCTCGACTACAACAAGGCCCGTCAAGCTGCCATCACCCAGGAGATCCTGGAAGTGGTGGGTGGTGCTTCGGCCATGGGCTGAGCTGCGGCGATCAGCCACACCTCTACCCCCTTGAATCTCCAGGATCTTCCGGGCAGTTCAGCGTGCACAGCATGTTGACCCGCCCAGGGGATCCCGGGGATTCCTTGTTGGTATGGGCCGAGGTCAAGGCCTCGGGGCGCCAGCCCTTGCTGGAATGCCGGCGGCCTCCCACCTTCAGCAATCCACTGTCCATGGTTATGCCCCTGTCACCCCCCGCGCCGGGATCGCTGCAGATCCAGCCTCTGTTTCCCGTGGCTTTCGGGTTGGTGCAGTTGCGTCCCGATCCCCTGGATCAGGCGCGGCAGCTCCAGACCTTGCTGGCGCTGCGCGGTGCGGCGGAGAGCAATCCCGAGCCCGGTTGTGCCTGGACCGGCGACCTCAATGGTGTGTGGCAACTGCAACGCCATCCCCTGTTCTCACCCCTGCTGGCGGAGATTGGCAGCCACGCCCAGGCCTACCTGGCTCAGCTTGGCTTTGATCCCCAGCGGGTGGCTCTGCACATTCAGCGCTGTTGGCCCGTCCTGAGCGAGCCCGGCCAGGTGGTGGGCCGCCACCATCACCCCAATGCCCACCTCAGCGCGGTGTACTACCTCAGTGGTGATGGCAGTGGGCGTTGCGGCGTGCTCCGCTGCTGGCCCGACCGCCAGGTGAATGAGCTGGTGCCGGGGATGGCCGTCGGCCACGGGGGCCCCCTGGCGATGTCCCCCTGGACCCAGCCCTGGCAGGACGTGGCTCCCCGCTCTGGCCTGCTGCTGCTTTTCCCTGCCTGCCTGGACCATGCCGTGCTGGTTAACCAGGATGAGGAGGAGCTGCGTTGCTCGATCACCGTGGATTTCGCCCTGACGGCGGTGCCCACCGCCATGGGGGACACGCCGCCCGAGTATCTCGCCCCCCATCCCAGTGAGTGGACGGCGATCACGGAAGATGGAGCACTGCCGGCCTGAGCTTCCATGACTGCCAGCTACACCGTTGTTGCCCAGATCAACGGCGTCAGCCAGACCTTTTCCTGCACCGAAGACCAGACGGTGTTGGCTGCCGCCGAGGCTGCTTGCGTGGACCTGCCAAGCTCCTGTTGTTCCGGGGTGTGCACCACCTGTGCGGCCCTGCTCACCGAGGGCAGCGTGTACCAGCCCGATGCCATGGGCGTGAAGGCCGAGCTGCAGCAGCAGGGGTTTGCTTTGCTGTGCGTGGCCTTTCCCCGCAGCGATCTGAAGCTCGAGGCGGGCAAGGAGGACGCCCTCTACGAGGCCCAGTTCGGCCAGTATCAGAAGTGAGGCAGACCCTGTGAGCGGTCTCACCCTTCGCTCCCTGCACCTCCAGCTGCGGCGACCGACCGGATCCCTCCTCGATGCCATCGAAGCGGCCCTGGCGCTCCACGGCCGGCCCCTGCGCTGGGCCATCACGGGCGTGATCGGTGACACTCTGGCCATTGAGGCGGTGGTGATCTGCGGTGAGGTGGCGTGACCGCCACCGAGCCAGCCGTCCCGCCCCTGCCCACCCTGCTGGTGATTCCCACCGGCATCGGCTGTGAACAGGGTGGCTACGCCGGTGATGCCCTGCCTGCGGCCCGGCTGCTGGCGGCTGCCAGTGGCTGTCTGATCACCCACCCCAACGTGATGAATGGGGCTGCTCTCTACTGGAGTGACCAGCGCATCCACTACGTGGAAGGCTGGGCGCTGGATCGCTTTGCGGCCGCCCAGCTGGCCCTGCGGCCGGTGCGCCGCCAGCGGGTGGGCCTGCTTCTCGATGCGGCCCTGGAGCCGGAACTGCTCCAGCGCCATCTGCAGGTGGCCGATGGCTGCCGGGCCAGCCTGGGGCTCGAGATCGGCCCGGTGCTCAGCACGGATGCGCCCCTGGAGGTGAGTCTGGAGCAGGGCCCCAGTGGTGCCAGCTGGGGGCGGTTGGGTAGGCCCGACAGCCTGCTGCGGGCCGGCGAGGACCTGCGGCGGGCCGGTGCCACCGCCATCGCCGTGGTGGCGCGCTTCCCGGACGATTCCGGCAGCACTGCCCTGGCCGCCTACCGCGAGGGTTCGGGTGTTGATGCCCTGGCCGGAGCCGAAGCGGTGATCAGTCATCTGCTCTCGGATCACCTGGGCCTTCCCTGCGCCCATGCCCCAGCCCTCAGTCCCCTGCCGATCAGCGCCGAGCTCGATCCCCTTGCCGCCGCTGAGGAGCTGGGATACACCTTTCTTGCCTGCGTGCTGGTGGGACTGAGCCGCGCCCCGGACCTGGTGCCCCGCTCCGCCGCTGCCGACTGGAGCGATCCCCAGTTGCTGCGGCCGGAGCAGATCGGTGCTGTGGTGGCCCCGGCCGGTGCCCTCGGCGGTGCCGCAGTGCTGGCCTGTGCCGAGCGCGGAGTGCCGGTGATTGCCGTTCACAACCCCTGTCTTCTCCAGGTGAACGCGGCGGCCCTTGGCCTGGCGGTGCTGCCGGCCCGCACCTATGCCGAGGCGGCCGGCCTGGTGCTGGCCCTGCGGGAAGGGCTCAGCCCCCCATCCCTCGCCAGGCCCCTGCCGGCGCTCAGCTGGGCTCAGCCGCGGTGATAGGGGCCCCCCTGCAGGATCGTCTGAGCCCGGTACAGCTGCTCCAGCAGCAGCAGCCGCGCCAGGTCGTGGGGGAAGGTGAGCGGCGAGAGGCTGAGTCGCCAGGCGGCCCGCTGCCGCAGGCTGGGCGCCAGCCCGTCCGCTCCGCCGATCACGAAGGCCAGGCGCTCGGAAGCCGCCTGGCTCAGGTGCGCCGCCAGTTGCACCGAGCCCAGGCTGGCACCCTCTTCGCTCAGGGCCACCAGCTGCTCCTCCCGGCGCAGTTCGGCGAGGATGGCATCGGCCTCCCTCTCGGGGGTGCTGTCCCGCAACTCCACCACGGTGAGCCCCGGCAGGCGCTTGAGATAGGTGGCCATGCCATCGCGCACCCAGCCTTTGCGCACCTTGCCCACGGCCAGCACCCGGATCCGTGCGGGGTTGAGCATCAGCGCAGGCAGGCCATCGGGTGGCGGGTGGCCACGCCCAGGGCCCGGGCCACGCCCGGGTGGCAGACGGCCCCATCCACCGTGTTCAGCCCGGAGAGCAGCTCGGGCCGGTCGGTAACCGCCTCGGCGAGACCGCGGCCGGCCATCACCAGGATGTAGGGCAGGGTCACGCTCATCAGGGCCTCGGTGGAGGTGAAGGGCACGGCCCCGGGCATGTTGCCCACCGCATAGTGCTGCACGCCATGGAGGGTGTGCACCGGGTCGGTGTGGGTGGTTTCGCGGCTGGTGGCGATGCAGCCGCCCTGGTCGATCGCCACATCCACGATCACCGAGCCGGGTTTCATCTGCTTCACAAGCTCTTCATCCACCAGCGTCGGCGCCCGGCCGCCGGGGGTGAGCACCGCCCCGATCAGCAGGTCGGCGGCGGGTATGTGTCGCTCGATCAGGCTGCGGCTGCTCACCAGGCTCACCAACCTGCCGCGGCGATCGGCCTCCAGCTGGCGCAGCCGCTGGGGAGAGCGATCCAGCAGCAGCACTTCGGCGTCCATGGCTGCCGCGATCCGGGCGGCGTTCCAGCCCACGCTGCCGGCACCGAGCACCACCACCCGCGCCGGTCGCACGCCGGTGCAGCCCCCCATCAGGATGCCGCGACCGCCGTGGGGCTTCTCGAGCAGATGGGCCCCCACCTGGGCGGCCAGCCGTCCGGCGATCTCGCTCATCGGAGCCAGCAGGGGCAGGCTGCCGTCCTCCAGCTGCACCGTCTCGTAGGCCACGGCGGTGGTGCCTGCCTCCAGCAGGGCTCTGCCCGCCTCGGGGTAGGCCGCCAGGTGCAGGTAGGTGAACAGCACCAGGTCTGGGCGCAGGAATCCGAACTCCTCCGGTTGGGGTTCCTTCACCTTCACCACCAGGTGGGCGCCCCAGGCCTCCTCCTGGCTCACCAGGCGAGCGCCGGCGGCTGCAAAGGCGTCGTCGCTGATGCCGGCCCCCAGGCCGGCCCCGGCCTGCACGCGCACCTCCATGCCCTGGGTCACCAGTTCGCCCACCCCATCGGGGGTGAGTGCCACCCGCTGCTCATCGCGCTTGATCTCGCTGGGCACGCCGATGCTGGCCATCGGGGCGCTGAGGGTGAACGGGGCGGCCATGGAGGTTGTTCTTGCTCCCTCAGCCTGGCTCAGCGGGCGGCAATCGGCATCCGCCAGCCACTGCCAAACGCCTGGCCGCTCACCTTCAGCACCGGAGCCGCCTGGCGACGTTTGAATTCCGCCCGGCGCAGCAGCCCCATCACCCGCTCGGCCAGGGCACCGTCCTGCCCCGCGTCCTGCAACTCCTCGGGGCTGCGCCGCTGTTCCACCAGGGCCTCCAGCAGCGGATCGAGCACGGCGTAGTCGGGCAGGGAGTCGCTGTCGCGCTGGTCGGGGCGCAGCTCGGCGCTGGGGGGCTTCCGGCGGATTGCCGCTCCCACCAGCTCCCCGGCCGCCGGCAGTCCGAATGCGCTGCGACAGGCGGTGGCCTCGGCGGAATCCAGCCAGGCGCAGAGCTCGAACACCCGGCTCTTGTACACGTCGCCGATCACCGCCAGCCCGCCGTTCATGTCGCCGTAGAGGGTGCAGTAGCCCACCGCCAGTTCACTCTTGTTGCCGGTGGAGAGCAGCAGCTGGCCCTGCTGGTTGGCGACGGCCATCAGCAGGGTGCCGCGGATGCGCGACTGCAGGTTTTCAGCGGTGACGCCGGTTGGGATGCCCCCCAGGGCCGGTGCCAGGGCCTGGTCGAAGCCGCCCATCAGCTCGGCGATCGGCAGCGTTTGGGTGGCCAGGCCGAGCCGGATGGCGAGATCCTGGGCATCGTCGATCGAGCCGGCGGAACTCCAGGGGGACGGCAGCAACAGGGCACCCACCCGCTCGGCCCCCAGGGCGGCAGCGGCGATCACGGCCACCAGGGCCGAATCGATCCCCCCACTCAGGCCCAGCAGGGCCTGCTGGAAACCGCAGGTGCCGGCGTAGTCGCGCAATCCCAGTACCAGGGCCCGGAACAGTTGCTCCAACGGTGGCGGCTCCGGTGCCAGGTCACCCGGTGACGGGGCCTGGCTGGGGGACTGACCGGCATCCCAGATCGTCACCGCTTCCTGGCAGCAGGGCAGGCGGCAGAGAAGCGCCCCGCCCCCGTCCACCACGAAGCTGGCTCCATCGAACACCAGCTCGTCGTTGCCGCCCACCTGGTTCACGTACACCACCGGGCAGGCCAGGCGGCTGGCGGCCCTGCTGGCCAGCTGACGGCGCAGGTTGGTCTTGGCCTGGCTGAAGGGGGAGGCCGAGAGGTTGAGCAGCAGATCGGGCCGCAGCGGTTGCAGCGCCGCGATCGGATCGGGTCCCACCAGCCGCTGGCCCTGCAGCTCCTCCTCCACCCAGAGGTCTTCGCAGATGGTGAGTCCCAGCCGCCAGCTGCGTCCCCTCACCACCAGCTCCAGCAGGGAAGGGCCCGGAGCGGGGCGGAAGTAGCGCCGCTCGTCGAATACGTCGTAGCTGGGTAGCAGTTGCTTGCGCGCCACCACCCGCCAGCTACCCGCTTCCACCAGGGCCAGGGCGTTGTGGAGGCTGGGCAGGGACCGCTCGCCGCAGGGTTCGGCCATGCCCACCAGCAGTGCCGGCGCGCCGCCCATCCCGTCGAGGCCCGCCGCCAGGGCATCGAGGGCTTCGGTCTGGGCATCGAGGCGGGCCGGCAGCAGCAGCAGATCGCGCGGCGGGTATCCCCACAGGGAGAGCTCCGGTGTGAGCACCAGCTCGCCGCCCAGGGCGGCGGCGCGGTGGCAAGCCGCCAGAATGCGTGCCCCATTGCCCGCCAGGTCGCCCACCACTGGATTGAGCTGGGCCAGAGCTAGGCGCATCAGGGTCGGGTGGCGAGGCCGTAGAGATTGTGCTGCAGCAGCACCGGCCACACGGCCGCAGGCACCTGGTCGGGTCGGGGCTGGTGCCGGATCGCCGAGCTGGCCGCAGCGGGAATCTGCAGCGGCAGGGTCTGGACTCGGCCCCCCAGTCGCTCCAGGTGCGTGACCGTGGCAGGGTCCAGGGGCCAGCCGCTGCGGGGCACGATGGCCAGCCGGCAGCTGCGCAGCACCGCCTCGGCGTCTTTCCAGCGGGGAATCTGGGCCGCCAGATCACTGCCCACCACGAACACCAGTTCCGCATCGGGCCACAGCCGGGCCGCCCGTTGCAGGGTGGTGATCGCCCAGGGGCTGCTCAGTTCCTGCACCAGCTCCAGATGAGGGTTGTCGATGGCGTGCACCAGGGCCGCCAGCAGCGCCGCCCGCTGGGGCAGCGGCGCCCCGTGCTGTTTCATCGGGTTGTCGCTGGCCCAGGTGGCCACCTGGGGGAAGTGGCTCAGCAGGCCCTCGAGGAGGGCCTGGTGGCCGCAGGTGGGCGGGTCGGCACTGGTGCCCAGCAGGGCCACCCTCACCGCCGCAGCCCCTCTGGCTTGGGCTGGCTCCGGCCCTGCCCCGGGGCTGCCTGGGTCCCGGTTCCACCCCGCTCCAGCCATTGGCGCACCTGGGGATCGCTGCCGGCCAGGCGGCGCAGCAGGGCCCCGGGCTGGCCGCCCCGTTGACTGCGCCGCAGCAGTTCCCGGGCGGCCAGCCGGCCCGTGCGCCGGGTGGTGTGCACCGCCAGGGCGGCCTGGGCCACGGCCACCGGTGCCGCTGGAGCCAGGCTGAGGCCGGCACTGAAGGGTGCCGCCAGCAGCAGCAGTTGGCGCAGTCCCCCCAGCACCAGCTGGATGCCCAGCTGCGCTCCACCCAGCAGGGCGTTCTGGCGGGAGAGTTCGCCCAGCAACTGGCGTGCGGCCGCGCCATCCACGGGCAGGCCGTACAGCCGGCAGAGCTGGGCCACCAGGGCGGTGTCGCAGGCCAGACCACCGGCGAGGTCGAGCAGCACCAGGGGATTGGCGGCCACGCCCGTGGCCTTCAGCGCCGCGTAGCGGCCAATCAACCCCTGGGCGCTGCGTCGACTGCGGCACAGGCGTTCCTGGTGCAGCTGGCGCTGGAGGCGCTCGGCCGCCTGCAGGCTGTTGAGCGCCAGCATCAGGTCGCCCTGGCGCTCCAGCAGATCGAGCAGGTGGCGGCGCAGGGGTTCCACCTCGGGGGCACTGCTGTCGGCCCGGACCCGGCCATCGGCCAGCAGGCGGGGCCTGCGCGGCGCCGCCGCCACGGCCACCAGGTCGAGCTCCGCTCCACCGGCGGGAAGCAACGCCCGCACCCGGCGCCGGATGCTGGCCTCCAGGGCCTCACGCTCCTGCTCGGGCCAGCAGTCACTGCGGTTCAACACCAGCAGCAAGGGCTTGCCGCTGGCCAGCAGGGGAGCCAGGGCGTCCTGGTCGACGCTGGTGAGGTCGCCATCCAGCACCAGCAGCACCAGGTCGGCCCCCCGGGCTACGCGTTCCGCCAGTCGGGAGCGGGCTGCCCCGTCGATTTCATCGATTCCCGGGGTGTCCACCAGCTCCAGTCTCTGCAGGCCGGGGATGGGTTGGCGCCAGCTGCTCACCTGCTGCATCCGGGTGCAGCCGTGGGCCACATCCGTGGCGCAGACCTGTTCCCCCAGCAGGGCATTCACCAGGCTCGACTTGCCTACCCCCACCCGGCCGAACACCGCCAGCCGCACCTGCCGCTGCTCCAGCCGCAGCAACTGCCGGTCGAGGGCGGCCAGGGCACCGGCCAGCAGACTCCGCTCCCGGGGGGTAAGGCTGAGCTGGCTGCGCCATTGCCGCAGCAGCAGCCGGCAGCGCTGCGGAGTGCTGGGCACGCTCATGCCGGCGGCTCCGGGCTGCTCACCTGGGGCTGGCGCCACCAGCCGGCCAGCACGGCCAGCACGGCCTCGGCGCCGATCACCCCCGCAAATCCCCCGAACTCATCCACCACCACCCGCACACCACCGCTGTTGCGGCGGAAGCCGGTGAGCAGCCGGTCGGCCCGGATCATTTCCGGCACGAACTCCACCGCTTCACTCAGTTCCGCGGGGGTGAGCCCGCCTTCGCCCTGCAACAGGGCCGAGAGCAGCCTCTCCCGACTGGCCACCCCCACGACCTCATCCACCTCCTCACCCAGCACCACCCACCAGGGCGCATGGTTGGCCAGCAGGGTGCTGCGCACGCGATCCAGGGACGTGGAGGCAGCCAGGGTGGGGGCGGCCACGCGGGGGGTCATCAAGTCGCGGGCGGTGAGATCGTTGAGCTGGAACACCTTGGCGATCATCGCCGCTTCGTCCGCCTCGATCAGGCCCTTCTGGGAGCCGAGACGGGCCAGCAGGCGGATCTCATTTTCGTCGGTGCTGATCTCGTTCTCGCGGGTGATGGCGGGCAACACCCGCTCCAGCAGCAGCACCAGGGGCGTCATGATCACGCACACCCAGTGCAGGGGCTCTGCAGTGGCCAGGGCCACGGGCAGGGCCATGCGGCTGCCGATCGCCTTGGGCAGGATCTCGCCCAGCAGGATCACCAGCACCGTGAGCCCCACTGAAAACAGCGGCAGGGCCAGCGCGGCCCAATCGTGGCGGGAGAACACCCGGGCGGCGTAGCCGCCCAGCATCAGGCTGCCGAAAATGTTGAAGCCGTTGTTGGCGATCACCAGCACAGCCAGGGTGCGTCCCAGCCGTTGCCGCAGGTACTCCAGCCGTCGGGCACCGCGCAGGGGGCGAGGGCGTGCCGCCAGTTCGTGGATGCGCACGGGATTCACCGTGAGCAGCGCCGCCTCGATTCCCGAGCAGAGGGCCGAACCCGCCACCACTCCCACCACCAGCAGGGCAAGGACCAACAGGTCGTTCATGGGGTGGCTGGGCCCTGGGCCATGACCCCATTTAATCGGGTCATGCCATTCGGTACACCGCCTGCCGCATTGCTGCTGCCCACGGGGCCCGGAGCCCTGGCCCAAACTGGTGCCCTTGCAGTGCGGCGGCAGCCCGTTGGACCATCCCCAGCCCGAGTTCGAATCCCAGGCCATCCATGCCCAGCGGCGGCAGCGTTTTCTGGAGCGGCTCGGTGGCGTGGCGGCGGTGGTCCCGGCGGCGCCCCTGGCGGTGCACCACGCCGATTGCGAGTGGCCGTTCCGCCAGAACAGCGACTTCTGGTATCTCACCGGCTTCGATGAGCCCGATGCGGTGGCCCTGTTTCTGCCCCACCGCCCGGAGGGCGAGCGCTACGTGCTGTTCGTGGCCCCTAAGGAGCCCAGTGCCGAGGTGTGGACGGGCTTTCGCTGGGGCTGCGAGGGTGCCGCTGCCCACTTCGGCGCCGACCTGGCGCACCCCCTCGAGGAGTTGGAGCAGCGGCTGGGTGGCTATCTGCAGGGCGCCGAGGGCATCGCCTTCCGGGTGGGCAGGCATCCCGCGGTGGAGCCCCTGGTGCTGGCGGCCTGGGCCCGCCAGCTCGACCGCGCCCCCCGCAGCGGCCAGGCTGCGCTGGGTCTGGTGGCCCCTTGCCCGATCCTGCATGGGCTGCGGCTCCGCAAGGGGCCCGAGGAGCTGGAGCGGATGCGCCGGGCCTGCCGCATCTCCGCCGAGGCCCACGAACGGGCCCGCCAAGTGGTGAGGCCTGGACTGAATGAACGCCAGGTGCAGGCGGTGATCGAGCAGCACTTCCTCGAGCAGGGTGCCCGCGGTCCCGCCTACGGCTCAATCGTGGCCGGCGGCGACAACGCCTGCGTGCTGCACTACACCGCCAACAACGCTCCCCTTCGGGACGGCGACCTGCTGCTGATCGACGCCGGATGTTCTCTGCGCGATTACTACAACGGAGACATCACTCGCACCTTCCCGGTGGGGGGCCGCTTCACGGGCGAGCAGCGGGCGCTCTACGAGCTGGTGCTGGCGGCCCAGGAGGCGGCGGTGGCGGCGGTGCGGCCGGGATTCACGGCCGAGGGTGTGCATGCCACGGCCCTGCGGGTGCTGGTGGAGGGGCTGCTGGAGCTGGGCCTGCTCAGCGGCTCGGCGGATGGGGTGATCGAGCAGGGCGCCTACCGTCACCTTTACATGCACCGCACCGGCCACTGGCTCGGCCTCGATGTGCACGATGTGGGTGCCTACCGGCTGGGCGAGCATCCGGTGGAACTGGAGCCCGGCATGGTGCTCACCGTGGAGCCCGGTCTCTATGTGAGCGACCGGCTACCGGTGCCGGAGGGGCAGCCGGAGATCGAGGCGCGCTGGAAGGGAATCGGCATCCGCATCGAAGACGACGTGGCGGTCTGCGACCACGGCCACGAAGTGTTGACCGCCGCCGCCCTCAAGAGTGGGGCGGCGATGGAGCGCTGAGCAGCCCCAGCAGGTCGCGGGTGGAGGCAAGCACGTGGTCCGCGCCGGCCTGCCTCAGCCTGGTCTCGTAGACCATCCGCCCCGCCGGATCGTGGTGCAGGTGGGGCGGTGCCACGGCCAGCGCCACGAATCGCTGCTCGGGACAGACCTGGCGCGCGTTGACCACGGTGAGCACGTCGGCCACGGTGTCGCCCAGGTAGGCCACCGCCGGGGCTTCGGAGCCCAGGCCAGCCGCGCCCCTGGTGCGCAGCAGTTGGTCTGCGAGCCGCAGCAGGCCGGTGGGATCCGGCTTGTCGGGGGCATCCCCCATGGCGATCAGGGGCGGCTGGCGCAGCCCCAGACGTTGCTCCAGCACGAAGCGGGCCGAGGGCGGTTCGGCGCCGCTCACGAAGCCCCAGCCGATGCCGGCGGCCGTGAGATCGGCGAAGAAGTCGGGCCCCACTAGCAGGGGCTCACTGCCGATGAAGCCCTGCCATGCGGCCGGATCACCGGCCGGATCGCCACCGAAGTAGAAGCCGCTGAACACCTCCACGAGCGCCGCCAAGGGCGGCAGGGGGGCCTGATCGGGCCCGCCCAGGCCCCGGCGCCGCAGCAGTTCCAGGCTCGCTTCCCAGTCGTTGTTCCAGCGACCTTCGGCCTTGAGCCCATCGATCGTGGCTGGATCGGGCCGCCAGCCGCTGTAGTACTGCACCGTTTCCGCCAGGGCGCGGCGGTAGCTGCCACCCACATCGCGGATCACGCCGTCGATGTCGAACAGCACCAGTTCTGCCGCTGGAACCCCTGCACGGGAGGCCCAAGGCGGTGAAGCCGGTGGCGGTGAAGCTGAAGCATCCAGCACGGACGGTGACCGGTCTGACGCCGCCAAGCCTGACAGATTCACGGGGTTGGGCCGGGCAGGAACGGCGGCTGGTAGGTTGGTTGTTTGAATTGTTGTCTTGAGCACCGACACCATGACAGCCAGCGACCCCGCTTCTGTGAGCGCCGAGCCCGACGATGGAGCCGTTGTCGTTGCAGAGCCCACGGAGGGTCGCCCGGTCATGCGTGGCGGCAGTGCGGCTCTGGCCACTGCCACCATCGATGAGGACGGCGTCCCCTCCGGCTACACCCCGAAGGCCGATGAGGGCCGCTTCCTCCTGAAGATCCTCTGGCTGCCCGACAACGTCGCACTGGCCGTCGATCAGATCGTGGGTGGGGGCCCCAGCCCGCTCACCGCCTACTTCTTCTGGCCCCGCGAAGATGCGTGGGAAACCCTGAAGACCGAGCTGGAAGCCAAGAGCTGGATCACCGATAACGAGCGGGTGGAGATCCTCAACAAGGCAACGGAGGTGATCAACTACTGGCAGGAGGAAGGCAAGGGCAAGAGCCTGGATGAGGCCAAGCTCAAGTTCCCCGACGTCACCTTCTGCGGGACCGCCTGATTTTTGGCCCAGGCCCCATCACTGGGTAGAGCCCGATTACGAACAGCGTCCCGACGGGACGCTTTTTTTGTGCCGTTCCTGGGTGCAGGCCAAACAAAAGCCCGTCCATGAGGACGGGCAGGGAGCATGGATCCGTTGTGGCTTGGATCGGCAGCAGATCAAGAGGACTGGGCGGCCTGAAGCCAGGCCCGGGCCCGCTGCAGATTCTGTTGGGCCTTCAGCTTCTCGGTGCTGGGGGGTTTGCCTTCGAAGCTCTGGGCAACCTGCCTGGCCGCTTCGAGGTCATTCTCGGCAGCGGAAGCGTCAATGCTGACGCCCAGCTCAGCGCCATTGACGAGCACGGTGACCTCATCGGCCTCCACTTCGGCAAAACCACCCAACAGGGCGATTGACTTCCACTCTTTGCCCTCCAGCAGGCGCATCACGCCCGTCTCGAGGGCCGCCAGCATGGTCACGTGGCCGGGGAGGATGCCCACCTGGCCAGTGGTGCTGGGCAGGATCACTTCATCGGCTGTGCCGTCAAATACGCTCTGGTCCGGTGCCAGAACTCGCAGGGTGAGACTCATGGTTTAGCTCCGCAGGGTGTGATCGCGGTCGATCAACCCTTGGCCTCGGCCAGGATTTTCTCGGCCTTGGCCTTCACTTCGTCGATGTTGCCCACCAGGTAGAAGGCAGCCTCGGGCAGGTGGTCGAGCTCGCCGGCCAGGATCATGTTGAAGCCCTTGATGGTTTCCTCGAGCTTCACATACTTGCCGGGCATGCCGGTGAAGATCTCTGCCACAAAGAAGGGTTGGGAGAGAAACTTCTCGATCTTGCGGGCCCGGTCCACGGTGCGGCGGTCGTCCTCGGAGAGTTCGTCCAGGCCGAGAATGGCGATGATGTCCTGCAGTTCCTTGTAGCGCTGCAGGGTGCTCTGCACGGCGCGGGCGGTGCGGTAGTGGTCATCGCCCACCACGGCTGGCTGGAGCATGGTGCTGGTGGAGTCCAGGGGATCCACGGCCGGATAGATGCCCTTGGAGGCCAGGCCGCGGCTCAGCACGGTGGTGGCGTCCAGGTGGGCGAAGGTGGTGGCGGGAGCGGGGTCGGTGAGGTCGTCGGCCGGCACGTAGACGGCCTGGATCGACGTGATCGATCCCTCCAGGGTGGAGGTGATGCGCTCCTGGAGCATGCCCACGTCGGTACCGAGGGTGGGCTGGTAACCCACAGCCGAGGGCATGCGGCCCAGCAGTGCGGAAACTTCGGAGCCGGCCTGCACGAAACGGAAGATGTTGTCCACGAACAGCAGCACGTCCTGCTTGTTGGCATCGCGGAAGTGTTCGGCCATGGTGAGGGCCGAGAGGCCCACGCGCATGCGGGCGCCGGGGGGCTCATTCATCTGGCCGTAGCAGAGGGCCACCTTCGACTTGGAGAGGTCTTCGGAGTTGATCACGCCCGACTCCTTGAACTCCTCGTAGAGGTCGTTGCCCTCCCGGGTGCGCTCACCCACGCCGGCGAACACGGACACACCACCGTGCTCCTTGGCGATGTTGTTGATCAGTTCCTGGATCAACACGGTCTTGCCCACGCCAGCGCCACCGAAGAGGCCCACCTTGCCGCCCTGGCGGTACGGAGCCAGCAGGTCGATCACCTTGATGCCGGTCTCGAACACTTTGGGCTTGGTTTCCAGCTCGGTGAGGCTGGGGGCGGCCCGGTGAATCGAGGCGGTGAGGTTGGTGGTCACCGGTCCCTTTTCGTCAACCGGCTCGCCGAGCACGTTGAAGATGCGGCCCAGGGTGGCTTCCCCCACGGGCACGGAGATGGGAGCACCGGTGTCGAGGGCTTCCATGCCTCGCACCAGGCCATCGGTACTGCTCATGGCAACGGCGCGCACGCGGTGGTCGCCCAGCAGTTGCTGCACCTCGGCGGTGAGGGCCACGATCTGGCCTGCGGAATTCTTCGCTTCGATCCGCAGGGCGTTGTAGATCTTGGGCAGCTTGCCGGCCGGGAATTCAACGTCGAGCACCGGGCCGATCACCTGCCGAACGATGCCTTTGGTGCCGGTGGCGGTAGCAGCAGCCATATGTGGAGAGATCGCGGAGGGCGCTGGGCTGGGCAGAGATGGAAAGCTCGCCCACCCGTGGTAAGCGGCGCAAGGTTACCACTCGCCCGCTCGCGGGCTTCATCGGGCGCGTCGGCCTCCGGTGAGGCCCGCGGAGTTCGGTCAACCGCACACCCCCAGCCTGGCCGCTGGAGCTGGAGATCCCATAGGTTGGCACTCGGGAGGCTTGAGTGCCAGATCGGCGTTTCATACCGTCGTCTGGGGCTCGACACTCTCTTGTGGCGTTCCCATCGCCATGTCGTCGCTCTTGCATTGATCCATGGCAGCTGTTTCCCTCAGCGTTTCCACCGTCAAGCCCCTCGGAGATCGCGTCTTCATCAAGGTCTCCGAATCAGAAGAGAAAACTGCCGGCGGCATCCTGCTGCCTGATACCGCCAAGGAAAAGCCCCAGGTGGGTGAGGTGGTGCAGGTGGGCCCCGGCAAGCGCAATGAAGATGGCTCCCGCCAGTCTCCTGAAGTGAGTGTTGGCGACAAAGTTCTTTACAGCAAGTACGCAGGTACCGATGTGAAACTCGGCACTGATGAGTATGTGCTGCTTTCTGAGAAAGACATTCTTGCTGTTGTGAACTGATTCGTCAGTCTTCCAGTAATTCATTCAGGGTTGAACATGCTGGGTTCAACTCTTTTCCTGTACCACTTTTCTTCTACGAGAGTTCTGTCCTCCATGGCTAAGCGCATTATTTACAACGAGCAGGCCCGCCGCGCCCTCGAAAAAGGCATCGACATCCTGGCCGAAGCCGTCGCCGTCACCCTCGGTCCCAAGGGCCGCAACGTGGTGCTGGAAAAGAAATTCGGCGCTCCCCAAATCATTAATGACGGCGTCACCATCGCCAAAGAAATCGAACTGGAAGACCACATCGAAAATACCGGTGTGGCCCTGATCCGTCAGGCCGCCTCCAAGACCAACGACGCCGCCGGCGACGGCACGACCACCGCCACCGTCTTGGCTCACGCCATGGTGAAGGCCGGTCTGCGCAACGTGGCTGCTGGCGCCAACGCCATCACCCTCAAGAAGGGCATCGACAAGGCTGCCGATTTCCTCGTCAAGAAGATTGAGGAACATGCCAAGCCGATCGCCGATAGCAACGCCATCGCCCAGGTGGGCACCATCTCCGCCGGCAACGACGAAGAGGTGGGTCGCATGATTGCTGACGCCATGGACAAGGTCGGCAAGGAAGGCGTGATCTCCCTGGAAGAAGGGAAGTCGATGACCACCGAGCTGGAGGTCACCGAGGGCATGCGCTTCGACAAGGGCTACATCTCGCCCTACTTCGCCACCGACACCGAGCGGATGGAAGCGGTGCTCGACGAGCCCTACATCCTGCTCACCGACAAGAAGATCGGCCTGGTGCAGGACCTGGTGCCCGTGCTCGAGCAGATCGCCCGCACCGGCAAGCCCCTGCTGATCATCGCCGAGGACATCGAGAAGGAAGCCCTCGCCACCCTGGTGGTGAACCGTCTGCGTGGCGTGCTGAACGTGGCTGCCGTCAAGGCGCCTGGTTTCGGTGACCGCCGCAAGGCCATGCTCGAGGACATTGCCGTTCTCACCAACGGTCAGCTGATCACCGAAGACGCCGGCCTCAAGCTGGAGAACACCAAGCTGGAGATGCTGGGCACCGCTCGCCGCATCACCATCAACAAGGACACCACCACCATCGTCGCCGAAGGCAACGAAGTGGCCGTCAAGGCCCGCTGCGAGCAGATCCGCAAGCAGATGGACGAAACCGACTCCTCCTACGACAAGGAGAAGCTGCAGGAGCGTCTGGCCAAGCTGAGCGGTGGAGTGGCCGTGGTCAAGGTGGGTGCCGCCACCGAGACCGAAATGAAGGACAAGAAGCTGCGTCTCGAGGATGCCATCAACGCCACCAAGGCGGCTGTGGAAGAGGGCATCGTGCCTGGTGGTGGCACCACCCTGGCCCACCTGGCCCCTGCCCTGGAGGAGTGGGCCGCGGCCAACCTCTCCGGCGAGGAGCTGATCGGTGCCACCATCGTGGCTTCTGCCCTCACCGCCCCCCTCAAGCGCATCGCTGAGAACGCTGGTGTGAACGGTTCCGTGGTGGCTGAGAACGTCAAGCACAAGCCGTTCAATGAGGGCTACAACGCCGCCACTGGCGAGTATGTCGACATGCTGGCCGCAGGCATCGTGGATCCCGCCAAGGTGACTCGCTCTGGCCTGCAGAACGCCGCTTCGATCGCCGGCATGGTGCTCACCACTGAATGCATCGTGGCCGATCTGCCCGAGAAGAAGGAAGCGGCTCCCGCCGGCGGCGGCATGGGTGGCGGCGACTTCGACTACTGATCGCAGCCGGCTGGCCTGAGTACCTCAGGCCACTTCCCAATCGTCTGATCACGCGGGAGAGGGGGGAAGACCTCCTCCCCCTTTTTTATGGCTTGTCGACCGCTGGGGGACTAGAGATGCGAACCACGGAGCAGGAGGCCTCCGGCACCGGAGTTGTCTGCAGGCCTTGCGGCTGCCTCGCCTCGCCATGGGCAGATCCCATGCCCGTGGCCTAGGAGGAACGGCACAGCCAACCGATCCGCAAGCGGTGCGGAGCGGCCCGGCCCCAAACTCCCGCCTGCACGAAGACTTGCCGGGAGACTTTTTCCCGGGTCTTTCTCTGGCCTGGGCGGGCACGAACTTCCGGGTACTTTATGCAAGATCTGCAAGATTGAGAAGATCAAGTTGTAATTTGTGCGCTTTGCTGGCTTGGTGGCGTTACCCTTCGCCCCTTCGGACTGCAGTGCACTCTTGGTCTCAGTGGAGGTATTGGCTGCGTTGGATGCCCTGTTGTGGCTGCGTACCGGCGATCGCGCGGCAGCCCACCTGCAGTGCATCCAGTCGACGGTGAGTCGCCACAGCCGCCGCTGCCTGCAGGTGTTCGGCTTGCATATGGAGAAGCGGGCTGGCGAATGGTGTCTGCGCGGGGATCAGACCCTGATTGATCTGGAACGCAGCGTGCACCAGTTGCTGCGCTGGCGCCAGGGTGTCGTCTGCGCCTGGACAGCCAGCACTGGTGCAGCCATTGGCTGGCCACCGAGACCCCCTCCCCTTGGGCGGCTGGCAACCTCAACTACTTGGAATACCAGCGACCGCAGGAGCTGTTGTGCAGGGGGGTGATCGACGCATGGCTGTGTTCCGCTCCCGAATTGCCTCACCACCCCGGCCTGTATTCCATCCCGCTCACGGAGATGCCGATGGACCTGCTGGTGAAGCCTGGCCACCCACTCCTGGACCTCGGCGACCAGCTCGACTGGGAGCACCTGGCCGACTTTCCCGTCTTGCCGTTGCCCGATGGTGCCTTCCCCAAGGCCCAGGCCGTGCTGGAAGCCCTCGGCCTCTGGTCGTGTCCGGAGCGGGACCGACGCTTCCAGCAGGCCCCGTGGTTTGGCCTGGTGCCCGTGGAGGAATGGATGATCAGCTTCGGCACGCCCCTGCAGCGGGCCGCCGGCTTGCTGGATGGCCTGCTGCCCCTGCCCCTCTCCCTGCCGATCAGGGTGGGGGAAGCGGTGGCGGTGAAGCGGGAGTTTGCCGCCAACCCCCACCTGCTCAGCCTGCTGGCTGCCCTGGGCGAACGGGCTCGCCTGCTGGCCCGCGGTCTGGTCGAGGTGGAGCTTCTGCTCCCCTCGGAGTCGGAACTGGCAGAACGTTGATGCCGCCTGAGCGTTGCGTCGGCTCAGTTCGGCTTGAAGCTCAGCGCCACCCCGTTGTTGCAGTAGCGCTTGCCAGTGGGCCTGGGCCCGTCGCCGAACACGTGGCCCTGGTGACCACCGCAGCGGCGGCAGTGATACTCGGTGCGAGGCACGACCAGCTTGAAGTCCAGCTTGGTGGCAATCGCCTGGGGCAGGGGTTGCCAGAAGCTCGGCCAGCCGGTGCCACTGTCGTATTTGGCCGATGAGCTGAACAGGGCCAGGTCACAGCCGGCGCAGTGGAACGTACCCTTGCGCTTCTCCTGGTTGAGGGGACTGCTGAAGGGTGGTTCGGTGCCTTCGCGCCGCAGCACCCGATAGGCATCCGCATTGAGGCGGCGGCGCCATTCGGCATCGCTCAGTTGCCAGGCCGGTTCAGCGGCAGGTTGGGCGGCCTCGGCCGGACGGGTCGGGACCAAGAGGCCCGCCAGAGCGGTGGTGAGGCCGGCCAGCAGGTTGCGGCGGGGCAAGCTCATGCCAGCCAGCCGGCGCTGAGCACCACAGCCAGACCGAGGAAGATCACCAGCAGCGTCCAGCTGATGCGATTCAGGGTTTGCTCCGCACTGCGGGCACTAGTGAACATCGACCCGCCACTGGAGGCCAGGCCTCCCATGCCGTCCCCTTTCGGACTGTGCAGCAGAACACTGATGATCAGGAGCACACCACAGCCGAACCACAACCAGGACAGCACGGTGGTGAGCATCGTTGACCGGAGGGAAGGGGCACCCCTTCAGGTTAGACGGCGAGGGTCTGGGGAACCCTCTGCGGAGCTTGCCCCACTCCCACGGGCTGAATGAGCGAGGCCCCGCTCATCTTTTCGGGTTTGGCGATGCCGAGGATCTCCAGCAGCGTTGGTGCGATATCCGCCAGGCCGCCATGCTCACGTAGCTGGATGTCATTGCCCAATCCGGGCAGTTTGCGCTTCTCGCCCTCCACCAGGATCACCGGCACCGGGTTGGTGGTGTGGGCGGTCCAGGGGCGCCCATCCGCCCCGCGCATCACCTCGGCGTTGCCATGGTCGGCTGTGATGAGCATGGTGCCACCCATCCTGCTGGTGGCCTCCAGCAGGCGGCCTACACAGCGGTCGACGGTGCCGATCGCTGCGGTGGTGGCTTCCATCTGGCCGGTGTGGCCCACCATGTCGGGGTTGGCGTAATTGATCACCACCAAGGAGTAGATCCCCTTGTGGATGGCCGCGATGCAGCTATCGGTGAGCTGGTCGGCCGACATGGCCGGGGATTGGTCGTAGGTGGCGACGCGGGGTGATGGCACCAGGTGCCGATCTTCCCCTGGGAAGGCCTGCTCGATGCCACCGTTCATGAAATAGGTGACGTGGGGATACTTTTCGGTTTCGGCCGTGCGGAATTGGCGCAGACCGGCCTCGGAAATGACTTGGCCCAGCAGTCCATCGAGAGATTCGGGCGGAAAAGCAACAGCCACCGGGAGGCCCTTTTCGTACTGGGTGAACGTCACCACCTGCACGTCTTTGATCTGCTCGCGGAGGAAGTGGTCAAAATCGGGAATCACCAGGGCCCGAATCAGCTGACGAACTCGGTCGGGACGGAAGTTGAAGCACACCAGACCATCGCCTTCCTTCACCACACCGGGTGCCAGGCGCAGCGGTTCAAGAAACTCGTCTTCGACGCCGGATGCGTAGGCCTCACTGATGGCGGCAGCGGCGCTGCAGGCGGTGACCGATCCCGCTTCGCTGAGCAGGCGATAGGCCTTCTCGGTGCGCTCCCAGCGGTTGTCCCGATCCATCGCCCAGTAACGACCGCAGAGGGTGGCAATGCGGCCGACGCCAGCCTCATCGATCAACTGCTCCACCCGGGCCAGATAGCCATGGGCGCTGGTGGGAGGGGTATCCCGACCATCGGTGATAACGTGCACACACACATCCTGGAGGCCCCTGGCTGCGGCCCACTGCAGCAGACCGCCCAGGTGGTCCACGTGGCTGTGCACCCCTCCATCGGAGCAGAGGCCGATGAGGTGAAGGCTGCCTCCGTTGGCCAGCAGCTTGTCGGCCAGAGCGTTGAGGGCAGGATTGCGGGCAATGGATCCATCGCGCACGGCCTGGCCAATGCGCACCAGTTCCTGGCGGATGATCCGGCCGGAGCCGATGGTGAGGTGCCCCACCTCGGAATTGCCCATCTGATCGTCGGGCAACCCCACGGCGGCGCCACTGGCCTCGATCAATGTGTGGGGATAGGCATGCCAGAGGGCATCCATCACCGGGGTATCCGCAGCGCGGATGGCGTTATCGACGGCCTCCTGGCGATAGCCCCAGCCATCGAGGATCGTGAGCACCACAGGGGCAACGGGGCCCGTGGCGATGGGCCGATCATCCCGGAATGATGCGCTCATGCCTGGGTCACCGGAGGGAACGGCTGGAGTGGTTGACGTCTGCAATGGGGACTGACGCGCAGCTGGCTGCTGGGCCGATCTTGGTTGGGACGAACCTGACGTCACCCGACTCACCTCGCGACACCGGGGAGCGGCAGGAAACCGCACCTTGTCTACAAACCTACAGCCCGCCTGTTGAGCCCCCCCAGGCGATCCCGGCTGCGTCAGGTTTTGGGCACAGTTTCCGCCGCCTGAAAAGCGCCTAACTGGCCGATTCTTGCCCTCTTAAGATGGCGGCAGCGGGGGATAGCCATGGATCGCCTGGTCATTCTCTCCCGGGATGAACTGGCCCGCACCCTGGATCGACTGGCCTCCCAGGTGCTTGAGGCGGCTGCTGACAGCCGCCAGTTGGTCCTGGTGGGGATCCCCACCCGAGGGGTGGCCCTGGCCACCGTGCTGGCAGGCCGGCTTGAAGGTCTCTGCGGGCATGCGGTGGCCCAGGGCAGCCTGGATCCCACCTTCCATCGCGATGATCTGGACCGGGTCGGAACCCGGATGGTGCAGGCCACCCATCTGCCTTCCGATCTCCACGACTTGCACGTGGTGCTGGTGGACGATGTGATCTTCACCGGGCGCACCGTGCGGGCCGCTCTCGAGGCTCTGCAGGCGTGGGGGCGTCCCCGGCGGGTGAGTTTGCTGGTGATGGTGGATCGCGGCCATCGCGAGCTGCCGATCCAGCCGGATTTCTGCGGCCGGGTGGTTCCCACCAGCCGCCAGGAGTCCATTCAGGTGTGCCTGATGGACATTGATGGCGAGGAGTGCGTGCTGCTGCTGCGCCCTTGAATCGGCGTCAGAGCCGCTCGAGTTCGTTGTCGCGGAAATGGGCCCGGAATTTGCCGAAGGCCACGATCACCGGCAGGTTGGGACTGATCACCCGCCCTTTCCAATCGTTCAGCACGGCGTGCACCTCGCCTTCCTGCCCCTTGAGGTCGAAAGCGACACCGCGGTGCTGGGGATGGTGAAAGACCACCACCGAGTCGCTGACCCTCACCCGATCCCCCGGCTGGAGCTGATCGGCAGCCATCGGAGTGCTGTCCACGGGTTCGCCTTGTTGCATGAGCCGCCGCTGCTTTGCCCGGCCAATCTTGTCATGGGCAAAACCCTGGCCAGGGGCAACCGCCGAGGCAGCGAGACCGCCGGGGCATGGCGTTCCTAGCGCTGGCAGGCCGATTCCGGTCCCGCCTCCACCACGCGGCCCCCCAGGGCAGCGCAGCCGGCCTTGAAGGCGCTCCACTCATCCATGCCCGTCTGGATCCGCCGTTGCACCTCCCGATCGAGCTCCTCCACGGGAACCGTGTGGGGCAGCGAGCCATGGCTGTCGTGCTGGCGTTCCTCGCGGCTCAGGCCGGCAATGCCGGTCTTCACCTGGCCCCGCAGGGTTTCCGCCCGCTGCCGCCACCAGGGGTGATCCAGGCGGTTGAGGCTCTCCAGGGCCTCCCACCAGCGCTCCTGGTCCCGCAGGCGCTGGGCCCGCTCGAAGCCCAGTCGATTGCGTTCCCACACCTGGCGCAGCTGGTCGCCCAGGGCACTGCCATCGCTGCGCTGGTCTTCCCCCATCGGCGCCAACAGGGCCAGGCTCTCGTCGAGCTCACCGGCCTGGAAGCGTTCCATCGCCTGCTGGCGCAACGACTCCTGCCAGGCATCGAGCTGGCGGGTGTCGCTGGGTTGGCCCGCCGCCGAATTCACCAGTTGCAACTGCATCAGCAGGGCCTGGCGCCATTCCTGCTGCTCCCAGAGCTGGCCGGCTTTGCGGCGCCGGCACTCCCCTTGCTCCATCGGCGAGCGATCGCCCAGCCAGCGCAGGGCCTGCAGCTGTTCGCTGTAGCGCAGACAGGCATCCAGGTCGCCCCTGGCCGCCGCCTGCTCCAGCCGTCCGGGCAGTTGACCTTCCCACCAATAGGCTGCCCCCACCCCTGTGGCCACCAGGCCGAGGGTGAGGCCCAGCCAGAATCGCGGCAATCTGTGCTGGCGCAGGGCCAAGGCGGCTCGCAACGGATGATCCTTTTTATGGAGGCGGCGGGCACTGCGCCTGGTGGGGCGTGCAGCAAGCCGTGGCGTCCACTCCTCTGGACCGGCTCGGCGACGATCAGCGCACCAGGCCCAGGCCCCGCACCGGCAGGCTGGTGCCACTCACCAGGTCGGTGCTCTCCAGTTCCAGCTCGGCCTGGGCATTGATCGAAAACCGTAGGCGCAGTCTGTCTTCTCCCTGCCGGCCAGGAGGGTGCAGGGGCAGTGGGGCGGGCTGCTGCGGCCAGGCCCGCACGACTGCATCACCGGCCGCAGCGGAGCGGAGCACCGGCAGACCCTGGGCGTCGAACACCACCTCCCGGCGGCGCTCGTCGCCGGGTTCGCCCAGCACCAGCTCCACGGCGAGCTGCTGATCCTCCCGGCAGGCCAGCACCAGCTCCAGAGGGGCTGTGGTGGGCCAGCTCTGCCCGGCCATGAACAGCGGATGCCAGAGATGGCGGTTGCTGCGCCGGTCCCAGCAGCGCAACGACACGCCCCGGCTGAGCACGTCCTGCACCCGCACGCCCGGCGTGAGGGCCAGGGCCCCCAGGGCCACGGCCTCCACCGGCCGGCCGGTGTGGATCGGGATGGTGCCGAGACGCTCCGCCAGCCATTCGCGCACCCCCACCAGCCGACTGCTGCCTCCCACCGGCAGCACGGCTGTGATGCCCTCGAGGCCAATGGAGGCGCTGCGGCCAGCGGCCAGCACCTCTTCCAGCAGGAGATCGAGCTGCTGGAGCAGCCCGCGTTGCAGCAGCAGCCGGTTCAGCGCAGCGCGGTTCAGGCGCAGTTCCCGGGGGGATCCGTCGGCCCCGTTCGCCACCACCAGGGCCTGCTCCTGCTCACTCAAGGCACATTTCAGCCGCTCACAGCCATCCAGCAGCGCGCCCGTGGGGGGATCTTCCGGACACAGGTGGCTGGCAATCCAGCGGTCGATGTCGCGACCGCCCAGGGCCAGGCCCGCCTTGCCGATCACCCGTGCCAGGCGTTGCCGCTGGCGGCTCTCGGCCAGGTCGTGGCCTCCGAGGCGCAGCAGCTGGGCAATCGGGTTCGGCCGTCCCTCGCCACCCTGCAGCTGCACCAGGCAGAGGTCGATCGTGCCACCCCCCAGATCCACCACCAGCACCGTGCTGCCTGGGGGGAGTCCGGATCCGATGGCAGCGGCGGTGGGTTCATCCACCAGGGCCAGCTCCGGCACCGCCAGGGTTTGGCAGGCCTCCACCAGCCAGTTGCGGTACCCCTTATAGGCCTCGATCGGAGCTGTCAGCACCAGCCGCTCGGGTGCCAGATCCGGGGGGAGGGCGCACCAGAGCTGGCGGAGCAGCAGGGCACCCGCCTGCTCGGCGCTCAGCGGCAGGCCCGGGGCTGGGAAGCGTTGGTCGGCCACCGGGGGTTGGGCCCCGATTTGCCGTTTGAAGTCGCGGTGCAGTTCGGGTCCATCGCCATGGCCCAGACCGGCTTCCAGCACCTGGCGCCCGATCAGGGGACGGCCCTGATCGGGCGCCTGTAGCCAGAGCAGGGATGGCACCACCGGCGGATCGCTGAGGCTGTAAGGGGGCAGGCGGAGGAGCCGGGGCTCCCCACCGGCGGCCTGATAGGCCACCACGGTGGTGCTGCTGCCCAGGTCGATGGCCACGGTGCCCCCCCGGGGCGGCTGAGCGGTGCGGATGTCCGGGCCGGCATCGGCACGGGCGGGGCTGCTGCTTTGCATCGATCACCAGGGCCCGCCCTACCCGGCCGGGACGCTGTTCTTCTAGCTGGGGCCCGGAGCCGTTGACTTAGGCTCGACCCAGTGCTTGGGATGGATCACAGATGCAGGGCGGGATCGACATGAGTTCCAAGGATCTGGCCCAGCGCGCCGAGAGCCTCATTCGCCACTCCAGCAACCGCTACCTCACCACCGTCAGGATCGCGTTCCGTGCCAAGCAGCGCCGGTTCGACGACTTTGACGGGCTGCTAGAGGATTCGATGATCAAGCCGGTTCAGCGGGCGATCATCGAACTCAGCGACGAGCAGGACCAGCCCGCTCTCCTTCCTGGCTGAGCTTGCAGGTTCAGCAGGGAACTGGCTGGCGTTTCGGCCTGGATCCCGCCCGCCATCCCTATGCCGTTCTGATCGGGGGGGAGGACTGGACGGCCGAGTTGCGGATGGACGAGGCGGCCTCCCTGCGTCAGGCCGCCCAGCGGCTGCATGGGCAGTGGCTGGCCATCCGTGATCAGCTGATGCCGGAGGAGCAGATCAGCCTGGACACGGAGTGTGGGCCGGTGTGGGTGGAGCTGGATGGCTCGGCTAGGGCCGTTGCCCTGCGTTTTGTGCTGCAGCCCCTCCCCGGCGAGCGCGCGGTGGAAGGTTCTTGGACGGCGGCGGCCACCGAGATCCTCCTGGTGGTGCTGGCCCAGGCGCCGCTGCCCGAGGGCGGCTCGTGACCGGCGTGAGATCGGCTGCGATGGGCCGGACTGATCAGTATTGCTGATCTAGCTTGCCTCTGGTGCCAGCCCCCAGGAACGGCTGGGTTTTTCCACCGGTTTTCCCCAGCCCCTGGCGCCGGGGTGCCCGCCCCCCCGAGGAGCTGGGGAGAACGGGGCGGTGGCGCGCCATGGCTTGACAGTGCCGGCCGGGGCCTTCAAAGGCGGATGGGACCGGGGGTTCCGATCGCCAGAAGTCGCTTCAGGCCTGCTTTCTCAGGGCATGAGACGGTGCGGCGCCCTCCGCACCACCGCAGTTGACGCGGCCCCTTCGATGTGGGGAACTGGGGCCGATTCGGATGGTGCTTCCATGGAGACCCCTGGCCCACTGCGCTCCCCTCAGGATGCGCCGATGGTGAGCCTGCGCACGGACGTCCCCGAAGCCCTGCTGGTTTCGATGCGGGGGTTCATTGAGCGGCATCCGAACTGGGATCAGTACCGTCTCATTCAGGCCGCACTGGCCGGTTTTCTCCTGCAGCAGGGGCTGCAGAGCCGGGATGTGACCCGGTGTTATCTCGCGAACCTTTTTCCGGCTCAATCTGGATTCCGCGGCGATTGAAGCGGTTGGGGATGGACGAATCGCCGCACCGGTACCAGGCCGAACACCTGGCGGTAGGCGGCCACCAGGGTGCAGGCGGCCAAGGGCAGGGCCCCCGCCAGGCCCACCACCAAGAGCAGAAACCCAGCCAGGATCAACAGAGCCAGCAGCAGGGTGAGACCGAGGGCCTGCAGCCAGTGGGGATCAATGGCCGACCGGCTGCGACGGAAAGCCTGCACCGGCGACATCGGTGTCAACACGCTGATCGGCAGGCTGAACAACTGGTCAGTCGCCAAGTACACCACCGCCGCCAGCCCCGCCAGCAGTGGCAGACTGACCAGCACCGGTTGCAGCAGGGCCAGCATCCAGGCGCTGGCCTGGGCCAGCCGCAGTACCAGCGCCAGCACCAGCAATACCAGCCCCAGGGTTCCCCCTGCCCGAAGTAGGTCGGTCGGCTTGGGGGTGAGCAATGGGCTCAGCTGGACGCGCTGGCCTCGCAGGGCCAGGTCGGCGCCCCGCAGCAGTCCCACCAGCAACCAGAGATTGCTGAGCAGGTACCCCAGCCAGGCGAGCAGTTGCAGGGTGAGGGCCAGGGGATCGGGCTGGCCGAACGGGTTGAGCAGCAGCTCCCCACTCCACCGGATGGCCAGTTGGCAGAGCAGGTTGAGGCCCCCGAGCAGCAGGGTGAACATGGAGAGCGACCAAGCCGCCGAGCGAAAGGCAGCCCAGCCCTCTTCCAGGGCACGACGAATTGCGATCGCCGGACTCGCCTGATCGCCCCCGGTGCGCCGCCGCATCAAGGGGTCAACATCTGCAGCAGACGCTGGGCTACGGCATCGGTGACCGGCACGATCGAGAGTCGGTTGCCAGGGCGCACCACCAGCAGTTCCTCGGCCGTGAAGGTTGACCTCAGGCTGTCCAATGGCAGCAGCCGGGGGAATCCCTGGAGGAAGCGAAGCTTCACGCAGTCCCAGCGGGGACGGTCAGGCGTGGACTTCGGGTCGTGGTACTTGGACTCGGGGTCAAACTGCGTGGGGTCAACGAGGTGCGTCTCGATCACCTCCATCAGACCCACGATGCCGGGCGGCTGGGTATTGGAGTGGTAGAAGAAGGCCTGGTCGCCTACGGCCATGGACCGCATGAAATTGCGGGCCTGATAGTTTCGGATTCCATCCCAGAGGGTGGTGTTCTCCCGGCGGAGGTGGTCGATTCCATAGACATCCGGCTCGCTTTTCATCAGCCAGAAGGCCATCCCAACCCAGCATCCAACCGGCTTTAATCGTACGCCTGATGGGGTGGACTCGAAGGCACTGCGGCGTCGATCTGGGCTACAGACCCATCACCAGGCTGCGGAAATGATCTCCGCGGGCTTCGAAGTCGCTGTATTGGTCGAAGCTGGCGCAGGCGGGGGACAGCAGCACGCCTGGGCAGGCGAATTCGTGGGCCAGGGCGGCCGCCAGGGGCACCGCCTCGTCCAGTCCAAGGCAGCTCTCCACCCGGCCGCCGTAGCCCTGCTCCGCCAGCAGCGTGGCGAACTCCTCCCTGGCTTGGCCGTAGAGCACCACAGCTGGGGCCTTGCTGCACAGCCCGGTGACCCAGGAGGCGGCCTCACCCCGCTTGGACTGTCCGCCGGCGAGCACCACCAGGGGACCGTCCACGGCCTGCAGGGCCACCTCGGCGGCGTCGTAGTTGGTGGCCTTGCTGTCGTTGTAGAAGCGCACCCCATCCTTCTGGCGGATCAGCTCGAGACGGTGCGGTACGCCGGGAAAGCTGCGCAGGGCCGCTTCCATGGCCGCCCCCTCCAGCCCGGCTTCCAGCCCGGCCGCAACGGCCAGCAGCATGTTCTGACGGTTGTGGGCGCCCGGCATCGCCAAGGCATCGGCTGCGAGCAGGTCGATGCTCTGGCCATCGCGGTCCACCCAGACCCGTCCCCCTTCAATCCAGAGATCGGGTCGGATGCCTGGGGCCAGTTCCTGCCGCGGGCCGGCGGACACCCACACCGCGTGGTCCCAGCTGCTGGCATGGGCCCGCAGATCGGCATCGTCGCCGTTGAGGATGCGCACGCCGCTCCGCGTCAGCAGCTGGCGCTTGATGGCGCGGTAGTTGTCCAGGTTGCCGTGGCGCTCCAGGTGGTCGGGGGTGAGGGTGGTCCAGATGCCCACCCGGGGTGAGACCCGCGGACAGGACTCGATCTGGTAGCTGCTCATCTCCACCACCAGCCAGTCGGGCAGCCTGTGGTCGGAGCGCAGCCGCTCATGCACCAGCTCGGCTGCCGACCTGCCCACGTTGCCGGCCATCGGCGCATCCATGCCGCAACCGCAGAGCAGGTGGCTGAGCAGGTGGGTGACGGTGGTCTTGCCGTTGGTGCCGGTGATGGCCATCCAGGGCAGGGGGCGGCTGGCCTGCCAGGCCGGCTCCACCTCGCCCTGCACGAGCACACCGGCATGGCGCAGGCTCACCAGTTCGGGATGGTCCCAGGGGATGCCAGGACTCACCACCACGGGCCCGATCGCTGGGGCCAGAGCGAGAATGGCGGCAGCGCTGATCGGCGTCTTCAGCTGCACCTGGATGCCCTCGGCCCGCAGCAGCTGGGCTCGCTCCTCCAGAACCGGAGTGTGGTTGCTCTCCAGAACACAGACGGAGAAACCCTGGGCCTGCAGCAATCGGGCCGCCCCCATGCCGGAACGCCCCAGACCCAGCACCACTGCGGTGGAGGAAGGGGGGGTATGAGCCTGGGCCACGACAATGCCGACGCTGGGAACATCGCCGGTAGTCGAGGTCGGAAGACCGATGAAAATCCAGCGAATGGGCGATACTGGAATCGAACCAGTGACTCCTACCGTGTCAAGGTAGTGCTCTACCTCTGAGCTAATCGCCCGTACGTTCTGGCTGCCGGCGCTGATGACTCAGCTGGTTCACCATTCGATGCTCATGATTTTGAATTCATGATTCTGAGTTCATGATCTTGCATCACCCAGGTGGAGGCTGACCTTCGTCGGCCGGCTCCTGTTGATCAAGCGCAATGAACAGCGGAAGAAACATCTGAACGTTGGGTCATGGTATCAGCCCAGCCTCAGCCGACCCCTGGCCTCAGCGCCGCAGCAGGGCGATCCGGTAGCGGTCGCGCTTGGTGGTGGTGATCGCTTCAATGGCCAATTCCCCCTTGCCCCGCAGCTGCACCCGGTCGCCCGTCTGCAGTTGGTGGCTGGGGTTGGTCACCGGCGTCCAGTTCACCCGTACCGCACCGCTGCGGATCAGGTCGGCCAGGCGGTTCCGGGCCATGCCGAAACCAGCCGATGCCACCGCGTCCAGGCGGGTGGAGGCCTCCACGCTGTGCAGGCGCCGGGGTTGACGCTGGGGTGGGTACTGCAGCTCCCCGAGGGGGCGCACGCCGATCTCCACCGGCACGCTGCGCACCTGCCCCTGGCAGCCCTGCAGCTGCGCCTCCCATTCCCGGCCCGCCACCCCCTGGCCGCCCCGGTCACCCCGCAACCAGAGATCGCCGATTCCCTCGGGGGGGAGGCCGAGGCGGAGCAGGGCCGTTCGCAGGTCGTCGGGCTCGGCCGGATCGAAGAGGAAGTTGCCGCTGATCTCCACTCCGACCAGGGGAGGGTCGAGTTGGCCGGGATCCACACTCCCCTCACGGCGCACCACCAGCAGCCGTTGGCGCTCCGCACCGCCGTAGCCCCCTTGGCCATGGATCTCCAGTTCGGCGAGGGTGCTGAGCCGGGCTTCGGCCTCTTCTCGCACGGCCCCCTCCAGAAAGCCAGTCCAGCAGGGCTGCCAGGTGCGCAGGGCCTGGTCGGCCGCGTCCAGCACGGTCGTGAGGGCCTGGGGGTTGTGGCTGCCCTCGAGCAGCGCGGCGCGGGGCAGCATCAACCGTCGCCCAGCCGCACCACCATCTGGGGCTTGGCCTGTTGCAACCGGCGCCAGGGCATCTCCACTCCAGGACGGGTTTCCGCCAGAAGCAACCAGCTGCCCTCTTCCAGCCGGTTGCGCAGTGACCGCAGCCGGTCGTCCTCCTCCGAACTCACGCTGGCCGCGGCGGCGAAGCTGCCCATCCAGCCGGATCCCAGCCCCAGCAGAGCACCGAGCAGGTGCTGGCTCCAGGAGCCGAAAAAGGCCAGGGTGTCGAGGTCGGTGATGTACGTGAAGGTGAGACCGGCCAGAAAGCCGAAGGGAATCAGCCAGCGGGCCATGGCCCGCTGGCGCTGGCGGCGGGTTGCGGCCGGATTGAGGCGATCCACTGCCTCCAGGGCCATCTCTCCCTCCCCCACCGCTACCAGCATCGCCAGGGGAGGTTGGCTGGCTGCCAGATCGCTCTGCAGTTGTTGCAGGCGCTTGCGGTCGTTGAGCACTACCACCACCGTCGTTGCCAAGCCGCCGCCCCGTCTGAGAGTGAACTGGGTTGATTCTCGCCGCTCACTACACTGCACCCCCGGCTGATCCCTCTTCTCCCCCACCCCGCCGGGCATGACCAAGGTTCTCGTTTCCGATCCCATTGACCAGGCGGGGATCGACATCCTCTCCCAGGTGGCCACCGTCGACCTCCGCCCGGGCCTGCCGCCCGAGGAGCTCAGGGCGATCATCGGGGAGTACGACGCCCTGATGATCCGCTCGGGCACCACGGTGACCGCTGAGATCATTGCCGCCGCAGACAAGCTGCGCATCATCGGCCGCGCCGGTGTGGGCGTCGACAACGTGGATGTGCCCGCCGCCACCAAGCGAGGGGTGCTGGTGGTGAACTCCCCGGAGGGCAACACGATCGCGGCCGCCGAGCACGCCCTGGCGCTGATGCTGTCGCTCTCGCGCCACGTGCCCCATGCCCACGCCAGCACCATGGCCGGCGGCTGGGACCGCAAGACCTACGTGGGCAACGAGCTCTACAAGAAGAAACTCGGCGTGGTGGGCCTGGGCAAGATCGGCTCCCACGTGGCCCGGGTCGCCAAGGCCATGGGCATGGAACTGCTGGCCTATGACCCGTTCGTCTCCGACGAGCGGGCCCAGCTGATGCAGGTGAAGCTGCTGCCCCTGGCCGACCTGTTCGCCGAGGCCGACTACATCACCCTGCACCTGCCCCGCACTCCGGACACGGAAAATCTGGTGAATGCGGCGCTGCTGCGCACGATGAAGCCCACGGCGCGCCTGGTGAACTGCGCCCGCGGCGGGATTGTGGATGAGGCGGCCCTGGCCGAGGCGGTGGAGGCGGGGGTGATCGCCGGCGCCGCCCTCGATGTGTATGCCAAGGAGCCCCTCGCGGCCGATTCACCCCTGCGGGCGGTGAAGGAGCGGCTCGTGCTCACCCCCCACCTGGGGGCCAGCACCGAGGAGGCCCAGGAGAACGTGGCGATCGATGTCGCTGAGCAGATCCGCGACGTGCTCCTGGGCCTACCGGCCCGCAGTGCCGTGAACATCCCCGGCCTGAGCGCCGAGGTGATGGAGCAGCTCAAGCCCCACCTGCAGCTGGCCGAAACCCTGGGACAGCTGCTCAGCCAGCTGGCCGGCGGCCAGATCAGTGAGCTGGAGGTGCGCCTGCAGGGTGAGTTCGCCTCCCATCCCGCCCAGCCGCTGGTGGTGGCGGCCCTGAAGGGGGTGCTCTCCACCGCCCTGGGCGACTCGATCAACTACGTGAACGCAAGCCTGGAGGCCAAGGACCGCGGCATCCACGTGCTCGAGGTGAAGGACGACGCGGCCCGGGACTATGCCGGCGGCTCGCTGCAGCTCAGCTCCCGCAGCAGCAAGGGCGACCACACCGTGACCGGAGTGGTGTTCGCCGATGGCGAGCTGCGGATCACCACCATCGATGCCTTCCCGGTGAATGTGGCGCCCAGCCGGCACATGCTGTTCACCCGCCACCGCGACATGCCCGGGATCATCGGCCAGCTCGGCTCGGTGCTGGGCGAGCACAACGTGAACATTGCTTCTATGCAGGTGGGCCGTCGCATCGTGCGCGGCGATGCGGTGATGGTGCTCAGCCTCGACGACCCCATTCCTGCCAGCCTCCTGGCCACCATCCACGGGATCGACGGCATCCAGGAAGCCCATCCCGTGACCCTCTGAGCGCAAGGGAGGCCACACTGCGGGGGCGCCTTTCCGTCCCCCAGTCATGACCCCTTCTGCTTGGTGGCGCCTCGACCTGCTGGCCCAGCCCGAGCTGGAGGAGTCGCTCCTCTGGAAGCTCGGCCAGGTGGGCATCGCCCGGGTGGCCCTGCGCCATCGCCCGGAGGCTCCGCACCAGCGTGAGCTGCTGGCCTGGCTGCCGGAGGCCGACTGGCCGGAGCCGGAGCGTGCCGCCCTGCAGGGCGCCCTGGCTCCCCTGGCCGCCACCTTCGGCTTGGAGCTGCCGCCGCTCCACTGGCAGCGCCAGCTCGATGAGGACTGGAGCCTGAGCTGGAAGCGGGAGTGGCAGCCCGATCCCGTGGGGGAGCAGCTGCTGATCCTGCCGGCCTGGCTGGAGCTGCCGCCCGAACACGCCCACCGGCGGGTGATCCGCATGGATCCAGGCAACGCCTTCGGCACCGGCAGCCATCCCTCCACCCGCCTCTGCCTGGAGGCGCTGGAGGGCCTGGCGGCCGCACGGGGCCAGTCCATGGGCGGGCCCCCCGACCTCGGCGCGATCCGGGTGGCCGATCTGGGCTGTGGCAGCGGCATCCTCGGCCTGGCAGCCCTGCTCATGGGAGCCCGATCCGTGGCCGCCGTCGATACGGATCCGGCGGCCGTGCGGGCCACGGCCGCCAACGCCGTGGTGGGGGGCCTGCAGGACCGTCTGCAAGTGGCCCTCGGCTCGGTGGATGGGCTGGTGGAGCTGCTCGGCGGGGAACCGGCCGACCTGCTGGTGTGCAACATCCTGGCTCCGGTGATCGAAGCCCTGGCCCCTGCCTTCACCAGCGTGCTGGCTCCCTCGGGTGTGGGGCTGCTGAGCGGCCTGCTGGTGCCGCAGGCAGCCCGGTTGCAGGGGGTTCTGGCCGACCTCGGCTGGCGGGCCGATCTGACGGCCCAGCAGAGCCCTTGGGGCCTGTTGATGTTGCATAAGGCACGCTGATCTGTGCCCTGGCTTTGATTGGCCTTCCCGGAGCCGGCGCTGCAAAGCAACTGGAAGGGCCTGCGGCGGATGTATGAAGGGCGGGTCCTACAGGCCCGGCTGTCCGGGTGCCTGTGAGCCCCAATCCCTTCCATGGCTTCCTACAAGGTCACCCTCATCAACGAGAGCGAAGGCCTCAACAAGACCATCGAGGTTCCTGACGACCAGTACATCCTCGACGCCGCTGAAGAGCAGGGCATCGACCTCCCCTACTCCTGCCGCGCCGGTGCCTGCAGCACCTGCGCCGGCAAGATCACCGCTGGCACCGTGGACCAGAGCGACCAGAGCTTCCTCGATGACGACCAGATCGAGGCTGGCTTCGTGCTCACCTGCGTGGCCTACCCCACCAGCGACTGCACCATCAAGACCCATGCCGAGGAAGAGCTCTACTGAGCTCTTTCCCCCCTGGATCAGCTGCATCGGCTTGATTCCCTGTCTGCTCTCCGCCACCCTTCGGGGTGGCTTTTTTATGTCCGGTCCGCTGAATCCCACCCCCGTCCCTGCGCCATCGCCGCCTTCCCCCCTGGCTGGACTGGAGCTGCTGGCGTTCGGCAGCGTCCACACCAGCCCCGGTGGCCAGTACAGCTTTCGCGTGCTGGGGCCCTGCTGCCGCCTGTTTGACCGGGAAGAGCTGCCCTGGCCCTGTTGCCGGCTTGCCTGGCGCAGCAAGGAGCCCAGCTGGCGGCGGATCGGCCGTCGCTTCGTTGCGGATCTGGCGGCCCGGCGCTGCCCCTCCTATGCGGTGGAGCTGCTGCAGCCGGGAGCCCGTCCCACCGCCACCGTGATCACCCTGTTCCCGGTGCGGCTCAGCCCGGCCCTGCAGGAGTGGTGGTACAGCAGGAATCCGGCCTCCTGCCAACCCGCCAACCGCTAACCGCTGGCGCCCGACTGAACTGGCACAAAAAAGCCGGTGTCCAGGGACACCGGCTGTATGGCACGGGAGGGGGACGGGGCCCGACCGATCAGAACGGGATCAGAAGTAGATCTTGCCGCCTCCCCACTGCACGCCCTGCACCTTGGGGGCGGTGAGGATGTAGCCCGCCATCAGGCGCAGGTCGTCATCGTCCAGGTCGCGCATCTTTACGAAGATGTCGCTGCTGCGCAGGCTGGGGTGCACGTCCGCGATGGAGTACTCGCCGTCGTAGCTGGTGGGATCCTTCATGTAGTCGACCAGGGCGTCCACGTTGTCGCGGGCGGGGGTGGCCAGGGCCAGGGTCTCGGGGTCAAGCCCCACGTTCTGGTTGGTCTTGGTGATCCCGCCGGCGTGGCACTCGCCACAGCTGGTGTTGAACAGTTTGCGGCCGGCCTTGATCTCCTGGTCGGTGAAGGTCACGGTGCTGCCTGCGGGATTGGCGGGCACCGTGAGCTGGTCACTGGTCCACAGCGCGGCCATGGCCTCGCCACCAAAACCGAAGCAGAGCAACAGTGCCAGGGGAAGGGCCAGCAGGGTGCGGGCGGCGGCCAGGAGCCCTCTGCGCAGGGAGAGGGTGGCGGAGGCCAGTGGGGTTGAGGCCATGGGGAGAAGCCGGATGTGTGGCGGTGCAAACCGCATCGCAGACCTTGTATCACGGCGAAAGGGGGCAACGGGCCGGTTTCGGGCGAACTGTTGCAGCTCAGCCCTGGGCCTCCCCCCCATCCCCCTCCTGCAGGCCGTCCCCATCCGGCAGCACATCGATGCTGAGGAAGTCCTTGGCCATCAGGGTGTTGGCGAAGATGGCCCGGGCCTCGGCGAGCAGATCGTCGGGCCCGACGGGATTGCCCGCCACGTAGCGCGGACTGAGATGGGTGAGGGCCAGCTGCTTCACCCCCGCGGCCAGGGCGGTCTGGGCCGCCATTGTGCTGGTGGAGTGCTGGCGGGCGAAGGCCAGGTCGGCCTCGGCGTGGGCAAAGGTGCTCTCGTGGATCAGCAGGTCGGCGCCCTGCGCCAGCTCCACCGCCGCCTCGCAGAACACCGTGTCGGTGCAGTAAACGACACTGGCGCCCGGGCGCAGGGGACCGCAGAGGCTGGCGCCGTTGATGATCCGGCCGTCCTCAAGGCTCACACTCTGTCCCAGTTTGAGCTGGGCGTAGATCGGGCCGGGCGGAATGCCCAGGGCGCGGGCCCGTTCCACATCGAAGCGTCCCGGGCGCGGCTTCTGGTCCACCCGATAGGCATAGGCCGGCACCCGATGGGTGAGCAGGGCTGTGCGCACCGTGATGTCCCCATCCTCCAGGAGGGTGTCGCCGCTGGCGGCCGAGCGACTGCTGCGGTGGTAGCGCAGGGGGTAGCCGATCCGGGTGGAGCTGGTGTGCAGCACCCCCTCCAGGTAGTCGCGCAGGCGGTCGGGTCCGTAGAGGTCGATGCCGCTGCAGCTGCCGGCCAGTCCGAGGCTGGCCAGCAGACCCGGCAGGCCGAACACATGATCGCCGTGCATGTGGGTCACGAACACCCGCCGCAGCTGGCTCACCCGCAGCTCGCTGCGCAGAAACTGCTGCTGGGTTCCTTCTCCGCAGTCGAACAGCCAGAGTTCGGCCCGCTGGGGCAGGCGCAGGGCCACCGCCGAGACGTTGCGGCCCCGGGTGGGCACCCCTGAGCTGGTGCCGAGAAACGTGACCTGCAAGCCAAGGAAGCCTCTGGCGCATGTTGCCATGGCGGTCACAATGGAGCGCCTTTGGCCCGGTTCCGTCCGTGACTCTCCGTCTGCGCCCCTGGTCCCCTTTGTTGCCGCTTGCGGCCCTGGCCCTGCCGGTGCTGGTGATGGGGAGCGATCGGACGATCCAGGCCCGCAGCGGTGAGCCGGAGGTGCGGGTGCTGCTGGCCGAAGGGGGCAGCCTTCAGCTTCAGGCCCTCAACCAACCGCTCCTGATTCAACCGGGGGGTGTGGAGCTGCCCCCGGCCCGCCGGGCCAGCCTGGTGCTCGAGGGCGGTCGTCTGCAGCTGCGCCTCGACAACCAGGCGGAGGGGCCCGTGTCGCTGCCGCTGGCCACCAGCTTCTGGTTGGCGCCCCGTCCAGGGGCGGTGGCCGACCAGGGCTCGTTCCAGCTGGGACAGCGCGGCTACCGGGGCCGGTTGCAGCTGCTCGTGAGTGAGGGCCGGGTGCGGGCGATCAACCATGTGCCCCTGGAGAGCTACCTGCCCAGCGTGGTGGGCAGCGAGATGCCCGCCAGCTGGCCCCAGGAGGCCCTGCGCGCCCAGGCTGTGGCGGCCCGCACCTATGCCCTGCGCCAGCGCAAACCGCAGGCGGCCTTTGATCTCACCGCCACGGTGACCAGCCAGGTATACAAGGGATTGGACTCGGAGACGGCCTCCACCCGTGCAGCCGTAGCCAGTACCCGCGGCCAGGTGCTGATGTACGGCTCGAGCCTGGCCAACACCGTGTTCCACAGCAGCAGCGGGGGCCGCACCGAGAACAGCGGTGATCTCTGGACCCAGCAGCTTCCCTATCTGGTGAGCGTGCCGGACTTCGACCAGTCCAGCCCCGTGCACAGCTGGGAGCAGCGCCTGGAGCCTTCGCTGCTGCGCGAGGCCTTCGCCGACATCGGCGGGGTGACGCGGATCGATGTGCTCAGCACCACGGCATCCGGGCGGGTGCGGCAGGCCAGGGTGCTGGGTCCGGCCGGTACCCGGGTGGTGACCGGCCCCGAGTTGCGTTCCCGCCTGCGCCTGCGCAGCACCCAGGTGCGTTTCGAGGTGGTCGCCCCTGAGGTGGCCATGACGCCGCCCCCACCGCCCCCCCTGGCCAGGGACCAGTCCTCCGGCGAGGATCGGGATGGAACGGTCGCTCCTGCCCCCCTGCAGGTTCCCCTCCCCTCCCTGGTCGCCATCGGCCGCGGCTTTGGCCATGGTGTGGGCATGAGCCAGTGGGGCGCCCTGGCCATGGCCCAGCAGGGTGAGAGCTATGAGCGAATCCTTCAGCACTACTACCGCGGCACCAGCCTGCGCCCCTATCCGGGTCAGCCCTGACCCATCCCTTCGGGCCCCCCTGGGCCTGCCGGTGCGGCAGCTCCCGGATCCGCAGGCCGTGGCTGAGCACGTCGCCGCTGAGCTGTTCGAGGCTGCTCTCGATGGCTCGTGCTGGCCCCTGGGCCTGGCCACGGGCCGCACCATGGAGCCCGTGTACGGGGCCCTAGCGCGCCGGGTGGGCCTGCTGGAACCGTCCCGGCAGCGGCAGCTGCGCCAGCGGTGGCAGAGCTTCAACCTCGATGAGTATGTGGGGCTGGCCAGCGACGATCCGACCTCCTTTCACCGGTTCATGCACGGGCACCTGGTGCAGCCCCTCCAGCTGCCAGACGCCCAGGTGCGCTTGCCCCGGGGTTGGGCCAGCGATCCTGAGGCCGAGGCAGTCCGTTACGGCGCGGCCCTTCAGGCGGCTGGGGGGATCGGGCTGCAGGTGTTGGGGCTGGGTCTCAACGGCCATGTGGGATTCAATGAACCCCCCTGCGCCGCCACGAGCCGCTGCCGTTGCCTCACCTTGAGTGCCGCCACCCGCCAGCAGAACGCGGCTGCCTTCGGTGGTGCGGCGGCGGCGGTGCCGGCCAGGGCCATCACCCTGGGACTGGCCGAGATCCTGGCCTCCCGGCGGATCCTCTTGGTGGTCACGGGAGTGGCCAAGGCACCGATCCTGCGTGAGCTCCTGCAAGGGACTGCCAGGGAGGAGCTGCCGGCCAGCTGGCTGCAGGCCCATCCCCACGTAGAGGTGATCGTCGATACCGCCGCCCTGGCCCTGCTCTAGACCTGCAGCGCCTCCAGCAGCAGCTCGTCCGCCTCCAGGTTGGCCGTCACTGAGCGCACGTCGTCCAGCTCCTCCAGGGCATCCAGCAGCTTCAGGCAGCGGCCCAGCTGCTCGGCGTCGTCGAGGCGGCAGCTGGACTCGGCAATCCAGCGGTGTTCCCAGTCCAGCACCTGCAGCCCCAGGCGCCGGAGTCCATCTTGCAGTGCCTCCAGCTGGGCGAAGGGGGCGAACACCTCAGCACGTCCATCGGCCAGGTCGTAGCTGAGCACCGGCACGCCAGCGCTGCCATCCTCGGGTGTTTCGAGCTGGAGCAGGGCCTCCAGCAGTGCCTCATCTTCCAGCCCCCCCGCCCCGTCGCGCCCCGTCACCCGGGCCACGCTGCACTGTTGAAACAGGTAGCCCACGCAACCCGTTTCTCCCAGGTTGCCGCCCTGCTTGCTGAAGGCCAGCCGCACATCGGCCGCCGTGCGGTTGCGGTTGTCGGTGAAGGCCTCGATCAGCACCGCCACCCCACCGGGGCCATAGCCCTCGTAGCGCACGGCCTCGAAGCTGCCCCCCGGGCCGCCCTGCTGGCCAGAGCCCTTGGCGATCGCCCTGTCGATGTTGGCGCTCGGCACGCCCGCGGCCTTGGCCTTTTCGATGGCGGTGCGCAGCTGGAAGTTGCCGGCGGGATCGCTGCCGCCTCGAGCGGCCACGGTGATTTCCCGGCCCAGCCGGGTGAACACGGCGCCCCGCTTGGCGTCGACCACCGCCTTGGTGCGCTTGATCTGGGCCCACTTGCTGTGGCCGGCCATGGAGCTTGCGGAACGGAACGGCAGGAAGGGGAGAGGGTGACGGCAGGGGATCAGCCTGCGGCGTCCAGCACCAGCTTGGGTTGCAGTTGTCCCTGGGGGTCGGTGCGTGCCATGCCCGCCAGATTGCCATCCGGGGTGAGCACAACCACCGCCGTGTTCGGCGCCAGCGGTTCATGGCCGGTGGCTGCCCGGCCGCAGCGCCACCCCACCAGCTCGGTGGCAGTGAGCTGGTGGTGCGCCAGGTCACGGAGTGCCACCAGGGGGTCGAGCAGCGGCGGCAGCTCCCCCCCCGGCTGCAGCTGTTCCAGACCAACCGCCTGGTCGATGCTGAAGCCCAGGGCCGCCGATCGCCGCAGGCGGGCCAGGGTGCCGCCACAGCCCAGAACCTGGCCCAGATCGCGGGCCAGTGAACGGATGTAGGTGCCAGCCGAACAGCGCACCGCCAGCTCCAGCTGCCCTGTGGTGGGATCCCAGCTGAGCAGGTCCAGCTGGTGAATCGTCACCGGCCTGCTGGGCAGATCCAGGTGCTCGCCGAGGCGTGCCCGCCGATAGGCGCGTTCGCCATCCACGTGCACCGCCGACACCTGGGGCGGCACCTGGAGAATGTCACCGCGGAAGCGGTGGAGCGCCGCCTCCAGCGAGGCCTGGCTGAGGGTGGGCAACGGCCTGCGCTCCAGCACCTCCCCTTCCAGGTCATCGCTGCTGGTACGGAGCCCCAGCTGCACCACCCCTTGATAGGCCTTGGCGCCGGGCAGGTAGGGCAGGAGCCTCGTGGCGGAACCGAGGGCGATGGGCAGCACCCCGGTCACGGCCGGATCGAGGGTGCCGCCGTGGCCCACCCGCCGCAGTCCATAGGCCCGGCGCACCCTGCTGACGCAGCCATGGGAGCTGAGGCCGGCCGGCTTGTCGAGCACCAGAAAGCCCCAGGTGTGCTCAGCCATCCCCTTGCCCCGGTGATGCCATGGTTCGCCATCGTTGCCAGGCTGGCAGCGTCCCACGCCGACTGGCGATGAACCTGAAGCAGCGGCGCGATCTGGTGTTCCTGGTGCTGGCGGGCCTGTTCCTGGGCACGATGGGCATGCTCAACATTCTCGGACTCACCCGTTTCCTGCAGCTGGGTTCGATCGGCTCCTGGCCGATTGTGGTGGCGGTGGGTGCCCTTCCCTATCCGGTTACCTTTCTCTGCACGGATCTGATCAGTGAGATCTGGGGGGAACAGAAAGCCTCCCAGCTGGTGTGGGTGGGCCTGCTGCTCAACGGCTGGATTGTGCTGATCCTCTGGCTGGGCGGGGTGTTGCCCGGCCTGGCCGGTGCGCCTGAGGCCACCTTCTTCGATATCCAGCGCCTGGCCTTCGGGGCGGTGGGGGCCTCGATGGTGGCCTATCTGGCGGCCCAGTTCACCGATGTACGCCTGTTTCATTTCTGGAAGCGGTTCAGTGGCGGCCGGGCCCTCTGGCTGCGCAACAACGGCTCCACCCTGGTGAGCCAGCTGGTGGACACCACCGCCGTGGTGCTGATCAGCCACTACGCCAGCCACGTGCTGCCGGTGCGCAGTGGCGAACCCGTGGTGCCCCAGCTGGTGAGCTTCATCGCCAGCGGCTACCTGTTCAAAGCTCTGGCCGCCTTGCTCGACACCCTGCCCTTCTATCTGCTGGTGGGGTGGCTGCGGCGCTGGCTGGTGGTGCCGGGGGTAGGGGCCGAGTTGGCCGACTGAGGCTCAGTCCCGCCCCTTGCCCTTAGGTTGGCGCCAAATCAGCAGGCTGAACAGGTGATGGCCATGGCGTTGGAGCAGGAACTCGGGGTGGACCGCTTCCTCGCCGATGGCTTCGATTTGCGAATCCAGTTGTCCCGCTACCTGGCCCTGGCGCCGGAGGAGCTGGAGCAGCGCCTGCCCCGGAGCACGGCCGAGCTGGCAGCACTCCATCCCGGCAGCTTCGATCCGGAGCAGGCCAGCCGTTTCTATGAGGACACCGTGGGTACGGGGCACCTGCTCGAGCTGGCCGCCTGGCATCTCGGCAGTGCCGACTACATCGCCGACACCCTGAGACTGCAGGAGCGCTTTGCCTGCGGCCAGGTGCTGGACTTCGGCGGTGGCATCGGCAGCCATGCCCTGGCCGCTGCGGCCCTGCCGGCGGTGGAGCGGGTTTGGTTCGTGGATTTGAATCCTCACAACCGGGCCTTTGTGGGCGCCCGCGCCGCGGAGCTGGGACTCAGCCACAAGCTGGGCTGCTATCGGGACATGGGGGATCCGGCCCTGCCCCAGAGCTTTGACACGGTGGTGTGTCTCGACGTGCTCGAGCATCTGCCCGACCCCGCCGGCCAGCTGGAGCAGTTCGCCTCCCGCATGGGTGCGGAGGCGATCGCCCTGCTCAACTGGTACTTCTTTCAGGGGTTCGAAGGGGAATATCCCTTTCACCTCGACGATCCCGTGCTGGTTGAGGCGTTCTTCCGGACGTTGCAGCGGCGCTTTCTCGAGGTTTTCCACCCCTTCCTGATCACCACCCGGGCCTATCGCCTCGCCCCCCCGGCCCTGGGATGAAGGGCTCTCGGGTCAGAGAAACCAGGGCCAGCAAAAAGCCGGCGGTGGTGGCCGCCGGCTTCGCTGGTTGGGTGAATCCCGGCTGGGATCAGCCGACGGCCACGTTGATGCGCTTGCGGCTGCGCAGACCGCGCTTGATGCTGTCGAAGTTCACCACCCCATCCACCAGGGCGAACAGGGTGTCATCCGACCCCCGGCCCACGTTGGTGCCTGCCAGCACGGAGGTGCCGCGTTGGCGGATCAGGATCGAACCGGCGGACACGGTTTCACCGCCGTAGGCCTTGACGCCCAGGCGCTTGGAATTGGAGTCGCGGCCGTTGCGGGTGGAACCCGTACCTTTCTTATGGGCCATGGGGAAGGGGAGTGGAGGGACGAAGGGGAGAAGATCGGAAGCTCAGGCCAGGGTCTTGCCGGCCACCTGGATGGACTGGACCATGACCCGGGTCAGTTCCTGGCGGTGGCCATTCTTGCGACGGGTTTTCTTCTTGGGCCGCATTTTGTAGACGAGCAGCTTGGGGCCGCGGCGATGGGCCATCACCTTGATCTCCACGCTGGCTCCGGCCACATAGGGCTGGCCGAGGGTGGCCGCAGTGCCGTCATTGACCAGCAGCACGTTCTCCAGGGTCACGGTGCTGTCGACGTCGGCCGCCACGCGGTCGATGTCGTAGTAGCGATTGGGCTGCACCCAGAACTGTTGGCCTGACGTTTCCACGATCGCGTAGGGGCCGGTCTGGGCACCGGTGGAAACGGAGTCCACCGGGGTGGTCGTGGTTGTTGGGTCTTGGGTCATGGCGGCTGGGCGTGGCCAGGCTGGATCCAGGAACGGGTGACGGGGTAAGGAGGCGAGGGTGCAGAAAGACTGCCGAGCAGTCAGAACGGCACGTTCGCGTCCCAGGCCATGTCAGGCCATCACAGCGTCGCGGTGATCACAGCGCTCAGGTCTCCATTGGGGCCTGGCGCACGTTTCGAAAAACAAACACTAATTCTCCCCGTTGACAGCTCCTTTCGTCAACATTGGCTCAAGCCTCGACGGATTTCCCGTCGCCTGCGGCCCTCCATGCCAGAACCGGCCCTCACCATCGTCACCCTCATCCGCGATCCCGGCCTCGATGCCGCCGTCAGCCGCTGGCTGGACGGACAGCGCCGCTTTCGTCTGGTCCGCTGCGGCATGGATGCCGACCCCGTGCCGGAATTGGAGCGCCTCAGGGACAGCTGTGACGCGGTGCTGATCCAGCAGGGTCAGTTGGATCAGCAGGCAGCCCAGCAGCTGCAGGACCGGGGCCTGGTCTTGCCCGCTGTGGTGATCGGCCGGGTGCCCGGCCAGGTGGACTACCACCCGGATGAGGTGCACCTGCCGCCCGACCAGCTCGAGCAGCTCAGCTACAGCCTGGATGCCGCCCTCTCCCGCAGCCTGAGTCGCGGCCTGGCCATGGCCGAGGGCTCCGGCAACCAGCAGGGCGACGAGCCAATGCCGGATCGGTGGCGCCTGGCCAACCGACTGCATTCGCGGCTCGGACTTCTGGGCGTGTTCTACAAGCGCGATCCCTCCCGTTTTCTGCGCAACCTTGCTCCCCAGGACGCCGATGTTCTGCTGGCCTCGTTGCAGCGCACCTATCGAGATCTTTTGTTGAGCTACTTCAAGGACCCAGTCGCCGCGAACCAGGCTCTTGAGAGTTTCGTGAATACCGCATTCTTCAGCGATTTACCGATTACCAAGACTGTTGAGATTCACATGAACCTGATTGATTCTTTTTCCAAGCAGCTTAGCCTTGAAGGCCATAAGAGTGATTTCCTTCAAGATTATCGCCTGGCCCTGCTTGACGTGATGGCTCACCTCTGCGAGATGTATCGCCGATCCATCCCTGCAGACGTGCCCCTGGCCGCGGCTGTCCAGGGTGGTTGAGTTCGACTGTCTTGTCGCAAGACCCATCCCGGCTTAATCTGATCAGTCTGTCTCCATCTTTCCCGCATTCGGCCCACTTCTCACCCTCGGCGATCCACGGAACACCCCCATCATGTCCCCTCGCAAGACCTACATCCTGAAGCTCTATGTTGCCGGGAACACGCCCAATTCAATGCGGGCGCTTAAAACATTGCGTAATATCCTGGAGACGGAGTTCCAAGGTGTCTATGCTCTGAAGGTGATTGATGTACTGAAAAATCCCCAGCTTGCCGAAGAGGACAAGATTCTTGCCACCCCTACCCTGGCTAAAATTCTGCCTCCGCCGGTGCGTCGCATCATCGGCGACCTCAGCGACAGAGAACGGGTGCTGATCGGCCTCGATCTTCTCTATGACGAGCTGTCGGAAGAAGCATTGCTGGCCGACAATGTTTCGGATCCGCATGTGCCGGCGTCCGCTGGGAACGATTCCTAAGTTCCCCAGATGGGTTGATCGTTCCGCTGTCCACCCCATGCGTCCTGACCCTTCCCCTCCACCCTGCCTTCGTTCCGGACCGTCTTCGCGATGACAGATTTCAGCTCCCAGCCGGTTGCCATGCTGCAGGTGCAGAAGCTGCCCACGGCCATCGAAGGCTTTGATGACGTCTGTCACGGCGGTTTGCCGATTGGCCGTTCGACTCTGGTGTCAGGGACATCGGGTACGGGAAAAACCGTTTTCTCGTTAAACTTTCTCTACAACGGGATTCGGCAATACAACGAGCCTGGCATCTTCGTAACATTCGAAGAGTCGCCGCTGGACATCCTGCGCAACGCCGCCAGTTTTGGCTGGAATCTTCAAGAGATGGTTGAGCAGGACAAGCTTTTTCTTCTTGATGCATCGCCGGATCCCGACGGTCAGGATGTGGCTGGAAATTTCGACCTTTCAGGCTTGATCGAGCGCATCAACTATGCGATTCGTAAGTATAAAGCTCGCCGTGTTGCAATCGATTCGATCACTGCCGTCTTTCAGCAATATGATGCCGTTTCGGTGGTGCGAAGAGAGATCTTTCGCCTGATCGCTCGACTCAAGGAGATTGGCGTCACTACGGTGATGACCACCGAGCGCATTGATGAATATGGTCCCATTGCGCGCTATGGGGTTGAAGAATTTGTGTCTGACAATGTGGTGATTCTCCGCAACGTGCTGGAGGGAGAGCGCCGCCGACGCACCGTGGAGATTCTCAAGTTGCGCGGAACCACCCACATGAAGGGCGAATTTCCCTTCACCCTCGGTAGCCATGGCATGAGCGTGTTTCCACTCGGGGCGATGCGCCTCACCCAGCGCAGTTCCAATGTGCGACTCAGTTCCGGCGTGCCCAAGCTCGACGAGATGTGCGGTGGCGGCTTCTTCAAGGATTCCATCATTCTGGCCACCGGTGCCACCGGTACGGGCAAAACCCTGTTGGTGTCCAAATTCATTGAGGACGCCTGCCGCAGCAAGGAGCGGGCCATCCTGTTCGCCTATGAGGAGTCCCGGGCCCAGTTGCTTCGCAATGCCACCAGCTGGGGAATTGATTTTGAACAGATGGAGCAGGATGGCCTGCTCAAAATCATCTGTGCCTATCCAGAATCAACCGGGCTTGAGGATCACCTTCAGATCATCAAGACGGAAATCAGCCAGTTCAAGCCCTCGCGCATGGCGATCGATTCGCTTTCGGCTCTTGCCCGGGGCGTCAGCCACAATGCGTTTCGTCAGTTTGTGATTGGTGTGACTGGCTATGCAAAGCAAGAAGAAATAGCGGGCTTCTTTACGAACACATCTGAAGAGTTCATGGGAAGCCATTCGATTACGGACTCCCATATTTCTACAATTACCGATACAATCCTGTTGCTTCAGTATGTGGAAATTCGTGGTGAGATGGCCCGGGCTCTAAACGTGTTCAAGATGCGTGGCTCCTGGCATGACAAGGGCATCCGTGAATTTGTCATCACCGGCAACGGTCCAGAGATCAAGGATTCCTTCTCCAATTTCGAGCGCATTATCTCCGGGGTCCCCCACCGGGTGACCACCGATGAGCGCAGCGAATTGGCGCGGATCGTGCAGAGCGTGGTGGCTGATGGTCTCTGATCAGGTTGTTCGGGTGTCGTAGCCCCGGCGCTCGGCCAGCAGCTGCAACTCGTCGTTGTCGGAGTGTTCCAGGGGCAGGTCGAACCAGAAGGTGGTGCCCACCCCGGGCTCACTGGCCATCTGGATCCTGCTGCCGTGCTTTTCCAAGATGCCGCGCACGATCGAGAGCCCCAGACCGGTCCCCGCTTCGGTGTGCACGGCATTCTCCACGCGGTAGAACCGCTCGAAGATGCGCTCCTGGTCTGCAGCGGAGATGCCACAGCCGCTGTCCGCCACCTCCACCCGCAGCCGCGGCAGGGGTGAGGTGATGGCACAGCTGGGACTGCTCTCCGCCGCAGGCACTTCCTGGGCCAGATCGCACAGGTCGGGCCAGGGGTAGGCCCGCAGCATCAGCTCTCCCCCGGCGGGGGTGAACTTCAGACCATTGCCCACCAAGTTGTCGAACACCTGCAGCAGCAGATCCCAGTTGCCCAGCACCCGCGGCAGTTGGGGATCCGCTTCGAAGCCCAGGCCTACCCCCTTCTCCTCTGCGTTGAGCCGGTAGGTGCGCAAGGTTTGCTCGATGGCCGCAGGCAGCTCGATCGGCTCGACCTGCCACTGCCGTTCGGATTCGAGCCGGGAAAGATCCAGCACATCGTTCACCAACCTGGTGAGGCGGTCGGTTTCGGCATTGGCAATGCCCAGAAACTCCTGCTTTTCCTCTTCGCTCAGCTGATCGCCCAGGTCGTAGAGGGTTTCCACGTAGCTCTTGATGTTGAACAGGGGCGTGCGCAGCTCGTGGGACACGTTGCTGATGAAGCGGCTTTGGGCGGCATTCAGCTCCACTTCGCGTGTGAGGTCCTGCACCGTCATCGCCATGCCCTTGAGGCTTTCCCCGCTGGCATCGCGCACCGCTTGCAGCACGATTCGCAGGGTGCGCGGCGGTTCGCCGACGCTGCAGCGCACGTCGGCGTCGTCCCGTTCGCCGCCGATGACGCTGTCGAGGGCCGACTGCAGCTCCATGGCCAGCCGCTCGGGAAGTTCCTCGATCAGGCCGTTGCCTTCGAGGTTTCGGCCCTCCCAGCGGAACAGCCGCCGGGCTGTGGGGTTGGCCAGCACGATGGACCCTTCGGCATCCACCAGCACGGCACCGTCCGCCATCGTGGCGATCAGGGACTCCTGCTTCACCTTGGCTGCGGTGAGCTCTTCGATGTTGGCGGCCTTGTACACCTCCAGCTGGGCGGCCATGGTGTTGAAGCCCTGCAGCAATTCCCCCAGCTCCCCTCCCACTGGCAAAGCGATTCGGGCTTCGAAATTGCCACCGGCAACCTGGCGCACGCCCCGCAGCAGTTCCTTCACCGGCTGGGTGATCGTGAGCGCGTTGAACACCGAACCCAGGATCACCAGTACCCAGATCGAGATGAACACCGCCACGGTCACTTCGCGGGTGAGCGCGGCGCTGGCCAGCAGAGTTTCGTTGGGGTTGATGCCAAGGGCCAGTACGCCCAGATAGCGCCCGTCGCTCACCAACGGCACGAATACATCGGTCACCTGCCCATCCGGGGTGAGGTGTTGGCGCACCAAAGGGTTGTCGGGGCGGTTCTGGATGTCTCTCGGCAGTTCCAGCCGCCGGCTCAGCAGCAGCTCGCTGCTGCCGTTGTTGGAGCCGATCGGGATGCCCAGATAGATCACCCCGTCGGGGTCGGCAAAAAAGATGTAGCGGAGGCTGCGGCTGGAGCGCCAGAAGCGGTCGGCCACCGAGGCCAGTTCGCGGTCATTGCCCTCCGCCACCAGAGGGGTCACGTTGGCCGAGAGCAGCAGCCCCAGGTCGCGGGCGTAGCGCGTGTCGCTCATGCGGGCATCGCGCTGGATGCCGTTCAGGGCCACGAAGGTGATGCCTGTCATCAGCAGGCTCACCACCAGGGTGGCCACCGCCAGCAGCTTGGTCTGCAGGCTGAATTCCGCCCACCACTGGGCCAGGGCCCGGCGCCAGCGGGGGATCCGCCCGCTCACCCCGAGGTCCGGAACGGGACCGACCGTGTCGCTGGCCGTGGTCATCGGCTGCGCACCTGGTGGCCGATGTCGCGGCGGTAGGTCATGCCCTCGAAGTGCACTTCCTCCAGGCCGGCGTAGGCCCGCTCAAAGGCGCTGTCGAAGTCGTCGGCCTGGGCCACCACCGCCAGTACCCGGCCGCCGCTGGTGAGGCAGCGGCCATCGACAGCCCGCTGGCTGCCGGCGTGGAACAGCTGCAGGGTGTCGCTCGCCTGGAGCTGGCTGCGGATCGCGTCGCCCCTGCGGATGTCACCCGGATAGCCCTGGGCGGCGGCGATCACGCAGGCGCTGCAGCCCGGCGCGATGGTGAGGGCTGGGGCCCGATCCAGCCGGCCCTGGGCACACGCCAGCAATACGGCCGCCAGTTCCGGTCCCAGCAGAGGCATCAGCGTTTCGCATTCGGGGTCGCCGAAGCGGCAGTTGAACTCGATCACGCTCGGTCCCGATGCGGTGAGCATCAGTCCGGCGTAGATCACGCCCCGGTAGTCGATGCCGCGAGCCCGCAGGGCGGCCAGGGTGGGCTCCAGCACGGTGCGTCGCACCGCCTCCAGTCCGGCCCTGTCCAGCAGGGGCGCGGGTGCGTAGGCCCCCATCCCGCCGGTGTTCGGTCCGGTGTCCCCTTCCCCGATGCGCTTGTGGTCCTGGGCCGGCGGCAGCAGCACCAGCCGCTCCCCGTCGCAGAGGGCAAACACGGACACTTCCGGGCCATGGATGCGCTCCTCCAGCACGAGGGAGGCTTCCCTGCCCTCTCCGAAGCGCCCCGCAAAGATCTCGCCGATGGCGGCGCGGGCCTCGGCGAGGGTCTCGGCCACGGTGACCCCCTTGCCAGCCGCCAGTCCGTCGGCTTTCACCACCGGCGGTTGCTCCAGTCCCGCCAGCAGGGTCAGGGCCTCCGCCTCGCTGCTGGCGGCCCAGAAGCCCGACGTGGGTACGCCCGCATCCTGCATCAGGGTCTTGGCCCAGCGCTTGCTGGCTTCGAGCTGGGCACCGTCGGCTCCTGGGCCGAACACTGCCAGGCCGGCGGCCCGCAGCCGGTCGGCCAGGCCGGCGGCCAGCGGGGCTTCCGGACCCACCACCACCAGGTCGATCGCCAGGTCCCGGCAGGCGGCCAGCAGGCCGGCGTGGTCCTGTTCGGCGATCGCCAGCTGCCGGCAGCCGGCCAGATCAGGGGTGCCCCCGTTGCCCGGTGACACCCACACCTGCTCCACGCCCGGGCAGCGGGCCAGGGCCCAGGCCAGGGCGTTTTCGCGCCCGCCGCCACCCACCACCAGGACGTGGGGCGGAGTGGGGGTTGCCTCAGGTGCCGTCAGGGGGGATGCGGACATGTGCGGAGCCGCGGTGCGGCCCTGACTAAGTTGATGGGGCGACCCGAACCCCGCTGGAGTGGGCGCCGTGCCCCATCTTCCTCCTCCACTGCCGCTAGTACTGCCGCTAGTACTGCCGCTAGTACTGACGCCAGCGCCATCCTGCCGGGTCTGCTCCCGGCTGGTGCCTGGGCTGCTGCTCCTGCAGCTGCTGTCGGTTCTGCTCCAGCCCCAGGCCGCCCGCGCCGACACCAGCCTGGAGCGGTGCCGGGCCATCCGCCAGGGGGGCGACCTCGCCGCCCTGCGGGATGAGCAGCGTCGCTTGCAGGACGGCCTCCAGCCTGAAGTCAGTACCAGCGAGGCCCTGGCCAGCGCTGAGGCCCTGCTCGCCTGCCGCGCGTCCCAGGCGGCCCTGGCCGTGCTGGAACGCAGCCCGCCGCCCGAGGGCGAGCTCCGGGACAGCTGGCTGCTGCTCCAGTGGCGGGCCGCCCATGCCGGCCTGCACCATGCCCAGGCGGTTCAGGCCCTGGCGCTGCTGGCGGATGGCGATCTCAGCAGGCTGGAGAGCCTGCCCTTGCCGGTGGCCGAGCCCACCAGCGCCGACCAGAAATCCCGCCAACGGGCGGCCCTGGATCTGTTGGCTGATCACCTGGTGAGTCTGCAGGCCCATCGCCAGGCAGCGGAAGTGCTGCTGGCCAGCAGCCAGCCCGGTGCCGCCACGGCGGCCCGATGGGGGCGGGCGGCCGTGCTGGCCACCCACCTCCCCCGCCAGCAGCGGGACGAGCTCATGGAGCGGGCCCTGGAGCAGGCGGCGGCCGCCGAAGCCTGGGGGCTGGTGGCGGCCCTGCTTGACCAGCAACTGGCCGATGGCCTCAGCGAGGAAGCCTCCCGCCGCGCCCTGGAGCGACGCCTGCGCCTGAGTGAGCGGATCGACGATGCCTACGGTGAATGGCTGCAGCGTCGCCGTCAGGCGGACCCAGCCCAGGATCCGCGGGTGGTGATCCTGGAGGACCAGCTGCGTTCGCCTCGCCACCCCGGCGGCCACGCCGCTCCCCCCTTGCCGTCCCCCCTCCCTCCGCCATGACCGCTTACCAGCTCGGACAGCTCCTCTATGAGGGGAAGGCCAAACGGGTGCATGCCACCGATCGGCCGGAGGTGGTGGCGGTGGAGTTCAAGGACGATGCCACGGCCTTCAACGCCCTGAAGAAGGCCAGCCTCGCCGGTAAGGGCAGGCTCAACTGCCAGATCTCCGCCCTGCTGTTCGAGGCCCTGGAGCAAGCTGGAGTGCCCACCCACTACCTGGGCCTGGCCCCGGGCGAGCAGGGCAGCACCTGGATGATGGCCCGGGCGGTGCGGGTAATCCCGGTGGAAGTGGTGATCCGCAATGTGGCCGCCGGCAGCCTGTGCAAGCAGATGCCGCTGGCGCCGGGCACTCCGCTGGCCCCCCCCTTGCTCGACCTCTATTACAAGGACGACGCCTACGGGGACCCGCTGCTCACCGATGCCCGGCTGGAGCGGCTGGGCCTGCTCAGCCCCGCCCAGCGGCAGCAGTTGGAGCAGCTGGCCCTGCAGGTGAACGGGGTGCTGGTGCCGCTCTTTCACCGCGTGGGTCTGTGTCTGGTGGATTTCAAGATTGAGCTGGGGCTGGCGGCTGAGGGCCCGATGATCGTGGCCGATGAGATCAGCCCTGATACCTGCCGCCTCTGGGATGAGGCGGTGAGCGACAGCCAGGAGCGGATTCTGGACAAGGATCGGTTTCGCCAGGACCTCGGCGGTGTTGTGGAGGCCTATGGGGAGGTTTTCAAACGGCTCCAGGGGGTCTGTCCCCAACCCAGGGTCTACCGGTAAGGTTTGCGGAATTTGCGGCCCAGCCGCACTGAACGGGACGTTATGGCCGGCTTGCTGGGTTCCAAGGCTGCGCTGCCGTTGAAGGGGGTCCTGTCCCTGCTGGGAACCATGGTGCTGGCTGTCGCTCCAGTGGAGGCCCAGGAGCAGCCCCCGGGGGACAACCCAGCCGCGTCGCCACCGGCCAGCAGCCCCCAGCCGGCCTCGCCCCAGCCCAGCTCCCCCCAGCCCAGCTCCCCCCAGCCTGCCTCGCCACCGGCCTTCGAGCTGCCGGCCTCCCAGCAGGTGGAACCCCCCGGGGCTTTCCCTGCTGCCGCTCCCGCCCCGGCGGAACCTCGGGTACAGATCGCCGAGGTGGTGATCGAGGGTCTGGAGGGCCATCCCGAGCGGGACCGGCTGGAGCTGGCGGCCTACGGCGCCATGACCGTGACTCCCGGCACCCGCGTCAGCCGCACCGAACTGCAGACCGACCTGGCCGCCATCTATGCCACCGGCTGGTTCTCCGATGTGCGCATCCAGCCGGTGGATGGCCCCCTGGGGGTCCGTCTGATCGTCACCGTGGCTCCCAATCCGGTGCTGCAGAGCGTGCGGCTCCAGCCCGCCGGTGAGGTGAAGCTCCCGGAGCCGGTGGTCACCGAGACCTTCGCCACCGACTTTGGCAAGACCCTCAATCTCAACACCCTGCAGACCCGCATGCAGGAGTTGCAGAAGTGGTATGCCGATGAGGGCTACTCCCTGGCCCGGGTGAGCGGTCCCAGCCGGGTGAGTCCGGAGGGGGTGGTGGATCTGCTGGTGCGAGAAGGCACCGTGCAGGGCGTGGAGGTGCAGTTCATCGACCGGGACGGGGAAACCACCAACGACAAGGGTGAGACGATCCGGGGCAAGACCAAACCCTGGGTGATCACCCGGGAGGTGTCCCTCAAGCCGGGCGATGTCTTCAACCGGCGCCGGTTGGAGGAAGACATCAAGCGCATCTATGGCACGGGCCTCTTCAGTGATGTCAAGGTCACCCTCAGGCCGGTGCCTGCCCAGCCCGGCGAGGTGGTGGTGGTGCTCGGCATTGTTGAACAGTCCAGTGGGTCGATCTCCGGCGGTGTCGGCTACAGCCAGGCCCAGGGGGTGTTCGGGCAGATCCAGCTGCAAGACAGCAATCTCTTTGGTCGGGCCTGGGACCTTGGCACCAACCTCTCCTACGGTGAGTTTGGTGGTCTCGGTGACATCAGCTTCACCGATCCCTGGATCAAGGGCGACCGCTTCCGCACCTCATTCCGGGCAAGGGTTTTCTTCAGCCGTGAAGTTCCCCAGATTTTCCAGAGTGAGAACACCACCTTCGAGACCGATCTGCGGGATTTCAACGGCGCCGATTTCGATGTCGTCACGAACAAGCCCCGCTCAATCGGTGGTGATGATCTTCTGGTGCGCACCAACTTCGACACCGTTGCCATTCAACGGGTGGGTGCCAACGTGCAGTTCGTCAGACCTCTGAATGGTGGCGACCCCTTTCGTCAAGCTCCCTGGCGGATGGTCCTGGCCTTCGGCGGTCAGGAGGTCACTCCGATGAACTTCTCGGGCACCAAGTACTCCAAGGCCGTGGTCGGTGCCAACAAGTCTCCCGACGTGGTGCCAAGCCGACAGGTGATCTGTCTGGCCTACAACTGTGCTTCAGAGAACCAGTTGGTGAGTGTGCGCCTGGGTGCTACCTACACCACTCTGGATGATCCTCGCAACCCCACCAGGGGCAACTTCTTCAGCATCGGTACGGAGCAATTCCTGAGCGTTGGTAATGACTCGCCCACCTTCAATCGGGTGCGAGGTAGCTTTACCCACTTCATCCCAGTGAATTGGCTGAAGCTCTATAAGGGTTGTCGTCCGGGGCCAGGTGAGGAGAGAGATTGCAAGCAGGCATTGGCGTTTCAGGTGTCTGCCGGCACCTTGATCGGCGACGAGATTCCGCCCTATGAAGCGTTCTGTCTGGGTGGTGGCAACTCCGTGCGTGGCTACGCCAACTGCGACCTTGGTGTGGGCAAGAGCTTCGGTGAATTCACGATTGAATATCGCTTCCCGATCTTCAGCATCATCAGTGGGGAAATCTTCTTTGATGCTGGTACCAGCTTCGGTACCCAGTCCGACATTCCGGGCAATCCGGGTGGTCTTCTCGGCAAGAAGGGTGATGGCTTCTCCCCTGGCATCGGCCTGATCGTCACCACCCCGGTGGGTCCGCTGCGGCTGGAGGTGGCCACGGAGGATTTCACCTCCGAATGGCGCTTCAACCTCGGTGTGGGTTGGAAGTTCTAGTGAGCATCTGGCCTGCTGATTACTCCGGGGCGTGGACCCTGGCCAGCAGCGTGGCGATCGAGGGGGTTGGCCTGCACAGCGGCGCCACCGCGCAGGTGCGCTTGGCACCCTCTCCCCGACCCGGTTACTGGGTGGGCTGGCTGGACACTCCGGACGCCCCCCCGCAGCGCCTGACGCCCGACCAGGTGTGCGAGACCACCCTGTGCACCTCGCTTGAGGTGGGGGGACGCCGCCTCGCCACCGTGGAGCATCTGCTGGCGGCCCTTGCGGGTACGGGCGTCACCCACGCCGAAATCTGGATCGATGGGCCCGAAGTGCCCTTGCTGGATGGCTCAGCCCTGCCCTGGGTGAATCTGATCGCGGAGGCGGGCCTGAAGTTTCTGGGCGACCGCCCCACACCCCCCCGTCTGCGGCACCCCCTCACCCTCCATGTCGGGTCCAGTTTCATCACCGCGATCCCGGCCGAGGGTCTCCATCTGGGAGCCGCCATCGACTTCGACCAGGCTGCGATCGGCCGGCAGTTGCTGGCCCTGGCCATCACACCCCCCGGCTTCGTTGCCGAGATTGCCCCGGCACGCACCTTCGGTCTGCTCTCGCAAGTGGAGGCGCTGCGGGCTGCTGGCCTGATCCGAGGGGGTGCGCTCGACAATGCCCTCGTCTGTGACGGGGAGCACTGGCTCAATCCGCCGCTCCGCTTTGCCGACGAACCCGTGCGCCATAAGATTCTCGACTTGCTTGGGGATCTGGCCCTGGTTGGCCTGCCCCAGGCCCAGGTGTTTGCCTACCGCGGCTCCCACCGTCTCCACACCGACCTTGCGGCGGTTCTGGATGCGGAGCTCTCCCGATCCCCTGCCTGACTTTCCCTTGCTTGATCCCTCCTCATCCTCTGCGCTGCTGAATGCGGAGCAGATTCATGGGCTGTTGCCCCATCGCTATCCCTTCGCACTGGTGGATCGCGTACTGGAGCATGAACCAGGGAAACGGGCAGTGGCGATCAAGAACGTCACCTTCAATGAGCCCCAGTTCCAGGGCCATTTCCCTGGTCGACCGCTGATGCCAGGGGTGTTGATCGTGGAGGCCATGGCCCAGGTGGGAGGCCTGATCGTGGCCCAGATGCCGGAACTGCCGAAGGGTCTGTTCGTGTTCGCCGGGATTGATGGTGTTCGCTTCCGACGACCTGTTGTGCCGGGTGACCAATTGCTGATCACCTGCGAGTTGATCAGTCTGAAACGCAAACGATTTGGCAAAGTTCAGGCCGAAGCCAGTGTGGACGGGCAACTGGTGTGTTCGGGTGAATTGTTGTTCTCCCTGGTGGATTGATCTTGATGCCCCTGATTCATCCAACCGCGGTCATTGACCCCCGCGCCGAGCTGGCGGAGGGCGTGCGCGTAGGCCCCTTTGCGGTGATTGGACCGGAGGTACAGATCGGCCCAGATTGCTCGATCGGTGCCCACGTGGTGATGGAAGGGCGAGTAAGGATGGGAAGGGGAAACAGGCTGTTCCCGGGAGCCTGCATCGGCCTGGAGCCCCAGGACCTCAAATACACCGGCGACCCCACGGGAGTTGTGATCGGTGACGACAACACGATTCGTGAATATGTCACGGTGAACCGGGCTACCAGAGGGGAAGAGAACACCCGAATAGGCCATGGGAATCTGCTCATGGCCTATTCCCATCTGGGCCATAACTGTGACCTGGGCAATCGCATCGTCATTGCCAATGGTGTGGCGGTGGCAGGACATGTGGTGATCGCCGATCGGGCCGTGATCGGCGGTGTGCTGGGAATCCATCAATTCGTGCATGTCGGCACGATGGCCATGGTGGGTGGCATGAGCCGCATTGAGCGGGACGTTCCCCCGTTCTGCATCGTTGAGGGGCACCCATCCAGGGTGCGTGCCCTCAACCGCATCGGCCTGCAACGAAGCGGTCTGAGCGATCGCGATGGCGGCCGGCAGCTCGATGATCTCAAGCGCGCCTGGACCTTGATCTACCGAAAGCGCCTGCCCCTGGTCGAGTCCTTGGGGCAGCTGCGCAGCAGCCCCCTCACTCCAGCGGCCGAAACCCTGGTGGCATTCCTGGAGGCCTCGTCCGCGCCATCCCGCCGAGGCCCGATTCCAGGAGCGCGCTGATGCTGCGCCTGCTGGTGAGCACGGGGGAGGTGTCTGGCGACCTGCAGGGATCCCTGTTGGTGCTCGCCCTGCGGCGGGAGGCCAGGCGGCGGGGCCTTGCCCTGGAAATCGTGGCCCTCGGTGGCGAGCGGATGCAGAGGGCCGGCGCCCACTTGCTGGCCAACACCATGCGCATGGGAGCCATCGGGCTCTGGGAGGCCGTTCCCTTTCTCTTGCCCACCATGCGTCTGCAGCGGCGGCTGAAGCGCTGGTTTGAGCAGCAGCTGCCCGACGGGGTGGTGCTGATCGATTACATGGGCCCGAACGTGAGCCTGGGGCTGACCCTCAAGCGTCGCTACCCCCAGGTGCCGATCACCTATTACATCGCCCCCCAGGAATGGGCGTTCAAGTTCGGAACCGAGGGCCGCACCAACCTGATCCGCTTCACCAACCAGATCCTGGCCATCTTCCAGGAGGAGGCGCGCTACTACCGCTGCCGAGGAGCCGACGTGACCTATGTGGGCCACCCGCTGCTGGACACGGTGGGCACGACGCCGGACCGCCGGACGGCCCGCCGGGAGCTCGGACTGCGGGAGCAGGGACCGGTGCTGTTGCTGATGCCGGCTTCCCGCCGCCAGGAACTGCGCTACATGCTTCCGCGGATCGTGGCCGCTGCCGCTGCCCTTCAGCGGCTCGACCCCAGCCTGCAGGTGGTGGTGGCAGCCGGTCTGCCCGGATTCGAAACCCGACTTTCCCAGCAGTTGCGCCTTGCGGGCGTGCAGGCCAAGGTGATTCCAGCCGCCGATGCCGATCGGCTCAAGCCTGCCCTGTGCGCGGCGGCCGACCTGGCACTGGCGAAATCGGGCACGGTGAATCTGGAGCTGGCTCTGCGTGGGGTTCCCCAGGTGGTGGTGTACAGGGTGAGCTGGCTCACGGCCTTCGTGGCTCGCCACCTGCTGCGCTTCAGCGTGCCCCACATCTCACCGGTGAACCTGGTGCTGGGTGAACGGCTCTTGCCGGAACTGCTGCAGGAGGACCTCCAGCCTGAGGCGATCGTGCGCTGTGCCTTGCCCCTGTTGGATTCCACCAGTCCGGAGCGAGCCACGATGCTGGATGGGTATGGTCGGCTCAGCCGGGAACTGGGTGAACCTGGGGTCACCGACCGGGCAGCCATGGCGATTCTTGACCAGTTGCAGGCCGGTTCCACCGCCCGGATGGCCCCATGAGTAGCCCCAGGCCCCCCGGTCCCCTTCACCCTTGGGCTTGGCTGGGCTTTTGGTCCGGGTTGCTGGCGTTGGTGTTGCTGCTGTTTCTCCAGCCGGGCACTGCCGCCGCTGCTTCCGAACAGGCGGTGCTGGCGGGTGGTTGCTTCTGGTGCCTGGAACACGACCTCGAGACCCTGCCGGGGGTGGTGGCCGTGGAGAGTGGCTATGCCGGAGGTCACCAGCCCAACCCCACCTACCGGCAGGTGTCGGCCGGAGGGACAGGCCACAAAGAGAGCGTGCTGGTGCGCTTTGATCCGGCTCGGATCAGTTATGGGGCCCTGCTGCGCTCCTACTGGCGCAACATCGACCCGCTCGACGGCGGCGGCCAGTTCTGTGACCGGGGTGACTCCTATCGGCCGGTGATTTTCGTAGCCAATCCCGGCCAGCGCCAACAGGCCACGGCCAGCCGGGCCGCTGCGGCCCGGGAGCTGGGTCGGGCGGAGGCGGATCTCCAGGTGCGCATTGAGACCCTCGACAGGTTCTGGATCGCCGAGGCCTATCACCAGAACTATGCCCGACGGGAGCCGATCAAGTACGGCTACTACCGCTGGGCCTGTGGTCGCGACCGCCGCCTGACCGAGCTCTGGGGTTCCCGGGCACGCACAGGCCAGAGCTGGCGCTAGGGGTAAATCCGATGAAATCATAAAATGTTCAATGCGAACTTTTCCTCGGATCGCAGCTGGCTAGAGGCTTTTGGGGCTGTTCAAAACCGTCTGGGCTGACTACCCTGCGCTCTGCGCTGTGTTGGGTTGGATATGTATCTGCTGACCATTCGTGATGGTCTCCACACCCGCCATGTCGGTCCTTATGGCACGCCCAAGCAGGCTGCGGACGACCTGGAGCGGCTCCTGCATGAATGTGGCGAGCGCGCTCGCTGGCAGATCCACCAGCTGGAGGCACCGGCGGGCCTGGCCGCCGAGTTGGAGGCTGCCTGATCAGCTCTGGCGGGGATAGCCCCGCAGCAGGCCGCTCTCAATCATCAGGCCCACGCCGGCATTGATCAGGATCAGGCCGAAGGTGCCATACCAGAACCACGGTCCGGGAGCCTGCAGCACTTTGATCGGCAGGCCGTCTCCCGTGCTGGCGGCCAGTTCCACCCGCTTGGCGAGTTCCACGAGGCCCTTGCGCACTACCGCTTCGCCGAAGAGGCACAGCCCTGCAGGCAGCAGCAGCACCCCCAGCTGGGCCTTCACGTACCAGCGGATCTTCTTCACGGCCATGGCGGGCAAGGAGTCAGCGTGGGGAATCAACCTAGGCGTCGGCCCCGGAGGCTGAACCCTCCAGGGGGGCACCGCCCATCACCCAGTCCACCAGGGTGCGCACGCCGAAGCCGGTGGCGCCGGCGGGGTTTTCGCCCCGGCCCTTGTCGCTCCACACGGTGCCGGCGATGTCGAGATGGGCCCAGGCCACTCCCTTGGTCACGAAGTCCTGCAGGAACAGGGCCGCCGTGATCGAGCCGCCCGGCCGGGGCCCGGTGTTCTTGAGATCGGCCACCGGGCTCTTCAGCCCGGCCTTGTACGACTGACGCATCGGCATGCGCCACAGGGCCTCGCCTGCTCCATCGGAGGCCTCGCTCAGGGCTGCGGCCAGCCCATCGGAACTGGACCACAGCCCGGCGATCTCTTCCCCCAGGGCGATCACGCAGGCTCCGGTGAGGGTGGCCAGGTCGACCACGGCATCCGGCTCCAGCCCGCAGGCGTACACCAGGGCATCGGCCAGGGTGAGGCGGCCTTCGGCATCGGTGTTGTTGATTTCGATCGTCTTGCCGTTGGAGGCGGTGAGGATGTCGCCGGGATGCACCGCCCCACCGCTGATCATGTTTTCGCAGGCGGCCACGATCACATGCACCTCCACGCCGGCCGGCCGGAGTTCGGCCAGGGCCCGAGCGGCGCCCAGCACGGCGGCGCTGCCGCCCATGTCGTACTTCATCATCTCGATCTGGGAGCCGGCCGTCTTGAGGTTGTATCCGCCGGAATCGAAGGTCAGACCCTTGCCCACCAGGGCCACCCGCCGTTGTACCTCGCCGGCCGGGCGAATGGTGAGGTGGATGAATTTCGGCGGCAGGTCCGATCCCTGGGCAACGGCCAGATACGACCCCATGCCCAGGGCTTCACAGTCGTGGCGCTCCAGCACCTTTAGCTCCGCACCGAAGTCCGCTGCGATCGCCGCCGCGGTGTCGGCGAGGTGCGCGGGGGTGGCCACATTGGGCGGTGCCGCCACCAGCTGGCGTGCCAGTTCCACCCCGGCGCATCGGGGGGCCACCGCGGCCAGGGAGGGCCCGGCGGGCTCGGCCATGCCGATCAGGCTGAGGCATTCCGGCGCGGGTTGACCGTCGGGGTCGCTGCGGAACCGCAGATCCTGATAGAGGCTCAGTTGCACGGCTTCGGCCATGGCCACGGCGGCTGCGCCAGCTTCCAGTCCATCCCAGGGCAGGGTCAGCCCCAGGTGATGGCAGCGCAATTTCCCGGCGGCTTGGGCGGCAGCGGCGGCGGCGCCGCGCAGCACCGAGAGGTTGAACTCGCCCGGGTCGCCCAGGCCGACGATGATCAGGTTGGCGGGGCTGGAATCCAGGCGCACAAAGCTGATGCACTCACTGGCTTTTGCCTTGAAGTTCCGCCGTTCGAGCTGCTCCGGCAGGCCCTGGCCGAAGCAGTCCCTGAGATCGTTGTTCAGGGACTGCTCGGCACCGCTGGGTTCGGTGGCGAACAGGCCCACCGCCAGGGTGTCACCGTCCCAGCTGGCCAGGGCCTCGCCCAGCCCTTGCGCGATGCAGCGGTACTCCATCAACCAGCCCTGTGGGGGCCGCGATCGTAGCCAGGAGTGGCGGCCCAAGGCCTCAGCCTGAATCGGCTGTGAACGGCGTGGCCCAGCGCTGGCGGGTTTCCTTGTTGAACGGCGGCTGCCAGCGGCGGATCAGGGCCTGCTCCAGTTGCCGGCGGGCGCGCACCGTCCCAGGCACATCCAGCCAGAAGCGAATGCTGAGCTGGCAGCTCAGCCCGGCTCGCCCGATCGCTTCGCTGTAGGCGGCGAGGTACTGCTTGCAGTCGTGCTCCCCTTTCCAGCGCTGGTCGGCTCTGGCCGTTTCGCCCACGTAGAGCAGCAGGGGCGGTTGGTTGCTGCTGGGGGTGTCCAGCACGAAATACAGCGCTGCCCCCTGCTGGGGTGCCGCGGGCCATCGCCAGAAGTGCAGTGTCTGGGCCCTCAACTGCAGGGGATTGATGGCTCCGGCCTCGTCCCGGCCGCCGCAGGCTCGGAACAGCTCCCCCTGTCGGGTCGGGTCAGCAGTGCCGGCGAACAGGGGCGCCTGAAACGCCGCCAGCGACCGTTGCCAGCGCAGCAGTTGCTCCGCTTCCAGCGGCAGGGCAGCCGCCTGGGTGGTCTCGCCTGCCAGCGGCGGTTGGGCTGCGGCGTCGAAGAGATTGCCCTGGCGGGGCGCGGACATGGGCCCGGGCATCATCCGGCTCCTCGCCGCTGCGGGCCGGGGGGCAGCACGGGGCCCTGGGGTCCTGTGCCGAAGGACACCTTGCCGATCCAGCCTTCCACCAGGCTGGCCGGTAGACCCAGGCGTTGCTGCAGCTCGGCCAGGTCACGGAATGGTTGCCGAGCCCGCTCGCGCAGCAGCCGCCGCAGCCGCTCTTCGGAGAGCCCAAGACCCTGCAGCTGGGTTGCTGGAGCCCGGTTGAGGTCGAGCCGCGCTGGCGGGCCCGGGGGCGGGGCGGGTTCGCCATACCAGCGGAAAGCCAGCACTGGCAGCCACGGCTGCAGCACCCCATCCTCCAGCTCCAGCAGCCGTTGCAGATCCTCCGGTCCGCTCAGCTGCACCCCGCCGGCCTGGAGCCGTAGCAGCAGGTCGAGCTGTTGCTCGCTCAAGCCCGGAAGCCGTCGCCAGTCGGCGGCCTTGGCCCGGTTCACATCCAGCCGCCAGCCGAGCGTCGCCGCCTGGGCGATCTCGGCGGCGTTGCGAAGTGGACAGTTGGGGTCGTGCCGCAACCGGAGCGCCAGCAGTTCCCGCTCCACGCTGAAATCCTGGGCGTCCTGCACTTGGGGTGCGCGGCCGGTGGGCGTCGCCGGCAGCTGTCCGCTGGCCCGCAGCAGCGAGCGGGCGAGGGGATCCAGCCAGTGGCGCCTGGCCATGCGGGACGCGTTCAACGCGGGGTGCTGCTGAAGTTAGCGGTCGCAGAGCTCATCGGGCCAGTCGATCAGCCCCCAGCGCACGCCTCGCAGGGCGGCGTGGGTGCGGTCCCGGGCCGGCAGCTTGCGCAGAATATGGGTCAGGTGGGTCTTCACCGTGTCGGTGGAGAGGAACAGGGTCTGGCCGATCTGCTGGTTGCTGTCGCCCAGGGCCACCTGTTGCAGCACCTGACACTCCCGCGCGGTGAGCGGTTGCAGGGGACCACAGCCGTCCGGGTGTCGGTGGAACACCTCCCGCAGGGTGCGATCAACGTAAATTCCGCCACCGCTCACCGCATGCAGGGCTGCCAGCAAGGCTCCCGAGCCGAAGCGTGACTGGAGCACGATGCCGTCGCAGCCCGCCTCTATGGCCCGCTGGATGGCGTGGTGGCGGTGTTCCTGGGCCACCAGCAGCAGCACATGAACCTGGGGCGCATGGGTCTTGATCCACTCCACCAAGGCAATGCCGCTGCCCTGTTCCAGCTGGTCGGAGAGCAGCAGGACCTGGGGCGCACGCTGTTGTATGGCGGCCATGCACTCGTCGGCTCGGGTCACCGCTGCCAGCACGGTGGCGCTCTCCATGGCCTGGGTCGTGAGCAGGCAGAGCAGGGCTCGATCCCCCAGGCACAGCGCCACCGGGGCCTGGCGCAGCAGGGTTCCGCTCTCGTAGTTGTACTGCTGCAGCTGGTGCAGCAGGGGCGTGAAGTTCACCTTGGTCGCGCCGGACTCATCCCTGGATGCTGTCCGTCGTCGCCTCGGTTGGCAGTATCCGGCCCGAGGGATGTGGGCGGATCCCAACAGTCCATTACGTCTTTCCGCACTCGCCGCCCTGCCCGCCGTTGTTCAGAATCGAATCAATACGGACCCGGCCCGTCGCCGATGGCGTTTTTCGACTCCGACATCGTTCAAGACGAGGCCAAGCGCCTGTTCGGTGACTACCAGCACCTGATGCAGCTGGGCAGCGAGTACGGCAAGTTCGACCGCGAGGGCAAAAAGCTCTACATCGAGCGTATGGAAGACGTGATGGAGCGCTATCGCGTCTTCATGAAGCGCTTTGAGCTCTCGGAGGACTTCCAGGCCAAGCTCACGGTGGAGCAGCTCCGTACCCAGCTCGGGCAGTTCGGGCTCACTCCCGACGCGATGTTCTCCCAGATGCACCAGACCCTTGAGCGGATGAAGACCCAGCTCGACCACTCGCTCTGAGCTGCAGGCAGACGGCGGAACCGTTCACCTCGGCTGTCTACGATCCGCCCGTTCTGCCCGTGTCCGCCATCCGATGACCGCCGCTTTGCCGCCCTGGTTGCAGCGGGGACTGGCTGACCTCTTCCCTGCCGGCTCCACCCCGGCGGAGTCTGGTCTGGCCGATTCCGACCAGGCCCTGGCCGCCCGCCTGGCTGAAGCCGACGCGGCGAAACGGCCCCTGCGCATCAAGCTCGGCATCGATCCCACCGGATCCGACATCCATCTGGGGCATTCGATTCTGTTCCGCAAGCTGCGGGCTTTTCAGGACGCCGGCCACACCGCCGTGCTGATCATCGGTGACTTCACCGCCCGCATCGGTGACCCCACCGGCAAGAGCGCTACCCGGGTGCAGCTCAGCGCCGCTGAGGTGGAGGCCAATGCCGAGACCTATCTGGTGCAGCTCGGTCTGGGTCAGGACCCCGCGCGTGCCCTGCTCGATTTCCACACGCCAGGCCGCCTGGAGGTGCGCCGCAACAGCGAGTGGCTGGTGGGACTCGACCTGCCCCAGGTGATCGACCTGTTGGGCACCAGCACCGTGGGTCAGATGCTGGCCAAGGAGGACTTCGCCAACCGCTACGGCTCCGGTACGCCGATCTCCCTGCACGAGTTTCTCTATCCATTGCTGCAGGGCTACGACTCGGTGCAGGTGCGCGCCGACGTGGAGCTGGGCGGCACCGACCAGAAGTTCAACGTGGCCATGGGCCGCGACCTGCAACGCCACTTCGGCCAGCGGCCCCAGTTCGGCCTGCTGCTGCCGATCCTGCCGGGGCTCGATGGCACCCAGAAGATGAGCAAGAGCCTGGGCAACACGGTGGGCCTGAGCGAGGACCCGCTCTCGATGTACTCCAAGCTCGAGAAGGTGCCCGATGCGCTGGTGGACGACTACCTCACCCTGCTCACCGACCTGGATCTGGCGGTCCTGCCGGCGAATCCGCGGGAGCGGCAGAAGGCGATGGCCCTGGAGGTGACCTGCCAGCGCCACGGTGCGGCTGCGGCCCGCCAGGCCCAGGCTGATGCCGGCATGCTGGTGGGCGGGGCTGCCGGCGCCGGTGCGGCGGGGGCGGAGGTGCCGGAGGCGTCGCTGGCAACCGTGAATTTCCCTGCCAAGGCCTTTTATCTGATCGGAACTGTGGGGATCGGCGTCACCAGCAGTGAGGCCAAACGCAAGATTCAGGACGGTGGCGTACGGCTTGATGGCGAGAAGCTGACTGATCCCAACCAGGTGTTTGCCACCGCAGAGGAGCTCGAAGGCAAGGTGCTGCAGCTGGGTAAGAAAACGTTCCGGCGGCTGGTGCGCGGCACGCCCGCTCCCGCCACCAGCCCCTGAGCAGGGGCTCGCCCACCCCTCCACCTTCATCTTCGGTGAATACGGTTTCGGCAGCCCCTATGACAGCCGCACCCTGGCCTATGCCAACAACAGCGGCATGTCGCTGCTGGATTTCAGTCTGGCCTACGCGATCCGGGGTGTGTTCTCAGCCAACGAGAGCGGAGGCTTCCGCCAGGTGGAGGCGCTGTTGAATCTGGATCATGTCTACAAGCGGTCGACGGAACTGGTCACCTTCATCGACAACCACGACATGCCGCGGTTTCTGTCGATCAACAACTGCCGCGCCAAATTGGAGCTGGCCACGATCCTGCTGCTCATTCTGCGAGGCATTCCCTGCCTGTTCTATGGCACCGAGCAGTACCTGGTGAACCACACCGATGGTGGCCAGGATCCCTACAACCGGCCAATGATGGAGACGGGGGATCAGCGGGGCACCCTGTTCCGGGCCATCCGCGTGCTGGCGGATCTGCGTCGTGAGAACCGGGCCCTGGCCTACGGATCCCACCAGCAGAACTTCATCACCGAGGCGATCTATGGCTACACCCGCCGCTTCCTGCTGCCGCTATCCGGGCGCGTGAAGCTGGAGCACGACTGGGAGTCGTTCTGAGTCGGGTCGCCAGCGGACCCCTGGTAACTGTCCATTCTGATCTCCTTCCTTCTCATGGCTTCACTGCACCTGCAACCAACTGATCTCGTTCTTGTGCGGCACGGCGAAACCGAATGGAGCCTGTCGGGCCAGCACACCGGCGGCACCGACATCCCCCTCACCCCTGCGGGCGAGCAGGCTGCCCGTCGCCTGGCACCACTTCTCTCCCCCCTCACGTTTGCTCGGGTGCTCACCAGCCCATTGCAGCGGGCCCGCCGCACCTGTGAACTGGCCGGTTTCGCTGATCAGGCCTGCATTGAGCCCGATCTGGTGGAGTGGAACTACGGGGCCTACGAGGGCATCACCAGTGCTCAGATCCACGCTCAAGCGCCGGGCTGGCAAGTGTTCACCGATGGCTGTCCGGATGGGGAGAGTCCGCAGCAGGTGGGACAGAGGGTGGACCGCGTGCTGGCACAGCTGCGCGGGGCGGAGGGCCCGGCGCTGCTGTTTGCCCATGGCCACCTCCTGCGGGTGCTGGTGGCCCGCTGGATTGACCTGCCGCCGTCCGAGGGGCGCCGCTTCCTGCTGGACACCGCAACCCTGAACGTGCTCAGCCACTACCGCGGCACCCCGGCGCTGCAGTCCTGGAACGCCCCCTTGCAGGCTTGATTGCCAGGGGCGTGCGCCCCGTGATACGATGTTGGACTGCGCAAAGCGAAAGCTGAGCGTAGCTTACGGAACAAGCAAGCTCAAGCCGATGCGAGAGCCTGCGGTGATGTAAGTTTTCTGAGTCGCTGAGAGGCGACGAGCTGCCGAGAGCCCTGAGCCGAGAGGTGAGGGAGCGGAAGCAGCTGAACCTGGACAACCCAAGAAGTTTAGGAACTGACGCTTTCACTGCGTCATGTTTC
>CALRKN020000007.1:0-156071 GCA_943368005.1 Bradyrhizobium ivorense | reverse complement strand
CTGGCTGCCTGGCCTGTGATCGGCATCTGGTTCACCGCCCTGGGCGTGAGCACGATGGCGTTCAACCTGAACGGCTTCAACTTCAACCAGTCGATCCTGGATTCCCAGGGTCGGGTGCTGAACACCTGGGCCGACGTGCTGAACCGCGCTGGTCTGGGTATGGAAGTGATGCACGAGCGCAACGCTCACAACTTCCCCCTCGACCTGGCCGCTGCAGAAGCCACCCCTGTGGCTCTGACCGCCCCGGCGATCGGCTGAGGCCAAACAGCCCGGCTGATGCTGGGCTGACCAACGGAATCCCGAAGCCCCCGCCGCAAGGTGGGGGCTTTTTGTTGGCAGCGTTCCCAGCAAGCGAATGGCTGGGGGGCACGGGTAGGACCGGGGGGCTCGGCGGCGGCGCGGCTGCCTGGAGCCACTCGGTAGGCTCGCCCCAGCGCAGGTTCGCCATGGGCAGCAGCTTCGGCCAGCTCTTTCGCATCAGCACCTTCGGCGAATCCCACGGTGGGGGGGTGGGGGTAATCGTGGATGGCTGCCCGCCCCGTCTGGAGCTCGACCTGGCAGCGATCCAGGCCGAACTCGACCGGCGCAAACCCGGCCAGAGCAAAATCACCACCCCCCGCAAGGAAGACGACCGGGTGGAGATCCTCAGCGGCCTGCTGGATGGCGTCACCCTCGGCACGCCCATCGCCATGGTGGTGCGCAACAAGGACCAGCGTCCCCAGGATTACAAGGAGATGGAGGTGGCCTTCCGCCCCTCCCACGCCGATGCCACCTACCAGGCCAAATACGGTATTCAGGCCCGCAGCGGCGGCGGCCGCGCCTCAGCCCGGGAAACCATTGGCCGGGTGGCCGCCGGTGCCATCGCCAAACAGCTTCTGGCCAAAGCCCACGGCACCGAAGTGCTGGCTTGGGTGCAACGCATCCACACGATCGAGGCCGAGATCGATCCGGCGGCCGTGAGCCTGCATGCGGTGGAGAGCAACATCGTTCGGTGCCCCGATCCAGAGGCGGCCGAGCGGATGGTGGAGCGGATCGAGGCGATCGGCCGCGAAGGGGATTCCTGTGGCGGGCTGATCAGCTGCGTGGTGCGCCGGCCGCCGGTGGGACTGGGCATGCCGGTGTTCGACAAGCTCGAAGCCGACCTGGCCAAGGCGGTGATGTCGCTGCCGGCCACGAAGGGGTTTGAAATCGGCTCCGGGTTTGCCGGCACCCTGCTCAAGGGCAGCGAACACAACGATGCCTTCCTGCCTACAACGGACGGCTCTCTTCACACCGCCACCAACAACTCCGGCGGCATCCAGGGGGGGATCAGCAACGGCGAAGAGATCTTGATCCGGGTGGCGTTCAAGCCCACCGCCACGATCCGCAAGGAACAGCGAACGATCAACGCCGCCGGCGATGCCACCACCCTGGCTGCCAAGGGACGCCATGACCCCTGCGTGCTGCCGCGGGCAGTGCCAATGGTGGAGGCGATGGTGGCCCTGGTGCTGGCTGACCACCTGCTGCGCCAGCAGGGGCAGTGCAGCTTCTGGTAGCCGGGCACTGGGGATGGGAAGTCAACGCTGGGGCAGCCGCTGCAGCAGGGCACTGAGCTGATCCCAGCCGGCCACCGGATCCAGCGCACCCCCCAGGGCTACGGCATCCACACCGGCCTGCAGCCAGGTCTCCACATCCGCCGGGGCCAACCCACCTGCGGCGATGCAAGCAGGCAACGCGCCCAGGGGCTGCCTCAGCCGCCCCCAGTAGGCGGGGCCCACGGTGGCGGCTGGGAACAGCTTCACCAGCCGGCACCCCAGCTGCCGGGCCCGGTGCACCTCCGACGGACTCAACACGCCAGGCACCATCACCAGGCCGAGTTGCCGAGCCCTCTGCAACAGCTCGGCATCCAGCACCGGCGACACCACATAGGTCAGACCCGCTTGCGCGGCAGCCTGCACGCCGTCGACGGTGCACACCGAAGCGGCACCAAGGGCAAGCTGCGGACAGCGCCGGGCCAGGGAGAGCACCTGCGCCGACCAGTCGGGATCGGCGCTCCAGGCCAGCTCCACGTGGCGCAGGCCGATGGCTTGCAGCCGCTCCAGCGTGTTGCACAGCTGAAACGGCTTGCCAGAGCGAAGCACCACCAGCACGGGCTGGTGGTGCAAGCTCTGGAGAAGCTCCCCTGCCGGATCAGACGTACTCGGCGACACGCACGTCGCTGCGGACCAGCAGTTCCTGCAGCTCCTCCGCATCCACGGTTTCCTTCTCCACCAGCATCTCGGCCAGCTCGTCGAGCACCGCGCGGTTGTTGGTGAGCACGGCGGTGGCACGGCGGTAGGCCTCCTCCACCAGCTGGCTCACCTCCTCGTCGATGGTGGCTGCGGTGTCCTCGGAGAAATCCCGCTCGGCGGCGATGTCGCGGCCCAGGAACATCCCCCCCTGGCTGCGGCCCAGAGCCACCGGACCCAGCTTCTCGCTCATGCCGAAGCGGGTGACCATCTGGCGGGCCACCCGGGCCACCTGCTGCAGGTCGTTGGAGGCACCGGTGGTGACTTCGTCTTCTCCGTAGACGATCTCCTCGGCCACCCGACCGCCCAGGGCGACGGCCATCTGGTTCTGGAGGTAGGCCCGGGAGTAGAGGCCCGACTCCATGCGCTCCTCCGAGGGGGTGAAGAAGGTGAGACCGCCGGCGTTGCCACGGGGAATGATCGAAATCTTCTGCACCGGGTCGTAGTCGGGCATCAGGGCACCCACCAGGGCGTGGCCCGACTCGTGGTAAGCCACCAAGCGCTTGCGCTTCTCACTCATCACCCGGTCCTTCTTCTCCGGACCGGCCATCACCCGCTCAATCGCGTCATTCACCTCATCCATCGAGATCTCGGTGAGCTGGCGCCTGGCGGCCAGGATCGCGGCCTCGTTGAGCAGGTTGGAGAGGTCGGCCCCGGTGAAGCCGGGGGTCCGGCGGGCCACCTTGTCGAGGTCGACATCCTTGGAGAGGGTCTTGCCACGGGCATGCACCTCAAGGATCTGGAGGCGACCGCTGTAGTCGGGCCGGTCCACAACCACCTGCCGATCGAAGCGACCGGGTCGCATCAGGGCCGCGTCGAGCACGTCGGGCCGGTTGGTGGCGGCCACGATGATGATGCCGGTGTTGCCCTCGAAACCATCCATCTCGGTGAGCAGCTGGTTGAGGGTCTGCTCCCGCTCGTCATTGCCGCCGCCGAGGCCGGCCCCCCGCTGGCGACCCACCGCATCGATCTCATCGATGAACACGATGCAGGGAGCATTCTTCTTGGCGTTCTCGAACAGGTCACGCACCCGGCTGGCGCCCACACCCACGAACATCTCCACAAACTCCGAGCCGGAGATGGAGAAGAAGGGGACTCCGGCCTCACCGGCCACGGCCTTGGCCAGCAGGGTTTTGCCAGTGCCCGGCGGTCCCACCAGCAGCACGCCCTTGGGAATCTTGGCTCCGACGGCGGTGAAGCGATCGGGATTCTTGAGGAAGTCCACCACTTCGGTGAGCTCGAGCTTGGCGCCCTCGATGCCCGCCACATCGCCAAAGGTGACCTGGGTCTGCGGCTCCATCTGCACCCGAGCCTTGCTCTTGCCGAAACTCATCGCGGGATTGCCGCCACCGCCCTGGGCCCGGCGCAGCAGCAGGAAAAGCCCACCGAGCAGCAGCAGCGGGAAGAAGAGGCTGCCCACCGCCTGCTGCCAGGCCGCCGGCTCGCGGCTGGGCTGCACGGCGATGTCCACGTTGTGGTCGGTAAGGATCTTGAGCAGGTCCTTGTCGGGGGCAAGGTTCACCACCGCCCGCTGGCCGCTGTTCTCCACCACTTGGGCCGTACCGCGGTCAGGCGAGATCAGCACCCGGGAGATCTCATTGGCCTGGACGGCCTCCACGAAATCGCTGTAGCGGAGGGTACGCGGCGCGTTAGCCGGATCGGGACGGTCAAGGAAGGCCGTCCCAACGGCAATCATCACAATCACCAGGAGCACGTAGAGCCCCGCGTTGCGCCAGCGTTTTTTCAAAGCCCTCGCCTCAGCTGAGTAAGAAGTAACAGAATGTTAACCGGGGAGCGCCCGCCTCAGGCCGCGGCCCGGAGCACCTCCACCACACTACGGAAGGCGAACCACTCCGGAATCTCCTCACCCCCCCTGAGCATCCGGCGGAACTGGGTACCGCTGAGCTTCTTCACGTGCAGACCCCGGGCCTCGGCGTGCTCGGCGGTGACGTAGCCCTCCTCCTCGGTGAAAACCAGGTTGAGCGAGGGCACCGTTTCCATGCCCAGTTCGGGAGCGTTGTCGCGGGCGAAATCCTGGGCCTGGTAGGGGCCGTAGAAGTCGTCACCGCTGAGGGAGCTCTTGCAGCCGGCCATATCGCGGCCAATGATGAAGTGGGTGCAGCCGTAGTTCTTGCGGATAATCATGTGCTGCAGGGCCTCGCGCGGGCCGGCCATGTGCATCGAGTAGGGCAGGTAGGCCCAGCGGATGCGGGGATTGGACACCTCCTCCGCCAGGCGCTCGTAGGTCTGGAAGCGCACCTCGCCGGCGATGTCGTCCTCCTGGGTGGGGCCGCAGGTGGGGTGCACCAGCACCACGCCTTCCTCACTCACGTTGTCGGCGTGGAGGGCACGGGTGAACAGTTCGTAGTGGGCCCGGTGGATCGGGTTGCGGCACTGGAAGGCCACCACGCTCTGGCCGGCCGGCAGGGTGGCGCGCACATCGGCCGGGGTCTTGCAGGGGAACACCCGCCGGGGCAGTTCCAACCCCTGCACGCTGCCGCCCAGGTAGAAGCGCCCCCGCTCGCCGGTGATCATCCGCACGGCGGGATGCTCGATGGAGGTGGTGCCATAACAGCCCTGAGCTTCGCGGGCCTTGTCGGGTTCCCACTTGCTCTCCACGGTGAGCACGGCCAACTCCTGGCCCTGATAGGTGAGCAGCAGCCGTTCGCCGATGGCGATCGCCTCGTCGTCGGTGTCAAACACGATGGGCAGGCCGAACAGCAGGCCGCTGCTGGTGCGGTTGCCCGCCACCACGGCGTCGACATCGGCCTGGTGCATGAAGCCGCGCAGGGGTGAGAACCCCCCCACCACCAGCAGTTCCACGTCACAGGCGTTGCGGTGGCTGCACTCCACGCTGCGATTCACACCGGCCTTCACCGCCTGGCGCTCCGCCTCAGGCACCATCAGGTCCACCAGGGTGCCCCCATGGGGGGCGATCAGCCCGGCATGGGCGGTCTCGAGGCTGGTTTCCACGGCGGCCATTGGCACTTCTGACGGAACAGGCGAGGATTCTCCCAGACCAGGCCCGTGGGCCAACCTCGCCCCACTAAAAAGGGGCCCGTGGGCCCCCTGGGTGCCGGTTTCAGAAGGTGCAAGTTCAGCTGGCCAAAGGGCCGAGCTGGACTCAGGCCTTTTCCAGACGGCCGTACACCTGGCCGGTGATCTTCACGTCGAGGGGATCCTTGGAACCCATGTCGGTGTCCGAGGGCTGGATGGCGGTGAACACGCCGGCGAACTCGCCGCTGTTGCCGTCCACCTTGGTGATGGAGATCTCCATTTCACCCGTGCCATCCACGTAGCGCTTGATGTTTTCACGGGCAATCTCCTCGTTGCCGCTTCCCAGGCCCACCAGACCCTGGGCGTACTCCACGCCGGTGGTCAGGCCACGGCCTTTGGGATCGAGGAAGTTGGAGGTGCGGTAGCTGGGCACCCGATAGCTGCCGGTGAAATCAGTGCTGGTGCTGATGGCTGCACCATCGGCGATGGCATCCAACTGTTTGCTGGAGAAGGTAAAGGGAACTTCTTCGCCACCGGGCAGCAACACAGTGATGATCTGGAAGTCGAGCCCGCCTTCCTCTTTGAACGTGAGGCCGTCATCGGTCACGGTCAGGTCGCCGTACACCTGGTCAAGGCTGGTGGTGAAGCGGGTGAGGATCTTGCCGGGCACGAACTGGGCCTCCTGGCGCTTGTTGGCCGGCTCACCCTTCACAAACACTTCGGCGGGATGCAGGCAGATGTCCCGCAGCTGGTACGCCCCACCAGCCGAGAGGGGAATCGAACCGCGCGCCGAGTCGGGCAGGGTGGGGCAATCGTTGGCCAGGCCCGTGTTGTGGATGTCGTCGTAGGTGAGCTGGGAGCGATCGACAGCCTTGGCCCCACCGCTGCAGGCGGTCACCAGGGTCAGACACAGCGCCAGCACGAGGGCCAGCAGAGGACGAAAACGCATGGAAGAACGCCGCAGAGGGGAGGCGGTAACTGGGCTGGCGCGGATCCTACCGGTGCAAAACCCCGATTCCCCGTACCATGGCCCCGCTCTCAACAACCTGTATGCGAGAGCAACACCCCGAGCAGGAGCGCGCCGGACGATGGGTCTGAACGAGGGCCAGCAACAGCAACTCAGCTCCGTGCTCGGCGAGCTGGACCAGCTGGCCGGCAACCTGGCGGAGGATCCTGAAGCCCTGCTGGAGCTCCTGCGCCAACTGGAGCACCTGCATCGACGCATTCAGGACGGTCCCTTCCGGAGCAGCCTGCCGGCCGACCGCAACCACCTCTTCAACCTGCTGCAATGCATGGAGAGAACCGGTGGCTGGCCCTACATCCCTCGCCTGCAGCTGCGCACCTTCATGGATCTGATGCAAGCCGAGGAAGGGGCGGATTCCCAGCCTCTGGCGGCCTGAGCAGGGCGCCCAAGGCCGAGAGAAGCCGATGGGCCTGGGCCAGCTTGCTGTCCAGGCCCAGATCCTGCACCCGCTCGCCGGGCCCCAGCAACCAGCCCCGGTTGGTGGGGCTGGCGAACCCGGACCCCGGTTGGTCGATGGGATTGGCGAACAACAGGTCGCAGCCCTTGCGGCGGAATTTGTCGCGGGCCTGGCTGAGTACGTCTCCCGACTGGGCCGCGAAGCCGAGAATCGCCTGCCCCGCTGGCCGGTTGCGCACCAGGCCCGCCAGCAGGTCGGGCACCGGTTCCCAGCCCTGGCTGAGGCTGAGCTCCAGGTCTGCCTTGGCCAGCTTGTGGCTGTGGGGCTGACCGCGGCGATGGTCGGCCACGGCGGCCGCCATGGCAATCGCATCAGCCCGTGGCTGGCCCTCGGCGAGGGCCAGCTCCATCTCGGCTGCGGTGCCGACCGCCCGGCACCGCAGCCCTTCCAGCCAGCTGGGCGGCAGCAGCAGGGGACCATGCACCAGCTCCACCGCCGCCCCGCGCAGGCGGGCGGCCTGGGCCAGCAGCACCCCCATCCGCCCGCTGCTGGGGTTGGTCAGGCAGCGGGCCGGATCGAGCGGCTCCCGGGTCGGACCGGCGCTCACGAGCAGCCGGCGGCCCTGCCAGTCGCGCTGCCAGCCCCAGAGGGCCAGGCTCTCCAGCGCCAGCAGCAGCAACTCCGGGTCGGCCATGCGCCCGTCGCCCTCCCGATCACAGGCCAGCAGGCCGGCGGCAGGGCCCAGCGGCAAGACGCCCGGCCAGTGATGGAGCTGCTGCCAGTTGGCCCGCACCGCTGGCGCCGACCACATGCTGGTGTTCATTGCCGCCGCCGCCAGCACCGGGGCTTCGCTGGCCAGCAGGGTGCTGGCCAGCAGGCTGTCGCCCAGGCCGTGCACCCAGCGGGCCAGGCTGGTGGCGCTGAGGGGGGCCACCAGCACCAGCTCGGCCCACTCAGCCAGTTCCACATGCAGGGGCCGGGCGGCTTGATGGCTCCATTGGTCGGCGTCGAGGTAGCAGGCGTGGCGGCTGAGGCAGGCCAGGGCCTCCGCACTCACCAGCCGCGCAGCGCTGGGGGTGAGCACGCAGCGCACCAGGGCACCTCGCCTGGCCAGGGCACTCACCACCAGCGGCAGCTTCACCGCGGCGATGCTGCCGCTGATGCCCACCAGAATCCGCCGACCCTCCAGGGGATCGACCGCGCGCTCAGTGCTGCTCAAGCTGCCGTTCCCCCTGTCACTCAGTCCTCATCAAAGGGCTCCTGGTCGACCAGGTGGAGGTAAGGACGGGCCAGTTCCGGACGGTGAATCGCCAGGGCACGCATCAGATGCCAGTCGGACAGCCCATCAAACGGACTGGGGTAGTCGTCCTCATCGAGCCGGCGCGCCAGTTCAGCGGTGCTGGCCTCGGTGAAGGCGGCGAGCTGCTCGGCGGTGATGGCGGCGGTCATGGCCTGCGACAAGGAAAGGGAGGACAGGGAACGGATGAGGGGGATAATGGCCGCACTGCGGCAGGCGTCAGCCATGCCGCTCGACCCCCAGCAGGGGAATTAGCTCAGCTGGTAGAGCGCTGCGATCGCACCGCAGAGGTCAGGGGTTCGAGTCCCCTATTCTCCATTTTGTTGCAGGCGCCCCGGCCCCGACCTGGCAAGTGATGAACTGGACAGAAGCGGCTCAGGCAAAACTGAAGGAAATCCCCTTCTTCGTGCGACCTGCCGTGCGCAAGCGCATCGAAAGTCTGGCCACGGAAGCCAACCTGCCCACGATCGACGAGACCTTCTACGAGCAGGCCAAGGCCCGGTTCGGCCAGAAGTAGTCCGCTGATGCGGTAAAAGGGAGGCATCCTTGATCCTCCTTCATGTCGCAGTCAAAGCGCGAACAGGTGGTGAGCCACCTTCGCTACATCCGCCAGGAACTCCGGGAAATGCACCAGGGCGTGATGGATGACGGCCTCCTGCCCGAAGCCGGCGAGGTGCGCGGCGTGATGGCTCAGATGGAGGCCCTGCTGGAACTGCTTGAGGGCAAGGCCAGCCGCAAGAAGGACAGCGACGGCTGAGACCATGGGTGCCGCCGTCAAGGGGATGCTGGGACGCTCTCCAAAACGGCCCGTGCCCCTTGCCGACGCGCATCCGCAGCGCTTTCTTGGCGGAGTCCCCATCACCCGGCCCGGACCCCGAGCTCCGGGCTTTTTTATTGGAATCCCCTATATGTAGCGGCAACTTGCTGCTGAAACTCCAGAGATGGTGTAGACAGTTGTTGGCAGGGCTGGGCCGGGTGGTGGGGATCACCATTTTCCTGACCCTGCCACCCTTTTCCCACCTCCGCCATCCAGCCTGGGTCCTCAACCGGCGAAAGCGACCAGCCGAAGGGATCAGTCCCATCGTCCAGGCAGGCACATAATCTCGCCGACTAGCCACACCGGCTAGTCGCGCCAGCCCATCGTTCCAGGCAGACCGGCGGCTCCCACCAGCCCGTCCAGGCCTGCCACCCCACCGACCGCTGTCCCCGTGGCCAGGTTCATGCGATCGCCAACCCGCTTGCAGACCGGCGGCTTGCAGACCCGCCCATTCCAGCAGACCCGCTTCCAGCGACAACTGGTGGAGGCCGGAGACCGACTGGTGAACTGGGCCCGCAACCCCTGGCGCCGCTGGTCATTGCAGCTGATCACCCTGCTGCTGAGCTTCTCGCTGGGGGGCGTGGTGGCCTCGATCAGCGGCCAGCTGGGGCAGATCGATCCGATGGGGGCGCTGCTCTGCGTGCTCACCCTGGAGTGGGCCGTTCGGACCCGCGGCAGGCTGCGCCGTCAAGGGGGCGACCGACTGCCGCTGCAGCTGCTGGACATGGCCCGGATCGGCCTGCTCTACGGCCTGTTGCTGGATGGCTTCAAGCTGCTTTGACACCTCCGGCCAGCAGGTAGAGCAGGGCCATCCGCACCGGGATGCCGTTGCGCACCTGCTCCTCCACCACACTCAGCCGCGGGTCCTCCAACAGGGCACCGCTGATCTCCACACCGCGATTCACCGGCCCCGGGTGCAGGACCGGCACCGGCTTGCCGCACAGGGCGAGGCGCCCATGGTTGAGGCCAAACTGGCTGTGATAGCTCGCCAATGAGGTGAGCAGGTGCTGGTCCATCCGTTCCTTCTGGAGCCGCAGGGTCATCACCGCATCGGCACCGGGCAAGGCCTCCTCCAGGCTCCGCACCAGCCGCACCGATCCCCGCTGGGGCACCGGATCCCGGTGCTGCCCGGGAGGAGGTGCCTGCACGAACGCGGCAAAGGCCTCCGGCAGCAGGGTGGGCGGACCGCACAGCACCACCTCCGCACCGCAGGCCGTCAGGGCCCAGAGGTTGGAGCGGGCCACGCGGGAGTGCAGCACGTCCCCCACGATCACCACCCGCTTGCCCTGCAGTGCCGCGGGCGAGGGTGCCTGCGGACAGAAGTGGCGCGCCAAGGTGAACAGATCGAGCAGCCCCTGGCTCGGGTGGCTGTGCAACCCATCGCCGGCATTGAGGACGGCCACCCGCTCACCGGCACGATCGAGCTGCTCCGCCAGGCTCTGGGGCACTCCGGCGCAGCGGTGGCGCACCACCAGCAGGTCGGTCCCCATCGCCACGTAGGTGCGGGCCGTATCCAGCAAACTCTCGCCCTTGCTGAGCGAACTCGACGCGGGCGCGAAGTTCTGCACATCGGCCGACAGCCGCTTGGCCGCCAGCTCAAAACTGCTGCGGGTGCGGGTGCTGGGTTCAAAGAACAGGCTGGTCATCAGGCGGCCCTGCAGGGCCGGCACCTTGCGCGCCCCAGCCGTGGGCATCAGCCGGAAGCGCTGAGCCAGCTCCAGCACGGTGGCGAAATCCGCGAGCGAGAAGGCCGCCAGATCGATCACATGGCGGTGACTCCAGTTGCTCAACGGTGACGGCAGCTCATGGCTTCAGGGTAGGGGGCAGGCGATCCCCCCTGGCCCTGAGAAATGCCGATGCGGGTGGCGCACAGCAGAGGCTCCTCACCGGCCTCAGCCCGTCTGGCCAGCTCCAGCCGCAGTGGCGGCAGCGGCGCCAGCCAGAGCCCGGAGGCCGACGTCACCGCCAGGGCGTCGTGGCGGCGGTCGATCCCGAAACGGCTCGCCAGCAGGGCAGGGCCAGCAGCAGCCCGCTCCCCACCTTCCGCCGGAGACACCGCCCTCAGCAGCTCGCCGTTGGCGCGGCCCGCCTCGCCGCTCACCACATTCACGCAGTGGTGAATGCCGTAGCTCACATACACAGAAAAATGCCCTGGCTCCCCGAACAGGGTTCCGTTGCTGGGGCTGCGACGGCGGCAGCCGTGGCAGGCGGGCTCCTCCTGGGACTACGCCACCGTCTCCACAATCACGCCCCACAGCAGCTCGCCTGAGGCTTGGCGTTTCACCAGCAGGCAGCCGATCAGCTCGGGGGCAACCTGCTCGTCGGGGCGGGCGAAGAAGGATTGGGGGAGGTGCTGGGAGAGGTTGGTGGCTATGGGGGTGGCTTGGTGAGGATGGGTGAGTTGCAGCCATTAACCGTGGCAACCCCTGAAATAAAAGTTAATGCCCAATAGACACAGCAGCCCTACGACAGGGCAGAAGCCATCAATTGCACAGCTCATATATGTAGAAATCCGCGAGAGACTCACCAGAGCCGTCACCACGGAAAGGATAGCGATTATTAAATACCTTCAAAAGCCTAAAGCCGGGGCGGTTAATCTCAACCCAATCAGTAAATTTGCGATGCCTTACGTGGGAAGCCTGAGCCACGTCATCCCCGTCAAAAGTAGACGAGTATATAATCACATACTTATTTGCCGCAGCAAACAATTCCTGCATATAGACAGCAAACACCGAATCCTCAACGAGGTGATAGATTACATCAAGCGACATTGATAAATCCGCCTTCTCGCCCGCATAGGCCGAGGAAAGAATAAAGGATTTTGATTTATCACCTTCAAACATTCGCAGACACCGCTCAACCGCTTTCTGGCTAACGTCTATGCCGATGTAAGAAGGATAGCTGGCGAGCGACAACTGATTGCCATCGCCGCAGCCAAATTCAATCACGCTGTCTATATTGTTAGAAACTACAAATTCATTTATTACCTCAGCCTTGTATTCGGCAAGTCTTCCATACGAGCCAGCGCCAGAGCTGCCTCCTTTCAAATATCTTTCTTCCCAATAAGAAGCTGAGCCAACAAAGGGCTTTACAGGAAACACCTTTCGGTAAAGCGGTAAAATCAACCTAATACCAGGTAGCCGAGAGAGGATGCGCTTGACAGGTAGCACAAGCATTAGCAGCCAGGCGAATTCAGTCTCTAATCATAGCTTGGTTTAGCAAGCCCTTAGCTCAGCCAAGAAATAGCCATTTACATCTCTTGATTTAGGTATTTTTTTCTGCAGCTCAGCAAGCATCGCCGCCTCGGTAGCTGTCAGGAAAGATGACGCCCCTGCCGCCGATCAGGCGGCCATGGCCAACGTAGCTGGATCGATGCCGTTTCCCGGTGGCGGTGGATTGATCCAGACCACCCCCGGCTGACGCCAGCAGCGAGTGCCGCGGCTCCAACGGCGGGGGTGTAGCTGGCGGGCCTGTTCGTAGACAAGAGCGCGGTGACGACAGAGTTCAACGGCCTGACCGCTGTGGCGCTGATCAGGCGTCACGAACCGGATGGAACTGTGGCGGTGCCTGTGGTTGTACTAGTCCAGGAATGCACAGGCCCAGCGGCAGGCCTCTTCCTGGCTGCGGAAGGGCCGCCGGGGGTAATCCGGCCGGTACTTGACCGTGCGGAACAGCGACTCCGAGTAGGGGTTGTCGTTGCTCACCCTCGGCCTAGAGAAGGATCTGAGGACTCCCAGCTCCTCCAGACGGCTCTCAAGTGTCGCGGCCCGCATGGCGTTTCCGTTGTCAGCATGGAGGATCAATGGCCGAGGCCGACTTTTGCTGATCCGCTCCCGCAGGCACGCGCGGCTGACCAGATCAGCGGCGATCTGTGCGTCTTCCCGCTCGGCCACGTCCCAGGCCACCACCTTGCGGCTCCAGACATCGATCACCAGGTAGAGGTACAGCCAGACGCCACGGACACTGGTGGGCAGGTAGGTGATGTCCCAGCTCCAGAGCTGATTCGGCCCTCTGGCCTCCAGCCGCGGCACTGGGCGTGGCTCTTGGGGCGGCCGGGCACGGCCACGACGATGGGCCTGACCATGGGCATGGAGAACGCGGTAAAAGCTGCGCTCCGAGCCGATATAAACGCCCCTATCCGCCAGGACCGGCACGATCTGCCCCGGTGGCAGCGCGGCGAACTCCGGCTGGTTGCAGGTGAACAGGATCCGCTGGCGCTCCTCCTCCGTGAGGCGGTGAGAAACGAGGCGGGGGCTGCCTTTGCGGCGATCGATGCCATCCCCATCAGCCGCGAACTGACGCCGCCAGCGCTGCAGCGTGGTGAGCCCCAAGCCCAGGAGAGCCGCCACCTCACGGGCCCGCGCACCAGCTGCCACGGCGGCATCGAGGATCTCGATGGCCTTGCGGCGATCCAGCGCCGCAGTCAGGCCTCCCCGTCCTCTCCCCAGTAGGCCTGGATCTTTTTTGAGGCGATCAGCAGGGCCGCCGCCTCCGCCAGGGCCTTGTCCTTACGGCGCAACTCCTGCTGGAGCCGCTTGATCTCCCGCTGATCGGCCTGGTGGCGCTTCTCGAGGTCCTTCTGCTCGGCCATCATCAGCAGCGGCTGGGCATTGGCATCCTGGGCGGCCTGGCGCCAACGGTCCACCTGCTCAGGGAACAGCCCCCGCTCGCGGCAATACCCACCCAGTTCCGTCGGGTTCAGGCCGGCGGTCTCCAGCACCACCGTGAACTTGTCGGCCGGGTCCCAACCCTCAGGGTCCTTCTGGGAGGCGGGCACCACCTCCCCCTGCAGGCGCCAGGCCTTCCTCCACTTGTAGAGGGTGATCACGTGGATACCCAGCTCCTGGGCAATGTCCGCCACGCTCTGGCGGTGGGGAGGTCCCATCCGCCGGCGGACATCAGCCTTGACGGCCTCGCTGTAAGGACGCATTGATCGAATCCATCAAGCCCCCTGGTGGTTGAAACAGTCGGGATCGAGAGGCGTCATCTTTCCTGGCAGAGGGGGCCTCCACATCAGGCAGCCGAATGGTGATGGTCTTCACTTGGCTACCTCCACGAGCTCCAGTCGCTCCAACTTCTCGGCAATCGCTTCACGGCAGAATGCAGAGATATTCAGACAACGGCAGCTTTTCAGTAGTAGCAGTGCCTGGTGGAGTTGCTGGGCGTCACCTTCTGGGTAAGTGACAGTGAGTTGGTTTCTTCTCATTTCTTTCTTGTTGACAGGTCGCTGTTGAATGGGTCAAGGGCAATCAGCTCCAAGTTGGTCTGTTTTCCTAAGTAACTACTGATGCGTCTGTAGTCAGGCTCATCAGGGTTGATGCGCTGAATGTCTATGGATTTCCACTTGGATAATGCCTTGACCTTATGGGGCAGACGTTTGTGAAACAGGGTTTCCATCTCATATTGGGTATTTAGGCTCGGTGGCATCTTCTCCACAATCAGGTGCGTGTGAAACTGACCTATGCCCTGGTGGCTGGTTTCGTGGAAAAACAGCATTCGTGGATAGGGATATTCACCAGCACCCTTGATGGTCTTGTCACGGGATTGAAAGATAATGCGGTGGAGTTTTCGTTTCAGGTCGGCGACATCACCCAGTAGCTGGTCTTCCTTGCTGTGGTGGTCTCGGTAGTGAAAGCTGATGAGCCACCACGGGCTGATGCTGTGGAGCTGGTCGTGGATGAGGTGTTTGATATCTCGTTTCAGCCGTTGGGCTTGATGGCGGTCTTGTTGTTGTATTGAGGTCATTTGAGTTTCTCCTGTTTTTTCTCACGCAGAAGCAGTGGCACACCCTTTGGCATCCAGCACATCTCTTCTGTTAGTTGCTCGCAGTCGTCGCTTCTCAATCCACCGAGTAAGCACTGCAGGCGGTAGTTATTTATGCAAGTTGCAGGTTTTACAGGGTCTGCCTATGAGGGTTTACTGACACTCCAATATCGGCAGGCAAAGCCAACAAGAGCGACACATCAGACAAGCTTGTTTTTATTAATATTTTCCTATTGCATCACTTGGCGACGCACCCACTTTTATAGCTTGACAATAAGCATCCTTTTTGACTTTCCTTTCAGGCAGCCTGCCAACTCGGCATCTTCAACCTGCCCGTTGGCTTGGCATAAGTATCCAGCAGCATCTTGGTGGAGTGCCCTGCCGCCGCTGCCAAATCAGCTGGGGAGTTTCCCATCGCCAAGGCGTGAGACAGGAAGCTGTGGCGTTGGGCGTAGAGGCGGCGGGGCTTCAATCCACAACGCTCCAACGAGCGGTGCCACACACGTCCCACCAGATGGTCGTAGATATTCGTGTGGCTGGTGGGGGTGACAAACACCAATCCGTAGGGGTCGTAAATCCCCAGTTGCTTCATCTGCTCCTGGTGCTGCCTCAGGTTCTCCAGCACCTTGGGCGTCAGTGGCACCACACGCTCTCTCCCTGTCTTGGTGGGCGCCCACTCAACCTTCCCGCTGGAATACCCATCACGCCGCAGGCTCTTCATCACCAGCACCTCTCCCTCCTCCCAGCGGATGCAATCCCAGGTCAAACCCCTGATTTCGGCATTTCGCAGCCCTGTGCTGAGCCACAGCAGAAACAGCGGGTAATACCAGGGCTCGTTGGTCTCCAGGTCAGCCAGCACCGCCTGGATTTCTTCCACGCTCAGCACATCGCTCTGCACTGACCGCCGCTGCCACTTGAGCTTGTGGGAAAACAGGTGGCGGTTGCCCCCACAGCACTGGCGGTAGTGGGTCATCAACCCAGCAATCGTGCAATCGCTCAACCCCTCTGCCCGTAACCACCCCAGGAAGCCTTCTGCGTCACTGCGGTTGTGAATGGGCTTGTCATACCGCTGCAGCAGCCTGTAGGCGTGAATGGCAGCAGCCTGGCGTTTGGTCTCTGCTCTGACCCTCAACGCCTCCAGCAACCCCACCTCCTTGCCGTTGATGAGGGGTTGATATGCCATCAGGCTTCTATCAAAAGTGCCCTGGCAGTAGTCGCTCCAGATTTGGGCGGCGATGGCGTGGGCTTTGGCGACCGCTACGGGGTCACTCCAGCGACCCAGGCGGTTGATGAAGGCATCCTTCCCGTCAATCCGCACCCGCACCTGCAGGCTGCCGTTGTTGTTTCTCAGGGAAGGGGGCTTCTGCACTGAGTGCCGTCGCTGCTGAGACCAGGGCTACGGCTCCACCACTGACCCAGCCAAGCCAGCCAACTCGGCTTGTAGCCCTTCGTAGCTGTGGGGAGTGTCTGGGAGAAAAAATCTGGGAGTTTTTGGGGCAGTGGCTTGGAGATTGGCTGGGAGACCAGTTGGAGGCACTGCAATCTCAAGCCCAGCTTGAGCTCCTTCAAGTCAAGGCTCGCTTCACGCAGTGGTGAATGCCGTAGCTCACATACACAGAAAAATGCCCTGGCTCCCCGAACAGGGTTCCGTTGCTGGGGCTGCGACGGCGGCAGCCGTGGCAGGCGGGCTCCTCCTGGGACTACGCCTCCGTCTCCACAATCACGCCCCACAGCAGCTCGCCATCCGCTTGGCGTTTCACCAGCAAGCAGCCAATGAGCTCGGGGGCGGCCACCTCGGCGGGGGGAGCGAAGATGGATTGGGGCAGGGCTTGGGTGAGCATGGTGGCTATGAAAAGGAGTACAATGCGCCCCGCCAGGCCACAAGGCCACCTCGAAAAATCAGCTATCGAGAGAATTCGTTAATATCTCGAGGTGCCCACAATTCAATTGGAACACACTAAAGCAGCCATTTGACAGACTATTGGATACTATAAAGCCAAAGCTGTTGAAGGAACTTTCCGGGGCTTTTCGCAACATGCGACTACAACTAAAAACCCCTGAGAAAATATTTACAGAATATTATCGCAACAATTACTGGCGCGACCCCAATTCAAGATCAGGCCCAGGCTCAAATCTAGAGCAAACCGCAGCACTCAGGGAAGCCCTGCCACAACTCTTCTCCAAATACAGCATCGATTCAATTTTAGACGTTCCTTGCGGGGATTTTTTCTGGTTCAGCAAGATAGCTCTAAGCGAAAATATTACTTACACTGGCGCAGATATCGTCGCAGAGATCGTCAAGCAAAACACTCGCAAGTATGCCAATGCTCGCACTAGATTTATTCGGCTTGATTTAACTAAAGACCTCCTTCCAAAATCAGATATCATTATTCTTAGAGACTGCCTCGTGCACCTGTCATTTAAAGACATAACAGCTGTCATCAAAACCGTGAAAAGTAGCGGCTCAAAATACTTGCTTACAACTCACTACCTCAATAGAGAAGCCAATCACGATATCGCGACAGGACTCTGGCGCACGCTAAACCTGCAAAGAAAACCATTTAACTTTCCCGACCCGATTGAATTCGTAATTGAGGACTGCACAGAAGGCAATGGGGCATTTAGCGACAAGTCAATGGCGCTGTGGAAGATTAGCGAGCTATAGGCCAACTCGCAAGCTCCCTCCACATTGCTTTGTGGCCTACAATTTCCTTGCCTCCGAAATACTCTTGCCGTATCTGCCTTGCGATTAGGACCTGTAGGTTGGTAAAATCTTTCTTTCTCTTCTGCACCTCTACCAGCATCGCAGCCTCCACATCAGGCAACCGAATGGTAATGGTCCTGATTTGACCGCCTCCACTCGCTCAAGGCGCTCCAGTTTCTCAGCAATCGCTTCCCTACAGAATGCTGAGATATTCAGGCATCGGCTTCTTTTCAGTAGCTGCAGTGCCTAGTGGAGTTGCTGGGCGTCGCCTTCTGGGTAGGTGATGGTGAGTTGATTTCCTCTTATCTCTTTCTTGTTGACAGGTCGCCGTTGAATGGGTCAAGGGCAATCAGCTCCAGGCTGGCCTGTTTTCCCAAGTAGCTGCTTATGAGTCGGTAGTCATCATCCTGTGGATTGATGGGTTGAATATCAATGGATTTCCACAGGGAAACTTCTGGGCCCAGAACGTCGCTGCGCTGCAAAGCGCACCTCAAGGTGCGAAACAGCCGTCGTGGTTCTGCAGGATCAATTCCGGTTTACCCAGCGACGCGCCTGCCGATTGGCGTGCCAACACCGCAACACCCAGCGGCGTTCCTTGCCATTGGTAGCCATTGAGGAGCAGAAGCTGCGGCGACGGATCCGTGAGCTGGCCCGGCGCCATGTGCGCTGGGGCCGGCGGCTGGTCTACCGACGGCTGCGACTGGGTGGCTGGAGCGTTAATCACAAGCGGGTGCAACGGATCTGGCGTGAGGAAGGGCTCCAGCGCCCTTGCCGCGCAGGCGGAAACGCTCAAGCCCCACAGACGGATCCAGGCTGCTTCTGAGGGCCGAATACCCGCAGCACGTTTGGGCCATCGACGTCCAGTTCGACCAGACGATGGATGGCCGGACGCTCAAGTTCCTCAATGTGGTGGATGAATTCAGCCGCGTCTGCCTGGCTATTCGGGTGGGCCGACGCTGCCAAGCTGTTCATGTGATCGACACAATGGAGGAGCTGCTTAAGCTGTTCCAGCACCTACTCATCTGCGTATGGACAATGGACCTGAGTTCATAGCCCATGCCTTGCAAGAGTGGTGCACAGGCAATGGCCTAGGAACGGCCTACATCCCGCCAGGTTCACCCTGGGAGAACCCATTTTGGGAGTCATTCAATGGCAGACTCAGGGATGAGTTCCTCAGGATTGAGCTCTTCTCATCCTCGCCAGAGACAAAGGTGTCGGCAGAGCTGCACCGAATCGAGTACAACGTCTACAGACCGCATTCAGCTCTCCAGGGGCGTGCGCCCCTGGAAGTCCTCCAGCAATGGAAAGCGGCCTGATCCCTCCATCAGCTCTCATCAGAACTGGAGCAACAAAGGGGGTCACGTCAATGGGACGCCGCTGCAATCGCTCAACCCCTCTGCCCGTAACCACCCCAGGAAGCCTTCTGCGTCACTGCGGATACGGATGGGCTTCCCATATCGCTGCAGAAGGCTGTAGGCGTAGATGACAGCAGCCTGGCGTTTGGTCTCCGACCTCACCATCAGTGCCTCCAGCAGCCCCACTTCTTTGCCGCCTATGAGTGGTTGATACGCCATCAGGCTGCAGTCAAAGGTGCCCTGATGGAAATCACTCTAAATCTGGGCGGCAATAGCGTGAGCCTTTGCCACTGCCACTGCCACTGCCACTGCCACAGGGTCACTCCAGCGACCCAGGCGGTTGATAAACGCATCTCGCCCGTCAATCCGCACCCTGAGCTGCAGGCTCTGCCATTGTTGTTGTGTAGGGAAGGGGGCTTCTGCACTGGGTGCCATCGCTGCTGACACCACGGCTATGGCTGCACCACTGACAAAGCCAAGCCAGCTACCTTGGCTTGGAGCCCTTCGTAGCTGGGGGGATTTCTGGGAGAAAAATCTGGAGATTGTTCTGAGAGTGGCTTGGAGGTTGGCTGGGAGACCCGTTGGCAGCACTGAAATCTCAAGCCCAGCCTGAGCGCCTTGAAGTCGGGGCTCGCTTCACGCAGTGGTGCATGCCGTAGGTGAGATACACATACCAACGCCCAGGCTCCCCCAACAATGTTTCATTGCTGGGGGAGCCTGGGCGGTGCCCGTGGCAGGCGGGTTCGCTCTGGCAGTAGGCCTCCGTTTCCACGATCACGCCCCAAAGCGGCTCGGCATCCGCTTGGCGCTTGACCAGCAGGCAGCCCAGCAGATCTGGGGCCACCAGCTCGGCGGGCCGGCCGTAGAGGGCTGCGGGAAGGGTTTGCGCACGCCAGGCACCATCGACGCCGATCCAATCCACAATGGAAGCGATCATCTGCCGGTGCTGAGCGCCCATGGAGTCCTCCGGTTTCACCCTCGCCTCGGTGCTGGTCGCAGGCAGCGGCCTGTTCGTGCTGGCCACCCTGTTTTTCGGCACCAAGGGGGGGTACTACGACACCGACGACTACGACGGCAACGGCACGGCCCACTGAACCCGGCCCAGTCCGAGCCTCAGCCGCTGAGCCGCTCCGCCTCGGGGCAATCATCGGCGGTGGGCAACTCCTCCCCCGGAGCCCGGCACACATAGGAGAGCCGGGTGCTCACGGCACCGATCGAGTCGAGTCGCACGCTCTCCTCCCAGCTGTGGCTCTCGTCGTCCTCCTCGGCGTCGTAGCGGAGGGTCACCAGATCACCCTCGATCTCCACCACCAGGGCTTCCTCGATCCAGCGTTGCTGATCGCGCAGAAACACCCAGACGGGACGCCGCTCGGCGCAGAATTGATAGAGCTTGCGGTGCAGCATGGGCGCCACGGGCTCTGCTCACTGCTGCAACTCTAGGCAGCACCCACCACAGTGCCGCTGTTCAGAATGATCCATTGGGGCCTCGCCGATGTCTCCTGCTGCCGATCCCGCCACGATGGCCAGCCAAACCGAAGCGATCCGCCTGCAGCTGCGCAGCTGGCCTGAGGTGGAGGACTATCTCACCCGCTGCCAGGGGGTGATCGTGCCCCTGGGTTCCACCGAACAGCACGGGCCCACCGGAGCCATCGGCACCGATGCACTCACCGCCGAAGCCGTGGCCCTCGAGGTGGGCCGCCGCAGCGGTGTGCTCGTCACCCCCACCCAGGCCTTCGGCATGGCCGAGCACCACCTGGGCTTCGCCGGCACGATGAGCCTCCAGCCCGCCACCCTGCTGGCGGTGATCCACGACCTGGTGCTGTCGCTGGCGGGCCATGGCTTTGAACGGATCTTTTTCATCAACGGCCATGGCGGCAACATCGCCACCACCAAAGCCGCCTTCGCCCAGGCCTACGCCACCGCCGCCAGCAGGGGGTTGCCCCAGGCGGCCCGCCTCCGCTGCCGTCTGGCCAACTGGTTCATGGCCGGACCGGCCCTGGCCCTGGCCCGCGAGCTCTACGGGGAGCGGGAGGGGCACCATGCCACCCCCAGCGAAATCGCCCTCACCCTGCACCTGGAACCCAGCCTGCTGGCCAAGCAGAGACCCCTGCCTGAGGCCGCTCCCGCGGGGCCGATCCATGGCCCGGCGGACTTCCGCCGCCGCCACCCCGACGGCCGGATGGGATCCGATCCCTACCTGGCCCAGGCGGACCATGGCGCTCGCTTCCTGGACGTGGCCGCCACAGCCCTCACCGGCGACCTGCAACGGTTTCTGGCCGAGGAGAGCTGAGGAGAGCGAGCGCTAGCGTCAGACCGGTTTCACTCCGTCCCCCCCTAACCCAGCAGGATGAGCAAGATCAGCGCCGAGGACGTGCGCAAGGTGGCCCAGCTGGCCCGCCTTGACCTGCCGGACGACAAGATCGCCACCTACACCGGCCAGCTGGAACGGATCCTGGAGTATGTGGCCCACCTCGAAGCGGTGGACACCGATGGGGTGCCCGCCACCACCCGCGCCGTGGAGGTGGTGAATGTGACCCGGGACGACCGGATTAACCCCACCCCCGTGCGCGAGCAACTGCTCGATCTGGCCCCCCAGCGGGAGGGAGATTTCTTCCGCGTGCCCCGCATCCTGGGGGACGCAGGCTGAGCGCTGCCGCTCAGCGCTGGGGCGAAACCGCGGTGCGGTGCAAGAGATGCAGCACCCGGCGGCGGCCATGGCGCGAGGGCATCAACGCGGCGAGGGGGCGCAGGCGACTGCGCCGCTTCTTGTGGCTGCGCACACCCAGAAGAATGTCGTAGAGAAAGTTGAATCCATCACTGCGGGATTCAAACAAACCCAGACGCTGGGGCGAGCCCTTGGCGTCGAGAATATGCCTGGTGGCTTGATAGGCAGGCTGGTATTCAAACCAGGGGATGGAGGGCCAGAGGTGATGAACCAAGTGGTAGTTCTGGCCCATGATCAACCAGTTCATCAAACGGCCGGGATACACCCTGGCGTTGTGCCAGCGGTTGCGGGACTGGAACGGCCGGTGGGGGAGATAGTCGAAGAACAGGCCCAGGGTGACGCCCACCATCAGCGCCGGCGCAAACCAGCAGTTGAACACGAAGGGCAGGAATCCATAGTGGGCGGCCGCAACCACGATGGCAATGAAAATCCCGCGTGCAATGGCCCATTCAAGCAACTCATAGCGACGCCAGAGACGGCGGCGGAAGAAGAAAACTTCGTGGTAAAAAAATCGCGGCGCAATCAACCACAACGGCCCGAAAGTGCTGACGATGTGGTCAGGGTCGTGTTTGGGATCGTTCACATGGGCGTGGTGCTGCAGATGCACCCGCGTGAACACCGGGAAGGAGAAGCCCAGCAGCAGTGCCGCCCCATGCCCCATGAAGGCATTCCAGAAGCGGTTGGGATGGGCGGCGTTGTGGCAGGCGTCGTGGATCACCGTTCCCTCCAGATGGAGGGAGAGAAAGCCGGTGAGCAGCAAGAGGGCCAGGGGCCACTGGGCCACGAACCAACCCCAGATGGTGAGGGCGGCCAGGCCATAGCCGATCAGAAACAACCCCACCGTGGGGTTCCACGGACCCGGCGGGTCCAGGAACTCCCGGGGCACCGAGCGGGGCAACGCGGCGGAAGCAGGGCGCTGCTGGACTGCAACCGAGGCCTGAGACATGAAGCCTGTGAACCCGCCGAGGCTGAAAGGACATGCAACTTAGGCAAGGGTCTGAGCGCAGCGGGAGTCCGGACCGCTCAGGCCATGCCCACCGGGGGACTTGAACCCCCACGACCGAAGCCACTGGTACCTAAAACCAGCGCGTCTACCAATTCCGCCAGGTGGGCATCGGTTCAACTCTAGGCATCAACCCAGAATGGGAACGAACCGCTGATGGCCATGCTGGCGACTCTGGGAGGTGCACTGGCCCTGGGGGCTGGCCTGGCGGTGCTGGTGCTGCCGTTGCTGCTGCCGGAGCTGAGTCGGGCCCGCGATGCCGTGTGGGGGGCCGTGGTGCTGCTGCTGGGCCTGGTGCTGGTGACCAGTGCCGAACGGCTGCGGGGGGCGCCGATGCTGGGGGTGCTCTGCGCCGGCCTGCTGATCGGGCGGCTGAGCGTGGAGGTGGCCCAGGCCCGCTGGCGCCAGCTCAGTGAGCCGGAACAGCAGCGGCTCTGGTCACTCGAACGCTGGCAGACGGCCCTGCGCCAGTTCGGCGAAACGGCGGCCCGGCTGCCAGCCCTGCTGATCCAGGCAGTCCAAGTCGTGGGCGCCTGGATTCGGGAGCGCAGACAGCCCAAGCTCAGCGGCAAGCGCTGGGTGCGCCCTGAACCAGCAGCCCCTGAAGTCGCAGCCCCTGAGGTGGCGGAAGCAGCCACCACGCCCCAGGCCGAGCCCGCCGACCCAGCGGATCCGGGCGAGGGTGAGGTGGGGCCCGCCGCGGTGGTGGCGTCGTTCACCGAGATCGACGCGATGATCACCGCCGCGGCCGGCGAACCGGCAGACCCAACCAGCGAAGCGGGATAATCCCCCCTTGCTGCCCCAGGCGCCGTGACCGCCCGCCCCGCATCCGAGCCGGCGCCCCGCCCGATGCCGGCCTCTGATCCTGTGTCCTACAAGGACACCCTCAACTTGCTGCAGACCGGGTTCGGCATGCGGGCCAACGCCAAGGTGCGCGAGCCGGAAATCCAGGCGTTCTGGGCCGAACAGCGGATCTACGAACGCCTCAGCCGCGGGAACCCCGGCGAACCCTTCACCCTCCACGACGGCCCCCCCTACGCCAACGGCGCCCTGCACGTGGGGCACGCCCTGAACAAGATCCTCAAGGACATCATCAACAAAACCGCCCTGCTGCAGGGCCGCAAGGCCTGCTTCGTGCCGGGCTGGGACTGCCACGGCCTGCCGATCGAGCTCAAGGTGCTGCAGGGGCTGGGCAGCGCCGAGCGGGCCGAACTCACCCCGTTGAGCCTGCGCCGCAAGGCCCATGCCTACGCCCTCGAACAGGTGGAGGGCCAGAAGGCGGGCTTCCGGCGCTGGGGCATCTGGGCCGACTGGGAGGCGCCTTACCTCACCCTGCAGAAGAACTACGAGGCCGCCCAGATCGGTGTGTTCGGCGCCATGGTGCTGGCCGGCCACATCTACCGGGGCCTCAAGCCGGTGCACTGGAGCCCCAGCTCCCGCACCGCCCTGGCCGAGGCCGAACTGGAGTATCCCGAGGGCCACACCTCCCCGAGCGTGTACGTGGCCTTCCCGGTGGAAGCCGTGCCCACCGCCCTGGCAGGCCGCCTCAAGGCGGTGGGCCTCGAAGTGGAGGACAGCGGCCAGATGAACGCCACGGGCCGGCCGATCACCCTCTCGGTGGCGATCTGGACCACCACCCCCTGGACCCTGCCCGCCAACCTGGCGGTGTCGGTGAATGGCCGTCTCGACTACAGCATCTGTGAGGTGAACGGCGGCGACAGCCTCTCCAACCACCTGGTGGTGGCCCACGAGCTGGTGGAGGGCCTGCAGCAGACCCTCGGCCTGGGCCTGAAGCCCCTGCTCACCGTGCCGGGGGAGGAGCTGGAGGGGATCATCTATCGCCATCCGCTGCTGGAGCGCCGCGGCCAGGTGGTGCTGGGCGGCGACTACATCACCACCGAAACCGGCACGGGTCTGGTGCACACCGCCCCCGGCCACGGCGTGGACGACTTCAACACCGGCAGGAAATACGGCCTGCCGGTGCTCTGCCCGGTGGATGAGGCGGGCACCCTCACCGCCGAAGCCGGTCCCTTCGTCGGCACCAACGTGCTCAAGGATGCCAACCCAACGATCATCGAGGCGCTGGAGGCCGCCGGTGCCCTGCTCAAGCAGGAGCGCTACGCCCACCGCTACCCCTACGACTGGCGCACCAAAAAGCCCACGATCTTCCGCGCCACCGAGCAGTGGTTCGCCTCGGTGGAGGGCTTCCGCGCCGCCGCCCTTGACGCCATCGCGGAGGTGGACTGGCTGCCGGCCAGCGGCCGCAACCGCATCGAGGCGATGGTGCGCGAGCGGGGCGACTGGTGCATCAGCCGCCAGCGCACCTGGGGCGTGCCAATTCCGGTGTTCTATCACCGCGAAACCGGCGAAGTGCTCCTGAACAGGACCACCCTGGCCCACATCCAGTCCCTGATCGCCGAGCACGGCGGCGACGTGTGGTGGCAGCGCGGTGAGGCCGGCCTGCTGCCGGATGCCTATGCCGCCGAAGCCGATCAATGGCGCAAGGGCACCGACACGATGGACGTGTGGTTTGATTCCGGCTCCTCCTGGGCCGGGGTGCTGCAGGAGCGGGGCCTCGGCTATCCGGCCGATCTCTACCTGGAGGGCAGCGACCAGCATCGCGGCTGGTTCCAGAGCAGCCTGCTCACCTCCGTGGCCGTGAACGGCCACGCCCCCTACAAGCGAGTGCTCACCCACGGCTTCACCCTCGATGAAAAGGGCCGCAAGATGAGCAAGTCGCTGGGCAACGTGGTGGATCCCGCGGTGCTGGTGGAGGGCGGCAAGAACGAGAAGCAGGAGCCGGCCTATGGGGCGGATGTGCTGCGCCTGTGGGTGAGCTCGGTGGACTACTCCGCCGATGTGCCCCTGGGCCCGGGCATCGTGAAGCAGCTGGCGGATGTGTACCGCAAGGTGCGCAACACGGCCCGCTATCTGCTCGGCAACCTGCACGACTTCGATCCCAGACCGGTCGAGGAAGGCGGCGATGCCATCGCCTACGCCGAACTGCCCCTGCTGGACCAGTGGATGCTGCAGCGCACCGCCGCCCTGATTGACAACGTGAGCGGCGATTTCGAGCGCTTCGAGTTCTACCGCTTCTTCCAGGCCCTGCAGAACTTCTGCGTGGTGGATCTCTCCAACGTGTACCTCGACATCGCCAAGGATCGGCTCTACGTGAGCGGGGCTGGCGAGTTCCGTCGCCGCAGCTGCCAGACGGTGCTCAGCCTGGTGGTGGAGCGACTGGCCGGCCTGATCGCGCCGGTGCTCTGCCACATGGCCGAGGACATCTGGCAGAACCTGCCCTACCCGGTGGCCGAGGCCTCGGTGTTCGAGCGGGGCTGGCCCACGGCTCCGACGGCGTGGCGGCAGCCGGCGCTGGAGACACCGATGGCGGCGATCCTGGAGCTGCGGGCCCTGGTGAACCGCCAGCTGGAGGGCTGTCGCGCCGAAGGCCAGCTGGGGGCCTCGCTGGAGGCCCAGGTGCAGCTGGAACTGGGCGAAGGCAGCACCGTCCTGGCCGAGGCCCTCGCCTGGCTCGGGGGTTCAGCCCACCCCGCGGTCGACAACCTGGCCGACTGGCTGCTGGTGTCCCACCTGCACATCGACGGCGCCGCCCCGGCCGCGGTGCTGCAGGAGGCGGAGGTGGCCGGGGTGCGGGTTCGCGTGGCCAGAGCCGACGGCCACAAGTGCGAGCGCTGCTGGCACTACGAGACGGACATCGGCAGCCACAGCGCCCATCCCGGACTCTGCGGCCGCTGCGTGGCGGTGCTGGAGGGCTGACCCTTGCCGCCGCTCCTCCCCGCCATGACCCAGGGCAACCCAGGCGATGCCACGGACGTGATTCAGCAGCTGGGGCTGATCCCCCATCCGGAGGGGGGGCACTTCCGGGAGACCTACCGGGCCGCCCTGCAGGTCCCCACCCCCAGGGGTCCGCGCGCGGCCAGCACCGCGATTCTCTATCTGCTGCGGAGCGGCGAGCACTCGTGCTGGCACCGGATCCACTCCGATGAGCTCTGGCACCACCACGGCGGCGGCCCGTTGCTGCTCCATGCGCTCTGTCCCGATGGCAGGGCCGGAGAACACTGGCTGGGCCTGGATCTGACGGCCGGTCAGCAGCCCCAGCTCACGGTGACGGCCGGCAGCTGGTTCGCCGCCACCCCTGCCCCGGGCAGCCCCTGGTGCCTGGTGAGCTGCACCGTGGCCCCGGGCTTCGACTTCGCCGACTTCGAGCTGGCCCGCCTGGAGCAGCTGCAGGAGCGGCAGGAGGCTCTCGCCGCGAGCTGTCCCCACTGGCAGCGCTTCCTGGCCTGACGGCCAGCCCAGCCAGCCAGAGTCAGAGCCAGGCAGCAGGCTGCAGGTAGTGCTCGGGTGGCAGGGCGGCGGCCAGCAACTGCTCCGCTGTGGGATTGAGCGGAGCCGCCAGCAACTCCGCGGTGGCCAACGTCACGCCCTCGGGAAGCACCGGCTGGTCCGGATCGAACCCGGTGGGGTGGGTGGTGCTGCTGGAGAAGCCGCGGAACAGCAGCAGCTCGTAGGGCTCCTTCCCGGCTTCGGGGGAACACAGCTCACCCCGCAGGCGCAGCACCCGATCAGGCCTGGCACGACTGATCAGCTCGAGGCCGGCGAGCAGGTCGATGGCGGAAGGCTCCATCAGAACTCCCCGGCCACCCGGCCGTGCTTGGGCAGCCGCACCAGCAGCCACTGCAGCAGGCCCACCACATAGGCCAGCAGGCCCACATAGCCCACGAAGGCAGCCACCCCCGGGGTCCACTGGCCGCCGAACACGAAGTTGAGCACCGTTTGCAGGTGTTGATGCAGCTCGAACGGCGGCTGCAACCACACCGCACAGCGGGGGGCCTCCATCCGGGCCGCATCCATGCAGGCCAGGGCTGTGACACTGAACACGGCACCGATCAGGCCCCAGAAACTGAGGCCCCACCGCCAGATCCGCACGGTGAGGGGCAACGGGCGCCAGGGCGGCAGGTCGGCGAGCTCCTCATTGAGGTCCACCCAGAACCACACACTCACCACCACCAGCAGTTTTGCCAACAGCAGCACGGCGAAGCCCATGGGCCGCCGATCACTGAGCAGCAGGTCGGCGATCAACAGCAGGCTGGCCACCTTCCAGTAGATGGACAGCAGACGCACCAGGGCCGATTCGCGCTTCAGGGCCGCCCACACCAGCAGCACCAGGGGAACGCCGACGCTGAACAGCACCGCCAGGCGGAGGTCGAGCCAAACCAGGGAGCGGTAGAGCGGATCCGGCACGGCAGGGGTACGGGAAGTCGCCATTATCCGCACGCCGCCGCAGGCGATAGGGTCCCCTCCATGGCTGCTTTCCCCCTGCCCGACTGGCTCAGGCGTCGCGCTGGTGTCCCCCAGGCCTGGTGTCGCACGGCGCTGGCCACCGAGCCATCGCTGGACGCTGCGGTGGCGTCGATCCATCGCCAGCTGGGCGCTGCCGGAGCGGCCGACCTGGCCCTGGTGTTCGTGTCGGCCAGCTTTGCCAGCGATCTGCCCCGCCTGCTGCCCCTGCTGCGGCGGCGGTTGCAGGCCAACCACTGGCTCGGCTGCCTGGCTGGCGGGGTGATTGGCACGGCCGCCCAGGAGCAGGCCCGGGAACTGGAACAGCAGCCGGCCCTGAGCGTGGCACTGCTGCGCCTGCCCGGCGCCCACATCCAGCCCTTCGCGATCGCCGCCCAGCCGTTTCCCGATCTGGATGGTCCGGCCGACCCCTGGCGCGCCCTGGTCGGGGCCACTCCCGACAGCAGCGAACACTCGATGCTGCTGCTGATCGATCCGGGTTGCGGCGGCATCAACGACCTGATCGCGGGGCTGGACTACGCCTGTCCGGCTGCGGTGAAGCTGGGGGGAATCGCCAGTCCCCACAGTGCTCCCCACGGCTCGCTGCTGTTCGATCAGGGGGTGTGCGGCGGCGCCGTGGGCTGCCTGATCGATGGGGCCTGGGGCCTCGATCCCGTGGTGGCCCAGGGCTGCCGGCCGATCGGTCCGGTGTTCGAGGTGGAGCAGGCCCAGCGCAATGTGGTGCTGGAAGTGAGCGCGGGCAACGAGCGCAAGTCGCCGGTGGCCGCCCTGCAGGCGATCCTCACCGACCTCTCACCCCAGGAGCGCGAACTGGTGAAGCACTCCCTGTTTCTGGGGGTGGGCCGCAACACCTTCAGCCTCGACCCCGGCCAGGGGCAGCAGGGCTCGGCCTTTCTGGTGCGCAATCTGGTGGGGGTTGACCCCCGCAACGGGGCAGTGGCTGTGGCGGAGCGGATGCGGGTGGGTCAGCAGGTGCAGTTCCAGCTGCGGGATGGGGATGCCTCCAGCCAGGAACTGCGCCAGCTGCTGACCCAGCAGCAACAGGAGCGCCCCAGGCCCCTGGCAGCCCTGCTGTTCGCCTGCCTGGGCCGCGGCAGCGGTCTCTATGGCCATCGCGACGGCGATGTGAGCGTGTGCCGGGAGCAATTCGGCGAACTGCCGGTGACCGGGGCCTTCTGCAACGGCGAGGTGGGCCCTGTGGCTGGAGCCACCCACCTGCATGGCTACACGGCCAGCTGGGCTTTTGTGGTGCCACGCCCCCTGCCGACCGAGCCCGCAATCACCCCCACCGACGCAGCGGGCTGATGGTGCGCCAACACGTGAACCCGCTCAGTCGGTTCTTCCAGCAGCCCCTGGCACTGCCTCCGCCCCAGCAGTTGTTCGAGCAGCCGGAGCGGCCCATCCACCTGGACATCGGCTCGGCCCGCGGCCGCTTCCTGCTGGCCCTGGCCCAGCGGGAGCCAGGGCGCAATTACCTCGGGGTGGAGATTCGCCGGGCGCTGGTGGAGGCCGCGGAAACCGATCGCCAGGCCCTGCAGCTCAACCACCTGCACTACCTCTTCTGCAACGCCACTGTGAACCTGCAGCACTGGCTGGCCCAGCTGCCCGTGGGTCAGCTGGAGAGGGTGACGGTTCAGTTTCCCGATCCCTGGTTCAAGAAGAGGCACCACAAGCGGCGGGTGCTGCAGCCTGGTCTGCTGCTCGCCCTGGCCGCCGCCCTGGCCCCTGGAGCCGAGCTGTTCCTGCAGAGCGACGTCCTGGCGGTGATTGAGCCGATGGTGGAGCTGGTGGAGGCCAGTGGCTGCTTTGTGCGTCCGCCGGAGGATCCACGGCCCTGGCGCGCCAGCAACCCCCTGCCGGTGCCCACGGAGCGCGAGACCTACGTGCTCCGTCAAGGCCTGCCCGTCTACCGGGTGCTCTACCTGCGCAACGAAGTGGCCGCTCCGCCCGTGTCCGCCCTCGAACGGGCGCTGCTGGCCACCGATAATCCCGCCTGAAGCCAGCCGGGCCATTCGTGGGCGATTCCGCCGTTCCCTCCTCCGCGCCACTGTTGCTCCGCTGGCAGGGTCTGCTGGCGGAGGGGCCCGCCGGCCCGCTCAGCAGCCGGCTGGTGCCCATCGCCGGGGTGGTGCTCTGTGCCCTGATGGGGGGCCTGGCGCTGGTGACGCGCCCCGGGTTGAGCCTGCTGATTCTGGCCAGCGGCCTGCTCTGGCTGCTGATCAGCCTGCGCCGGCCCGCCGGCGGCATCGGCGGGATCAACGGCTGGGTCCTGGGAATCCTGGCCCTGGCCCTGCTGGCCACGGGCTTCTCGCCGGTGCCCAGCGCGGCCCTGAAGGGGCTGCTGAAGCTGGCCAGCTACCTGGCGGTGTACGCCCTGATGCACGAGGTGCTGCGCACGGCGCCCCGCTGGTGGGATCGCATCGTGGCGGCCCTGCTGGCGGGTTCCCTGCTCACCTCGGTGATCGGCCTGCGCCAGCTCTACCAGGACACCGATGCCCTGGCCCGCTGGGCCGACCCCAATTCGGTGGCACGGGGCACGGTGCGGATCTACAGCACGCTGGACAACCCCAACCTGCTGGCGGGGTACCTGCTGCCGATCCTGCCCCTGGCGGTGGTGGCGCTGCTGCGCTGGCGCCGGCCCCTGCCGCGGGTGTTCGCCGTCACCGCCCTGGCCATGGGCACGGCCGCCCTGGTGCTCACCTACAGCCGCGCGGCCTGGATGGGGCTGGTGGCCGGCGCGGCCGTGGTGGTGGTGCTGCTGGCCGCCCGCTGCACCCGCCGCTGGCCACCGCTGTGGCGCCGGATGGTGCCGCTGGTGGTGCTGCTGGGCGGTGCCGCCCTGCTGGCCGTGCTCGTGTGGCAGGTGGAACCCCTGCGGGTGCGGGTACTGAGCCTGGTGGCCGGACGGGAAGACAGCTCCAACAACTTCCGCATCAACGTCTGGCTGGCGGTTCTCGACATGATCCAGGCCCGTCCCTGGCTGGGCATCGGCCCGGGCAATGACGCCTTCAACCTGATCTATCCCCTCTATCAGCAACCGCGCTTCAACGCGCTCAGCGCCTACTCCATCCCCCTGGAACTCACCGTTGAGGCAGGCGTGCCCGGGTTGCTGGCAGGTCTCGGCCTGGTGGCGTTCAGCCTGCGCCGGGCCCTGCGGCTGTGGCGTGGCGATGGCCCCTGGGCCCTGCCCGCCCTGGGGGTGATGGCGGTGATCGCCGCCCTGGGGGTCCAGGGCCTCACCGACACGATCTTCTTTCGACCGGAGGTGCAACTCACGGGCTGGTTCTGCCTGGCCACCCTGGCGGCCGCCCCAAACCCGGACTGAGCCCCCCATGACCGCAAGCGATCCCGTGACGGCCCTGATCGCGGGCTTCGACGCGGGCCAGACCCACACCACCTGCCGTCTGGCCGAAGCAGGCAGCGGCCGGATCCTGGCCGAGGCCGATGGCCCCGGGGTGCGGCACCTCGCCAGCCCCGGAGCGGAGGAGGCCTTCCGCCAGGCCCTGCAGCAGAGCCTGGAGGCGGCGTGCCGGATCCTGGGCCGGCCGGGGGTGGTCGAGGCGGCGGCGGTGGGGGCCAGCGGGATTGAACGGGGCAGCCCCGTGCAGCAGCTCGGCCACACCCTGGCCTGCGGCGCCCTCAACCTGCCCGCCGATCGCGTGGCGGTAACCGGCGATGAGCGCACGGCCCTGCTCGGGGCGATGGGGGAGGCCGGCACCGAAGGGCTGCTGCTGATCAGCGGCACCGGCACGATTGCCGTGGGGCGCAACCGCCAGGGCGCCGAACACCGCTGCGCCGGCTGGGGCTGGCTGCTGGATGGCGCCGGTTCGGCCATGGACATCGGCCGCGATGGGCTCAGTGCCAGCCTCGCCATGGCCGATGGCCGCCGCCCCGATTCGCCCCTGCGCGCCGCTCTGTGGCGGGAGCTGGGGGTGGAGCTGCGGCAGGCCGATGCGGCGGCCGCGATCAAGGCCCTGGTGGTGCGGAGCGACTTCGGTGCGGCCGGTTTCGCCCGCCTGGCCCCCGTGGTGGCCTCAGCGGCGGCGGCGGGCGATGCCACAGCCCAGGCCATCGTGGAGCGCAACGGCCGGGCCCTGGCCGAGATGGCCGTGGCGATCAGCCGGGCACTGCAGCTCACGGCCCCGCCGGTGTGGGCCCTGGGCGGGGCCCTGGAGCATCTGGCGCCGCTGCGCCAGGCGCTGGTGACGCAGCTGGACAGCCTGCTGCCGGGGGCCCATCTGGCCACCCCGGCCGGCGACGGCTGCGCCGGAGCCCTGCAGCTCGCGCGACGCTGCCTCTGAAATCTGGGCGTGGTCAGGCAGGGCGTGCTCAGGCCGTGGGACAGGCGGCGTTGAGGTGCTGGTCGGCGGTGGCTGCCAGCTCACGGGCCCAGTGCTGCACCACGGCGGCGTCGGCCGCCTCCACCATCACCCGCAGCAGGGGCTCGGTGCCACTGGCCCGCACCAGCACCCGGCCCTGGCCGGCCATCTCGCTCTCCGCCCGCTCCACAGCGCGGCGCAGCGGTTCGCACTGCTGCCACTGCTGCCGCCGCCCCCGGTCCACCACCCGCACGTTCACCAGGGTCTGGGGATAGGGCTGGAAGCTCCCATCCAGCCAGTCGGCCAGGGTCTGCCCCTGGGCATGGAGCAGGGTGGCCACCTGCAGGGCCGAGAGCAGACCATCGCCACTCATGCCATGGCGTGCCGAGAGGATGTGGCCCGACTGCTCACCACCCAGGCCGGCGCCGAACTCCTCCATGGCGCGGTGCACATACTGGTCGCCCACGGCGGTGCGCTCCAGCACTCCGCCCCTGGCCTGCCAGGCCCGCTCGAAGCCCAGGTTCGACATCACCGTGGCCACGATCCTTGCCTCCGGCAGAGTTCCAGCCTCCAGCAGGGCTGAGCCCCAGAGGTAGAGGATCTGGTCTCCATCCACATAGCGGCCCCGACCGTCCACCGCCAGCATCCGGTCGGCGTCGCCGTCAAAGGCGAAACCCATCGCCGCGCCGCGCTGCAGCACCGCCTGGCGCAGGGGCTCGAGATGGGTGCTGCCGCAGTTCACATTGATGCGACGGCCATCGGCATGGCCATGCAGCACGGTGACGTCGGCACCGAGGGCACGGAACACAGCTTCGCCACAGGCCGTGGCGGAGCCATGGCAGAGGTCGATCACCACGCCGCAGCCATCGAGGCGGCGGCCCTCGACGCTGTCGACCAGGCTGCTGCGGTAGTCGTTGAGCAGATCGCTGCGGTCGCTGGCGGTGCCATGGCCATCGAAGGCAGGGGCGCTGGCCCGGCCGGCCAGTCCGACCTCGATCCTCTGCTGCTGTTCGGGGGAGAGCTTGGCGCCGGAGGCCCCGAAGACCTTGATGCCGTTGTCCCCGGGAGGGTTGTGGCTGGCCGAGACCATCAGTCCCCCGGCGGCACCGCAGCGGCGGATGGCGCCGGGGACGGCGGGCGTGGGGCAGATGCCCAGCTGCCACACCTCCCGTCCCGCCGCCGTGAGCCCGGCGGTGAGCGCCGCCACCAGCATGGGTCCGCTGCTGCGGCTGTCCATGCCGATCAGCACCGGGCCCTCGGGTGGCAGCACCACCCCGCACCAGTAGCCCACCTGCAGGGCCAGGGCCGGGGTTACCTGGCTGCCCACCGCCCCCCGGATGCCATCCGTGCCAAAGCCGGCCACCTTGTCCCCGAGGGGCTGGCCGAGGGGGTGGCCGTCCGGCCCGGAATGCGGCTCAGCCATGAACAGTGCCTGGGTGGCCCAAGGTTACGCGCCATCTCCGGGGGGCCCGGGCCCTCCCTCCGCTCAGCGCCAGCGCTGCGGTCGCCAGCTCCAGCGCAGGAGCTCCAGCACGGCCCAGAGCAGCAGGCCGCCCACCACCCAGCCCGGCAGCAGGCTGAAGGGCAGCCAGGGACGCAGCACCAGCACCAGCCCGGCCAGGGCGAGCACCAGCAGAGCTCGCTGCCGCTGGCGGCTGCCCGGCAGGCTGGAGAGCTCGGGTGGAAGGACGGGCCAACGCATCGGGAGCGAGCCATGGCTGATCCCCAGAATGCTTCCTCCCGCCCCATCCCGCAGCCTTGCCTCGCCTTCCCCTTCTCCTGGCTGTGACCTGCCTGGGCAGCAGCGCCGTGCTGCTACTGGGTGGCCAGCTGCTGCTGCTGCAGTCGCCCATCACCCCACGGATGGGATCGGCCGAACTGGGGCGGATCCGCCGCCTGGATCCCGACCCGGCGCGCCGGCGCGAGGCCGCCCTGCTGCTCAGCCAGGGCAGCCCCGATCCCAGCCGGCAGCGGCAGTGGTTGCGCAACCAGGGCTGGGGCCGGGATCCGCTGGCCGCCGTGGTGCTCAAGCGCCAGGCCCAGACGGCGGAGCAACTGGGGGATACCGCCGGCGCCCACCTCCTCTGGCGCCAGCTGCTCCGCCGCTTCCCCAGCGATCCCGCCAGCGCCGATGCCCGCTACGTGCTGGGCCGCGGGCAGGGCGACCTGCGTCAGCAACTGCTGGAGCAATTCGCCGCCCATCCGGCCGCCCTGGCCGCCGCCCAGGAACAGGGCAGCGCCGGCGCCCTGCACCTGGCCCGGTGGGGTCCCCGCTGGCCCGGTGCGGCCAAGGCTCTGCGGGAGCGCTGCAGCCAGGCCAAGCCGCCCCTGCAGGCCCAGGAGCGCGAGCAGCTGGTGAGCAGCCTCGCCCAGCTCGGCCTGACGGGGCCGGCACTGCAATGCCTCGGCGGCCGGCCCGCCAGCGCGGAAACCCAGCTCGCCCTGGCCCGGGCCCAGCTGCGCGACCCGGAGCAGGAGTCGGCGGCGGAAGCCCGCCTGCTGGCCCTGGCCCTCGCTGCCCCCACCAGCCCCAGTGTCCCGGAGGCGGTGCGGTTGCTGGCTGAGGGGCGCAGCGAGGCCAGCCTGAACGCCCTCGGCCAGTTGCCCCAGGCGCTGCGGAACAGCGCGCCGGTGCAGGCCCGGCTGGCCCGCACGGACCGGAACCTGGAGAGAACCCTGGCGGTGCTGCGCCGCTGGCCGCAGGATCCAGCCAGCTGGGAGCTGCAGTGGCAGCAGGCCCGCCAACGGGCCCTCGATGGCGACTGGCGGGGCAGCCTGCGGCTGCTGAGCGAGCCGGCCCTGGCGGACCGGCTGCCCGCTCCCCTGGAAGCACGGCGCTGGTTCTGGCAGGGCCTGGCCCAATGGCAGCTGGGACGCCGCCTGGAAGCCGAAGCCACCTGGCGGGCCCTGGTGGAGCGTCATCCCGGGGGCTATTACGGCTGGCGAGCCGCCGACCGGCTGGGCCAGGGAGACCTGAGCCTCCGCAACGGGGCCGATGCGCCGCTGCTGCAGCCGCAGTGGACACCGTTGAACAGCGGCCTGGCGTCGGTGGACCGGCTGTGGCGACTCGGCCTCTCCCTCGAAGCCTGGGAGCGGTGGCGACTGCACACCGCTGGGGTGAGCCCGACGGAACCCACCGAGCTGATGGTGGAGGGGCGCCTGCGGCGGGCGGTGGGCGACCACTGGCTGGGAATTGGCCAGCTGGAGCAGGCCAGCCTCCGGCTGCCGCCCCAGCAGTGCGCCCGGGCAAAGGAGCTGCACCGGGCTCTGCATGCACCCGCCTACACCAGCGAACTGGAACAGGCGGCGGCCAGCACGGGACTGGCGGCGCCCCTGCTGGCCGCCATCGCCAAACAGGAATCACGCTTCAGCCCCACGGTGCGCTCACCGGTGGGCGCGGTGGGCCTGCTGCAGCTGATGCCCGACACCGCTGCCGAAGTGGCCGGTGGCCCCGTGTCGGAGGCCGAACTGGAGCAGCCCGGCCGCAATGCGGAGCTCGGGGCCCGCTACCTGAGCCAGTTGCTCCAGCGCTGGCAGGACAACCCCCTGCTGGCGGTGGCGAGCTACAACGCTGGCCCCGGTGCCGTGGGCAGCTGGATCAACCCGAAGCTCGCGAACGAGCCCGAGCTGTGGGTGGAGGCCATTCCGTATCCCGAAACCAGGCTGTATGTGAAAAAGGTGCTCGGCAATCTCTGGAGCATGGCCACGCCACGCCCCCCAAGCTGTCCGCCGCTCAGTTGAGCCTCCAGACGACGACCCAGCGCCCCAGGAACGCTCCGGCCACCACCAGCGCAGTGAGGAACGCCGACAGCACCAGGGGATGGGGGGCGACCCGGATCCGGGCCAGGTCGAGCCGGGCCAGCAGCACCGCCGAAGCCAGGATCAGCACGTTGGCCAACACCCGCAGATGCAGCAGGTAGAGGCCCCCGACGGTAACGATCAGCAGGGTGAACACCAGGCTCATCACCCGGCTGACCGCCATCGCACTGGAAACCTGCTGCAACAACAACTCCGGCAGGGTGCACACCAGCACCACCAGCACCGCCTGCAGACACTCCAGCATCCAGGCGAGCGAGATCCCGTTGTCCGAACCGCTCCAGTGGATGCCTTCATAGACGGCAATCGCCAGCAGCAGGAGCAGCAGCGGTGCCCGCAGCGGCAACAGGGCCAGACGCAGCAGGGCGGTGATCACAGAGGCAGGGTGGAGGTCACGGCGGCCGGGCCCCGGCAATCGGTTGCGCTCAGGAGGGGGGAACCCCACTGGGATCAAGCACCAGGGCGATGGCGGAAAACGGGCAGCTGGGGATGCACTGCTCGCACACCAGACAGCGTTGCGCAGCGAAGGTCAATTGCCAAGCCGGTGCCGCACAGCTCAGCGCGCCGCTGGGACAGACACTGGTGCAGATCCCACAGTCGACACAGCGTTCCCGGTCGATGGCGATCTGTCCGGGCGCCCGGTTGAGCGCCAGCCCCTGCCCCTCCAGCCAGGCCTCGGCGGCATCGAGCTCATCGATATCCCCCGACAGCTCCACCACCATGGTGCCGCTCTGGTTGGGGGCGATCTGGGCCCGCAGGATCTTGGCGGCGATGTCAAAGTCCACCGCCAGCCGGTAGGTGATCGGCTGGTGCACCGCTTCCCGCGGGAAATGGAGGGTGAGGCGGCGCTTCACGGGAAGGGGGGGGGAGGGGCCCGGCCGCACGGCCGGCACTGGCAAAGTGCTACCAGCCTGGGGCATCCAGCCCCGAAACACCATGAACAGCCCCTCCCCAGCGGCAGGCCCCGGTCCGCGCGAGCGCCTCATCCTGCTCACCATCGCCGCCCTGCTGGCCGGGGTGGTGCTGTGGCTGCGGGGCGGCCTGCAGCCCCAGGCGCCCATGGAGGCCCTGGCTCGCCGCTCCCCGGAGCTCTCCGTCGCCCTGGCCAACGGCAGGCCGACGATCGTGGAGTTCTACGCCGACTGGTGCGAGGCCTGCCGCAGCATGGCCCCGGCCCTGGAGGCGGTGGAGAGCCGGCAACGCGAGCAGCTCAACGTGGTGCTGCTCAACGTGGACAACCCCCGCTGGCAACCCGAAATCGACCGCTATGCCGTGAACGGCATTCCCCACCTGGAGCTGTTCAACCGCCAGGGGGATGACGTGGGCCGCTCGATCGGAGCCCGCAACCGCGCCGAACTCGACAGCCTGGCGACGGCCCTGACCGGCGACCAACCCCTGCCGGTGCTGGCGGGCGTGGGGGCCAGCAGCAGCCTGGAGCTGCCCCCCGGGGAGACCGGTCCGACGGCCACGCAAGCCGGGCCCCGCAGCCACGGCTGAGATCGCTCCCCAGCGGGCATCCGCCCCGCACCCACCCCCCTGCCCTCCTCCACCGCGATGGATTCCCGCTTCCAGGTTGCCTGCCTCAGCGCCACCCCCAACCCCCAGCAGTGCATCTACGCCGCCATGCACCAGGACTACAGCGAGGGGTTCGTGGCCGCCGATCGCGACGACTGGCCGGAGGAGGCCCGGGCCGGTGAGATCTGCGTGAAACGGCTGCTGGCGGGTGAACGGGGGCATTACGGCCCGCTGGAGCATCCCTCGATCTGTCTGAACGTGGGCTGGTTTCCGCACTCCGTGATGCAGCAGGCGCGCACCCACCGGGTGGGGGTGAGTTTCGATGTGCAGTCCATGCGCTACACCGGCGACCGCATCCGCCAGGCCGCCAATGGCGAACTGGCGCTCGAGGAAGTGTTCTATCTGCGCCCCGTGGGCGACTACAGCGACCGCCAGGGCAAGAAATACACCTACAGCGCGGAGCAACGGCTCATCGATCTGCAGCTCTGTCGGGCCGCAGCCGGGCGCTACCGCGACCTGCTGGATGCCGGCTTCGCCGAGGAGCACGCCCGGGGAATTCTTCCCTTCGACTACCGGCAGCACTTCGTGGTGAGTTTCTCGCTGCGGGCGTTCCTGCATTTCCTCGACCTGCGGGCCAAGCTCGATGCCCAGGAAGAGATCCGCAGCCTCTGCGACCTGATGTGGCCCCACCTGCAGAACTGGGCTCCGGAGATCGCCGCCTGGTACGCGAAAAGCCGCCTGCACAAAGCCCGGCTGGCTCCCTAGCGCCCCTTTGCTGCAGCACTGCGTCGAAGAGCGGACCCTCTGTTTACACCCGAGTCACAGCCGTGCCGTTCAGACCCTGGCCAGGGTTACCCGCTCGGGCTGGTGTTGATATTTGCCCGCCCGGTCCTGGTAGGTGATGTCACAGGGGTCCCCCTCGAAGAACAGCAACTGACAGATGCCTTCATTGGCATAGATTCGACAGTCGGCCCCTGAGGAATTGCTGAATTCCAGGGTGAGATGCCCTTCCCAGCTGGCCTCGGCGGGAGTGGTGTTCACAATGATGCCCAGGCGGGCATAGGTGCTCTTGCCCAGACAGATCACCGTGATGTTGGCTGGCACCCGCATCTTCTCCAGGGCCACACCCAAGCCATAGGAATGGGCCGGCAGGATGAAATAGCTGCCATCCTCATCGCCATGGAGCGGGGCCGGCTCCAGGTTGGCCGGATTGAACCGCTTGGGGTTCATCACCGTGCCCGGCACATGGCGGAAGATCAGGAATTCCTGGGCCGAGAGGCGCAGGTCATAGCCATAGGAGGAGCAGCCGTAGCTGAGCACGGGCCCGCTGCGCGACTCCGGCTCCAGGTGCCGGACCAGGGTGGGCTGGAAGGGCTCCAGCATGCCTGCGGCTGCCTGTTCCTTGATCCAGCGGTCGTTCTTGAGCATGGAATAACGGGCTAAACCCCACGGCGAAGCTGGGTGACCTGATCGGCCATCGCCATCAGTTCCGGACCCATCGCCGGCCCGGTCAGGATGACATCCATCTGGGCAGGGCGCCGTTCCAGCAGATCCAGCACCTCATCCCGCTGGATGAAGCCGAGCTCCACGGCGAGTCCGAGCTCGTCGAGCACCATCAAATCCACGGCCGCACCCAGCAGCACCTCCCGGCTGTGCTGCCACACCTCAGCCACCGCCGCCAGCACCTCAGGCGGATGCTGCTCGGCGGGTTCAGCCAGACACGCCGGCACCGCGGGGCGCAGCCAGCGCAGGCGGCCACACAGCCAGGGACTGCGCTCGAGGCCCTGGTCGACGCCGCCCTTGAGAAACTGGCAGACCAGCACCCGGCTGCCCAGGCCGGCGGTGCGCAGCGCCTGGCTGAGCACGGTGGCGAAACTGCCCCGGAAGGGTGCTGTGTGCACCTGCAGCATTCCCTCCGGCTGGGGCACCAGCCGCAGGTGGGCCGCCGCTGGCGGGGCGGGCCGGTGCGCCGGCGCCGTCCGGCGTCCGGTCGCCGCTGCGCCCAGGCCGGTGGGAAGACTGGCGGTCATGCGGACGGGGCGGTGCAAACCTGAATGTAGCGGCTGTATGCCCGAACACAACGCCACCACACCACCCCTGGTGGATACATCCGCACTACTCCCCCAGCCGACCCGGGAGGGACGACAAGGCAGGCAGGAAAGGGTGTGCATTGCTACATGGAGGGGGTGCGGCGATCCTTAGGGTCCGCAAATCTGCCCACTCCCACCCCATGGTTGGCGCCACGCGCGGCTTCAGCCGCACAGCCAGCACCCCCAGCACGGGGGCACCCGGGGCGGTGTCAGGCATCGGCACCGCCAGCCAGGGCACGCAGACCCTGCTCGAGGTGATGCGGGGGCTCAGCGGCAGCAGCGCTGAAACGGTGGAGCGGGGCAAGACAATCTTTTTCCCGGGTGACCCCGCCGAGCGCGTCTACCTGCTGCGCCGCGGCGCCGTGCGCCTCTCCAGGGTGTACGAGAGCGGCGAAGAAATCACCGTGGCCCTGCTGCGGGAAAACAGCCTGTTCGGCGTGTTGTCCCTGCTCACCGGCCAGCGTTCGGATCGCTTCTACCACGCCATCGCCTTCACCCGGGTGGAGCTGATCACGGCCCCCGCCACCTCGGTGCGCAAGGCGATCGAACTGGACGCCAGTGTGGGCTTGCTGCTGCTTCAGGGCCTGTCGTCCCGCATCCTGCAGACCGAGACCATGATCGAAACCCTCACCCACCGCGACATGAGTTCCCGGCTGGTGAGTTTCCTGCTGGTGCTCTGCCGCGATTTCGGCGTGCCCGGCACTGAGGGGATCACGATCGACCTGCGCCTCTCCCACCAGGCCATTGCCGAAGCGATCGGCTCCACCCGGGTCACGATCACCCGGCTCCTGGGCGATCTGCGCCAGGAGGGGCTGCTGCAGATCGATCGCAAGAAGATCACGGTGTTTGATCCGATCGCCCTGGCCAAACGGTTCAGCTGAGCTGGCCGGGGCAGCGCCCACGCAAGCGGGGGATACTGGGCCCAGTCGCCGAAACCGGTGTCGGGTTGGCTGCTGATACTGATGCTGCTGGTGCTGGGGGGGGTGCTCTCCACCCTGGGCGACCGGCTCGGCAGCCGGGTGGGCAAAGCTCGGCTCAGCCTGTTCAACCTGCGGCCCCGACACACGGCGGTGCTGATCACCGTGCTCACCGGCAGCCTGATCAGCGCCGTGTCCCTGGGGTTGATGCTGCTGGTCAGCGAGCGGCTGCGCACCGGCCTGTTTGAACTCGACCAACTGGAGGACCGGCTGCGCAGAAGCCGCCAGGAACTGGCCGGCAGCCGCTCCCAGTTGGAGTCGAGCCGAACCCAGCTGCAGACGAGCCAGACCGCACTCCAGGCCAGCAAGGCCGACGTGGCCCGAGCCCAGCTGGGCCAACGACGGGTGCAGCAGGAGCTCGCCCAGGCCGAGCAGCGGGCTACCGCCCTGCGGCGGGAACTGGCCCCCCTCCAGCAGGAACGCAGCCGGTTACAGGCGGAGCGGGAGCGGCTCAACCAGGAGGTGAAGCGCCGCGATGGTGAGATCCGCCGCACGGAAACCGAGTTGGCCCAGCTGGGCAAGAAGATTGCCGGGAGCGCCCGGGAGCTGGAGGAGCTGGAGGCCAACCTGATCGCCCTGCGCCGTGGCGACGTGGTGCTGACCACCGGCCAACCCCTGGCTAGCGCCAAGGTGAAACTGGAACGGCCCGCCCAGGCCCAGGAGGTGATCACCGCCCTGCTGCAGCAGGCCAACCTCAATGCCTTCCGGCGGGTGCTGCCCGGCGAACCGCCCAACCGCCAGATCCTGTTGGTGCCCACCAGTGACATCAAGAAGCTGGAGGAGCTGCTGGCCCAGCCCGGGAGCTGGGTGGTGAGCATCCGTTCGGCAGCAAACGTGCTCCGGGGGGAGCAGCAGGTGCTGGCCTTCCCCGACCTGCGCCCCAACCGCCGGGTGGTGCGCAAGGACGAGGTGCTGGCCAGCACAACCCTGGAGGGGGATCTGCGCAATCCCGAACAGATCGCCCGCCGCCTCAACCTGCTGCTGGCGGCCGCCTATGCCCGAGCCCAGCGCCAGGGCACGCTCACCGATGGCCTGCAATTCGACAGCGGCCAGTTCAACCAGCTGCTCCGCGCCCTGGCCGATCGCCCCGTCGGCCAGGTGGTGCAGCTGGAAGCGATCGCCCTGACGGAAGCCGACACGCCCGATCCGATCACCGTGGAGCTGCGGCAGGTGAACGGTCGCCCCGACGGTCCCCGGGGTCCGCGGCGGCCATGAGCTCCTGTCCATCCGAGCCTGGGGCCCTCGCCGGCCTGGATCCGGGACGCAGCAAATGTGGACTGGTGCTCAGCGATCCCAGCGGCCACGCCATCGTGTGCGCTGCCATCCTCTCGCCAGCCGAAAGTCTCGTGCTGCTGCGGCGGTGGCAGGGGCAGGGGCAGGGGCTAAGCCTGGTGGTGCTCGGCGACGGGACGGGCAGCTCCCCCTGGCAGGCGCGGCTGGCCGAGCTGGGGGTGACGGTGACCCGGCTGGATGAGCGGGGCACAACCTTGGCCGCCCGGCAGCGCTACTGGCAACTCCACCCCCCCCGCAGCTGGCGGCGCTGTCTGCCCCGCGGGTTGCGCCTGCCGCCCCGGGACATCGACGACGTGGTGGCCCAGCTACTGCTGGAACGGCATCTCGGCAGGTTGCTGCAGCGAACCAACCCGGCGGTGTTACGCCAGCTGCCCCCCGGGTTGGCCAATCGGGGCTTGGGCCCTAGAAGCGGGCCCGCACGGTGAACGCGTAGTCGGCTCCGGGCTCCAGCTGGTAATCCGCCCGCAGCAGAAAACGCAGCAGGGCGTCCTCGATCAGGGCCCGGCCGAGGGACGGTTCCACCCGCAGCTCGCCGCGATCGAACGACCAGCGAAAGGTCCACTCAAAACTGCCGGCACTCACTTCACCCTCCAGCAGCCGCTCGCTGAAGCTCTGGTGCAGTACCCGCAGGCGGGCCGTGGTGGCAGGCAGACGGGCCATGGATTCAGCCTGGCCCCGCCAGGGCACGGAAACCGTTCAGCCGGTTTCCGGCGCGGTCCAGACCCAGGCGCTGCATCAGCCCGATACCCGCTTGCACCTCCCCCAGCACATCGTTGAGCAGGGGGCGCTCAGCGGCGCTGAAGCGGCCGAGAACATGGCCGATCGTGCGGGCCTTGCGCTCCAGCGGATCGTCCGACGGGGCGCCGATGCCGATGCGCAGCCGCGGAAAATCCTGGGAGCCGAGGTGCTGGATGGCACTGCGCAGGCCGTTGTGGCCGCCGGCACTGCCGCTGGCCCGCAGGCGCAGCCGCCCCAGGGGCAGGTCCATGTCATCCACCAGCACCAGCAGATCGGCCGGCTCGAGCGCGAACCAATCGAGGGCGGCACGAATCGAGCGACCGCTGTCGTTCATGAAGGTCTGGGGCATCAGCAGCCGCAGCCGTGCCTCGCCCTGCCCCACATCCGCCAGCAGGCCATGCAATTTGGGCTGCTGGCGGAAGGAGCCGCCCAGCTCAGCGGCCAGGCGCTCCAGGGCTATGAAGCCCACGTTGTGGCGGGTGTCGGTGTATTTCGGGCCAGGGTTGCCCAGGCCGACCACCAACTGGGGGGAAGGCACCGCTGCTCAGCTGGCCGGAGCTTCCGGAGTGGGCGCCACGGGCTGAACCGGAGCGTCAACCTGGGTGCCAGAAGCGCCATCCAGGGAGGCGACCTCTGAGACGGAAGGAACCTCAGTGCCGGAGGGGGCCGCACTGGAGAGGGGGGGGCTGGCAGGTTCCGGCAAGGACCCTGCGCCGGTGGAGGTCTCCACCGTGGCGATGGCCGTGCGGAACTCCTTCTCAAATTCGCTGGAAGCCGACTGGAAGCCCTTGAGTGTGCGACCCAGGGTCCGACCCAGTTCCGGCAAGCGCTTCGGGCCGAACACAAGCAGCCCGATGGCGGCAATCACCGCCATCTCAGGTAAGCCGATGCCGAAAAAGTTCATCGCGTCAGGAGCGCAACCGGGTCGGGAAGCTGGTCAGCCGGCCCCGTTCCAGTTGACGTTGATTCCCTCAAGGAGCAGCGACTGGTTGTAGAGCTGCAGGATCACCAGCAGGAATACCAGGAACAGCACCATAAAGATCCCCATCACCGGGGTGGTACCCCAGCCGGGCACGACCTTGCCGTACTCCGAGTTGAGGGGGCGCAGCAAGTCGCCGAGACGGGTGCGTTGAGCCATGGCTGCTTCGGCCTCTCCGGCAAGAAATCGCTCTGGTTACTGTAAGGCTCTAGCCCTCTCCCGCGGGAGTGGCTGTCGAGAGTTGTGACGCAGGCCCGGAAGCCCAACGCTTTCCCCTGGCCCGATGGCGCCGCCAACCCCAATCCCTGCACCCGCCACCCCAAACCCGCCAAGCGAATGGATCCCAGCAGCACCAGCTCACCTGCCCTCTCGGTTGCCATCACGGTGCTGGCCGTGCTGCTAGGGCTCACCGGCTTCGGCATCTACCTGGCCTTCGGTCCCCCGGCGAAGGGGCTCACCGATCCCTTCGACGACCACGACGACTGAAGCGGCCGGGAGCCCAGGGCCCCGGAGCGGGCTCAGGAAGGTCGTAGGCGCCAGAAGCCCAGTTGCCAGGGCTGCAGCAGCACCGCACCGTCAGCGGGGCCGATCGGTTGGTCCAGTCCATCCAGCCGGGCCTCGAGTCGCCAGCCGGCTCCGAGATCCACAATCCGGCGGCAGGGGGTGAGGTTGGCCAGGCTGATCACGGCCCTCCCCTCGCCGAGGTGACGCAGACCCACCATCTGCACCCCGGGCGGCAGCGGCGGCAGGGCCAGGCGCGGCCGCCCGGACTGGGGAGCCGCCGCCGCCGGGGCCCCGAGCCCCACGGCGGGACGCAGCCAGAGCGGCTCCCGAAACGCCTGGGCATGGTCCGGCACGGCACCGGCACACCAGCCATCGGGGCAGGGCAGCAGGGCCAGGCGCTGCCGCTGCCAGCCGTTGTCGGCCCCAGGATCCGGCCAGGTGGGTCCCCGCAGCAGGGAAACCCCGAGCCGATCGGGGTGACCCGACACGCCCTGGGGGCCATCGAGCAGAAGCGCCAGGCCGCCCGTCGGACTGCAGGAGGCCAGCCAACTCACCGCCGCCACCTCCCAGCGGGTCTGCTCCCGGGCGGTGAGGGCCCGGGCCGGTCGCTCCAGCACCCCACCGCTGGTATCGGCGGCCCAGCGGTCGGCCCGCTGGCGCAGCGGCACCTCCAGGCGCAGCAGCTCATGGCGCTGGCGCCAGTGGACGCTGACGATCAGTTCCAGCCAGGGGGTGCCGGCCAGGAGGCGACCATCCAGGCGCACGGCACTGGCACCGCAGCGGCCATGCCACTCGAACCGGGCACAGAGCGGCCCCCGTTCGCACCAGCGGGGCTCCCCCTGCCACTGCCAGGGCAGGGGGTGGTCGGCATGGTCGGCGGCCAGGTCCCAGGCGTCCCAGAACTCGCCGCGGTCGCCAGAGCGGCGCCAGGCCAGCGGCCCATCGAGCTGGGGCACGCCCTGGCTGTCCACGAGCTGCTCGATCCCCCCCGGCCCGAGCGTGAGGCCCACCAGGCCATTGCCGGCGCGGCGGCCCTCCACCCACACCGGTGCCTGCACCGCCGTCTCCCGGTCTGCGCCGGCCAACACTGCGCCAGCCGGGACTGCCGCACCAGCCGAGCCAGGATCTGTGCGAGCGAGGGACAGGGCGGTGACCCCGCCGAGGGGAGGAAGCTGCACCCACACGCCACCACCGCCGGCGGGCTGGCTGGACAGCGGCCGGTTCTGGGCCTGCCAGACCCCGGCCGGCACACGGATGGTGCGGGAACGCGGGGGCAGGGGGGCCAGCTGGGCGACCCACCAGCCAGGGGCCGGGCCCAGCCAGACATGCAGGGCCCGATCCCGCTGCCGGCAGGCCTGGCGGCGAGCGGCGCGCCACTGGGGCTCCGCCTGCTCGAACACCTCGGGCACGGAGGTGCCGGGCAGGATGTCGTGAAACTGCTGGAACAGCAGGGGCCGCCAGTCGGGCAGGGGCAGGGCATCGGGCGGCAGGGCGGCCGCCATCGCCGCGAGGGCAACCGCCAGATCCGCCTCCCGCAGCAGCCGCTCCAGGGTGCGGTTGTGGCGCTTCTGGTCGGGGCGGCTGGTGGCGCAGCCGCGGTGCAGCTCCAGGTAGAGCTCATCGCGCCACACCGGCAGCTGGGGGGCTGCAGGCTCCAGCCCCTGCAGATAGCTGCGCAGGCTGCCGTGGTGCTGGCGGGCGGCCAGGGGCTGGGCCTGCCAGAGGGCCAGCTGCTCGAGCATCTCGGCGGTGGGGCCGCCGCCGTGGTCCCCCACCCCGGGCAACCAGAGGCTGGGGGAGAGGCCGGTGGCGGCCTGCCAGTCCAGCCGGTGGCGCTCCATCGCCACCGGGTCGCCATCGGTGCCGATCGGCGCGGTCATCAGGGCCAGCAGTTCGGCGCCGCAGCGGGAGCGCCAGCGGAACAGGCGGTGGGGGAAGGGGTTGGTGGCGTTCCAGAACAGCTTGTGGGTGCAGAACCAGCGCACACCGGTGGCCGCCGCCACCGCCGGCAGCCCGGCGGCGAAGCCGAAGCTGTCCGGCAGCCAGGCCAGTTCATGGGACAGGCTGGGAAACCGGCGACAGCTGTCGGCCTGGCCGAGCTGGAACTGGCGCAGCAGCGAGGCGGTGCTCACCAGCACGCAGTCGGTCTCCACCCAGGGGCCGTTGATCGGCTCGAAGCGGCCGGCCTCCACCGCCGCCTGCAGCCGCCGCCAGAGGGCGGGCCGGTGCTGCTCGAGCCAGGCGTAGAGGGCCGGGGTGGAGTGAGCGAAATGGAGCTCCGGGAAGCGCTCGATCAGGTCGAGGGCCGAGGCGAAGGTGCGCTCAGCCGCCTGCCAGGTGTCGGCCACGGGCCACAGCCAGGCCAGGTCGAGGTGGGCGTGGCCCAGCACGTGGAAGCCGGGCCGGGTGGGGGGATCGGCGGCCACCCCGGCCGCCCGCCGCAGCGCGAGCAGCTCGCGCCGCTGGCTGGCCAGCGCCCCGCAGGGGTCGGCCGGCTCCAGGGGCTCCAGCTCCACCCGGCTGAGGATCAGGGCGCCGTCGTCGTGGAGCGGACTGCGCAGCCGCAGGCGCAGCTCCAGCGCCTCACCCCGCCACCAGCGCTCGGGCAGCAGCCAGCGGCAGGCGGTGTCGAACAGGTCACCCCGGTGCACCGGCTCGCCATCGGCCCAGAGCTCCACCGCATCGGCCCACCAGCGCAGCGCCAACCGGGCCCGCACCGCCGGACGGGGCTGCTGCAGGGCCTGCCAGGCAGGCGGACAGGGGAGATGCAGCCCCAGCTCCCGCCACTGGCCGCCCCGGGGCCAGATCACCAGACCGCGGGCATGCCAGTCCGGTCGATGGCGCGCGCCCCAGGGATGGGTGAGGGCCGGGATCGTCCCCCCCTCCGCTGCGACGCAGATCCACAGGGGCTGGAGATCCCACGGCTCAGCCGGCGCGGACGGCTCCATCGTCGGTCCAAACATTTCAACTTGGTGAAAGAGCCCGGGCCCCGGGGCCTCAGTCATCGTTGGATGGCCAGGCAGGTCCCATAGGATGATGCGGCCGCGGCAGGGTCGACCAGGCCCCAAACCGGCCCGTCACTCCCTGTCACCGCCCGTCTCCCGCAAGACCGAACCATGCTGGCTCTCAAGATCTCGGTTTATTCGGTCGTCTTTTTCTTCATCGGGATTTTCGTCTTCGGCTTCCTGGCCAGCGACCCCAGCCGCACCCCCAGCCGCAAGGATCTCGAGGACTGACATCCCCAGGCCGCCCGTCGAGCCGCTTCACGGCCGGCATCCCTGGCATAAGGTCCCTGACGACCAGGCTGCTTCGCCTTGACGCTCCAGTTCCTCGGCAGCCAGCCATTCCTGCGGGCCCATGGGCTCGGAGCTTGCTTCGCCCTTGCGCTCCTGGCCCCCTTGCGGATGTTGCCGGCAGGAGCCCAGGAGCCTCCCCGGGCAGAGCTACCACCTCCACCACCACCCGTCCAGGAGAGTGGTGCCGGCGGCGGAGATCCCCGGCAGGCTGACGCCGGCACACCCGCACCAGCATTTCTGTTGATCCGCGCCGACCGGCAGTCGGTGGATGCCGCCAGCAGCATGGTGGTGGCCGAGGGCAACGTGGAAGCCCGCTTTGACGGCTGGCGGCTGCTGGCCGACCGGGTGGAAGTGATGGAAACCAGCCGCACGGTCTTTGCCACGGGCCGGGTACGGCTCTACAAGGGTGATCAGATGCTCCAGGCCAGCCAGCTGCGCTATAGCCAGCTGGAGGGAACCGGCGAACTGGAGGACATCTATGGCGTGATCGACCAGGAGGGGGTGGAGCGGGAGCTGAAGGCACTGCAGCAGTTGGCCGATGGCCAGCCCCCGAGCAAGACCGAGCAGGCCGCGGAGACACCGGACCAGGGTTTCGCCTGCCCCGAGCTGCGCAGCCGCAGCGACCAGCGCCCCGTGCAGGAGCTGCTGCCGCCCCGCCGGGTGCCGCTGCCCTCCATGCCCGCCCCCCGCGGCTGTCCGGGGGGTGGGGAGCTCGTGCTGCCCAGCCCCCTGGAGACCCTGCTCGGAAACCAGAAACCACCGCTGGATCCTGCCCCCACGGCCCCCGCCGATGAACCGGCGGCGGAGCGGCGGCCCCTCGAGCAACGGGTGCAAGGGGTGCGGTTCCGGCAGGCCATGGATACCGCGATCAAGCTCGACCTGGTGGCGGTGATCGACACCGATGAAGAGACCGCCACCAGCGGCCCACGGGGGGCCGGCATTCTGCGCCAGCCCAAGCCGAGCCGGGGCCGCCTGAATCGGCTGCGATTCCAGGCGTCCAACCTGGTGATCCGCGGCAACCGCTGGAGCGCCAGGGAAGTGGCCTTCACCAATGACCCGTTCACCCCGGCCCAGTCGTGGACCATCGGCTATCAGGTGGAAACCGTGTTCGAGGGGAAGGGCATCACCCGGATCCGGGCCCGGCGCACGCGCATCCTGCTGAGCAACCGCCTGGCCGTTCCCGGCCTCAACAGCGCCGTGATCGGCGAGGAAGCGCTGCAATTCAGCCTCGACACCGACCAGCGGGACCGCGATGGCATCTACCTGGGCTACAACCTGCCCACCCTGCGCATCGGCGAGAAGGGCAAACTCAACCTGCAGCCCCAGTTCATGCTGCAGCGGGCCATCGAGGGCCGCACCAGCAGCTACACGGCCCCCGGCAAATCACTCGCAGGGCCGCGGGTGAACCAGAACCTGCAGGCCGGGGATCTCTTCGGCCTGACGGCGGTGCTGGATCTGCCGATCGACCGCTTCCGGCTCCAGGCCGACACGAGTCTCTCGACCTTCAGTCCAGACAACCTCGCGGCCGGCACCCGCAGCATCGTCCGGCTCGGTACGCCCCTGGCGCTGGCGGGCCACAGCAGCTCCCAGGGTCAGCTGTTCGGGTCGTACCGGGAGCGCGTCTACAACGGCAGCCTGGGCCTCCAGACCGTGGTGTATTCCTATGGCGGCCAGCTGGAGGGCAGCCTGCGCTTCAATGCCGATCCGGCCGATCCCGCCAAAGATCAGCGGCGCACCCCCTACTTCGGCCCCGTCGAGGTGGACTGGCGCGCGGTGGGGGGCAACTACCAGGCCAACCTGTTCCGACGCAATCGGCTCGACACCCAATGGCGCGGCCGACTCAACGCGGGCTTCAGCAGCTCCCTGCGCCTCTGGGAAGCCAGCCTGGACCCCGACCGGGGCGATCTGGCCGCCCTGCGCTACACGGCCCAACCAGTGCGGCCGGGTCTCGCCCTGAACTTCGGCTTGGCCACGTCCCTGGCCCACTATGAGGCCGGAGCCCGGCAGAACACCTTCACCCTGTTCGGCGGCCCGGCCTTCACCCTGGGCCGGTTCCGCGAGCCCTGGTTCGACTACACCCAGTTCGCGGTGCTGGTGGGCGGCACCTTCTTCGATGGACTCAGTCCGTTCGGTTTCGACCGGGCCGTTGACCTGCGGACGCTCAGTTTCCGGGCTGCCCAGCAGCTCTACGGGCCCCTGGTGCTGGAGGCGGGTGCCACCGTGAACATCGATGGCAACTCCCGCTTCTACGGCGATGTGAGCTACTCGTATCTGGAGCTGAAGCTGCAACAGCGCTCCTATGCCCTGGGGGTGTACTACAGCCCCTATGACGGCATCGGCGGGATCCGCATCCGCCTGAACGACTTCAGCTTCACCGGCAGCGGCACCCCGTTTGTGCCAAGGCCCGCTGAATCAGCTCCAGCCGACTGCAGCGATCAGAAGCCCTGCAGATAGGGGAGAGAGGCCAGGGTGCGTTCCAGCTGCGGGGCGTTGGCCAGCAGCTGGCCCGTGGCATCCCACTGGCCGCTCACCAGCATCTGGTGGGGGCCGGGATCGAGATGCATCGGCCAGCGCTGCACCTCCGCACCCCCCCGGGCCCCAACAGCCACCTCCAGCGCCTCCAGATCCAGCAGCAGCTCGGCCCCGGGGTCGGCGACGATCGCCTCCTGCAGGGCCCGCACCACCTCGGGCTGGGCAGTGAAACAGGGCAGACCCAGGGCCAGACAGTTGCCGAAGAAAATCTCGGCGAAACTCTCCCCGATCAGGGCACGGATCCCCCAGCGCATCAGCGCTTGGGGGGCGTGCTCCCGGCTGGAGCCGCAGCCGAAATTGCTGTTCACCACCAGCACGGAGGCCTGCTGGTGTTCGCTGCGATCAAAGGGATGGTCCCCACCGCGCTCGGTGCGGTCGTCGGCGAAGGCACCGCGGGCCAGGTCGTCGAAGGTGACGCACTTGAGGAAGCGGGCGGGAATGATCCGGTCGGTGTCGATATCGGCGCCCACCACGGCCACGCCGTGGCCGCGGTGGTTGCGGATCGGCCCGGCGGGGAAGGGGAGGGGGCTGGCCATGGCGGAATGGGGCTGGGAAAGGGAGCGGCGGCGGGGTTCTGAACGGCATTCAGACCAGGAATCGATCAGGCCGTGAGCAGTTGGCGCACATCGGTGACGCGGCCGGTGATGGCCGCGGCCGCCACCATGGCCGGGCTCATCAGCAGGGTGCGGCCGCTGGCGGAACCCTGGCGGCCCTTGAAGTTGCGATTGGAGGAGCTGGCACTGATCTGGCGGCCCTCCAGGCGATCGGGATTCATCGCCAGGCACATCGAACAGCCCGGCTCACGCCATTCGAATCCGGCCGCCACGAACACCTTGTCGAGACCGGCGGCTTCCGCCGCCGCGGCCACCTGCTCGCTGCCAGGCACCACGAAGGCCTTGATGCCGGCGGCCACCTGCCGACCCCGGGCCACCGCGGCAGCGGCCTGCAGATCGCTGAGGCGGCCGTTGGTGCAACTGCCGATGAAGCACACATCCACCGGCGTGCCGGCGATCGGCGCGCCAGGCTGCAGATCCATGTAGCGGTAGGCCTCCTGGGCCAGGGGCCGCTCCTCGGGGGCGGTCTGCTCCAGGGTGGGCACGGTTTCATCCACGCCGATGCCCTGGCCGGGGGTGATGCCCCAGGTCACAGTGGGAGCGATGGCCGCGGCATCAAAGTGCACCTCGTCGTCGAACACCGCATCCGGGCCGCTGGCCAGGCTGCTCCACCAGGCCACAGCCCGCTCCCAGGCCTCGGCGCTGGGGGCGCAGGGCCGACCCCGCAGGTACTCGAACGTGACCTGATCGGGGTTCACATAGCCACAGCGGGCGCCGCCCTCGATCGCCATGTTGCAGAGGGTCATGCGCTCCTCCATCGACAGGGCGTCGATCGCCGGGCCGGCGAACTCATAGGCGTAGCCCACACCGCCCTTCACGCCCAGGGTGCGGATCACGTGCAGAACCAGGTCCTTGGCGAACACGCCCGGCTGCAGCTGGCCGTCCACCCAGATGCGACGCACCTTGAGCTTGTTCATGGCCAGGCTCTGGCTGGCGAGCACATCGCGCACCTGGCTGGTGCCGATGCCGAAGGCGATCGCGCCGAAGGCCCCGTGGGTGGAGGTGTGGGAGTCGCCGCAGGCCACGGTCATGCCCGGTTGGGTGAGACCCAGCTCGGGGGCGATCACGTGCACGATCCCCTGGCGACCGCTGCCGAGGCCATGCAGGGTGATGCCGTACTCGGCGCAGTTGGCCTCCAGGGTGGCCAGCATCTCCTCGGCCAGGGGATCGGCGAAGGGCCGCGCCTGGGAGGTGGTGGGCACGATGTGATCCACCGTGGCGACGGTGCGCTCGGGATGGCGCACACGCAGGCCGAGATCCTTCAAGGCGGCGAAGGCCTGGGGGCTGGTCACCTCGTGGATCAGATGCAGGCCGATGAACAGCTGGGTGGATCCCCCCGGCAGTTCGGCCACCCGGTGCAGATCCCAGACCTTGTCGTACAGCGTTGCCGCGCTCACCCTTCGCCTCTGAGCTGACCAATCAGACTAGTTGGATGATCGCTCAGACCTCCGCCCACGACGCGGTCCCGCCCCCGCTGCTTGGCGTCGTAGAGCCGCCGGTCGGCCAGGGTGATCAGGGCATCGGCCGTCAACTGCCCACCCAGCTCGTGGCTGCCGGCGATTCCAGCGCTGAAGGTCATCGGGATGGCATGGCCCTGGTAATGCACAGGACTGGTGTCGAGCTCCTCGCGCAGCTGCAGCAGGCGCAGGGCCAGCTGGTCGGGGTCCGCATGGAGGATCGCCACCAGGAATTCTTCCCCGCCATAGCGGCCCACCAAGTCGTAGGCCCGGCAACCCCGCTCCAATACCGCGGCAAAGTCGCGCAGCACCTGATCGCCACCGGGATGCCCGAAGGTGTCATTGATGCGCTTGAACCAGTCGATGTCGAGCAAAGCCACCGAAAACTGGATCTGTTCCCGGCGGGCCTGACTCACCAGACCCACCAGCTGCTGGGTGATGTGGCGGCGGTTGTGGAGACCGGTGAGCGGATCGCGAACGGCCTGCAGGTAGAGCTCATCCTCCGCCTGCTTCCGCTCGATGGCCAGGCCGGTGGTCTCCGCCACGATGCGCAACAGGGCAATTTCGTCGTGATGCCAGGGGGTGGAGAAGGCGCAGTTGTCGAAACCGATGAAGCCCCAGAACTCATCACCACAGAAAATCGGCAGGATCAGCAGGCTGAGGATTCCCTGGGAACCCATCAGCTCCCGCTCCGGCTCCGGCAGGTCGTGCCGGAGCCCCACGAAGGGCTCCCCGTTGGCGAGCCGCTCCAGGGCGTTGGGAGCTTCCTTGGCAAAGGGTTGATCCTGGAGCTGGGGGTTGTCGATCTGGGCCTCGATCCCGGCGGCGCAGGCCTCATGCACCTGGGACACACAAAGACCGCGCTCCGGGTCGCGATGGTTGCGGAAGACGTAGGCGCGGCTCACCCCCGAAGCCTGCTGGAGAATCTCCACCACCCGCTGCAGGTGCTGCCCCAGGGGGCCGCGGCCCACCAGCAGGCGGGCACACTCGGCCACCGCCGCCTCGTAGCGCAGCTGCTTGGCCAGGGTCCGCTCCTGGCGGCGCAGCTGGATCTGCATCTGCAGACGGCGCACCACGAGGGCTTCCGGCAGATCCCGCGACCAGACATCGGCGGCACCGGCCAGCACCAGTTCTGGCGCCCGAGGCAGGTCGGCAGGATCCAGCAGCACCACGACAGGGGCAGGGAGCTGGTTGCCGGGGCCCGGAGCCTGGCCCCGACGCGCCAGCAACGACGGCAGCAGCTCCGACCCGAACAGCAGCCAGACCTCGGGCTGCTGTTCGGGCACCTGCCAGGCAAACGCCGCCAGATCGTCAGGAGCCATCGAGCCGGCCTCGAGACCATGGGCTGCCAGCAGCGTCAGCCAGGGCTGCACCTCAGCGGCCCGCGCTGAGACGATCACCAGCGCAGCGGTCACGCCGCTGGCACCTGAGCGCTGGGCTGGCCTTGCCACGGGCGATGGGGAAGGCGGGGAGTGGTCCGCAAGGATCGTGCTGGAGGAGGGGGCGACGGCGAGGGCGCCCGTAGGGCCGTTCAATCGCTTTCCATCATGCACAGTGAGCCGGCCTGCAGGCGCAGGCGCAGGCGGTTGAGGGCCTCCGCCGCGGTGAGGGTCTGGATCCAGCTGCGGCCCCGACTGGCCCCGAACCGCACCCCCTCGCTGCTGCAGCCATCCGGGCCAGCCACGGCGATGTGCACCAGCCCCACCGGCTTGTCGACGCTGCCACCCCCGGGTCCGGCGATGCCGGTCACGGCCATCGCCCAGTCGGCGCCGGTGGCCCCTCGCGCTCCCTCGGCCATGGCCCGGGCCACCGGATCACTCACGGCACCGTGGGCCTCCAGCAGCGGGGCCGGCACCCCCAGCAGCCCCTGCTTCACGGCATTGGCGTAGGCGATCACCCCGCCCAGCCACACATCGGAAGCCCCCGGCACCGCTGCCAGGGCTGCGCCCAGCCCCCCGCCGGTGCAGCTTTCGGCCACCGCCAGGGTCTGGCCGCGCCGGCGCAGCAACTCGAGCACCACGGAGGCCAGGGAGTCGTCGTCGGCGCCGAAGCAGGCCTGGCCGGCGCGGGCGCGGATCTCCGCCTCCACCGGCCCCAGCAGGGCTTCGGCCGCCTCCTGGCTGGTGGCCCGGGCCGTGAGCCGCAGCTTCACCTCCCCGGCCCCGGCATAGGGCGCCACGGTGGGGTTGGCGCTCTCCAGCAGGTCGGCCATCTGCTCGGCCAGGGTCGATTCGGCCACGCCCCAGAAGCGCAGCATGCGGCTGGCGAACACCCCTGCGGCCAGGCCGCTCCGCTGCAGCCAGGGGGCGACGGTGGCGGTCCACATCGCCCGCATCTCACTGGGCACCCCGGGGAAGGTGATCACCGTGAACCCCGGCTGGACCGGGAAGGGCAGCCGGGCTGAATCCGGGCTCCAGATGATGCCCGGCGCCGAGCCAGTGGCATTGGGCAGCAGCGTGGCACCCACCGGCAGCAGGGCCTGACGGCGCAGGCTGGCGGTGACCGGCCGCCCCCGCTGGGCCAGCTTGGCCTGGATGTCGGCCCACACCTCGGGACGCTCCGCCAGGGGTGTGTGGAAGGCAGCCGCCAGGGCTTCCGTGGTGAGGTCGTCCGGCGTGGGCCCCAGCCCGCCGGTGGTGATCAGCAGGCGGCAGCGACCCGCCGCCTCCCGCACTGCCGCCATCAGCCGCTCGCGGTTGTCACCCACCACCTGCTGGCGATGGTGCGGCACACCCAGGGCCGCCAGCTGTTCGGCGATCCAGCGGGCATTGCCGTTGGTGATGTTGCCGAGCAGCAGCTCGGTGCCCACGCAGAGGATCTCGGCTGCCAGGGCCTCCGGGGAGTCTGCGGTGCTGGAACTGTCAGCCTTCTGCATCGGCCTTCTGCATCAGCCGCCGGGTGGAAACCAGCACCCAGATCAGCACCGCCGTGGCCAGGGCCAGCCAGAGAAAGCGCATCTCGGCATCCACCAGCACCAGCGCCAGGGAGGCCAGCCACTGGGTGAAGGCATAGATCAACAGCACCGTGCGGCGGTGGCTCAGGCCGGTGCGCAGCAGGCGGTGATGGAGATGGCGCCGGTCGGGATAGAAGGGGGATCGACCCTCACTCAGGCGGCCCATGATCACCGCCGACATGTCGGCCAGCGGCAGGGAGAGGATCAGCAGCGGCAGCAGCAGGCTCACACTGGTGAGCCCCTTGGCCGGCCCCACGATGCTGATCGCCGCCAGGGCGAAGCCCAGGAAATAGGAGCCGCCATCGCCCATGAAGATGCGGGCGGGGTTGAAGTTGTGGCGTAGAAAACCGAGACAGCTGCCCGCTAGGGCCGCCGCCAGCAGGCCGGCGGCGGGCTGGTGCAGGCTGAAACTCACCGAGAGCAGGCCCACCGCGGCAATCCCGCTCACTCCGGCGGCCAGTCCGTCCAGGCCATCGAGCCAGTTGATCGCGTTGGTGATGCCCACCAGCCAGACCACGGTGGCCAGCACACTGAGCCAGTCGGGCAGCACCAGCAGGGCCGCCTGGCCGCCCCAGGCGAAAGGCAGCTCGATCGTGCCGATCCTCACCCCTTCACTCCACACCACCAGGGAGACCCCGAGCTGCAGAACCAAGCGGGGCAGGGGTGGCAGGGCGAACAGGTCGTCGGCCAGACCGATCGCAAAAAAACAGAGGCAGCCGGCCAGGGTGGTCCAGATCAGCTGGTCCTTGCTGGCCTCCAGTTCGGCAAAGCCCCCGAGCAGCCAGGTGAGCACCAGGGCCAGGCTGAACCCCAGCACGATGCCTACGCCACCGAGGCGCACCATTGGCCGGGTGTGCTGTTTGCGGGCATCGGGGGTGTCCGTGAGGCCCCAGTGCAGGCCCAGGCGACGCACAACCGGCACAATCAGCGCCGTGAGCAGCATCGACACCACGAAGGTGAGCAGGGCTGCCGCGTTGGGGCTGTAGGCGAGGGTCAAGGCTGCTGGCAGACGGGGACGCCAGGACGGCGCGCTTCGGCCGTCACCTTACGGGCGCTCAGCACGATCAGATGTGCTGGAGCTCACGGGTTTCGGCGTAGAGGGGGAAGCGGGCACACAAGGCCGCCACCCGCTCGCGGCAGCGCTGCTCGATGGCGGCGTCATCGGGGTTGAGCAGGCGGTCGGCGATCACATCGGCCACCTCGCGGAAGGCGTCCTCGTCGAAGCCGCGGGTGGTGCAGGCGGCGGTGCCCAGGCGCAGGCCACTGGTGACGAACGGCGACTGGGGGTCGAACGGCACCGTGTTCTTGTTGGCCGTGATATGCACGTCGCTCACCAGCAGGTCGGCCACCTTGCCGGTCATGCCGATGCCGCGCAGGTCGAGCAGCACGATGTGGTTGTCGGTGCCGCCGCTCACCACGGCGATACCCCGCTCCTGGATGCGTGTTGCCAGGGCCTGGGCGTTGGCCACCACCTGATGGCTGTAGCTACGGAAACTGGGCTGCAGCGCCTCACCGAAGGCCACCGCCTTGGCGGCGATCACGTGCTCCAGCGGGCCGCCCTGGCTTCCGGGGAACACGGCCTTGTCGAACTGCTTGGCGAACTCAGCGTCGCGGCAGAGGATCAGGCCGCCGCGGGGACCGCGCAGGGTCTTGTGGGTGGTGGTGGTGACCACGTCGCACACCGGCACCGGGTTGGGGTGAACACCGGCGGCCACAAGGCCGGCGATGTGGGCCATGTCGGCGAGCAGGTAGGCACCCACCTCATCGGCGATGGCGCGGAAGGCCTGAAAGTCGATGGTGCGGGGATAGGCGGAGTAGCCGCACACGATCAGCTTCGGCCTGTGCTCCAGGGCCAACTGGCGGATCGTGTCGAAGTTGAGCTGCTGGGTGGCCTCGTCCACGCCGTAGTGCACGGCCTTGAACCACTTGCCGCTCACGTTCACCGGCGAACCGTGGGTGAGGTGGCCGCCGTGGCTGAGGTCCATGCCCAGGATCGTGTCGCCGAGCTGCAGCAGCGCCAGGAACACCGCGAAGTTGGCCTGGGCACCGCTGTGGGGCTGCACGTTGGCCCAGGCGGCGCCAAAGAGCTCCTTGGCGCGCTCGATCGCCAGCTCCTCGATCGCGTCCACGTGCTCGCAGCCGCCGTAGTAGCGCTTGGAGGGCAAGCCCTCGGCGTACTTGTTGGTGAGCACCGAGCCCTGGGCCTCCATCACGGCCCGGGAGGCAAAGTTTTCGGAAGCGATCAGCTCCAGGTGGGTCTGCTGGCGCTCCAGCTCTTTGTCGATCAGGGCCGCGATGGCGGGATCACCCGCTGCCAGGGACTGATTGATCGCAGCGAGATCGGCCATCGGGTACGTGGCGGCAAGGGTATCTTGCAGGGAATCGTAAAGAAGCGCAGGGGCGCGGGCGCGTCGGAGAGGCATCCCACTGTTGCTCGTTCAGCTGAGAGGCCTCTCAGCCTGACCCCCACGAGGTGGAGTTGATCGATTCACAACGCGCCTGGAGAGATTCGAACTCCCGACCCTCTGATCCGTAGTCAGATGCTCTAATCCGCTGAGCTACAAGCGCAATGCGGACGCCTTGACGTCCACTTGCGCATTCTCACCGCACAGGGGGCCCTTCCGTCAACCACCCCGTCCAGCCACCCCGCTCCCCCCGGTGCCGGCGTCATGATTCAGGCACTGTTGTGGCCCTCTCCCGTCATGCCGATCCGCTGGTACGGCCCGGCCAATCCCGCTGACCCCACCTATCGGCACTTCGAGCGGATTGTGAACCTCACGCTCCACGCCGCCCTGTTCTCCGCCCTCAATAGCGGTCTGTGGGTGGTGCAGGAGCTCCGCCACCCCTGGACCCATCTCAACTGGTTCAGCCTCGGCTGGCTGAGCCTGCTGCTGGTGCACGCTGGCGTGGTGGTCGCCCTGCGTCCCGGCCGCTCCCCGGAACCATGAGCCTTTCTGCCCACGACCTGCACGACCTGCAGGTGGCCCTGGCCGACCGCCTCTACCTGCAGGTGGCCGGCTGGCATCTCTACCTGGGCGATGCGGGACTCGCCGAGGCCCTGGCGATCGAATGCGCCGCCCGTCTCGACCAGGGCAGCGCCATCTGCGCCCGCCAGGCCCTGGAGGCCGTGCAGGTGCCGATCGGCGGCGGCGCCACCCGGCTGCCCCTGGCACGGCTGGTACCCGCCGGCCAGCTGCGCGATCTGGAGGATGTGCTGGAGCCCTTTTGCCGATAGGGTTGCGACCTCCCCACATGGGCCGCAGTGCTGCTGATTGAAGTCACGAATGCCCGGGAGGTGATCAGCCAGCGCATTGGCCGCTTGGGCAGCCGCCTGATCGGCAAGGTGGTGGATGCCGAGGCCCAGGTGGAAAAGGCCCTGATCCAGGAGCTGGAGACGGCCTTCCGCGAGTTCGGCATCGAGGCCCGCATCGCCTCCGTGGAGGGGCTCCAGCTGCTGGGCCGGTCTCACCTCGAGCTGCCGCTGCAAATGCGGGAGCTGCGCCAGGTGCGGGGCGAGGACGTCTGACCCAACGGAGGCCGGGCGGCGGACCTCAACCCCTGCCGAGACGCGGCAGCTTTGCCTGAACCTGGCGGATCACCTGCTGGGCTTCCGGCACCCGCAGGGCTCCGGCCAGAGCTGTGTACACCAGCATCCCGAGGCCCGCACTCAGCCCCGTCTGCCAGAGACGCCCGATCAGATCAGCGGGCCAGTCCACCTGGAAGGCCACCAGCCAGGCCGCCAGCGCCGCCAGCAGGGCCGCCGCCAGCAGCAACAGGGAGTCCCGGCCCCAGCGCATCAACGGCAGCCCTCCCAGGCGTCGCTGCAGGGCCAGCAGCAGGCCGACACAGGTCACCACGTTCACCGCCACCGTGGCCAGCACCAGCCCGGGGGCCCCGAAGTTGAGGGCCGGCAACTGCAGGCCCCAGGGGGAAGGCCCCCCCACCAGCAGCCAGTCGAACACCACGTTGAGGCCGATGCCGGCCACCGAGAACCGAAAGGGTGTGGTGCCGTCGCCGAGGGCATAGAACACCCGCACCAGCACATCCCGGGCCAGGTAGGCCGGCATGCCCACCCCGTAGGCCATCAGCAGGCCCCCCACCAGGGCCGCGGCACCGGCATCAAAGGCACCCCGCTCGTACACCAGCGCCACGATCGGACCCGCCAGAGCCACCATCAGTCCCCCCAGCGGCAGCATCGAGGCATTGGAGAGCATCAGGCCCTGGCGAATCCTCCCCACCAGCTCGGGCCGGTCCTGGGGTGCCGTGAGCCGGGCATACACGGGCAGCAGCGGCACCAGCAGGGCATTGGAGAGCAGGCCCAGGGGGGTCTGCACCAGCAGGTTGGCGTAGCCCAGGCCCGCCGCCGCCCCCACGATCCCGGAGGCGAAGAACAGATCGGTGAACACGTTGATCTGCAGCATGCCCGAGGAGAGGGTGGCCGGCCCCATCACCTGGAGCACCTCGCGCACGCCGGGATGCTTCCAGTCCCACACCAGCTCCAGCCGCTGCAGACCCTGCCGGGCCAGGGCCGGCAACTGGATCAGCCACTGCAGCACCGCCCCCACCGTGGTGCTGCCGGCCAGCACCACCCCGCCGATCAGGGCCGTCTGGGGCAGGGTGATGGCCGGGCCCAGCGTGGCCCAGAGCAGGGCAATGCCGCCGATCACCGCCACGCTGGAGAGCAGGGGGCTCACCGACGGCAACCAGAACTCATCGGCGGCATTGAGGGCCCCGAAGCCCAGGCCGATCAGGCCGGCGAACAGGGCCATCGGCGCCATCCAGCGCAGCTGCAGCACGGCGATGGCATGGCGCTCCGGATCGAGGCCCGGCCCCACCAGGGAGATCAGGGGATCGGCCGCCACCAGCAGCAGCACGGTGACGGCGAGCAGCCCGACACCCACCAGGGTGTTGATCGCGGCCAGCACATGGGCGCCCTCCTCCCTGGGCCGGCGGGCCAGGGTGCCCACCATGGCGCTGTGGAAGGGGCCGTTGATGCCCCCCAGCAGGATCAGCAAAAACCCCGGCAGCACGTAGGCGTAGTTGTAGGCGTCATAGGCGGCACCGACGCCGAAGGCGGCGGCGATCACCTGCTGCCGCACCAGGCCGGCCACCTTGCTCAGGGCCGTGGCGACGGCGACGATCAGGGCAATACGACGCAGGGAGGGAGCCATGGCGGGCGCTACACGACGGGCCCGGGGCCCGCTGACGGCTGAACTTCGAGCGGCAGTATGGCCGCCACCTCCGCAATGGCAGCCGCCGCTGCCCCCACCATGGCCACCCTGATCCTGCAGACCGGCCCCCTGGTGGAGGGACGGCTGATCAAGCGCTACAAGCGCTTTCTCGCAGACGTGGAACTGCTGGAACCGGGCCCGGGCGGCATCCCGGCCGGCCAGGTGGTCACGGCCCACTGTCCCAACACCGGCCCCATGACCGGGGTGCTGTGCCCCGGGGGACGGGTGCTGCTACGGCACGATCCCTCCCCCAGTCGCAAGCTGGCCTGGACCTGGGAGCAGGCGGAGGTGCCCGGCGCCGAGGGCGGGGCCATCTGGGTGGGGATCAACACAGCCCTGCCCAACAGGCTGGTGCGGGCCACGATCGAAGCCGGCTGCCTCGAACCCTGGCTGGGGCCCATCGGCGGGATTCGGGCCGAGGTGCCCTACGGCGAGAACCGCCGCAGCCGGATCGACCTGCTGCTCACGCCAGCGGCGACGGCGGCCGACCAGCGCCCCATCTACGTGGAGGTGAAGAACACCACCTGGACCCGGGGGGGCCTGGCCCTGTTTCCCGACACCGTGACCGAACGGGGACAGAAGCACCTGCGGGAACTGAGCGGGCTGCTGCCCGGAGCCCGGGCCGTGCTGGTGCCCTGCCTCAGCCGGGGCGATGTGGACCGCTTCGCTCCGGGCGACTCGGCTGATCCGCTCTACGGGGAGCTGTTCCGGGCCGCCCTGGCGGCGGGGGTGGAGGTGCTGCCCTGCATCTACGCCTTCGGCGATGGTGCCGTGAGCTGGCAGGGGCTGGCGGAGGTGGAACCCAGCGAGCCCCCAGCCAGCGGGCCATGACCCATAGAGTTTCCCCACCAGCTGCGGTTGCCGTGGATACCCGTGCCTTCAAGCGCTCCCTGCACCACTCGGAGCGCTACAACCGCCGCGGTTTCGGTCTCGGGGAGGAGGTGGCCGGCAGCCTCCAGACGGCCTATCAGAGTGATCTGGTGGGCCAGCTGCGCGGCAATGGCTACGTGCTGCAACAGGGACGCCTCACCGTGCGTCTGGCCGAGGCCTTCGGCTTCTGCTGGGGCGTGGAACGGGCCGTGGCCATGGCCTACGAAACCCGGCGCCACTACCCCAGCGAGCGGATCTGGATCACCAACGAGATCATCCACAACCCGTCGGTGAACGACCACCTGCGCGAAATGAACGTGCAGTTCATCCCCGTGGATGGCGGTGTGAAGGACTTCTCCCAGGTGGCCGGTGGCGATGTGGTGATCCTGCCCGCCTTCGGCGCCACGGTGCAGGAGATGCAGCTGCTCAACGAGCGCGGCTGTCACATCGTGGACACCACCTGCCCCTGGGTGTCCAAGGTGTGGAACACCGTGGAGAAGCACAAGAAGCACAGCTTCACCTCGATCATCCACGGCAAGGTGAAGCACGAGGAAACCCTGGCCACCAGCAGCTTCGCCGGCACCTACCTGGTGGTGCTGGATCTGGCCGAGGCCCAGCTGGTGAGTGACTACATCCTCAGCAGTGCCGATGGCACCGGCCCCAGTCCTGAGCAGCGCCAGTCGTTCATGCAGCGCTTCGCCAAGGCCTGTTCCCCGGGCTTCGACCCCGACCGCGACCTCACCCGGGTGGGCGTGGCCAACCAGACCACCATGCTCAAGAGCGAGACCGAGGAAATCGGCAAGCTGTTCGAGCGCACCATGCTGCAGCGCTTCGGCCCCACCGAGCTGAACGACCACTTCCTCGCCTTCAACACCATCTGCGACGCCACCCAGGAACGGCAGGACGCCATGTTCGCCCTGGTGGATGAACCGCTGGATCTGATGGTGGTGATCGGCGGATACAACTCCTCCAACACCACCCACCTGCAGGAGATCGCCGTGAGCCGCGGCATCCGTTCCTTCCACATCGACACCCCCGAGCGGATCGGCCCCGGCAACCGCATCGAGCACATGCCCCTGGGCGGAGTGCTCGAAGTGGAGGAGCCCTTCCTGCCGGCGGGTCCCGTCCGGGTCGGCATCACCTCCGGAGCCTCCACCCCCGACCGGATCGTGGAACAGGTGATCACCGGGCTGATCGAACTCACCCAGTCCTGACCACAAGCCCCTGGCGACCGCTGTCGCCCGTGGCTTTACATTGAGTCATCAGGGCCACTGGTGATGCAGCTATTCCCTCCCGAGACCCTGTTGCGTGACGTTGTCGAGTTCAGTGCTGCCCTCGTCTGAGACGTCATCCACTGAGGCGTCCACCACCCCGATGGAGTCGCCCCAGCTGCTGCGCCATGTCCAGGGTGGCGAAGGCCGGGTGCGCCGCTATGGCAGCCAGTTCGCCGATGTGATGGAGATGGGGGCCCCAGCCGACCAGGTGGCTGCCTACCTCGACCGGCACGAGGGCTGGTTCCGTCGCTGCGCGGCACCGATGAGCGTGGATCCCCTGGGATGCAATGGCTACCGGCTCACCCTGGGCCGCTTCGGTAATTTCGGCTTTGAGGTGGAGCCCACCATTGCCCTGGAGCTGCTGCCCCAGAGCGCCGGCATCTACCGCATCCTCACGGTGCCCCCGAGTGGGGAAATCAGCGGCCTCGAGCGCCTGTACGACGTGGAATTCAACGCCGCCCTGGAGCTGGATGAAGCGGCGGAATCCGAGGTCACCCTGGTGCGCTGGCAACTCGACCTCACCGTGTGGATCCGGCTGCCCGGCGTGATCACCCTCCTGCCCGACCAGCTGGTGCAGACGAGTGGCGAACACCTGTTGCGCCAGATCGTGCGACAGATTTCCCGCAGGCTCACCTGGAAGGTTCAGGAGGACTTCCACGCCAGCCATGAACTGCCCTGCCCGCCGCGGCGACGGGCGCAGTTCTGAAGCCTCCGGCCCCTCACGCTCAGGCGGGACGGTTCTCCCAGATCTTGTTGAGGATCTGCATGCCGCTCACGGCCTGCCAGAGGAAGAGGGTCATCATCAGCATGTTCAGGCCCACATGTGCCTTGCGGGCCAGCAGGTTGCCCTGCTGGATCATCGGAATCAGCCCCACGGCCAGGGCCACCAGGCAGGTCATGCTGATCCCCACCAGCAGATGGGGGCTGACGAACAGCTTGCCGTTGTTGAGGTAGGTGACCGCCATGCCGCCGAAGGTGCCGAGCACCATCAGGGCCAGCAGCGCCCCACCGATCTGGAAGTGGCGCTTGGCGAACTGCCCCTTGATCAGAAGCTTGCGGGTTTCCGCGTCGGCGGTGCGGGTTTTCTTGGCCTTGATCCCCAGCACCATGGCATAGCCGCTGAGGCCGAACAACACCCACATCAGCAGCGGGTGCAGGAAATTGAGGTTGTAGGCGAGCGCTTCAGGCATCGAAGGTAGGGGGGTGACAGGTAGGGGGTGAAAGGAAGCAGGCAGCGGCCATGACGGTCAAGCGAACCTAGCTGGCATGCCCCTGGTTACGCCTCGGTGTAACCGAATCGGAGGATGGCATTCAGTGCAGGAAATGGCGGCGGCCGGTGAGCACCATCACCAGGTTGAGGGCATCGCAGGCCGCGATCGAGTCGGCGTCCCGCACGCTGCCCCCCGGCTGAATCACGGCTCGGATGCCATGGCTGGCGGCCAGCTTCACCGTGTCGTCGAAGGGGAAAAAGCCATCGCTGGCCAGCACCGCGCCCTGGGCCCGGTCGCCAGCCGCCTCCAGCGCCAGCCGTGCCGAGCCCACCCGGTTCATCTGGCCGGCCCCGATCCCCAGGCTCTGGCCGCCCCGGGCAACGGCAATGGCATTGGAGCGCACGTGGCGTACCAGCTTCCAGGCGAAGCGCAGATCGGTGAGCTCCTCCTGCGTGGGCTGGCGGGCGCTCACCACCTGCCAGGCGCTCTCCTCCACCGGCTGGTCGTCGAGCTGCTGAACCAGCACACCGCCCAGCACCGAGCGCAGCTGCCGGTTGGCGGCGCGGCTGATCGCGGCGGGGGCCAGCTCCAGCAGGCGCAGATTGCCGCGGGCAGCCAGGCGCTCGCGGGCGGCCGCATCGAAGCTGGGCGCCACCACGCATTCCAGGAACAGGCTGGCGAGCTGCTCGGCGGCCGCCCCATCCACCGGCGCATTCAGGGCCACGATGCCGCCGAAGGCCGACACCCGGTCGGCATCGAGGGCCCGCTCCAGGGCGTGGCCGCAGCTGCTGCCCGTGGCCACGCCGCAGGGATTGGTGTGCTTCACCACCACGGCTGCGGGCTCGGCGCCGGGGCCATAGCCGAACTCCCGCACCGTGGCCAGGGCGGCATCGAGGTCGATCAGGTTGTTGTAGCTGAGCTCTTTGCCCTGCAGTTGGACTGCACCGCCCCAGCCGGCGCCGGCCTGGCTGTACCAGGTGGCCGGCTGGTGCGGGTTCTCCCCGTAGCGCAGGCTCTGCTGGGGCGGCAGTTCCAGGTGCAGGGGCTCGGCTGCCTCCCCGGCGGCAAGCTGGGCCGCCATCCAGCCACTGATGGCAGTGTCGTAGCTAGCGGTGTGCTCGAACGCCGCCAGGGCCAGGGCCCGGCGGAAGCTCTGGTCCAGCCGCCCCTCCCGCAGCGCCGCCAGAAAACCGGGATACTGCTCCGGACTGGTGAGCACGGCCACGTCGTTATGGTTCTTGGCCGCGGCCCGCACCATGGCCGGGCCACCGATGTCGATGTTCTCGATAGCGGTGTCGAAGGCCACGGCCGGGTCGGCCACGGTTTCCCGGAAGGGGTAGAGATTCACCACCACCACGTCGATGGGGGCGATGTTCTGGGCAGCCAGATCGGCCTGGTGGCCGGGGTCGCCGCGGCGGGCCAGGATGCCGCCGTGGATGCGGGGATGCAGGGTCTTCACCCGGCCACCGAGGATCTCGGGGGCACCCGTGTGCTCCGCCACCCGGGTCACGTCCAGGCCGGCGGCCTGCAGGGCCGCGGCCGTGCCACCGCTGGAGAGCAGCTGATAACCGGCAGCCAGCAGGCCTTCCGCCAGGGGCACCAGGCCTTCTTTGTTGGACACACTCAGAAGGGCCGTCGGGGCCATGGCTCGCGATCAGGGAGGTGAAGGGCCAACCTACGCAGCGACAGCACGTCTGCAGGGAGCTTGCGGCATGACCCCTTCTCCATCCAGCTCACCATCCAGCGGCGGCGGCGAGGCCGGCCTGATCCGGCTGGGTCCGCCCTCAGCCCAGCAGCGCCTGGTGTTGCTGCACGGCTGGGGAGCCGATGCCGACGACCTGCTCGACCTGGGCCGGTTGCTGGTAGGGCCGGAGGTCAGTGTGGTGGCCCTGCAGGCCCCGCTGCCCCACCCCGCCGGGGTCGGTCGCCAGTGGTACGACCTGCAGCAGCCGGGCTGGCCCCAGCTGCCCGCCGCCCGGCACGACCTGCATCGCCGCCTGCAGGCCCTCGATGCGGAGCTGGGTCTGGAGAACACCGTGTTGCTCGGCTTTTCCCAGGGGGCGGCCATGGCCCTGGATGTCGCCACCAGCGCCGGTGCCCTGCCGATCGCCGGGCTGGTGGGCTGCAGCGGCTACCCCCATCCCGACTGGCAGCCGCAGACCGGCCTGGCCAGCGCGGTGCTGCTCAGCCATGGCCACCAGGATCCGGTGGTGCCCTACGCGGCCTCGGAGGCGGTGAGCCGGCAGCTGCGGGAGGTTGGTGCCGAAGTGGAACTGCTGAGCTTCGACGGCGGCCATGCGATCGATCCGGAGCTCTTCCCCGCCATCCGCCGCTTTCTCGCCGCCTGCTGGAGCCGGCCCCGCGGGTGAACCGGTGGCCGCCACCCCTCCAGCCGAGACATCGCCCACGCCCCCATCAACAAACAAGCCGGACAGGCCGCGATGCGACCGTCCGGCTGTTGAGGGATGACGCGAGGGGATCAGGTGAAGGAATCTTGTGAAGGAATCAGGTGATTCTCAGCTCCATGAAGGGGCCCGGCCCAGGAAGCGGGGCGGAAAGCCTGGTCGGAGGGTTGGGGCAGCGAGCGGAATGGGCGCCCCAGGGCCCGCTGCCGCCCGGGCTCAGACGAAGGCGTATTCGTACTCCTCCATTTCCTCCCAGTCGTCTGAGGCCAGCGCTTCGATGCCTTCGAACAGCACCTCTTCGCCGATGCGATCCACGATGTCGCGCAGGGAAGGGAACAGGAAGTGATTCTCCTCGGCGTACTGGGCACTAAACAGCCCCTTCTCACCCCAGAAGAAGCGATCGGTGGTGTGCTCATTGCGACGCACATTCAGCAGCGCAGGCGGCACCAGGGCCTGCTCTGCGATGTAGCGGCGGGCAGCGGTGACCGGCTTGTGGGAGCCGGTCTCCAGGTTGAACGTGGAGACATGGGCCAGAACCCGCTGGCCAGCAAGGCGGCGGCGGCTGATCCGCTTGCGCTTCTTAGACATGGAAGGACTCCCTGGGGCGGGAGGATCGAGGAGGACGAGGAGCAGCGGGGTGAACCGCCAACGGACGAAGTGCTGAAGGGGAGCACGGCGTGCAAAAACGCCCGACCAGCCGGTGCCGACGGTGCCCAACAGGCCAACGACGCGTGTGGGCGCACCGAAACCCGGTACACCTACCCAGAGGGGGCGCAGCAGGCGCGGGAGACCCAAAGCCTGAACACACCTCTGCTGTAGCCTCAGTTGAACAAAAGCGCAACTGCAGGCTTCACATCGCTGACCTGGGAACGCGCGAAACCGCGTGGTAGTGGTCGATACTGAAGATCTTAAGACTTTTTCCCAGATTTCTTCGCGATCGCCAGATTTTTTTCAGCCCCGGGGCCGAACAAGCCGCAGCCAACGCCCAGATGCCTGTCTCGAAGCGGTTTCTGAGCCTGGTGAACTTCCAGTTGGCCCAGTTTGCCGACCGCGCCGACGTGACCTCCGTGGTGGTTTACGTCACCGAGCCGGGCAATGCCGGGGCTCCAGACCTGGTTCCGGTGGGCCAGTGGCCCGCCGGAACCAGGGTGCTTCCCTCCCTCACCGGTGACAGCGATCTGCGCAGCCCGGCAGAACGGCGCCGCTGGCTGGCGATGCGCCACCGGGGCGTGCTGTTGGGGGCCCTGCTGGTGGAGACCACCGAGCTGCCCTGGCCGGAGCCCCTGAAGCAGAGGCTCCAGGCCGTGAGTCACTGCCTCACCGAAGGCCTCTGTCTCGACCTGGAGCATCACCAGCTGCAGCTGCGCCTGCAGCAGCAGCGGGAGCAGCTGAAGGTGCTGCTGCACCAGCTGCGCAACCCCCTGGCCGCCCTGCGCACCTTCGGCCAGCTGCTGCTGCGCCGACTCGAACATGACCCCCGCAACCGCCCTTTGGTGGAAGGGCTGCTGCAGGAGGAAAACCAACTGCAGCGCTATGTGAATGCGATCGATGCCCTCGAGCGGGTGGAACCCAGCTTCGCCCCGGCCGGGGAGACCCCACCCCTGCTGCTGCCCCCCAGCCTGGGAAGCGGCGCCGAACAACCGCTGGCGGATCTGCTCCAGCCCCTACTGCAGCGCGCCACGGCCACCGCGGCTCTGCAGGGGCGCCCCTGGCATGGGCCCAGCCACCTGCCCCAGTGGCGCGGGGACGCCGGCGCGGTGGCGGAGATCCTGGCCAACCTGCTGGAAAACGCCTTCCGCTACAGCGGTGCCGGCGCCGCCGTGGGCCTGCATGCAGCACCAGCGGAGGGCGGGGGCTGGGATGTGTGCGTGTGGGATGGCGGCGAGCCGATCCCTGCCGAGGAACGGGAACAGATCTTCGAACCGGGGAAGCGGGGCCGCAGCAGCGGCGACCTACCCGGCACCGGGCTGGGCCTGGCGCTGGCACGACAGCTGGCCCGCCACCTGGGCGGCGATCTGCAGCTGGAACCCTGCCCCGCCAGCGTGGCCCCGGGACTGCCCGGGCAGGGCAATGCCTTCCGCCTCACGCTGCCGGCAGACGCACCGCCAGACCCATGAGGAGCAGGGCCACGGTTTCGGTCCACTCCACGCAGGCGCCATAACTGTCGCCGCTGTGGCCCCCCAGCCGGTGGCCCAGCCAGCGGGGGACAAACCAGGCCGGCAGCAGGCCGAGCAGCCCCACCAGCCCGAGCGGAGGGGAAGGCGGCGGCAGGGGCAAGAGGCAGGCGAGGGCCAACAGGCCCACCATGGCCAGCAGGGCAGGCCGCAGCTCCCGTCCGAGTCCACGCCAGTGACGCCGATGAAAGGCCGCACTGCCCCCCCTGCGCAGGTAGGGATAAAACTGCATCGCCAGCAGGGGGGAGAGCCGTCCCCAGTAGGAGGCCCATACCAGAAACAGGGCTCCCAGCAGGGGCGTGAGCGGCAGCAGGCAGGCCAGTGCCGCCAGCCGCAACAGAGCCAGCTGCAGGGCCGCCTGCACAGCGGCGGCCCCCACCCGGCTGTCGGCCATCGCCTCGAGGCGACGACGGGGCCCGGCCGCCAGGCCGTCGGCGGTGTCCAGCGCCCCATCGTGGTGCAGGCCCCCGGTCAGCGCCAAGGCCAGCACCATCACCAGCGCCACCCGGGCAGCAGGGGGAAGCCACCCGGCCAGCAGCCACCAGAGCAATCCCTGCAAGCCGCCCAGCACCAGTGCGATCCAGGGGGCGAAGCGGGCGATCCGGGCAAAGCGCGGCCGCGGCCGCGGCCAGGCGGGCAGCACGGAATAGAAGATCCAGGCGCCGGCGAGATCGCGCAGCCAACCGGGTGCCCGGAAGCGCCCCGCCTTGGTGGCTCCGGGATCGGTGGGGTGGGGATCGGTGGGGTAGGCCAGGCGACCTCTAGCGTCAGCGCAGCACCGCTGCGGACCCATCAGCTTTTCACCCCAGGGGGCCGGCCCGCTCCCCCGACCCGGGTCCCCTCCCCAGGCCGACCCGGCCCCGTTCCGCTTCCAGATCACCGCCCAATGCCCCCACACCCGGGCCCGCTGCGGCTGCTTCCACACCCCCCACGGACCGGTGCACACCCCCCGCTTCATGCCGGTGGGCACCCTGGCCACGGTGAAGGGCGTGACCACCGACCAGCTGGCGGGCACGGGAGCCGAGATGGTGCTGGCCAACACCTACCACCTGCACCTGCAGCCGGGTGAGCCGATCGTGGCCGACGCCGGCGGCCTGCATCGCTTCATGGCCTGGGATGGGCCCCTGCTCACCGACTCCGGCGGCTTCCAGGTGTTCAGCCTCGGAGACATCAACCGCATCAGCGACGACGGCGTGGTGTTCCGCTCGCCCAGGGACGGCCGCCGCATCGATCTGACCCCTGAGCGCTCGATGGCGATCCAGATGGCCCTGGGCGCCGATGTGGCCATGGCCTTCGACCAGTGCCCGCCCTATCCAGCCAGCGAGGCGGATGTGGCCGCCGCCTGCCGGCGCACCCACAGCTGGCTGGAGCGCTGCATCGCCAGCCACACCAGGGCCGACCAGGCGCTGTTCGGCATCGTGCAGGGCGGCTGCTTCCCCCATCTGCGCGAGCAATCGGCGCGGGTGGTGGCGGCGATGGGGCTGCCCGGCATCGCCGTGGGCGGCGTGAGCGTGGGCGAGCCGGTGGAGGAGATGCACCGGATCGTGCGCCAGGTGGGGCCGCTGCTGCCCGAAGCGGTACCCCACTACTTGATGGGGGTGGGCACCTTGCCGGAGATGGCGATCGCCGTGGCCAACGGCTTCGATCTGTTCGACTGCGTGCTGCCCACCCGCCTGGGACGGCACGGGGCGGCGCTGGTGGGCGGGGAGCGCTGGAACCTCAAGAACGCCCGTTTCCGCCACGACCACAGCCCCCTCGATGCCAGCTGTGCCTGCCCCGCCTGCCGCAGGCACAGCCGCGCCTACCTGCACCACCTGATCAAGGCCGAGGAGATGCTGGGCAAGATCCTGCTGAGCCTGCACAACATCACCCAGCTGGTGCGCTTCAGCACGGCGATGGGCCAGGCGATCCGCGAGGGCTGTTTTGCAGAGGATTTCGCTCCCTGGGAGCCAGGCTCCAGGGCCGCGCACACGTGGTAGCGTCCGCCTCACGCGACACGTGAGTTCCGGGATGGCCGCCTACGCCCTGCAGACCCTGGCCCAGCTGCCCGAGGCCTACCAGGCCTTTGCCCCCTTGGTGGACATCCTGCCGATCATTCCCTTCTTCTTCTTGCTGCTTGCCTTCGTTTGGCAAGCCTCGGTGGGTTTCCGCTGACCGAAGTTCCCGGCAAGGAGAGCTCAGCTGCGCAGCACCGCCCAGGCAAAGGCTGGCAGGGATAGCATCCTGCGCCAACGCCTGGGCTCCTGCACGAGCCGATAGAGCCACTCGATCTTCAGGGTCCCCATCCAGGCGGGGGCCCTTTTTTTCACACCGGCCCATACGTCGAAGCTGCCCCCCACCCCCATCCACAGGCCTCCCCGGGGGCCGGGCAGATCGGCGATCCAGGTTTCCTGGCGCGGCACACCCAGGGCCACCAGCACCAGGTCCGGCCGGGTCGCCAGCAGGTCCTGCTCCAGGCCGGGCCAGGCGTCGGGCGACTGATAGCCATGGGCGCTGAACACCAGCTGCAGGCCGGGAATCTCCGCCTTCAGCCGCTCCAGCAGGCGCTCCATCACCGCGGGTGAGGCGCCGAGCAGCGCCACCCGCCAGCCAGCGACGGCGGCGTGCTGCAGCAGCCGTCGGGCCAGTTCGATGCCCGGACTGCGCCGCACCTTCAGGCCCTGACGCCCGAGGGCCCACACCACCCCGGCCCCGTCGGGAATCACCAGCTGGGCTGCGGCGATGGCGCGGCCCAATTCAGGCTGGGCCAGGGCAGCCATGGTCATTTCAGCGTTGAGGGTCACGATCTGACCACCGCCCCCCCCATGCAGGGCCAAGGCTTCGGTGAAGGCGTCCCGACAGGCATGCACAGGCACACCCAGCACCGTGGTTGCGGTTGTTGCCATCGAGAGTGCCGCTGCGGGAGAGAATCTATGGCTGGAGCTTGATTGCCGATGCGGCGTTCCGAAATGGCCAGCGCTCCCCCGCAGACATCCCTGGCCGATGACGACCGGGACGCCACCGTGCTGCAGGAGCTCGACCGCCAGATCGACGCGGTGGTGCTCAGCCGCCAGCACCCGATCACCGGCCTGCTGCCGGCCAGCACCGCCAACACGGTGCACGGCAACTACGGCGACGCCTGGGTGCGCGACTGCGTGTATTCGATCCAGTGCGTCTGGGGCCTGGCCCTGGCCCACCGGCGCCTGCACGGTGCCACGCGGCGGGTGTTCGAGCTGGAGCAGCGCGTGCTGCAACTGATGCGTGGCCTGCTGAATGCCATGGCGCGTCAGGCCGCCAAGGTGGAGCGCTTCAAGCACAGCCTGCACCGGCTGGACGCGATCCACGCCAAGTTCGACACCGGCAGCGGCAACCCGGTGGTGCCTGACGACGGCTGGGGCCATCTGCAACTGGATGCCACCGGTCTGTTCCTGCTGCAGCTGGCCCAGCTCACCCGCGCCGGCCTGGTGGTGGTGCGCTCCAACCATGAGCGCGACTTCATCCAGAACCTGGTGTACTACGTGGCCCAGGCCTACCGGATCCCGGATTACGGCATCTGGGAGCGGGGCGACAAGGGCAACCACGGGCTGCCGGAGCGGAACGCCAGTTCGATCGGCCTGGTGAAAGCCGCCCTGGAGGCCCTGGAGGGCCTGGATCTCTACGGACCCCACGGCGACGGCAGCTGCTGCCTGGTGATTCCCCACGACGCGATCGTGCGCCTGCGTCGGGCCCTCGATGCCCTGCTGCCGCGGGAATCGGCCAGCAAGGAGGTGGATGCCGCCTGCCTTTCGGTGATCGGTTACCCAGCCTGGGCCGTGGAGGATCCCCAGCTGGCGGAGCGCACCCGCACCAAGATCCGCGCCCAGCTGGGCGGCGGCTACGGCTACAAGCGCTTCCGCCGCGACGGCCACCAGACCGTGGTGGAGGACCACAACCGCCTGCACTACGAACGCGAGGAACTGGCCCAGTTCGAGCACATTGAGTGCGAGTGGCCCCTGTTCTGGGCCTACGAGCTGGTCACCGCCTGCTGCGAGGAGCGCTGGCAGGAAGCCCGCCAGTGGCGCCAGCGCCTGGCCAGCGTGAGCGTGAATTTGGGGGGCTTGGCCCTGTTGCCCGAGCTGTATCTGGTGCCGGAGTCGCTGGTGGCGGCAGAGCGGCTCCAACCGGGGAGCCAGCCGCGGGTGGCCAACGCCAACGTGCCGCTGCTCTGGACCCAGAGCCTCACCTGGCTGGGGGATCTGCTGTTGGCCGGCCTGATCACCCCCGCCGATCTCGACCCCAGTGGCCGCCGGCTGCCGGATCCCCCGGGCACCGAGGCGGTGCTGGTGGCGCTGGTGCCCGGCAATGGGGCCATCGCCGCCGCCCTGCGCGAACGGGGCCTGCCCTGCTGCCACGACGGCGATTCCCAGGGGGCGATCCGCATCGGCAGTCCGCAGCAGCTGGCCGGCTGCCTGAACCAGGCCGGGGCGAACCCCAGGCTGGGACTCAGCGGCCATCCGCCGGTGCGCATGGAAACCATGGCCACGGCCCGGCTCTACCGCCGACCCCAGGGCCTCAGCGCAGACGGGACGGACGAACGGCTGGCCTTCCTGCCCGCCGTGCTGGAGGAGGGCACCTTCTACCTGGCCGACGATCCGGAACAGCTCGTGGATGCGGTGGTGGCCGAACTGCGGCTGCTGCGACGCCACTGGCGCGGCCAGGGAGCCCCCCTGCTGTTGATCCCGATTCCCGCGGCCCCCTTCCAGGCCAACCCGCACCCCTTCCTGGACCTCGCGGAGCAGCTGCGCACGGGCGAAATCGACGGGGTGCCGGTGCGACTGGCACCCCTGGGCGAACTGGCCGACCAGGCGGCCTGGGTGGAGCTGCCGGCCGAGGCCGCCGCTGTGGACACCAGCGGCCAACCCTCCCTGCCCCTGCAGGCCAGCCGGCGCCAGGCGCCACTCTCCGCCGCCGAGGAACTGGCCCTGGAGCGGGAGGACGTGAGCATCGCCGACCTGGCCGAGCGGCTGTGGGGCAGCACCTCCCTGGTGGAGCAGGCGGAGGTGTTGGAGCAGCTGGGCCGCCGCCTGGGCAGCGACGCCACGCTGCAGGGTCCCGGCGGCGGCGAGCCGGTGGCGCTGCGCAGCCTGCTGGAGGAGGTGTACCGCCGGGCGCTGGAGGCCGGCGACTGGGACGTGGTGCGACGCATGGCCGGCCAGCTCGACCTGGTGCATCCCCAGCTGGAGGATGCCCTCACCGACCTGCTGGTGCGCCAGAAGCAGGTGGTGGTGGGGCGCAACTACACCGCCGACTCCCTGATCAGCGCCCCCATGGACAGCGCCACGATCGCGGCGATGATCCGACGCTTCAGCGGCGAGGACGGCCGCGAATGGATGCTGCAACAGGAACTCCTGCTGGCCCTCGACGGCCTGGCCCGGCACGAGCCCAGCCTGCTGAGCGGGGGCCTCACCCTCCAGCTGGGGCAGTTGCTGTTGCTGCTCACTAGTGAGCTGGCCGCCGAAGCTGATCTCAATCCGATCGATGCCTTCGAGCGGCTCTGCCAGCAACCGCCCCATGGGATCCGCCGGCGGCTGCGGGCCGTGCTGGCGGATGTGGACCATGCCCGGGCCGCGCTGCAGAGCAAGGAGCAGCTGCACCTGAGCGGCCGGGTCCGCTGGACCGTGCCCGACCCGCTCGAGGAGCTACCCCGGGGTGAATGCTGGCTGCAGCACCGGATGCGGCTGGGCGCCCTGGGCCGCGTGCCGCGCGACTTCTACGCGGGGGTGTGGGAACTCCTGCACCACTGCCGAGGCCTCGTGATCGGCGACAAGCTCGAGAAGCGCAACCGGCTGGAGAGTGCCCCGCTGCTCAGCGAGAAAACGGCCGGGGAGCGCAACTTCGCCTCGTTGGTGGAACACCTGCTCAGCAAGATCGAGGCGCCGGAATACCGCCAGCTCTGCACCGAAACCCTGATCACCCTGATGGCCTTTGTGGAGACCAACCCCAGGATGCGCTTCGACGATGACCTGGCCCTGGATGTGGTGATCGGCCACGCCGTGCGCGTGGGCTGGCAGCAGCAGCACCCCGAGGTGCCCGCCGATGACTACGGCCAGCACAAGGCCGAAGCCTGGGACCGCTTCTACCGCTCCTCCCCCGGCGCCTGTCGCCGCTGGCAGCTGCAGGCCCTGAAGGAGCTCAGCCAGACCAGCTGATCCGGCGGCGGCGGAATCAGATCGGCCTGTCGAGGCTCATGCAGAGATTGGGCTGCTCTACGCACTGCTCGATCAGATCGGCGAGCAACAGGGCCCGCGAGGCCTGCAGCCCATCCACAGCCGGCGACTCCTCGCCGCGCACACAGGCCAGAAAGTGGTCCAGCTCGGCGTAAAGGGGTTCGATCGAGGTGGTGCTCACCTCTTCGATCACCCCATCAGAGCGGTACACCAGTTCGCCGCGGTCGGCGCTCACCGACTGGTGGGCCCGCCGGTGGATGTGCAGCGTGCGGTTGAGGAAGTCCGTCTCCACCAGGCTGCCGCGGCAATGGGCGCTGAGGCTGCGGATCTTGCGGTGGGCCATCTTGCTGGCCGTGAGGCTGGCCACCACGCCATTGGCAAAGGCCAGGGTGGCGTTGACGTAGTCGATCGGGCCATCGCCGCTGCGGCCGCCGGCGGCCGCCAGCCCCACCACCGACGACTGGGCCAGCTCCAACACCAAGTCGATGTCATGGATCATCAGATCGAGCACCACCGAAACGTCGTTGGCGCGATCGGGGTTGGGACTGTGGCGGCGGGCTTCGAGCACCACCACCTCCTCATTGACCACCACCTTGAGCAGCTCGCGGAAGGCGGGGTTGAAGCGCTCGATGTGGCCCACCTGCAGAAGTACCCCTGCCTGCGAGGCGGCACTGTTAAGGTCAGCTGCCTCTTCCTGGCTGGCGGCAATCGGCTTTTCGATCAGCACGTGGCATCCGGCCTGCAGGCAGGCCAGGCCGACGTGGTGATGCATGAGGGTGGGCACGGCGATGCAGACCGCATCCACCAGGGGCAGCAGTTGGTCGTAGGCCGGAAACCAGCGGCAACCGAACTGCTCGATGGCCAGCCGACCACGCTCGGGGTCGGGATCGGCCACACCCACCAGTTCCGCATCCTTGATCAGACTCAGCACGCGGGCGTGATGCCAGCCCATGTTGCCGATGCCGATGACCCCCACGCGGACCGGGTTCATGGCCAGGCACTCAAACGAGCTGATTATCAGTGATATGGGATCGCCGCCATGGCTCCACAGGCCAGCCCGTCCTACGGCCCAGTGCGCTGCTCGATCTGCACCCGGTCGATCCGTGGGCCATCCATGGCCAGGATCTGAAAGTGAAAGCCCTTCCAGCGCAGTCCTTCGCCCGCTGATGGAATGTGTTGGAGCCGCTCGAGCATGAAACCGGCGAGGGTGTGATGCCCCTCCGCCTCGGGCAACTGCAGCGGCAACTGGCGATTGAGCTCACCGATCTCCAGATCTCCAGCCACCGACCAGCACCCCGCACCCAGGCCAATCAGATCCGTATCGGGTTCCAGTGGGTTGTCGTCATCCCCCACGATCTCGCTGGTGAGGTCGGCCACGGTCACCAGTCCCTCCGTGCCGCCGTGCTCATCCACCACCACCAGCAGCGGCTGGCCGCTGCGGATCAGGGGCAGCAGTTCAGCCAGGGGGGTGCTCTCCTGCACCTGGGCCACCGGCCGGATGTAGGGCTGGAGCGGGGAATCGGCCTGCAGCAGCCCGCGGGCGATCGGGTCGGCCAGATGGCGCAGGTCGAGCAGGCCGCGCACGTCATCGAGGGAGCGGCCGATCACCGGAAAACGGGCATGGGCGGTGTCGTGCACCGCCCGCATCAGCTCCGCGAAGGTGGCCTCCACCGGCAGGGTGACCATGCCGGCGCGGGGCACCATCACCTCGCGCACCAGGGTGTCGCGCAGGGAAAACACCCCCTCGAGGATGTTGCGCTCATCGGGCATCAGTCCGGTGACGCTGCCGGTTTCGATCAGGCTCTCCAGCTCGCCGGCGGAGAGCACCGGCACCAGCTCGTCCCAGTTGCGGGGCAGTCCCAGCAGATGCAGCAACAGGGAAGCCAGCCGCTCCACCAGGCTCAGCAGCGGGGCCAGCGAACGGCTCACCGCATCCAGCAGCGGAGCGAGCGTGAGCGCCGAGTGCTCAGGACTGTGCAGCACCCAGGCCTTCGGCGCCAGTCCCCCCAGGAGGCTGGCCAGCAGCGCCAGCAGCAGAAAAACGGCCAGATCGAGCACGCTCTGGGACACGGCGCCCTGGGCGACCCAACCCAGCCGCTCCGCCAGGCCGCGACCGGCCCAGCCGATGGCCACCAGGGCCAGCACCATCCCCAGCTGGGTGGCCACTAGGGCCCGCCGCAGCCGCCGCTGCAACTTGGCCACGGCTTCGGCTCCGGGCTGGCCGGCCTCCACCAACTGGTGCACCCGGCTGGGCCGCAGACGGATCAGGGCCATCTCTCCCGCTGAAAAGAAGGCCAGCAGGGCGACCAGAACAGCCAGCACCGAGAGCTCGATCACAACCCCCCAGACCGGGCAGGGTTCGGCACGGGGCAAGGCAGGGCTGGGGGCGACAACATGGCTGGGGAGGGAGCGGTGCTGGAGCACAGGTGGATCCCTGAATTATCCGCCGTGCCGCCACACGCCCTCGCCGGGGCTAGACCGGAGCCAGACACCGCCATCGCGATGCCGGGGGACGCCGGGCTGCTGATCCGTCCGCTCACCCGGCGGGACATCGACGTGGTGACCGGCTGGGCGCGGGCGGAGGGCTTCACGCCGGGCCTGGGGGACGTGGCGATCTACCGCCACACCGACCGCCAGGGCCTGTGGGTGGGCTGGCTCGACGGGGAGCCGGTGGGGTGCATCGCCGGTGTGCGCTACAACGCCGCCTATGGATTCATCGGCCTGTTCCTGGTCACCCCCGACCAGCGGGGCCGAGGCTTCGGCGTGGCCCTGTGGCGCCATGCCCTGGAACACCTGGGCGATCTGCCCTGCATCGGCCTGGAGGCCGCTCCGGAACGCGTCGACGACTATGCGGGCTGGGGCTTTCAACCGGCTTCTCCCACCACCCGCTGGCAGTTGATCCATGCCGAAGCCGGCGGGGATCCGCAGGCCGATGGCGCCAGCCCGGGCGGAACAGACCTGGCCCTGGTGGCGGGGACAGCCATCCCGACGGCGGCGGTGCAGCGCTACGACGCCGAGCGGGAGCCCAGCCCCAGGCCCCACTTCCTGGCCGACTGGCTGCGCCACCCGGCCGGCACGGTGCTGGCGCTGATCGATGGGGCAGGGCGCTGCCACGGCTTCGGCCGGATCCGGCCCTGCCTGCTGCGCCATGGCGAGGGCTGGCGCATCGGCCCGCTGCTGGCCGACAGCCCCGCCCTGGCCCGCCAGATCCTGCTGGAGCTGATCGCCCGCCACCCCGGCGTGGTGCTGATCGACGTGCCCGATGCCAACCGGGCCGCAGCCACGCTGCTCACCGGCCTGGGATTCCAACCGCTGTCGCGCACCCAGCGCATGTACCGCGGCCCCCAGCCCACGGTGCCGCTCGCCGAGGTGTTTGGGCTGGCCTGCCTGGAGCTGGGCTAGGCCGCTGCCGAAGCGGTGCAGAGCTCCTCGCTCACCCGCCAGAGCCGACGCCGCTGCTCGGCGTCGAGCGCTGCAGGGGCGACCCGCACCTCGATGGGGAAGCCACGCATGCCGCCCAGCTTGTCCGGGCCGTAGTGCCCTGCGGGCCGGGCCCCGACGGCCGTGGCGGCATGGAGCTGGGGCAGTGCCCCCTGGGCCGCGCTCTGGAACAGGGGGGCCATCAGCCGATAGGCCAGCGCCTCCGCCCAGGAGCCGCTGGCCGCCACCGAGGCCGGCTGCAGGTTGGTGCGGGCCACACCGGGGTGGGCGGCCAGGGAAGTCACTCCTGCCGCCTCGGCATCCAGCCGCTCCTGCAGTTCCAGGGCGAACATCACGTTGGCCAGCTTGCTCTGGCCATAGGCCTGCCAGCGGTCGTAGCGCCGTTCGCCCTGGAGGTCGTCGAAACTGATGCGGCCGAAGTACTGGGCGCCGGAGGTCACGGTGACAACCCGGGCGTCGGGTTGGCCGCGCAGCAGGGGCAGCACGGCCTGGGTGAGGGCGAAGTGACCCAGGTGGTTGATGCCGAACTGGCGCTCGAAGCCGTCGCGGGTGAGGCTGCGGGGCAGGCCCATCACGCCGGCGTTGTTGATCAGCAGATCGAGGCGGCCATAGCGATCCTGCAGCTGCCGGGCCGCCTCCCGCACGGAGGCGAGATCGGCCAGATCCAGCTCCAGCAGATCAATCGGTCCGCCTGCCTCGGGCAGCAACTGGTGGCGGGCCTGCTCGGCCCGGGCCAGGGAGCGGCACGCCAGGATCACGCCGGCACCCTTGGCGGCAAGGGCCCGCGCGGTTTCCAATCCCAGTCCGCTGTTAGCGCCAGTGATCAGCGCCAGCCGACCGCTCTGGTCCGGAATGGCGGCTGCGGTCCAGGGCATGGCTTGGCCGCGGGGAGAGTCACCGTAACGATGGTCTGGCCAGCCCCGTGGCCCACGATCAAGAGGATGGGGGTCGCGAGGATCGAACTCGCCTAAAGCGGATTATGAGTCCGCTGCATTCACCAGATTGCTAGACCCCCCGGCCAGGGCCACCGTCAGCGAAAGTCCTGCACGGGCAGGGGAAAGCTGGCTCGGCCATCCTGCCAGGAAGAATGGATGCCGGAAGCAGCCGCCCCCTGGCCTGGCCCGTCCTGCCCCGACCCCGCCTGGCCTCCGCCCAGGCTGCCTGAAAAACCGTTGGACACGTCCGTTGTGCGCCAGGGCATGGGGTCGCTCTGCTGTTGCAGCAGGAACTGGGTGGTGTTCTGCACGGCGGTGCCGTCCCAGATGATGGTTTGATCGGGGAATCCCAGACCCATCACGCGCCGACCATCCCCGCCGCCCATCGAAATACCGAGCAGGGAGGTGATCTGGCCGGTGATGCTGACCCCCTCGGCGAAGGGAGGCGTGTAGCTGAAGAAACGGCGCTGCATCAGCTCCGGCACCGTCTGGGTCACCCCGCAGCGGGTGACCTCCACCGGCGCCGCCGGCGCGGCGATGCTGGACGACCGGGGTGGGGCCTCCAGCGTGGTGGTGCATACGGCAGGCCCGGCCTGCACCGGAGGCAGCAGGGCCAGCCCCAGCAGCGGAAGCAGCCCCAGCAGCGGCCTTCGCATCACAGCACCGATAGCACCAGACACGGTTGCGGCAGGCACGGTGGGGTGGGCCAGTGGGGAGGTCACAGGGAGAAGGCACCGCATGGGAAGCAAACTAGACAATCCAATGCGAAAGCACCAGTGTCCACACCGGTCTCCCCATCCGGCATCCGCCTTCCGGACACCGCGGCGGGCCGGCGCCAGCTGCTGCTGGAGCGGCTGGCGGAGCGGGCCTACCGCCACGGCAGCTTCACCCTGGCCTCTGGACGCAGCAGTGACCACTACGTGAACTGCAAGCCGGTGAGCCTCAGTGGCGAGGGGCTGGCCCTGCTGGGGGAACTGCTGCTGGAGGCGGTGGAGGCGGAAGCTGGGGCCGTGGCCGGGCTCACCCTCGGCGCCGACCCGCTGGTGAGCGCGGTGGCCCTGCAGGCCGCCCTGCGGGGCCGCCCCCTCGACGCCCTGATCGTGCGCAAGGAGGCCAAGGGCCATGGCACCGGCGCCTGGCTGGAGGGGCCGCTGCCCCCGGCCGGCAGCACCATCACCGTGCTGGAGGACGTGGTGACCACCGGAGGGTCGTCGCTGAAGGCCGTGACCCAGCTGCGGGAGGCGGGCTACCAGGTGAGGCGCGTCGTGGCGATCGTGGACCGCCAGGAGGGGGGCCTGGCGGCGATGAACGCCGCCGGGCTCCAGCTGCATAGCCTGTTCCAGCTCGAGGAGATCGCCGCCATCGCCGCCCGACCGCTGCCATGACCACACCCTGGGACTGGGAACCGAGTGGTGCCTGCCGCCTCGATCTCCCCGCGGGCCTGATCCGGCTGGACGGTCCCGACGCCCTGCGGGTGCTGCACGGCCAGACCAGCGCCAGCATCGAAGGCGCCCCGCCAGGCAGCTGGATCCCCACCTGCTGCATCACGGCCACAGCCCGGCTGCGGGCGCTGGCCGAGGTGCTCGTGGATGGGGACGGGGCCTGGCTGCTGGTGGGCGGCGGCGATCCCGCCCTGGTGCATCAGTCCCTTGATCGGGTGCTGTTCCCCGCCGACCGGGTGAGCCTGCAGCCGGTGGTGGCCGTGCGCTGGATCCTGCCCCTCGGGGCCGATCAGCAGGAACTGCCGGCCAGCCCTGCCGGCAGCTGGCAGCGCTGTGTCCAGGGCGCCGGCTGGCGGCTGGGCAACGCGCTGGTGCTGCCCCTGGACCATCCCCTGCCCGCCGAACTGGCGGATCGGCGGCGGCTGGAGGGCGACGAAGCCGAGCGGTGGCGCATCCAGCAGGGAATTCCAGCCGCACCGGCCGAATTGAATGGGGATCACAATCCCTTTGAACTCGGTCTGGCTGGCCGGGTGGCGCTGAACAAGGGCTGCTACGTGGGCCAGGAAACCCTGGCCAAACTGGCCACCTACGACGGCGTGAAGCAACAGCTGCGCCGCTGGCACTGGGCCGCGGGCAGCAGCGCAGCGCCACCGATGCCTGGGCAGGAGCTGTTCAGTGCCTCCCAGCCGGGCCGACTGGGGCGGATCACCTCCCTGCTGGAGCTGGGCGACGGTGCGCGGATCGGCCTGGCCATGGTGCGGCGAGCCGGCCTGGGCGAGCAGCACCTGCAGGCGGGAGAGGGCACCGGGGCCGCACGCCTCAGCCTTTCTCTGCCCGAGCGGTTCGGGACGCCTCCTGTGGGTCCGGGGGGGACAGCAGCCAGGTGAGCACCGTCCAGGTGGCGAGGTTGTCGTCGCGGTTGTAAGTGAAGATCCGCTCGAGCCTCACCACCCCGCCATCGCGCCGCCACTGGCGCCACCAGAGCAGGCAGCGGGCCCCATCCACCCCGCTCTGGCTCCAGCGGAATCCCAGCCAGCTGGCCACCGCCTTGAGTCCGTAGCTGCTCACCGGCAGGCGCCAGTGACGCCGCAGCCGGGCATGCACGTCCACCAGGCGGCCCCGCAGCTGCGCCACGGCCGCCGGGTCGGCCCCCTGGCGCTGGGCCAGGCGCACCAGGGAGATGGCCTCCGTTTCGCCGTAGTGGAGCAGGGGCCAGTCGGGGTAGCGCTCCAGCAGGGCCCGCAGCCGTGTCCACAGACGCGCCTCGCCATGTTCCTGCAGCGCCAGCAGCGGCTGGTAGCGCCAGGTGGGGTCGGGCTGGCTGGGCCACCGACCATGGTCTGGCCGGGGCACGATCACGAAGCCGTGCAGGAAGTCGTCCCGGGCATCGGGATCCGACTCGATGTCGTAGAGCAGCACGCCGGCAGCCGTGGCCAGCTCCGGCAGCGGGTGCGGCGCAGCCGGTTCTTCAGCCTCCAGGCGCTCGGCCCGGCCGCTGGCCTGCACCCGGGCCTGGGCCACCAGCGCGGCGGCACTGTCGCGGTGCTGGTCGCCATGCACCGCCAGAGCCTCGGCCAGCTGGTGGGGATCGCTGGCCGCCAGCTGGGGCAGGCTGGTGATCCCGTGCTCGAGCAGCATCTCGCGGCGCTTGCCGCCGATGCCGCTCACCTCGCTGAGGTGGCCCTGGCGGGACGCCTCCTGGTCGCAGAGGCCGCGCCAGCTGCAGAGCACGCACTTCTTGCGGTCGGCCACCAGCGGCGGCGGCTGGTCGCGGGTCAGGTCGCTGGCCAGCCGGGGCAGCGCCTCCTCCAGCTGGGCCTGCAGGCCACCGGTGAGCCGGAGCTGCTCGCGCTGCAGGGCCCGTCCCGATCCCGCCACCACCAGGGCCTGGGCCACCGGGGCCCGCTGGTGCTCCCCCAGGAGCCGGCCCCACAGGGCCAGCAGCAGGCGGTGCTCGCGGGTGAGGTTGCGCCCCTGGCGGCCGAGCACCGGCCGGTAGGCGTGCTCCCCCCACACGCTCGGCCCGGGGACCCGCTCCAGCAGGGCCGGGTGGGCCTCGAGGGTCACCCCGCCGGGGCCCCGACCGCGCAGCCGAAGCCCCACCACACCAGGGGCGGCAGCGGCACAGGCGGGCTCCCCATGGCCAGGTTTCTGGGGCAGCAGGCTCTGAAAACTGGCCAGCTGGTCCCCGAGGGCCAGAGCGCGGTGGGCGGTCCAGAGACGCAGGGCCGGATCGCCATGGCGATCGAGCCAGGCGCGACGTCGGCAACGCAGCCAGCTGCGCAGCAGCCGGTCGGTGAGCACCTCCTGGGGCATGGCAGCAGGCTAGGGACCGGCCCCCCTGCCACGGTGGGGGGCGCGGCCCACCGGCACCTGTTGCATCCCCTGACCCCGCCCGTCACTCCCGGGCCCGATCTGCTGTGGCCCGTGCTGGCCTGGAGCCTGCTGGGGCTGGCGGCTGCGGCCTGCCTGGGGCTGGCGATCCTGCTCGGGGGGCTGGTGCTGGTGATCCGCCAGGCGCCCCGGCTGCGGGCGGAGGCCCGAACCCTCCCGGAGGGCTCCCTCACGGTGGTGGTGCCGGCCTACAACGAGGAGACCAACATCGCCGCCTGCCTCGCCAGCCTGCTGGCCAGCGCGCCGCCCTGCCCGCAGTGGCAGGTGGTGCTGGTGGATGACGGCAGCAGCGATGCCACCGCTGCCGTCGCCAGGGCCACGGCCCGCTCCGCCCGTGGGGACAGCAGCGAACGGTTCTCGCTGCTGGAGGCGGGGCCCCGGCCGCAGGGGGAGCGCTGGGTGGGGAAGAACTGGGCCTGCAGCCGGGCCATGGACACGATCAACAGCGACTGGGTGCTGTTCGTGGACGCCGATGTGCGCCTGCAGCCCGCCACCCTGCAACGGGCCCTGGGCCAGGCAGTGGACGAGGGGGCGGACCTGCTCAGCCTGGCCCCCCGGCTCTGCTGCGGCTGCCTGGCGGAGTGGATGGTGCAGCCGATCATGGCCAGCCTGCTGGGGCTGGGCTTTCCGATCAACGCCGCCAACGATCCGGCCGACCCCACCGCCTTTGCGGCCGGGCCGTTCATGCTGTTTCGGCGCACGGCCTACCTGGCGATCGGCGGCCACCGGGCCCTCGCGGGGGAAGTGGTAGAGGATCTGGCCCTGGCGCGTCGGATCAAGGCAGCCGGTTACCGCCTGCGCTATCTGCTCGGCCTGGATGCGGCCGAACTGCGGATGTACCCCGATTTCGCGGCCCTGTGGGAGGGCTGGAGCAAGAACTGGTTCACGGGCCTGGACGGGAGCCTGGCCAAGGCTCTCGGTGCCGCCACGGTGGTGGTGCTGCTGTTCAGCGGACCCTGGCTGCTGGCTCCGGCTGCCGCGATCAGCCTGGGCCTGCTGGGCCGGCAGGCTGCCGAACTGGCAGAGCTGCGGCTGCCGCTGCTGGCGGCCCTGGCCCTGGCCGTGCTGGGGATCGGCCTGCAGCTGGGCCTGCGCCTGTGGACCCGGCGGGCCTTTCAGCTCCCGCTCCGCCACTGGTGGCTGATGGGGGCCGGCGGCCTGGTGGTGGGGGTGCTGGGACCCACATCGGCCTGGCGCACCCTGAGCGGCCGAGGCTGGACCTGGAAGGGCCGCTCCCTGCGCTGACCGCCCGGATCCGCCAGGCTGGCCCCAACCATCCAACGTCCACCGCTCAACGGCGCTCACCGCCCAACGACCGGATGCCCGTGCGTGATTCCCCAGCCAGCCCCTCCCCGCCAGCCGCTGCAGCGATCCCCGTGCTGGTGTTTGACGGGGGCTGCCCGTTCTGCCGGCACTTCGCCGAACTGAGCGAACTGCGCAGCGGCATTCCCGGCCTGCAGATCCGCGATGGGCGCAGCGATCGGGCCCTGCGCCACCAGCTGGCCGGGCAGGGATATCAGCTGCGTGATGGCGCCATGCTGCTCGTGGGCGACCGCGTGCTGCATGGCGCCGACGCCATTGAGTGGATCTGTTCCCGCATGGCGCCCAGTGCCTTGCTGCTGCAGCTGCTGGCGCCCCTGCTGGCCGGGCCGGCCCGGGCCCGCCGCCTCTACCCCCTGCTGCTGCTGGCGCGGCGGGCAGCCCTGGCCGTGCGGGGGCTGCCGGTGGATCCCGATGCGGCCGGTGCCCCTCCGCCCGGAACCGCTGCCCCGTGACCCGGGACCCAGTTGAATGGGTCCCCGCACGCCTGTAGCAATCCGATGGCCTCTGCCCCCCTGCCCCTGGAGGCGGCCCCGATCGCCTTCGGCACCGACGGCTGGCGCGGCATCCTCGGCGTGGACATCACCGTGGAGCGGCTGCTGCCCGTAGCCGCCGCCGCCGCCGCTGAGCTGGCCTACTCGGCGCCCGAGGGGCTGGACAGTCGCGAGGTGGTGATCGGCTACGACCGCCGCTTCCTGGCTCCCGAACTGGCCGAGGCGATCGGCAGTGCCGTGCGCGGCGTCGACCTCGAGCCGGTACTGGCCGATTCGCCCACCCCCACGCCCGCCGCCAGCTGGGCGGTAGTGGAGCGGGCCGCCCTGGGAGCCCTGGTGGTCACCGCCAGCCACAACCCGCCGGAGTGGCTCGGCCTGAAGATCAAGGGCCCCTTTGGCGGCTCGGTGGAGGGCGACTTCACCGCGCGGGTGGAAACGCGCCTGGCCGCAGGCGGGGTGAGCGTGCCCATCTCGCCTGCAGCGGCGAGCGAACCCCGCTTTGATGCCCTCGGCGCCTACCTTGCCGGCCTGAAGGCCAAGGTGAACACCGCCGCCCTGGCCGAGGGCCTGCAGCGGCTGGGTCTGCGGGTGATCGTGGATCCGATGCATGGCTCGGCGGCAGGCGTGCTGCCGGCCCTACTGGGGGAACAGGCCTCGGCCAGCGGCGCCATCCAGGAGATCCGGGCAAACCGCGATCCGCTGTTTGGGGGCTACCCCCCCGAACCGCTGGCCCCCTACCTGGGCGAACTGATCGGCGCGGTGCAGGCCAGCACGGCCGCCGGATTGCCGGCGATGGGCATCGTGTTCGACGGCGACGGCGACCGCATTGCCGCCATCGACGAGCGCGGTCGCTTCTGCAGCACCCAGCTGCTGATGCCCCTGTTCATCGACCACCTGGCCCGGGCCCGCCAGCTGCCCGGCACCGTGGTGAAAACGGTGAGCGGCTCCGACCTGATGCACCTGGTGGCCGAGGGCCTGGGCCGCACCGTGCTGGAGAAGCCGGTGGGTTTCAAGTACATCGCCGCCGAGATGCTGGCCGGCGAGGTGCTGGTGGGAGGGGAGGAGTCGGGAGGCGTGGGCTTCGGCATGCACCTGCCCGAGCGGGACGCGCCGTTTGCCGCCCTGCTGCTGATCGAGGCGCTGGTGGAGGGGGGACTGCCCCTGGGCGAACGGCTGGATGCCCTGCAACAGGCCCACGGCGGCGCCGCCAGCTACGACCGGCTCGACCTGCGGCTGCCGGACATGGCCGCGCGCCGGCGACTGGAGGCCCGGCTGGCCGAAACCCCACCTGCCGAGGTGGCCGCCAGCCCGGTGCAGGAGGTGATCCGCACCGATGGCGTGAAATTGCGCCTGGGCCCGAGCCACTGGCTGATGCTGCGCTTCTCCGGCACCGAGCCGTTGCTGCGCCTCTACTGCGAGGCGCCCAGCGCCGATCGGGTGGCCGAGGTACTGGCCTGGGCGCGTCACTACGCGCTGGAGGGCTGATCACCATGCCCGGCCGCTCTGCCGCCGCCCTCTCCCCTGGGGCCGACCAGCCAGCCCTGGTGATCGCCAGCGGCAATGCGGGCAAAGTGCGGGAATTCAGCCACCTGCTGGCCGACCTGGGTCTGGAGATCCGGCCCCAGCCGGAGGGCCTGGAGGTGGAGGAAACGGGCCACACCTTCGCCGAGAACGCCCGCCTCAAGGCGGTGGCCGTGGCCCGCGCCACGGGCTGCTGGGCCCTGGCCGACGACTCCGGCCTGAGCGTGCACGCCCTGGGTGGCGCCCCCGGTGTGCACTCGGCCCGCTACGCCGACGGCGACGGGGCCCGCATCGCCCGCCTGCTGCGCGAACTGGCGGGGGCGGCCGACCGCTCCGCCCAGTTCACCGCCGCCCTGGCCGTGGCCGATCCCAGCGGCACCATCCGCCTGGAGGTGGAGGGGATCTGCCCGGGGGTGATCCTGGAGGAGTGCCGCGGCAGCGGCGGCTTCGGCTACGACCCGGTGTTCCTGGTGCCCGACACCGGCCTCACCTATGCCGAAATGGACAAGCAGCTCAAGGGACGCATCGGCCACCGGGGCAAGGCCTTTGCCCTGCTGGCGCCGCAGCTGCGGGAGCTGGGGGCAACCTGGGCCCGGCAGGCCGATCCAGCCGGCTAGCTCAGCCGGCCAGGTCAGCCAGCCATGGGCGAACAGAGTTCCACCAGGCAACCATCCGGAGCACGCACGTAGGCCACCGTTTGGCCCCAGGGCTTGGCCTTGGCATCGGCGATGACCGTGGCTCCCGCCGCAATGGCATTCGTCACTGCCAGGGCCACATCTTCGGTGACCAAGGCGATTTCCACACCCGCAGGTGTCGCCAGATCGGTCAACTTTGTGTAGCCGCCTGGGAAATTGGCAGCCGCGAGGGAATGGGCAGCGAACGCCAGAGTTGTCTCCCCGGTTTCGAGCTCGGCGTAGTCGCCGCCCTCATGCACAAACCGCGCCCGTATCCCGAAGGCATCTCCGTAGAACCGCACGGCCGATGCAACGTCAGCCACGTAAATGATGACATAACCGAGCCTGACGTGATTCACGGCCACGAATGAGTTGTGTTCCCGAACAACGTACAAGCCCAGGGCGTGCTCGACGGGACAACCAGGCAAGCACCCTCCTAGAAGGGATAGTCGTCCTGCCTTGCGACAGAGGAGATATCACTGTCTTCCTCCAGCATGCGGGCAACAACATCCATGAGTTTCAACACCGATGCGGTGTGATCCACCATGGCCAACCGCAACCAGGACCACGTCCGCCCCTGCTGCACGGATGGGAGCAGGGCGTAACGTTCCGGTGCTTGGCGTGCTGCAGGATCGGCATAGAGACAGAGGCCCATCCTGAAGCCACTGCGCTCAACGTCCAGCCACCAGCCCCAATCTTCAGCGCAGAAACAAGACACCCGCACGCCAGCGAGCGGAAGGGTGGATTCAAGGTACTGACAAAACGCCTTGCCATACATCCCTTCATTCACGATCTCCCGGTCTTCCCCAGGCAAGATCGGAAACTTCCTGGTTTCGATCAGCAGGCAGCACTGCGGAATCATGCGTTGACCCAGGGGGGCTTGGCGCCAAGGTTCAACCATGCCTGAGGGTTGAAACGGCTTCGAGGCCGCGCGGGCAATCCCGAACCATGCCGCGGGGAACCCGGCGCGCTGAACCCAGGCGGTGGATCACACGCCCGCGGGCACCCAGCTGCCATGCAGGCCGTGGGGGATGGCCAGGGGCAGCTCCAGCACCGCCTGCTCCGCCATGTCGGCGGCGTTGAGGATCACCAGGTCGCTGGCGCAGCGGGCGCCGTTCCACACCAGGCAGAGCACCCAGCCGCCATCCTCCGCGGCCGGATCGCTGGCGGAGACCGTGGGGTCGGGCACCATCAGCGGCTCGCTCACGAAACCCCGCGGCGCCGCGCTCCACACCCGCCGCTCGCCGCTGGCCAGGTCGAGCTTCTCGATCGCCTGCAGGGGGTCGTTGCCGCGCTCCCGCTCGGCCACAGCCATCCAGGCGTAGCGGGCCTCCAGCCCCTGGCGCCGCGGGTTCACGCAGGCGAACTCGCAGCAGCGCTGCTCCAGCCATTCCTGCTGCACCGCCTGTCCGGGCTCAGTGCGGGCCCGCTCCAGATCGATGCGGCAGCGCATCAGCTGGCCTTCTGGAATGCTGTCGAAATCCACCTGGCGGAAGTCGGTGCCGGGCCCGATCGAGGGGAAGTCGGCATACACGATCGAATCCACCACCAGCTCCCGGCCATCCCGGCTCTCCCAGGCATTGAGGTGGTGGAACACGAAGCCCTCCGGCGCCGGCACCTGGATTGGCTCCATGGCCCCGCTCTCGGCGCCGGGCCGCGGGATCAGCCAGAAGGCACCGGCCTGCCCAGGCTTGCTGGCCAGGCACTGGGCCGCGCCCTTCTGGCCCAGCACGAAGGGCAGCGGGTTGAAGGCCACGGCGTTCTGCAGGAACACCGCCCAGTGGGGCGTGATGGCGAAGTCGTGCAGGAAGGCGAAGCCCTTGAAGTTGTCGCGACGCTCGGCCAGCAACTGGCCGGCCTTCACCCCGCGCGCCGGGTCGTCAGCCATCGCGAACTCCATCAACCGAATCGTGCTGGTGGGGCCAGCCTTCACACCGAAGGTCACCATCCGGGGCTCGCCGTGGTGGCCAGGGTCGAAGCGGGGGTGGGCACTGAAGGCCTCACCGGGCTTGAGCAGCCCGTCCAGGCGGGAGAGGCCGCGGGTCTCCAGCGTGTCGGGGTCGAGGGCGTAGGGCTCGGCCGCCTCCCACAGGGCCAGCAGCTGGTCGCCCAGGCGCACCACATGGGTGTTGGCAAGATTCTTGAGACGCAGATCGAAGGCGTTGGCCAGCACACCGCCGGGCTTTTGGGTGCCGAACACGCCGCGATACGCGAAGCGTTCCGCCTGCTCCTCCACCTGCCAGCCCTCGGTGCGCACGAAGCGGTTGCGCAGCAGCGCCCGGCCGCCCTCGAAGCGCAGGGCGGTGATCATGCCGTCGCCGTCGAACGGGTGGTGCACCCAGTGTCCGCCCCGTTCCAGCCGGCCGGGACCATTGCGGTAGAGGGTGCCCACCAGGGCAGAGGGAATGGTGCCTCGGGCCGCCGCCACGGGCACATCGCTGAGCTCCACGCCCACGTTGCGGAAGGAACTGGCCCAGTCGCTGCGCTCGAAGCGGGCCGCGGGCGCAATGGGGGCGAGGGTCATGCCGTCGGGGCCGCTGCGGCGGTTGCGAATTGTGTCGAAACTAGGTCGGCGTACACACCACCGCGAGCCAGCAGTTCCCCATGGCGGCCGGCTTCCACCACCCGCCCGGCCGCGATCACCACGATCTGATCGGCATGGATCACGGTGGAGAGGCGGTGGGCCACCACCAGGGTGGTGCGGTTCTCCATCAGCCGGTCCAGCGCTTCCTGCACCACCTGTTCGGAGGCCGTGTCGAGGGCCGAGGTGGCCTCATCGAGCAGCAGGATCGGCGCGTTCTTGATCAGGGCCCGGGCGATGGCGATGCGCTGGCGCTGGCCACCCGAGAGCATCGTGCCGTTCTCGCCGATCAGGGTATCGTACCCCTCCGGCAACTCCGCGATGAACCCATGGGCATTGGCGGCCCGGGCGGCCGTCTGGATCGCAGCGGCAGGTACCCCTCCCTGCATGCCCTGGCCATAGGCGATGTTGTTGGCCACGGTGTCGTTGAACAGGAAGGTGTTCTGATCCACCAGCGCGATCTGCGCCCGCAGCGACGCCAGGGACAGCTCGCGCAGGTCGATGCCATCGAAGGTGATGCGCCCGGCCGTGGGGTCGTAGAAGCGGCAGAAGAGGTCGATGATCGTGCTCTTGCCGCCCCCGCTCGGCCCCACCAGGGCCACGGTGCTGCCCCGGGGAATCTCCAGATCCAGGGCGTGGATCACCGGCTCGCCGGGCCTATAGCCGAACCCCAGGGCCTCGGCCCGCAGGCCCCGCTGCAGCCCGGCCACCTGGCGGGGCTGGCGGGCCTCCACCGGATCGGGCGGGGTGTCGAGGATGGCGAACAGTTCCTCCGCCGCCGCCAGCCCCTGCTGCATGGTGGCGTTGGCCTTGCCCAGCCCCTTGAAGGGGGCGTAGCAGAGGTAGAGGGAGGTGAGGAAGGCGAAGAAGCTGCCGGTGGTGCGGCTGCCCATGATCACCGCCTCGCCGCCGTACACCAGCACGGCGCAGAAGCCGATCGCCCCCACCAACTCCATCAGCGGCTGGTTGAGCAGCTTGGCCCGGGTGGTGCGCAGGGCCTCCTGGCGCACGGAGCGGTTTTCCCGCTCGAAGCGATCCAGCTCATAGGCCTGCATCCCGAAGATCTTCACCACACGGGAGCCCAGCAGGGATTCCTGCAGGTAGGCCGCCAGCTGGGCCAGCCGGGTCTGTCCCTTGCGCGAATGGCGCCTCACCTTCCGGGCCGTGCGCAGCACGGGCAGCACCCCCAGTGGGAAGAGAAAGAAGGCAATCAGGGACAGCAGCCAGTCCTGGTAGAAGGCCACCACCACCAGGGCCACCAGGGTGATGCTGTCCTTGAGCACGGTCGATACCCCATCGACGATGCCGGTCTTGGCCAGGGTCACGTCGGTGAGCACCCGCGACACCAGCACCGTGGAGGGGTGCTTGTTGATGTAGCTCTGGGGCAGCTCCAGCACCCGCGCCGCGAGCTCACTGCGCAGATCAGCGGTGATCGACTGCCCCACGGTCTCGGTGAGATAGGAGCCGAGGAACTGGCAGAGGGCCCGCACGCCGATCACCAGCACGATCACCAGCGGAGCCAGGTAGAGCCGCTGCCGATCGCCGGAGGGCAGCACGTCGTCGAAGAGATAGCGGATCAGCAGCGGCACCACGCCGGTGGAGGCGCCGTAGCCCACGTTGAACAGCAGCGCCAGGCTGAAGGTGGGCCAGAGGTAGCGGCGGCCGTAGGCGAGAAAACGGCGATAGGGGGAGAGGTTCAAGGCAGGCGTGGCAACCCGGGCAGCAGGCGTTCAACGGACGGGAAGCAGGCTGAGCAGCTCGCTGGCGACCCGCTCGGAAGCCCCCGGCCTGCCCATCCTGCTGCGCAACTCCACCAGGGCCGGCTCCAGCCCGGCCCGGTCGGCCCGCAGGCGCCGCACCTGTTGCACCAGCGCCTCGGCCGTCACCTCCTGCTGCAGCAGTTCGGGAAACGCGGCCCGGCCCAGGATCACATTGGGGAGGCCCATGATCCGGCGGCCGATCACCAGCAGAATCAACCAGTAGGTGACCCTGGAGAAGCGATACACGATCACCGGTGGGCAGCCCAGCAGGGCCGCCTCCAGGGTGGCCGTACCGGAACTCACCAAGCCCACATCCGCCGCGGCCAGCAGGTTGTAGGCATCGCCCTCCACCACCGGCAGGGGCAGGCTGGAACGCCCGACGACCCGGCAGAGATAGGCCTCGTCCACCGTGGCCGCCCGCAGCAGCACGGCCTGCCAGCCCTCGGCCTGGAGCCGTTCAGCAGCGCGCAGCAGCTCCGGCAACAGCTTCTGGATCTCACTGCGCCGGCTGCCCGGCATCAGCGCCAGCAGGGGCTGATCGGGGTTGAGTCCATGGGCCCGGCAGGTGTCCAGGCGGCTGCGTGTCACTGCCAGGCCATCCAGCAGCGGGTGGCCCACATAGCGCGCGAAGCGGCGGCCATAGCTGTTGAAGATCGGCTCCTCAAACGGGAAGATCACCGCCAGCCGGTCGATGAAACCGGCCATCCGCCGGGCCCGACCCCGCCCCCAGGCCCACACCTGCGGGGCGATGTAGAAGAACACGGGAATGCCGCGCCGGTGGGCCTCGCGGGCCACCATCAGATTGAAGCCGGGGTAGTCCACCAGCACCACGGCCGCCGGGCGGTGCCGGTCCATGCGCCGCTTCAGCCAGCGCATCACCCGCCAGTGGCGCGGAATGCTGGCGGCGATCTCCACCAGGCCGGCGGCCGAGAGCTGGGCCACGTCCATCCGCACATCCATGCCGGCGGCGCGCAGCTGGTCGCCGCCGATGCCGATCACCTGCAGGTCGGCGCGCTGGCGCAGCAGGGCCTGCACCAGATGGCCACCATGGAGGTCGCCTGAGGCCTCTCCGGCCACCAGCAGCACCTGGAGCGGCTCAGCCACGGACAGGGACGCCCCCGGGCAGAAAGCGCTCAGCCAAGAGGTCGAGGAGCCGGTCGGCCAGCCGGCTCACCGCAGCCCGGTCCAGCCGCAGGGGGATAGGCACCAAGCAACCCTCGGGCAAGCCGTCGAGGAGAGCGGTGAGCCGCTGCCAGTCCTTCACGGTGGTGACCAGGGTGGCCTCTCGATGGGCGCGCGCCAGTGCCAACAACCGCTCCAGATCCTCCCGAGCATAGGGATGGTGGTCGGGGAACTCCTCGCATGCCACCAGCAGGCAGCCGCGCTGGCGCAGGGCCGCAAAGAACTTCTGCGGCAGGCCGATGCCGCAGAAGGCCAGCAGCGGCCTGTGGAGCAGCTCCGCCGGCACCTCCAGTTCGGCCGTCACCGCCTGCCAGGGCTGGCACACGGGCCAGGGCAGACCGCTGGGACGGGGGTCGCCCCCACCGGTGAGCACCAGCAGCTGGGCCCGGCCCAGGGCCCGGGCCGGCTCCCGCAAGGGCCCGGCCGGGAAGGTGAGCCCGTTGCCCAACCGCTGCTGGCCATCGAGCACGGTCACATCGCAGTCGCGCGCCAAACGCCAGTGCTGCAGCCCGTCATCCAGCAGCAACAGATCGGCCCCCGCGGCCAGCGCCTGTCGGGCCGAGGCCACCCGGTCGGATCCGGCCCACACCATCGGCCCACGGCCCGCCAGGGCGCGGGCCAGCTCCAGGGCCTCATCCCCCACCGTCTCCACCGGCTGGTCGCCCCCCACCAGCAAGGGGGTGCGCCGGCCGCTGCCATAGCCGCGGCTGAGCACCGCCGGCCGCAGCCCGCGGCGGCTGAATTCCAGCGCCAGGGCCATCACCAGGGGCGTCTTGCCCGTACCTCCCAGGGTGATGTTGCCGATCGACAGCACCGGCACCGGCAGGCGCTGGGGGCGGCTGGCTGCCCGGTGGCAGGCCACCGCCAGCCCGTAGAGCCAGCCACAGGGTTGCAGCAGGCGGGCCTGCCAGCCGGGCCTGGGGCGATACCAGAAGCGGGGAGTCGCCAGCGGCATCAGCGGGAGCGGCAGCTGGACTCCAGGCGCTGCAGCACCAGCGCAGCGATCTGGCGGGAGGGTCCGTGCAGGGTCGGCAGCGGCTCGAGCCGTGGCGGCAGAGCCAGCCATCGGACGATGGCGGGCCAGAGATCGGCCGGATCCCCAACCCGCCGCAGCCAGCCGGCCTGCTCCAGCTGATCGCACAGATCAGTGAAATTGGCCATGTCCGGCCCACAGAGCACCGGCCGACCACCCTGCACGGGTTCGAGGGGATTGTGGCCGCCGATGGTGTGGCCGGCCGGGCGGAAGCTGCCCCCCATGATCACCAGCTCGGCGGCGGCAATCCAGCTGCCCATCAGCCCCAGCCGGTCCACCACCACCACCGCTGGCGCGTCCCCGGGCTGCAGGTCGGCCAGCAGCTGGGCCTCCACACCGGCAGCCCGGGCAGCCGCCAGCAGCGCAGCGGCCCGCTGGGGGTGCCGGGGCACCAGGAGCAGGGCCAGGCGCTCCGGCGCCAGGCGCCGGCACCAGCGCGGCCAGGACGCCAGCAGCAGCTCCTCCTCACCGGGGTGGCTACTGGCCAGCAGCAGCACCCGCCGGCCGCTCCAGCAACTGTGCAACAGCTCCAGCCAATGGGGCTCCACGGCAAGGGGGGCGGCATCCCACTTGGTGGAACCGAGGGCCAGCGCCGCGGGTGCCCCCAGCCGGCGCAGGCGCTCCCCATCGGCCGCCGACTGGGCGAAGCAGCCGCTGCAGCGGCTGTAGAGCCAGCGCGCATACCAGGCCAGGCGGCGATGGCGCTGGTAGGAACGGGCGCTGACGCGGGCGTTGATCAGCAGCGGTTCCGGCATGGCATGGAGCAGCTCGGGCCAGAGTTCGGCCTCGGCCAGCAGCCCCAGATCCGGCCGCCAGTGGCGGCGGAACAGGGCAAAGGCCAACCAGTGGTCCACCGGCACCATCTGATGCACCACACCGGAGGGAAGCAGTCGGGGGGCCAGCTCGGCGGATGTGCGGGTCACGCTGGTGACCAGCAGCTGGGGGTGGGACCTGCCGTCCTGTCCTGCCCGGTCCTGCAGGGCCTCCAGCAGGGGCCGGAGGCTGGCGAGCTCGCCCACGCTGGCGGCATGCAGCCACACCAGGGGGCCCGCTGGCCGCTGGCGATCGGGCCAGCCCAGCCGCTCGGGCAGGCGCCGCAGCGCGTCCTTGCCCCGCGCCACCCGCCAGAGCAGCACCAGCAGGAGCAGGGGCGTGGCCAGGCTGAGCACCAACCGGTAGCCGAATAACAGCAGGGCCGCGGGCAGCCGACGCATCGGCTCAGCCCCGGGGAGCGACCAGCAGGCGGGCGGCCCAGGCACTGCTGTCGTCGAGGGCCTGGCCGAGCTTGCCTGCCGCGGCAGCTGCCGCGGCCGCACCGGGCTGCACCGGAATCGGTTCACCCAGGGTGATCACCACCCTGCTGAAGGGCAGGGGCAGCAGGGTGCGATCCCACGACCGCAGCCGGCGCAGGCGACTGACGGCCAGCCCCATCGGCACCAGCAGGCAGTCGGAGCGCTGGGCGAGGTGCACGATGCCGGTCTTCACTTCCCGGGCAGGTCCGCGCGGACCATCCGGGGTGATGCACACGCTGCTGCCCTGGCGGAGCAGCTGCAACAACTGCAGATAGGCCCGCACACCACCCCGGGTGGAGGAACCCGCCACCAGCTCCACACCCCGCATGCGCGCCGCCACCCCGACGATCTGGGCATCGCGGTGGGCACTGAGCAGCACAGCCAGCGGCCGCCTGGTGAGCCGCCGCAGCATGGGCATGAAGAACACGTTGCAGTGCCAGAGGGCGAAGACCACGGGCTGCTGGCACTCCTCCAGCAGCCGTGCTGTGGCCGGATCGAGCCGGATGCGCACCTGGGATGTGATCAGCACCAGCTGGCCATAGCCATTGAGCAGGGCCCCCGCCAACCAGGAGAACCAGGTGTGATTGAGCAGCTTGCGCTTTTTCACCCAGCCGCCGGCAGCACGTCGGCCCGTCCCAGATCCGCGTGCGATCCCTCAGGGGGCGATGAACACAAGGGAGGAGAAGCAGATAGCAAAAACCCCGGACACGAACCGATCCGCGTCCGGGGCATCTTCGCAGCAATGGCGACGATTCAGGCCGAACCCACGCCGGTGTAGGCACCGTAGAAGAACAGGCCCACCACGAAGATCACAGCCATGCCGCCAGCGGTGGCCACCAGCCAGAGGGGCAGCACCCCCTCTGTCCAGCGGGAGCGCCAGGCGACGGCGGGGCGGCCGTCGGGAAGACGGTCAGGAATGCGACCGTCAGGCAGGGTTGATTTCTTGCCGCTCATCGGGAGCTCCGGATCAGTTGAAGAAGTAACTGGTGAACAGCACGCCGGTGACGAACACCAGCAGCAGCCCGAGATAGAGGCTGGTGCGATTCAGTTCAACCGGCAGGTTGTTGGGATTCGGATTGCGTTGCAGACCCATGGCACTCAGCGTCGAATGAACTGCATGGCGGCCAGGGCTCCGAGGAAGAACACCGTGGGGATGCCGAGGGCGTGAATCGAAAGCCAGCGCACCGTGAAGATCGGATAGTTGCGCGGCGTGGTGGAAACAGGGGACTGGGTCATCGCTTATTGCAGGCGCAGATCGAGTTGACTCTTGCCCTCATAGCGCTGGCTCACGACGGGAGCCTTGGCTTCATTCGCCTGGAAATAGGCATCGGGGCGGGGCGTGCCGAAGGCGTCGTAGGCCAGGCCGGTGGACACGAACAGGAAGCCAGCCAAGAAGATCGCCGGCAGGGTGACCGCATGGATCACCCAGTAGCGAATGCTGGTGATGATTTCGAAGAACGGGCGTTCCCCGGTTGAGCCGGCAGCCATAGCGACAAGCGTTCAGCCAGGCGATCCTAAGGGGCAGCTCGGGCGGCCCGGGAGCAGGCCGCGGGCTTGGTTACAGAAGTTGGTGGGGTCAACCCACCCAGCGCAGGAGGGAACCCCGTTCGCCCAGCACGAAGCCCTTGCCGTCGTCGGTGAACACGATGCGGGTGAAGTTGGAGGGCTGCTGCTCACCCACCGGATCCCGGCGCCAGGTCTGGCCGCCATCGGAGCTGCTGAGCAGGGTGCCGCTGCCTCCGCCGGTCCAGATCGTGCCCTGAGGATCCCAGGCCATGTCGAGGTAGCCGTAGCCGTTGGTGATCGGGATGATCGCCTTGCTCCACTGGTCGGGGTCGGCGCGGTCCGGGTTGAAGCGCAGCTGGGCGCCGCGGGCCAGCATCCACAGCGCGCCGTCGGGCTGGAAGCCGATGGTCTGAAGCCGCTGGCTGCTCACCCGCTGGTGCAGCTGCCAGGTGGGCTGGCTCGGATCCCAAGTGGAAAAGAAGTTGCCGAGGCTGCTCACGCTCACGTAGCGCCCGTCCGGGCTGCGGCGCAGTTCGCGGACGGCGCCGGCGGCGTCCGCCACCCGGGCCTGCCAGCTGCTGCCACCGTCACCGGTCTGGTACACGGCACCCACGTTGGTGGCCAGTTCGGCGCTGGAACGGCCCAGGGCCGTGATCAGGTAGGGCTCGCCGGGCAACTTGGTGTCGAGGAACAGGCGACTCCAGTTCTGGCCGCCATCGGTGCTGTGCAGCAGCAGGCCGGGCTGGCCGGCGATCCAGCCCTCCTGGCCTTCAAAGGCGATGCTGATCAGCCGGAAGTTTTCCTCCTCCGGCAGATCGAGGGCCCGCTCCTCCCAGCTGGCACCGCCGTCGTTGGTTTCCAGGATCAGGCGGTTGCTGCCCACCAGGAAGCCATGGCGGGCATCGGTGAAGGCCACCGCCAGCGGGTTGGCGCTGGTGTTGAGGGGCACGGGCTGCCAGGGGCTGTCAGCCGTGCTGGCCAGACCGGTGGTGACGCAGCCGCCCAGGCCGAAGCCCAGACCCACCACCAGCACCAGGCTGAGCAGGGGGGAGAACAGCTGCCGCAGGCGACTGGGATGAAGGCGGGCGAACGGGGCGGGCATCGTCAACGCAGGGAATAGAGGGAGAGGAAGAAGGCGAAGGCGAGGGCAAAGCCCCCGAAGATCAGCACATTCTTCTGGCCGGGGGTGAGCCGGTTCACGCCCAGACCGAAATTGAGGTTCTCCTCGAAGCCGCTGGGTTTGTCGCGGGGGCCGATGTCCTGGAAGGCGCCCATCTTGCTGCGGCACACCGGGCAGCGGAAGCTGGCGGGATCCAGCGTGAGGAAGGGGGTGCCGGGCTCGATGCCCACCTTCTTCACCCCTTCGGCCGGGTCGTAGACGAAGCCGCAGCTGCGGCACTCGAACCGGTGCAGGGCCGGATCGGGCTGCGGCGCCACGGAAGCGACTTCCCCCTGGGGGTCGGCCGCAGCGGGCTCAGGCAGCGGAGAGTCGGCACTGGGGGGGTTGCTGCTCATCCCTGAACCGCATGGGGGCCCCAGAACTGTATCCAGCACAAGCGGCCCCACGTCAGCAGGTGGATGCCAGACTGCGCCCCAGGTTGGGCTGGCCCAATGTTTGCGCTATCCGGCTACGACGCCTTTCTCGGCTTCCTGCTGATTTCAGCGGCGGTGCCGGTGCTGGCACTGGTGGCCAACAAGCTGCTGTCTCCCCAGAGCAGGCGCGGCGAGCGGGAACTCACCTATGAATCGGGGATGGAGCCCATCGGCGGCGCCTGGATCCAGTTCAATATCCGCTATTACATGTTCGCCCTGGTCTTCGTCATCTTCGACGTGGAGACCGTGTTCCTCTATCCCTGGGCCGTGGCCTTCCACCGGCTGGGATTGCTGGCCTTCATCGAAGCTCTGGTGTTCATCGCCATCCTGGTGGTGGCCCTGGCCTATGCCTGGCGCAAGGGCGCCCTGGAATGGAGCTGATGGCCATGGCAGCGAAAAGCACCCCCACCGCAGCCCAGCCCCGCCTCCTTCCCTGTTTCGCCGTCCGTCCCGACCTCCCTTTCGCCGCGTCGCACCGATGACGTCCACCACCCCTTCGATTGACGCCCTGCGCGATCTGCGTGCCGCCAGCTGCGCACCGGTGGGCGCGCCCCAGGTCACGGCGGACCTCTCCGAGAACGTGATTCTCACCACCCTCGACGACCTGCACAACTGGGCCCGCCTCAGCAGCCTCTGGCCGCTGCTCTACGGCACCGCCTGCTGCTTCATCGAGTTCGCCGCCCTGATCGGCTCCCGCTTCGACTTCGACCGCTTCGGCCTGGTGCCCCGCTCCAGCCCCCGCCAGGCCGACCTGCTGATCGTGGCCGGCACGGTGACGATGAAGATGGGCCCCGCCCTGGTGCGGCTCTATGAGCAGATGCCCGAACCCAAATACGTGATCGCCATGGGCGCCTGCACGATCACCGGCGGCATGTTCTCGGCCGACTCCACCACCGCCGTGCGCGGCGTGGACAAGCTGATCCCGGTGGATCTCTACCTCCCGGGCTGCCCGCCCCGGCCTGAGGCGATTTTCGACGCCGTGATCAAGCTGCGCAAAAAGGTGGGCAACGAGGCCCTCGCCGAGCGGGCCAACCTCTTGCCCACCCACCGCTACTGCACCGTGGCCCACCAGATGAAGGCGGTGGAGCCGATCGTGGACGGCCGCTACTTGCAGGCCGAAACCCAGAAAGCGGCCCTGGCCGCCGCCGCCGGCCTGCCCCTTGGGGCCCTGGCGGATGGGGTCGGGGCAGCCGTTGCCCCCGACTCCCCAGCAAGCGCCTGATCCATTCCTGAACACCCCCATGCCCGCGGACACGCCCCAGGCCAGCGGCGAGCCGATCGCCACCCTTGCCCCAGGTCCGGTGAGCCAGTGGCTCACCAGCCAGGGCTTCGACCACGACCTGCTCCCTCCCGACCATCTGGGCGTGGAGGTGATTGCCGTGGAACCGGCCTTCCTGCCGCTGCTGGCCACGGCGCTCAAGGCCCATGGCTTCGACTATCTGCAGTGCCAGGGGGGATATGACGAAGGTCCCGGCGGACGCCTGGTGAGCTTCTACAACCTGGTGCGGCTGGCCAGCCTGGCCGACCAGAGCCAGGCGATGGCCAAGCTTCCGGCCGACATGAAACTGGAAGAGGTGCGGCTCAAGGTGTTCCTCGACCGGGACGGCGACCTCACCATCCCGAGCCTGTATGGCCTCTTCCGTGGCGCCGACTGGCAGGAACGCGAAACCTTCGACATGTTCGGCATCCGCTACGCGGGCCATCCCCATCCCAAACGGCTGCTGATGCCGGAGGACTGGAAGGGTTGGCCGCTGCGCAAGGACTATGTGCAGCCGGACTTTTACGAAATGCAGGATGCCTACTGAGTGGTTCAACCTGACCGGTTCAACCTGACCGGTTCAACCTGAGCGTTTCAGACTGGGCGCACTACGAACCAACCCGCAGCTGCTGTTTGTAGAAGCGGATCACAGCCAGGGCAACATTGCGAGGGTCATGGCGCAGGGTGGCCGTGGGCCGGGCCCCCTGCAGCGGTGCCTGCATCACCCGATAGCCCTGGCGCCGCAGCCGGCGGCTGTCACAGGTGACCGGCTCTGCCCCCAGCTTGCGGTAATGCTCCAGCAGGGGGGAATGGTCCATGTCCTCCTGGGCCAGAACGGCAGTGAACAGCCGCTGTTCAATGCCGATGCTGGCCAGCTGGGCCTCGATGGCCCGCAGGTGGCCCTCCACGTCGAGCCCGTCGGTTTCGCCGGGCTGGGTCATCAGGTTGCAGATGTAGAGCCTGGGGGCCTTGCTGCGGGCGATCGCCTCCACCAGCTCCGGCACTAGCAGATTCGGCAACAGGGAGGTGTAAAGGCTGCCCGGGCCCAGCACGATCAGGTCGGCATGGGCGATGGCCTCAATCGCCCGGGGCAGGGCCGGCGGGCGCTCCGGCGTGCAGCCCAACCGCACGATCGGGCTGGGGGCATGGCCGATGCGCGACTCCCCCTCGATGCGCTCGCCGTTCTCCAGTTCGGCCCAGAGCCGCACATCCGCATTGGTGGCCGGCACCACCTGCCCCTGCACGGCCAGCACCCGGCCACTGGCGGTGATCGCCGCCTCCAGGCTGCCGGTGATCGCCGTGAGCGCCGAGAGAAACAGGTTGCCGAAGCTGTGGCCCTCCAGCCCCCCCCCGGCCTGGAAGCGGTACTGGAACAGGCGGGTGAGCAGGGGCTCCTCCCGGGCCAGGGCCGCCAGGCAGTTGCGGATGTCACCGGGGGGCTGCACCCCCAGCTCGCGCCGCAACACGCCACTGCTGCCACCGTCATCGGCCACGGTGACGATCGCGGTGAGATTGGAGCTATACCGCTTCAGGCCGCTGAGCAGGGTGGCGAGACCGGTGCCACCGCCAATCGCCACGATGCTGGGCCCGCGGTTGAGCCTCCCCTGGGCCGCCAGGGCATCCACCAGGAGCGTGTCCTTGTCCGGGGCCAGGGCCTGCTGAATCGTGCCGAAGCTGCGGCTCTGGCCCAGCCAGATCAGGGCGGCCCCGATGGCCAGCACCAGCGGGCCGGTGATGCCCCGCGGCAACACGGTGGTGAGGTTCTTGAGCAGCCACTGGATGCCCGCCAGGGTCCAGTAGATGGGCTGCAGGTCGGCCCACACCGCCGCGCCGAGCAGGGCGATCAGCAGGCCCAGGCCGGAGGTGAACACCCAGCGCTTCACCACCAGGCCGGGCTGCAGCCAGCGCACGGCCCGCCGGGAACGGCTCACCAGGTCTTTCTGGCGCAGGTCGCCGCGACCGATCCAACCCGGGCGGGACCTCAGCCGGCGCGAGCGCGGCTGCGGAGTGGGCGGGGCTGGCACAGGGAGGAGCGGTGGCTGTTCCGGCCGAACGTGTGGGAACTGTAGGCAGCCCGTCAGACCGCCACCATTCCCAGGCCAGGATGGGAGCCTTCGCGCAATAGTCCTGACCAGGCTCTCCCCCTCTCCCATGGCGGGCGGTGCCGCGCCGGGGTCCACGGATGGGCCGGTGGCTGAACTGCGCGACCTCAGCCTGCAATTCGGCCAGCGGCGCGTACTGAATCGGGTGAACCTGCGCCTCAAGGCCGGCGAACGGCTGGTGGTGGTGGGGCCATCCGGCGTGGGCAAGTCCACCATCCTGCGGCTGCTGGCGGGCCTGCAGCTGCCCACCAGCGGTGATCTGCTGCTGCATGGCCAACCCCAGACCTATCTGCGGCTGGACCAGCAACATCCGCCGGATGTGCGCCTGGTGTTTCAGAATCCGGCCCTGCTGGGTTCGCTCACGGTGGGCGAGAACGTGGGGTTTCTGCTCTATCGCTTCAGCAAACTGCGCCCCGGTGAGATTCGCGAAAGGGTGCGGCAGGCCCTGGAGGCCGTCGGCCTGGGCGGCATCGAAGACCAGCTGCCGGGAGAGCTGAGCGGCGGCATGCAGAAGCGGGTGAGTTTTGCCCGGGCCCTGATCCAGGACCCCACCCAGCCGAATGGCGGCGTGCCCCTGCTGCTGTTCGATGAACCCACGGCGGGCCTCGACCCGGTGGCCTGCACCCGCATCGAGGATCTGATCGTGCGCACCACCGAGCTCACCCAGGCCAGCTCGGTGGTGGTGAGTCACGTGCACAGCACGATCGAGCGCACCGGCGAGAGCATGGTGCTGATCTACGACGGCCAGTTTCGCTGGCAGGGGGATCTGGAGTCCTATCGCCGCACCGACAATCCCTATGTAGTGCAGTTTCGCAGCGGTAGTCTGCAGGGCCCCATGCAGCCGGCAGAGGTGTAATTCATGCGCCGCTCCGTGCGTGAGGCGATTGTTGGGTTCTCTCTGCTGGCCGCCATCGCCAGTGCAGCTGGTCTGAGCATGTGGCTGCGGGGTCTCTCCCTCACCCGTCAGCACTGGACGGTGGAAGCCCAGTTCTCCCAGGCCGATGGCCTGGCCGTGCGCTCCCCTGTGGTGTATCGCGGCGTGATGGTGGGCACGGTGCGCTCGATGCAGATCACTTCGGCCGCGGTGGTGGCCGAGCTGGAGATCACCAACCCGAGCCTGAGGCTGGCCCAGCCGACGGTGGCCGAGATCGGGCAGGTGTCCGTGCTGGGTGGGGAATCCCAGGTGGCCCTGGTGAGCAGTGGAGAGCCCCTGCCGGAGAACGCCCCCAGTCCCCGCGCCTCCAACTGCGACCGGGCCCGCATGCTCTGCGATGGGGCCAAGATCCGCGGCAGCGAGGGCGCCAGCCTCGGCAGCCTCACGACCTTGATGCACCGGATGCTCAGCCAGGTGGAGCAGGAGCAGCTGGTGGCGAAGGTCACCAAAGTGGCCACCAGCATCGATCAGACCTCCAAGGAAGCCACAGCCTTCCTGAGCGAAGGTCGGGTGCTGGTGAAGGACGGCGTGGTGCTGGTGAAGGATGGAGCAGGCCTGGTGAACGATGGCAAGGTGCTTGCCCAGAGCCTGGAAACCTCGGTGCAGAAGGTGCAGCCCACCCTCACCAACCTCAACGCCAGCTCAGCTCACCTGCGCCAGCTGCTCGCCTCCCTCGACAATCCCAAGGTGGTGGAGGACCTGCAGCAGACCATGGCCAATGCCGAGCGGCTCACCGCCCAGTGGGATGCCGTAGGTGGGGACGTGCACCGTCTCACAGCCGACCCGGGCTTCATGAACGGGCTGCGCAGTTTGGCCGTGGGCCTGGGCCAGTTCTTTGATGAGCTCTACCCCGCCCAGACCGGCGCCGCCAAGGACAAGGCCGACCGGGAGGCGGCCCGGCAGAAGCAGGCGGAGCAACTGAAACAGGGGTCCCCCAAGGCACCGGCCGTGTCCCCCCGCTGAGTCACACCCCGCTGATCGCCTCCATGGCAATGGCGGCGATGGCCTGATCGCTGGCCTTGGGCAACTGCACATACTTGCCGCCGGCGGCCTCGGCGAGGTCTTTGCCCATGCCGCTGCCGATGAACTTGCGCTCCGTGTCGATCACCAGCAGCTTGATGCCCAGGGCGCGGTAGCGGCTGGCCACCTGCTTCACCTCCTCCTTGAGGTCCACCGGCTCCTCCCCCTCCAGCTGGGGCTGGCCCAGGGAGCGGCTGAGCGGCACGTTGCCACGGCCATCGGTGATCGCCACCACCACCACCTGGCCCAGATCACCGGTGGCCAGCGCGTTAGCGGCCACGCGGGCGGCCTGGGAGAGGCCGTGGGCCAGCGGGGACCCGCCGCCGCAGGGCATCGACTCCAGGCGCCGGCGGGCGGCGGTGATCGAGCGGGTGGGGGGCAAGAGCACCTCGGCCTGCTCGCCGCGGAATGGGATCAGGGCCACCTCGTCGCGGTTCTCATAGGCCTCGGTGAGCAGCCGGATCACGGCCCCCTTGGCGCTCTGCATACGATTCAGTGCCATCGAGCCACTGGCATCCACCAGGAAGATCACCAGGGCTCCGGCCTTGCGCTGCAGCTGCTTGGCGCGCAGATCACCGTCCTCCACCACCACCTTGCGGTGCGGTTGGCGCTCGCGGCGGGATTTCTGGTACGGGGCCGCCGCCCGCAGAGTGGCATCCACGGCGATGCGCTTCACCGGACCGCGGGGCAGCATCGGCTTCACGTAGCGGCCGCGGGAATCGCTGAACACCACGGCCCGGCTGCCGCTGCCGCCGCTGCGGGCCTTGGCGGCGCCGAACAGCAGCAGGTCAGGATCGATCGCCACGGCCTCCGGATCCAGCAAGAACTCCTCCGGCACCTGGGGCGGTGCCTGGTCCTCCGGGGTGTCGTCCTCCTGGTCGTCGCCGTCGTCTTCGGGGTCCTCCTCGGGGTCGACGGACTCCTGCTCGTTCTCGGGAGGCTGGGGATCTTCGGGCGGCTGGTCCCCCTGGGGCGGGGGTGGTGGCGGGGGCGGCTCCAGGGGCTGCTCGGGATCGGGGGGCGGCAGCTGGGAGGCCCGCGGGGCGATCACCAGGCGTACGGCCACCTGCAGGTCGTCGGCCTCGACCCGGTCGCGGCCGCTGAGGGCGGCATGGGCCCGGGCCACCCGTACCGCGTAGAGCTCGCTGCGGTGGCCTTCCACGCCGCCCCGCAGGGCCTCATTCACCAGATAGGCGATCTGCTCGCGACTGATCTGCACATCCGGCAGCCACTGGCGTGCCAGCAGCAGCTGGGTGGCCAGGGCGTCACTGTCCTCCTGCCAGCGGGCCCGGAAGCGGTCGCTGGTTTCGGCGTGCTCCATGGCGCTGCGGCTGATCTCCACCCGCTGCTCCAGCTCCAGCGTCTGGTTGGCACTGAGGCAGATGGCGAAGCGATCGAGCAGGTGGTCGCGCACCGCCCCCTCCTCGGGGTTGAAGGTGGCGATCAGCAGGCAGCGGCAGGGGTGGCTGAGGCTCAGCCCCTCGCGCTCGATCCGGTTTTCTCCGGATCCCACCGCCGCCAGCAGCAAGTTGGTGATGTTGTCGTCGAGCAGGTTGAGCTCATCCACGTAGAGCACGCCCCGGTGCGCCTCGGCCAGCAGGCCCGGCTGGAACACCGCCTGGCCACTGGCCAGGGAGGCGGTCACGTCCACCGAGCCCAGCAGCCGGTCCTCGGTGATGCCCAGGGGCACCTGCACGAACGGCGCCGGGATCACCCGGGTGGGCTGCAGGGCACTGGCATCGGCACCGGTGGCGTCGGCGCCCAGCTCGGTGAGGCGCGCCCGGGTGGCCCCGTCCCACTCGTCGGGGCGCTGGGGATCGAGGTTGAGCCCGGCCGGTGCGGGCTGTCCGGGCGCCGGGCTGCCGAGATCGAGCACATCGATCGGCGGCAACAGGGCGTGCAGGCCGCGGGCCAGCACCGACTTGCCGGTGCCGCGACCGCCGGCGATCACCACCCCGCCCAGCCCCGGATCCACCGCCGCCAGCAGCAGGGCCAGCTTGAGGGTGCCGTGGCCGGTGACGGCGGCCAGAGGGAAGGCGCGGGCCGCCGCACTGCTGGCCGGCAATCCAGCGGCTCCCGTGCCCCCTGCCGATCCGCCCGCAACCGATCCACTTGCAACCATGGGGTGGCCTGGGCCCTGAGTCGTGCGCGCCAGTCTCGCTGATCAGGCCGGTTCGGCCGCCGATCGCCACCAGCCCAGCCTGGCGATCGCCCTGGGAGCCAACCTGCCCAGCCCCGCCGGCCCGCCGCTGGCCACCCTGGTGGCGCTGCGGCCGCTGCTGGAGCCCCTGCTGCAACAGCTGGGGGGGCCGGTGTGCTGGTCGCCGCTGTTCCGCACTGCGCCGGTGGGGGGCCCGGCCCACCAGCCCGATTTTCTCAATGCCGCCGTGCTGGTGTGGCAGGTGCCACCCGGCAGCGACGCGGCGGCGCGGCTGCTGCTAGCCGATCTGCAGGGGCTGGAACAGAGGTTTGCCCGGGAGCGCCGCCAGCACTGGGGACCGCGCAGCCTCGACCTGGACCTGCTCTGGTGGGGAGACCTGCAGGCCCGGGCCCCGGAGCTGAAGCTGCCCCATCCGCGCCTGCTGGAACGCAGCTTCGTGCTCGCGCCCCTGGCCGCCATCGAACCCGCCCTGGTGGCGCCGGGCGCGACCGCCCCAGTGGCCGCGCTGCTGGCCCAGCTGGAGGCGGCAGCTGCCTTCCCCCCGCCCCGGCAGCTGGCGGGCCAGCCGGGCTGGCCCGATTAGCCCACGGGCGGCACCGGCCTGCGCGATGCTGGCGCCACCCCTGACCCGCCGCCGATGGCGCCCCTGCCGCCTCCAGAGCCCGCGCGCCATCTGGAAACCACGGCCTGCCTGGATGCCGGCAAGCTGCGCTTTGAGATCAACCGGATGGAACTGCCCATGGGGGTGGAAGGCCATTTCGGGTTGATCCGCCACCCGGGCGCCTCGCTGGCCGTTCCTGTGCTGGACGACGGCCGGGTGGTGATCCTGCGCCAGTACCGCTTCGCCGTGGCCGCCAGGCTGCTGGAGTTCCCCGCAGGCACCCTCGATCCCGGCGAGACCCCACTGGGCACGATGCGGCGCGAGCTGGAGGAGGAAGCGGGGTACAGCGCGGCACGCTGGGATGCCCTCGGAACGATGCTGCCCTGCCCGGGCTATTCCGACGAGGTGATTCACCTGTTCCTGGCCCGCGAACTCAGCCCCCTGGAGCAACCGCCCGCCGGCGACGACGACGAGGACCTGGAGGTGCTGGTGATGACGCCGGCCGACCTGGATGCAGCCCTCGCCAGTGGCGATGAATACCTCGACGGCAAGAGCGTGACCGCCTGGCTGCGGGCCAAGCAGCTGCTGGGACTCTGAGCCCATCGCCCCAACCCTGCCCGAGTCGATGACCCCACCCCGCTGGCTGTTCTGGCATCGCCGCGACCTGCGCCTCGCCGACAACCTGGGCCTGGCGGCAGCCGCCCGGGCAACTCCGGCCGTGACCGGCGTGTTCGTGCTGGATCCGGCGATCCTGGAGGCCCGCGCACCGGCAGCCATCCCGGGCGACCTGCCGGCGGTGGCGCCAGCGCGGCAGTGGTTTCTGCAGGAAAGCCTGCTGGAGCTGGCCGAGAACTGGCGGACGGCCGGCAGCCGGCTGCTGGTGCTCGAGGGCGATCCGGAGCAGCTGCTGCCCCGGGTGGCGGAGGCCCTGGGGGCCGCCGTGGTGGCCTGGAACCGGGATGTGGAGCCCTTCGGGCGCGCGCGCGACCGGCGGGTGGCGCGGGCCCTGCAGGCCGATGGCCGCAAGGTGATGGCCGGCTGGGACCAGCTGCTGGTGGAGCCCGAGGCCCTCCGCACCGGCGCCGGCGAGCCCTACCGGGTGTACGGGCCCTACTGGCGCAGCTGGCGCCGGCGCGTGGAGCAGCTGGAGTCCCTCGGCTGCGCCTCCGCAGGGGGCCTCGACCCACTGCCGGCGCCAGGCGCCCTGATCGACTGTGATCCCGCCCAGCTGGGCGCCCTCCCCCTGGCGAAGCCCGAGCTGGTGCATGGGTTCGCGGGGGCGGACCTCTGCCCCTGCCGGCCGGGGGAAGCGGCGGCCCGGCAGCAGCTGGCCGCCTTCTGCGCGGGCGTGGGCAAGGCAGGCAGTGGCAGCAGCGGCCGCGCCGCTCCCCTGCTCAGCTACGACGAGGGCCGCAACCTCCCTGGCGCAGAGGGCACCTCGGCCTTGAGTGCCGCCCTGAAGTTCGGCACCCTCAGCCCGCGCCAGGCCTGGGCGGCGGCCCAGGCAGCCCGCACCACGGTGGCGGCCCTGGGCGGTGCCCAGGAGGCCCTGGCCTCGATCCAGGTGTGGGAGCAGGAACTGGCCTGGCGGGAGTTCTACCAGCAGGCACTCTTCCATTTCCCCGAGCTGGCGGAGGGCCCCTACCGGCCCCAATGGCGCGCCTTCCCCTGGGAGAACGATCCCCACCACTTCGCGGCCTGGCGCGAGGGGCTCACCGGCATGCCGATCGTCGATGCCGCCATGCGCCAGCTCAACGGGAGCGGCTGGATGCACAACCGCTGCCGCATGATCGTGGCCTCCTTCCTGGTGAAGGACCTGATCTGCGACTGGCGCTGGGGCGAGGCCGCCTTCATGGCGCACCTGGTGGATGGCGACCTGGCCGCCAACAACGGCGGCTGGCAGTGGAGCGCCAGCAGTGGCATGGACCCCAAGCCCCTGCGCATCTTCAACCCGGCCACCCAGGCGTCCAAGTTCGATGCAGAGGCCCGATACATCCGTCGCTGGTTACCCGAACTGCGGCACGTGGGCACCGGCGATCTGCTCAGCGGGGAGATTGCGCCGCTGGAGCGCCGCGGCTACCCGGCGCCGCTGGTGAACCACAAGGTGCAGCAGGCGCGCTTCAAGCAGCTCTACGCCACGATCAAGGGCTGAACCACACCCAGCAGCACCTCCACCACCCGCTGCTGCTGAACGTCGCTGAGCTCCGGGAAGATCGGCAAACTGAGCACCTCGCTGCAGAGCTGCTCGGTGACCGGCAAGGAACCGGACCCATAGCCGAGGGTGGCGTAGGCGGGTTGCAGGTGAATCGGAATGGGGTAATAAATGATCGTGCTCACCCCGCTCTGCTGGAGCTGCTGCTGGAGCCAGTCACGGCAGCAGCCATCCGGCATGCCGAACTCGGCGCTGTCGGCGGAAGGCGTGCATCGCCCCGAGCCGGCACAGGCCCTGGCACCACTGGGGCAGGCCGGCACCCGCACCACAAACTGGTTCCAGCTGTGCCCCTCCGGCCCTCCCTCGGGCAGGCGGAGCAGATCCACACCGGCCAGCTGCTGGCGGTAGCGCCCGGCGATCGCCCGTCGCTGCTCCACCCAGCGGGGCAGGTGGGGCAGCTTCACCGCCAGGACAGCCGCCTGGATCGTGTCGAGACGGCTGTTGTACCCGAGAGCCGTGTGCAGATAGCGGCGGGGCATGCCGTGCACCGCCAGCTGGCGGATCGTCTGGGCCAGCTGCGGATCCCGGCAGGTGAGGGCGCCGCCATCGCCGGCACCACCCAGGTTCTTGGTGGGGAAGAAACTGAAGCAGCCCACATCCCCCCAGCTGCCCACCGGCCGGCCGGCCCAGCTGGCACCGCTGGCCTGGGCGCAGTCTTCCACCACGTTCAACCCGTGGCGCTGGGCGATGGCACACACCCGCTCCATATCCACCGGGCGGCCGAAGAGATGCACCGGCAACAACACCCGGGTGGCCGGAGTGATCGCCGCCTCCAGCTGATCCAGATTCATCAGATAGCTATGGGGCTCCACATCCACGAACACCGGCGTGGCACCCACGGCGCTGATCGCCTCGGCGGTGGCGAAGAAACTGAAGGCGGTGGTGATCACCTCATCACCCGCCCCGATACCCAGAGCGCGCAGGGCCAGCACCAGGGCATCGGTGCCGCTGTTGCAGCCCACGGCATGGGGTACGCCCATGGCTGCAGCGAAGGCCTGCTCAAAGCCGCTGATCACGGAGCCCCCGATGTACTGGCCGCTGCGCAGAACCTGCAACACGGCCTGGTCAAGCTCCTCACCGAGCGCATTGAGCTGCTCAGTGAGACTGAAGGGGGGCACTTGCATGGCGCCCAGATTAGGCATTCTTCCGCCAGACGATCAGCGCGCCCATTCCGGTTCTTCACCCGGTCGCCACTTGATGTTGCAGCCGATCGCCGGCCGCTGCTCCCCAGCCAGCGGCAAGCCGCTCAGCAGGGCCGCAATCGCGGCGCGGATGGCGGCACCATCGCAGGGCAGGGCGTTGCCCGGGCGGCTGGCGTCGAACTCGCCCCGATACACCAGGCGATGCTCCCCTTTCTCTGCGTCCCAGGCGTAGAGAAAGGGATCGGGGGTGCAGGCAGCCCGGAAGGCCCTGGCCAGCCCCTGGTCGCTGTCGAACAGATAGGGGAAGGCCCAGCCCTGGCGAAGGGCCTGGGCCCGCAGACCCTCCGGGCCGTCCTGGGGGTGGGTGAGGAGGCTGTTGCTGGCGATCCCAAGCAGTTGCAGGGCAGGCCAGTCGCGCTCGAGCCGACCAATCTCCGCCTCCAGGTGCTTGACGAAGGGGCAGTGGGCGCAGAGGAAGATCACCAGCAGCGGCCGGCCCTCCAGGGGGGGCAACGGCTCGCCGCTCACCTGCCGGGCCGTGCCGCCCTTCAGGGCTGCCAGCAGGTGCTGGTGGGGCAGGGCCGTGCCCAGCGGCACCATCTGGGACGTCGTCAAGGCCATCGGCCCCCTGGCGGCTGGACCGAGTGTGACCTGCCGGTGCCTTCCACTGCACAGGCCGGCTGCGAATTCCTGCAACATCGGCAGGTTCGCCAGCCATGACGTGTTTGCTTGCCTTCCCTCCCGTGGCCGCGCCTGCCTGGGAGGTCTGGCCGTGCTGGGCCTGTTGCTGCCGGGCTGCACGCCGGCCCACCGGCAGGCCAGCTGGGCCCTCTACCCGCTGCCCCGCACCCATCCGCACGACGGCCTGGCGGTGGTGAGCCAGCCGGATGGCTACGGGCTGCACATCTGGATCGACGCTGACCTACGGGAAAAGGGCATCTGCCAGCCCCGCTGGCGTCCGGATGCCGCCCGGCTGTTCAACGGCAACGGCTCCGCCCCGTTCAGCTCCGGCCTGGCGACGCGGGAGGAGTTCTTCCAGGCCGTGGCCCGCCGGGACGTGCGCCGCGCCCTGCGCCAGCAGAGCGAAGCCCTCTGCCGGGAGCGGGAACCACAGCGCAGCTTCCGCTGGCAGGAACCCCCGCGCGATGCCAGCCAGGTGAAGGAGGAACTCCTGCCGCTGCTGGAGGAACACGACCTGCTCAGCGACCCCGAGGCGATCGAGCAGCAGGAGAATCAGCTGCTCAACCCCGGCCAACCCGACCAGACCAACGGCTCCGCCGACCGCCAGTAACGGGAGAAGCGGGCCAGATCGGGGCTGCCGGGCCCCTCGAGGGGCAGGGGAACGAAGGGCTCGGGATCGAGAATCCGCAACGGCACTGCCGCCGCCAGGCGCGCGGCGATCAGGCGCAAGCGGGGGTCCACCGCCCGGCTGGTGACGATGGCGTCGGCGCCGGTCGCCCGCGCCGCCGCCAGCAGTTCGGCCACCACCTCCCCGTGGCGAACCGCCACCGGTAACTCGGCCAGGCAGTCGTGCAGGAAGCGCAGCCGGCCCGCCGCGACAGGTTCGTGAGCGTCGAACACAAACAAAGCCGGCGCCCCGGGATGGGCGCGCAGGGCCGGGTTGGCCGGCCCCAGGGCCTCAGCGTGCAGCCAGAGCAGCGGCCGGCGCGGGGGCGGGCCAGCGGTGGCGGGCGGCGGCGGTAACGGAGGTTGTGGCGGCGCTGGTTGTGGCGGCGGCGATGGTGCCGGTGGTTGTGGCGGGACAGCCGAGGCCGGACTGGGTCGGAACAGGCGCGCCTGCAGCGTGTCGTAGCTCTCTGCGAAGGGGCAGCCCCCAGCGGCCAGTGAACAACTGGTGCAGTGATGCCCGGCGCCGAAGCGTTCCAGGTTGGCGCGGTTGAAGATGTAGGGCTTGTGGCTGAAGCTGCTGGCCACCCACTGCCAGCTGAGGTTGTTGCTGGCCGGGTCCCCGTCAAGCAGGTGCTGGAGGAACCAGCGGGCACCGGCCTGCCAGCGCACGCGGCGCCAGTGCACCAGGTAGGCCGCCAGCCACATCCGCGCATGGTTGTGCAGCCAGCCCGTGCCGATCAGCTCGGCGGCGAAGCCATCGATGCAGGCCAGCCCCGTGGCGGCGGACGCGATGTCGGCGGGCAAATCCGGGGCGTAGGACTCGGGCGGGTGGCCGGTCTTGAGCGGTTCGCGGTCGACCCAGATGCCGTCGCCCAGCCGCTGCCAGAGCCGCTGCCAGTAGTCGCGCCAACCCAGCTCGCTGATCAGCTTTTCGCCGGCACGGCGCTGGGCCGCACTCCAGCCCAGGGCGGGCGTCCGGGCATCGAACAGCTCCCCCTGCCGCGGCCCTGGGGTGGGAGCCACCAGCGCCAGCCGCTCGAACACCGCATCCCGCACCTCAGCCAGGGTGAGCACCCCATGGCGGATGTAGGGCGACAGACGGGTCACGGCACCGTCGAGATGGTTGCGGGTGGCGCCATAGCGGAGCGGATCGATCGCGGCCAGGCGCCTCTCCGCCGCCCGCCGGCCGCCCTCGGCGGCGGGAATGGGCGCTGGAGCCATGGCTACCCCCTGCCAGACAGGCGGAACGGCACGGGGTAGGTACGCAGAGCTCGGATCCGTCGCATCAGCCGTCCTGCACGATTCGGTTGAGCCGTTGCACAGCCAGAACCAGGGGCATGACGGACACGTGCTCCACCGACGTCGCCTGACCAGCGGAAAATGGATTGTCGAGATCAGCGATCAGCAGCAACAACTTAATGAGAAGGAACGAGATAGCACCGATGAAAAACAGGGATTCGCCGAACGGCTCAATATCAGTGAACAACAGCCCCCCGGCCAACAGGGCCGTTCCAATATAGGCCATGCCGTAGGAAGTGGGAACAAACGTTGTATCACGAATCACTTCGATGCGATACACAACTCGGCGTATGGTGGCCAGTTCAAGTAGCAACCGGGCCTGAAGTGGCGCGGCATTGCAGACGCCCAGCCGCTCCATCGCCAGCTGCACCGCATCGAGCCGGCTCAGCAGGGTGGCCACCGGGCCGGCATGTTGGATCCAGGCCAGGAGAACATCGCCGAAGCCAGCCAGCGATTCCAGGGCTCCTTTCACCTCAACCTCTGGATGCCGCTGCCTCACACTTCTCGCCTCGGTGGCAAGACACTCCAGTGCAGCAGCAAGTTCACCGGGAATCTTCTCGCTCTCCTTGTAATCCGTTAGCACCCCATTGAGTAGAAAACCCATCAGGAACACCTCGGAGGCCACGAGTGCCGGGAAGAGGGGATTGGGAACCAGCAGTTCCCAGTGCCTCTGGTGCACCAGGATTTTGGCCAGGATGATGGCGAGCAGCAGCAGGCTCACCCGCCCGAAGAACCAGGCGCGTCGCAGGCCGAGCCTGGGCTGCGGCGCATCGGCCTCCGATTGCTGGGGATGCACCATCACGCTCCGGTGCTGAAGGGGACAAGCATCAGCCTCAATCCGGCTCCCCCTGCTCCTCGGGGACGGTGGGCCCCGCTATGGGCGGTAGCGCCGGTGGCGGCAGCACCTCCAGCTCGGGGGGGTTGGGGGCCGTCTCCGGGCCGATCAGATCCACGGCGGTGCGCTCCATCACCAGGCGGAAGCGCAGGGGAGCCTGCTGCCGGTTGATGAACGCCTGCACGGCGTCCACCTGGCTCGGTGAGGGCAGGGCCGGATCGGTGACCCGGACCCGGGCCCGGATCAGGGGCGGGTTCCTCTGCCAGTCGATGAGAAGCCCTACCAGATCAATGGCGGGATCGCCGCCGAGCGTGATCGTGCTGCTGCGCAGCTCTCGTTCAATGGAAGCCTCCAGCTGCTGTGCCTTCGCCTCCTGGCGCGCTCGATTCAGCAGGCGATAGAAACTGCTGCCCAGGGGAATCACCAGCAGCACGGTGAGGGCCACGCTGGTGAGACCCAGCCGGCTGTGGAACAGGCGGCGCCTGTACACCTTCTCCAGGGTTGCCAGGGTGGCCATCGCCCCCACCATGATCCCCAGCAGGTTGGTGGTGAAGAGCAGCAGCGCGCCGTAGGCCTGAACCCAGTAAGAAGAGGCCAGCAGAATCCCCACCACGCACATCGGCGGCACTAGGGCCACAGCGATCGCCAGACCGGCCAGGGCCGAAATCGCATCCTTTCTCAACTTGGCGTACATCGCCACCGCACCGGCCACCAGGGCCACCCCCAGATCCAGCAGGTTGGGGCTGGTGCGATTCATCACCTCGCTGCCGAAACTGGGCAACGCCACCAGATGGGCCACCCCCATCGCCAGCAGCACACAGATCAGTACCCCCAGCAGCAGGGTGCGCAGGGCCCGCAGGAACATCGGCAAGCGTCCCCGCAGGATCTCGAAGGCCATGGCCTGCAGGGGCAGGATCCAGGGCGCCACCACCATGGCCCCGATCACCACCCCGGGGCTGTTGGCCAGCAGACCCAGCGTTGCGATCAGGGTCGCCCCAACCGTGAGCACCACGAACACCTGACTGAAGCTGGCTTCGTGCTCAAACTCTCCGCGCAGGGCGTCGAGCCTGGCCTCCTCCGACGGAAGCGCTCCGGTGCTCATCGGTGGACGCGACGCAATCGGCGGAGGCATCCTGTCATCACCAATCCCGATCCGCTGCCACGGGCCGCACCCACCGGGGGACGCAGATGACGGCATCTCCTCGAGGCTGGCCGCCGGCACCCCAGGAGGCCGGATCGACTGCGGCCCGCCAGCCAGGGCTGACCGGGGGCCGCAACCATCGGCCCCAGCGAATCCCCCGACTGCTCAGCCAGCAGAAGCGGATCACCATCACCACAACCCAAACGCGATGTGCTCGAGCTGGACCTCAGCCACGGCCAGCGGGGCCGAGCGCCCCAAGCGCATCCTCCTTTCTGCTCACTGGCGAATCTGCTCACTGGCGAACAGGAGGCAAGTCCCGTGAAAGAGAACAACGCTCTAATTCACCAACATTTAGCCTATACGGAGGCGAGAAAATGCGGAACGACCGGAGTCTATCTCTCGAAGATTTCTCAACGCCACCAACACACACAGGAATCAAGGAAGGCGACACCGATCGGCCCAGCCCATCCAACACTCACGCACGAATGCAGGAAATATCGAATAGGCATTTCCACTTCACCGCAAGGCATGCATCATAGACAAGAGCCCCGACCTTGCTTGTCCAAACTTGCTATCTGCACTCAATAGCGCAAAGCAAGGCGCAGCCATGAGCTTGCAGATAAACATCACCAAGAAAGCCTCAGGCACTGCGGCAATCCTGGTATCAGGGCATGAAATGCAAAAGATCAAGGTCTATCTTGTGAATACAAGTCGCGGGAACAAGCCCGCCTTGGCTCCAGTTTTTCACTCGTTTCTTTTGCCTGCACAATTCAGACCAAGAAGCCGATATCCAGCCAAGAAAATCGACAGCCTGCTGACCGGAGCAACCCACCCCTGGCGAGCCCAGGGGGCCCCAGGGTCTAGCGAGAGATCGCCGGAATCACGAGGATTCTTCCTCCCCAAAGGTGTCGCAGCACGGTGCCGCAACACGGTGTCTCTGCAGGCCCTGCCCCCACGACAACCATCGGATCGTTCCGCCCAGGTTCGTGCCGGCAGGATCTCGTGGAGATCTGCAGGAGCAGGTCGTGATCGGCGGGAGCCCGAACCGGCCAGCCCACCACGAAGGGGCGTCCCGGCCACTGCGAGAGAATCGCCCCATCCAACCGGCATCACCTCATGCTCCTCGATCTGCGCGGCAAGAAGGCCCTGGTCACCGGCATCGCCAACAACAAGTCGATCGCCTGGGGCATCGCCCAGCAGCTGCATGCCGCCGGCGCCGAGCTGGGCATCACCTACCTGCCCGATGAGAAGGGCCGCTTCGAGGGCAAGGTCCGCGACCTCACCGCGCCGTTGACCCCCTCCCTCTTCGAGCCGCTGAACGTGCAGGAGCCGGCCCAGATCGAAGCGGTGTTCAACCGGGTGCAGGAGCAGTGGGGCTCGATCGACGTGCTCGTGCACTGCCTGGCCTTCGCCGGCAAAGAGGAGCTGATCGGCGATTACTCCGCCATCAGCCCTGAGGGCTTCGCCCGCGCCCTGGAGGTGAGCGCCTATTCCCTGGCCCCGCTCTGTCGCTGGGCCAAGCCCCTCTTCAATCCGGGCGGCAGCGTGATCACCCTCAGCTACCTGGGCGCCGAGCGGGCCATCCCCAACTACAACGTGATGGGCGTGGCCAAGGCCGCCCTGGAGGCCTCGGTGCGCTACCTGGCCGCCGAGCTGGGCCCGGAGAAGCAGGTGCGGGTGAATGCGATCAGCGCCGGCCCGATCCGCACCCTGGCCAGCTCCGCCATCGGCGGCATCCTCGACATGATCCACAACGTGGAGGGCAAAGCGCCCCTGCGCCGCACCGTGACCCAGGAGGAAGTGGGCAGCACCGCCGCCTTCCTGGCCAGCCCGCTCGCCTCCGGCATCACCGGCCAGGTGCTCTATGTGGATGCCGGCTATTGCATCACCGGCATGTGAGGCCTCAGCCCCGCAGGTGGCGGGCCAGGCTGGCCGGGGAGAACAGGAAACCCTCGGCCCGGGCGATGGCCACCACGGCACTGTCATCGGCGGCGGCATCGATCCGCTGCTGGATGGCGGGGGTGGCGTCGGCCTTGGCCAGGAAAGCCATTAGCTGTGCTTTGGACATTGGGCTCGTCAATAAGTTCACTTTAACCCTAGGCCGTCCCCGCCGGCCCGCCCGACCCGGGGCCCCGTGGGCCGCCATGATCAGGAGCTCCCCTCCAGCGCCTCCAGGGCAGGGACAGCCATGCGCACCGGCACCATCCATCGCGTCACCGGCGAAACCGATGTGCGGGTGCAGCTCACTCTCGAGGGCACGGGCCGCTGCCTGGCGAACACGGGTGTGCCGTTTCTCGACCACATGCTCCACCAGGTCAGCAGCCACGGTCTGCTCGATCTGGAGATCAGCGCCACGGGCGACACCCACATCGACGACCACCACACCAATGAGGACGTAGGGATCGCCTTCGGCCAGGCCCTGGCCCAGGCCCTCGGCGACCGGCGCGGCATCCAGCGGTTCGGCCACTTCCTGGCGCCCCTGGATGAGGCGCTGGTGCAGGTGGCCCTGGATTGCAGCGGCCGGCCCCACCTCAGCTTCGGCCTACAGATCCCGGCCCAGAAGATCGGCAGCTACGACACCGAGCTGGTGAAGGAGTTCTTCGTGGCGGTGGCGAACAACAGTGGCCTCACCCTCCACATCCGCCAGCTCGATGGCGTGAACTCGCACCACATCGTGGAGGCCTGCTTCAAGGCCTTCGCCCGGGCCCTGCGCCAGGCCACTGAAATCGACCCGCGCCGGGCCGGCGCCGTGCCCAGCAGCAAGGGGGTGCTGGAGCGGGCCGGCTAGCCCATCGGCGGTCGAGCCCAGAGAAAGAGGCCCAGACGATCCGCCTCCGCCATGGTGTGGTCGGCTTCGAGCAGAAGGGCACCGCGGGCTTCCCAGGCGATACCCGCCAGCCCGGCCGCAGCCGCCTTGGTCACGGTGTCGGGGCCGATCGCCGGCAGATCCATGCGGCGATCCTGGTGGAGCTTGGGGGCCTTGTAGAGCACCCCGGAACGGCTCCCCGGGGCCAAATCATCCCGGGTGGCGGCCACCCACTCGAGCATGGCATCGGTGCCGGGGAGCGCCTCCGTGGCCAGGCAGAGGCCGCCGGCCACCACGGCACCCTGGCCCACATCCACCGCCGAGATCGCCTCCACGATGTAGGCCGCCCGTTGCACATCGGCCCGGTCCAGGTCACTGGGCACCTTGCTGGCATAGAGCCCCGGCTCGGGCAGCAGGCTGGGGGCCACCTCCTCCACGCCCACCACCTCCAGGCCGAGCTCCTCGATGATCTCCGCCAGCGCCCGCAGCGAGGAGTCGTCTCCCTTGCGCAGGGACGCCAGGATGCGGGGGGCAGCCAGCAGGGTTGAACTCTCGAAGCGCAGGGGGTTGAGGTGGCGCGGACGGTGGAATTTGCCCACCATCACCACCTGGCGGATGCCCCGCGTCTCCAGGGAACGGAAGAAAGAGATCGAGCGCTCGAAGTAGAACTCCTCGGCGTCGTGGAGGTCCACCGGGATCCCATGGGGCCGGCAACACAGATGGGGCCGGCCTGCAGCAGCGAGCGCCTGGGAGAGCATGCCGGGCAGCACCCCTGAACCGGCGATGATCGCGAGGTTGGGATCACCCATCCGGGCCTGTTGCCGCCGCTGCATCCTGGCTGCAGTCAACTGCCCTGGGGCCGGAGTCAGACACCCCCAGTGGACACGTCCTGGGGCGTCATGTACGGCAGGCCCGCAGCAGCCGCGGCACTTGGTCCAGCGGAAGCTGCTGCTCGGGCTGGTCGGCCCGCAGATCCTTGAGCCGCACCACGCCCGCGGCCGCTTCCCCCTCGCCGATCACGGCGGCGAAGCGGGCCCCGGAGCGGTCGGCCCGCTTGAACTGCTTGGCGAAGGCGGCCCCACTGGCATCCCAGTCCACCGCAAGGCCAGCGGCGCGGCAGGAGCGCGCCAGGGGCACCGCCAGGGCCTCGGCCGCCTCGCCCCGGGTCACCACATAGAGATCGAGCAGCGGGCCAGGCTCGGGCGCACCCTGGCTCAGCAGCAGCACCAGCCGCTCCATGCCGAGGGCCCAGCCCACCGCTGGCGTGGCCGGCCCGCCGAGCTGCTGCACCAGGCCGTCGTACCGGCCGCCACCGCACACGGTGGCCTGGGCTCCGAGCTGGCTGCTGGTGATCTCAAAAGCGGTGTGGCTGTAGTAATCGAGGCCGCGCACCAGGCGGGGGTTGATCGCGAAGGGGATGCCCAGCCCCTCCAGCCCCTGGCGCACGGCGGCGAAGCGCGCCTGACTCTCGCCGCAGAGCGCATCGGCCAGGGTGGGGGCGCCGGCCAGCAGAGCCTGGGTGGCGGGCACTTTGGAATCGAGCACCCGCAGGGGGTTGGTGGCGATGCGCTGCTGGGAGTCGGGGTCGAGCTGGTCGCGGTGGGCCTCCAGCCAGGCCACCAGCTCACCGCGATAGCGGATGCGGTCGTCGGGACTGCCGAGGCTGTTGATCTCCAGGGCCAGGCCCGCCACGCCGAGGTCGGCCAGCAGATCCCAGGCGATCGTGATCGCCTCCACATCGCTGCGGGCAGCGTCGAAACCCAGCAGTTCCAGACCGATCTGGTGGAACTGGCGCTGGCGCCCCGCCTGGGGTCGCTCATAGCGGAACATCGGCCCGCCATACCAGAGCCGCTGGGGACCCTGGCTCAGCAGGCCGTGCTGGATAGCGGCCCGCACCACCGAGGCGGTGCCTTCCGGCCGCAGGGTGCAGCTGCGCTCGCCGCGGTCGAGGAAGGTGTACATCTCCTTGCCGACCACGTCGGTGGCCTCGCCGATGCCCCGGCAGAAGAGCTCCGTGACCTCCAGCAGGGGGGTGCGGATCTCCTGGACCGCGGCCCTGAGAAAGTGCTCACGAGCCATGGCTTCCACCCGCTGCCAGACGGGGAGGTGATCCGGCAGCAGGTCGACCATGCCGCGCAGGCTCTGGAGCGACGCCAATCGAGTCAGGGCAAGTGGGGCGAGTCTGCCTGGCAGCCAGACACAAGCCGCATCAGCTGCCGGGCGTGCCGTCGGCCAGCAGCTGCCGGAACCAGGCGATGGTGGGCTCGAGGCCCTGCTCCAGGGGCACGGTGGGCTGCCAGCCCAGCTCCCGCTGGGCCAGCTCGATCACGGGCTGCCGCTGGGTGGGGTCGTCGGCCGGCAGGGGCTTCTCGATGAGCGGGAGATCGGGATTGATGCGGGCGCGCACCAGTTCGGCCAGCTGGCGGATGGTGAACTCGCCGGGATTGCCGATGTTCATCGGGCCGGTGTGGGAGCCGTTCATCAGCCGGATCATGCCCTCCACCAGGTCGTCCACATAGCAGAAGCTGCGGGTCTGGCTGCCGTCGCCGTAGAGGGTGAGAGGCTCGCCGCGCAGGGCCTGCACGATGAAGTTGCTCACCACCCGGCCGTCATCGGGGAGCATGCGGGGGCCGTAGGTGTTGAAGATGCGCATCACCCGGATCTGGGTGCCGTGCATGCGCTGGTAATCGAAGCAGAGGGTTTCGGCGATGCGCTTGCCCTCGTCGTAGCAGCTGCGGATGCCGATCGTGTTCACACAGCCGCGGTAGCTCTCGGGCTGGGGATGGACCTCCGGATCGCCGTACACCTCGGAGGTTGACGCCAACAGCAGGCGTGCGCCGACACGGCGTGCCATGCCGAGCATGTTGTAGGTGCCGAGGAAGCTGGTCTTGGCGGTCTTGATCGGGTTGTGCTGGTAGTGCACCGGAGAGGCCGGGCAAGCCAGATGCCAGATGCGGTCCACCTCCAGACGGATCGGATCGGTCACGTCATGGCGGATCAGCTCAAAGCGGGGATGGCCGATCCACTGGCTGATGTTCTGCTTGCGGCCGGTGAAGTAGTTGTCGAGGCAGATCACCTCCTCGCCGGCGGCGATCAGTCGATCCACCAGGTGGGAGCCCACGAAGCCGGCGCCGCCGGTGACCAGGTTGCGGGTGAGGGAAGCAGGCATGGCTCAGCCCTCCCCCACGGTCCACACCTGCAGACCGGCCGCGCGGGCGGCGGCCCCATCGGCGCCGTCGCGGGCATCGAACAGCCAGGCGGGCCGGCGCATCAGCGCCGCCACCGCCGGCCAGTCGATCTGGGTGAACTGGTGCCATTCGGTGAGCAGCAGCAGGGCATCGGTGCCGGCCGCAGCCTGGTGGAGCTCGGCCACCTGCTGCCAACTGCCCTCGCCCTGGCCCGGTGGCAGGCCCAGGTCGCTGGCGATCTGGGCCTCCTGCACCTTGGGATCGAGGATCTGCAGGATCGCGCCCTCCTCGAGCAGATCGCGGCAGATCTGGATGGCGGGGGATTCACGGGTGTCGTTGGTGTCGGCCTTAAAGGCAAAGCCGAGCACGCCGATGCGCTTGCCACTGACGGTGCCGAACAACCGCGCCACCACCAGGCGGGCGATGCGGCGCTGCTGCCAGAGGTTCAGCGTCACCACCTCCTCCCAGTAGGCCGCCACGTCCTCGAGGCCGTAGTGGCGGCAGAGATACACCAGGTTGAGGATGTCCTTCTGGAAACAGCTGCCGCCAAACCCTGGGCCGGCCTGCAGAAATTTGGCGCCGATGCGGCTATCGGCGCCGATCGCCTGGGCCACCTCGCGCACATCGGCACCGGTGGCCTCACATAAGGCGGCGATGGCGTTGATCGAGCTGATCCGCTGGGCGAGGAAGGCATTGGCGGTGAGCTTGCTGAGCTCACTGCTCCAGAGGTTGGTGGTGAGAATGCGCTCCTCCGACACCCACTGGCCGTAAATGGCGGCCAGTGCCGCGATCGCGGCCGGGTCATCGCCGCCGATCAGCACCCGATCGGGGTTCTCCAGATCTGTGACGGCCGTGCCCTCGGCCAAGAACTCGGGGTTGGAGAGCACCGCAAAACTGCGGTCGTCGTCCTCACTGGCGGCAGCAGCCAGGATGTTCTGAATGACCTCAGCGGTGCGAACGGGCAGGGTGCTCTTCTCCACCACGATCGTGTGACCGCGGGCGGCCCTGGCCACCGAGCGGGCACTGGCCTCCACCCACTTGAGATCGCTGGCCTGGCCGGCACCCACACCCCGGGTCTTGGTGGGGGTGTTGACGGAGATGAACACCATGTCAGCGGCGGCGATCGCCGCCTCCACCTCCGTGGAGAAAGAGAGGTTGCGGCCGCGGGCCCGGCCCACTACCGCATCGAGGCCGGGCTCATACACCGGCAGAGCATTCAGATCGGGATCGTTCCAGGCGTCGATACGGTCGGCATTGAGATCCACCACGGTGACCTGGAGGTGGGGGCAGCGGTCGGCGATGACGGCCATGGTGGGCCCCCCCACGTAGCCGGCTCCAATGCAGCAGATACTCTCGATGCCGGTGCTGCCCACGCCAGTTGGTTTCAGGTTGAGATGAGATTACGACGGTTTCTCGCCTACTTCTGGCTTGCCATCTAAGATTTTTCCTGGAGCAGGAGGCCGCAGTAGGCGCCACTCGAAGTCGTTGGCGTCCCCCAGCTGGGCAAAGGGCTGGTCCAGGAGGGAGAACTCAAGCAGGTGCGGTCGACCGGAGCGGACCTGCAGACCATTCCTCAGGGGGAACGTGGTTTCCTCACCCGGCTTCAGGGTGCTCACAAACACCACCTGGCCATCGAGAGAGCGCACCTCCAGCCAGGCCACTCCCTTGGACCGCAGCCGCAACCTGGGCTCCGGTGGCTGGGGAACCGGTCGCGGAGGGGGCGCAACCACCTGACTAGGCCTGGGCTCGGGTGGGGGCAGCGAGCGGTTCGGGCCACCCCGCCACAGCACACCGACCAGCAGCACCAGGGCCAGGGCGCCGCCCCCGCCCGCCAGGGCCAGACGGCCACGGGGCAGACAACGCAGCCAAGATCCGGCCTGAGTCCAGCCCCCTCGCGGCAGGGCGGCCTGGACATGAAGGAGCGGCGGAGCTGCCGCCCCCTGCACACAGCGATTGATCTGGTCCTGAAGGGCCTGGCGCTCATCCAGCAAGGCACGGATGTCCTGGGCCACATCGCGCAGCTGGTGGCTGAACTTGGTTTCGTAAATCCCCGGCAGCTCGTCGATCAGATTCTGGTACTCGTCCAGCTCAGCTCTGAGTTGCAACAGCTCCTGTTCCTGGCCAGCGGGATCAGGCCCCGGATCAGGGGCGGCGGCACTGGTGGAATCGGGATCCATTCAGTTCAGACCATCACCCTGGACGGCGGAACCAAAAAACTCACGACCAGCGGAGGTGCCTGGCTGATAGCCGTAGCCGTAGACCCCTCCCTGCTCATCGTTCACGATCCGCGGGGTCACCATGATCACCAGCTCACGCTTCTCTTTCCGACCGGTCGTGGAGCGGAAGAACTGGCCAATCAATGGCATGTCACCGAGGATCGGCCACTTGCTCACTTCCTGACGGTCAAAGTCCGAGATCACCCCAGTCATGATGAGTGTCTGACCATCTCTCACGCGAAGAGCACCGGTATCGAGGCTGCGCACGCTGAGGATGTTCAGATTGGAGCCACAACCTTGAGGAGCAAACTCTTGAGCCGTGATCGCAGAGACGCTGGGCGAAAGAGTGAACGTGACAAAACCATTGTCATCAATTTTCTCGACGCGGGCCCCCAGCACCAGGCCTGCCGTGGAGAGCTGGGGGGTACATACCACATTGCCGCCCTGCGATGGCGTCTCCGTTTCGTAACCCGTCACCACATTGGTGCCAACCCGAACAACCCCCTCATTGGCACGACGGCGGCCGATCGCCCCATCGAGACCGATATTGACAATCCCCTGGGTAGCCTGCTGGCCTGTGGTTGTGGTGGCAGCCGCAACCGATTCAGTGCCCTCACGCAGCAGAGAAGGATTGTCCTGAAGAATCAGGGTAGGGCTGGCAAGCAGCTTGGTTGAGCCAGAAACAATCTGAGCTCGGACAAAATCAAAGAAGGTATCCGAGTCGTAGAGACGTCCTGGATTTCGGGGGACAGCGCCCACATCCAAGGAAGAATCAGCGGATGCGCGAACACGTTCAACCGAAGCCGAGCGCCCCAGAATTCGCTGGATGTTGCGTTGAGCCCTGGAAATATTCGTGTCGATGGGTTCAATCAGATAAATGGGAGGCGCCCCTGGGGATGGCGTAAATCTCTCCAGCCGGGATCCAGTCTCCCGCTCTATTTCTCGAACCGTCGAACGATCCAGTTGCCGATTGTTGTTCAGAGTGATCGCCAGAGAACGGGTAGATCCCTGGGCATTCAGACCCAACCCTCCAGCCCCACCTTCAACCGTAAAGGTGCCATCTTGAAACTCAATTTCTCGGGGAACATCACGACGGAATGCAGTCGCATCCGGCGGCAGATTCTGACCAAATGCACCGAGCAACTGGCCTCGATCATTGACGATAAAATTGTTGCCCCAGCGGATTGCAAAAGAGTTGTCAATCTCGGACACATTGTCTAAATTGACATCTAAAATCCTCACATTCAAGGCAACCTGCCGCTGGCGAAGATCCAGCTTTCTCAGGTACTGCTCTGCCACGGACACAATCGCCGGGTCACCCACCAGAGTGATCGTGCCCAGTCGAGTATCAGATGTAACTCTAAGACCAACTAGCGGACCCGCAGTCGCCCTGTACTCCTCAACAAAAGTGCGCGCCTCACTCTCGGTGGTAGAAGTAGCCGGAGCACCCGCAACAGCTTGATCTTGCGTTACGCCCTGAGAGACAGAAGTTGTAATTGTATCCACTCTCATCACCGTAGCCCCAAGAGTTGCCAGATAATCGGCGGCCGCTAAAGGACCAGCCTGGTTGAGGCGATAGATCTTGGACAGTTGCGGGCCAAAGCTTTTGGAGAGGGCGTTCGGACCCGCCAGGATCATGTTGCCCTCGCGCCTGCCCTGCAGTCCGGATGCCAGCAATGCCGCATTGAAGGCCCGGCCGAAGGATTCGCCGCGAAAGCTCAGCGAGAGAGGGCCGGAGCCAGGATCGGGAGCGTCCTTGTCCTTGGTCGGCTCGGCCACGTAGGCAAAGCCATAACCCCCCATCTGGGCGAGGGCCATCAGGGCGTCCTTGGCGGGGGCGTTCTTGAGGGTCATCGTCACCGGAGGGCCTGAAAGATTCAGATATCCCGGATTGCGCAAGGTCATCGAGCCCACCGCCATGTCCCCCAGGGGCGGCGCCACGGCGCGCGGCTGCAGGGGCGGGGCGAAGGTGGGCAGGGGCACGGCCCCAGGCTGGGCCATGTTCAGCCGGCTGGTCTGCAGGCTGGCCTGGGGCACCGGTGAAGCGAAGGTCACGATCAGGTTGCGGCCATCGGCACTCACCACCGGCCGGCCCAGGGTGATCCCCGCCGCCGGAGTCACTGTGATCGCAAACGACTGCCCCAACCCGTCAAAGCTGATCGATTGCAGCCCCACCTCCGGCAGGGCCAGCCGCTGGGGGCCAACCCGCAGGGCCGCAGGCATCGCCGTGACCAGCTGGCCCTGCCAGCTGGTGCCACTGCTGCTCTGCTGCAACTGGGGGGCAGGCCCCGTGCCCTCGATGATCAGCTCGATCGCATCCGGCAGGCGCCGCACCTTGAGCTGCAGGGTGGCGGCAGAGTCCACGCGCTGGGACTGGGGAATCTGGGCCAGCAGCGGCGCAGCCCCAGTCCTGGCGGCAAAAATCTCGACAGCCTGGGCAGCAGGCCAGGTCTGGAGGATCACGCCAACGGAAAGAGCTGCGGCAACACGGGTCTGACGCAACATTCCTGCCAAGGTACTGGATCAACCGAGCGGAGTTTACCTACAATCAACCGAACCCCAAGTGGCTCGGGCCGGTTTACTCAGTTGGCCGGGGGAGCGCCGTTCGGGTTCGGCGGCTTCAGCGCCGCAGGCGCCGGGGGCTTCAGGCCTCCGGCCGGGGCCCGGTAGTAGGTGAGAGCCAGCTTCATCTCCGGAATCCTGGGTCTTTGTACCCCAGCTTGAACGCCGGATCCACCCGGGATTTCCACCAACTCCAACGCAAAATCGCTGGGAACCACCAGCAAACTCAGTGCTTCTACGGCGCGCATGAAGGCCAGCAAATTGGGGTAATTTCCCCGCGCTGACAACAGAACCTGCTTGGCGTCCAGGCCCGCCGCCTGGAGTGGTTCCGGCGCCTGGGCCGCTGCGGGGGCCGGCTGCCCCTCCGTTGGGCCGCTGCCGCCGGCGGGTGGGGCAGCGGGCGGTGGGGTGGTCGGTGGCGGGGTAGCCGGATCCGGGGTGGCTGCGGTGGGTTCAAAGAGCTCCAGCTGCAGGCCATGGCGGCTGGCCTCCAGGTCCAACTGGGCCAGGAACGTGGCAAATTCTCCGCTGCCCTCGATCATTTGCAGCAGTTGGATCTGCTTGCGCTCGCTGTTCTCGATCTCCTGGGTGCTCTTGGCCAGCTGGTCGCGCAGCAGAGGCAACTGCTGGCGCAGCGCCTCCAACTGCTGGAAGCGGGCTTGGTTGCTCTGCAGTCCCAGCCACTGGGGCACGGTGAACAGGGTCGTGATGCCGGCCGCCACCAGCCCGCCCACCGCGATCGGTAGCCCGAGGAGCAAGCGCTGTCGCCAACGCAGCTGCTGAACACTGGCGGCCTCCTGCAGGTTGGTCATGGCAGCAGGCCCTCCCGCTGCAGCAGCGCCAGACGCCTGGCCAGGCCAGTGGCCCCGAGCTGTTCCAGGATCTGCTTCTCAGCCAGGGGCTGGATGGCCGGCCGGAACTGGAGGTTGATCTCAAAGATCACATCCCGGGTGGGGCCGACCGGCTGGCCATCGGGCTGCTCTCGGGAGGCCCTGCGCAGGTTGACACTGCCCGGATCCAGCAGCGGGGAGCGCTTGAGCTCCAGCTGCAGGGCGTTGATCAGGGCAAAGGGCTGACGGCCCGCCGCCACCCCCTTGATCAGCAGCTCCTTGCCATCACCCTGCTGCTTCACCTCGGTGAGCTGAATGCCGCGGGGCACCCGCAGCTGCAGGTCCCGGAGCACGGCGGAGCCGGAACGCACGCTCAACAGTCCTTGCACCAGGGCCTGGTTGACCGCCTGCACGGTACCGAGCCGGGCCTGTTCACCCTGCAGCCGGGTTTCGAACTGCTGCACTTCCGTCTCCACGGCGGCGAGGTTGGCGATTTCGGCAGCCAGCATCCCGCGCCGCAGCATCACCAGAACCCCCATGCCCAGGGCCAACCCCACCAGGGTGACGCCGATCACCGCGCCCTTGAGCAGGGTTTCCCGGGTCTGGCGGACGTCCTCGGCGGGCTCGGCCAGGCCCATGGCCCGGCGTTTCTCGCGCAGCAGGTCGAAGGGGGTGGAGATCATCGCGTCCGATCCAACTGAGCCAGACCCGCCAGCTGCAACGAACCGTAGCCACCGCAATCCACCCATTCCAGAGGCAACTGCAACTGGTCCCGAATCGCATCGGCCGACTCCATCGGTTCTGCCAGCAGCACCCGGATGGAGTCGGCCCCCAGCCGACTGCGACAGAAGCCCAATGCCTGGGCCAGGGCCGGCAACAGCGCCTCGCGCTCCAGGGGAAGCCGGCGTTGGAACTCCGGAACACCGGCACGCCACACCACCAGGTGGCAGGCCGTGCCGGCGGGGTGCAACAGGGCTACCAGCTGATCGTCTGCAGCCGCCTCCAGTTTTGCTGCAATCGCCATCTGTTGGCACACCTGGGCCGGGATCAGATGCTGGAGGCTGCCCCCCGCGATGGCGAACACCTCGATCCAGGCCTCTAGGGCCTCGAGCGCCATGCCCACCACCAGGGAGCACCCGGGCGCCTCAGCCAGGGGCTGCACATCCAGGCTGGAGGCCTCCAGGCTGAAGGGCCAGCCCAGATCAATCTGGCGATCGCGCAGCTCCTCGGCGGCATCGTCGGGCTGACTGCCCTCCGCCCACTCCACCACCCGCCACTGCACCAGCTCCCTCGGCAGGGCCACCACCAGGCCGGCATTGGGGGAACTGTGCTCCAGCAGCAGATCGCCGATGAAATCGCCCAGGGCATCGAGGGCCACGGGCACCCCGGCCCGGCATGTGCGCGCAGGCAATGGGGCCGCCCAGGCGTCCCCATCCGGCTTGCCGGCCTTGAGGCCCTGACCCAGCAAGGCGTGTGGATCGCTGAGATCCAGCATCACCACCTGGGGAAACAACATCGCTCGCAATGGGCGCCACTGCTCCTCGATTCCGGCCAGAACCAAGACAAGCCCACCTCAGGTGTAGGGAAACTACCGAATCAATCGCACCATGGCAGCCCGCAGCCAACCGCTTCTCCAATGTGGCCCAGGCCATGGCGATCGAGCTGAAGGCTCAACCCCTCCAGAATCCGCGGCACCAGGGCGGGCCCGCCATAGATCCAGCCGGTGTAAACCTGCACAAGTGAGGCCCCAGCCGCAATCCGCTGCCAGGCCACCTGCGGCGAGTCAATGCCCCCCACTCCCACCAGCGGCAGGGCCGGTCCGGCCGTGGCCCGCAGCCGGCGCAGCACCTCCAGGGCCCGGTGGCACAGGGGGGCTCCACTCAGGCCACCGCTCTCCTGGGCAAGGGGTCGGCCGGTCTGGGGGAGGAGCCGCTGCTCCAGGCCGAGCCGATCGAGGCTGGTGTTCACCGCAATCACCCCGGCGAGCCCTTCCTGGTAGGCCAGGCGGGCGATCGCATCAATGGCGTCGTCCTCCAGGTCGGGCGCGATCTTCACCAGCAGAGGCGGACAGCCCGGCAAGCGTCGCAGCCGCTCCACCAGCCGCCGCAGCAGCACCTCATCCTGCAGCTCCCGCAGTCCCGGCGTGTTGGGGGAGCTCACATTGATCACCGCGTAGTCGGCCAAGGGAGCGAGCAACTCCAGGGAAGCGGCGTAGTCGTCGGGGGCCTGCTCCAGCGAGGTGATCTTGGATTTGCCCAGATTGATGCCCAGCACGGCGGGCCGCTGGCCCGGAGGAGCCAGCCGCTGACGCTCCAGCAAACGGCGGCAGGCCACGGCTCCCTGGTTGTTGAATCCCATGCGGTTGAGGGCGGCCCGTTCCGCCGCCAGCCGAAAAAGCCGGGGCCGCGGGTTGCCTGGCTGAGCCTGCCAGGTGATCGTGCCCAGCTCGGCAAACCCGAACCCGAACAGGTGCCAGATCGCCGCGGCCACACCGTTCTTGTCAAACCCCGCGGCCAACCCCACCGGGTTGGCAAAGCGGCAGCCGAACAGGCTCTGTTCCAGACGCGGATCCGGCCGGCGCAATTCCCCCCCGAGCCCCGCCAGCGCTCCCTGCACCAGGGGCCAGTCCCGCCGCAGACAGAGCTGGCCCAGGGCCGCCAGGCTCAGTTGACTGAGCTGTTCCGCATCCGCCCCGGCGTCCTTTCGCAGCAGGGGACCCACCAATCGCTCGTAGAGCGCCACGGAGCTCACGGACCGCCCCGCCACCGCACCGGCCTCCAAGGCCCTGGCCTCGAGGGCACCGTCCCCCTGCACCCCATCTTCTTTTGCCCTGCCTGCTGGCGTGTGCCCCATCGCAGCGCTCACTCCCGGTGCGCCAATCCTGGCGTCTCACGCAGCAGGCGCCAGCGACCATCGGCCAGCGGTTGCACCAGCCAGTCGCGCCAGGGGAAGGCTTCACTGCGCTGCTCAAGGCTCCGCAAGGGCAGCTGCAGCAGCTGGGCCAGCTCCACCAGGGTGAGCGCGTGGCCGCCCCGGGCCAAACGATCGGCCAGCTCAAGGCGGCTGAGCAGCTCCACCAGGGCCGCTGGAGCGGGGTCGGGAGGCACGGGCTCAGAAGCGGGGGCCGCTGATGCAGAAGCGGGGGTCGCTGCCGTGGGACAGGCCTGGGCCAAGGGGGGGGCCTGCCCGCGCGAAAACGCCACGGCGATCGCATCGCAGCGGTCGTTGTCGGGATCCCCGCTGTGGCCCTTCACATGCTGGAAGCGCAGGTGGGCCAGCCGGGCGCCATCGAGCTCCTCCCACAGATCGCGGTTGAGCACCGCGCCGCCGGAGGCGGTGCGCCAGCCCTTGCGCTTCCAGCCATGGATCCAGCGCTCCAGCCCGTCGATCAGATAGCGGCTGTCGGTGCGAATCACCAGGGAGGGATGGCGCGGCAGCGCCTCCAGCTCACGCAGCAGCGCCAGTGCCGCCGTGAGCTCCATGCGGTTGTTGGTGGTGGCTGGATCGGCGCCACCCAGCTCCCGCACCGAGCCATCCTCGAACCGCAGCAGCGCACCCCAGCCCCCGGGTCCGGGATTGCCACGGCAGGCGCCATCACAGGCCGCAGCCACCACCCTCACCGGCTCAAGCGCCACTGGACACCCCCCCGAAATCCGCTAAAGAGGCCTTCTGATTCCGAACCAAGCCCATGGGCAGGAGCACAGCCATGAGCACCTCGCTCAAGCCCAGTCGCAGCAGACGCTACCTGGCGGTTGCCGCAGCTTCGGTCCTGGCTGCCGGGGCCCTGCCCCTGCAGATGGCCCGGGCCGCCGTGCCCTTCGGCAGTGATCCGCTGGCAGGGGATCGGGTGATCGCGTTGGCCCAGCCCCTCAGTGAAGGCCGCTGGAATCTGATCGTGCTGGAGCAGCGCGAACCGGCCCCTCCCTGCTGGCGGCGCAATGCCAACGGCACCGTGCTCACCTATGAGATGCACCTGCCGGAGCGCACCTGCGGCCGGTACCTCTCCAGCAGTGCCTACTCCCTGCGCGTGGCGGGCGAGGACCTGCGCCAGCCCTGGCGCCTGCGGGTGACCGAAACCAAAGGCCAGCTGCAACTGGTCGCCACCGGCAGCCGCCAGGCCGAGCCACTGGTGATCGGCCGCGGTCGGGCTGCCGGCGGCTCTCTGGTGGAACTCACCCTTGAGAACAACTGGACACTTGAACGGCGCAACTTCAACGGCCAGAGCCTGAGCCACCTCTATGTGGCCCATGCCAACCCACTGCCCGTGTTGCTGGCCCAGGCCCGCAACGGTGGCGCACCCCTGCTGGCCCGGCTGCCCGCCCCGCCGCCGCCACTGGCCCCCGAGCCCCGGCCCATGGCCGTGGCCGCGACCCGACGCACCCCAGCCGCCCTGCCGGTCGCCAGCACCAGCAGCCGAAGCCGCCCTGCCGCCGGGGCAGCCACCCCAACGGCAGCCACCCTTCAACCGGCCACCAGCGGTTCCAGCTCGCGGCTGAGTCGCATCGAGAGCCTGCGGCTCGGTAACTCCCGCTCCGCCGACCAAGACCCGATCGACAGCAGCGAAACCGGCGGCGGCGTGATCGCCCTCCAGGTGGTGCCCTTCCAGCCCTGAACGGCTCTCGCCCGGACTGCAGCCCAGTTGAACCGGACTGCAGCCCAGTTGAAACAGTGTCCCCGTCAGCTCCACTGCCCCGTTCACCTCACTTACTTTGCACTGGTGTGAGGAGTGAGGGACGACCAATCGGGGTCGAAACGAGGACAGACTCCCGACCAATCGTTCCACACCCCGGCCCTGCCTTTGGCGGGGCTTTTTTTTGTCTGGACAAAGCCCACAAAAAAGGCCGGTCCTTACGGGCCGGCCGATTCTGATGGGGTAGCCCCGGCAGAAATCACTTGACGGTGACTTTGCCGCCAACTTCCTCGAGGGTCTTCTTGAGGGCTTCGGCCTCCTCTTTGGAGATGCCTTCCTTCACCGCCTTGGGAGCGGCTTCCACCAGGGCCTTGGCTTCACCCAGGCCGAGGCCGGTGGCCTCGCGCACGGCTTTCAGCACCTTGATCTTGGCGGCGGCGTCGAAGCCATCGAGCACGACGTCGAATTCGGTCTGCTCTTCCACGGCTTCAGCAGCAGCAGCAGGAGCAGCGGCCATCACCACGCCGGCGGAGGCGGCGGCGGACACACCGAAGGCCTCTTCAATCTGCTTGACGAGCTCGGAAGCTTCCAGCAGGGAGAGGGTTTTGAGCTGTTCGAGAATTTGGTCGGTAGTAGCAGACATGGTTGGGAATCAGCAACAGATCTGTGGAAACAGTCGGATCGGAAAGCTCAGCAGAGCAGGCCTCAGGCGGCCGTGCCCTCGCCATCGGCGTGCTGCTTGAGCGCCCGGGCGAGACCGGAAGGAACCTCGTTGATACCCACGGCCACCTTGGTGGCCACGGCGTTGATCGCACCGGCGATCTGAGCCATGAGCACCTCCTTGGAGGGCAGATCCCCGATGGCCTGGATGTCGGCCTGGGAAAGGAGCTTGCCTTCGAAAAGGCCGCCCTTCACCTCAGACTTCTTCGTGTCCTTCTGGAAGGACTGCAGGGCCTTCACCGCGCCACCCACGTCGCCCTTGACGAGCACGAAGGCGTTGGTGCCGGTGAGCAGGGAATCGAGTTCAGTCCAGGCGCTGTTGCCATCAATGGCCCGGCGCATCAAGGTGTTTTTGGTCACCTTGCAAACGCCGTTGCTGGTCTGCAGACGGGTCCGCAGGTCAGACATTTCCTTGATGGACAGGCCCTTGAAATCAAGAACCAGCGCCATTTCGGCTTCACCGAGGAGCCCCTTGAGCTCTTCGACGATCTGTTGCTTGTTCTCCAGCGTGCGGCCCATAGGAAAGGATCGGATCGGGGGAACAAGCCGGGTACGCGGCCCTGGACACCTGGCCCACCCCATCGGCATAACCGAGGAGCAACCAGGGCTCGAGGCCGCTGCACGTTCCTGACCCGATCAGCTCACCACCCAGGAACCGGGCAGGGGCTGAAGGTTGAAACCTGTCGCGTTCACCTCGGCAGGACTTAAGCGGATGCCTGCTGTCTGGGGTAGGGCGCGTGCCCTTCTGGACTAAGCCAGTCCAAAATTGTACCAGCCAGCCGTCAGCCCCCATCAAAAAGCCGCCCCTGGAGGGGCGGCGCAAGCGAGGGTATGTCCAGGACGGATCTGTCCAGGGCGAGGTTCCGCCCCGGCAACAGGTCCAGCCTCAGGCTTCCGGCTTGAGTTCCTGCAGGGCGGAGAAGTCCACCAGCACCGAAGGGCCCATGGTGGACGTCACGTACAGGGAGCGCCAGTAGCGGCCCTTGGCGCCGCTGGGCTTGTTGCGATCGATGGTTTCCTGCAGGGCCTTGAGGTTGTCGAGCAGCTTGGCCGCAGTGAAGCTGGCCTTGCCGAAGCGCACGTGCACGATGCCGGTACGGTCGGCGCGGAACTCCAGTTTGCCGGCCTTGAACTCGGCGATGGCGCCGGCCAGGTCGGTGGTCACGGTGCCGGCCTTGGGGTTGGGCATCAGACCGCGGGGACCGAGCACCCGACCCAGCTTGGCCACCTTGGGCATCATGTCCGGGGTGGCAATCAGCAGGTCGAAGTCCATCTCCCCCTTGGCGATGGTCTCCACCAGTTCGTCGTCGCCAGCCAGGTCGGCCCCGGCGGCCTTGGCGGCGGCGACCGCTTCACCGCGGGCGATCACGGCAATGCGGATGGACTGACCCGTGCCATGGGGCAGGGCCACGGTGGTGCGCAGCTGCTGGTCGGTGTACTTCGGATCAATGCCCAGGCGCACGTGGGCTTCGATCGTCTCGTCGAACTTGGCGTTGGCGTTGGCCTTCACCAGCTCGATGGCCTCGGTGGGGAGGTAGGCGCGCTCGTCGACCTTGGCGGCCAGTTCGGTGTAGCGCTTGGAAACTTTGGGCATGGCAGGAATGGGGTGCGGGCGATGCAGGGACGCGGCTCAGGTACCTGAGCGAGCGACTGGATCTCCCCCGGTGAATGGGTGAATGGAAAGGAGCTGGTTGGCCCGGAGGCCCTCCAGGCAAACGATCAGTCGTTCACGGCAACGCCCATGTTGCGGGCGGTGCCTTCGATGATGCGCATGGCCGACTCCACACTGGAGCAGTTGAGGTCGGGCAGCTTGGTCTTGGCGATCTCCTCGAGCTGGGCACGGGAAATGGCACCCACCGACCCCTTGGCGGAGGTGGCGGCACCCTTCTCAATGCCGGCGGCCTTGGAGATCAGCACCGAGGCTGGGGGGGTCTTGGTGATGAAGGTGAAGCTGCGGTCTTCAAAGACCGAAATCTCCACCGGAATCACATAGCCGGCCTTGTCCTGGGTGCGGGCGTTGTACTCCTTGCAGAACGCCATGATATTGACGCCGTGCTGACCGAGGGCAGGACCCACGGGAGGCGCCGGGTTGGCTTTGCCGGCCTGGAGGGCCAGCTTGATTACGGCAACGACTTTCTTGGCCATCGTCTGGGGCTACGGGGCGGGTCTGCGGATGGCTCCCATCGCCAGGAGCCTTCAGATCACGGCCGCCCTCCGCAGGGAGACGGCCGCTGGGCGAAGGCCGCAGCCTCAGCTCTGTTTGCTGATCTGGGAGAACTCGAGTTCCACCGGAGTTTCCCGGCCGAAGATCGAGAGCAGGGCCTTGAGCTTGTTGCGCTCGCCGCTCACCTCGATCACCTCGCCCTGGAAATCCTTGAAGGGACCGGCGGTGACCAGGATCTGGTCGCCCTCGGTGAGGTCGACCTTCACCACGGCCTTCTTCTCGGCTGCGCGCTTGAAGATGCGGTCCACCTCCTGGCGGCTGAGCGGGCGGGGCTTGATGTGGCCCCGGGCCCGGGCCGTGGCACGGCGCTCTTCGGCCCCCACGAAATTGATCACGTTGGGGGTGCTGCGCACGGCCATCATCGTGTCCTCATCCAGCACCATCCGCACCAGCACGTAGCCGGGGAACACCTTCTCCTCAGTGCTGGTGCGGTTGCCGTCCTTCTTGATCTTCACCCCGGGGGTCTGGGGAATCTCGATTTCCAGAATGCGGTTGTCCACGCCTAGGGTCACGGCCCGCTGCTCCAGGGTGGCCTTCACCTTCTTCTCGCAGCTGGAGGCCACCTGCACGGCATACCAGCGGGCCACCTGGCGCTTCTCGGCCGGCTCCGCCGCGGCAAGCGCATCCACCGTGACCTCGGCGGCGTCGAGGCTGATCTCGGCGGGACTGTCTGGCAGGGTCTCGGACACGGGGCTCGTCAACGGGGTAGCGGGAGGGAACGCAGGGGAGAGAAAGGGTGGCGGGGATTGGCTCAGCGGAAGACCTGGGTGGAGGCCCAGCCGTAGAAGCGGTCGATGGCGGCGATCGCCGCAGCCGACAGGCTCACCATGAGGATCACCGCCACCGATTCACTGAACAGCTGCTGGCGGCTGGGCCAGACCACCCGCCGCAGCTCATCGAGGGTGGCTGCCGCAAAACCGGGGTTCTCCGCCGCGGCGGTAGCAGAGGCGTCGTCCTCCTTCACCGTACTGGCGAGGGTGCCGTTCGCCTTGCCGTTCTCCGCTGTGGTTTGGCGGGACGGGGGAGCGTCGGGAAGGGCTTCGGGGTGGGCGTCGGGCTCCAAGGGGGGCTCCAGGGGCGGACTCGGCAGGGGCTGCGGTGAGCCCGGGGAGAGGGCCGTGCCAGCACGGCTCGGCAAACGACCACCCTACCGGACGCGGCTACCCCCCTTGCTGGCTGGCTCCGGCACGAACAGCAGGTCGGCGTCAGCCGTCGCGGCCAGCTCCACCCGGACGCCGCTGGCGCCACTGAACTGGTCGGCCAGCAAGGCGGTGGCCAGGGGGTTCTCCAGGCGACGGCGCAGGACCCGCCGCAGGGGCCTGGCACCGTATTCCGGCTCGTAGCCCTGGCGGGCCAGGGCCTGCACCACCGGTTCCGGCACCTCGAGGGCTAGGCCCTGCTCCCCCAGCAGGCCGGCCAGCTCCGCCAGCTGCAGCCGCACGATCCGCTGCAGGTCCTGCGGCTCCAGCGGCCGGAAGCGGATCACCTCGTCGATCCGGTTGAGAAACTCAGGCCGGAACTGGCTGGCCAGGGCCTGGTCCACCTGCTCGGCCAGCCAGTTCTCATCCCCGGTCCCGTCCGGGGCCTGGCCGCGGCGACGGGCACTCTCCAGAATCGCCCGACTGGCCAGGTTGCTGGTCATGATCACCACGGTGTGGCGAAAGTCCACGGTGCGGCCCTGGGAATCGGTGAGGCGGCCGTCGTCGAGCACCTGCAGCAGCAGATTGAACACCTCCGGGTGGGCCTTCTCCACCTCATCGAGCAGCAGCACCGCATAGGGCCGGCGCCGCACCGCCTCGGTGAGCTGGCCGCCCTCCTCGTAGCCCACATAGCCGGGGGGTGCCCCCACCAGCCGGGCCACGGCGTTGCGCTCCATGAACTCGCTCATGTCGAGCCGCACCAGGGCGTCGTCGTCGTCGAACAGCGCCGCCGCCAGGGCCTTGGCCAGCTCGGTCTTGCCCACGCCGGTGGGGCCGAGGAACAGGAAGGAGCCCACCGGGCGGGTGGGGGCCTGCATGCCGGCCCGGGCGCGGCGGATCGCCGCGGCCACCGCCGCCACCGCCTCCACCTGGCCGATCACCCGCTCGCCCAGCCGCTGCTCAAGCGCCAGCAGCTTCTGGCGCTCACTGGCCAGCAGTTGCTGCACCGGGATGCCGGTGGAGCGGGCCACCACATCGGCGATGTCGCCAGGCTCCACCTGCTCGCGCAGCATCGTGTCGGCCTGCATCTCGGCCTCCAGGGCCTCGCGACGCAGCTGCACCCCATGGAGCTGGTCGTACTGCAGTCGGGCCACCTCCTCCTGGTCGCCGTCGCGCTCGGCCTCGGCGATGGCATGGCGCAGCTCCTCGTCCTGCTGCAGCAGCTCGCGCAGTTCCTCCACCCGGCGGCGCTCCGCCTGCCAGCGGCGCACTAGCTGCTGCAGGGTGTCGGTGGTGGCCTGGCGCCGGGCCTGCAGGGCCACCCGCTCCGCCTCGGGTGACGCCTCGGCCGAGAGCAGGGCCAGCTCCACCCGGCGCAGTTCGGCCTCCGCCGCCTCCACCGGCTGGGGCTTGGAGGTCACGTCCATGCGCAGCTCGGCCGCCGCCTCGTCGATGAGGTCGATGGCGGAATCGGGCAGACAGCGGTCGCTGATGTAGCGATCGGCCAGGCGGGCCGCCGCCACCAGCGCCGCGTCGCTGATCGACACGCCGTGGTGCAGCTCGTAGCGCTCCTTCAGGCCACGCAGGATCTGCACGCAGGTGTCGAGGCCGGGCTCCTTGATCAGCACCTGCTGGAAGCGCCGATCCAGGGCCGGATCCTTAGCGATGCTGCGGCGGTATTCATCGGGGGTGGTGGCGCCGATACAACGCAGCTCCCCCTGGGCCAGGGCCGGCTTGAGGATGCTGCCGGCGTCGGCGCTAGAGCGCTCGCTGCTCACCACGGTGTGCAGCTCATCGATAAACAGGATCACGCCTGCCTCAACCGAACCGGCGCCCCGCACCTCCCCCTCACGCACCTCGGCCAAGACGCTGCGCAGCCGTTCCTCGAACTGGCCGCGGAACTTGGCACCGGCGATCAGGGCGCCCAGGTCGAGGGCCACCAGCCGCTGGCCGCGCAGGGCATCGGGCACCTCGCCCGCCACGATCCGCTGGGCCAGCAGTTCGGCCACGGCGGTCTTGCCCACGCCGGGCTCGCCGATCAGCACGGGGTTGTTCTTGCCCCGGCGCGAGAGCACCTGGATCAGGCGGCGGATCTCCGTGTCGCGGCCGATCACCGGGTCGAGTTCGCCGGCCCGGGCAGCGGCGGTGAGGTCGCGGCCGTAGCGCTCCAGGGCGGTGGGCTCCGCCCCCGCCTCAGGCTCCAGCTCCAGCCGTGGCGACGGCGCAGCGGCAGGGGGGGCGGGGGTGGGCAGTGGGGTGGGGGGGGCGGACGAGGCGGACGGAGGGGCGGCGGCGCCGGCATCGATCCACGCATCGGCGCGGGGCGACCCCTGTGGATCCCGCGCCGCCGGGGTGTCGGGCCGCAGCCAGCGGCGCACCTGCTCCTCGCTGAGGGCCTCGGCCGCCAGGGCAGCGGCGCCGATGCGCGGCTCCTCCCGCAGGGCAAGCAACAGGTGGGGCAGGTCGATCAGGCGCGAGCCCCAGGCCCCCCGGCAGCGATCGGCCTGCTCCAGCAGGTCCTCGAGGGCATCGCCGATGAACAGCTCGGCATTGCCTTGGCTGGGCTGCTCCAGGCAGAAGGCCTCCACGGCATCGAGCACCCGGTCGGAATCGATCGGCAGCTGCTCCACCCAGCCGGCAAAACGCCGCTCCAGCAACAGGGTCTGCACCAGGTGCTCCACGTCCATGGCGCCATGGCGCCAGCGCCGGGCCGTGTCCTGGGTGGCCAGCAACAGGTCCCAGGCGTCGTCGCTGAACCGCTCGGGCTCGGCGGTGAGACTGCCGCTCGGGACCGCCCGCTCGGGGGAATCAGCCCGCATGGGAGGCGGTGGCCCGGGAGGCCAGCTCGATCAGCTCCACCTTGTACCCATCGGGATCCTCCACGAAGGCGATCACGGTGCTGCCGTGTTTCATCGGCCCGGGCTCCCGCACAACCCTGCCGCCCTTGCCCCGGATCGCTTCGCACATGCCCTGGATGTTCTCCACCCCCAGGGCAATGTGCCCGTAGCCGCTGCCGATCTCATAGCTGCTGGTGTCCCAGTTGTGGGTGAGTTCCAGCACGGTGTGGTCGCTCTCCTCGCCGTAGCCCACGAAGGCGAGGGTGAACCGGCCGGAGGGGTAGTCCTTACGGCGCAACAGGCGCATCCCGAGCACGTCGGTATAGAAGGCGAGCGAACGCTCCAGATCACCGACCCGAAGCATGGTGTGGAGCAGGCGCATCAGTGGGGAGAGGGGGCGCGGAGCGCGAGGTGGGGAGGGCTGGCGCGACCCTGGCTGACCATTCTGGCGGCGGTAGGGCGCTGGAGTGCTGGGGAGGGTGGCGTGCTTGGGCTGGCGCGAAGACGGGCACGGTACCGATCACGACACGGTACCGATCACGACAATGGGCCTGGCAGGGGGCACCCATAGGATCCTCCCTGGACAGCTTGCCAGTGGGCCAGTGATCGATTCCCTCGACCTCGTGATCGACACCGTGGTGGCGCGGGAGGTGCTCGATTCACGCGGCACCCCCACCGTGGAAGCCGAGGTGATGCTCGAAGGCGGCGCCAGTGGTCGGGCCATCGTTCCCAGCGGTGCCAGCACCGGAGCCCATGAGGCCCACGAGCTGCGCGACGGCGGCAGCCGCTACATGGGCAAGGGGGTGCTGCAGGCGGTGAGCAACATCGAAGAGAAGATCGCCCCGGCCCTCTGCGGCCTCAGCGCGCTCGACCAGGCCGCCGTGGACCGCACGATGCTCGAACTCGACGGCTCCGACAACAAGAGCGCCCTGGGCGCCAACGCCATCCTGGCGGTGAGCATGGCCACCGCCCGCGCCGCCGCCAATGGCGTGGGACTTCCCCTCTACCGCTACCTGGGCGGGCCCATGGCCACCCTGCTGCCGGTGCCGTTGATGAACGTGATCAACGGTGGTGCCCACGCGGCCAACAGCCTTGATTTCCAGGAGTTCATGGTGGTGCCCCACGGCGCCCCCAGCTTCAGCGAGGCCCTGCGCATGGGCACGGAAGTGTTCCACGTGCTCAAGGGACTGCTCAAGGACCGGGGCCTGAGCACGGCCGTCGGGGATGAAGGCGGCTTCGCCCCGGACCTGGGCAACATCGAGGCGGGCGAAATCCTCGTGCAGGCGATCGAGAAGGCCGGCTACCGCGCCGGTGACCAGATCTCCCTGGCCCTCGATGTGGCGAGCACCGAGTTCTTCAAGGATGGTCGCTACGCCTTCGATGGCGGCAGCTACAGCAGCGCCGAGATGGTGGATCAGCTGGCGGCGCTGGTGAGCCGCTTCCCGATCATCTCGATCGAGGATGGCGTGGCCGAGGACGACTGGGAGGGCTGGGCCTTGCTCACGGAGAAGCTCGGCAAGACCGTGCAGCTGGTGGGCGACGACCTGTTCGTGACCAACACCTCCCGCCTGCAGCGGGGCATCGACCTGGGCGTGGCCAACTCGATCCTGATCAAGGTGAATCAGATCGGCTCCCTCACTGAGACCCTCCAGGCGATCGATCTGGCCGGCCGCGCCGGATACACCAGCGTGATCAGCCACCGCAGCGGCGAAACCGAAGACACCACCATCGCCGACCTGGCGGTGGCCACCCGCGCGGGCCAGATCAAGACAGGCTCCCTAAGCCGCTCCGAGCGCGTGGCCAAGTACAACCAGTTGCTGCGCATCGAAGATGAACTGGGCAACCAGGCCATCTATGCCGGGGCGGTGGACCGGGGCCCCTGTGGCAAGGGGGGCTGAGGATCAACGTTCACCAGCACCTCCTGATCGCGGCATCCCTGCGGGCCCGCCAGGAGACCTGACTTCACTGATGCCTCCGGCGGGATGGGTAGGCCGTCACCGTTCCGTGGGTTCCTCTCCTGCATCCAGCGAAGAACCCATTCGGGCGGGTTGGCGAAATCCCAGGAGTTCCGATCGCATCGGGTTCAGGGCACCCCCAGGTGGGGCACGAAGCGGCAATTGCTGCCGGTGAGCACCGGCCCCGGCCCCTCCCGCATGCCGAGAGCCACGGGCCGGCCCCCCACAAGCCAACTGCTGAGCACGCAACACCCCCTGGCAAGAAATGATGCACACAACGTGCTGATACCCCTGCTAGAGCAGGCTCGGCCCGAGCCCCTGCGGATCGACCCGGTGACCCCCTGAACGGGATCTCTCGCCACGCTGGCCTTAGTCGCCACGCTGGCCTTAGCTAGACGCCAGCCGAAAAACTAAACAATTACCGTCTAATTGCAATTACCGTCTAATTACCTGGGCTGCCCGAAGTCTTTCTGGAGATCAATCCAGTCACCAGCGACCCATGGCGATGGTTGGTCTGAGTTTTGCATCCCACCCATGGCCCTGCTCGATTCAGTCCAGTCCAAACTCACGGCCACACTGGGGGGTGACCAGAACAAGTCGCTGCTCAACGTTGTTCTCGCCCAGACCGGTGGCCTGCAGGGCCTGGCCAGCCGCTTCAACACCTCAGGGATGGCCGAAGTGTGCAACGGCTGGGTGGCGGTGGGCGAGAACGGAGGCATCAAGCCCGAGCAGATCGAAGCCGTTCTGGGCAATCAGGCCATTCAGCAGATTGCCCAGAAGCTCGGCATCGATACCATCAGAGCCACCGCGACCCTCTCCCAGCTGTTGCCCCAGGTGGTGGACAAGCTCACACCGAACGGCAACCTGGAGGAAGCCGTGGCGGCGGTGGATGCCGAAACCGCCGCCGAAGCAGGGCCCACCGGCTGATCCGGCCGCCGGATTCCCCGGCCACGCCCCCTCAGCCCACCCCTGGGAGCTGGTCCAGCCGGCCATCCCGCTTGAGCCGGGCCTGCAACTTCAGCCAGCTCAAGCCCACCGGCAGTCCCAGCACGAGGGGAATGGCCACCAGCGCCGGTCGGCTGCTGGTGGCCAGCAGGGCCGCGGCCACCGCCAGGCCCGCCAGCAGCATCGACTGGCCCGCACTCTGCTGGGCCAGGGCCAGGCGGCGCAGCAGCCTGTCGGTTTCACCGGCCCGGATCTGCACCTGCAGGTCGCCCTGCTCAATGCGGGCCAGGCTTTCATCGAGGCGCCGGGGAATGCCCAGGGCCCGGGTGCTCACCTCCGCCGCCTGGCGGGTGATGCTGTTGAGGAGGTCGTTGGTGCCGGATCCGAAACCACCGCTGGGTCCGCCGCCGCTTGCAGTCATCAGGGGAAGCAGATAGGGACGGGCAATCGAGATCAGGCTAAAGCCGGGATCCAGGCTGCGGCCCACCCCCTCGAAGGTGGAGAGCGCGCGCATCACGAAGATCAGTTCCGGTGGCAGGCGAAAGGGCTGTCCGTAGACGAGGTCGTAGAGGTCGCCCGACAGCTTCTGAATCACGTTGGCGGAGAAGGGCGGCGTGAGCGCGTCGTTGAGCATCACCCGCACCAGCCGCCGCACCGGGCCAAGGTCCACGTCGGCGGCAATCACGCCAGCCTCCTGCAGTTCGCTCACCAGGCCGGCAGCGTCCCTGCCGGCGGCGGCCCGCACCATCCGCCCCAGGCGCTGGCGCAGGCGGCTGGAGAGTTGGCCCATCATGCCGAAGTCGTAATAGATCAGCGCCCCATCGCTAGCCACCGCCAGGTTGCCCGGATGGGGGTCGGCATGGAAAAAGCCAAAGCGCACCAGCTGCTGCAGGTAGCTGGCCGCCCCCTTCTCCGCCACCGCGCCCGGCTCGATGCCGGCCGCCAGCAGGGCCGGCCGATCGGTGATCTTGATCCCGGGCACGTAGTCGAGACAGAGCACCCGGCGGGCGCTCAGCTCCCACACCACCGCCGGGATGCGGATGCCGGGATCATCGAGGAACTGCTGGCGGAAGCGGGCGGCGTGTTCCGCTTCGAGCCGGAAATCCAGCTCCCGCAGCAGCACCCGGCGGCACTCCTTGGCGATGCCCACCCAGTCGCGGCCGCGGCCCCAGCGGGGGTGGCGCTGCACGGCGGCGGCCACCTGCTGCAGCACCTCCAGATCCAGCCGGAACAGCCGCTCCAGGCCGGGCCGCTGCACCTTCAGCACCACCTGCCGGCCGCTGCGCAGGCTGGCGCGGTGCACCTGGGCCAGGCTGGCGGAGCCCAGCGGCGCGCTGTCGAGGTCGATGATCTCGGCGCAGCGCTCGCCCAGCTCCTCCTCCAGCAGGGCCTGCACCACATCGAAGGAGAAGGCGGGCACCCGGTCCTGCAGCTCGGCCAGCTCCTCCACCAACTCGGCGGGCAGCACATCGGGCCGGGCCGAGAGCAGCTGGCCCAGCTTAATGAAAGCCGAGCCCAACGTCAGAAACTGGCGGGTGAGCCAGCGGGCCAGGCGGCGGGAGCGCAGGGCCCGCCGCTCGGGACTGGGGCCACCCGGATAGGTCCAGGGCTGCCCATCCCACCAGAGCCGGGCTGCCAGCACCAGGGCGAGCCACCAGATGCGCAGCGGCCGCCCCACCAGCCAGGACCGGCCGGTCATGGCGCCTGGTCCAGGCGCCGGCTGAATGCGGCGACCTGGGCCCTCAGGGCGTCGATCTGGCCCTGGAGATCCACCCGCGGGCGGGCCTGGGGGGCAGCGGGGCCCCAGGCGGCATCCGCTGCAGGGGTGCCCGCACTGCCCTCCGGAGCGGCTGCGTCCCGCTCCAGCCGTTCGGCCTCCTGCTCCACTTCATCCCAGAAGAGGCTGAGTTCCTGACGCAACCGCTCGGGCGCGTCCTGGAGCAGCACCGCCGCCTGGGCGGCCGCATCCAGCAGGCCACTGCCCAGCCTGGCGGTGAGGCGGGACAGGGCCGCCTGGATCACGGTCTGGGGAGCTGGCATGGCTCGGCGCGCTGCTCGGAACCGAACTGTGGCAGATGGTGGCAGGTGGCTGCTTCAGGGAGTGGCCGGCACGGCCAATTCGGGCGGTGCCTCCTCCCGGGCGGGTTCCGGTTGGGGCTCCGCCTCCAGCGGAGGCGGGCTGGCTTCCGGGGGCGGGAGGGACTCCATCGGCGGAGCCGGCTCGAGCTCCCGCTCCAGCGGGGGCTCCAATTCGGGCTCCGGCGGTTTGGCCTGCTGCTTGTCCGGCTCCAGCACCCCCAGATCGCCCCGGATCGACTCCGCTTCGGTGCCGGCCCGCAGCCGCAGGGCCTCCAGGGCAGTGCCGGGAAACTCCCTCACATCGAACGCCTGGCCGAGCTGCACCAACCGGGGGAATTCGACGGCCATCAACCGCTGCACCACCCCGTAGCCCAGCCCGAAGCACACCCCCACCACCACGGGCAGGCGCCACCAGCCGCCGGCAGAGCGGGCGGGAGCGGGCGGGGGCGCTGGGGCGGAGGTCATTCGGGGAGATTACGTGGTGTAGTCGGCGTTGATGCGCACGTATTGGTCGGAGAGGTCGCAGCCCCAGGCCACGCCGGCACCGGGGCCGGTGCCCACCTGCAGGCGGATCCGCACCGTGTCGTCCTGGAGGTAGGCGGCGGCAGCCCGCTGGCGCAGGTAGGTGCTGGCGGCGGGGCGATCGAAGGCCAGCGGCTGGCCAGCGGCCATCAGCTGGTGCTCGCCCAGCCACAGGGCCACGGCGGCGGGATCGAAGGGCACACCGGCGCGGCCGGCGGCGGCCACGATGCGGCCCCAGTTGGGGTCGCGGCCGTGCACGGCGCACTTCACCAGCGAAGAACCACACACGGTGCGGGCGATGGCACGGGCGCCGGCCCCATCGGCCGTCCCCTCCACCCGCACCTCCAGCAGGCAGGTAGCGCCCTCGCCATCGCGGGCGATGGCGCGGGCCAGGTGCTGCGACACCGCCGTGAGGCCGGCCTCCAGCGCCTCGAAGTGCTCGGGGCCCAGGGGCTCGCCGGCTGCAAAGGCCAGGAACGTGTCGTTGGTGCTGGTGTCGCCGTCCACCGTGATCGCGTTGAAGGAGCAAGCCACCGCCCGGCTCACCATCGCCTGCCACACCTCCGCCGGCACGCCCGCATCACAGCTGAGATAGCCCAGCATCGTGGCCATGGCCGGGTGGATCATTCCGGAGCCCTTGGCCATGCCGCCGATGCGCACGGGGCGGCCGCCAAGGTTGGCCTCGAGGGCGATCTGCTTGTCGACCAGATCCGTGGTGAGGATCGCCTGGGCCGCCGCGGCGCCGCCCTCGGGGCTGAGGGCCGCCACCAGCGGGTCGAGGCCCGCCAGCAGGGTGGCCATCGGAATCGGCACGCCGATCACGCCGGTGGAGCAGATCAGCACCTCTTCGGGCGCCAGCCCGAGGCGCTCGGCCGCGGCCGCCGTGGCGGTGAGACTGTCGGCCAGGCCCCGCTCGCCGGTGCAGGCGTTGGCCTGGCCGGAGTTGGTGAGCACCGCCCGGGCCCGGCCGCCGCTGGCCGCCAGGCGCTCCGCGCAGAGATCCACGCAGGCGGCCCGCACCAGCGAGGTGGTGAAGGTGCCGGCGCACACCGCCCCTGCAGGGGCCAGCAGCAGGGAGAGGTCCGGGTTGCCCGAGGCCTTCAGGCCGGCGGTTACGGCGGCGGCCTGAAAGCCGGCCGGGGCGGTGATGCCGCCAGGGATCGGGGTCCAGGGGTGGGTCAAGGCAGGGCGGCCAGTGTCCACATCCTGAATCGGCGCCTGCAGCGGATCGAGCCGAAGGCCGATCCCACCGAAACTGGGGGCGCATGAGGGGCGATGCCAGCCATGGATCCGCGCAGCCGCCTGGATGCCGAAGCGGCAGCGCTCTGCCACCACCTGGCGGGCACTGCCTTCCCCTGGGACATCACCCGCGCCCTGGAACTGGCCCTGCTCAAGACCTTCTGTCTGCCCTCGATCTCGGCGCTGCTCAGCCGCACCGGTGAATTCGAGCAGCGGCCGCGCAAGCGCTACGACGACACCGGGCTGATGGTGGCCGAGCTGCTGCGCCATGGCCCCGACAGCCCGGACGGCCTGGCGGTGATCCAGCGGCTGAACCGCATCCACGGCCACTACGCCATCGCCAACGCCGACTTCCTCTACGTGCTCTCGGGCTTTGTGGCCGAACCGATCCGCTGGCTGGAGCACTACGGCTGGCGGCCGCTCACGGCCGGGGAGCAACAGGCCCTGTTCCGCTTCTGGCGGCATGTGGGGGAACACATGGGCATCACCGGGTTGCCGGCCAGCCTCGAGCAACTGCTGGCGCTGAACAACAGGGTGGAGGCCAGCCTGTTTGCCGCCGCCGCCAGCAACCGGCGGGTGGCCGATGCCACCCTGGCCATGCTGCTGGCGGACTGGCCTTCTCCCCTGCGGCCGCCCCTGGCGGGGCTGCTGCGGGGGGTGCTGCCCCATTCCGTGACCGCCAGCCTCGGTTGGCCCGCAGCGCCCGGCTGGCTGCGGCAGACACTGGAACTTGCCCTGCGGCTCCGCAGCCGGCTGGTGAACGGCTGGCAGCGGCTCTCTCCGCCACGGCGGAGCCGGTTTTATTCCGAGCGGCCCACCCCCAGCTACGGGCGCCACTTCCGCCTGGAGCAACTGGGTCCACCGCCGTTGCTGGAGGGGCTCAACCGGGCCCGCTGGAGCGGCCAGCAACGCCGCGTCGGCCTCACCGGCGGCATCGGCAGCGGCAAGAGCACCGTGGGGCGGCTGCTGGAAGCCCGGGGGCTGCCGGTGCTCGATGCCGATCTCTATGCCCGTGAGGCCCTGGCGCCGGGCAGCCCGGGAGCGCGGGCGGTGCGGGAGCGCTACGGCGAGCGCCTTGGAGGAGAGGAGCCCGCGGCCATCGATCGCGCCGCCTTGGGGCGGATCGTGTTCGCCGATCAGGCCGAGCGGCGGTGGCTGGAGCAGCTGGTGCACCCGATCGTGCGCGCCCGGTTCACGGCCGAGCTGCAGCGGCTGGCTGACGAGCCGGCGGTGGTGCTGATGATCCCGCTGCTGTTCGAAGCGGGGCTGGAGGGGCTGTGCAGCGAGATCTGGCTGGTGGACTGCGACGAGGACCAGCAGCTGCAGCGGCTGCTGGCCCGCGATGGCGCCGGCGAGACCGACGCCCGCCGCCGCATCGCCGCCCAGTGGCCCCTGGCCCGCAAGCGCGCTCTGGCCGACCGGCTGATCGACAACCGCGGCTGCGCCGCTGCCCTGGAGGCGGCCGTGACGGCCGCCCTGGCGGCAGGGCCGGGCGACCCGGGCCAAGCTGCCTAGCCTGCGGCCGGGACTCCACCCAGCAGCAACTCCACCCAACAGCACTGGCATGGCACGCACCGCGGCACCCGCACCCACCACGGCGGCCCGGGCCGTGGGCCGCGACGAGAGCTGGCCGCTGCGCTCGATCACCAAGTCGTTCACGGTGACCCTGATCCTGCAACTGGCCGACGAGGGCCTGCTGGATCTCGACGACCCGGTGGCCGCCTATGTGGACGGCGTGCCCAACGGCAAGCGGGTGACCCTGCGGGATCTGGCGGCGATGACCAGCGGGCTGCCGGACTACCCCACCCCCGCCTTCGGGGCGGATCTGCTGGCCGACCCCACCCGCATCTTCCGGCCCGACGAGCTGCTGGCCTACGCCTGGCGGGAACCCCTGCAGGGCCCGGCCGGTGGCGCGGCCGTGTACACGAACAGCAACACCGTGCTCCTGGGCCGGGTGGTGGAAGCGGTGAGCGGCACGAGCTTCGCCCAGGCCCTGCGGCAACGCATCCTGCGGCCCCTGGGGTTGGAGCACACCCTGGCCACCCCGGATGCGCGCCGCTGGCCCGAGCCCCGCCCGGTGGGCTACGAGCTGGAGAACGGTGAGCCAACCCCCCAGCTGCCCAACCTCTCCATCTACGCCGCCGCCGGGGAGATGGTGGCCCGCTTCGGCGACCTGCGCCGCTGGGCCCGGGCCCTGGGCCGCGGCACGCTCCTCCGCCCCGCCACCCAGGCGGACCGGCTGGAGAGCGCCCAACCCCTGGAGCGGGGCCCCGAATACGACCGCTACGGACTGGGCATCGGCAAACTCTCGGGCTGGTGGGGCCACACCGGCGAAGGTCTCGGCTTCACCGCCCTGGTGATGCAGGAGCCCCACTCCGGGGCCCGGGCGGTGATCGCGATGAACACCGCCGCCCGGCCGGAGGGCCATCCCCCCACCCTGCTGTTCCGCCAGGTGGCGGAGCTGCTGGAGCGCCGCGGGATCACCGGCCCGCAGAAGGCCGAGCAGAAGGGAAACCAGCTGCCCAAGGACAGACTCACCGGCGCCCTGGAGCGGGTGATGGATGACCTCGCCGTGCCCGGGGCCGCCGCTGGGGTCTGGGTGCCCGGCATGGGGCACTGGCGCCGCTTTGCCGGCGAAGCGGTGCTGGCCGGGGATGCCAGCGGCGGCGATCCCATCACGGCGCCGGTGGGGTCCCGCGCCAAGGCGTCGTCGCCCTGGGGGCCGGAGCCCCTCGCTTGGACGGAGATGGTGGTTGCCCCACCCCCTGCAGCACCGCTGGCCGAGCTGTTCCCCGCCGCAGGCCCCGGCTTCGATCCCAGCGGAGCCCTGCCGCTGGGCTGACCCCACCGGCCCGGAGTTCAGCCCTTCAACATCCGGCTGAGGATCTGGTTGGCCAGCTTGGGATCGGCCTTGCCGCCCGTGCGCTTCATCAGCTGGCCCACGAAGAAGCCCTGGAGCTTGTTCTTGCCGCCGCGGAAGGCCTCCACCTCCTCGGGGTGGGCCGCCAGCAGCTCGGCCACGATCGCCGTGATCGCGGCCGGATCGCTGATCATGCCCAGGCCGCGCTGCTCCACGATCGCCCGGGGCGAACCGCCCTGCTCCAGAAGCTCGGGCAGGATCTCCTTGGCGATCTTGCCGCTGATCACGCCACCCTCAATCAGCTGCACCATCTCGGCCAGCTGCTCGGGCCGGAAGGGCAGCTCGGCGTAGGAGAGCCGGTTGGCATTCACGTGGGCGGCGATGTCGCCACTGATCCAGTTGGCCGCCGCCTTGGCGTCGGCGCCGGCCGCCACCACCGCCTCGAAGTAGTCGGCCATCGGCCGCTCATCGGTGAGCACCCGGGCGTCGTACTGGGAGAGTCCCAACTGCTCGGCGTAGCGGTGGCGCTTGGCGGCCGGCAGCTCCGGCAACTCGGCCCGCCAGCCCTCGCGCAGCTCGGCCCCCACCTCGATCGGGCCCAGATCCGGATCGGGGAAATAGCGGTAGTCGCTGGCCCCCTCCTTGGAGCGCATGCTCTTGGTGAGCTGCTTGCTCTCATCCCAGAGGCGGGTTTCCTGCACCACCGGCTCTCCGGCCTCGTAGGCCTTGATCTGACGGGCGATCTCGAAATCGATCGCCCGCTGGATGGCGGAGAACGAGTTCATGTTCTTGATCTCCACCTTCGTGCCGAAGGGGGCATCGGGGCCGCGCCGCACCGAGATGTTCACGTCGCAGCGCAACGAACCCTCCTGCATGTTGCCGTCGCTCACCCCCAGATAGCGCATGATCCGGCGGATCTCGGCGGCGTATTCGGCGGCCTCGCGGCCCGTGCGCAGGTCGGGCTTGCTCACGATCTCAGCCAGCGCCACCCCGGCGCGGTTGTAGTCCACCAGGGAGTGGGTGGAGCCGGCCAGGCGATCGCTGCCGGCGTGCACCAGCTTGCCGGCGTCCTCCTCCATGTGCAGGCGCTCGATGCCGATGGTCTTCAGATAGGTGTCCTTGCCCTTTTCCGCCACCTCCACCTCGATCCAGCCTTCTGCGGCGATCGGTTCGTCGTACTGGGAGATCTGGTAGTTCTTGGGCAGATCGGGATAGAAATATTGCTTGCGGTCGAACTTGCTGTGCTCGGCGACCTTGAGATTGAGCGCCATGGCGGCCTTCACCGCATACTCCAGCACCTTCTGATTGAGCACCGGCAGCGTGCCCGGCAGGCCGCACACCACCGGGTCGATGTGGGTGTTGGGGTCGTCGCCGAAGGTGGTGGAAGCACAGGTGAAGATCTTGCTGGCCGTGCCCAGCTGCACGTGGGTCTCCAGGCCGATCACGGCCTCCCACGGCCTGTTGGCTTCCGCCTGTGCCACCCCATCAGCCACCATGAGCCCATCCCCTGCCATCAGGGCCGATCCTATGGAACTGGTTGCAACGATCCACCAGTTTGTGTGGGGCCTCCTGGTGGACTGGGTGTGCTTCGTGGCGGTGTTCCTCTGCCTGGGGCTCAACTTCGCCCCCTGGCGGCTGATTCCCTTCGGTCTGCGCCAGCTCTGCTGGGCCCTGCGCAACCCCGGCCCCGCCCCCGGGGCCGAAGGCGAGCTGGACAGCTGGAGTGCCTTTCTGGTGACCCTGGGCGGCACCGTGGGGATCGGCAACATCACCGGCGTGGCCCTGGGGATCAGCCTGGGCGGGCCCGGGGTACTGGCCTGGCTGTGGGCGGTGTCGCTGGTGGGCATGGCCCTCAAGTTTGCGGAGACGGTTCTGGCCGTGCAGTTCCGTCGCCCCCTGGCCGATGGCAGTGTGCTGGCGGGGCCGATGCTCACCATCCGCCGCGGCCTGCACCGGCGCTGGCGCTGGCTGGCGACGGTGTTCGCCGCGATGACCGTGGTCTCCGCCTTCGGTTCCTCCAACGGCCTGCAGGTGCGCCAGCTGGCCCGGGTGATGGCCCTCGACCTGGGCAGTCCACCCCTGCTCACCGGCCTGGTGGTGGCCCTGGCCACGGCGGCGGTGATCAGTGGCGGCCTAAAGTGCGTCGCCCGGGTGGCCCTGGTGCTGGTGCCGGTGATGGTGCTGGGCTACGGCCTGGCCATGGCGGTGCTGCTGCTCGATCACCTCGACGCGCTGCGGCAGGTGCTCCAGCAGGTGCTGAACGGGGCCCTCGCCCCCAGGGCCATCGCCGGGGGGAGCGTGGCCGTGGCGGTGGGTGCCGCCGTGCGCCTGGCGGTGTTCTCCAATGAGGCCGGCACCGGCAGCGCCGCCATTGTGCAGGCCACGGCCTGGCCCGCCGATCCGCTCCGCCAGGGCACGGTGGCCATGCTGGGCAACCTGGTGGACACCACCCTCTGCACCGCCATCGGCTTGCTGGTGATCGCCAGCGGCGCCTACCGCAGCGGCGGCGATCCCTTCAGCGTGGTGAACGCCGCCATGGCCTGGGCCCGACCCGGCTCACTGTGGATCAGCCACCTGGCGCTGGTGCTGTTCGGCTTCACCACCATCCTCAGCGCCAGCGTCGTGGCGGAGCGCTGTGTGGTGTTTCTCACCGGCCTGCACTGGCGCCCGCTGTTCCGCGCCTGCTGGTGCGGCGCCCTGGTGCTGCTGGCCCCCGTCGGCGGCGACGCACTGTGGCAGGTGGCTGAACTGCTGGAGGCCCTGGTGGTGCTGCCCAACCTGCTCTGCCTGCTGCTGCTCTCCCCGTTCCTGTTCCACTGGTTCGCCACGCTGCCCGCGCCGCTGCCCCCAACCCCCACCCCTGGCCACCACCCATGACCGCTACCGGGCCGATGGCCGCCGGCCTGCCGATTCCGCTGCACGGCCTGCTCGCCGCCATCGCCGTGACCTACCTGGCCACCCTGGTGGCCAGCCGGCTGGCCCTGCAGCTGCGGGTACCCGCCATCCTCGGCATCCTGGTGCTGGGGGTAGCCATCCAGCCCAGCGCCGGTCTGCTGACGGTGGAGGCGGCGGAGACCCTGCAGACCGTGACCCTGAGCATGCTGCTGTTCGTAGCCGGGCTCAACTCCGACACCCAGCACATCCGGGGCTTCCTGGGCTACGGGGTGCTGCTGGCGGTGGGTGGCGTGGCGGTGTCGTCGCTGCTGCTGGGAGGCCTGATCTGGGCGGTGTTCCAGGGTCTGGGCCAACCCATCCCCCTGAGCGTGGCGCTGCTGGTGGCGGCCTGCCTCGGATCCACCGACGCCGGCGCCACCCTCAGCGTGCTGCGGACGGTGCAGGACCGCATTCCGGTGCGGGTGCGCTCCCTGCTGGAGTTCGAGTCGTCGGTGAATGACCCCGCCGCGATCCTGTTCCTGTTTCTGATCGTGGGGCTCATCGGCCAGGGGGGCAGTGAAGGCGGAGCGCTGCTGGACCAGCTCCAGGGCTTCATCAGGAGCGTGGGCAGCGGCATTCTCGTGGGTCTGATCCTCACCTACCTGGCCCAGTACGTGCTGAATCACCTGATCACCAGCAAGGACCAGATCCTGGTGGTGGGGATCTCCATCGCCCTGGCCTCCTATGGCTTCGCCACCCTGCTGGAGGGCTCCGGCTTCATCGCCACCTACGTGACGGGCCTGTTCCTGGCCAACAACATCTACGAGAACAAGCTGATCACGCCGGAACTGCTCGAGCACAGCCTGGAGCCCTTCAACACCGCAATGCAGATCACGGTGTTCCTGCTGTTCGGTGTGCTGATCGATCCCAGCAGCATCCCCAGCGCCGCCCTGCCCGGAGCGCTGGTAGCCGTCGGGCTGATGCTGCTGGCCCGGCCGCTGAGCGTGTGGGTGTTTCAGCGCTGGTCGCCCTTCGACTGGCAGGCGGGCGTGTTGATCGCCTGGTGCGGACTGCGCGGGGCCGTGCCGATCGCCCTGGGCTACAGCGTGACCCAGGCCCTGCCCTCCCTGCCCGGCATCCCCGCCGCCGAACTGCCCCGGCTGGAGGACCTGGTGGAGGGACTGATCTTCGTGGTGGTGTTCCTCAACCTCAGCCTGCAGGGCCTGAGTCTGCCCTGGCTGTGCCGCCGGCTGGAACACTAGAAGTTCTAGCGATCTCCCCGCCCAGCCATGCCGGCAGCGGCCAGCGACCCCATCCTGATCCTCGGCGGTGGCCTGATCGGCCTGGCCGTGGCCCATCAATGCGCCCGCCGGGGTCTGCCGGTGAAGGTGCTCAGCCGCCGGCGCAGCGAGGCGGCCGGCTTCGTGGCCGCCGGCATGCTCGCCCCCCACGCCGAGGGACTGGGCGGCCCGCTGCTCGCCCTGGGCCAGGCCAGCCTGAAGCGGATTCCGGCCTGGGTGGCCCAGATCGAAGCCGACAGCGGCCTGCGCTGCGGCCTGCGCGCCTGCGGCATCGTGGTGCCGTTCCGCTCCGCCGCCGAGCGCGAGGCCTACCCCACCGCCGCGCTGGGGGAAGCGCTCGACCGCACGCGCCTGGAGGCGGAGGTGCCCGGCATCGGACCCAGCTTCCAGGCCGGCCTGCTGTTCGCCCAGGACGGCCAGATCGACAACCGCCGCCAGCTGATGCGGGCCCTCGAGCGGGCCTGCGTGGAGCGGGGTGTGGCCTTCGAGGAGGGCGCCGAGGTGCTGGAGCTGCTGCACGATCGGCGCCTCAGCGGCGTGCGGCTGCGGGGCGCCGACGGGGAGGAGCGCCAGCTGGCCTGCGGGCAGGCGGTGCTGGCCTGCGGCGCCTGGAGCGCCGCGCTGCTGCCCGCGCTGCCGGTTCATCCGGTGAAGGGACAGATGTTGTCGCTGCAGGGCCCGCGCCAGGCGCTGCGGCGGGTGGTGTTCGGCCCCGGCACCTACCTGGTGCCGCGCGAGGATGGCCTGGTGGTGGTGGGGGCCACCGCCGAGCCGGAGGCCGGCTTCGCGGACGGGCTCACGCCGCGGGGGCAGCGCCAGCTGGAGGACAACCTGGCCGCCCTGCTGCCGGCCGCCGCCAGCTGGCCGCCGATGGAGCGCTGGTGGGGCTTCCGGCCCGGCACCCCGGACGAAGCCCCGCTACTGGGGGCCGGCCCGATCGAGGGGCTCTGGCTGGCCACCGGCCACTACCGCAACGGCGTGCTGCTGGCAGCAATCACCGCCGAGCTGTTGGCCGATCGTCTGCTGGGCCGGGACCTGCCGGCCAGCGCGGGAGAACTGCTGGCCGCCTTCCGCTGGGACCGCCTCGAAACCGCTCAGCCCTCCACGCGCCAGACCTGATCGGCCGGGGTCCAGTCGCTCAGCTCGGAGGCTGCGAACCACAGGCCGATCTCGAACTCGGCGGTTTCAGGGGCGTCAGAGCCGTGAATCACGTTGCGGCCGATGTTCACGGCCAGATCGCCGCGGATCGTGCCGGGCTCGGCCTCAAGGGGCTTGGTGGCACCGATCAGCTTGCGGGCACTGGCGATCACGCCATCGCCTTCCCACACCATCGCCACCACCGGGCCGCTGGTGATGAACTCCACCAGGCCGGCAAAGAAGGGCCGCTCCCGGTGCACCCCGTAGTGGCTCTCCGCCAGCTCCCGGCTGGGCACCAGCTGCTTGAGGCCCACCAGCTTGAAGCCCTTGCGCTCGAAGCGGCGCAGGATTTCGCCCACCAGTCCGCGCTGCACCCCGTCGGGTTTGATCGCGAGGAAGGTGCGTTCGGTGGCCATGGCAGGTGCGCTGGGGAATGGCCATCGTCTGCGCTGGGGCTGCCTCTTGGCAAGCAACCCCGCTGCGGAGAGTCGCCATACGATCCCCTTCTTCAGGCTCGGCGGCCAGGGTGGCGCCCCTGCTGGGACCGTGTGGCTGCATCAGCCCGCGCTGATCTGCATGGCGCTGGGGAGGCTGTATGTGAACCTGGCCGACAGCGGGGGGCTTACCGCATCGAGACAACGGCGATGGCCTGCGCCACCGTGCCCGGCAGCCCTGGCCCTGGCGGCGGGCATCGGTCTTGCCCCTTGGCAGTAGCTGTGCATAACCGCCATGTTCGTCGTAGGACTGGCATGCGGCCTGCTGGCCCTCTATGGGGATCCTGGCGCCCTAATCGGCCTGGCAACGAACTTGTGTTTCCTGATCTGCATCAACAGGACCGACCCTGACTGAGGAAGTCTAATTTTGCTGGACAGCTCCCATCGTTAACCACTGAGGCGGGATACTCCCCCTGAAAGAAAGCTCCCACCGATGGGCAAGCGCCGCACTCACAGTCCCGAGTTCAAGGGCAAGGTCGCCATGGAGGCAATCAGTGTGATCGGTTTCCTCAAAAGGGATCTAACAATAAGGGGCTCGACCTTCATTGGGCGATGTCGCTCAGAGTCGCCTAACTCTTCTTACAAAACAAAACGCATGCAGTAATCGTGAACCCTATAGTCTTCAAGCAGAACAGTTTGACGCAGTTTTTTAATATCACGATACACAACTTCGTCCAAATCGCTGAATGATCCTTGACTGTAGGAGCGCTTAAAGTCGGATTTTTCTTTGGGGATCTCAATTGCCTCAGGCATGGGCATGTCAATATCCAGAAGAAGCCATTCCAAACAATTCAGAAGGTCTTGCTTCAAATACTCGAGACGAATTGTGCAAGTCCTGTCTTTGGGAAGCTTTGATGCAATCGATAGGGGTAGATACCAAGAGATCCCCATGCTTGCGTGGGTCGTTCGCATGTCAAGGGCACACAGCGAATCTGAGACTGGATTGTAGGCTAAGAGCTTCTGGACATAGATCTCGAGGGTTGGATGCTGCCAAAACCATTTCTTATGGGGAGCCTGTGCTTTGCCGCTCAAGATAGCCTTGTCGTGCAAGGCCCAATTATAAGCAGAAATCAGTCGCTCGACGGGATCACGCGTACAAATTACAAAACGAATATTAGCCCGGTTTTGGCACTGCTCAACAAGTTGAGCCAGCTTTTCATTAGCATCAAAGCAGTGATACTCAAATAACTGGCAGTCTGATGCAGGTACAACTTTTCTGATCACATTTCTGATAGATGTGCCGCCACACTTGCCTTGGTGGACAAATATTATGGCAAGCCTATGATCAGAATGCATCGCGACTGAGGGCTCAGGGTTTAAGAACTTTTGCATGGGCTACTTGGAGATTGAAGGCGGACAATCAGTGAAAAGACAATTAGAATACGAAACTAAGTAATGCGAATGGGGATTCGCCCAGATGAATTCTTGGGAGCAAAAGATTTACGGAAACTAGTCACAAGTCCTTGAGCGATTAGGGCGAGTTGAATGCATATACTGAATTGGCCTGCAACCTCTGATGGCTAGATTCGCATGCTGAGGCTGCCCAAGATTACTAGACTGAGTCGACTAGTGCAATGCAGTTACCGAGAGAGCCGAGTGGCGACGGACGCGCCATCTGAATTACGGCGGAAATGCTAGGGTTGTTACCTCAATGCTTGACGCTGGTTATTCAAGGTGGTTGCTTGTAAAGTCAGAAATTCTGTAAACCCATACTTGATCAGGCAGAAGGCTCCGCTGAGCCCCAGGCAATCTCAGCAGTAGTACGCATATGCCACTCTCAACCATGTCTGCCAGCAGCGTCCAGTTCCAGCCAGGGATGTCGTTGCCCCCAGTCCATTGAGCTCTGCGGAACAGAGGATAAATGCGAGGCCGCTCTAGGGAGGCTCTGGAAAACCCAGGCGATCCACGGGACACTGGCTCTGTGATCGCAGGCTAGGAACTGGGTTGATGGGCGGCAAGCAGCTCGGCTTGTCGGATTACGAGCTCACCACGGCCAAGAAGCAGACCAAGCGGGAGAGGTTTCTCTCTGAAATGGAGGCGGTGGTTCCCTGGCAGGCACTGATCGACTTGATCGAGCCCCACTACCCCAAGGCCAGCAAGAAGGGAGGCCGGCCTCCCTATCCGCTGTCAACCATGCTGAGGATTCACCTGCTGCAGCAGTGGTATTCGCTCAGCGACCCAGCGATGGAAGAGGCCCTGATCGAGGTGCCCACCATGCGCCGCTTTGTCGGCATCGAGCTGATCAGTGACCGGATCCCTGATGAGACCACAATCCTGACCTTCCGCCACCTGCTGGAGAAACACGGGCTGGGCGAGAAAATCTTTGACACTGTCAAAGCCCACCTCAGCGCACGGGGCATGACGATGCGGCAGGGCACGATCGTCGATGCCACCCTGATCGCTGCGCCCAGCTCCACCAAGAACAAAGAGGGCAAGCGAGATCCAGAGATGCACCAGACCAAAAAGGGCAACCAGTGGTATTTCGGCATGAAGGTCCACGCTGGCGTGGACAAGGATTCAGGTCTGATCCATTCGGTGGTTGTCACAGCTGCCAACGTGCATGACCTCACCCCAGTCGCCGAGCTGCTGCATGGCAATGAGGAGGTCGTCTACGGCGATGCCGGCTACCAAGGAATTGCCAAGAGGCCTGAGATGGTTAGCAAGACAACGGAATTCCGAGTTGCTATGCGACCGGGCAAACGCCGGGTATTGCCGGATACTCCCGAAGGCCGGTTGGCGGATCTGGTCGAAACCGCCAAGGCCCACATCCGCGCAAAGGGTGAGCACCCTTTTCGGGTGATCTTTGCGAAGCCCGCCGGAGGCCGTAGCAGCAGTTCGGCTTTCAGAAGACCAGGCTGCGCGGCTTGGTCAAGAACAGCTGCAAGATCAATGTGATTGCAGCCCTGGCGAATCTGTTCCTGGCACGGCGGGAGTTACTCGCAGCAGTGTGAGCAAGGGAATGGTGTGCCCAGACACCTCGATTCCGGCTCAAATACCATCCAGATGACGCTGACAATCAGCCCATAGAGCATCTGACGTGGACCCCGGCAACTGGTCCAGGGTGAATGGGAGTCTTCAGCCGGCCAGACTGGGCCGGGGACTTCACCATGAAACGCACCAGGCACACAGCGGAGCAGATCATCCGCAAGCTCAAGACCGCCGAGCAGCTGATCGCCCAGGGCAAGACCGTGGCCGACGTCTGCCGCGTGATCGAGGTGACGCAGCCGACCTATCACCGCTGGCGGCAGCAGTACGGGGGCATGCAGGCCGAGGAGGCCAGGCGGCTGACGCAGCTGGAGAAGGAGAACGCCCGGCTCAAGAAGCTTCTGGCAGAAGCGGAGTTGGAGAAAGCGATGCTCAAGGATCTCGCCGAGGGAAACTTCTGAGTCCGGAGCGTCGCCGCAGGGCTGTTGAGGTCCTGCAGGAGCGTTACCGGGCGTCTGAGCGCCTCGCCTGCCGGGTGGTGGGGCAGCACCGCAGCACCCAACGACACCCCGTCAAGGTCTTCGATCTGGAAGAGACCAAGCTCCGGCATCGTCTTCGCGAGATCGCCGCTGAGCACATCCGCTGGGGCCGGCGGATGGCCTACCGCCTGCTCAGGCGGGAGGGCTGGAGCGTGAACCACAAGCGGGTGCAACGGCTCTGGCGAGAGGAAGGCCTGCAACGGCCCACCGCCAGAAAACGCAAGCGGGCCCGACCTGCGGACGGATCGGTGAGGCGCCACCGGGCCGAACACCCCCACCAGGTGTGGGCCATGGACTTCCAGTTCGATGCCACGGCCGATGGCCGCAGACTCAAGTTCCTAAACGTGATCGACGAGCACAGCCGCTTCTGCCTGGCCATCCGGGTGGGTAGGCGCTGCAAGGCCAAGGACGTGGTGGCCGTGCTGGAGGAGCTGACGAGCGTCTATCCGGCGCCGTCGTTGATCCGGGCCGACAACGGACCGGAATTCATCGCCCAGGCCCTACGGGACTGGTGCGATGCCAGCGTCACCACCAGCACGGCGTACATCGAGCCTGGATCCCCGTGGGAGAACAGCTTTGCGGAATCCTTCAACGGGCGCTTCCGGGATGAGTTCCTGAATACCGAGCTATTCACTACCGCTCCAGAGGCTCAGATCCTGGCTGATCGGTGGCGGTGGGAGTACAACACCCTCAGGCCGCACTCGGCCCTCCAGGGGCGTACG
>CALRKN020000006.1:0-178563 GCA_943368005.1 Bradyrhizobium ivorense | reverse complement strand
GGGAACGATCATCGATGCCACCTTGCTCGCGGCTCCCAGCTCCACCTTTACGAGGGCGAAGCCCGAGTGTGCCGGAGGCACTCGAACAAGGCTGGTGAACGGCATCCGGAGATGCACCAGACCAAGAAGGGCAACGAGTGGTACTACGGATCAAAGTCCACATCGGCGTCGACAAGGACTCAGGCCTCATGCATTTGGTCCATTCGGTCGAGACCACCGCCGCCAACGTGCATGACCTCACCCCAGCAGCTGAGCTGCTCCATGGTGATGAGGAGGTGGTTTACGCCGACGCCGGCTACCAAGGCATCGAGAAACGCCCTGAAATGGAGGGCAAGTCCACCACCTTCCGGGTTGCCATGCGACCCGGGGAAAGGCGCGCCTTTCCCGATACAGCCGAGGGGCGACTGGATGATCTGGTCGAGACAGCCAAGGCTCATATCCATGCCAAGGGTGAGCACCCATTCCGCGTGATCTTTGCGAAGCCGGCCGGAGGCCGTAGCAGCAGTTCGGATTTCAGAAGACTCGCCTGCGAGGCATGGTCAAGAATCGCTGCAAGGTCAACGTGCTGGCAGCCCTGACGAACCTATTCATGGTGCGTCAAGAGCTGCCATGCAGGTCATGATCAAGGGAGTGGTGTGCCCAGTGGGGGCAAGGTGGTCGTCCTGCATAGACGAAAAATTCAACCAATAGAGGTGAAATCAGACTGATTCAAGCCTGATCTGCACCGCGGTGGTCTATTCCAAGCATTTGTGAGCCCGAAGCTTGGCCTGCGGGCTTGTTGCCCAGAGCTTGCTTAGGGCTACGCATCCAGCAGATAGGGCTGCTTGCAGCCATTGTTTCCGGTCTTGGGATAGTTCGGATCAATGAGATCGATCAGGGTTTTGTAGCTCACCACATGGTCACTGCCAGCGAGCAACCTCTCACGCTTGGTGCACCATTTTGGCGGTGGTCCTTCCCTAGTTGCCGAATTCCAATTTCTTGCCACGCATCAAGACAGTCCAGGACTGTGATCGCCAGAGGATTTCCCCATGCATAAGCCGGGTACTCCAGGGAATCCTAAACACTAAGAATAGAGTGATGGTGCAACGGCAGAGGAAATTATATCCAAGTCAGAACACAATGCGAGAGTGTGGTCAGATCAGTCGAAATCTGAGTAGTCTAATCATTGACCCGCACTTCGGCCGTGGCATCGAGGTCAGATAAAACCGGGCAAAATCAGCAACTTAATTGACAACTCTGTGATTATCGAGTATAAGACATGGTTGAAAACAAAAGAGAGCTGTTATGACTTCGAATACTATTATAAAGCTCATTCCACTCGAAGGATCTTGGCGGAAGGCTAATTCACTTCGCGAAATTCAGCATGAATCCCTTTCGGGACTCTTTTTTAACGGACGAGAGCCCCAAACGATTTCTCCTATTGACTTCCCACCAATTGACATCATTCATTGCAGCAACATAGTCTTGCTCTCCCATGCAAAGGGGTATCGACGGATCAACTTGATTTGTGATAGCAGTGTCGTGCCCATTGAGATTGCGAAGGTCAATCTTGACTATGTGATTTCAATTTATACTCGAGTTAAGCAAGATGCAATTGCAGATGATCTGCCTATCGTGCCAACTTCTCGTCACATGATAAAAGGTAAATGCGTTCTGCTGGCTGGCTGGGGCCCGCATTCATGGGGTCACTTCATTGCTGAGTATTTGCCTAGAATGATGCTATTGAGAAAGTATTTTCAGATCAATGGGGTATTGCCGATCTACGTTTCAGAGGGAACTCCAGACTATATTCTGAAGGCAATGTCGCAGGTATTGCATGATTATTCGCCAAAGTTTATGCTCTTTTCCGATAATACGCTTACATTTTTTGAGCAAGCTATCGTCCCGCCAATTATTAATATGGGTGGAAAACAGGGCTACCACCCGTTTCTGTCCCATGCTCTTGATGAATGGATTAGTGGAGTTGCCACATACTCTTCCTCTAATGATCGTGCGGAGAAGGTATACATATCAAGACAGCACAATAAATATCTGCCTACAACGCTCGCAAGGGATATTGTAAATGAAACTGAACTCATAGAAGTACTTGCTGCCAATAATTTTAGAATTGTTGCAATGGAGGAACTTGACCTCATACAAAAGATTAATCTCCTGTCATCATCGAGACTTGTGCTAGGGGCGTGGGGAAGTGGTCTCTTAAACACAATGCTAACAGTATCGCACCCTAGTGTGATCTCTCTTGGAATAGCCTTTAATGCAAGCCAATATCATGTTTGTGACATCACCCATCAGCCATATTATGAAATTCCAACTCTTAACCCTGCCAACAGAGCAGAGAAACTATGGAAGATAGAAGGCCAATCTCAATACGTTGATGTCGATCTAATTCAAAGTGCTGTTGAGCATGCGCTGAAGCGCCGGCCTTCAGTAATGAGTTGGCAGTGATAACTTTCTTCATGACTTTGCTTGATACAGTGGCAAGGACACAACTAAGGGGATGCAATAACCATTCGGCATGGTGTAAGCATGCCACGAAGCGCGAATCCAACTCATGGGTCCTCAGTTCACAGGGTCGGCTCTCGCTTGGAAAGACCGGGAATATCCACTCTGCTGCGCAGTCCATCCCTGCATCGCTCCAATGCTTTTGCATTCTCCGTATTCATTCATTATCCCGAGTGTATGGAGTTAACTGGAAGATAAGCCCTCGCTAGGCGTCCTCTGCTGTATAGTGTTAGGTAGGTCATATTGTGAATAATTATTAATGATCACATCTTTCGGTCTACAAACTTGACGGCTGGCTACCCGGCTCGAGTTCTCAAATTATGATTCTGAGCGTACTTTTGTGAGGCCAGTGTTGTCGCTCCAGCGGCTCAGTTTTGATTTCGATGGGCGGACTGGACCCTCGGCCATGACCTTCGCCGCAGTTGAAAGAGCGCTGTGGATAGGTTCAGCGGGACTGGCATGTCGGTGGCCTTCCGTAGATTCCTTAGCATGCATCGCAGCGCGGTATTGTGTAGTCCTAACTGCATGTTGACAAGCTGATTAAGTGAGTGCTAATGGCTCCGATCAACGCAAGGAATGATTCAATTAGACTATCCAGTTCTCGCTTGGCTGTGTGCGGCCGAGCTAGTGGCCAAGTTGTGTAGCCGCAGCTGGTTGTTCAACTACCTGGTAGGGATGAGGTCGCCATGATCCGGGTGTTACCGCCGATCCACGGCCCCCATGCATAGCCACAGGAAAGCCCGGATGACACTCCTTAGCTGGGAACGACTGCTGCGCCAACATATTCACGGCGGTAAGCCCCTTGCGACCTAGTCCTCCTCGGAGGGAATCAGCCTTCGAACTGCCTAGAAGGAGCTCGCTCGTTACAGATCAGCTGGTCTCACCTCCCTGGCGGACGCAGATCCGCAGCAACATCAATACGCCCTGTACCTCCGGCACGAGCGCTGCACCATCAGGATGATCGCCAGATCCCTTGGCGCTCCCCTGTCGACACCTAGCCGCAGGCTTCTCCGCAGGAGTTTCAACTGTCCCGCTTTGAGCGAGTCGGCCACCGGATCACCGGTGGTCGCCGTCATGGCTGTTCCCATGGCGTTGGATACGAGTAAGGTGCACCCGGCACTTGTTGACGCCACCCGACTGGTTTACGTTGAGATGCTGACCGACGACCAGAAGGCAACCACGGTCGGCTTGATGACCAGGGCTGTGGGCTGCTTCAGCGCGCAGGGAATGAACTCCCGTGGTGTTCTCACAGACAACAGCTCGCCCTTTCGCTCTGGCGAATGGCTCAGTTCCTGCACCACCCTGGATCTCAAGCCCATCCTCACCAGCCCCTACACATCAAGAACGAACGGCAATGCCGAGCGATTCAGCAGGACCCTGCTGGGCGTGGGGGCGTACGGTTTGGCGTACCAGACCTCAGATGAACGGTCCCGCTGGCTGCCCCGCTATCTGGGGATCGATAATGGCCGCAGGTGCCACATGGCACTTGGTGGCCTCAGCCCCCAACAGTGCCTCAAGCGGCTGCTGTTCGCTGAATGACCTGGTGAGAAATCGCACCTAGCCTGCCCGCAACGATTCCCTGCCCAGCGTGTTCGCTCTCGTCTGGCCGCCCGAGGCCTACCTCTGGTTCAAGACCCTGCATATCGTGGGTGTGGTGGTGTGGTTTGCCGGGCTCTTCTACCTGGTGCGCCTGTTCATTTACCACCGCGAAGCCGCCGAACTGCAACCGGCCCTGCGCCAGGCCTTCGAAGACCAGTACGCCCTGATGGAGCGGCGCCTGGCCAACATCATCACCACCCCCGGCATGGTGGTGGCGGTGGTATGTGCAGTGGGGCTGCTGAGCGTGAATCCCGCCTGGCTGCAGCAGGGCTGGATGCACGCCAAGTTGGCCTTCGTGCTTGCCCTGCTCGCATACCACGCCTTCTGTTACCGGCTGATGGGCCAGCTGCGCCAGGGCCTTTGCCAGTGGAGCGGCCGCCAGCTGAGGGCCCTCAACGAGTTGCCCACCCTGCTGCTGGTGGTCGTGGTGATGCTGGTGGTGTTCAAGAACCAGTTCCCCACCGGCGCCGCCACCTGGTTCATCGTGGCCCTGGTGGTGTTCATGGCTGCCTCCATTCAGTTCTATGCCCGCTGGCGGCGGCTGCGGGCCGAGCGGGATGCTGCAGCCACCGCCGCCGGCTGATCCCCAGCCACCAGCCATGGGCCAAACGCCGCGCCACGGTCACCCTCTCGCCCCCGTGCTGGCCGGGGTCACGCCGGCCTGCTGTCCGACTCGGCTCAACTTCCACTGCCACACCACCAGCAGCGATGGCAGCCTCCAGCCCCGGCAGCTGGCCCAGCAGGCCATTGCGATCGGGCTGGAGCACCTGGCCGTGACCGACCACCACGCCGTCGAGGGAAGCAACCAGGTGGCGGCGGCCCTGGCGGAAGCTCAGCAACGCGGTGTGGCCGTGCCCACCCTCTGGCGGGGGGTGGAGATCAGCTGCCTGCTGGAAGGCTGCCTCGTGCACGTGCTGGCCCTTGGCTTCGCCGCAGATCACCCCAGCCTCCACCCCTACCTGCAGGGCCGCAGCGTGGTGGGCAGGGCCCTGCGGGCCAAGGCTGTGCTCGCCGCCATCCGCGAGGCCAACGGTCTGGCCCTGCTGGCCCACCCGGCTCGCTACCGCCTGCCCTACCCCACCCTGATCGCCGCGGCGGCCGACCTGGGGTTCGACGGCGCCGAAACCTGGTACGACTACGCCATGCAGCCCCGCTGGCAACCCACGCCGCTGGTGTGTGAGGCGATCGCGCGCGACCTGGGCCGGCGGGGACTTTTGCAGAGTTGTGGTACGGACACCCATGGTCTGGCCCTGCATGGCCGCTAGGGTTTGCTGACGCTTTCCCCTTGCCAGCCGATGGGTCTGTTTGATCGCCTGTTCTCCTCCGGCTCCGGCGCGAACAGCGCCCCCAGTGCCGACAGCGGCCCCAAGGCCCGGAAACCCGCCGAAACCGTGTATCTCGACCCCGACCAGTCGAGCAGCCTCGGGGACGTGACCTTCATGCGCCGCTCCAACACCATCCGCCACACCTTCCCCGGCACCGCCGACAACCCCGGCGACAAGGAGATGGTGGCCGAAGTGGCCTCGATGGAGGCGAAGCTGGAGAAGGTGTCCGAGGGGTTGCCGGGGGCGGCCGGCGAGGCAGCCACCATGGGCCTCACGGGCGGGGTGCCCAAGCCGGTGAAGAAGACCTTCGCCCAGCAGATGTCCCAGGCCGAACTCGATCAGCGCAAGAAGGGTTCCGCCCTGGGGGTAAACGTGCCCGGCGGACCTGCGGCGATCAAGAAGGAGAAGGAGCAGAACGCAGCCAGCAGTGCCTCGGCCCAGCCCCAGGGCAGTGGCCTCAACACGGCCAAGCCAGGCGCGATCGACCCCTTCAAGCAGATGGTGAAAGACCTCAACAGCTGATACGTCGCCAGCGGGGATGGGGCGGCGGGCTCAGCGCCGCTCCACCAGGGCCTCTGCTTCCAGCACCAGTTGGCGCAGCTGCTCCAGCTGGGCCGGTGCCGCCCCCTCCCACAGGCCCCGGTGGTGGGCTTCCAGCAACCTCTCGGCCATGTCCCGCAGGGCCCAGGGGTTGCTGCGTTCCAGAAACTCCCGCACCTCGGCACTCTCCAGCCACTGCTCGGTGAGGGCGCCGTAGCTCCAGTCGGGCACGCGGCCGGTGCTGGCGTCGTAAGCGAACAGGTAGTCGAGGCTCGCGGCCATCTCGAAGCCGCCCTTGTAGCCGTACTTGCCCATGGCGCTGATCCAGCGGGGATTGAGCAGCCGGGAGCGCAGCACCTTGTCGAACTCCCTCTCCAGCCTGTGCAGGCGCGGCCGGCTGGAGCGGGAGTGGTCGCCGAACCAGGCGGCCGGAGCCTTCCCCTGCAGCAGCTCCGCAGCGGCACTGAGGCCGCCGTGGAACTGGTAGTAGTCGTCGGAGTCCAGCAGGTCGTGTTCCCGGTTGTCCTGGTTGTGCAGCACCACCTGCACCGCCGCCAGCCGCTGCTCCAGCCCCTGCCGATCCGCAGACGCCTCGATCCCGCCGAGGCCGGCATCGCCACCAGCCGCTGCTGCAGCGTCAGCCGCCCCGTAGCGCCAGCTGCTCCAGCTGAGGAAGGCCTCCCCAAGATCTCCGCGCCCCTCCCACTGGCCGCTGTCGATCAGGGCCTGCAACCCGGCGCCGTAGGCACCAGGAGCCGAGCCATACACCCGGGCCGCGTGGCCCTCGCGCCGGGCCGTGGCCGCCAGGGGATTGGCCGCCTCCGGCTCCTCCAGGGCGGCCACCAGGGCCGTGGCCCGGTTCACCCAGCCCACCAGCTGGGGAAAGGCATCGCGGAACAGTCCGGAGATGCGCAGGGTCACATCCACCCGGGGCCGGCCCAGCAGCGCCAGGGGAATCACCTCCAGATCCACCATCCGCCGGCTAGGGCCGTCCCACACCGGCCGCACCCCCAGCAGGGCCAGGGCCTGGGCGATGTCCTCGCCGCCGTTGCGCATCGTGCTGGTGCCCCACACCGACAGGGCCAGGCAGGCGAGGTGCTCCCCCTCCTCCTGCAGGTGCTGCTCCAGCAGCAGCTCGGCGCTGCGGCGGCCCAGGTCCCAGGCCGCTTCGCTGGGCAGACCCCGCAGGTCCACCGAGTAGAAGTTGCGACCGGTGGGCAGCAGATCGGGCCGGCCGCGGGTGGGCGCTCCGGACGGCCCCGCGGCGATGCGCCGACCGTCCAGACCGTCGAGAAAGGCCAGCCGCTCCCGCTCGCCGCAGAGCAGCAGCCGCGGCACCAGCACGGTGTGGAGGTGGGTTAGCACGGGGGCGGCATGGGGGCCGATCTCCATCGGCAGCGGCACTGGCTCTGGGCTGCGGGCCTGCTGCAGGGCCTGCCGACAGAGGCCGAGGGCCTGCTCCTCCAGCAGCGCCACTGCGTCGCCCACCCGGCGCGCGGGGGTCAGGGCCTCTTGGTCGGCGGACTCCAGCAGCCGATCGTCCGGGTCGGCCCACGGGTCGAGCCGGAGGCCCCGGTCCCGGGCCAGGGCCTGGGTGAGCCCAGGCAGGTCGGCCTGGGGCGCCCGGGCCAGGCAGAGCAGGAGCTCCGCCAGCTCGCCCGCAGGCGGCAGCTGGCCATAGCGGTGCAGCCCCAGGCGGATCTGGGCCTCCTTGAGCTCGCAGAGGTAGCCATCGGCCGCATTCAGGCGCGTCTCCAGATCGGCATCGGGGGCCAGGGGCAGCTCCAGTTCGGCAAGGCGATCGGCCAACTGGCCGCGCAGCAGGTCAGCCCGCCCCTGGCTGCCCACCTGGGTGGCCTCCCAGTACTCATCCAGCAGCACCTCCAGCTGCTGCAGCGGTCCGTGCAGGCCCGCCCGCCCCAGCGGTGGCGTGAGGTGGTCGAGGATCACCGCCTGGCTGCGGCGCTTGGCCTGGGAGCCCTCCCCCGGATCGTTGACGATGAAGGGATAGAGGTGCGGCAGCGGGCCCAGGGCCCACTCCGGAAAGCACTGGTCGGAAAGACCCAGGGCCTTGCCCGGCAGCCACTCCAGATTGCCGTGCTTGCCCACATGCACCACCGCATGGGCCCCGAAGGTCTGGCGCAGCCAGAGGTACTGGGCCAGGTAGGCATGGGTGGGGGGTAGGTCGGGCGAGTGGTAGGTGAGGGTCGGATCCCGGTCGTAGCCCCGCTCGGGTTGGATCAGCACGCACACGTTGCCGAAGCGCAGGCCGCGCACGGCAAACCCCAGCGCACCGCCCACCTGGGATTCGAGGGCGCTGTCGCGGTCTGCTGGCCCCCACACCGCCTCGAGCCGCTGCCGGCCTTCGGCGGGCAGGGTTCCGTACCAGCGCAGGTATTCCGCCAGGGACAGATGGGCCAGGGGCGGGCGGTGGCCGCTCTCCGGATCGTTGCTGCGGCCGGCCAGAAGTGCCTCGATCAACGCTTGGCCATCCCTGGGCAGGCTGCCTTCCAGCCCATACCCCGCCTGCCGCAGCCAGCCGAGCATGGCGGCGGCCGAGGCGGGCGTGTCCAGGCCCACGCCATTGGCCAGACGGCTGTTGCGGGTGGGGTAGTTGGCCAGCACCAGGGCCACCCGCCGCTGGCCCGCCGGGGTGCACCGCAGCCGAATCCAGTTGGTGGCCAGGTCGGCCACCCAACCCAGCCTCTCCGGCTCGGGCCGGTAGCTGTGCAGGGCGCCCCCGAGCTGCCCGGCAGCGCCGGCGCACTCTTTGAAGGCACCGATCCGGGTAGTGATCCGGCCATCCAGCTCGGGCAGGGCCACCTGCAGGGTGAGGTCGGTGGGGGACAGGCCGATGCTGCTGGCCTGCCAGCGCTGGCGGGGCTGGCTGCTGCTCAGCAGCTGCAGCACCGGCACGGCGAGGGCCTCCCAGAGCGGCGCCCCCAGGCTGGCCTGGTCGAACTGCACGGAGGCGAACGATGTACAGCAGATCACCGTCTCCACCCCCTCCCGGTGTAGCAACTGCTCCACGCCCCGCTGCACGCTGGCCTCGCGCAGGCCACTCACCCACAGGGCCCGGGGGCAGAGCCCTCGCCGCCGCAGCTGCTCCAGCAGGGTCGTCATCAGCTCCAGGTCGCCTGCCTGCCAGAGGGCCCGGTAGGCCACCACGCCGATGCGCGCGCCCGCCTCCGCCCGCCAGTCGTGGGGCAGGGGGTCGGCCAGGGGTTCCGGCTGGGGGGGCGGTGCGGGATCGCCGCGCAGCAGGGCCGCTAAGGCGCCGAGAACCCGGCGGCCATTGGCGGCTCCCCCCACTCGCAGGCAGCGGGCCAGGGCCACAGCCAGGGAGGGATCGCCGGTCCCGAGGGCGGCCAGGGCGCCTTCTTCGTCGGCCGTGCCTGCCAGCACGAGCAGCTCACGGCCGGGCCGGGCCTGGGCCCACAGCTGCAGTTGCTCCAGGCCGTAACTCCAGTGGCCCCTGCCGCCCAGCAGCCGCACCACCACGATCCGAGCGGCCGTCGCCGTGGTGGTCAAATAGTGGTCGATCACGGCGGGGTGGGCCAGGGCCGCCAGGTTCAGGGCCCGCAGCTCCCCACCGAGCAGGTGGGGTTCCGCCTGCACCAGGGGTTCCAGGGTGAGCAGATCGGTGTCAGCACTGGTGAGCAGCAGCACCGGCGCCGGTGGCTGTTCGATGAAGGCGATGCCGGCGTCATCGGCCGCTCCGGGAATCGCTGCCAACCTGTGCATCCCCCCATCCTGCAGGTTGCAGTGAGAAGATCGGGTCGTCTCCGGCGACCCGCCCGCGTTCCGCTGCCATGCATCAGTTCCTGCCCTATGCCTGGTTCGGTGGCCGCTGTGTGCCGTTTGCCGAAGCCACCCTGTCGGTGGCCACCCACGCGCTCCATTACGGCACGGGGGCCTTCGGCGGGATGCGCGCCCTGCCCAACCCCGGCGACCCCGCTGAAATTCTGCTGTTCCGCGCCGACCGCCATGCCCGTCGGCTGAGTCAGAGCGCCCGCCTGCTCCTCACCGAACTGGCCGAAGAGACCATCCTCGACGCGATCACCGCCTTCCTGCGGGCCAACAGGCCCACCTGCCCGGTGTACCTGCGCCCCTTCGTGTACACGAGCGACCTGGGCATCGCCCCGCGCCTGCACAACATCGAGACCGACTTCCTGATCTATGGCCTCGAGCTGGGCGATTACCTCTCGCCCGACGGCGTGAGTTGCCGGATCAGCTCCTGGACCCGCCAGGAAGACCGGTCCCTGCCCCTGCGCGGCAAGATCAGCGGTGCCTACATCACCAGCTCCCTGGCCAAGACGGAGGCCGTGAAGAGCGGGTTCGATGAGGCGCTTCTGCTCAACAGCCGCGGCAAGGTGAGCGAGGCCAGCGGCATGAATCTGTTCCTCGTGCGCGATGGAGCCCTGATCACCCCGGGGGTGGATCAGGACATTCTTGAGGGCATCACCCGCGCCAGCGTGATCGAGCTGGCCAAGGCCATGGGAATGGAGGTGATCGAGCGAGCCGTGGACAAGAGCGAGCTGTTTGTGGCCGAGGAGGTGTTCCTCAGCGGTACGGCCGCCAAGGTGACCCCCGTGCGCCGGGTGGAAAGCACCGAGCTGCCCAGCAGCCGGCCGGTGATGGGGCGGATTCGCGAGCGCCTCACCGCGATCACAGAAGGTCGCGATCCCGCCTATGACCACTGGGTTACCAGGATTCGGATTGACGGCTGATGGTGGTGGCCAGCAATAGCACGGGCTCCAGACCCGCAACCCGCCGGACCGGCTTCCTCGAGCGGCTGCACGCGCCGGACCGGCCCGTTTTGGTGTTCGACGGAGCCACCGGCACCTCCCTGCAGCTCATGGATCTCAGCGCCGAGGATTTCGGCGGGCCGGCCTTGGAGGGCTGCAACGAGAACCTGGTGTTCACCCGCCCCGATGCGGTGCAGGCGGTGCACCGGCAGTTCCTGGAGGTGGGTGCCGACGTGATCGAAACCGACACCTTCGGCGCCACCTCCTTGGTGCTGGCCGAATACGACATCGCCGATCAGGCCTTTGCCCTCAACAGGCGCGCGGCCGAATTGGCACGGCAGATGGCCGATGCCTACTCCACCCCGGAGAAGCCCCGCTTCGTGGCCGGTTCGATGGGCCCCACCACCAAGCTGCCCACCCTGGGCCACGTCGATTTCGACACGATGAAGGCCTCGTTCGCCGAGCAGGCCGAGGGCCTGCTGGCCGGCGATGTGGATCTGTTCATCGTGGAAACCTGCCAGGACGTGCTGCAGATCAAGGCTGCCCTGCAGGGAATCGAAGCGGCCTTCGCCAGCACCGGACAGCGCCGTCCGCTGATGGTGAGCGTGACCATGGAGACCACCGGCACGATGTTGGTGGGCTCCGACATCGCTGCGGTGGTGGCGATCCTGGAGCCATTCCCCATCGATGTACTCGGCCTGAACTGCGCCACCGGGCCGGAGCAGATGAAGGAACACATCCGCTACCTCAGTGAGCACAGTCCCTTCGTGGTGAGCTGCATTCCCAATGCGGGCCTGCCGGAGAACATCGGCGGGGTGGCCCACTACCGGCTCACGCCGATCGAGATGAAGATGCAGTTGCTGCACTTCGTGGCAGACCTGGGCGTGCAGGTGATCGGTGGCTGCTGCGGCACCACCCCGGCCCATATCGGCGCCCTGGTGGAGCTGGCCAGCTCCCTGCAGCCGGCCCCTCGCCCGGTGCGGCGCTCCGACCAGCCGGCCGATCCCCTTGGCCCCATCGGTCCGCGACCGCTGCTGCAGGTGGAGCCCTCGGCCGCCTCGATCTACGGCACCACTCCCTATCTACAGGACAACTCCTTCCTGATCATCGGCGAGCGGCTCAATGCCAGCGGCAGCAAGAAGGTGCGAGAGCTGCTGGCCGTGGAGGACTGGGACGGCCTCGTCGCGGTGGCCCGCGGCCAGGTGAAGGAGAACGCCCATGTACTCGATGTGAACGTCGACTACGTGGGGCGCGACGGCGAGCGGGACATGCATGAGTTAGTGAGCCGCCTGGTCACCAATGTGAACCTGCCGCTGATGCTCGACTCCACCGAGTGGCAGAAGATGGAAGCCGGACTGAAGGTGGCCGGCGGCAAATGTCTGCTCAACTCCACCAACTACGAAGACGGTCCTGAGCGCTTTCTCAAGGTGCTGGAACTGGCCCGCAACTATGGCGCCGCTGTGGTAGTAGGCACCATCGACGAGGAGGGGATGGCCCGCACGGCCGAGAAGAAGTTCGCCATTGCCCAGCGGGCCTACCGCGATGCGCTCGAATTCGGCATACCCGCCCACGAGATCTTCTACGACCCGCTGGCCCTGCCGATTTCCACCGGCATCGAGGAGGACCGCAACAATGGTGCCGCCACCGTGGAAGCGATTCGCATGATCCGTGAGCGCCTTCCTGGCGTGCACGTGGTGCTGGGCGTGAGCAATGTGAGTTTTGGCCTCTCACCGGCCGCGCGCATTGTGCTGAATTCGGTGTTTCTGCACGAGTGCTGCCAAGCCGGCATGGATGCCGCGATCGTGAGTCCGGTCAAGATCCTTCCCCTGGCCAAGATCAGCGACGAGCATCAACAGGTGTGCCTCGACCTGATCTACGACCGTCGCCGCTTTGAGAGCGACGCCCCGGGAGCCATCTGCACCTACGACCCGCTCACGGCGCTCACCACCCTGTTTGAGGGGGTGAGCGCCAAGGAGGCCCGCGCTTCCGGGCCCTCGCTGGCCGATCTGCCGATCGAGCAACGCCTCAAACAGCACATCATCGATGGCGAGCGCATCGGTCTGGAGCCCGCTCTCGATGAGGCATTGGGGAGCTATCCGCCCCTGCAGATCATCAACACCTTCCTGCTCGATGGCATGAAGGTGGTGGGTGAGTTGTTCGGGAACGGCCAGATGCAGTTGCCATTCGTTCTCCAGAGTGCCGAAACCATGAAGGCGGCGGTGGCGCATCTGGAACCCCACATGGAAAAGGTGGAGGGAGAATCCAGCAGCAAGGGCAAATTCCTGATCGCCACCGTGAAGGGCGATGTGCACGACATTGGCAAGAACTTAGTGGACATCATTCTCACCAACAACGGCTATGAAGTGGTGAACCTGGGTATTAAACAGAGCTGTGAAGCCATCATCGAAGCCCAGCAGAAGCACCAGGCTGATTGCATTGCGATGAGTGGGTTGTTGGTCAAATCCACTGCCTTCATGAAGGACAACCTGGAGGCCTTCAACCAGGCCGGCATCAGCGTGCCGGTGATTCTCGGCGGCGCGGCCCTCACCCCCCGCTTCGTGAACGGAGACTGCCGAGCCGCCTACAGGGGACAGGTGATCTATGGCCGGGACGCCTTCGCCGACCTTCGCTTCATGGATGCGCTGATGGAGGCCAAGGCGGCGGATGGCTGGGACGACCACCAGGGCTTTCTCCATGGTGCTCCTGAGGGCCTGGGCCTGGGTGAGAGCCGCAACGAAGACTCCGCCCCGCCCGTCCCGGCGGCGGAAGCGGCCCAGTCCCCGGTCGAGCCCCAGCCTGCCGCCCCGCTCGATGACTCCCGCTCCGAGGCCGTGCCGGAACAGCCCGCCCTCACCCCCCCCTTCTGGGGCGCCCGGCTTCTCTACGAAGACGCCATCGACCTCCGGGAGGTGTTCGCCTACCTGGATCGCAGTGCCCTCTTCGCCGGCCAGTGGCAGCTGCGCAAGGGGCAGCACCAGTCCCGGGCCGACTACGAGGCGATGCTGGCTGAGAAGGCCGAGCCGGTGCTGGAGCACTGGCTGGCACGTTGCCTCGACGAGGGGCTGCTCCAGCCCCGGGTGGCCTACGGCTACTTCCCCTGCGGCCGCAAGGGCAATGCACTGGTGGTGTTTGACCCCAGCGCCCTGGCCCCGGGCGAGGCACCGACCGGAGCCGGCAACGAGCTGGGCCGTTTCGAGCTGCCGCGCCAGCGCGGCGGCAATCGCTACTGCATCGCCGACTTCTACCGCGACCTGGATGGGTCGCCGGCAGGTGCCTGCCCGGCCACCGATGTGCTGCCGATGCAGGCCGTGACCATGGGGGAGCGGGCCTCCACCTTTGCCCAGCAGCTGTTCGCGGCAGATCAGTACAGCGACTACCTCTACTTCCATGGCCTCGCTGTGCAGATGGCTGAAGCCCTGGCCGAATGGACCCATGCCCGAATCCGGCGCGAGCTGGGCTGTCCCGACCCCGAGGGCATACCCCTGCGGGACGTGCTGGCCCAGCGCTACCGGGGCAGCCGCTACTCGTTCGGCTATCCCGCTTGCCCCAACGTGGGCGACTCCCGCCAACAGCTCGCCTGGCTGGGGGCCGAGGGCATCGGCCTGAGCATGGACGAGAGCGAGCAACTGCACCCCGAGCAGAGCACCACCGCCCTGGTGGCGCTGCACAGCCAGGCCCGCTATTTCAGCGCCTGAGCCGCCGGCTTAGCCTGACTCCGCCCCAAACCCAGACCCCATGGCGATTGCAGGCCCCGACGGCGTGGATGCGGCCATCACGGCCGGTGTCGACCTCGATGGAACCCCGATTCCAGCCGAGATGCTGGCGCTCTACAACGAAGTGATGGAGCTGGAGAGCCAGCGCAGCCGCAGTGGCGTAAAAAAATCGATGCGCAACCGGGTGGTGAAGACCGGTTCCAAGCATTTCGACCAGGCAACGCTGGATGGCCGGCTCAAGCAAGCGGGATGGGATGGACTGAAGCAGAAAGAGATCGACTTCTTCTACGGGTGAAGGCCAGGCTCAGGGAGCCGCACGGCCGGCCAGCGGTCGGTTCAGGCACACATCTCCTCAAGGGCATCGATCACCTCTTGCTGAAACTCCTCCAGATCGGCCGAATCACTGAGGTCGATCCCTTCACCGGCGGCGTTCTGGCTGAGCTCCTGGAAATGAAAGGCACCCTCACCATGGGCGAGAAACTCCATGGCGGAGGGTTCGCCGCTCTCCTTGTAGGCGTCGCAGAGGGCCAGAAAGGCCGCATCTTCGGTGAATTCCCAGCTCATGAAGGGGGTGCGCACAACGACGGTCATCCCGCCAGCAAGACCTTTAACGCCTCACCCCCACAGTCCGTCAACCACCTGGGCCAGGTTTGTGCCCGGATTCCTGCCCGGCCCGCACCACCGCAGCATCCGTTCACGCTCCTCACCCCCCTCTGATCCCTGTTCCCATCACCATGGCCCCACAGCCGAATCCCCTTGATACCGCAGCGCCTCCGGCGCTGAACGTGCTCGGCGAACCACTCGAGATCTGCGGTTGCCAACCCCTCACCGGCTGGTTCCGGGATGGCACCTGCCGCACCCATGCCAGCGACCTCGGCCAGCACACCGTGTGCTGCGTGGTGAGTGAGGCGTTCCTGAGCTACAGCCGGGCCCAGGGCAACGACCTCAGCACCCCTGCCCCCGCCTACGACTTCCCCGGACTGAAGCCCGGGGATCACTGGTGTGTGTGCGCGCCGCGCTGGCTCGAGGCCTTCCAGGACGGCATGGCGCCGCCGGTGCGGCTGGACGCCACCGAGCAGGCGACCCTGGCGGTGATCCCCCTGGACCTGCTCCAGCAGAACGCGGCCTGACCCCGGCCCCGGCCAGGCCGTCACCAGGGACCGTCACCAGGGAATCGGCTGGCCGTCCCAGGCCCAGAATCCGCCGCTGTGCTCGGGCGTGAGCTGGGCCAGCACGGCGAGCAGCTGCTGGGCCGATCGGGCGGGGCTGAAGAGGCTCCCGGCAGGGACACCCTTCTGGAAGGGCTCTGACAGCGGCGTGGCCGTGGTGCCGGGATGCAGCAGGCTGACGCAGGCCAGGGGCAGGCGGCGGCGCCATTCCAGGGCCAGGGTGCGCAGCAGCTGGTTCTGGGCGGCCTTGGCGGCGCGGTATGCATACCAGCCGCCGGAGCGGTTGTCGCCGATGCTGCCCACCCGCGCCGACAGGCTGGCGAAGTGGCAGGGCAGGTCCCGGGGCAGCAGGGGTTCCAGGACCTGGGCCAGCAACAACGGCCCGAAGGCATTCACCTGAAAGCTGGTGAGCAGGGCGGCGCGGTTCACCTGGCTGAGCCGCTTCTCCGGCCCGATCCCCTGCCCCTGGAGCAGTCCCGCCGTGTTGATCACCAGGCGCAGGGGAGGACCATCCGCCAGGCTCGCGCGCAGCGCGGCCAGGCTGTGGTCACAGGTCAGGTCGAGGGGCAGCAGGCGGGCCGGTAGCGGAGTCGCCCCGCCGACGCACCGGCGTGTGGCCAGCCGCTCCAGCCCGGGGGCGCGCTGGGCCAGGGCCGCCAGCAGGGCAGCGCCGATGCCACCGGCCCCCACCACCAGGGCCCGGCCCTGCCAGCTCTCCAGTGGGTCAACTGCGGCCATGGCGAAGGGCTCCCAGGTGTGGCGCATGATGGCAAGTGAACTTGCGCCCGGTGCTCCGGCATGGCCCTGCGGATCGCTCTCTTCGGCCGTGGTGCCTGGGGCGGCACCCTGGAGCGGCTGTGGGAAGGGCAGGGCCACCAGCTGCGCAGCTGGTCGAGGCGGGATGGCGGGGATCCACTGCCGCTGCTGCACGACTGCGACCTCGCCGTGGTCGCCGTGGCCATGGCAGCCGTTGAGCCCATGGCCCAGCGCCTGGCGCCGGCCATGCCGCCCCAATTGCCCCTGTTGAGCTGCAGCAAGGGGATTGATCTCCGGCGTCTGATCACCGCCAGTGAGGTGTGGCGCAGCCATCTGCCCAATCCCCTGGCCGTGCTGAGCGGGCCCAACCTGGCCGCGGAGCTGGCCAGGGGCCTGCCAGCTGCCAGTGTGATCGCCAGTGCCGATCACCACCTGGCCGGCCGCCTGCAGGTGAACCTGAGCGCACCGAACCTGCGCCTGTACACCAATACCGATCCCCTGGGCACGGAACTGGCCGGCGCCTTGAAGAACGTGATGGCCCTGGCGGCGGGCCTCTGCGACGGCCTCGAGCTCGGGGCCAATGCCCGCGCCTCGCTGCTCACCCGGGGCCTGGTGGAAATGGGGGTGGTGCTCCAGGGGCTGGGCGGCAGCGTGTCCACCCTCTACGGCCTGGCCGGGTTGGGCGATCTGCTGGCCACGGCCACCAGCCCCCTCAGCCGCAACTATCGCTGCGGTCTGCTGCTGGCCAAGGGGCACAGTGCTGCCGGGGCTGCCAGCGAGATCGGTGCCACCGTGGAGGGCCTGGACACGGCCCGGGCCGCGGTGGCCCTGGCGGCACGGGAGGGCTGGTCGCTGCCGATCTGCGACCGGGTGGTGGCGGTGATCGAGGGGCACTCGACCCCCGAGGACGCAGCGCGGGCACTGATGGGCCGGGGTCTGCGTCCGGAGGATGCCCTCGGCACCGCCGCCGCCGCCCGCTGATCTCCGCGTTCCTGACCCAGGCCATGACCCAGAGTTCCCCCCTGCACCCCTGCCGGGCCCTGTTGGTGGAGGCCTTCACCGAGGCTCCCTGCGGGGGCAATGGCGCGGCCGTGGTGCTGCTGGAGCGAGCCCTGCCGGATCGGGTGCTGCAGGCCGTGGCCCGCAGCCTCAACCAATCGGAGACGGCCTTCCTGCTGCGCCATCCCAGCGGGTGGCTGCTGCGCTGGTTCACCCCCACCTGCGAGGTGCCCCTGTGTGGCCATGCCACCCTGGCCGCCACCCTGGCCCTGGGCCACTGGGGGGAGCTGGTGGCCGGCGAGATGGCCAGCCTGCAGAGCCGCAGCGGCCCCCTGCTGGTGCAGCTTCTGCCCCAGGCCGGGGTGGCCGCGATCGCCCTACCGAGCTACAGCCTCTCTCCGGCGCAGGCTTCGCCTGGGCTCGTTGCCTATCTGCAGCAGCAGCTGGGCACGGATCTCGAGGGCTACTGGGAATCGGAGCTGGGCTATCGCGTTGCCCTGCTGCCGGAAGAGGCCCCTCTCCCGCAGGCGACCCTGCCGGCCGACAGCCTGCCGGTGGAGGTGCGTCCCGGCCTGGTGCTGATGCAATCGCTCATCGCGGGTCCTGCAGCTTGTGCCGACGCACCGATCCGGAGCTCTGGGACGGTACTCGGCGAACCCTGCCACTACCAGCTTCGCTTTCTGGCACCTGGCCTGGGCATCCCGGAGGATCCCGTCACCGGCTCGGCCCATGCCCTGGTGGCTCCCTGGTGGATGGAGCAGCTGGGACTCCCCCGGGTGCGGGGCTGGCAATGTTCAGACCGTCCGGGGGGGATGGTGTGCGAGGCGGGATCTTCAGGCATGATCCGGCTCAGCGGCGCCGGTCATCTCCTTTGGGACGGAACCTTGCAACTTGGCTACCCAGCGGTTGGCGGGCCGTTCGAGGCTGGGCGGCCAGTGAGCGGCTCCGGCGAACGCTGCGACTGGGACAGCCTGCTGGAATCGGCATCCCCGCAGGCGGGGCCCCACGCCAACTGATCCTGGCCGTGCCGGTGGCCACCGTGGCACTCAGCGTGGGCTTTGCAGCCCAGAGCCTGCTGCCCAGGCCCCATGCCATCAGCCACAGCGCCCTGCTGGAGACGTTGATGGAGGTGCCTCCCACCGCAATGGTGGACACGGCAGCCGCCAGCGAGCAACTGCGCCAGCTGCAGGCGCAGCGCGGCCAGCAATCCTCTTCCGGCACTGCGAGTCCTGCCCAGGACCAGGCTGAGGCTTTGGTGGAACCGGCCCCAGCCGCGCCGGTCGACCTGGAAATCCGCGTGGCCCTGCTCGGCGCCGGCAACTCCCCGAGCCTCTCGGCCACGGGGCCCTGGCAGTTGCTGAGCCAGCAGGGCGCCGTGTTGCAGCAGGGCCAGGCAGGCGATCCGGTGCAACTCAGCGGCCTCTGGGCATCGGCACCGGAGGCCTGGTTGCAGACCTCAGGCCCCGCCCTGCTGGTGAATGGAGCGACCTATGCCGGCCGGTTGCGTCTGATCCAGGACCAGGGCAGCCTGCGGGTGATCAACCACCTCGGCCTGGAGCGCTACATCAGTTCGGTGGTGGGAGCGGAGATGCCCAGCAGCTGGTCGATGGAGGCCCTGCGGGCCCAGGCGGTGGCCGCACGCTCCTATGCCCTGGCCCACATGGCCCGGCCCGCCAACCCCCACTGGCACCTGGGAGACACCACGCGCTGGCAGGCCTATCGCGGTCTGGCCAGCGTCACCCCCCGCACCCAGCAGGCCACCGACAGCACCAGTGGCCTGATCCTCAGCTACCAGGGAGCGATCGTGGAGAGCCTCTATGCCGCCACCAACCAGATCACGATTGAGGCCCATGGTCACCTGGGGGCCAGCATGAGCCAGCACGGCGCCCAGGAGCTGGCCCAGCGCGGCTACACCTACAACAGGATCCTCGGCCATTACTACCAGGGAGCCTCCCTGGCGCGCCTCAAGGCCGGTGGCCCGAGCTGAGCTCCTCTGGCAGGAGGCCCTGCACTGCTCCGAACGAGCCCTGGCCAGCCAGGCCCTGGTGCCGCTGGCCACCGAACTGCTGCCCCTCCCCTCCGTGCAGCCGTTTCATGTGAGGCGTCTGCTGGGGCATGCTCCCAAGCATCTGGGCAGCGCAGGTCCGCGGCCGAATCCGTTCCTGCCCTGGGATCGGCGGCTTGAGGTCTCCCGTCTGGGGCAGTCGCATGTGGTGCTGCTCAACAAATATCCCGTGCAGGCGGGCCACCTGCTGCTGATCACCCAACACTGGCAGCCCCAGTCGGGCTGGCTGGACCCAGCCGACTGGCGGGCCGTGGCCGAGGTGGAGGGGGATACCGGTGGGCTCTGGTTCTTCAACAGCTGTGCTGCGGCCGGAGCCAGCCAGCCCCACCGCCATCTCCAGCTGCTGCCCCGTCCTGATCAGGCCAGCAGTTGTCCCCTGGATGGCCTGATCCGCGAACAGCTGCAGCAGCAGCGGTTGGCCTGGCCCTGGCGCTATGCCGTGAGCAGGCGCGAGCAGCGGATCTCTGCCGCGGCGGACGCTCCGGACCGGCGAGCCGACGAGTTGATGCGCATCTATGCCGACCATGCCCGCCGGCTCCAACTCGGGGATCCGCAGCAAGTGCCCCAGCCGCGACTCCCCTACAACCTGCTGTTCAACGACGACTGGTTCCTCACCGTGCTCCGCGAGCGGGAACACTGCGCTGGATTCAGCGTGAATGCCCTGGGCTTTGCCGGCTACCTGCTGGCCACCGCCGGATCGGATCTCGTCTGGCTGGAGCAGCAGGGTCCGTGGCAGCTGCTGCGTTCGGTGGCGACCAGCGAAGCAACCGGCCCGCCCGATGATTCCGTGTTTTCACGGTTGTCGCAGGGGTGACAGCTGGGGCTGGTTGGAAAAGAAGGGAGAGCACACCGCCCCCCGATTCCCTAACCATTCGCCCTGTGTCCCCGTTGACCGCCTCCATCCCCGCCCCGCTGGCCGCCGCTGCCGTCGCCTCCGCACCATCCCGCAGCCAGAGCCTGGGTCAAAGCCAGAGCCAGCGTCAGAAGAGGCCCCTGACCCGCGTCGTGCAACAGCGCAACGCCCGGGTGGAGCGCTACCGCCAATTGGTACGGCCGATCGCCCTGCACTACCACCTCCGTTGCGCCGAACCCCTCGATGACCTCCTGCAGGTGGGGCTGCTGGGCCTGCTGAGGGCCGCCGAGCTCTACAGCTCCCAGCGTCAGACCCCGTTTGACGCCTTTGCCCGCCCCCACATCCGTGGTGCGATCCTTCACTACCTGCGGGATCACGCTCCGGTGGTGCGGTTGCCGCGCCGGCTGGAAGAGCAGCACCATCAGCTTGCCCAGCTGCGACAGCAGTCCCCCCAGCCCCCATCAAGCGACCAACTGCGCCTGCAGATGGGGCTGAACCCCACCCAGTGGCAGCGCCTGCTGGACAGCGGACTGCATCGCCGCCCCCTGAGCCTCGACCAGCTGCTGTTGGATCCGGAAGCGGCCGATCGGCTGCCGGCAGCGACCCCTGCCGCAGACCAGGAGGGGGCCCGCCAGGTGCGATGCCTGATGGGCCAGCTCGACGCAAGCCAGCGGGCCGTGCTGGAGCGGGTGGTGCTGGCGGGCTGGAGCTACAGGCGCACCGGTGAAGCCCTGAGCATCAGTCCGATGACCGTGCAACGGCGACTGCGCAGCGGCCTGGCCAGGCTCCACCAACTGATCAGGCTTGGGGTTCCTGCGGCTGGCGCTGCATCTGGCGCTCCAGGGTGCTGATGGCTGCGTCGAGGGCAGCCACCTGCCGTTCCGCCCCATCTCGCCAGAAGCGCAGCATGCGCAGCTTGCGCTCCTGGTGGCGTCTGATGCCGTGGTCTGGATCTGCACCAGACCCCTGGCAGCATCCGAACAAAGGGATCATGGGATTATGCTCCGAGGCGTTCCGTTTTAGCGAGTCCACACCTCGATACGAGACCCTGGATACAAGAGGACAGATCGGAGAGACAGATTGGGAAGGACAGATGGGCAAGTGAGGCGGGCAGGTGAACCAGGTGAGCCCCCCAGTGCCGCCGCTGTGTCAACCTCCCCATTGGCCTCACCCGTAGGGTCGCTTCCCGGGTCGGGATGCCAGGCCCGTCGCCTCCACCCCCACCGACCCTCCATCCCGTCCGTCCGTCCGGCCCATTGCGCCGTCCGGCCCGCGACCAACCCTTAGCCAGCCCTTAGCCGACCCGTATCCAGTCCACCCACCAACCGCCAAGGGGGTTTGCAGCCCAGGCCCCCCGACCTCAAGGCCCATCCGAGGGTGGTTCTCGAAGTACTTCATTCTTCAGACCAGTTTGCGTTCACTCAGATCTACCGCTGTGATTCCAGCCATCACCGGTGCGTTGCTTGGCCTAGCCGCGGTCACTCCAGCCCCGCCTGCCTACGCCTACGTGGCCCTGATGGGCGGGCAACGGGCCATACCTCTCAATGGCAGCTTCAACCGGGTGCCCGTGCTGCACTCCAACCAGCCGGAAGAGGTGGAAGGGCCCGGAATTCTGATCGCCACCACACCGGGATACTCCTATGCCGCGGAAAACGGTATGGCGCTGCGCAACGCTGAGTACAGTTTTAATGGCGAATTTGGCCTGCATTTCCATCACAAATACTTTCCTCCCTATCGGGGGCAGATCAGAGCTGACCAACGTCGCACCGAACTCACCCTGGGCGTGATTCTGGTCAATCCCGGCAAGACGCCTGTCACGATTCAATTTGAACGGGGCGCAGTGCGGAACAGTTTTGAAGCCCCCTATCTTGCGGATAACAAGATGGGGGTTAAACCCCTGGGTCGGCGCCCCTGGAACACGGGCCCGGGTGACGCCACCGCGGTCCAGATGCTGCGCAATCAGCTCGACCGCAACCTCATCAACCAGGTGGTGATACCTCCCCGCAGCCGCATGGTGCTGTTGCGGACCCAGTTGCCTGCCCTGGGGATTGCCAATGGTCTGCTGAGGGGCCACAGCAATGGTCCATTCCAGATGGCTGTGGTGGCAAGTGGCAACAACAACAGCAGCGATGGCGATCTAATTGCCGTGCTGGACCGACGGCGGCTCGCACCAGGAAGGGTGTATCTGAATCAGTTGGCCGATATTCAGAACCGTCGCATCTTCTCGCGGGTGGGGGGTGTCGCCCTGGGCGATAGCTACCAAGCTGAGCTGCGCCACGATCTGAAGGCCCAGGGGCCCCTGCATGTGCCGCTCACCAGCACCTTCCGCCACCATTTCGGCACCCGGGAGGTTCAGGTCAATCCTTTGGCTGCCCGCATGGCCGACTCCTCTCTCGACAACGTCGGTACCTATGGGGTGCGCTTCGATGTGGACCTCAACTTGTACGGCTCTGGCCCCTACGAACTGGTGATGAGCCACCCCCTCCCCAGCGGTGGCACACGACCCTTTATTGCCTTCCGTGGGTCTATCCAGGTGCGCACCCAGGACGGACTGGAGGAGATCCATCTGGGGATGAGATCCGGCGAAAGTCACGCCCTCACCACCCTCAACCTGCGGCCAGGGGTGGCCAATCCTGTGCGGATCAGCCTGGTGTATCCCGCCGATGCCACCCCCGGCCATCTGTTGAGTGTGGTCCCCGTCAGCCAGTTGGCGATGGTGCAACAGCAGCAGCAACAGGCCGCCAGCACGGCAGCGATGCCTGCCACCGGGGTTGCCGCGCCAGTCACCCGTCGGGCACCGGCCGCCCCCAATCCGATGCTGGGGCCCGGTCCGATCCGCCCGCCAGCATCCCTCCCGGCCCGTCGTCCGATTCAGACGTCCGGGGTAAACCAGCAGCTGCTTGACCGCTACCAGGAAGCGATCGAAGCCCAGCAGGAGAAGATGCGCGGACTCATGGGCCGTTGATCACGGAGCAGGGGAGCCTTGGGCGACGAGGAGCTGCAACAACGGCGCACAATCAACCTCAAGCTTCCTGCTGAGCTGATTGCTCGGATTGACTCCCTCAAGGGTGAATACGGCCTGCGCAGCCGTGGCGCCATCGTGGAGCGCCTGCTCAACGAGCTGTTGTCACTAGGGGCCGACGACGGCTCCGATGATTCGGCCGACGGCCAGGGCTCCCTGGAGCTGGACGGCTCGGAGGGAGCCTTTGATGAGCGGGGCGCCATGGTCCTGGTCAGCCGCGGCGGTGGCGACGATCTGGTGCTCGACCTGGCGGTGCGGGCCGACCCTTCGGACCCGGACGGATCCGCGGGCCCGCGGCATACCCCGCCGACCCGCGGCATTGATCTTCCCGGATTCGTGCGTCGCCAGTCGGAGCAGGTACGCCGCAGCCTCCACAGTCGCCCTCGCCGTGCCGCCGAGTCCCTCGACCTACTGCCCCAGCTGCCCGTGAATCTGATGGACCAGGCGCTGGATCGGGTGCGCAGCCATTGGCTTGAGCTCTACGGCAAGCAGGCCAATGAGGCGGTGCTGGAAGCCGCGATGGTGTGGCTTGCCCAGGACATCTGGCCCCAGAGCGATCAGAGCGAGGGAAGACCGTTCAGCTGGACGCTGGTCACGGAAGTGATGGGCAGCCTGGCCCCCAGCTGGCCGCCGGAACCACCGAGTTTTGAGCGGGTGATCGTGGCGGCAGGGATCCTGGAGGATCCCTTCAGTGGTTCCACCCTGGTTGTGCGGCTTCCCACCCTGATCCGTCGGTTCGTGCACCGGTTCCGCCGCCGCAGGGGTATATCGTTCCAGACCCTGGAGCACACCATGACACTCCAGGGTGCGTTGAAGCTGCTGGACTTGCCCACCACCCCTGGCCACCAGCTCACCCTGCCGCAGATTCGGGAGGCCTACCGGGAGCTGGCACTGGCGAATCATCCCGACTCGGGTGGCACCGAGGAGGCTATGCGTCGCCTCAACGAGGCCTACCAACTGCTCAAGGAGCTGTATCGCAGTCCCAGGCCTTGAATCAGGATTCGCAGATGAGAATCAATGCATGTCTAACAATGCGACCTGTTTTGGATGAGCAAGAACATCCATGCGTCCCGCAGGCAGGGATGAAGACGGACCCAGGCTCAACTCAGTGGTCTCGGCCAAGGCTCTCTATGAGACCCCGTTTGATTCTTGACTGAGACATGCGAGCCAGCAAGGCGTCTCATGTGCCGCAGTTGAGTCTTTTGGTTTTCGTCGATTCTGGATGCAGCGCAGGTGTTCTCCCCCTCGCTGCCCAGGCGGAGAACATCCGAGGTGCTCAGGTTCACGGGCTCCGTGCCCATCGTGGCGCACACGCACCACGGGATCCCGTCCAGCCTGTCGATAGGACACGGTCCTGCCAGCATTTGGGGTTGACTGACGCTTGTTATGGCAGCGAATTTGGCGGATTGGACCCGATCGCGTACCTGCTGTAGACACAGATACGCAGAGGGGGTGCGTCACCAGAGCGCCTTCATCGCCCCAGCTGCTGCCGCAGATCAGCCCGCTGGGACTTTCCGCAGATGACTCAGAAGAGTGGATCGCGCCTCTCGCTCGCGACGCAGGATGAGTCCTGAAATGCGTCCCGAAAAAGACATGTGAATTCAATCTCACAGGTCTTGGCCTCTCCCCTGTTCCCCTGTCAGCGAGAAACTCGGACTGAATCAAACAGCCCACTGGAACGCCGTCGAGGCTGCACGCTTCGTCGCGCATGTCTCATCTATGAATATGTATAGGACCCATTATGAATCTGATCTGGGATCCATGCGACAGATTTGTGCGACCATTCAATCGGGAGGCAGGCTGCGACGGCCCATAAAAAACCCGCCGATGGTGTGCACCGGCGGGGCTTGGCTGAGTTGTTGGGATCGGACCCAGCTCAGGTGCTGGTCTGCATGCCCTGGATCAGAAAGTCGAAGTAAGGACCGGCGATGGCGGCATCTTCGGTGCCCAGCAGGGAAATAGCTGCGAGCTTCATCGTGCGCATGGCCTCCACCATGCCTGGCATCGGCACGCCCAGGCTGTTGTACATCTCCCGGGCTCCCTCGAGGCCGATCTTCTGGATCATCTCCGTGCTGCCGGCCAGCACGCCGTAGGTGACCAGCCTCAAGTACCAGCTGTAGTCGCGCAGACATTGGGCCCGCTGCTTCTGGCCATAGGCATTGCCACCGGGAGCCACGTAGTCAGGTTTCCGCGCAAACAGCTGCTTGGCGGCCTCATCCACGATTTTTTTCTCGTTCTCCGTGAGCACCCGCACCACAGACAATCGTCGTGATCCTCCACTGAGGAAATCGACCATCGAGCGGAGTTCACCGCCACTGGGGTAACGGAGCTGATCGTCTGCCTGAAGAATCAGATCCCGAACGACGCTCATCGCAGCGACCACATGCAGTCCCATCGTATCCACCTTGCCCCGCTTCCCGCTCGGTAGGTGGGAAGGTGTAACGGCACTTTGCACGGCGTAGGGTCAGCAGTGTCCGTTACCCAGACCCGATGCAGACGCCAGCAGAGCCCAACGCCGCGACGGCGCCGGCCCTGCAGGTGGGCCAGGTGCTGGATTGTGCGGTGGGAGGCCTGAGCCACGATGGACGGGGAGTGGTCCCCCTGGCCGGCGGCGTGGCCTTCGTTACTGGAGCCCTGCCGGGCGAGCGGGTGCGCCTGCGCCTGGAACACCGCTCGCGGCGCTGCTGGCAGGGCCGGCTGGAGCAGGTACTGGAGCCGGCACCCGATCGCTGCAGCCCGAGTTGCCGGCTTGCCGATCGCTGTGGGGGGTGCAGTGTGCAACACCTGCAGCTGGAGAGCCAGCGGCGCTGGAAACGCCAGCAGGTGGTGGATGCCCTACAGCGCATCGCCCATCTCCAGGACGCCGAGCTTCTGGTGGCCCCCCTGCTCGCGGCAGGCGATGGGCTCGGGTATCGCAATCGGGCGATCCTGCCGCTGGAGCGCAGAGAGGACGGCAGCCTGCGCGCCGGGTACTACCGCCGGGGCAGCCATCGGCTGGTGAACGTGAACCACTGCCCGGTGCTCGATCCACGGCTCGACCGGCTGATCGCACCGATCAAGCAGGATCTGGAAGCCACGGATTGGCCGGTGGATCGCCATCTCCAGGAAGGTGGCGGCCTGCGGCACCTGGCGCTGCGCCTCGGCCACCACACCGACGAACTGCTGGTCACCCTGGTGAGCAGCCATGCCGATCTGCCGCACCTGGATGCCATGGCCCGCCGCTGGCGGGAACGCTGGCCCGAGCTAGTGGGCGTGTGCCTCAACCTGCAGAAGCGGCCCAGCAATGTGCTGATGGGGCCTGTCACCCAGGTGGTGGCCGGTCGGGGATGGTTGGAGGAGCGCTTCGCCGGCCTCCGTCTCAGCATCGGCGCCGACACGTTTTTCCAGGTGAACACGGCCATGGCCGAAAAGGTGGTGCCGCTGCTGTTGGAGGGACTGGCAGGGTTGAGCCCGGGCCGGCTGCTGGATGCCTACTGCGGCATCGGCACCTTCAGCCTGCCCCTGGCGGCTGCCGGCTGGTCGGTGACGGGCATCGAGCTGGGGGTGTCGTCTGTGGAGCGGGCCCGCCACAACGCCGACCAGAACGGCCTGGGCGAACGCTGTGCCTTTGCTGAAGGCCCCGTGGGTGAGCGATTGGCCGAGCTGCTGCCGGGCTGCGATGCCCTGCTGCTCGACCCGCCGCGCAAGGGCCTCGACCCGCGGACCATGGCGGCGATCCTGGCGGAGCCTCCCGCACGACTGCTTTATCTCAGCTGCGACCCGGCGACCCTGGGGCGCGACCTGGGGGAGCTGGCAGGAGCTGGCGGACCCTATCGCCTCAGCGCAGCCCAACCGCTCGACTTCTTTCCCCAGACCAACCACGTGGAGACCCTGGCCACCCTGGTGAAGCGGGATGGGGAGCCCTAGCGCAGGCTGGCTCCGAACTGCTTCTCCAGAGCGGCCCGCACGGTGGCATGGGCCTGTTCCACCTGCTCATCGGTGAGGGTGCGCTGGGGATCGCGATATCGCAGCCGGAAGGCCTGGCTGCAGGATTGTGGGTCGACCTGGCTGCCCTCGTAGCGGTCGATCAGCTCCGCATGTTCCAGCAATGGCTTGCCGGCCTTGCGCATCGTCTGCAGCAGATCGCTCGACTGGGTGCTGCGCGACACCACCAGGGCCAGGTCCCGTTCGGCGGCTGGCACGGTGGGATACGGCTTGAACGGCGGCTGCCAGCGGTTGCGGCGGGTAGCAGCGGTGAGCAGTGGGGCCAGCTCCAGCTCAAACAGGTGGGTGGCCTCGGGCAGGTCGTGGTTCTCGGCCTGCTGGGGGTGGAGCTGGCCAAACCAACCGGCGGGTCGGCCCTCCAGTACCAACTGGGCAGCCCGGCCGGGATGGAGCAGGGGGTGGTCGCTCAGCACCCGGTCGTCCAGGAGCAGGCTCAGGCTGCCGAGTGCCTGCTGCAGGGCGCCTCGGGCCTGTCCATAGGTGGGGGGTGAGGGCTTACCGCTGCTGGTCCAGCGCTCGGCGCGTCTCTCCCCGCAGAGCATGCCCACCAGCAGGGTGCGGCGGCCGCTGCTGGCGCTGCTGAACACCTCACCGATCTCGAAACCCCAGAACCCGGGTTGGCCGCTCTGCAGGTTGCGCCGGGCCGCCGCCAGCAGTTCCTCCACCAGGTTGTCGCGCAGATGGCCGTAGTCCGCCAGCAGCGGATTCGCCAGGGGGATGCGCCCCTCCGCCGCTGGCACGAGCGAGAAACTGCAGATCTCCTGCAGACCAGCAGAACACAGACTGCGGCGCAGGCGCCGCTCCGCCACCTGTTCCGGGCTGAGGCCACCCGGCTCGATCGGATCGGGCAGATGACAGGCAAAACGGTCGTAGCCCACCAACCGGGCCACCTCCTCGATCAGGTCCACCTCCCGGCGCAGGTCGATGGCCCGGGCGGGGGGCACGGTCACCAGCCAACCGTCGTCGTGCTCTTCCAGCTGGCAACCCAGGGCCTCCAGGGTTGCGCAGATGCGGCCGTCATCGAGATCCTCCGGCTCGCCGTCCACCAGCACCGGACCCAGCAGGTTGTGCAGGGCATCGCGGCGCAGCTGCAGGGGCAATGCGGGCTGGGGGGGCCGGGCATGCAGCCAGCGACCCACGACCCGCGCGCCGGCAAGCTCGACGAGCAGCCCACAGGCGCGGTCGGCGGCGGCCAGGGTGGCCTCGGGAGGCAGGCCCTTTTCGAAGCGGCTGCTGGCCTCGGTGCGTAGACCCACACTGCGGGCCGACTGCCGCACGAGGTGGGGGGCGAAGACCGCCGCCTCCAGCCAGATGGCCGTGGTGCCTGCATGGACGGCTTCAGCGGCACCGCCGATCAGACCGGCCAGGGCGATCGGGTGATCGGCATAGGTCACGGTGAGCGCAACTTCGCTGAGGGAACGTTCCTCCCCATCGAGGCTGGAGAAGCTCTCCCCGGCTCTGGCCTGACGCAGGCCGAGCGCCGCCGGTCGGGCCTCGCCGCCAGCCAGGCTGGCCAGGCGGTCCCGGTCGAAGGCATGCAGGGGCTGGCCCGTCTCCAGCATCACCAGGTTGGTGACATCCACCACGTTATTGATCGGGCGGACCCCCGCCTTCTCCAGCCGCCGCTGCAGCCAGGCCGGTGAGGCTGCGACCGCAAGACCCTCCAGGGCCGTGACGCTGAACAGTCCCCCCTGCTCGATGGCCTGGCGGCTGGCCGCGTCCACGGGCAGCGCTGCAGCTTCCGCTGCCGGCGTGACCGCCGCGAAGCGGGTGTGACCGCCGCTGAGGGCCGCCACTTCGCGGGCTATGCCCTGCATCGACAGGCCGTCCGGGCGGTTGGCGGTGATGGCTAGTTCCAGCACCTGATCGTCCAGGCCGAAACAGGGACCCACGGGCTCCCCCAGGGGCGGCACCGGGTCGAGCAGGTCGTCGAGCACGGCGATGCCGTCCGAGCCATCGCTGAGCCCCAGTTCAGCCAGGGAGCAGATCATGCCGCTGCTGGCCACGCCGCGCAGTTCGGCTGGCTTGATGGTGAGGTTCACCGCCGGGAGGGTGGCACCCACCAGCGCCACCGGCACGTGGATGCCGGCCCGCACATTGGCGGCACCACAGACGATCTGCAGAGGTGCCGCCTGGCCCACATCCACCTGGCAGACACTCAGTTTGGCGGCATCGGGATGGGACTCCCGCTCCAGCACCCGTCCCACCACCACCCCCGCGGCCTGGCTGGCCAGATCCTCGATGCCCTCCACTTCGAAGCCGGCCATCGACAGGCGCTCCGCCAGCACGTCCACCGGCAGATCGAGCTCGCCCGTGCCATCCGGGCCACCCACCAGCTCCCGCAGCCACTGGTGAGAGACGCGCATGGAGGGCTGAGGCAACGGCGTTGGATCCTAGGCAGCCATCGCCGCTGATCCCCGGTACCACCACCCGGTAAGGTGTGACCTTGTCCTTTCGCATCGCACAAGCGGCGCAACGTCCTTCATGGCTAAGAACAAGGGCGTCCGGATCGTGATCACTCTCGAGTGCACCGAATGCCGGTCCAACCCCGCCAAGCGGTCTCCAGGTGTGTCCCGTTACACCACTGAGAAGAACCGCCGCAACACCACTGAACGGCTGGAACTGAAGAAGTTCTGTCCCCACTGCAACAAGTCGACCGTTCACAAGGAAATCAAGTGAATCCGACCCCCTGATCCGCATCTCCTGCGGCTCGGGTGTTGCAACGGCACGTTTTCTCTTCTCTCCCAACCGTTCCCTCCATGGCCAGTTCCTTTTTCAAGAAGCGCCTGTCGCCGATCAAGCCGGGCGACCCGATCGACTACAAGGACGTCGATCTGCTCAAGAAATTCATCACCGAGCGCGGCAAGATCCTGCCCCGGCGGCTCACCGGTCTCACCGCCAAGCAGCAACGGGATCTCACCAATGCGGTGAAGCGGGCCCGCATCGTGGCCCTGCTGCCTTTCGTCAACCCCGAGGGCTGACTTCACCCTGGCCCAGGTCAGCTTCCATCCCGGCGACCTGGTGGGTCTGCTGCCCGACCGGGGCAGCGACGCTCCCCCCAGGCTTGCCGTTGTTCAGGCCGTTCAGGCCAGCCGGCTGCAGCTGGTCGTTGGCCCTGCCGCCCGCTCCCAGATTTGTCCCCTGCGGGATGTGCAACTGATCTGCCCCCTGCCGGCCGGGGATGCGCCCCCGGCCCGACTGGGGGTTTTTCCATGGGACTTCAGCCCCGAGGCCCTCGCCTCTGCCGTTCCACCCGCCCGCGACCGTGCCGCCGCCTGGCTGTTGCTCCAGGAGAGCGGAGCGGAAGGCCTGGATCTGGCCGGCTGGTGCGAGTTGGTGCTGGGCCGCCAGGACCCGATCGATCGGGCAGCGGCCTGGCTCTGGTTGCAGGGCGACCAGCTCTGGTTCCGGCTGCGTCAACAGGGAATCACCGCCCGATCTGCGGACGACCTGCGCCGCCAGCGGCGTGTCCGTTTCCAGCAGGAGCGACAACAGCGCCGGCAGCAGGCCTGGCAGGAGGCCCTGAAGTCCCGGCAGCCGATCGACCCCGAGGCTCTGGCCGCTGACCAGCGCCAGGAGCTGGCCCTGCTGGAACAGTGGGGTGCGGAGGACACCGGCGTTCCCCTGCCCCTGTCCCTGCGCCAGGCCCTGCAGGCCGCCCACTGCCCGGCTGAACCCGGCGCCATTCGCCACCTGCTAGTGGATCTGGGGCGCTGGCACCCCCACCATCTGCCCTCCCTCAGCCGCAGCAGCTGGGAGTTGGGCTTCCCGCCGGAACTGGAGGCGGAGGCCGAACGTCTGCTGGCCGACCACCCCAACCCCCAGCCCGGCGACGACCAGCGGCTCGACCTCTGCGGCCAGCACTGCCTGACCATCGACGATGACGACACCCAGGACATCGACGATGGCCTGGCGCTGGAACGCAGATCGGATGGCTCCCTGCGGGTGTGGATCCACGTGGCCGATCCGGGTCGGCTGGTGACGGCCGACTCGCCCCTGGATCGGGAGGCCCGGCGTCGCGGCACGAGCCTCTACCTGGCGCGCGGCAGCCTGCCGATGTTTCCGCCCCGGCTCAGCACCGGGCCGTTCAGCCTGCGGGCCGGCCAGCGCTGTCCGGCCTGGAGTGTGTGGGTGGAACTGGACGGTGAGGGTGCGGTCGCGGCCAGCGGCGTGGAGCGCAGCTGGGTACGCCCGGCCTACCGCCTTTCCTATGCCGATGCCGATGAGCTGATCGAGCTGGCCCCGCCCGAGGAGCCGGACCTGGCGGAGCTGCACGGGCTGTTGCAGCGGCGTCGCCAGTGGCGCGTGGCCCGGGGGGCCCTGCTGCTCGACCAACCGGAGGGGCGCATCCGCGATTCCGGCGGAGAGGCGGTGCTGGAGATCAGTGATCCCGGCCCGGGACGACTCATGGTGGCTGAAGCCATGATCCTGGCGGGAGCCGTGGTGGCCGACCTCGGCCGGCAACACCAGCTGGCCCTGCCCTACCGGTCCCAGTTGCCGGCGGAGCTGCCACCGGCCTCGGAACTGGACGCCCTGCCGGCCGGCCCGGTGCGCCATGCCGCCATCAAGCGTTGCCTCAGCCGTGGCATCAGTGGCACCCAGCCTGCTTCCCATTTCAGCCTTGGCCTCACGGCCTACGTGCAGGCCACCTCGCCGATCAGGCGCTACGGGGATCTGCTGGTGCAGCGCCAGCTCCTGGCCCTGCGCCAGGGGGAGCCACCGCTCAGCGGCGACCAGCTGCAGGAGCTGCTGGCGGAGCTGGAGTCACCCCTGCGTCAGGCCGTTCAGATCAGCCGCGACGACCAGCGCCACTGGCAGCAGGTGTGGTTTGCCGCGCACAGCATCCAGGCCTGGCGGGCCCAGTTTCTGCGCTGGCTGCGTCCCCAGGACCGGTTGGGCCTGGTGCACGTGGAGGAGCTGGCGATGGACCTGGCGGCCGAGTGTCCGGCCGGCAGTGAACCGGGCCACCAGTTGCTGCTGAGGGTGCGCCAGGTGGATCCCCTGCGCGATCTGCTGCGCCTGAGCGCCGGCGCCTGAGGGCCTTCAGCCGGCCAGGCGCGATACCCGCAACCAGGGCCCCCAGGGATTGGACACCCCAATCAGCGCCACGGCACCCTCCTGCGCCTGGGTCAACCAGTGGTGCAGGGCCGGCTCCAGGGTGATCAGCGGCCAGCCCCCAGCGGGCGCGCCAGCGCCGCCGCAGAGCCGGTAGCCGCCATCGGCCGCCCGCTGCAGGTCCCCCCGCCAGAGCTTCTCTCCCGGCCCCGCTGGAGCCTGGCTGGGATCGAGGTCGAACTCCAACAGTCCGGGCCGCTTGCGGGTGGAGGGCAGCTGGCCCGCCCCATCGAGGAGGGACGGATCCTCCAGGGCGGCCAGCTGGCGCCGCCGCCAGGCCGGGTGGTGCCAGGGGGTGTCCCACAGCGGCAGGGGCCCGGCGGGGGCCTGGGGATCTTCCACCAGGGCGCGTTGCAGCACCGCCACGGGCAAGGTGCCTGGCAGGCAGTTCCGCTGCACACACAGAGCAGCGGCCAGGCCGGCGGCCTGGCCCAGGTTGAGGATCTGGGGCTGGAGGCGGGTGGCCCCGTTGGCCATGTGACTCACGCTGAAGCCCTTCTCCGCCGCGAGCAGATTGGGGGTGTCGGCGCTCACCAGGGCGCCGAAGGGAATGCAGAACGGAGTGCCGCTCCAGCGGCCGCCCCACCGGCAGCTCTTGGGGGCGAGGGGCCAGTCCGGGCCGGGATAGTGATGGTCGTTGGCGTAATTGCCCACCACCACCGCATCCAGGGCGCCATCCCGCTGGGGCAGGGCGGCGATCGTCGCCCCAGACCCCTGGGGCAGCAGGTGTTGTTCCACCAGGGTGGAGAGTCCCACCAGGCGCCGGCCCTCGCGCCAGTAGGGCATCAGGGCCAGCGGCGATGGACCCGTGAGCGCCTGATCGGCAGCAGGGGGCTCGGGGAACAGGCCGTCCAGCTGCAGCCAGCCCCCACTGGCCTCGCGGAGGGCATGGGCGAAGCGGAGACTGTGCTCCCGCATGGCGGCGAACAGCTCGGCCTCCGCAGCCGGATCGTTCGCGAAGGCCCGCTCCAGGCCGTGGTGCCAGTCGTTGCCATGGAGGGGCCAGTTCAGCATCACCCGGTTGCCGGGGAGCCGGCCGTAGGTGAGGGTGCGCTCCAGCCCGAAGTTGGCCGGAGCCAGGGCAAACGGCTCCGGCAGGGGGCTGCCCGGATCGGGACAGTTCTCCCCATCGCCCAGGCGCCCGATCGCCACCCAGGTGGGCGACTGCACGGGTTGGCGCTGGAAGAAGGGATCGCTGCCCAGCCGTTCAGCCGCAGGAGCACTCGGCTCCTGCCATAGCTCCTGGGCCTCCCAGCCCAGCCGATAGGCGGCCCCGCCGAGGGCGATGAGTTCGCCGCGATCGCTGCCATCGATGGCGATCTGGGGAGCCACCAGGTGGGAAACTGCCTGGCTTCCCGAGCCCCGCTCGATCTCCAGGGCTGTGATGCGACCCCCCTGGCGGCGCACAGCCCGCAGGCCGCAGTCGGGCCACCACCGCAGGGGGCCGGCGGCGGCCAGCCAACGGCGCAGGATGGCTTCGGCGGTGGCGGGCTGATACCCGAAACAGCTCACCCAGTTGTGGTCGAGCCCGCTGGGCTCGCACCGGGCCAATTCCCGCAGAAATGCCCCCCAGAGGCCACTCTGCCAGGGGGAGAGCTCATTGCCATCCGGGCAGCACACCCCGGCCGCGCTCACCATCCCCCCCAGCCAGGGCCCCGGCGTGAGCAGCAGGGTGGCCACACCACTGCGGGCGGCCTGCAGGGCGGCGGCCACTCCGCCGGTTCCGCCCCCCCAAACCACTACCGGAACCTGGTGCTGCTCCATGACTGGGGTCGGCGGATGGCGATGGGTAGGATCCGGGCTCGGCGCCGGACAGGCTCGGAACCGACGGGCCCGGAGCTGGGGTTTGGCGAGCCCGGCCGCGCACACCGCCAGGCCACCATTCGCCGCATGTCCTACTCCCTCACCACTCCTCTCTATTACGTGAATGACCGAGCCCATCTCGGCAGCACGTACACCACCCTGGCCTGCGATGCGATCGCCCGCTATCAAAGGCTGCTCGGAGAGCAGGTGACCTTCATCACCGGCTGTGATGAACATGGCCAGAAGATCCAGCGCACGGCCGAGGCCGCCGGCCTCACCCCCCAGAGCCACTGCGACCGGGTGAGTGAGGGCTACCGCCAGCTCTGGCAGCACTGGCAGGTGAGCAACGACCGCTTCATCCGCACCACCGATCCTCGCCATCGGGCCCTGGTCGAGCAGTTCTTCGCGCGGGTGGAGGCCCAGGGCGACGTGGTGGAAGGGCGCCAGCAGGGCTGGTACTGCGTGGCCTGCGAGGAATTCAAGGACGATCCGCACGAGGCCCAGGATCCGGAGTGTCCGATCCACCGCAAGCCACTGGAATGGCGCGATGAGGTGAACCTGTTCTTCCGCCTCTCCCGCTACCAGAGCCAGATCGAGGAGCTGATCCGCCGCCCCGGCTTCATTTCCCCCGCCAGCCGCCGCAAAGAGGTGGAGAACTTCGTGGCCCAGGGGTTGCGGGATTTCTCCATCTCCCGCATCGACCTGCACTGGGGCATCCCGGTACCAGGCCATCCCGGCCACACCTTCTATGTGTGGTTCGACGCCCTGCTGGGCTACCTCACTGCCCTGCTCGAGCCGGAAGAAGCGGTGGATCTGGAGCAGGTGCTGCAGCGCGGCTGGCCAGCCCAGTTGCACGTGATCGGCAAGGACATCCTGCGTTTTCACGCCGTGTACTGGCCGGCGATGCTGCTCTCGGCGGGCCTCCCCCTGCCGGAGGGGGTATTCGGCCATGGCTTTCTCACCCGTGAGGGTCAGAAGATGGGAAAGTCGCTGGGTAACGTGCTGGATCCGGAGGTGCTGCTGGAGCGCTGCGGCCGCGATGCGGTGCGGTGGTACCTGCTGCGGGATATTCCCTTCGGCGAGGACGGCGACTTCCAGCAACAGCGCTTCACCGACCTGGTCAACAACGACCTGGCCAACACGATCGGCAACCTGCTCAACCGCACCAGCTCGATGGCGCGCAAGTGGTTCGCTGAGGCGGTTCCGCCGGCAGGGGAGGGGCGCGACGCCAACCACCCCCTGGCCATGGCCGCCCAGCAGGCGGTGGACCAGTTCAGCGCAGCCATGGGCCGGCTGGAGTTCCGCTCAGCGGCCGAGGCCATCCTGCAGCTGGCCGCCGCAGCCAACGGCTACCTCAACGAGCGGGCCCCCTGGTCGGTGATGAAGCAGCCGGGCCAGGAACAGCAGGTGGGCAGTGATCTCTATGCGGTGCTGGAGTCGAGCCGCATCGTGGCCGTGCTGCTGGCCCCGCTGCTGCCGGAGCTCTCCGGCCGCATGCTGAGCCAGCTCGGCCTGGCCTGCTTCGAGTCCGGCCCGGCAGCCCCCGCGCCGCCGGTGTGGACCCCGGCCCTCCGCTGGGGAGGTCTGCCCGACCTTCAACCCCTCCCAGCCCCCCAGCCCGTGATGCAGCGGCTGGAGCTCGACGGTCCCCTGTGACCCGGCCAGGCGCCTGGGTCGCAGCCCTGCTGCTGGTGAGCACGGGGCTCGGCCTCACCAGCTGTCAGCCGCGCAACCGGGAAGAGGAGGCCGCCCAGCCGTTCGTGTTCCGGGACCTGAACCTGCGCCAGGACGACCCCCAGGGCCGACCTCTGTGGGAGATCAGCAGCCCCGAAACCCGCTACGACCTCAGCCGGCGCCTCGCCCAGGCCCGCCAACTCCGGGGTGTGCTGTACCGCCAGGGCAAACCCCTTTATCGCCTCACGGCCAGCAATGCCGTGGTGGTGAACGATGGCGAGGTGGTGCAGCTGGAAGGTCCCACCCGCCTGCAGCGCCTGGATCCCGAGCGGCCGGCCGAACTCACGGCCCTGCGGGTGCGGTGGTATCCCTCCCAGGAACGCATGGAGATCGACCAGTCGCCGAAAGTGGTGCAGGGCAACCTGCAGCTCACGGCGGATGAAGCCCGGTTTCTGATCGGCGCGGACCGCCTGGAACTGCGACGGTCCGCCCAGCTGCGCCAGCTGGGCGAGGAGCCGGTGCGCCTGACCCTGGGGGCGGTGGACTGGGAGGCTGCGACAGGAGCCCTCACCGCCCGGGGCCCGGTGCGAGGGGAGCGCCGGCTCGCGGGCGGAGTGATCCAGCGCATCGCGGCACCGGCCCTGCGCGGCAACACCCTGGCCCAGACACTCGACCTGCAGGCTCCGGTGCAGCTGGAGGATCCCAGCCGCGCAGCCCTGCTGGAGGCCCAGCTCACCCGGCTGAACCTGAAGTCCCGCACCGCCAGCAGCAGCCAGCCCTTCCGCGGGCGCTACGGCAAGACCCTGCTCAGCGGCAACGGCTTTGTGCTGGACACGGTGGCCAATACGGTGGCTGTGGACGGCGCCTGCCGTCTGCGCCAGCCCGGTGAGCAGCTCACCGCCCAGCGCTGTCAATGGAACTGGAAAACGGGCGACGCAACTGCATCCGGTCAGGTGGTGCTACGGCGACAGGCGAACGGACAGGAATCCAGGGCCGAACAGCTGCAGGGCCGGGTGGGTGACGACGGCTTCGCCATCTTCAGTTCGCCGGGGGGACAGGTGCGAACGGTGCTGCGCCTTCCCCCTGCCCGCCCGGCACCTGCCCGTCCGGCTGCACCAGCACGCCAGGCTCGCTCTGCGGCATTTCGGCTGTGAGCCGGCGTGCCCAGCCCTCCACCCAGATCAGGTCGCTGCGGCTGAAGCACCGGGGTGACCAGCCACCCAGCAGCACCAGTCCCTGATCGCCCAGGGGCTGGATCAGGACAGCCGGCAACCCGGGCAGGAGGGAGTCGAATTCCGCCCGCCCCGGATAGAGACCCAGGTTCACCAGGGAAATGGCCTGGCCCCGCTCCAGGGCCCGGGCACAGATGGGGCCGGGCTGGAAGGGGGTCCGCGCCAGCAAGCCACGCCGCAGCAACACCGTGTCGCGCCAGAGCACCAGCACCACCGCGGCCGGGCTGGCCGTGAGCAGCATCTGACTGCCCCAGCCGAGATCCTCCAGCAGTGCGGGCGGCAGTCCCGGCGCCAGTTCCAGCCCCTCCTCGCCCAGGAGGTCGGCCCGCCCAGCCGCTTCCGGCACCGCCCGGGTCCACAGCACGGCCACCAGCATCAAGCCAACCGCAAGCAGGGCCGCCAGCACGCTGGCGCGCACCAGGGATGGTTCGGGCAAGGGGGCACTCAGCTGATTCGCCACCACCAGCAGCAGCCCGCCGCCGCCGGTCGCCAGACTGACCTTGGCGGGCAACGGAAGGGTCATGGAAGGGCGACAGCGGGAACCATTGGCGGCAAACTAGGGCCAGCCCTGCAGTGGTTTGCTTGACCCTCCCTGCACCCCTATCCGTTCCATCAACCCGTCGAACCGGGGCCCTGGGCCATTGGTTCCCCCGCCGGTGGGCAGCGCAGCTGCAGCTGCTGATCTTGCTGGTGCTGCTGCTGCTGCCCACGGCCCCGGCGATGGCGATTTCGGCCTCTGCCTTCAGCGAAACCATGCCGACGGAGCGGGTGGTGGACCAGGCCGAGGTGTTGAGTCGGGCGGCGAGCGCCGAAGTGTCCCGCCAGCTGGAGAACCTCGCGGCCGAGCGGGTGGATGCCCATCTGATCACGGTGAACCAGCTCGACTACGGCCTCTCCCTGCCCCAGCTGGGCCAGGCGCTGCTGCAGCGCTGGCAGCCCAGCCCCGAGAGCAACGGTCAGGTGCTGTTTCTGATCGACACCCAGACCAACAGCGCCAGCGTGGTGGCCTCTCCCTCGTTGTCCGGCCAGCTGGACGACAGCCTGCTGCGCAGCACGGGCCGCACCACCATGACCGCACCCATCCGTGATGGGGCCCGATTCCGGCAGGCCAGTCTGGACGGCATCCAGCGCATCACCAGCGTGCTGCAGGGCGGTGAAGACCCCGGCGAACCCGTGGCAGTTCAGGAGATTGCTCCCAGCAGCAACGTGCCCAGCCGCGAGCAGACCGAGACAAGCAACGCCTTCACCTGGGTTGTGGTGCTACTGGTGGTTGGCACCGTGGTGCCGATGGCCACCTGGTGGGTGTTTTCCCGCTGAGTTGGCATGGGCCTGAGGGATTGGATCGGTACGTTCGGCAAGGCCCAGGGGTTGGAGATCAGCCGCGACCTGGAGCGTGCCTACGAGGCAGCCCTGCTGATTCAGAGCATTGAACTGGAGCACTACAACGACCGGCCCGTGCGACCAGAGGTGGATCTGCCCCTGCCCCGCTCCAGCCAGGCCCAGCTGCTGCGCCGCTTCCAGACGGCTCTCGAACTCTGCCGTCAGGCCCTGGCCACGGTGGAACCCCACCGCTCCGAGCTGGCCGGCCAGGAAGTGCGCCAGCTCCAGTTGGTGGAGTCGGTGGTGGGTCGTTACAACAGGCCATCCCGCAAACCTCTGCCAACGATCAGTCGCACACCGGAAGTCCTGCCGCGCAGCCTGATCGGGGTGGTGGACCAGGTGCGGCGGCAGCTGGATCCCCATGCGGAGGCCGACATGCTGGCCGGCTTCCGCCGGCGCCGCGATTCAACGCTGGTCTCACTGCGGATCCTGTTGCTGTTGATTTTGATTCCACTGCTGATTCAGCAGTTGAGCCGGAATTATGTGATGGGCCCACTGGTAGATCGATATGCCCCTGTGGGTGCCTTCATCAGCTACCCCAAACCCCATCTGGAAGAACAAGCGGTTGAAAAGCTGAGGGTTTTTAAAGCTGAGGTGGAATTTGCAGCCCTTCTGGAGGGCAAACCCCTGCCCAGTCCGGAGGAGCTGCAGCTGCAGCTCTCCCAGCGCGCGCGTGAGTTGAAGGAAGAAGCCGATAATGAGAGCACCGAAGCGATCAAGAATGTGCTGGCCGACCTGGCTGCCCTGCTCAGCTTTGTGCTGGTTTGTTTTCTCGGTAAACGGGATATTCAGGTTTTACGAGGTTTCATTGATGAGCTCATCTACGGACTCAGTGACAGCGCCAAGGCATTTGCCATCATTTTGTTTACGGACATATTCGTGGGCTTCCACAGTCCGGAAGGCTGGACTGTTCTGCTTGGTGGCGTTGCCAACCATCTTGGACTGCCTGCCAGAGAGAACTTCATCATGTTGTTCATCGCCACTTTTCCCGTTGTTCTCGCCACCATTTTTAAGTACTGGATCTTCCGTTATCTCAACCGCGTTTCCCCTTCCTCCGTTGCCACCCTGCGCAACATGAACGGCGGTGGCTGAGCGTCCATGGTGCTGGAGCTGATCACCGGTCCGGCCCGTTCCGGCAAGAGCCGCTGGGCCGAATTGCGGGCTGGGCGCAGTGGCAGGCAGGTGCACTACCTGGCCACGGGCCCCCAGCTGCCCGACGATCCGGCCTGGCAGGAACGACTCAGGCGCCATCGCCTGCGGCGCCCCCCCCACTGGTGCCTGCAGGAGGTTGGCCTCCACCTCTCCCCTGCCCTGGCTGCCCTCTCGGCCGCCGATGTGGCACTGGTGGATTCCCTTGGAACCTGGGTGAGTGCTGGCCTTGGTCTGGAGTGCGACGTCTGGTTGGCGCATACCAACCGCCTGCTCCACACCCTGGAGCATTGCCACGCCGAGGTGCTGCTGGTGAGCGAACAGGTTGGCTGGGGGGTGGTGCCAGCCACCGCCATCGGCGGCCTGTTCCGGGATCGCCTCGGCAACCTGGAGGACCAGCTCAGTGCCCGCTGTGGCCACCTGTGGCTGGTGGTGGCAGGGCGGGCCCTCGATCTGCTGCCGCTCAGTGAACCCGTACCTCCCCTCTGACCATGCCCCGCGTGGTGCTGTACCAGCCCCAGATTCCCCCCAACACCGGCAATGTGGCCCGCAGTTGTGCCGCCACGGGCCAGGAGCTCCACTTGGTGGCGCCCCTGGGATTTGAGTTGAGTGATCGTCAGCTTCGACGTGCCGGTCTCGACTACTGGCCCTACGTACCCCTGCACCAGCACCCCCACTGGGACTCGTTCCAACAGGAACGGGGGCGGCGGGGCGGCAGGCTGGTGGGGCTGAGTGCCCGCACCAGCCAGTCGTATACGGGATTCAGGTTCGATGGGCAGGACTGGTTGCTGTTCGGCCGGGAGACCGACGGCCTGCCCGAGGACGTACAGGCCGAGTGTGACGCCCTGCTGACCATCCCCATGGCCCGTTCCGCTGCCCATCCCGAGGGCGGCGTGCGCAGCCTGAACCTCGCATCTGCCGTGGCAATCGTGCTGTTCGAGGCCCTGCGGCAGCTGGAGTCGGCGGGGAGCTGATTCGATCCGAACACCAGCACGCGTGCCGAATGCCCTTGCTCCCCCATGGACTGTCCGCTACTGTCTGCGCGGTCCAGGGATGTTGGCTTCTCCACTGGGCTCTGATCTTTGGGGAACCTGAATGACAGCTACGAAGCCTCGCCTGTCCAAACGTCGGTCCTTGCCCATCACGGTGTTCCTGGTCCTTCCCCTGGCAGCCGCAGTGCCGGCGGTCGGCTTCTCCCTCGGTGATGAGGCAAAGGATCAGAGACCGATTGAGGATGCTGTGCTGGCGGCATTGCCGCCAGCCACCGATCGGCTCTGGGTCAAGACCCGGCAGCAGGTGACGCTGATCGAGCTGTCCCGCCAGTTGCGCCTTCCCACCGGCACCATGGCGGGTCTGAACGGAGTGGATCCCAACCATCGCTTCCGCAAGGGGGACTGGCTGGTGCTGCCGGTCGAGCAGCGCCGGGTGGCCACCCAGCTGGCCGTCATCGACAGCAGCGATGTGCGCCGCACCCCGCCCGCACCCCAGACTCCCCCACCCGTACCCACCAAGGGAGTGGTGCGACTCGGCGACACCCTCTTCAAGCTCGCCCAGCGCTACGGCCTCACGATGCAGGAGATCCTGCGGCTGAATCCCGGCCTGGACACGGCCGGGCTGGTGGCTGGCACCGAAATTCAGCTGGTGCAGGCGGCCGTGCCGCGCCCGCGGGCCGTGCTCGGCCTCCGACCCACCACCAGCGGGGGCCTGAGCTGGCCTGACGCCCCTCAGTTCGGCACGGACGACGGCCGCCAACAGGACAACCGCCACGCCACCACCTGGATCTGGCCCACCACGGGCGTGTTCACCTCTGGCTACGGCTGGCGGTGGGGACGGATGCACCGGGGCATCGACATGGCCAACAACGTGGGCACGCCCATCAAGGCGGCCCGCACCGGCAGGGTGGTGTTTTCCGGCTGGCACGATGGCGGATTTGGCTATCTGGTCACGCTGCAACACCCCGATGGCAGCCGCTCCCTCTATGCCCACAACAGCCGCCTGATGGTGAGCAATGGTCAGGAAGTTCGGCAAGGCACCGTGATTGCCCTGATGGGCAGCACAGGGCGCAGCACCGGACCCCACCTGCACTTCGAAATCCATCCCCCCGGAGCCGGTGCGGTCGATCCCCTAGGGATCCTTCCACCACGCGCCTGATAAGCTTCAGGTTCAGCGGCTCGGTAGCTCAGCTGGTTAGAGCGTGGGATTCATAACCCCAAGGTCGGGAGTTCAAGTCTCCCCCGAGCCATCTCTCTTAACCCCGCCGTGGCGGGGCTTTTTTTGTCTGGAACTGGGTTCTGGCGGATTCCACACCTGGGACCCAGGTGAACAGCTTGTAGCCGTTTGAGGCCCGTTGAAGCCACTGGTTGTGAGCAGGTTCACAACCAATGGCTCCAGGCAATACTCCTGCGAGCCGACCAATCCCAGCCTTGCCGTCTCGCCTTTCTCATCGGGTCGATACCTGGGACCAGTGCGCCCCTAGTTGATGCTCAATAGGAAGAAATGCTCTTGGCGTTTTTTGGACATCTTTGCTTTTCTCTACCGGCTTTGATAATGTCAATGGACCAGCCTTTCCGCTGTATGGGAGTAAGCGGGAAGTTAAGTGGTTCGCTACGGGATTCATGATCCCGTGGGGAGACTTCTCCGACTCAGGGCCATGTTGGCGGCTACGTCCGAGTAGGGTTCATAAAGGCCAATGTGGAGAGTCAGTAGATGAACAGCTCCACGGATGTTGATGAGGGCACCGGCTCTACTTTGAGCGCCGTCTCGCGGGTGGTCGGTGTGGGGTCTTCGGCCGGTGGTCTGGAAGCCCTGCAGGAGTTCCTCGGCTCATTGACGCCTGATGGTTCCGCGATCATCGTTGCCCAGCATCTGGCACCGGATTACCCCACGTTGCTCGTGGAACTGTTGTCCCGGGCGACACCGTTCGAGGTCGAAGAGGCTGTTGACGGGAGTCCGCTCCGTACCAACATCGTCACCGTGGTGCCGCCCAATCATGATCTGACCCTCGTCGGCGATCGACTGTCTCTTGTGGAGGCTGCGGAGCGAGTGGGTCCCAGCCCGAGCATCGACCTGTTGTTCGAGTCCCTAGCGCAGAACTGGGGGGCACGTGCAGTGGGCGTCGTCCTGTCGGGGACGGGATCGGACGGTGCCCATGGCCTGCGCACCATCCGGGCTGCAGGGGGTCTGACGATGGTGCAATCGCCGGAGTCGGCCCGATTCGACGGGATGCCTCGCGCAGCACTCGCACTGGGCAACCCTGACGTGGTGGCCGACGCGGGAGACCTCGCTTCCAGACTGGCCACGATCCCGAGTTCCGTGGGCGATGGGGACGCCAATCTGCCTGCGGTCGAGGATGGCTTCATAACCCAGGTGGTGGCGCAGCTGAGGCGCTCGGTCGGAATCGACTTCGCTGAGTACAAGCCATCGACACTCAAACGGCAGGTGCAGCGGCGGATGGCGGTTCGGCAGATCAACGTCATCAGCGACTACGTGACGTTGCTAGCTACTGAACCCGATGAGGCACAGGCGCTCAAGCAGAACCTCTTGGTGACGGTCACCTCGTTCTTCCGGGATCCGGAGGCCTTCGAGGCGCTGCGAGACGCGCTTGGCACCTACCTTTCCCGTCCTGGCGCTGACGAGGTTTTGCGGGTGTGGGTGCCCGGGTGCGCCACGGGTGAGGAGGTGTACTCGATCGCCATGATCGTCGGCGATCTCATGGGCCGGCCGGCCGACCTCGCCCGGAGATTGAAGATCTTCGGCACTGACCTGGATGAGGCGTCCCTGACCTTGGCCCGGCGCGCCGTCTACCCCGCCTCGGCTCTGTCGCGTATCCCGGAACCGTTGCGGTCGGCCTACGCCAGGCAAGGTGGCGAGACCTTCCAGGTCTCCGACGTGCTGCGGGAGTGTGCCGTCTTCGCCCTGCACGACGTGGGCACCGACGCGCCGTTCCCTCGCATCGACGTGATCTCGTGCCGCAACACCCTCATCTACTTCACGTCACCGCTGCAGCGGCGAGTGATCCGCCGGTTCGACTTCGCCCTCCGGTCGGGGGGACTCCTCTTCCTAGGCGAGAGCGAGGGCCTCGGTCGTCATTGCGAGGGCTTCACCGTTGTTGATGCAGGTAGCCGCATCTTCCGGCACTCGGGCGAATCCCAGCCCTCGTACGAGCTCGTTCCACACCCGTTCATCGCAGACGCCGCCCGGTATTCCCGACCCGCAGCACATCGATCGTTGACCCTTGAGGCCGAGCGGGATGTCGAGCTGATCGCCCTGCTCGAACAGCTCGTGCGTTTCAGCGGCAACGCTTATGTTGTCCTCGACAACCAGCATCGGCCGATCCGCGTTGTCGGAGACGTCTCCTCCTACTGCCGGGTTCCCGAGGGGGCTCTGGCGGCGTCGGTTTCATCCTTCCTGCGAGAAGAGCTGCGGGACGAGGCGCGGGCGCTGCTTCTTCTTTGCCGTGGAAACGGCGAACCCGTCAGCGGGCAGTCACTCTCCATTGAGGGCTTAGATCACCCGTTCCACATGGCGGCCAAACCGATCCAGGTGGGCGAGGAATCGCTCACGGTGCTCGCCTTCGTGCCAGACACCGGCGGGAGTGTCGGCTCACCGACACCGCCTGATCGCAGCGCGTCATTTGACCGTGAACTGAAGCGCCTCGAGCAAGAAGTACTCGTGAGCCAGGACGCCCTTCGCCGCTCCCTGGTCGAGCTCCAATCGGTCAACGAGGAACTCGAGGCATCGTCGGAGGAACTGCAGGCATCGTCGGAGGAACTGCAGGCGTCGAACGAGGAACTGCAAGCGTCGAACGAGGAGCTCCAAGCCACGAATGAGGAACTCGCCGTTCTCAACCAGGAGTCCTTTCAGCGCGGTGACCTCCTGCAGCACCTGAACTACCACCTCGCGAATGTCGAGGCCTCAGTCAACCAAGGCATGGTCATCGTGGACCAGGACCTTCGCATCACGCGATTCACCCCGCTGGCTGTTCGGGTCTTCGCCCTCGTGGACACGGATGTTGGGCTTCCTGTGCTGTCCGCACGAACGACGCTCCCGATTCCGGGCCTGGCTGCAGCCCTGCGCGGCGTCGTAGGCGGCGGTCCGCGACTCAGCATCCAGGCTCGCGACGACGAGGTTTGCTACCTGGTTCAGGTCTTGCCGTACAAGGACTCCGAGGGAATCGCTCTGGGCGCCATCATCACCCTGACTGATGTGACTGAGCTTGACAACTTGAGGGCCACCGCCGAGACGGCCCTGAGCGAGCTGCAAGTCAAGTCCGAACTCCTCGACCAGACGGCGTTTGACGCGGTCACCGGGCTCCTGAACCGGAAGAACTTCTCGGACGCCTTGACGAACGCGATCTCTCAAGCGTCCCGCACGGGGTCGCGACTCTCCCTCGCCTGGATCGACTTGGATCGCTTCAAAGAGGTGAACGACGAGCACGGGCACGACGCTGGCGACGTGACGCTGCGCACCACGAGTGCACGGGTGCTGGAGGTCGTGCGTTCCACAGACGTGGTGGGGCGGCTCGGCGGCGATGAGATCGCCGTCATCATCGTGGACTACAAGAGTCCCGCCGAGCTCGACGCCGTCCTGGATCGGCTGCTGGTCACCCTTCGCCAGCCGGTCGAGGTCGATGGGCGGGAGGCGAGAATCTCAGGAAGCATCGGGGTGGCTCTGTTCCCCGAGGATGCCCGCTCGCCGGATGACCTGCTCAGGGCTGCGGATGCGGCCATGTACGAGATCAAGAAACAATCGGGGAACGGTATTGCCTACTTCACCCCGTCGATGAACAACGCGGCCGATGAACGGCGACGGATGCACATTGACATCGGCGCGGCGATCGAAAATGGCGATTTCGAACTGCATTATCAGCCCATCGTCCACACGATGACGAACAACGTGTGGGGCGTCGAAGCCCTCGTGCGGTGGCGCCGCGACGGCCAACTCGTTCCAGCGTGCGACTTCATCGACTTCTGCGAGCAGAGTGGCCAGATCCGTGCCCTGGGCCTGCTGACCCTTGAGTTGCTGCGCAACGATCTGCCGATCATCCAGGCCACTCACCACGAAGACTTACGCGTCGCCTTCAACGTGTCCGTCACGCAGCTCGAGGACGGTAACATTTTGAACATCATCTCCGGCATTCAACCACCAGCCGGCCTCGGTGGCCTTGTCGTGGAGATCGTCGAATCAGTGTTCCTCCCTGGCCACAGCAAAGCCTTAGAACTGCTGGATGCCCTTGTGGCGCTTGGAGCTGAAGCGTGCATCGATGACTACGGATCCGGCTACTCGAACTTCGGACTCCTGCAAGCACTCACCCCCGCCTACATCAAGCTTGACCGATCGTTCTTGAGCCCACAACAGGGACCCGAAACTCGAGCTGCCCTCATCCGCTCGGCCGTTGAGATCTCCCATGTGATCGGTGCGAAGGTCGTCGTTGAAGGAGTCGAAGACGACGTGCATCGGGGACTCGCTCGCGACGCCGGCGCCGAATATGTGCAGGGATACGCCATTGCCCGACCCATGCCGCTCGCTGACCTGACGACGTGGCTCGCCGACCATCCCTCCCAAGCCTGACCCCGGCTCACAGGAGCCCGCCTCTCCCCGCACTCCGTGATCGAAATGCCCACGAGCCTGTGGCCACCGAGGCCTGGTGCCAGAGCCTTGGGTGAAGCGACCTAACCATCTGTTGCCTCAGTGGCGTCCATCTGGAGCCAGGCTTCCGCGTGGTGATGGCTGATCACGAGGCCGGACACCACCTCGGAGCCGGTGTGGCCGTAGCCGATGGTCCAGGGCTCGCCGCCACTGCCGGAATCGGGATAGGCCACCCGGCGGCAGCCCACCCAGCACTTGACCAGTTGCCTGCCGTTGGGGGAGAGAGTCAAAGGGTGCAGATGCGGAGACCTGGCAGGGTTCCCGGCTGCGCAGGACCCGGAGCTGGAGTGAAACGCCCCGGAACCCTTTGGAGTCACCGCTGCCTTTCGCCATGGAATCCCGCCGGCTGGTGGTCTGGATCGCCACCGGGATCCTGGGTTTTCCAGGCCCCATCCTCTGCTTTGAGCTGCTCAACTGCACGGCCCTCTCCTGGCTCTCCATGCGGTTGAATGGCTTTGTCGTCACCGTGCAGCGCTCGGTGGCCTCGGTGGGAGAGCCCGCGCTACAGCATCCGCGGGATCGGGGCGGGGCACTTGATCCCGATGGCCCTTCGCCGCCTTTGGCGGGCTCAGTTTGGCCTTCTTTTCTGGTGCCTCCAGCCAGGCCGAAGTCCTGGATAACGGCACGTCTTTCCTGCTCTGTGCGTCACTCGCCAGCAGAATTTCTCAGCAGAGTTGGCCAGCCCAGCTTGCTCACCGGATGCAGCCGGCCACTCCTGACGGTTGACAGACCACACTGGACCTGAGTCCCGGCTTAGCTGCCAGCACCCGATGGATCTTCTCGCTCCACCCGCGTCGGTCCCGGTGTGAAGAGAAACACCTCTTCTGCGATGCGATGAACCTGGCCATCGATGGCCTCGAGGCCACCGCACACAAAGTCGATCAGACGCTGGCCGGGACCGTCTTCCAGCCAGCTGGAATTCACCACCACATTGGTGTTCTGCCGCACGGCCTGGATCACGGAAGCCGCGTCCTGAAGCTGGCGTGGCGTGATCACCAGCACCGTGCCGAGCTCAGCGGGTAGGGAACCAGGCTGGAGGGACGGGAACGCAACGGAAGGAAGAACGGAAGGTGTCTGCATCTCCACACGTTGGATGGTCTCCCCCGATACGTGTAGGTAGCTTCAGGTGTTCTTCCTTTTTGGCTGCGTTCAACTCAGCACTCTGTCATCTTTCTTGCTGAGGAAAGAGCGTCGGCTGGCTTGCAGGTGCGCTGATCAGGCTGCCAGCGGCGCCGAGTCCACCAGGGATGGGGCCAGGTGCAGGCCAGGGGCGCCCTGGGGCACACGGATCAATTCAGCGGAACGAAACCGCGAAATCAACCGGGTGGTGGTGACCCTGGTGGTGCCGATCAGCTCACCGATGCGTTCGTGGGTGAGCCGGAACGGCAGATCACACCATTCACCACAGCGGCGTCCCAGCCGGGTCACCAGCAGACCCAGCAAGGCATGCAGCCGCTGTTCCGCAGAGCTGAGGTGACGGATGCGCAGCAGCTGCAGCGTCCACTCGTTCACGGCGTCGTAGCCGTAGCCCTCGGGTCCCTCGGCGTGGTTGCGGAAACAGAGTGGCGTGAGTGCCTCCACGCACACGCCTTCGCTGCAGAGGCGGTCGGTGCGGAGCTGGTCTCCAGCCTGGAGGAAGGCCAGGGTCATCCCCTCGGTTTCTTCGCAGGGGCAATACACCCGGGCCACCCCCTCCAGCACTTCAATGGTGCCGCTGCCCACCCGCAGGGAGCGGTCGATCAGCACGGTCTGACCGGCGGGCACACGTATGGCCGCGACGGCATCGTCAGGAAGGAATCGGAACCCCATTGCGGGAGGCCTGCTTGTTGCGAATGACTCGCATTCTAAGCGGTTGCGGGCCCTTTTGCAAGCGATTCTCAGTAGCAGTGGCGTGGGGTGTTTCAGGGGCCGTCGAGCAGGTAGCGGCAGCGCAGCTCCTGTTGTTCGCCAGGCTCCAGGGTGAGCAGCTTCTCCCCGCTGAGCAGGGCACCGCGTCCGGCGGTCCATGGCTCCAGGCACACCATCGGCCGGGGTGGATCCGTCCAGATCACCACCAGATCCATGGGGCTGCAGGTCTCCAGCCGCACGCTGCGCTGGCTGAGGCGGTCGTACAGCGCCACGGGTCCTGCCGGCTCGGCGAGCAGGTCCACGCCCGCGGCAAGCCGAAGGGGCGGCTGGGCCATGGCCACCGTTGTGTTGGTCTTTTGGTCGAGACAGGTATCGGGCAGACCGGTGAGCTCCACGTGCTCCAGGCTGGACACGGCGAAGTAGGGGTGCAGACCCAGGCTGAAGGGCATGGGCTGGTCACCGCGGTTTTCGATCCGGGCGGCAATGCTCAGGCTGGAGGGTGCGAGACGAAACTCGAGGGTGAGCGCGAAAGCGTGCGGATAAAGGCGGCGGCTGTGCTCGGAGTCCACGAGCTGCAGGCACACCCCATCGGAGTCGAGCAGGGATGGCGCTCCCCAGGCGCTGTCCCGGGCGAAACCATGCTGGGGCAAGGGCAGGGTATGGGGCGGCAACCCTCCGCAGATCGGGAAGAGAACCGGGATGCCGCCGCGCACGGACAGCGAGGCATCCCGGAAGCGCTCCGCATCGAAGTAGAGCAGCTCCTGGCCACTGCAGCGCCAACCGGTCACCAGACCGCCCCGCTCGGGAACCAGGCGCAACTGATCCCCACCCGGCAGGGTGAACTCCCAGTGGGGGTAGGGCTGCAGGCGCTGGATCAGGGCCATGGCGATGGATCAGCCTGCCGAGGAACGGGCCCTGGCCTGGCGGGCCTCCATCGCCCGAATCAATCCCTTGCTGCGGTTCACATCGCCGATGCGCTCTCCTTCTCCCGGGCGTACGAGGGGGTTGTTGCGCAGCTCCGTGCGCAGTTGAGTGAGCAGCCGGAAATGGCTCGTGCTGTTGTATTTCCGCAGAACACCGGGCTCCCAGGCCATCTCCACACCATTGAGGTACGCCAAGCCTATGGCGACGCGAAGCAGGGAGCCGTGGTAAAGTCTTAAGACAACTGGTAGTCGGTACGAGTTCAGTCTTAGCAGGGATCTTGGGGTGGTGGATCCACGGCCGAGCCGCCCTGCGCTCCTGATCCTTGTCCCTCTGGATCACACCGCTCCGACACGGTGGTTGGTCTTCCGGTTGCCCCCCAAACCCACCCCTCCCGAGCATGTCCCGACTCGTCGGTCTGCAGGCCCCAGATTTCACCGCCACCGCCGTGGTGGACCAGGAATTCCAAACCGTTTCCCTGAGCCAGTACCGCGGCAAATACGTGGTGCTGTTCTTCTACCCGCTGGACTTCACCTTCGTGTGCCCCACGGAGATCACCGCCTTCTCCGACCGTTACGGTGATTTCACCAGCCGCAACACCGAGGTGCTGGGCGTTTCGGTGGACAGTCAGTTCAGCCATCTGGCCTGGGTGCAGACCGACCGCAAGAATGGTGGCCTGGGTGAGTGTCACTACCCCCTGGTGGCCGATCTCAAGAAAGAGATCGCCCGTGCCTACAACGTGCTCGACGAAGAGGCCGGTGTGGCACTCCGCGGCCTGTTCATCATCGACCCCGAGGGCGTGATCATGCACAGCACGATCAACAACCTGCCCGTGGGCCGCAGTGTGGACGAGACCCTGCGCGTTCTGCAGGCCTTCCAGTACGTGCAGAGCCACCCCGATGAAGTTTGCCCCGCCAACTGGCAGCCGGGTGACAAGACCATGAACCCCGATCCGGTGAAGTCGAAGGACTTTTTCTCCGCCGTGAACTGAGGGCAGCCCCCTCAGCAGCAAGGGGGGCCCATGCGGCCCCCTTTTTTTGTCCGCGCGCGCCAGGCGAGGGCTCAGAGGCCGATCGACGCCAGCAGCCTGGTGCCGTCCACTCCCCCCGTAGCCGCGTCACAGGCCCGCTCGGGATGGGGCATCAGACCGAGCACATTGCCGGCACGGTTCGTGAGGCCGGCCACATCCCCCACGGATCCATTGGGGTTGTCGGCATAGCGGAGTACCACCTGGCCCCTGCTTTCGAGCTCGCTCAGGGCCGTGGCATCACAGTGGTAGCGGCCCTCGCCATGGGCAATCGGCAGCCGGATCGATTCGCCCTCGCCATAGCCCTGCAACCAGCGGCAGTGCGAGGGGGTCACCCTGAGCTCCGTGGGCTCACACACGAAGTGGAGCCTGGCATTGCGGGTGAGCGCACCGGGGAGCAGGCCCATTTCCGTGAGCACCTGGAAGCCGTTGCAGATCCCCAGCACCGGTCCGCCGCGGTCGGCGAAGACCTTCACGGCCTCGAGCACAGGGGCAAAACGGGCAATCGCCCCACAGCGCAGGTAGTCGCCATAGCTGAAGCCACCGGGAATCACCACCCCAGCCAGGCCGCTGAGGTCGCGCTCCTCGTGCCAAAGGAAGCGGGTCGGCATCCCCAGACATCCCTCCAGGGCCCAGCGCACATCCCGGTCGCAGTTGGAACCGGGGAACACCACCACGCCCACTGTCATGGCTGCTGGGCCTCAGCGGATTCCATGATCTCGAGCGTCCAGTTCTCGATCACCGGATTGGCCAGCAGGCGATCGCTCAGCTGCTCGAGCTGGGCCTGGGCCGTGGCCCGGTCGGGCGCCTCCAGCTCCAGCTCAACGGCCTTGCCGATCCGCAACGTGCGCACGCCGGCCACGCCCAGGCGGGAGGCGGCCGCCCTGGTTGCCTCGCCGGCCGGATCGAGCACCGAAGGTCTCAGGGAGACAAGAACGCGGGCTTGGTAGAGGGTCACCAGGGCAGGGAGAGCTTTGTTAAATCTTGGCAGGCCACCGGGTCAGCACCCTGCACAATCGGCAGGTTGAAGGGGAGCCGCACCGGCGTCGTGTTCACCCTGCTTCCGCTGCCCCCCTGGCAACCGGCCCGCCGCGGTGCGATCACCTTGCTGGCCGTTCTTCTCCTGGCCTTGTCCGCCACCGGCAACCCGGTCTGGGGAGAGGGCGCAGCAGGCCAGGAACTGACGGTACGGGTGCCCCTGCGCTGCCGTGTGGACGGTGGAGCCTGGCGCGACTGCCAGATGGTGGTGAAGCAGATGGGCGCCCTCTGGCAGGTGGTGCTGGCGGGAGAGCAGTTCGGCTTTGCCCATGACGGACGGGGCCAGGTAAGGATGCGAAGGGGCCAGGGGGCCTGGACTCCTGTGGAGGCCCGCTGGAGTGCCGATGCCACCCTCTGCTGGGATGGCCTCTGCGCCCAGGGAGACATCCCCCTCGACTGAATCAGCTGAATGAGCTAGTCGCCAGAAGCTGCTGTTCCAGGGCCTGTTGCAGGCTGGCGCGCTGCAGGTCAAACCCCAGCAGCACCAGCTCCAGCCCGGGTTCTCGCTGCTGGGAAGGACCAGAGTTGGCAAACCAGCTCTCCAGCCTGGGACCCACCGCCTGGATCTCCAGGGGGCGCGCCTTGCCGGCGAGCCAGAGGCGGCCCTTGACCCGCACCAGGTGGTGCTCGCGAATCAGAGCCAGTACCGCCTGCTCCAGCGAGGGCCGATGCAGATCTCCGGCCACCCGCACCACCAGGCATTCAATCGCCACATGGCTGTGGTCGTGGTGATCGTGATCGTCGTGGTCGTGGTGATCGTGGTCGTGGTCTGCGTGGCTGGACCTGTCGTCGGCCAGCCCGGGGGCCGTGAGGCCGATCACCAGCTGCGGGTCGATGGCACCACGCACCATCGGCAACACCGTGGTGCCGGCACGAAGCGCCGGCTCGAGACGCCGTTGCACCTGGGCGATCTGGTCTGGCGCAATCCGGTCGGCCCGGCTCACCAGCACGAGGTCGGCACAGCCAAGCTGTTCGGAGAACAGTTCCTCCAGGGCACTGGCGTGATCCAGGCTGGGGTCCGCCAGGCGCTGCGCTTCCAGTGCCGCGGGATCGGCCACCACCGCTCCCTGGGCCAGGGCCTCACCGTCCACCACGGTGACCACCCCATTCACCCAGATGCGGCTGCGGATTTCGGGCCAGTGGAACGCTGCCAGCAGGGGCTCAGGCAAGGCCAGACCACTGGTTTCCACCAGAATTCCATCCAGTTGGTCGGCCCGCTGCAGCAGGGTCTGCATGGTGGGCAGGAAATCATCCTGAACGGTGCAGCAGAGACAGCCATTGGCCAGCTCCACCACCCGCCCAGCCCATTCCTCCTCAGGACAGAATCCGCAGCTGCGCAACAGGTCGCCGTCAATGCCGACCTCGCCGAACTCATTCACCAGCACGGCCAGCCGCAATCCGGAGTGGAGCAGCAGGTGACGCAGCAGGCTGGTCTTGCCGGCACCGAGAAAGCCGGTGACCACGGTCACAGGCAGGCGAGCCGCCGGGGCCATCGCGTGGTCCATCTCAGCCGAGCTCCGTGGCGAGGGCCAGCAGCACCGAACTGCCCACCAGTGCAAGCGCGATTCCGCGCCGCACGGCCAGGTTGAGCTGGGCACAGAGCGGCCGCAGCAGGCCGAGTGCCAGCACCAGCAACAGGCCCTGGCTCACCAGCAGGCCGCCGAGGTAGCTCAGCACGGGCATGGGGGTCCACCCCAGCACGGCCTCACTCAGCACGTATCCATGGATGGCCATGGCAGGCGCCAGCAGCACGGCGGGCAACCAACCCACCAGTACGCCGCCCACCAGGGCCAGCGTGGCCGCCACCAGCAGCTCGGCCCCCGGCAGGCCCGGCAGCACCAGGCCCGCCGCACTACCGGCCAGCCCCACGGCCAACAGCAGCAGGACCCAGCGGGTCCGCCGCTGCAGCCCGAGCAGCGAGAGGGCCAGCAGGAAGAGCAGGTGGTCCGGGCCGATCACGGGATGGGCGAGTCCGCTGATGAGGCCGTTCAGCGGCGTGGCTTCGAGGCCGGTGAGTTCCACCAGGTGGTGGGCCCTGGCAGGGGCTCCAGCCAAGGCAGCCAGGCAAGCAACAGCGGAGATCGCGGGAAGGCCGGCGGCCCACCCACGATGGGAAGGTTCAAACATGAAGAACGGTCCGCGCCGAATTGGGGTGACACCGGCGGGCGTTCTGACTGAAGGAGGCGGAACCCCCTGTTCACAGCTGCGGGACAGTGCCGGATTCCCACCGGACTTTCCCCGTTTCCTCCGGTGGCTGTTCCCCACCGGAACCGGTCCTTGAATCGTATCGGCTGCCGCCCTCAGCGACAGCCCAAACTGTCACGCGTGTTGACACCAGTGACGGGGTTGGTGCCCGACGCCCTGGCACACAGCGCCTTCTGCTCTGGCAGGTCGAGCACGGCATCGGTGAAATCAGCCCCCTCGATCAGGGCATCCCTGAAGCGGCTCTGCATCAACATGCCGTTGCGGAGCTGGGCGTTCACGAGATCAGTGCCCTGGAAGCGACTGGCGTAGGCCACTACATCCTCCAGATTGGCCCCGCGAAAGCTGGCCCCCTCGAGGTTGGCGCCATTGAACACGGCGCCGCGCAGGTCGGCACTGCTGAAGTCGTAGCCGGCGAGGGAGGCCTTGAGGAATTCGGCCTGTTGCAGGTTGCGGCCGTGCATGTCGGGTTGGAGGTCCTGCTGGGTCTTCTGGCCCCGCAGTTCCGGCGCCGTGATGGCCTGGGCAGGAACCTGCCAGGCCAGCAGCACCACCACAGCGATCAAGACAGAAGGAATCACAGCCCGAACGGCCCCGCTGAACCATCGGGACAGAAAGCCGGCCATGGACGCGGACCTACGTTGGACGCTCAAGTTATGGCAACCATGGCGATGACCCTGCGGGTGGTGGTTCCCCCCCATCCCCTGATCGGGCACTGGCTCAGTGTGTTGCGTGATCGGCAGACGCCGGCGCCGCTCTACGCCACCGCCAGCAACGAGCTGGGCCGCTGGCTCACCTACGAGGCCCTGCGCCAGTGGCTGCCGCACCGCACCGTGGAGTTGGAGACCGAGCTGGGCTCCAGCTCCGGCCAGGTGGTTGATGGCTCGGTGCCGATTCTGGCCTGTGTGCTGGGTCTGTCCGCCCTGGGCCTCTGGGATGGGGCGCGGGCCGTGCTGCCCAACACCCGCGTTCTCCATCTCGACGCGGCCGATCCCCAGCTGCCTGAGCAGCTGGACAGCCGCAGCGGGGTGCTGATCTTTGTGGCCGAGGTGGCCCGGGGCGAGAGCCTGGAGCGACTGCTCCAGGCCCTGGCGGCCCGCGGGCTGAGCGGAGAACGGATTCGGGTGATCACAACCCTGGTGGCAAGCCCTGGGCTGCTGCGACTCGGCGATTCCTTTCCGGATCTCACGCTGCACACGGCCTGCATCGATGCCGACGTTGACGACAGTGGCCGGATCAGGCCCGGGATCGGCTGTGTAGCGGATCGGCTGTTCGCCGGTGCGGCGCTGGAAGGGCTGGCACGGCCTGCCTAGGCTCGGGAGGTTGGCGAGACGATGCAGCCCATGGCTGAACGGGATCGGACCCAGGCGGGAGGCAACTCCGGTGTGATCGGCAGTGCGGTGGCCGGCGCTGTGCTGGGGGCAGTGGGTCTGGCCTGGTGGTTGCTCTCCGAGGCGGAACGCCGCCGCCTCCAGGCTCGCCAGCAGCGCAGCCTCACCCTCTCGCGCCTGCAGGGCACCCTGGAGGCCACGGACGCGGGGCGGCTGGAGCAGCAGCCGCTGCGGGACGGTGAACTGCACCGGAAAGTGCAGGAACTCAACCAGGCCATTGAGAGCGTGCGGCGCCAGCTGGAACAGCTCCAACCCCAGCGCTAGGGGCGCGCCCGGACGCCTCGGTAGGTTGATTGGCTGCGCCTGCCCGAAGCCCCATGCTCCGCTCCGCCGCCATCACCCAGGGGATCCAACGCTCCCCCAACCGCGCCATGCTGCGTGCCGTGGGCTTCGGGGATGGTGATTTCAGCAAGCCGATCATCGGCATTGCCAACGCTTACAGCACGATCACTCCCTGCAATCTGGGGCTGAATGACCTGGCTCGGCGTGCCGAACAGGCGGCCCATGCCGCCGGTGCCATGCCCCAGATGTTCGGCACGATCACGGTGAGCGACGGCATCTCCATGGGCACCGAAGGGATGAAGTATTCCCTGGTGAGCCGGGAAGTGATCGCCGACTCGATCGAGACCGCCTGCAACGCCCAAAGCATGGACGCGCTGCTGGCGATCGGCGGCTGTGACAAGAACATGCCGGGCGCCATGCTGGCCATGGCGCGCATGAACATCCCTGCCATCTTTGTGTATGGCGGCACCATCAAACCCGGCAAGCTGGGCGCCTGCGATCTCACGGTGGTGAGCGCCTTCGAGGCGGTGGGTCAATACAGCGGCGGCAGGATCGACGAACAGGAACTAACGGCCATCGAGAAGAATGCCTGCCCCGGGGCGGGCAGCTGTGGCGGCATGTTCACCGCCAACACGATGAGCGCCGCCTTCGAGGTGATGGGTCTCAGCCTGCCCTACAGCTCCACCATGGCGGCTGAAGACCCGGAAAAGGCCGACGATGCCGCCCGCAGCGCCGAGGTGCTGGCCGAGGCGATCGAGGCCGACATCCGCCCCCGCGATCTGATGACCCGCGAGGCCTTCGAAAACGCCATCGCCGTGATCATGGCCGTGGGCGGTTCCACCAACTCGGTGCTGCATCTGCTGGCCGTGGCCCGCACGGCAGAGGTGGACCTGTCAATCGACGACTTTGAAACCATCCGCCAGCGGGTGCCGGTGATCTGCGACCTCAAACCCAGCGGCCGCTACGTGACGGTGGATCTGCACAATTCCGGCGGCATTCCCCAGGTGATGAAGCTGCTGCTCGATGCCGGTCTGCTGCACGGCGACTGCCGCACCATCGAAGGCAAGACCCTGCGCGAGGTGCTGGCCGGTGTGCCCTCCGAGCCCCCCGCCGGCCAGGATGTGATCCGTCCCCTGAGCAACCCCCTTTACGCCAAGGGCCACTTGGCGATCCTCAAGGGCAACCTGGCGGAGGAGGGCGCCGTGGCCAAAATCAGCGGTGTGAAGAACCCCGTGATCACCGGCCCGGCCAGGGTGTTCGAGAGCGAGGAAACCTGCCTCACCGCCATTCTGGCCAAGCAGATCAACCCCGGTGACGTGGTGGTGGTGCGCAATGAGGGTCCCGTCGGCGGCCCGGGGATGCGGGAGATGCTCAGCCCCACTGCCGCGATCGTGGGCCAGGGACTCCTCGACTCCGTGGCCCTGATCACCGATGGACGCTTCTCCGGCGGTTCCTTCGGCCTGGTGATCGGCCACATCGCCCCCGAGGCCGCCGTGGGTGGCACCATCGGTCTGGTGCGGGAGGGTGACAGCATCACCGTGGACGCCAATCAACTTCTGATCCAGCTGAACGTGGACGCGGCCGAGATCGCCAGCCGGCGCAACGCCTGGGTGAAACCCCAGCCCCGTTACCGCACGGGTGTGCTCGGCAAGTACGCCCGGCTGGTGAGCTCCAGCAGCAAGGGCGCGGTAACCGACCAGCCTGACCTGGGCCCTGAACTCAGCACGACCCACTGAGCAGTGCCCTCAGGCGGCGGGCCAGCGCTTCCAGCGGCTGACCATCCAAAGGGCGCTCGCAGCGGCAGCCACTCTGGGCAGCCATCCACACCGGGTGGCTGCCCTGCCAGAGCACGGGCCGCGCAGGATCCCTGGCCCAGGCCAGGGTGAGGTGGAGCTGGTTTCCGCTGGTATAGATCTCCAGCTCGAGATCCTCGTCAGGACAGCGCTCCCCGGAGGCATGGCGTACCTCCAATTGCAGTGTGCGATCCAGTGGATCATGGGATGGATCCGCCGGACCTTCGGAGTTGCCGCTGCACCGAACGGCATGGCGCAGGGGTTTGCGGCAGAGATCAGCTGCAGCCGCCACCAGCTGACAGAGATCAGGGTCAGCCGGGGACTCAGGGATAGGCACGGATGGCGTGCACAACGAAGTGGATGGGCCCGGCCCGGAAGCCTGGATTCGGCTGCCCGTCATCGCCAAATCGGGAATGCAGCAATTGGAGGCGGTTGATCCGGGCCTGGTCAAAGCGAAGCAGCGGCAGGCCAACCGGTTGGGCCCGCAGCGAAGGCCGCAGGCTGGCGAACGGTACCCGCACCAGTGTGACGCCGCCCGTCTCGGTGTCGAAGGCATGCACCCAGCGCAGGCCACCTGGAATCAATTCCGTGAGTCCGGCAAGGCCATCGGCGCAGCCCACTGCCAGCTTGAAGCGGCGACCATCCCCCGAGATCTCCACTTCCAGACCGTCGTGGTCGGAAAGGTCGAGGGGCGGTGACAGCAGGGGCGATCGGCAGCTGATGAAGCCGCCCCCCTCTGCCACCACCTCGCCCTGGAAGTCGAGGCCTGCTGCACCGGCCCGGCATTCGCCCGTGCTGGATCCCCCCATGATCCTGTCGTTGAGCGCATGCCAGCCGCTGAATCCGGCGGCAGTCACCAAGGGGAGCACGGCATCAGGGCGTGGCGGCACCATTGTCGGCCAGCACCAGGGGAGGGGTGGCTGGCTGCACCAGCCGAGCCGGCGTGCGCTCCGGGGATTCAGCCGGATCGAGCAGCCGGGTGAGGGCCTGGCGCTTGCCCTCCCCACTCACCAGAAAAACCACCTGACGCGCAGTCGACAACACCGGTGCGGTGAGCGTGATCCGGGCGAGTCCCTTGCCATCCCCCACGGTGACGCTGCGCAGCCTCTCCTGCGCGGCATCGGTGCCGGGGAACAGGGAAGCGGTGTGGCCGTCCTCCCCGAGCCCGAGCAACACCAGATCCAGCACTGGGGGATCGCCGCCGCACAACTGGGCCAGGGTGGCTGCGTAGGCCTCCGCGCCCTGCATGGGGTCGGCCAGATGGGTGGGCACCGGATGGAGGCGGGCGGCCTGGCCAGGACCCTGGGCCATCAGTGTCTCACGCACGAGTCGAGCATTGCTGGCGGGATCGTCGGCGGACACCCAGCGCTCATCTCCCAGCAGCAGGTCAACCCGCTCCCAGGGCAGGTGCTGCTGGCCCAGATAGCGATAGGCGGCGGCCGGAGTGCTGCCGCCGGCCAGGGCAATCTGGCAGCGGTCCCGCTGGGCCAGGGCCAGATCAATGGCCGAGGCCACGGTCTCGGCGCAGCGCCTGGCCAGCGCATCGGCCGAGTCGACCACGATCAGCTGGGGCGGGTCGGAGCTGGGACGCATGACGGACCTCACGCCAGCCACTCGGTGTGGAAGGAGCCGGGCTGATCCACACGCGCATAGGTGTGGGACCCGAAGCAGTCGCGCATGGCCTGCACCAGATTCTGGGGCAGACGGCCACTGCGGTAGCTGTCGATGTAGTCGAGGCTGCTGGAGAGGCAGGGCAGGGGCACACCGGCTAGGGCCGCGCCCGCCACCACCTGCCGCAACCCAGGCAGGCGCCGGTTGATCTGTTCGGCGAACCAGGGATCGAGGATCAGGTTGGGCAGGCTGGGATTGGCGGTGTAGGCATCCTGAATGCGTTGGAGCAGGCGAGCCCGAATGATGCAGCCCCCCTTCCAGATCTGCCCGATCGCTGCGAAATCGAGGTTGTAGTCGTGCAGCGCTGAGGCCTCCTGCAGCAAGGCCATGCCCTGGCCGTAGCTCACGATGCAGGCGGCGATGCAGGCATCCTGCAGGGGGGCCATGGCATCGACCACGGTGCCCAGATCGAAGGTGTGGGCAGGAGGCGGCGGCAGGATCGCACCGGCTTCAAGCCGCTCGGCGCGCAGGGAACTGAGCACCCTGGCGTTGAGGGCGGCATAGATCGTGGGCACGGGCACTCCCATTTCCAGGGCACTCACCACGGTCCAGAGTCCGGTGCCCTTCTGGCCAGCGTAATCCACGATCGCCTCCACCAAATCCCCGCCCGTTTCGGGATCCTTGGTGCGGAGACACACCTCGGTGATCTCCACCAGGAAGGAGGCCAGCTCCTCCGTTTGGTTCCACTGACCAAGCACATCGGCCATCTGGTCGCCGTTGAGCCCGGCGACGCGTTTCATCAGGTCGTAGGCCTCGGCGAGGATCTGCTCGATGCCGTACTCAATGCCGTTATGAACGGTCTTGACAAAGTGACCGGCACCGCCTGGTCCGATATAGGTCACGCACGGACCGTCATCCACCTGGGCGGCCATCTTCCGCACCAGGGGTTCGATAGCGTCATAGGCGGCCTTGGTTCCCCCCGGCATCATGCTGGGCCCTTCAAGAGCTCCCTTGGCTCCCCCCGAAACGCCCATGCCGATGTAGCCGAAACTCCTGCTTTCCAGGTCGGCCACTCTCCTCTCGGTATCGGTGTAGAGCGAATTGCCCCCATCGATCAGCAGGTCTCCCTCCTCCAGCAGCGGAGAAATCGCCGCAATGGTGGCATCCACCGGATCTCCGGCTTTTACCATCATCAGAATCCGACGAGGCCGCTCAAGGGCGGCCACAAATTCAGCGAGGGTGGCTGCACCCACGATATCCTTGCCGGCACCGCGGCCGGCGAGGAAGGCCTCTGTCTTTTCCCAGGTGCGGTTGTAAACAACGCTGGAAAACCCGTTGCGCTCGGCGTTGAGCACAAGATTTTCTCCCATCACACCCAGACCGATGAGGCCGAAATGTGCCTTGCCCATGTCTGTGCTTGTACAGCATTCCCTCTCAGTGTGACCATGCCGGGCAGGGGGAGGCCAGATCCTTCACATGCTGGGGCCGCAATGTCAGCAAGTCCTGTCCCAACCCGTCCGGATCGATCAGATCACTGTGCCGTCAGCAATGGTGCCATTTTTTACAACCACAACAATGCCGTTGCGGATATAGAAGTTGAGCTCGGGCCGATCTGCTTCTTCGATTCGATCTTTGTTGATGATTGTGACATTGGTGCCGATGCGTACATTCTTATCGATGATCGCCCCCTTCACCGTGGTGCCCTGGCCAATCCCGATCGGAATACCACCCCGTTCTCGCAACACAGCGCGTTCTTCCGACGATTCAAAGAAATCAGCACCCATCACCAGGGTGTCCTGAAGCACCACTTCATTTTCGATCCGACTGCGTACACCCAGCACGCAGTGGTGGATGCTGCAGGCCTTCAGGAGTGACCCTTCACCAATGATCGACTCCGTGACCTGCGCATCCTGCAATTTGCTGGGGGGAAGGTAGCGGGGCCTTGTGTAGATCGGAAACTTCTCATCGTAAAATGAGAACGGGGGATTGGGCTGTTCTGTGAGGGCAAGATTTGCTTCGTAGAAGGCACCGATTGTTCCAATATCCTCCCAGTAATCATCAAAGAGATAGCTCTGAAGGCGATCGCCTCGCTCCAAGGAGGCGGGGATCATCTCCTTGCCGAAGTCGGTTGCCGTGGGGTTCTTGGCCAGCAGGTCGAAGAGAGTGTCACGACTGAAGACATAGATCCCCATGGAGGCCAGATGGGGGCGACGCTGTGCTTCCTCAGCAGACAAGCCCAGGCATTGGGTGTCCACGCGCATGGCGTCCAGAGCCTCTCCCTTGGGCTTCTCGCGGAATTCAAGAATGCGGCCGTCGCTGTCGGTGCGCATCAGCCCGAATGACTCAGCCTGCTCGGGATCAACAGGCAGGGCACCAACGGACAACTGGGCATTCGTATCGATATGGTGCTGCACAAAGCGGCTGTAATCCATCCGGTAGAGCTGGTCACCGGAGAGAATCAGGTAGTAGTCCACATCCCACTCCTGAAACAGCCACTGGTATTTGCGCACCGCATCGGCCGTGCCCTCAAACCAACTGGGGCTGTCGGGGGTCTGCTGGGCAGCCAGAACCTCCACAAACCCCTGGCCGAATCCGGCAGAAAGGTTGTAGCTCATCGTCAGGTGACGATTGAGCGAAGCACTATTGAACTGGGTTAAAACGTAGATCTTATTGATCTCTGAGTTAATGCAGTTGCTGATTGGGATATCAATCAAACGATACTTGCCCGCCAGTGGCACCGCAGGCTTGGCCCGCATCTTGGTGAGGGGATAGAGGCGTGTACCTGCCCCGCCACCCAGGATGATCGCCAATACTCGCTTCATTCCGCCAGGGTCCATCCGTGGGATGGAGCGACCGTAGGGGAGAGGGCTGCCATCAGGCGAGACACGGGAACACGGGCGGTACGAACTGTTGCAGACAGACTGCAGCGCAATGGCTGGAAGGCGCTGACCCCACGGTTGAACGGCACTCAGACCTCCGGGGCGGCATCGCTCAGATCAAACAGCTCCTCCAGCACCCGCATCGACGCATGGCGCTGCTGGCGGGGCTGGGGGGCCCGGATATTGGTGACCGGAGTGTGGAGAATCTTATTGATGATCCCCTTGCTCAAAGCCTCCACCACCTTGCGCTCGCGGGCAGAGAGATCGGGACCCATGCGGCTCAGGGCCTTCTGGAGCTCCTGCTCGCGGATGTCTTCGAGGTGACGGCGCAGGCGGTTCACCACCGGCACCGCCTCCAGCCCATCCCACCACTCCAGGAAGAGCCGAGCCTCCTCCGCCAGCATGCCTTCGGCTTCGGCGGCGATCTCGCGTCGGGCCTCCTGGTTGCGCGACACCACCTCCTGCAGATCGTCCACGTCGAACGACTGCACACCGCCGAGCTGGGCGGCATCCGCGGCGATATTGCGCGGCACGCCGATGTCGATCAGCATCAGCGAACTGCGCCGGTTGAGCTGCCCCAGCCGCGCTGCCGTGATGATCGGCTCCTCTGCCGCCGTGCTGGTGAACACCAGGGAACAGGTGCTGAGGCAGTGGTCCAAGTCGTGGAGGGGGCGACACTGCACCGGCAGAGCCGGGAAATCGGTGGCCAACAGCTCCGCCTTGCTCACGGTGCGGTTCAGCAGCACCACGCCCCGGCATCCCTTGGCCTGCAAGTGCTGGAGCAACAGTCTGGACATGCGTCCAGCTCCCACCACGGCCACCTGCTCCTGGTCGAGGGTCACCAGTTCATCCACGCCTCGGCTCTGGCCCACCTTCAGTTGGGCCAGTTCCACGGCTGCAGAACTGATCGAAACGGCCCCGGTGCCGAGATTGGTTTCGGTGCGCACCCGCTTGCCCGTGCTCACCGCCTGGTTGAGCAGGCGATTCAGGATCGGGCCCACGGACTGGTGTTCCTGGCCCAGGCGCACCATCCGCTTCACCTGGGAGAGGATCTGGCCCTCGCCCAGCACCAGGGAGTCGAGCCCGGCCGCCACCCGCAGCAGGTGGGCAATCGCCTCCTCGTGGTGGTAGGTGAACAGATGGGGGGAGAGGTCCTCAAAGGCCAGACCGGAGTGCTGGCTGAGGAAGGTGCCGACTGCATGGATACCCTGCTCCGGGTGGCGGAGCAGGGCGTAAATCTCCAGGCGATTGCAGGTGCTGAGGATCGAGGCCTCCAGCACCTGTTCGTGGCCACGCAGCAGCTGGAGGGAGTCCTCCATGGTCTGCTCTGGGATGCTCAGACGCTCCCGGATCTCCACCGGGGCGGTGCGATGACTCAGTCCAACGACCGCGATATGCATGGAGACAACAGGGAGCGTCGATCAGCGAATCCAGTGGGCTCAGCGCAGGGCGATGCTCTGGGCTCCGTCCTTGATGTGCACGGTGGTGGTGAACCGGGCCGTGTTGTCCAGGGTGCTGATCACCAGGCTGCTGGTGCGGGTGCAGTCCTTCTCGAACTTCACGCCATCAAACAGAAGGCCATCGGTGATGCCACTGCCGGCGAACATCACATTCTCGCCGCAGGCCAGCTCCTCGGCCTCATACACCTTGTCGGGATCGGTGATGCCCATCTCAGCCAGGCGAGCCAGGTTGCCCTCCTTGGTGAGGCCCTCCCACTCGGAGGTCTGGGCCACCGCCGGGTCGTAGACCAGCTGACCCTGGAAGTGACCACCCAGGGCGCGCAGGGCGGCGGCGGAGATCACACCCTCGGGGGCCGCGCCGATACCCATCAGACAGTGGGTGCCCGTACCGGCGAAGCCACAGGCGATGGCGGCCTGCACGTCGCCGTCCGAAATGGGCTGCACCCGGGCACCGGTGGCACGGATCTCCTTGATCAGGTCCTTGTGACGGGCCCGGTCCATCACCACGATCACCAGCTCATCGGCGGGAACGCCCAGGCACTCACTGAGGATGGCGATGTTTTCGGTGGCCGACTTGCGGATGTCCACCTTGCCCTTGGCAGCCGGGGGCGCCGCCAGCTTCTTCATGTAGAAGTCGGGGGCGTTGAACAGTCCGCCCCGATCAGAGGCAGCGAGCACGGCCATGGAACCACGCTGGCTGTTGGCGCAGAGATTGGTTCCCTCACAGGGGTCGACGGCAAAATCCACGCCAGGGCCGGTGCCGCTGCCCACTTCCTCGCCGATATAGAGCATGGGGGCTTCATCCCGCTCGCCCTCACCGATCACGATGCGGCCCTGCATCTGAATCTTGTACATCCGCTCCCGCATGGCCTCCACCGCCGCGGCGTCGGCCTCGTTCTTCAGACCCAGGCCCGTGAGCTTGGCGGAGGCGATGGCGGCCTGTTCAACGACCTCGAGAATTTCCTGAATGAGGGTGCGATCCACGGTGATCCGGCTTGGGGGAGGAGACTGGAGGCGCGGGAGCCGGAAGCACAGAATCCAGGAATTGGCTGGATGGCCCGGGGGGGCCTGGCGGGACAGAGTCCTGTTGCTGCGCGGCCTCTCGGGCCTGAAGCGGCGCCACTGTATCAGCGTCGGCCAAGGAGCCTGGCCGGGGGCTCCTGGGTGGCTGCCTAGAATCCCTAATCTCCCAGTCGCTGCGTCCTCCATGAGCACCAAATCCCTGGTGGTCTCCCCCTCGATTCTCTCCGCCGACTTTTCCCGCCTGGGTGAGGACGTGCGGGCCGTGGATCAGGCGGGAGCCGACTGGATCCATGTGGACGTGATGGATGGGCGCTTCGTGCCCAACATCACCATTGGTCCCCTGATCGTGGAGGCCCTGCGGCCGGTGACCAGCAAGCCGCTGGACGTGCACCTGATGATCGTGGAACCGGAGAAGTACGTGGCGGACTTCGCCCGTGCCGGGGCAGACATCATCTCCGTGCAGGTGGAGGCCTGCCCCCACCTGCACCGCAACCTGGCCCAGATCAAGGACCTCGGCAAGATGGCCGGTGCCGTGCTCAATCCCAGCACCCCCCTGGCCACCCTGGAGTACTGCCTGGAGCTCTGCGACCTGGTGTTGATCATGAGCGTGAACCCCGGCTTCGGCGGCCAGAGCTTCATTGAGAGCCAGGTGGGGAAGATCCGCGAACTGCGTCGCATGTGCGATGACAAGGGCCTGGATCCCTGGATCGAAGTGGATGGCGGCGTCAAGCCCTCCAACGCCTGGAAGGTGATCGAGGCTGGTGCCAACGCCATCGTGAGCGGTTCCGGCGTGTTTGGGGCGGCCGATTACGCCGACGCCATCCAGGGAATTCGGGACAGCCGCCGCCCGCAACCGGCCCTGGTCTGAGCCCTCGGCCCACGCGGATTGCCGTGGCCGATCCCTACTGCCGGCCTGTTTCCAGCTTGCCGGCAATCCCCAAGATCCGACTCACGCTAGCCAGCAAAAAGGGGAGCCTTGGCTCCCCTTTTCCATGGGATCAATTTCTCTGGAATCAGCTGTGATCGGTCAGGATCACGCAGCAGTGTTAGCCATGGTGGGCCAAGCTTTCTGGTGTGGGCTCAGCTGTCGAAGAACCACCCATAGCTGTGCAGACCGATGCCCAGCAGGTTGACGCCGATGTAGCAGACCGCAATCACCACCAGGCCAACCGATGCCACGATGGCCGGGCGCCTGCCTTGCCACCCACGAATCAGACGGGTGTGCAGGTACGCGGCATAGACCAGCCAGCAGATCAAGGCCCAGGTCTCCTTGGGATCCCAGCTCCACCAACTGCCCCAGGCCTCGTTCGCCCACACGGCACCGCTCACCAGCCCAACGGAGAGCAAGAGGAAGCCCACCGTGATGGTGCGGTAGCTGAGCGAATCCAGCTGCTCCGCAAGAGACATCGTGACACTGCTCAGGCGAAGGGGAGCCGCCATGGCTCCGGGGCCGTCGGCGGCCAGTGATGCCTGCCGGTATCCGCCACTGCCGATTGAACTGCTACGCAACTCCAGTTGCTGATCCCGGTTGGTGACGAGCACGGCCACCGAGAGCAGCGAACCCACCAGCAAGGCCGCATAGCTAAGCATGATCACGCTCACATGCATCACCAGCCAGCTGGAACGGAGGGCAGGAACCAGGGGTGAGGCAGCCTGCAGCCGCTCCGGAAGGGCAAAGCTGGCGAAAGCCACGCAACCAAGGGCCATGGGGGTGGCGGCGGCGGGCACCAGCGGTGAGGGCCAGCTGCGCTCTACGAGCAGCTGGGTGAGGGTGCAGCCCCAGGCCAGGAAGCAGAGCGACTCGTAGAGGTTGCTGATCGGGAAGTGGCCGGAATCGATCCATCGCAGCACCAACTGGGCTGTAAGGCAGAGATTGGCGACAGCCACCAGCAGCCTCACGGCTGGGTTGGGGCGACCGCCACTGACGGACCAGAAGGCCAGGGGCAGCACCAGAAGCAGGAGGGTGAAGGCAGCCAGGCCAAGCCCGAGAACCGGGTCACGCAACAGATCGGCCAATGTCTTGAAACACCTCGCCCCAGTCTGCCGTGTGGGAGGGCAAAGGGGGGCCTAGCGGCTGGCCTGGCGCAGCAGCAACAAGCCGATCAGCACGAACAGCAGCACAGGAGCCCAGGCCGAGATCAGCGGGGCGAGGGCGCCGTTGACACCCATCGCACTGAAGCTGAAAGCCACCAGGTAGTAGCTGAAAATCAATACAACACTCAGCCCGAAGCCCTGGCTGGGGCTGCGCTTGGCATTGGGCCGCACCCCCAGGCTGCTGCCCAGCAGACCGAACACCAGACACACCGCAGGGAAGGAGAATTTCTCTTCGATCCGCACCCGCATCTTGCGGGCAGCCTGGCGATCACCCGATTCGCGCAGCAGACGCTCCGCGGTTCGCGCCTGGCCAATGGTCATGGTGTTGGCGTCGGTGGGCAACTCCGCCACAAGAACGGGCTGATTGCCCAGGGGATAGAGATAGCGATCAAAACGGGCCGAGGTGGTGGGGGTGTCCGCATCTCCAGCCACAACGAACACATGTCCGTCGATGAATTCCCACTGGGCCTCTTTCTCGCTCCAGCGAGCCTGGTTGGCTGTGAGCATCAAGCGTTGGCCGGCGCGGGAGAGGTCCAGCAGCGTGACATCCTCCATCACCCCTTCGTTGAAGCGCTGGGCATAGAAGAAATGGGTGAGTCCCCGTTCGCGTGAACCGTCCTCTGCAACGATCTGGCCAAACCGGGTGTAGGTGACCCGGTCTCGCTGTTCACCTGCCACGGCCCGCCCGATCGCCCGGTTGAGGGTGGCTTTGGCCTGCACCAGGGTGTGGGGCACCACGGCTTCATTGAAGCCGAAGGTGAGCAGGCTCATCAGCAGGGCCAACGCCAGCGCCGGCACCACCATTCGCCAGGTGGGCACCCCCACGCTGCGCAGGGCCGTGAGTTCACTGTTGCCGGTGAGCCGGCTGTAGGTGAGCAGGGTGGCCATCAGCGTGGCCATCGGGAAGGAGAGCACCAGAAAGGAGGGCAACTCCAACAGCAGCACCTGGACGGCCACATCCAGGGGCAGGCCGGATTCCGCAATCCTGCGCACCAGTTCGAACACCGCCCCCACCGACAGCGACACGGCGGTGAAGGCACCGATGCCGAACAGCAGGGGCCCCAGCAACTCGGACAGCAACCAGCGGTCGAGCAACGGCAAGCGCCGGCGCACCTGCAGCGCTGATCGGCAACGACGGATCAGGCCATTCATAGCCGGAACCCTTCACCCAGATAGTGGCGGCGCACCTGGGGATCGTGGCCCACGCTGCTGGAATCGCCGGAGGCCAGAATCGCGCCCTCCGAGAGGATGTAGGCCCGGTCGGTGATGGCCAGGGTTTCACGCACGTTGTGGTCGGTGATCAGGATTCCCATCCCCCGCTTGCGCAGGCCGGCGATCAGCGCCTGCAGATCAGCCACGGCGATGGGATCCACCCCGGCGAACGGTTCATCCAACAAGAGATAGCGGGGACCTGCCTCGCCGACCGCCAGGGCGCGGGCCACTTCACAGCGGCGCCTCTCACCCCCGGAGAGCTGCTGGCCCCGCCGGTTCTGAAATGCCGTGAGGTGGAACTCCTCTACCAGCCCCTCCAGCCGCGCCCGCCTCTGGGACCTGGGTACGCCACTCTGCTCAAGGGCCAGCTCCAGGTTCTGGCGAACGGTGAGCTGGCGAAACACGCTGGCTTCCTGGGGCAGGTAGCCGATGCCAAGCCGGGCCCGCTGCGGCATCGACAACGGAGCGATGCTCTGGCCGTCGGCCAGGACCCTGCCCCGGTCCGGCCGCAGCAGTCCGGTGACCAGGCCGAAGGTGGTGGTCTTGCCGGCACCATTGGGTCCCAAGAGTCCCACCACCTCACCGGGGTCGAGCTGAATCGACACATGGTTGACCAGGACCCGACCGCCCATGGCCAGGAGCACATCGTCGAGCACCAAGCTCATGGGGTGACGGAATCGGGCCTGTCGACCGTCAACGGTGTGATGGGGAACCGGCTCAGCACCTGCTGGCCCTGGGGTGGTTCGGCCACAAGGCGCTGTTGATCCACCAGGTAGGTGATGCGATCTGCCTGCAGGGAGGGGCCATCCGCCTGGATCACATCCACATCGCCGCTGAGCACCACACGGCCTTCACGGGTGAAGTACTGCGCCTGGCGCGCCGTGGCGACGAGGCGACGGTCGGGATACACAATGCGCACATTGCCCGAGGCCGTCACCACGCCGGTGACGTTGTCGGCACGCTGCACGTCGGATTCGATCGTCACCACTCCGGTGGTGGGGGTCACCAGCTGGGGTTCAGCGACACTGGCTCTGCTGCCAGCCCAGGCGAACCAGCCCAGGGCCAGTGCCAGCAGGGATAGGGAGCGATAACGCAGGAGCGGGGTGATGGGCTGACCCTCAGGCATCGAGGGTCAATCTACAGAGGGCCATCCCGTTGCAACCACTGGAGCTTTGGCGGTTCCAACCCCGTGGTGTCCAGGCCCTGCTGCAGGGCCTGCAGCCACACGATGGCCTGCAGGCGCAGGGCCTCTAGGTCGAGTCCCAAGGCCTGGTCTGGGCAGCGGCCCAGCCTGCCGAGACCCTCGCCGGTGAGGATGGCCGCACCCCGGATGTTGGCGCGGCTGTGGTGCAACTGCCCCACGGCAATCTGCAGGATGCCCTGCAAAACCGGTCGCATCGGCCCGGCCGTTTCGTGCCAGAGCTCCTCGAGCCCGTCATGGCAGCCATACCATTCGCAGGCATTGAAGAGATCCACAGCCGCAAGCAGTCGTGGATCCTGGCTCAGTTCCAGCTCCTGGGAGTCAGACACCTGCGGGTGGTAGCCGATCACCCTCAACGCTTGGCCGGCTTTTTGGCCGGCAGCTTGCGCAGACGGATCGACTCGGGCGTGACCTCCAGCATCTCGTCGGGACCGATGTATTCCAGCGCCCGCTCCAGGGTCATCTGCATCGGAGCCTGCAGGGTATCGAGCACCTCAGCGCCAGCGGAGCGGATGTTGGTGACCTGCTTGGCCTTGCAGACGTTGAGCTCCAGATCGGGTGGACGATTGTGTTCTCCGACGATCATGCCCTTGTAGACCTTGGTGCCAGGGGTGATGAAGAACTGGCCCCGATCCTCCGCACCTTTGAGTGCATAGAAAGTGGCGGTGCCCTCTTCGAAGGCAATCAACACGCCATTGCGACGGTTGTCCATTTCTCCCTGCATCGGGCGGTAGTCGAGGAAGGAATGGCTCATGATTCCCTCACCGCGGGTGGCACGGATGAAGTCACCGCGGAAGCCAATCAGGCCCCGCGCAGGCACCACAAACTCCAGTTGGGTGCGGCCGTCGTTGGTGTTTTCCATGTTCTGCATCTCGGCCTTGCGCATGCCGAGCTTCTCGATGCAGGCTCCCACCGATTCCTCGGGCACATCGAGCACCAGGGTCTCGAAGGGCTCATGGGGTGTGCCGTCGATGGTGCGGAAGATCACCTGCGGCTGGCTCACCTGAAACTCGTAGCCCTCCCGGCGCATGGTCTCGATCAGGATGCCGAGGTGGAGCTCACCACGGCCGCTCACGGCCCAACGGTCCGGTGAGTCGGTGTCATCCACCCGCAGGGCCACGTTGGTGAGAAGCTCTTTCTGCAGCCGGTCGCGCACCTGGCGGCTGGTGACGAACTTGCCTTCCTTGCCCGCAAAGGGGGAGTCGTTCACCACGAACGTCATCTGCAGGGTGGGTTCATCCACCTTGATCAGGGGTAGGGCCTCAGGATGGTCAGGGCAGGCGATCGTCTCGCCGATGTTCACCTCGTCGAAACCGGCCACGGCCACCAGGTCGCCCGCACTGGCCTGCTCGATCTCCACCCGTTGCAGGCCCTGGAATCCGAGCAACTTGCTGATCCGGCCGCGCTTGATCGAGCCGTCATCGCGCAGCAGGGCTGCCGGCTGGCCCGCCTTGATCGTGCCGTTGTGGATGCGGCCAATCATGATGCGGCCGAGGAAATCGCTGTAGTCGAGGGTGGTGACCTGCAGCTGCAGCGGCTTGGCGGGATCGCCCACCGGCGGTGGCACATGGCGCAGGATCGCCTCAAACAGAGGCCGCATGGTGTCGCTCTCGGTCTTCATGTCCGGCTTGGCGTAGCCGCCCATGCCACTGCCGAACAGATAGGGGAAGTCGCACTGGTCGTCGTCGGCCCCCAGCTCCAGGAACAGATCGAGCACCTTGTCGACGGCCACTTCGGGGTCCACCCGGGCCCGGTCGATCTTGTTCACAAACACGATCGGGCGCAGCCCCTTCTCCAGGGCCTTCTTGAGAACGAACCGGGTCTGGGGCATGGGCCCCTCGTTGGCGTCCACGATCAGCAGACAACCGTCCACCATGCCCAGCACCCGTTCCACTTCACCGCCGAAATCGGCGTGGCCCGGGGTGTCCACGATGTTGATGCGGATCCCCTCGTAATCCACTGCCGTGTTCTTGGAGAGGATTGTGATGCCGCGCTCCCGCTCCAGATCATTGGAGTCCATCACGCAGGTGGGCACCGTCTCGTTGTCGCGGAAGATGCCGGACTGGGCCAGCAACGCATCCACCAGGGTGGTTTTGCCGTGGTCAACGTGGGCAATGATCGCGATGTTGCGAATCGGGGTGCCGGGATGGGCGGCGCTCATAGACGGGAGATTCGGGTGGGAATCGGTGAGTGGACGGGGGGGGTGGTGAACCCGACAGACCAGGAGGCAGAGATTGGCTCAGAAAAGCCGATCGGTGGGCCTGGGATTGTGTTCAGGGCCGGAGTCGGGACAGCAGCTCACTGGGCTGGGTCCCATGGGTCAATCCGCTGCGGTGGCCGGCTGGCGTCGAAGCGCCATAGCGGCACCGGAACCTGGGCTTTCAAATCCGGGATGCCGGATCCATGGGCCAGGCTGCAGAAACTGTGTACACAGAACTGTTTATCCAGAAACTGATGTTGCAGAAGCTGATTATTCAGAAACTGTTGGTCCAGAAACTGTTGGTCCAGAAACGGTGAAGCAAACGGCCTGTCCTTTGGGCTTCAAGAAGAAAGGCCCGGGGGGGTAACCCCGAGTGGATCCTGGAGGTGTAAGGACTGTTCCTGCCCCGAACCGCGAATACGGGGCGAGCGGACAATGGACTGATCGTTCCTGCCCGATGGGGGATGGATCGACCGAATGTGACGACAGAAGTGACAGAGGAGGGAACCCCCGATTGCCAGAACTGCCCTCCCACGGTGGGCGCCGACTGAACCGGGTTGTTTCATACTATCTCAACCCGTCCCACCACGGGAAAACAGAGCTTGCGCGGCGGGCCTCAACTCGACCATTGGTGTGGGGGTCAGCCAAGGACGCTGGGCTGACTGCAGCCTGAACCGATGGGTGGGCAACAGGCTTCGGCTACGGGCGATGGCCTCACCGGGCCAGCCGCTGGGCCGGCTCGAACTGCTTCAAAGCCGCTGCGGTTCCCTCGAACCGCCAGTGCCAGGGTTCGTAGTTGACGCCCTGGGGATTGTTGCTGGGGAAGGACAGGATGAAGTGGTAACGGGCCGCGTTGGCCTGGAGCCAGCGGTACGCCTCGGTATCTGCGAAGGCCTCGGAAAGGTTGGCCTGGGGAGCCCGGCCGTCGCCCAGGTCGACGGCATAGCCGGTGCTGTGTTCAGAGAAGCCGGGGGGCGCACTGACCTGGGCCCGCTGCAGGGCGCTCTGGTTGCGCTCCGATTTCACATCGAAGAAGAGTTCCTGTTGCAGGGCCGTGGGGCGGAAGGCACTGAGCACCACCAGGTTGATGCCATCCGCGGCGGCAGAGCGCTGCATCGCCAGCAGCGCCTGGGCGGCATCGCGGTGGAGCGAATGGCCCGGTCCCACCTCCACCAGATCCTGCTCGGCGGCCTCGGAGTAGGGAAAATGCCCCAGCAGGCGTCCGTCCTCGCTCAGGCGCGCATCCAGACCTGCCACCGGTGGGGGCGTGAGCCAGCGACGGATCGGGGCGGGAAACGCCAGAAGCAGGGTGCCACCCACCACCAGCGTGGCCAGACCCACCAAGCCGAGCCGGCTAAGGAGACCCGGACCACTGGGGAGGACGGAGGTGGTGCGCTGGGCGATCGGAATGTCATCGCCGCCGCGCTGAGCGTCCCGTCCTCCGGCGATGGCGCGGAGCGGACGCCTTCCGCCGGAGCCGCGAGCGGAGGGCTTGGCGGACGCTGAGCTGGCAGGGCGACTGGCGATGGGAACAGGTGGCGGTGGGTCGGGGGCTCGGAAGCCGCGTGGTCGGTGGGTTGCGTGGAAGGTGGGGGAATAGCGGAAGGAGCCGATGGGGTGGACAAGCCCAAATCCCGACCGCCGTTGCGGAAAGTCCGCAAATGAACAACAGGCGTGAAGATCCTAGGCGGCACGGCCGGATTCACCCCCACCAGACCGAGCAGCGGTGTTAACTTCCAGCCACTTTCCAATCCGGGCGGAGCTTTCTGTCAATGTTGCGAGTGGCAGTGGTGGGCGGCGGCCCCAGTGGTTCCTGTGCTGCTGAGGTGCTCGCCAAGGCGGGCATCCAGACCTGGATCTTCGAACGCAAGCTCGACAACGCCAAGCCCTGTGGAGGCGCCATTCCCCTGTGCATGGTGGCGGAATTTGATCTCCCCGAATCCATCATCGACCGCAAGGTCCGCAACATGCGGATGATTTCCCCTTCCAATCGGGAGGTCGATATCCATCTGGATAATGAAGATGAATACATCGGCATGTGCCGCCGGGAAGTGATGGACGCATTTCTGCGCAATCGTGCCGCAGAACTCGGAGCCACTCTGGTGAATGGCCTGGTCACAAAGATCGAAACTGGCAACAATCGCCAAGGTCCCTACACCCTCAGTTATTCCGATTACAGCGGTGGCGAAGCCACCGGTGAGCCCAAAACCCTCGAAGTGGATCTGATCATCGGCGCGGACGGTGCCAACAGTCGGGTAGCCAAGGCGATGGATGCCGGCGACTACAACGTGGCCATCGCGTTCCAGGAGCGCATCAAACTGCCTCCCGAAGAGATGAAATACTACGAAGATCTGGCCGAGATGTATGTGGGAACAGACGTTTCCCCTGACTTCTATGCCTGGGTGTTTCCCAAGTACGACCACGTGGCGGTGGGAACCGGCACGATGCAGAACAACCAGTCCCTGATCAAGAGCCTGCAGGTGGGCATCCGCGAGCGGGCCCGCAAGCGCCTGGTGAATGGGGAGGTGATCAAGGTGGAGGCCCATCCCATTCCTGAACATCCCCGCCCCCGCAGGGTGGTGGGCCGCATGGCCCTGGTGGGCGACGCGGCCGGATACGTGACCAAGAGCTCCGGCGAGGGCATCTATTTCGCTGCCAAGAGCGGCAGGATGTGTGCGGAAGAAATCGTGCAAGCCAGCCAGGCGGGCCAACGCATTCCCACAGAAGCGGATCTCAAGAAGTATCTGAAGAAATGGGATCGTCAGTACGGAGCCACCTACAAAGTCCTGGAGATTCTGCAGAACATCTTCTATCGCAACGATGCAGCCCGCGAGGCCTTTGTGGAGATGTGCGATGACAAGGATGTACAGCGGCTCACGTTCGACAGCTACCTCTACAAGCGAGTGGTGGCCATGAACCCCTGGCAGCAGCTCAAGCTCACCCTGCTCACGCTCGGGGCTGTGTTGCGAGGGAATGCCCTGGCTCCCCAGACCTACAAGCCCGTGCCCAGCACCGTGCGCAGCGACGAAGACGTCATGGCCATGCTCGCTGTGAGCAGTATCAAGGGTGGGATCAACGCCTCACGCGAGAAGCGCCCCGTCACAGCAGCCGCTGCCCCATCCGTGGCAGACGCTGCCGTGGAAAGCGTTGTGGAACAGGCGGACAGCCGGGAACCAGCCGGGGTGGCCTGAACCTCGCAGGAACTGCTGGCCGACTTCAGCCGACGATTCGGCTGAAGTCGGCCAGCACCGATGCCTGGTTGTTGAGCAGCGCCAGCAGGTTGAGCCGGTTCCGGCGAATGGCAGGGTCGTCAGCCATCACCATCACGCTCTGGTCCCCATCAAAGAACGCCGCCAACGTTGGGGCCGCAGCCGCCAGGCCCGTGGCCAGCCGCTCGTAGCGATCATCGGCAACCTGGGTGGCGATTGGAGCCAGTTGCTTCAGTACCGCCAGCATGGCGGCTTCGCTCGACGTCTCGAACAAAGTGGGCTCCACGACCGATTCCGGCTGCAGCACGGCTGCGGGGAGGTCGCCCTTGCTGGCCAGACGGGCCGCCCGGGTCACCACCGCGCGCACCGCCTCCAGACGGCCGCTGGAGCGCAGGTCAGCCAACAGGGCAGCCCTGCCATGGGCGTCTGCCGGATCGCGCAGCAACCGCTCCAGCGGCACCGATTCGCCGGCCACCGCCTGCACCAGGTCGGGGGCCACGCCCTGCTCCTCCAGCAAACTCACCAACCGCTGACGCAACAGCTCGGCAAGATCCTGGGCCAACGGCTCAGGCTCCACGGCCAGGTGGGGCAGGCAAGTGGCCCAGTGGCCAGCAGCCCGCTGCAGGAACGTCAGCAGGTCGAGCCGCCATCCCCGCTGCCAGAGAATCTGCAGGATGCCATTGCCGGCACGGCGCAGGGCATAGGGATCGGACGAGCCGCTGGGCCGTTCCCCCTTCGCAAAGATGCTCAGCAGCAGCTCCAGCCGCTCAGCCAGGGCCAGCACCGCCCCGGCCACGGAGCTGGGCAGGTCGTCACCCGCGCCCCGGGGGAGGTAATGCTCCAGCACGGCCAGGGCCACCTCCCGCGGCTCCCCTTCGGCCAACAGGTATTTGGCGCCCATCACCCCCTGCAGTTCCGGGAATTCTCCCACCATCTGGCTGACCAGATCGTGCTTGCAGAGGTGGGCGGCGCGGCGGGCGTGGTCGGCGCTGGCGCCCCCGATCTCCAGCTGCTCCAGCAGCACATCGGCACACCACTCCAGCCGATCCACCCGGTCCCGCAGGGAACCGAGGCCAGCCGCATACGTGACGCGCGCCAACTGGTCGCGCCGATCGATGCTGGCCACCGCGCGATCGGCGTTCACGAAGAATTCGGCATCCGCCAGGCGTGCCTTCAGCACCCGCTCATTGCCCCGTTGCACCGTGGTCTGGGCCTGCGCCAGACCATTGCCGATGCAGAGAAACACGGGACGGAGCGTGCCCCTGGCATCGAGGGCCAGCGGATCGGGCTCGGCATTGCGCTGAATCAGTGGCACATAGCGCTGGTGGGCGCGCATCACCGTGCAGAGCACCTCAGAGGGGAGGTCGAGGTAGCGATCGGCGATCTCCCCTTCGAGGGGCAGGGGCGCCTCCACCAGGTCCACCAGCTCTTCGAACAGGGATTCCGGCAGGTCAGGCGCGGCGTCATGGCGCGTGGCTGACGCCGCCACCGCTGTCCGGATGGCGGCGGCGCGACGGGAGCGATCCACCTCCACGCCAGCCTGTGCCAGGGCCTGGTGATAGTCGCTGGCACTGGCAATCGGCACCGTGTCGGCCACCAGGCGGTGGCCCCTGCTGGAGCCCTGGGCCTCCACCGGCGGATCACAACTGGTGAGACGAACCGGCAACACGGTCTGATCGAGCAGGGCCACCAGCCAGCGGATCGGCCGGGAGAAGCGGCAGTCGCCAGCCCCCCAGCGCATGAAACGTCGGCCCTGGAGCGCCTCGATCCAGGCCGGAACCAGCTCCACCAACAGGCTGGCCGTGTCCCGGCCGCGTTCCACCACCCGGGCAAACACGAACGGACCCTTGGGCGTGTCCTGCACCACCAGCGAGCCCGGCTCCACGCCGCAGCGGCGAGCAAAGCCGATGGCCGCCGGGCTCGGCTCTCCGGCCTGAAAAGCCTGGCCGGCGGGCGGACCCTTGCGCTCCTCCTCGCGGTCGGGCTGGCACGGGGCCAGACCCTCCACCAGCAACGCCAGACGCCGGGGGGTGCCTGTGACCTGGATCACCTGGCTGGACAGGCGCAGCTGCTCGAGATCGCGTCGAACCAGACTCTCCAGCTGGGACAGGGCCAGGCGGGCGAAATCAGCGGGCAGCTCCTCGGTTCCGATCTCCAGCAGAAAGGTGGACACGCAGGCAGACCATGGCAACGGCCAACTCTATTGATTCAACCGGGATTGACGCTGGCGGCATGGCCGGGGAGGGCGTGGATCCTTGCGGAGATCGCCGTTCAGCCGCCGTGGGCCGCTGCCTGTTCGCTACGGTCAGGTGATTGACGATGCATGCGTGTGGCCGTGTCTGCCGGGGTGTCCGCTGGGCCCACCAAGTTTGAGCAGCTGAAGGCAGGCAGTGGCCATTTGCTGGAGCCGCTGCAATCGGAATTGGGCAATGAGCTGCCCAACTTCAGCGAAAACGCGGTTCAGATTCTCAAGTTTCACGGCAGCTACCAGCAGGACAATCGCGATCACCGCCAGAAGGGTCGGGAAAAGGACTGGCAGATGATGCTGCGGCTGCGCAGCCCCGGTGGCCGCATCTCCAGCGACCTCTTCCTGGCCATGGATGGCCTGGCCGACCGATTGGGCAACGGCACCCTGCGGGTGACCACGCGCCAGGCCTTCCAGATGCATGGCGTGCGCAAGGGGGACCTGAAAGAGGTGATCGGCACGATCGTGCAACACCTGGGGTCCACCCTGGCGGCCTGCGGCGACATCAACCGCAATGTGATGGCCCCGGCCGCTCCCTTTGCCAAGGGTGGCTATCCGGCGGCACGGCAGCTGGCCGATGAGATCGCCGATCTGCTGGCCCCCCAGGCCGCCGAGGGGTCGTACCTCGATATCTGGGTGGATGGCGACCTGAGCTTCCGCATCAAACCCAGCGCTCCGGTGCGGCGGGTGAAGGCGCGGCAGCAGGAAGGAGACGTGTTTAGTGGCGATGCCGAGGAACCGCTCTACGGCAGCACCTACATGCCCCGCAAGTTCAAGGTGGCCGTCACCGTGCCCGGTGACAACTCGGTGGACCTGCTCACCCAGGATGTGGGCCTGGTGCTCTTCTGCGATCCCCAGGGCCGGCCCCAGGGCTGCAACGTGTACGTGGGTGGGGGCATGGGGCGCACCCACAACAAGGAGGAGACGTTCGCGCGCACGGCCGACCCCCTCGGTTACGTGGCCCACGGCCATGTGCTTGACCTCCTGCAGGCGATCGTGGCCCTGCAACGGGACCATGGCGACCGGCAGCAGAGGCGCCACGCCCGGATGAAATACCTGATCCACGACCGCGGCGTGGACTGGTTCCGGGATGAGCTCACCCAGCGCTACTTCAAGCACCCGATCAAGGCCCTCAAACACGAGCCCCGGCGCAAACTGGAGGACTATCTCGGCTGGCACCGCCAGAGTCCGGGCCTCTGGTTTGTGGGTCTGCCGCTCCTCTGCGGCCGGCTGAGCGGCACCCAGAAGCAGGGTCTGCGCCAGTTGGTGGACACCTACAAGCTGGAGCTCCGGCTCACGCCGAACCAGGACATCCTGCTGTGCAACATCGGCACCTCCCAACGCAGCAGCCTGCGCCAGAAACTGGCCAAACTGGGTTGGGAGAAGCCGGAGGAGACGAGCCTGCTCAGCCGCCACGGCATTGCCTGCCCCGCCCTGCCCCTCTGCGGCCTGGCCGTGACGGAGGCGGAGCGGATCTTCCCTGATGTGCTCAACCGGCTCGAAGTCCTGCTGGACCGCCTCGAGATCAGCAAGCCGGTGCTGGTGCGCATGACCGGCTGTCCCAACGGATGTGCCCGCCCCTACATGGCTGAAATTGGACTTGTGGGCAGTGGCGTGGATCAATACCAGCTCTGGCTGGGGGGCAGCGGTGAGCTCAGCCGGCTGGCCGAGCCCTATCTCGAGAAGATGCCCCTCGCCGCCATGGAAGCGACGCTGGAACCTCTGTTGCTGGGCTGGCGCCAGACCGGCATGCGCAAGGGCTTCGGAGATTTCGTGGTGAGCATGGGTCAGGAGGAAGTGCAGCGCCTGCTGACGGCGGCCTGATGCCCCGTCAGTCCCCCGGCCCCGCGGAGGGGGGGTCGACGCGGCCATAGCGGGCCTGGCTTGCACCGGTGCGCCAGGCCCAGAGTTGATCCCCCCAGCTGAAGTGCCACCACTCGTTTGGGTGCTGGGCAAAGCCTGCGGCTGCCATCGCGTCCCGCAGGGCAACCCGGCGCCCGTGGCAGAGCTGATGCCGAGCGACCAGGCTGGGATCGCTGGTCTGCTGGGCCAAGGTCTGGAAATGGTCCGGTTCGGACACGGGTCCGATTGCATCGATCGCAGATCCCATGTCCAGCACGACCGGTTCCCCCTGGCCGTCAGCCCCGGCTCGGCTGCGACAGGCCAGGGTGAGATCCACCGCCGCACCGGTGCTGTGGGGAGGGGGTGCGGCGGGATCGGGATTGGGTGGGGCCCAGAAGCGGCCCACGTCGTCCAGCACCTGTGTGCGGGCCTGCGAGGGCTGGTCGGCAGCGATGCCCCGCTCCCGGCACAGGGCAGCGATCGTGTGCTCCACCATGAATGCCTGGACCCCCAGGGGGCGCCAGGCATCAAAGATTGCCAGGCACCAGTCGGGCTGGCTGCGTTGCAGAACCGCCTGGGCCTGGAGAAGGCGGTTCAGAACACCCTGGCGCAGCTGGAATGGGCAGGCCCCTGGCCCGTAGGGGGCACCCAGGGAGGCGTAGGGATGGGGTTCGATCCGATGCAGAAGGGGAGGCAGCGTTAGCAGCGGCTCGCGCAGATCATGGATGGGCACGTCGTTCCAGGGACGCCGCTGCATCGCCATAGCCCCGCTGCCACTCCACGCCAACGCTCCCGAGTCTGACCCTCCCGGGAAGACAACCAGTGGCGGCCGGTTCAGTTGAGCCGCACCGCCTCACTCAGCTGCTCCCGCTGCTGCTGCAGCAGCTGGGTGAGGTGGGGATGGTGCTGGAGCTGGGGGTCGGCGCTGAGCAGTTCCTCCGCCACGGCCCGGGCCCGTTCCAGCACGTCGCCGTCGTCGCAGAGGCTGGCCAGGGCCAGATCCGGCAGTCCGCTCTGGCGCGTGCCCAGCACCTGGCCCGGGCCGCGCAGGCGCAGGTCCATCTCGGCGATTTCGAAGCCATCACTGGAGCGAACCAGCACGTCGAGGCGCTGGCGCGACTGGGGGTTGCGCCCCGAGTGGATCAGCAGGCAATGGGAGGCGGCGGCACCGCGGCCCACCCGGCCGCGCAGCTGGTGCAGCTGGGCCAGCCCGAAGCGCTCGGCATGCTCCACCACCATCACGCTGGCCTCCGGCACATCCACCCCCACCTCCACCACGGTGGTGCTCACCAGCACCTGGGTGTGGCCGGCAGCAAAGGCCGCAATCGCCGCCTGTTTCTCGGCGCCGGCCATGCGGCCATGCAGCAGCCCCACCTGGAGATCGGCGAACACCTCGGCGCTGAGCTGCTGGTGCACCTCCACCGCCGAGCGCAGATCGGTGGTTTCCGACTCCTCCACCAGCGGCAGCACCACATAGGCCCGCTGGCCCGCCGCCACCTGCTGGCGGATCAGGTCGTAGGCCTCACTCCGATCAGCCGCCGAGAGCAGGCGGGTACGGATGGGGGTGCGGCCTGGGGGCAGCTCATCGATCTGGCTCACGTCGAGGTCGCCATGCACCGAGAGGGCCAGGGTGCGGGGGATGGGCGTGGCGGTCATGGTGAGCAGGTGGGGCTGCAGGCCCTTGTGCAGCAGCCGATCGCGCTGGCGCACCCCGAAGCGGTGCTGTTCATCCACCACCACCAGTCCGAGCCGGGCGAACTGCACCGGGTCTTCCAGCAGGGCATGGGTGCCCACCAGCACCTGCACCTGCCCATTGGCCAGGTCGGTGAGCAGCTGGCGGCGGCGCCGCAGCGGCGTGGAACCGGTGAGCAGGGCCGAGCTCACGTGCAGCTGGGGCAACCAGCGGCAGAGGGTGGCGTGATGCTGCTCGGCCAGCACCTCGGTGGGGGCCATCAGGGCCCCCTGGCAGCCACTGTCGAGGGCCAGCAGCAGGGCGGCGATCGCCACCACCGTCTTGCCACTGCCCACATCCCCCTGCACCAGGCGAGCCATCGGCTCGGGGCGGGCCAGGTCGGCTCGGATTTCGGCCAGCACCCGCCGCTGGGCGGCGGTGAGCCCGAAGGGCAGCAGCGCCAGAAAGCGATCGAGCAGGGCGGCGGCCGGCGGGTTGAGGCTGGGGGCGGGTCGCTGGCGCAGCTCGCGGCGCCGCTGCAGCAGCCCCAGCTGCATCAGCAGAAACTCATCGAACACCAGGCGGTGACGACTGGCCTGGAGCTCTGCCTGGTTCTGGGGCTGGTGGATCTGGCGCAGGGCCGTGGCACGCTCCAGCAACCCCTCCCGCTGGCGCAGGCCCTGCGGCAGGGGTTCGGGGCAGGGGGGAACCTGGGGGAGCACGGCCGCCATCAGCTGGCGCATGCGGTCGGCCGGGAGACCCTCCGTGAGGCCGTACACCGGAATCAAGCGGCCGATCTCCTGGGAGCGCACCGGGGCCTGGGGGCTCTCCAGCACCTCGATCAACGGATCCTGAAACTGGGGTCCGTAGCTGCTCTCCTTCACCAGGCCGCTCACGGCCACCGTGGCGCCGGGGGGGAACTGGCGCTGCTGCAGCTTGAGCCAGCCCGGGGTGGTGAAACGGCGGCCGGCGAAGAAGCGGCTCACCCGCAGCCGGCCGGTGACATCGACCAGCTGGAGCTCAAGAATCGCCAGCTGGGGATTGCGCGGACTGGTGAAGGCATGGCTGCGGCGCACCGTGGCCACCACCGTGGCGGTGCGGCCGGGCTCGAGTCCACTGATCCGCACCAGGTTGGCGTAGTCGAGGTAGTCGCGGGGGTAGTACTGCACCAGATCGCGCACCACGAACAACCCGAGCTGGGCCAGGCGGGCTGCCGTTTTCGGCCCGACGCCGCGCACTTCCGCCAGCGGCGTTTGCAGGTGCAGGGCCGGGGCGTTGGGCTGGGAGCCGGAAGCGGGGGAGGGAGGGGAGGGGGCTGCCAACCGCAGCCTGGGTGGGGCGGGCTCGGCCGCAGGCCGCAGTCGCAGCTGGCACTGGTGCAGCAACTGACGGCACTGGGCCACCAGCGACTGGCGCTGGCTGGGGGACAGCTGGTCGTAGCTGTCGAATCGGTCGGCCAGTCGCCGGCAGGATTCCTGCGCATCCGCACCCACCGCACCGGCTCCCGCATCAACAGCCGCCGTGGGCTGGCGCAGGGAGCGGGCCAGGAAGGTGCTGAACCTCTCGCGACGGCCCATCAGGTTGGTGCAACCCCGCTCCACCTCCAGGGCCAGGGCCTGCTGGAGCGTTCTCAGCCAGGCTGTGGCGGGGCCTGCGGCGGGCGGGGGGGCTGGGACTGGCTGGGAAGGTCCTGGTGCCACAGCCGTTGCGCCTCAAGCCTCTGAAGTTGCCGCTGCAGGCGGCGATGCTGTGCCGCCATTCTGCGTATCTCTTGGCGATGGCGCTGCCAGCGACCGCGGCAGCTGCGCAGCCGCGGCTGATCGAGTTCGAGGTCGGAGAGGCGCAGGAGCAGCACCACAGTGTCCATGTCGTGACTCCCATCAGCCCCCGTGGGCAACTGAAGCCGCAGCAGGTTGGCCGGGGCTGGCTGGGGCTCCAGCTGGCCCTGCAGGGCAGCCTGCAAAAGACTCACCGGCAACAGGGCGCGGCTGAGGCCAGCGTGGAGAAGCTCCACGTTTACTGAATGGGAGAGATTGCGCAGCCGCCGCACCAGGGCATGCTCAAAGCCCTCCAGCCACACCATCAGCGCCTGGGGATCGGTGGGCAGACAGCCTGAATCCCAGGGGGATGGCGGGGCGTCCATCCCGGCCGATTCAAATAAGCTGTCCAGCAGCGATTCAGCTTGGGAATCCAGCAATCCCTCCCATGGATCACCCGAGTCGCCATCGGCCTCGGAGCCATCCGTGGCCCCACCGGGGTAAGGAGACTCACGGGTGGCAGAGTCGTCTTGGTGGGAGTTCTGGGAAGCGGAGAGTCCGCTCAGCGCCTGCCAGCGCTCCAGGTTGAAGGGCAGAGCCGCATTCAACCGGATCGAGCCCGCCGGATCGGGCCCCCCTCCCGCTGGGGAGTCCGGCTCGTCGTCGGCGGTGGGGGAAACCTCCTCCCCAACCTTGCGCAGCTGGGCAAGCCATTCCTGCTGCCGTTGACGCAGGCGCTGGCGGTGTTCTCGCCCGATTTGCCCCGCCAGCTGCACCACTTGTTCCACGGTGAGCAGGCTGCAGCAGCGCTGGACGCGCTCGGCGATGCGTCCATGCAGCGCGGTCCGCTGGGCCGGCAGAAGGTCGCAGTATCGATCGGGGAAGAAGTGGGTGGCCAGATGAAAAGAGGCCTGCTGAACGCTGTTCAGCAGGCCTTCGCGCAACACCTGGAGGTAGAGGGCCAGATCGCGGTAGACCGAGGGGTTGGCGGTGCGCAGCTGGTCGCTGAAGGCGGAGAGCTGCAACCGCACATCCTCAAGGTGATCCACCAGTGACGGGGGAGCTGGCTGGAGAGGTTCGGTGCTGTCCACGGTCACTGGTCAGGGCCTGCCGTGGCCCTGGCTAGGCAGCACCACCCATGGCCGCAACCTCGGCAGCAAAGTCGAGCTTCTCCACTTCAATGCCTTCGCCGAGGTTGAAGCGGACGAAACGCCGCACCTGGATGTTTTCACCCACCTTGCCCGCTACTTGCTTCACCATTTCAGCTACGGTCATGGAGCTGTCCTTGATGTAGGGCTGATCCATCAGGGCCATCTCCTTGAGCCGCTTGCCGATCCGACCGGCCACAATTTTCTCCTTCATTTCCTCCTTCTTGCCAGACAGGTCGTCGCGACCCATCTCAATCTGCTTCTCCCGGTCGGCCACCTCGGCAGGGATATCCTCCACTTTGACGTAATCCACCGAGGGGCAGGCAGCGATCTGCATGGCCACATTGCGGATCAGCTCCTGGAAGATCTCGCCGCGGGCCACAAAGTCGGTTTCGCAGTTCACCTCCACCAGCACGCCCACCCGGGCGCCGGTGTGGATGTAGGAGCCGATGGCACCTTCAGCGGCCGTGCGGCCCGACTTCTTCTCAGCACTGGCAATGCCCTTCTGGCGCAGCCATTCGATGGCCTTCTCGGTGTCGCCTTTGGTTTCTGCAAGGGCCTTCTTGCAGTCCATCATCCCCGCGCCGGTCTTGTCGCGCAGGTCCTTGACGAGCTTCGCTGAAATCTCAGCCATGGATCAGAAAATGAGGGGAAAGGTGGGGGTGGGAGCGGGCGAGACGACTCATCCCTGGTCGGCCTGACCCTGATCGCTGGCACCATGACGGCCTTCGTTGATGGCATCGGCCAGGCGGCTGAGCACCAGGTGCACCGAGCGCACGGCGTCGTCGTTGCAGGGAATCGGCACGTCGCAGAGGTCGGGATCGCAGTTGGTGTCAAGCATCGACACCAGGGGAATATCCAGCTTGCGGGCTTCCAGCACGGCGTTGGTCTCCCGGCGCTGGTCCACCAGCACCACCACGTCAGGCAAGCGGCGCATGTTCTTCAGACCACCAAGGTATTTCTGAAGGCGATCCAGCTCACGGCGCAGCACGGCCGCCTCCTTCTTCGGACGCATGGCGATGGCACCGGAGCTCTCCATGCGCTCAAGATCCTTCAGGCGCTCGATGCGGGCGCGCATGGTGGTCCAGTTGGTGAGCATGCCGCCCAGCCAACGCTGGTTCACATAGGCGGCGCCGCAGCGGGTGGCCTCCTGGGCGATCACCTCGGAGGCCTGCTTCTTGGTGCCCACAAACAGGAAGCGCTTGCCGCTTCGTGCGGCCGTGCGCACCCACTTGTAGGCGTTGTTCATGCAGACGGCGGTCTGCACGAGATCGATGATGTGAACTCCATTGCGCGCGCAATAGATGTAGCGCGACATCTTGGGGTTCCAGCGGCGCGTTTGGTGCCCGAAATGGGCACCCGCCTCCATCATTTCTGCGAGAGTGACAACAGCCATGGTGATTGGGTTTCGGGTTTGCCTCCACCTGCCAGGGACCGGATCCAGCGCCCAAGGGCGTGGGAGCGGCAGGGGCGTGGACCCCTGGGCTCAGGTCACCCGAAACACGCAGGTGTGCGGTGTTAGGGAACTCCCAGACCCTATCAAACGGTGCCGCCGGCCCCCTGCCGCCCCGCCAGCCGGAAGATGGTGTGCACGCCCACGCGATTGAGCGGCAGCCGCAGCAGCTCCATGGCGAGTGCCGGCTTGCCGTGGCGGATCAACCAACCCAGCAGGGGCCGCAGGCTGCGCTCATTGAGCAGACCCCCGAGGGTGAGCAGGTTCCACAGCACCAGGTGCAGCCAGGTGTACTGAACGATGAACCGCACGCGCCAGCTGGGATGCTTGCGATAGAACAACAGCGCCATCCGGGCCCGCTCCTGCTCCACCCGCAGCAGCTGGGGAATCTGATCCAGGCTGAAGGCCGGGTGCCAGTGGTAGCCCACGGCGGCAGGGCAACGCACCAGGCGCACCCCCAGGCGCCGCAACCGCTCCCCCAGCTCCAGGTCCTCCCAGCCATAGAGATGGAAGCCGGTGTCGAACAGGCCGGCCCTCTCCAGCAGCTGGCGCTCGATCGCCACATTGCCGGTGGCGAAGTAGGCCCAGGAGAGATCGCGCCATTTGTGGCGTTCTCCGGTGGGGTTGTGGAAATCGGCCGTGTTGATCACGGCGCCGTAGGTGAAGCTGAGGCGATTGCCAGCCGCCCGCCAATCGCCCTCCAGGCTGCGGGCATGGCTGAGCAGAAACGTGGGGGTGACCACCAGATCGCTGTCGATGAACACGATCACGTCGCCCCGGGCGGCCTCCACACCCCGGTTGCGCCCCAGGGCCGGTCCGCCATGCTCCTGCTCGATCAGCCGCACATGGTTCAACGCGCCCGCCCCGCTGGCTTGCTCGATCCAGGCCACGGTTTCATCGGTGGAGCCGTCGTCCACCACCACCACCTCATACCCCTCGATCGGCTCGGCCCGCTGCTGCTGCTCCAGGGCCTGCAGACACTGGCGCAGGATCGGCAGGCGGTTGTAGGTGGGGATGACGACGCTCAGAAACATCGGCACGGGCCGGGGGTGGGGGTCTCAGGCGCGGTGGGGGCAAAAAAAGGGGACCCCTGCGGATCCCCTTGGTGAGCGGACGGTTGCCGAAGCGCTCAGTCGGCGGCGCCACCGTTGTTGGCCGTGCCGGTCACGCCATTGCCGGCACCCTCACCACGGCCGTCGTTGCGCAGCTTGCGCTTCTTGAACTTGCGGGCATAGGCGCGGTTGCGCTCCTGCTTTTCCTTCTTCAGATTCCTGCGCTTTGCCATGCAGTGGCGTCCCGGTATTGATGTCCAAATCTCACCTTACCCAATCGGCGCCACCGCTGGATCGGTCCGAACTACGGCACCGCCACCTGCAGGCGGCCATCCTCCATGCGCAGCAGCCGATCCGCCACATCCAGGATGCGCGGGTCGTGGGTGACCATCAGCACGGCACAGCCCTGGTCCTTGGCCAGACGTTGCAGCAGGTCCACCACCTCCCGGCCGGTGCGGGAATCGAGGGCGGCGGTGGGCTCATCGGCCAGGAGCAGCTGGGGCTCGGCCGCCAGCGCCCGGGCGATCGCCACCCGCTGCTTCTGGCCGCCGGAGAGATCGTGGGGCAGCTTGTGCAGCTGGTCGGCCAGACCGACGGCGCGCAGCCACTGGCGGGCCCGGTCGCGCCGGCTGCGGTAACCCAGGCCGCCCAGCAGGTCGGCACCCATCTGCACGTTCTGCTCAGCGCTCAGGCAGCGCAGCAAGTTGTGGCCCTGGAAGATCATGCCGATGCGGCGCCGCAGCCGCTGGCGGGTGGCCCGGTCTGCGCCGCAGAGCTCCTCGCCGAGCACACGGAGCGAGCCGCTCTGCACCTGGCGCAGGGCCCCCACCAGGGTGAGCAGGGTGGTCTTGCCGCAGCCGGAGGGGCCGGTGAGCAGCACCACTTCGCCCGGGTCGATGCGGAGGTTCACCTGACGCAGCACTTCGACGCGGGTCGCAGCTTGCCCGTAGCTGTGCACGAGGCCCTCGATGGCGACACTCGGAGCGGCCATCAGAAGATTTCCGCCGGATCGGCGTCCGCCAGCCGGCGCATCGCCAGGGTCGCCGAGGCCATGCACATCACCAGGATCATGGCGAACACCAGCCAGGCCCTCTGCGGATCCATGAATACAGGCAGCCGGGTGCCGCTGCGCACCAGGGCATAGAGACCGAGACCGGTGAGATAGGCCGGCACGTAGCCCAGCACCGCCAGCAGCAGGCCCTCGCGGGCCACCACCCCGAGCAGCCGGGGCAGGGGATAGCCCATCGCCATGAGCGTGGCGTATTCGGCCAGGTGATCGCTCACGTCGGAATAGAGGATCTGATACACGATCACGCAGCCCACCACAAAACCCATGGCCGCACCCAGGGTGAAGATGAAGCCAATGGCCGTGCTGGTGCGCCAGTAGGTCTTCTCGAATTCCTCGAAAGCCTGCTTGGTGAGCACCTTCACGTCGGGGGGCAGCAGGCGGCGCAACCGCTCGGCCACCGCCAGGGGATCGGCATCCGGGGCCAGCCGGATCAGGCCCAGTTCGATGCTGCCCGGCGGGGTCTGGGGCATCAGCGAAAGGAAGGTTTCCCGACTGGTGAGCAGGTTGCCGTCGGCTCCGAAGGAGGGACCCATGGACACCAGACCCACCACCCGCACCCGGCTGCCGGCCACCTCCGTCTCCACCACCTCGCCGGCGCGGAAGCGCTCCGCGATCGGACCGAACTCCGGCCGCGACTGCTCATCGAACAGCACCCGACCCTTCTGGGTGAGCAGGCGGGCCTGCTGGGCCAGCTGGGGATCGTTGAACAGGGGATCGCCCGGCTCGAAGCCCAGGGTGAGGATCGACCGGGTGGAGCGGGTTTCCGGGTTGCGCCAGAGCAGCAGGTTCCAGTGCACCGGGGTGATCCCCCGCACATCCGGATCGGCCATGGCCTGCACCAGCCGCCGGCGCGGGAAGGCCGCCATGCCGATCGAACTCATGGTGCGCGGGCTGATCAGCACCAGATCGGCAGCAAATTGACGGTGCACCGTGACGCTGGCTTCGAACAGGCCATCGCGGAAGCCCAGCTGCATGAACATCAGGATCCCCGCGAAGGAGATGCCCGCAAGGGCCACGGCCAGGCGCACCGGCTGGCGGGTGAGCAGCAGCCAGGCCAGGGGAATCCGCCGTGCCGGCCAGAGGCGATCCAGCATCAGGGCAGGAAGCGGGCGATCACCTTGAGGCCGCTGAGGGAGCGCACCCGCTGGGCCGAGGCGGAATCGAGTCCCACCCGCACCTCCACGATGCGGGCATCGGCGTCCTGGGTGGGATCGGTGGCCAGCACCTCCCGCTGGCGCACTTGGGGACTGATGCGCAGCACCTGTCCCTGGAGGGACCCCGAGAAGCCACCGTGTTCACTGCTGAGGGTGACCGACTGGCCCGGACGCACCCTGGCGATGTCGCTTTCATACACCTCCACCAGGGCCTCCATCCGGTCGCTGGCCCCCAGCTCCAGCACCCCATCGTCGCCGGGGCGCTCCCCTTCGCGGGCATGCAGGCGCAGCACGGTGCCGGCAATGGGCGCCCGCAGCTCGGTGAGGAGCAGCTCGGCCTCGATCTTCTCCAGCTCGGCCCGGGCTTCCAGCAGCTCACCCTGGAGGGCTAGCAGGTCGGTTTCACGGCCATCGAGGTCGGCGCTGGCGATGGCACCGCTGCGGGCCAGACGCCGGTAGCGATCGATGTCGCGGCGCTGGAGGGTGAGCCTCGATTCCAGGTTGCCGATCCGGGCCTGCAGCTGAACTCGTTCGGCCTTCAGGGTGGGGGCGGTGTCGAACTGAGCCAGCAACTGGCCCGCCGCCACGGCCTGTCCTTCGCGCACCAGCAGGCGGGTGAGGCGGGGGCTGCCGCCGATGCCGCTGATCGGGGAAGCAACCTTGCGGATCTCACCGCGGGGGTCGAGCCGGCCCAAGGCAGCCACGGCCTCCACGGGTCTGGGCTGGACGGCAGGGTCGGGAGTCGCTGGACTGGCGACAGGAGTGCGCGGCAGCAGCAGCAATCTCCCCAGGGCCACGCCGGAGAGCAGCAGGGCCACCGCTGCGCCGCCCAGCAACCACTGCCGCCGGGCGGTCATGGGCGCGGAGGATCGTCGAAAAGGAGCTCCTCGATGTACCGGTCCGCCCAGGCCGGGTTGAAGGCCTTCTCCAGCACCCGACGGGTCTTGTCGTTTTGTTTCTGTTGCTTGCAATAGTGCAGCTGACCCTCCCACCTCTGAATCGTTGACGGATCGTCCGCCGCGGCGAGGGGTGCGCTGCGGCAGGCCTCGGCCAGGATCGCGAGGATCTCGCCCACCTCTTCCACGAACTGGCGGTCCTCTTCGGGGCCGGCTGGCCGCACGAAACGCACATGGGGGGAGAAGATCGCTCCCCAGGCCGGCAGCTCACGGGGCTGGCTGTAGAGGCGCGGACGCCGCGATGCCAGGGCCGCTTCCATGGCCTCGGGCAACACGCCCCGCACCGGAGAAAGATCCACGATTGCTGCAGACACACCGGCGGGACTGGCCACGATGTCGGCCCCGAACACGGGCAGGTCGCAGCGGGGATCCGGGAACCACACGCAGTGCAAGATCTGCAGGCCCAGGCCGAGGCGGGCCGTCTCCAGATGGAGTTTGCGCAGCCCACGGCTGCACCAGAGCTCGTTGCGGATGAACAGCGCTTCCCCATCCAGGCTGCCGCTGATGGCCTCCAGGTCGGGATCCACCGGCAGGGGGCTGAGATCGGGCAGGCTGCCCCAGACGGAGCGCACTTCGCCGGCCAGGGCTTCCACCAGGGGATGGAGCTCCACTCCCGGGGGCAGGGCCGACCCCTGGGGCGTCGCCGATCCTGGAGGCATTGCCGAACTCGCCACAGCCGCTTCAGCCAGCAGAATGCGGATCCTGACACGCCCTGCCGCCTTGCCCCTGGCTCCCCCCCCTGCCCGCCTGCCGGGTCTGCAGGCACCCCTCCTGCAACGGCTCAGCAATGGCGCCCAGCTGGTGCGGCTCAACCTGCCCGACGCCCCGCTGGTGTGCCTCGACTTCTGGTGCCGGGCCGGCAGCCTGTTCGAGGAACGGGGGGAGAGCGGCATGGCCCACTTCCTCGAGCACATGGTGTTCAAGGGCAGCCGCCGGCTGGAGCCCGGGGAGTTCGACTGGCGGATCGAAGCCCTCGGTGGCAGCAGCAATGCGGCCACCGGCTTCGACGATGTGCACTACCACGTGCTGATTCCACCCGAAGCCGCCGCCGAGGCGGTGGAGCTGCTGCTCGACCTGGTGCTGGAGCCGCGCCTGGATGCCGAGGCCTTCGCCATGGAACGCCAGGTGGTGCTGGAGGAACTGGCCCAGAGCGAGGACCAGCCCGAGGAGGTGGCCCTGCAGCGGCTGCTCAGCTGTGGCTGCGGCGACCATCCCTACGGCCAGGCCATTCTCGGCCGTCGCGACGCCCTGCTGGACCACACGCCCCAGGCCATGGCCGCCTTCCAGCAACGCCTGTATCGCGCTGACCGCTGCGTGCTGAGCCTGGCGGGGGCCCTCGATCCGGATCTGCCCCACAGCCAGGCCATCGAGGCGGCGATCGCCGCCGGTCCGCTGGCCCGCCTGGGGAGGGGGGCGGGCGACCCCGCCCTGCCGGCCCTGCGGGTGCAACCCGGGAGCCACCGCCTCGCCGTCCCCCGGTTGGAGTCAGCACGGCTGCTGATGCTCTGGAAGCTCCCCGCCGCTGCCGACCTGCCCCAGGTGATGGGCGCGGACCTGCTCACCAGCCTGCTGGCGGAGGGGCGCCGCAGCCGCCTGGTGGATCGCCTGCGCGAACAGCTGCGACTGGTGGAGAGCATCGACCTGGATCTGCATGTGCTCGAGTGCGGCAGCCTGGCCCTGCTGGAGGCCATCGGCGCCGAGGAGGATCTGCCCGCCATCCGGGCCGCCATCGAGGCGGAGCTGCGCGCCCTGGCGGAAGCCCCGATCCCGATGGCGGAGTGGCAGCGCACCCAGCGGCTGGTGGCCAATGGCTACCGCTTTGGCCTCGAATCGGCGGGAGGGGTGGCCGCTGCCCTGGCCAGCAGCCAGCTCTGGAGCCATGCCTGGACCCTGGAGGAGCCGCTGCTGGCCCTGGATCGCTGGGACAGCAAGGCTCTGCAGAAGGACTGCCTGCCCTGGCTGGCACCGGAGCGGGCCTGTGTTCTGGAGGCCGTGCCGGCATGACCAGCCCTTGGAACACCACCACCCTGCCGGGGGGATTGCCGCTGGTGACGCAACAGCGGCCCGGTGCCGGCCTGTTGGCGGCGCGGCTGTGGATCCGCGGCGGCAGCAGTGAGGATCCCCAGCGGCAGCGGGGGGCCATGCAGCTGCTGGCCGGCACCCTCACCCGAGGCGCCGGCGCCCTGGACGCCGATGCGCTGGCCGAGCTGGTGGAGGGCCGGGGCGCCTCCCTGCGGGCCGAGGCCGGTGAGGATGCCCTGGTGCTGAGCCTGAAGTGCGCCAGCGAGGACGGCGCCGACCTCGTGCCGCTGTTGCTGGACATGGTCACCGCCCCCTGCCTCCACCCCGACCAGGTGGAGCTCGAGCGGGAACTGAACCTGCAGAACCTGCAGCGCCAGCAGGAGGACCCCTTCCAGATCGCCCATGACGGGCTGCGTCACCAGCTCTACGGCCAGGGTCCCTACGGTCACGACCCGCTCGGGGTGGCGGAGGAACTGGAGAGCCTGGGCGCCGACCACCTGCGCCCGCTGGTGGCGCGGCTGGGCAACCAGGGGGCCCAGCTGGTGCTCTGCGGCGATCTAGGCGAGGAGCTGGCGCCCCAGCTGAATGGGGCCCTGGAGCAGAGGCCCTTCCCCACCCAGCCGTCTACGCGGCTGGCCGGGCCCAGCGGCCAGCCCGGCCCGGCCCTGGCCCTGCAGGAGCAGGACACCGAACAGCTGGTGCTGATGCTCGGCTGCGCCACCGTGCCCCTCGGCCACGAGGACGCCCTGGCCCTGCGCCTGCTGCAGGCCCACCTGGGGCTCGGGATGTCGAGCCGGCTGTTCGTGCTGCTGCGGGAAGAGCGGGGTCTGGCCTACGACGTGGGCGTGCACATGCCGGCCCGTTGCGGCGCCACCCCCTTTGTGTGGCACCTCTCCACCTCGGCCGAACGGGCCGCCGAAGCCTGTGCGTGCGTGCTGGAGGAATGGCAACGCCTGCTGGAGGAGCCCCTCAGTGAGGCAGAGCTGGCCATGGCCCGGGCCAAGTTTCGCGGCCAGGACGCCATGGGCCGGCAGACCTGTGGACAGCTGGCGGATCGCCAGGCCCTGGTGCTCGGCTACGGCCTGGGGGCGAACCATGTGCAGCAGTGCCTGGAGCGGGCGGAGCAGCTCAATCCCCAGCAGTTGCTGGATGCGGCCCGGCGCTGGCTGCGCCAGCCCCACCTCAGCCTCTGCGGCCCGGCAGGCGCGCTGGCGGCGGTTGAGCGGGTCTGGGGGCAGCGGGCCCAGGAGCCGGCGCCCGGTTCAGTCTGAATCGGGCTCACAGGCGCCGGCAGCCAGCAGGAAGGTGCCGCGGCGGAAGCGCACGGCGATCTGGCCCAGGGCCCGCTGCTCCACCACCTGCCCCTGCTCGTCCATGCCGATCAGATCGGACGGCCGCAACATCGGCATCGGATCGGCGGTCTTCAGATAGGAGGGGCGCTGCCGCAGCCGCACCACCGTTCCCACGGGCCAGCACACGGGAAACTCCGGCTCAGCGGCCAGGGGCCCGTCCGGCTCCTGCCCCCCCTGGGCACCCTCTGGCTCGATGGAGTGGGCCTCGTTGGAGTGACCCTCCTTGGAGTGAGGCTCCATGGAGTGGGGCTGGCTGGCTTGGGGCTGGCTGGGCTCGGGAGCCGGGGCATCGGGCGACACGGGACCAGCAGAACGGGTACGGACCAGGCTAGGGGAGCCGCACCGGGAGGAGGCCCTGGCAACACGGGTCGGGGTTGCTCCAGCGGGCAGACTGGCTGCAGCTTGAAGCTGGGTTCTTGCGGGCGCTAGCCAACTGGAGTGGGGCCCTCGCCGGGCTGATGCTGATCCTGGTGGGAGGCCTGGTGCAGGCCGCCGTTCCCTGGCCCAGCACGGCGGGCCACTGGGACATCGCCACCCTGCCCATCACCCTGCAGGTGCCGGCCCTGTTGCTGACGGCCCTGGTCTGCGGGCCCCGCAGCGCCCTGCTGGCTGCGGTGGGCTACCTCAGCCTTGGTCTGTTCCAGTTGCCCGTGTTCCATGGCGGTGGCGGAACCACCTACCTGCTGGATCCCGGCTTCGGCTTCCTGGCGGGGTTTCTGCCGGCCGGGTGGCTGGTGGGCAAACTGGCCCGCCAACCGGGCATGCACGATCCGCTCGCCCTGGCGGCCAGCGCCGTGGTGGGCCTGGTGCTGATTCAGCTCTGCGGCCTGATCAACCTGGTGCTGGGGAGCCTGGCGGGCCGTTGGGGGGTGCCCTTCGACCAGCTGGCCCTTCGCTACAGCCTGGCTCCGCTGCCCTCGCTGCTGCTGGCCTGCTGCGCCGTGGCAGTACTGGCCGCCGGTCTGCGGCGCCTGCTGCTCGTGCAACCCTGAGGTGGCCGCCATGCGACCCGGCCCTGCCATGAATGCCGCTGCTGAGAGAGCGGCCGTGAGGCGCCGCCTCTGTTTCCTCACCGCAGCCCTGGTGGTGCTGGCTGACCAGCTCACCAAGATCTGGGCCGCTCAGGTGCTGCCCGGCCAGGGCAGTCGCCCCCTGCTGCCGGGCCTGCTCGACCTGTACTACACCACGAACACCGGCGCTGCCTTCAGCCTGTTCACCGGCTCCACCCGGGTGCTGGGGGTGGTGAGCCTGCTGGTGTCCCTGGGGGTGGCGGTGTGGATTCTGAAAGCCGGCAGACGGGGCCTGCCCCGCACTCGCGCCCTGGCCCTGGGCCTGTTGCTGGGCGGTGCCATCGGCAATGGCCTCGATCGCTGGCGGCTGGGGGCCGTGATCGACTTTCTCGCCCTGGTGCCGGTGAACTTCCCGGTGTTCAACCTCGCCGACGTGGCCATCAACCTGGCGGTGGTGGGTTTCCTGATCGACCTTTTCCAGCAGGCACCCGACGATGGCTGAAGCCGTCCTGCTGCTGCATCTGCCGGGTGAGGGACCGCACCGGGTGACCCTGCACAGCGGCGCCTACCGCCTGGGTCGGGACCGCGACTGTGAGATCTGTGTTCCCCATCCCGCCGTGAGCCGCCAGCACGGGCTGCTGGAGCAACGGGGGCGCCACTGGCTGCTGCTGGACAACGGCTCCACCAACGGCCTGTGGTGGAACGGTCGGCGGGTGCGGGAGCTGCTGCTCAACGAGGGCGACACGGTGCGGTTCGGGCCCAGCCACCTGACCGAGGTGCCCGAACTGGAGTTCCACTGCAGGCGTCTCACCCGGCCGGAGCGCCTGGCCCGCATCACCACGCTTGGCCTGGCCGCCATCGCCGGCGTGGGGTTGGCCACCCTGGCCCTGGGGGTGCTGACCCTGCCGATCCGGGGCAGCCTGGCTCCGGTGCGGGGTCCGCTGGCCCTCTACGACCGCCAGGGCAAGCCCATCGCCAGTGCAGAGGGCAAGCGCCACCGGGAGCTGGCCACCTTGAATGCCTTCCCCAAGGTGCTGGTTGATGCCCTGCTGGCCAGTGAGGACAACCGGTTCTGGTGGCACCCGGGGGTGGACCCGATCGGAACGGGACGGGCCCTGCTCACCAACCTGCTGGGGGGACGGGTGCTGGAAGGCGGCAGCACGCTCACCCAGCAGCTGGCCCGCAGCCTCTACCCCGACCAGGTGGGGCAGGGGGAGAGTCTGGGACGCAAGTGGCGGGAGCTGCTGGTGTCGCTCCAGCTCGAGGCACGGTTCAGCAAGCGGGATCTGCTGCTGAGTTACCTCAACCGGGTGTACCTCGGCGCGGGCTGGGGCTTCGAGGATGCCAGCCGGCACTACTTCGGCAAGTCGGCCCAGGCCCTCGACCTGCCGGAAGCCGCCCTGCTGGTGGGATTGCTGCCCTCCCCCAATGGCTACGACCCCTGTTTCGATCCCCAGGCCGCCCTGGACGCCCGCAACCGGGTGCTGGCCGACATGGTGAACACGGGCCGCATTTCGGCGGACGCCGGTCGGCGGGCACGCCGCAGTCCGGTGCGGCTCAGCCCGGAGGCCTGCCGCGACCAGCAGCGGCGCCGCGGTGCCCCCTTCTACACCGACCAGGTGCGGCGCGACCTGCAGGCCCAGGTGGGCGCCGACGTGGCCGCGGAGGGCAACTTCCTGGTGGACACCCACCTGGACCCCACATTGCAGGCAACTGTGGAGCGACTGTTGCGCCAGTGGATCGGCAGCAGTGCCAGCCTGGGGGTGAAGGAGGGGGCCGTGGTGGTGCTCGATGCCCGAAACGGCGGCATCCTGGCCGTGGCCGGCGGCCGCGACTACAGCCAGAGCCAGTTCAACCGGGCCACGATGGCCCAGCGCCAGCCCGGCAGCACCTTCAAGCTGTTTCCCTACCTGGTGGCGCTGGAGCGGGGGGTCCGGGTCAGCGACACCGTGGCCTGCGGACCGCTGCAGTGGCGTGGCCAGACCTTCTCAAGTGATTGCGGTGGCAGCCTCACGCTGGTGAGCGCCTTCGCCCGCAGCAACAACGCGGCGGCCCTGCGGCTGGCCCAGCGGGTCGGCCTCGATGCCGTGGTGCAGAAGGCCCGCGATCTGGGCGTCACCAGCCCCCTGGCCGCCGTGCCGGGCCTGGCCCTGGGCCAGAGCGAAGTGACCCTGCTGGAGCTCACCGCCGCGTACGCCGCCGTGGCCAATGGCGGCACCTGGTACGCCCCCTCCACGATCCGCCAGGTGATGGACGGGGAAACCTGCCAGGAAGACGACCGTTCCCGCTGCCGCCAGACCACCGACAAGCCCCCCGGCACGGCGCCCGGGCGGCGGGTGATGCAGCAGGCCACCGCCAACCGGATGCAGGAGCTGCTGCGCGCCGTGGTGCGGGCCGGCACGGGCCAGGCTGCCTCGGTGGGTGGCCGGGAGGGCGGCAAGACCGGCACCACCAACGAGAGTCGTGATCTCCTCTATGTGGGCTACGAGCCGCGGCGCCAATGGGTGATCGGCATCTGGCTGGGCAACGACGACAACAGCCCCACCCGCGCCACAAGTGCCCTTGCCGCCGGCCTCTGGGGCGAAATCGTCCGGGCCAGCGGCTCCTAGCCCCCGATCCTCCATGAAGCAGCGCACACGCCTGTGGCTCGCCGCCGCCCTGCTGCTCCTGGCCCTGCTGGTGGTGGGCATGGTGCTGCAGGCCTTCAACCAGCTGATCTGGCAGCTGAGCGGCGTGCTCCCCTACAGCCTGGTGGGACCGGTGGCCCTGCTGCTGGTGCTGGCGGCGGCCCTGCTGCTGGCCCAGCTGGCCTGGCCCTGGCTACGCGGCCTCAGCGCCGGGGGCTGGGGCCGCCGCTCGGGCACCGCGGCCCCAGCGGCGCCGACCCCGCCCAGCAGCCGTCGGGACGCGGCGACCCGCCAGCTGGCCGGCATCGATCAGACCCTTGAACGGGTGCGCGACAGCGTGGCACGGGAAGCGCTGCGCCAGGAACGGCAGCGCATGGCGGCCGAGCTCGAACGCGGCGACCTGGTGGTGGTGGTGTTCGGCGTGGGATCGAGCGGCAAGACCTCCCTGATCCGTGCCCTGCTGCGGCAACTGGTGGGCGAGGTGGGCGCAGCCATGGGCTCCACCGGCGGAAGCCAGCGCTATCGCTTGCGGCTGCGCGGCTTGCAGCGGGCGATCTGGCTGGTGGACACCCCGGGCATTCTCGAGGCCGGCAACGAGGGCGGGAGCCGGGAGCGCCAAGCCCGCCAGCAGGCGGCGACCGCCGACCTGCTGCTGCTGGTGGTGGATGGCGACCTGCGCGCGGCCGAAACGGAGCTCTACCAGGCGCTGGCATGCCTGGGCAAGCGCATGCTGCTGGTGCTGAACAAGTGCGATCTGCGGGGCGAGGCGGAGGAAGCCCGTCTGCTGCAGCTGCTGCGGCAGCGCACGGCGGATCTGTTGGAGGCGGCAGATGTGGTGCCCGCCAGCGCCTCGCCCCAGTCGATTCCCCAACCCGGGGGCCGCCCCCTGCAACCCGAACCGGAGGTGGAGGCCCTGCTGCAGCGGATGGCGGGCGTGCTCCATGCCGACGGTGAGGAGCTGATCGCCGACAACCTGCTGCTGCAGTCGCGCCAGCTGGGGGAAGCCAGCCGCCGCCTGCTGGCCGGCCAACGCCGCAGCGATGCCGAAGGCATCGTGGATCGCTACATGTGGATCGGGGCGGGAGTGCTGGCCGCCACGCCCCTGCCGGGCCTCGACCTGCTGGGGGCGGCCGCGGTGAATGCCCAGATGGTGGCCGAGATCGCCCGGCTGTACGGCGTGAGCCTCAGCCGGGAGAACGCCCAGGACCTGGCGGTGTCCGTGGGGCGGACCCTGGCGGCGCTGGGCCTGGTGAAGGGGGGCGTGGGGCTGCTCTCAACGGCACTGAGTGTGAATCTGCCAGCCCTGCTGGTGAGCCGTGCGCTGCAGGCGGTGAGCGCCGCCTGGCTCACGCGGGTGGCCGGCGCCAGCTTCATCACCTACTTCGAGCGGGATCAGGACTGGGGCGATGGGGGCATTCAGGAGGTGGTGCAGCAGCACTACAACCTCAACCGCCGCGACGGTGCCCTGCGCCAGTTTCTGGAGGCTGCCCTCAACCGGGTGGTGGAGCCCCTGCGGGGGCGGGAGCGCCAGCTGCCGCCCCGCCCGCCACAGCATTGAGCTCCAGGGCTGCCGGCGGCAGCGTGCCCAACGCCTCGGGTGGCGGTGGCTGCATGGGGCCTCGACTGTCGAGCACCACGATCAGGATCAGGTAGAGGAGACCGATCACCACCGAGATCGCCCCAGTCACGATCGCCAGCCAGCGGCCGCGCCGCTGGTCGGGGCCAGCCGGCCCAGGCTCGACGGACTCGGGGGGCAGGGGGGGTGGTAATGCCATGGCGGGCTCAGTCGCAGCGGGAGGGGATGGGCAGGCCGCTCGCATCCACACTGGCCACCACCACGGCCGCCAGGCGTTCCAGCTCCGCGTTGCCGGTGTTGGGGTTACCCAACACGGCCTTGAGGTGATAGCGGCCGCCATGGAGGGGCCGGGAGAGCATCAACTGGGCATCGAGCAGCAGCTGGCGGGTGTGCCGGCTCCAGGCTTCCGCCTGGACCGCACTGGCCCGGGCGGGCGTGAATGCCAGCAGATGGAGCGGCCCGCTCACCAGGGCCAGCCCGGGCTGGGCTGCAAGCAAGGTCTGCAAGCGATGGCGCCGGGCAATCGCCCGGTCCAGCAGGGTTTCGATGCCGTCCAGGCCCAGTTGGCGCAGCCCCAGCCACAGCTTCAGCACCTCGGCCGGGCGGGTGCCCTGCAACCCGCTCTCGCCGCCATGCCCCCCACCCCAGCTGGGCTCCATGTAAGGCAAACCGGTGGCGAAGCTGCGCTCCAGGGCCTGGGGCCGGGCCAGCAACAGCAAGGAGGAGGTCTTGGTAATGCCCAGCACCTTCTGCGGGTTCACCGTGATGGAGTCGGCCCGGCCCAGGCCCTCGACCCGCTGGCGATGGCGCTCGCTCAACGCGAAGACGGCTCCGATGGCGCCATCCACGTGGAGCCAGACCCGGTGGCGCTGGCACAGATCCGCCACAACAGGGAGGGGGTCCACCGCCCCCCGCACCGTGGTGCCGGCGGTGGCCACCACGGCAATCACCGGAATGCCGCGCCTGGCCAGATCGCCGAGATCCGCCTCCAGAGCCTCCACATCCATGCCGCCATCGGCCAGCACCGGAACCGCCCGCAGGGCAGAGGCGGGTAGGCCCATCACAGCGAGGGATTTGCCGATCGAGACATGGGCATCCGCGCTGGCCAGCACCACCGCGTCACCACAACAGCCCAGCTCGCGCTCCCGGCGGGCAATCACCAGGGCCATCAGGTTGGAGAGGGTGCCGCCGCTGGCGGGGATCCCACCGGCACCGGCAGGCAGGCCGATCCGCTCGGCCAGCCAGGCCATCAGGCTGCGCTCCAGCCGGCTGAGGCTTGGGGAGAGCTCCTCGGCCAGCAGGTTGTTGTTCAGGCCCGCACAGATCAGGTCGCCCACGATCGAAGCGGCCAGGGGCGGCGGGTCGAGATGGGCCAGGGCACCGGGGTGGCCCGGGTTGTAGGCGCCGTCCATCACCAGGTCGAGATCCGCCAGCAACTGCTCGGCAGACACACCGAGCTGCTGGGGCTCCACCGCGGGCATCAGGCTGATGCCGGGCAAGGGAGGCCGCGCCGCGGCACCGCCGAGCCAGCGGCACAGCCGCGCACTCGCCTGCTCCAGCAGCACCAGCAGGGCTTCATCCTGCTGGTCGGGGGCGGCAAAGGGGAGGGGCGGAAAGGCCCGCTGGGCGGATGGCGCAGATGCCAACGGCGGACGGTCGCACCCCCCCATTCTCGCCTGTGGCCCCACACCGAGCCGCGTCGTTGGCAGCTGAGGAGCAGCCGAGGGGGCCGCGTTCGGCTACAAGGGCGCCATGGAGTCCAGGCCGACCAGCGACGATGCCGCCCTGCACCTGTGGATGGCCCGGTTGCTGCGGCGTGCCCAGGCGGTGGGGGAGGGGGGTGAAATCCCCGTGGCCGCGGTGGTGCTGGACCGGCGGGGACGATGCGTGGGCTGGGGCAGCAACCGTCGCCACATCCACCGGGATCCCCTCGGCCACGCCGAGATCACGGCCATGGCCCAGGCAGCCCGCGTGCTGGGCGACTGGCGACTGAATGGCTGCACCCTGGTGGTGACCCTGGAGCCCTGCGGCATGTGCGCCGGGGCGGCGATCCAGGCCCGGGTGGGCAGGGTGGTGTTCGGCGCCGGCGACCCCAAGCGCGGAGCCCTCGGTGGCTGCCTCGATCTGGCCAGCCACCCCAGTGCCCATCACCGGATGGAGGTGATCGGCGGGGTGCACGGCGCAGCGGCAGCCGACCAGCTGGCCCGTTGGTTCCGCTGGCGGCGCCGCTGCACCCAGTCAGCCAAGCCCGACTGAAGCTCGGCTGTTGCCGAGCAGAAGCCCGTAACCCGTTCAGGCGATCGCCGCCGCCTGGCGGGTCACGGCGGGACGGAACGCCGGCAACTCGCTTTCAAACAGGTTGAGCAGGGTGTCCACGTTCTCGGCACGGCTGTTGTAGCCCATCAGGCCGATGCGCCACACCTTGCCGGCCAGGGCACCGAGACCCCCGCCCACCTCGATGCCGTGCTGGTTGAGCAGATGCAGGCAGAAGGCCTTGCCATCCACCCCTTCGGGGATGCGCACGGTGGTGAGGGTGGGCAGCCGCAGGTGCTCGGGGGCGTGCAGCTCAAGGCCGAGCCGCTCCAGGCCGTTCCAGAGCCGCTCGGCATTGAGACGGTGACGCTCCCAGGCGTTGTCCAGCCCCTCCTCGGCGAGGAGGCGCAGGGCCTCACGCATCCCGAAGTTCATGTTCACCGGCGCGGTGTGGTGGTACACCCGATTGCTGCCCCAGTACTGGTTGAGCAGCGACACATCCAGATACCAGTTGGGCACCTTGTCGGGCCGGGCGGCCAGCTTGGCCTCGGCCCGTGGGCCCATGGTGAAGGGGCCGAGGCCGGGGGGGCAGCTCAGGCCCTTCTGGCTGCAGCTGTAGGCCAGATCCACCTTCCAGTCATCCAGGAACAGCGGCACGGCTCCGAGGGAGGTGACGGTGTCCAGCAGCAGCAGGCAGTCGTATTTGCGGCAGAGGTCGCCGATGCCTTCCATCGGCTGGCGGATGCCGGTGGAAGTTTCGGCGTGCACCATGGCCAGGATCGCCGGCCGGTGGTGCTCCAGCGCAGCCTCAATCTCCTCGAGGGTGAACGCCTCCCCCCAGGGGCGCTCCACCGTGACCACCTCAGCGCGGTAGCGGCCCGCCATGTCGGCGAGGCGCAGGCCGAAGTAGCCCTTCACCGCCACCAACACCTTGTCGCCGGGCTCCACCGTGTTGGCCAGGGTGGCCTCCATGGCGGCACTGCCGGTGCCACTCATGGGGATGGTGAGGCGGTTGTCGGTCTGCCAGGCGTAACGCAGCAGCTCCTGCACCTCCCCCATCAGCTCCACGTACAGCGGATCCAGATGGCCGATCGGCATGCGGCTGAGGGCCTGCAACACCATCGGATGGGCGTTGGACGGACCGGGTCCGAGCAGCAGCCGGTCTGGGGTGGCGATCGGCTCCAGGGAGCGGCGATGGGCGGTGTTGATGGGGGGCAGGGCGGACAAGGGGCCTGGACCGGAGGACGGGTATGGGGGCCGAGCCTACGCAGCGACCCAGGGAAGTTCGGAGCTCAGCGGGCGCGCACGTTGGAGGCGCCCAGACCACGGCAGAGGTGGTCGAAGGGGGCGCGCACGACCGCGGCCAGCTGGGCCGGATCGGCGACCCCCTGTTCGGCCAGGAGCTCCACCACCACATCCCCCAGCAGGGCGATGCTGCGCACGGTGGGACCGGTGGGCACCCCCAGGCTCTTGTAGGTGTCGTCGAGGCCGTTCAGCACCCGCTCGTTCAGGATGGTGGGATCGGCTGCCACCAGTGCATAACTGGCGTAGCGGAGGAAATAGTCCATGTCCCGCAGACAGGCGGAGAGCCGGCGGGTGGTGTAGGCATTGCCTCCCGGCAAGATCAGTTCGGGATCGGCCAGCCAGAGCCGCTGGGAGGCCTCGCGCACGATGGCGGCGGCCTCGCGGTTGATGAGCTCCACGGCGGCCAGGCGGACCTCCGATTCCGATAGGTAGGCCTGGACCCGATCGATGGCCTCGCGGTCGAGGTACCGCCCCAACTGGTCGTAACGGCCGATCAGACCGGTGATGGCATCCCGCATGGTGGAGGTGGATCGCTCGAGCCTGGAGCGGAACGTAGCACTCGCGATCGGGCAGATCCCAGGCCAGGGAGGGCATCTGGCGGATTTGACAGAAACGGTTACGCAAGGGCGAACCGCCACGAACCGGATTTTTGGTTACCGGTGCTACAAAGCTGCCCCTGGTCGGTCCGTACCGTCCCGCCAATCCGCCCTTGGGGCGGCCCGAATTCCGTTCTTCGCCATGGCCAAAACAGCCCAGGACGTCCTCCGTCAGATCCAGGACGAGGGCATCGAGCTGATCGACCTCAAATTCGTGGATCTCCACGGCAAATGGCAGCACCTCACGGTTCACCGGGATCTGATCGATGCCGATTCCTTCAGTGAAGGGGTGGCCTTTGACGGCTCCTCGATTCGCGGCTGGAAGGCGATCAACGAATCGGACATGGCCATGGTGCCCGATCCGGACACCGCCTGGATCGACCCCTTTTACAGCCACAAGACCCTCAGTCTGATCTGCTCGATCCAGGAGCCCCGCAGCGGCCAGCCCTATGGGCGCTGTCCCCGTGCCCTAGCCCAGAAGGCCCTGGAGTACCTCGACGGCACCGGCATCGCCGACACCGCCTTCTTCGGCCCCGAGCCGGAGTTCTTCGTGTTCGACGATGTGCGCTACAGGTCGGAGAACGGCACGAGCTTCTACAGCGTCGATTCGATCGAGGCCCCCTGGAACACCGCCCGTCTCGAGGAGGGCGGCAACCTGGCCAACAAGATCCAGTTGAAGGAGGGTTACTTCCCCGTTGCCCCCAACGACACCCTCCAGGACATGAGGACCGAGATGATCCTCACCATGGCCACCCTGGGGGTGCCGATCGAGAAGCACCACCACGAGGTTGCCACGGCCCAGCATGAACTGGGCATGAAGTTCGCCGAGCTGATCAGCGCGGCCGACAACGTGATGATCTACAAGTACGTGGTGCGCAATGTCGCCCGGAAGTACGGCAAGACGGCCACCTTCATGCCCAAGCCGGTGTTCGGTGACAACGGCAGCGGCATGCACGTGCACCAGAGCCTGTGGAAGGGCGGCCAGCCCCTGTTCTTCGGGGAGGGCACTTACGCCAACCTCTCCCAGACCGCCCGCTGGTACATCGGCGGCCTGCTCCGGCACGCCCCCAGCTTCCTGGCCTTCACCAACCCCACCACCAACAGCTACAAGCGGCTGGTGCCGGGCTTCGAGGCGCCGGTGAACCTGGTGTACTCCCAGGGCAACCGCTCCGCCGCCGTGCGCATCCCGCTCACCGGACCCAACCCCAAGGCCAAGCGCCTGGAGTTCCGCTCCGGCGATGCCCTCTCCAACCCCTATCTGGGCTTCGCAGCGATGCTGATGGCCGGCATCGACGGCATCAAGAACCAGATCGACCCGGGCGACGGCACCGACGTGGACCTGTTCGAGCTCTCCGCCGACGAGCTGGCCCAGATCTCCACGGTGCCCGCCTCCCTGAATGGCTCCCTCGAAGCCCTCGACGCCGACAAGGACTACCTGCTGGAGGGGGGAGTGTTCAGCGAGGACTTCATCAACAACTGGATCTCGATGAAGTACGAGGAGGTGCAGCAACTGCGTCAGCGGCCCCACCCCCACGAGTTCACGATGTACTACGACGCCTGATCCTGGCTTCTATCGATGGCCAAGCCCCTCTGCTGAGGGGCTTTTCTTTGCGCAAGGCTTGCTTGATTCATTGCTTGCTTGATTGCTTGTTGACGCGGTCTGTGCGCCTTGACGTTCCGCCAGGCTGGTGCCGGAGGCCTGGCCGAAGCGGGAGAAGCGCCCGCTTCTCCCTGGCTCTCGATCTCGCGGCTGGCCGCTGGATCGGCTGAAATGGGCTCACCACAACGCCCCTCCATGCCAGATCAGCTCACCAAGCTGGCCTACCAGACCCTCCAGCAGGGGAAGGCACTGTTCGGCATCACCCACAAGGAGGTGAGCACCAAACTGATGCAATTCCTGGCACCGGAGGGGAGCCCCCGCTTCGAGCCGGTGCCCCAGACCCTTCTGGCGGATCTGCGCCAAGGGATGCAGGTACTGCAGGAGCGCGACTGGCAGGAGGCGGAGCAGGGGCTCTATTCCGCTTCCCTGCTGTTTGATGCCCCCTGGCTCGACTGGGCCAGCCGCTACCCGCTGGTGTGGCTCGACATGCCCGCCATCTGGAACCGCCGGCGCCGCCGCAACGTGCGGGATCTGCCCAGGGATGTGGATCCCCAGGCCTTCCCCGACTACTACCTGCAGAACTTCCACCACCAGACCGATGGCTACCTGAGCGATCACTCGGCCGCCCTCTACGACCTGCAGGTGGAGATCCTGTTCAACGGCACCGCCGATCCAATGCGTCGCCGGGTGCTGGCACCCCTGCTGCGGGGATTGGCGGCGTTCGCCGGGCGCCCCCCCAGCCAGATCCGGGTGCTGGATGTGGCCACCGGCACCGGCCGCACCCTGCGCCAGCTGCGCGGTGCCCTACCCCACGCCCAGCTGGTGGGACTCGACCTCTCCACGGCCTACCTGCGCCAAGCCAACCGCTGGTTGGCGGAACTGCCGGGTGAGCTGCCCCAGCTGGTGCAGGGCAACGGCGAGCAGATGCCCTTCGCCGACGGCAGCTTCCAGGCACTCACCTGCGTGTTCCTGCTGCACGAACTGCCGGGCGAAGCGCGCCAGAACGTGTTGAACGAGTGCTTCCGGCTGCTGGAACCCGGGGGCGTGCTGGTGCTGGCCGACTCGATCCAGCTGGCGGACTCTCCCCAGTTCGCCACGGTGATGGACAACTTCCGGCGCGGTTTCCATGAGCCCTATTACCGCGACTACATCGGCGATGCCATCGAAGCCCGACTCACCGACGCCGGCTTCGAGGCCGTCACGGCCGAGACCCACTTCATGACGCGCGTCTGGTCGGCCCGCAAACGGGCCCTGCCAGGCAGCTAGGGACGCAGCAACCAGGCCAGCAACAGCCCCACCCCACCCCAGCGCAACCCGCGCCAGAACAGCTGGCTGGCCTGGTCGGCAGGGGCCAGCTCGGCCGGCAACGGATCGAGCAGCCGCTGGCTCACCGCCAGGCGCTGGCGCTGCCGGCGCTGGGCCACGCCACTGCTGCGACCGGCCAGGGAGGCCTGGGTGAAGATGCCATCCAGCAGGTGCAGCAGACGCACGGGACGGCGGCGGGGAGTGGCCGGCAAGTGAACCCATCGCGAACCCATGCCCGCCAGGATGGGCTCTCCGATGCCCGTTCGTCCAGTGATGCCCCAGCCGCCGCAGCCCCAGCCCGTGGCGACCCGTGAAGCTCCGGCCGGACCCTGGCCTGGGCAGGCCCGGGAGCTGGCGGAGGAGCTGCAGCGGCAGCTGGCGATCGGCGACCGGGACTGGCATGCCCTCAAGCGCCAGCGGTCGCGCCGGGGCGCCGAACAGCTCGCGGCCGCCCTCGTAGTGTTGCTCAGTGGTGATGACCCGAGCCGCAGCGCCTCGAATCCGGCCCGGGAGCAGGCCATCGCCCTGGCCGAGCACGCCCTGCTCTGGCTGCGGGCCGAGATCAGCGACCCCGGCTGTCCCAGCCACGGGCGCTGAAGCGGCTGCGGAATCGCCGCCGGCTCACTGCCAGCTGCAGCCGGTTGCCCCTGGCACTCCAGCGCACATCATCGAAACAGTGGTGGATCAGAAACAGGCCCCTGCCCCCCTCGGCATCGAGCCGATCGGGCAGCTGGGCAGTACGGGCATCGGCAGGCACGCCCGGACCCTCATCTTGCACCTGCCACACCAGCCAGTGGGGGGTCTCGATGCGGCGGATACGCAGGCATTTCTGCGGGTCTCCCCCGTTGCCGTGGCGCACCGCATTCACCAGGGCTTCCTGCAGCCCCAGCTGGAGTTGGGACTGCAGCTGCAGGCATCGCACCGGCTCCAGCAGCAGGTCCATCAACGGACGGAGCTGCAGGGTGGAGGGGGTGATGAAATCCGACCAGCGCAGTGACATCCAGGGTGACATCCAGACGGATTCTCGTCTGCCGGTTCGACCATAAGCCGCAGACCCATCCCGATCCCGCTGCGATCTCAGGCGTTGATCCGTTGTTGCAGCGCCGGGTGGGACAGGAGGGCATCCATTAGCCGCACTCCCCGGAGCTGGTTCACCAGCGGCATGTGACCTTCCGGCGCATCGATCGACCACTGGAACGAGCCTGGGTAGCGCGTCCACTGGGAACCGTTCTTCCAGTCGAGGCGGGGCCAGAGCTGGTCCCAGCGACCGTTGCACGCCCGCAACAGGCGGCCCTGCACCGAAAAGCCGAAGCGGCCGCGGGAATAACACACCCAGAGCCGATCCAGACTGTCCAGATCGGTGGGGGAGATGGCCGGAACCTCGCTGTAATACACGTAGCCCCGCCGCACAGCGTCGGGACCGGCCAGCTCACGCAGGATGGAGCTGGTGAGGCGGTCGGCCTGTTCAAGCTGCTGCAGAGCAAGGGCCTGCTGGAGCTCCGTGTAATCCACCCCCTGGGCCGAGGGGGTGGCCAGCCAGCCGGAGGGATAGCGGGCATCGAACTGCGCACAGCTGTCGCTGTCCGCCCCCACCAGCAGCTGGATCAGGAACCCCGCCGCCCAGTCGTCACCGGTGGCATCCAGCCCCATCAGGTGATCGTTGATCAGGGGCCGCAACTGGGCCGCCTGCTGTTCGAGCTGGGGCACCAGGCTGCGGCGCTGGCGGGCCGAGGCGGCCTGGAACCGTTCCAGCAGGGCTTCGGGGGTGGCGGAGGTGGTGACCGGAGGGCCGGAAAGCATGGTGAACCAGGCCGCTGTTGGCCAGCTTGGGCCCACTATGTCAGGCAGAAGATTCAGGCAGAAGCGTCCTGCCGGTGGGCGGAGCCGGGCGGGTCGCGGCAGGGCTGGCAGGCCTGGGCAACCGGCCTAGGATCAGCTTTTCACCACTGCCATGGGCGCTGCCATTCAGTTCTTCCGAGGCGTGGACGAACCGGTTGTGCCCGACATCCGACTCACCCGGTCGCGGGATGGACGTACCGGTCAGGCGATGTTCGTGTTCGAGGAACCCGAAGCCCTGGCTCCCGAAGCGATCGGTGACATCACCGGCATGTTCATGGTGGACGAGGAGGGGGAGCTGGTGACCCGCGAAGTGAAGGCCCGCTTCGTGAACGGCAAGGCCAGCGCCCTGGAGGCCACCTTCACCTGGAAGAGCAGCAGCGACTTCGAGCGCTTCATGCGCTTCGCCCAGCGCTACGCCGAGAGCCACGACTTGGGCTTCTCCGGCAGTGACGACGAGCAGGGCGCAGGCACCGAAGCGGAGTGAACCGTTGACGTTCGGACAGTGGCTGGGGTTGCTGGCGCTGGTGGCGGCCCTGTTGCTGCTCTGGAGCCTGCGCGAAACCCTGATCCTGGTGTTTGCCGCGATCGTGCTGGCCATGGCGCTCTGCACCCTGGTGGGTCAGGTGCGCAACCGGCTGGGCTGCACACGCCCAGTTGCCGTGCTGCTCTCGCTGCTGCTGGTCACCCTCGTGGTGGCCGTGATCGGCACCGCCGTGATTCCACCCTTCGTGGAGCAGTTCAGTGAGCTGATCAGCAAGCTCCCCACCGCAGCCCTCACCCTGATGGAGCTGCTGCGGGGCTGGCTGGAATCGGCCAGCAAGATGCTCTATGGCGGGCAGGCGGCGGATCTGGGCTGGCTGCGGGATGGTCTGTTCCGCACCACCGAGGCCCCCAACATCGGCGGAGGGGCCCTGCGCCTGCTCGGCGTGGCCGGCGGGGTGGGTACCGGGGTATTGCAGCTGCTGTTCGTGGTGGCCGTGGCCCTGATGGTGTCGATTCAGCCCAGCCACTACCGCGATGTGGCCATCCAGCTGGTGCCCTCCTTCTACCGGCGCCGCTTCCTGGCGGTGCTGATCCAGTGCGGAGAGGCCCTCAGTGCCTGGATGGTGGGGGTACTGATCAGTTCCCTGGCCGTGGGCAGCCTGGCGGCGATCGGCCTGTCGCTGCTGGGGGTGAAGCTGGTGGCCGCCAATGCCGTGCTCGCGGGGGTGCTGAACGTGATTCCCAACGTGGGACCCACGCTCAGCACCGTGTTCCCGATGTCGGTGGCCCTGCTTGACTCCCCCTGGAAGTCGCTGGCCGTGCTGGTGCTCTACATAGCCGTCCAGAACCTGGAGAGCTACCTGATCACCCCCTCGGTGATGCATCACCAGCTGCGGCTGTTGCCGGGGCTCACCCTCACCGCCCAGCTGCTGTTCACCCTGGTGTTCGGTCCCCTCGGCCTGCTGCTGGCCCTGCCCTTGGCCGTGTGCGTGCAGGTGGTGGTGCGCGAGGTGGTGATTCACGACCTGCTCGACCCCTGGAAACGCCGGCGGAGCAGCCCGTGAATCGAACGGGCAGCGGCGGCAACGGCATCAGCGCCCGCAGCCTGCTGGGGGCCCTGGCCCTGATCGTGCTGGGCCTGCTGGCCTGGGAACTGCGCGGGGTATTGCTGGTGCTGTTCGGTGCCGTGACCCTGGCGGTCGCCCTCGATGTGCCCACCACCCTGCTGATCCGGCGCTGCCGGCTGCGGCGGGGCGTGGCCCTGCTGGTGGTGCTGCTCACCATCACCGCGCTTGGCCTGGGGCTGGGCCAGGTGCTGTTGCCGGAGCTTTCGGAACAGGTGAACCAGCTGAGCCAACTGATCCCCGAAGTGATCGAGCGGCTGGAGAGCCTCAGTGAGAACGTGCGCTGGTTGCCTGACATCCAGCAGGGGGCCAGCAGCCTGGAATCGTGGGACCGGCTGCAGCCGCTCGGCGGCCAGTTGCTGGGGCTGGCTGGCGGTGCCGCCAACAACACGATCCAGACGCTGCTCACGGTGTTGCTGGCCATCCTGCTGGCCCTTGATCCCGGCAGTCACCGGCAGTTGCTGCTCTCGCTCACGCCGCGCTGCTGGCGCCCTCGGATGACGCTGCTGCTGGACCTCTGCCGCGATGCCCTGGGGGGCTGGCTGGCCGGCATGACCCTCTCGGCCACCATCGTGTTCCTGCTTACCTGGGCGGGCCTGACCCTGCTGCAGGTGCCCCTGGCCCTTCTCAGTGCCCTGCTCTGCGGATTGCTCACCTTCGTGCCGACCATCGGTCCCACGGCGGCCACCCTGCTGCCGTTGGCCGTGGCCCTGCTGGTGTCACCGGCGAAGGTGCTCCAGGTGCTGGTGCTGCGCCTGCTGCTGCAGAACGGCGAAGCCTTCGTGCTCACCCCGCTGCTGTTGCGGCGCACGGTGAACCTGCTGCCCACCGTGGCCCTGATGGCCCAGCTCAGCCTGGGCTCCCTGCTGGGACTGCCCGGTGTGTTGCTGGCCCTGCCCCTGGTGGTGGTGCTCCAGGTGGTGTGCCAGCAGGTGCTGGTACGCGACCTGATGGACCGCTGGACCTGAGCTGGACCACAGCTGGACCTGGGGGAAGTCACACGGTCAGGGGCGGTCAGGCCCGCCGATAGCGACTCCACAGGCTGGGCTGCAAGAGCAACACCAGCACGGCCAGGGGGTGGTTGAGCAGCAGCGAGAACAGGGTGGTGAAGGTGAAATGGTCGGCCAGCAGGCGCAGCTCCTGGCACAGGTCGAGCAGGGCCAGCAGGGCCAGCGCCAGGGGGACGAGGGGAAACCGGGAGGGTCGGGAGCTGGTCACCGGCGCGCCAGCAGCGGCAGCAAGGTGGGAGCAACGGCGATGCTCGACCAGGAACCGACGATCACGCCGATGCTCAGCGCCACGGCAAACCAGAACAGGGTGGGACCGCCCAACAGGATCAGCCCAATCAGCGGCAGCAGGGTTGTGAAACTGGTGAAGAGGGATCGGGTGAGGGTGGCGAGGACGGCGGCATCGGCTTGGTCAGCCAGGGATTCGTTCTGCAGGAGGTTTCGTTTCTCGCGAATGCGGTCAAAGATCACCACAGTGTCATTCACCGAATAACCGGCAATCGTGAGCAGGGCAACGGCAAACAGGCTGTTCACCTCCACGCCGGCCAGCACACCCAGCCAGGCGAAAACGCCACAGGTGATCAGCACGTCGTGGGCGAGGCAGAGCAGGGCGAGCAGGGCGAAGATGCGGTCGTAGCGGAGAGTGATATAGGCGGAGATGCCGAGAAAACTCACCAGTAGGGAGATCAGGCTGGCCGTCAACAGCTGGCTGCCCAGGGTGGGACCGATCGTCTCCACCGAGAGGTCCGCCGGATTGGTGTCACCCAGCACGGGCAGGAGCCCATCGATCACCGCCTGGGACTGCTCCGGGGAGAGGCTGGGCAGGCGCAGCACCAGCTGGCGACCCTCATCGAGGGACTGCACCACGCTGCCCGACAGATTCACCGGCAGCTCGCCCGGCTGCTCGGGCAGGGAGAGGTTGGCCAGTTCCCGCTGCAGGGTGCTCACCGCCAGTTCAGGGCACTGGGCGCCGCAGCGGCGCTCCAGCCGGATCTGGGTGCCACCGGTGAAATCCAGGCCGGGACGCAGCGGTGAGCCGATGGCCGGGGTCATCCAGCTGAGTGCCAGGCCCACCAGGCTGAGCACCAGGGCGATGCCGGAGACCGCCCAGAGCTGGCGGCGGCGTTGATTGACGCGCAGACCTTGAAGTGCGGCAGGGAGAGTCATCGATCAGGACGCGGCCACGGGAAGCTGGTCGGGGGAGAGAAACAGGGCGGGCCGGCGCAGCCTTGGGTAGGTCATCAGCAGCTTCAGCAACACCCGGGTGCACACCAGGGCGCTGAACAGGCTGATCAGCACACCGATGCCCAGGGTCACCGCGAATCCCTTGACGAGGCCCGTGCCGAGGGCGAACAGGGCCACGCAGCTGATCAGGGTGGTGAGCTGGCCGTCCAGGATCGACGAGAGCGACATGGAGAAGCCCGCATCGATCGAGCGGATCAGGGTGTTCCCCTCGCGCAGCTCATCCTTGATCCGCTCAAAGGTGAGCACATTGGCATCCACCGCCATACCCAGCGAGAGGATGAAGCCGGCGATGCCGGGCAGGGTGAGGGTTACGGGAATCAGGGCGTAGACGGCGAGGTTGAACAGGGCATAGAGGCTCAGGGCCAGAACGGCCACCACTCCCGCCAGCCGGTAGGTCCAAACCATGAACACCGCCACCAGCGCCAGGCCGAGCAGGGCTGCCGCCAGGCTGCTGCGCACGTTCTCCGCTCCCAGGCTGGGGCCCACGGTGCGCAGTTCGATCACCCGCACCGGCAGGGGCAAGGAGCCGCCGCGCAGCTGCACCTCCAGCTCCCGGGCCTGCTCGGCGGTGAAGTTGCCGCTGATGCTGGCCGAACCACCGGTGATGCCGGCCGCGGCGAACTCGGGACCCACGCTGGCTTCACTGATGGAACGGCCATCCAGCACGATGCCGAGCAGTCGGCGGCTGCCGGCGATCGACTGGGTGAGCCGGGCGAAGCGGTCGCCGCCCTCGCGGGTGAAGTTGAGCGTCACCTCCCAGCCGCTGCCGGTCTGCTGCTGCTGGCGACCGGCCGTGACCAGGTCCTTGCCGGTGAGGGCGGCCGGCTCGTAGAAGGCCACGATCCGGCCATTCACGGTTTCCAGCAGCAACTCAAGCTGGCGGCGACGGTCGCTGCCGGCCGGCACCAGCACGCCCTGCTCCTTCAGGATGCGGTTGAGGTCGGCATCGGGGAGATCCGGCGTGGCAGGAGCTTCGCTGTCCGGATTGGGCACGGAGCGGGCCAGCAGGGCCTCCACCTGGCGCTTGAGGCCGAGCAGACTCGACATCGGTTCCTCGGTGCCGGGCCGCTGGGCGCGGAATTCGAGCAGCGCCGTGGTGCCGAGCACCCGGGCTGCCCGGGTGGGATCCTGCTCACCGGGCAGCTGCAGCACCAGTTGGTCGTCACCCACCGTCTGGAGGGTGGATTCCGCCACGCCCAGGCCGTTGATCCGCCGTTCCAGCACCTCCTTCACCGCCTCGAGCTGCTCCGGTGCCACACGCTTGATCTCCCCCGCCGGGAGCACCTGGAGGGTGAGCTGGCTGCCACCGCGCAGATCAAGGCCCAACTGCAGCGGAAACTGGATGAGCAGGGCCCCGGCGGCGATCGCCAGGGCAAGAATCAGGGCAAACCACCCCTGTTGACGAGCCATCGGCTGTTCTTAAAGGGGACGATTCAGATCTGGCAGCCCACCAGTTGATGGGCTGCCTCCACGATCTGGTGGGGTTGAATGATGGTGAGGTTTTCCAGCTTCCCGTTGTAGGGCGTGGGAATGTCCTGGGAAGACAACCGCACCGGTCTGGCATCGAGGTCGTCGAAGCACTGTTCGGTGATCAGGGCCAACAATTCGGCACCGATGCCACCGGTTTTCATGCATTCCTCCACCACGATCACCTTGTGGGTCTTGCGGATCGAAGCCGCAATGGTGGCCATGTCGAATGGTTTGAGGCTGATCAGGTCTATCAGCTCCACGTCCACCCCTTCGGCTTCGAGCTGCTGCACCGCCTTGGTGCAGTGATGGCGCATGCGGGAATAGGTGAGAATCGTGACATCCTTGCCCGCGCGGACGATCTCAGCCTGATCGAGGGCGCAGATGTAGTCGCCCTCCGGAATCTCCTCGGTGAGGTTATAGAGCAGCACGTGCTCGAAGAAGAGCACCGGGTTGTTATCGCGAATGGCCGCCTTCATCAGGCCCTTGGCGTTGGTGGGGGTGCTCACCGCCACGATCTTGATGCCCGGCACGGCATGGAAATAGGCCTCCAGGCGCTGGCTGTGCTCAGCCCCCAGCTGGCGACCCACACCACCGGGGCCCCTCACCACGGCTGGGATCGTGAAATTGCCGCCACTGGTGTAGCGCAGCATCCCCATGTTGTTGGAGATCTGGTTGAAGGCGAGCAGCAGGAAGCCCATGTTCATGCCCTCCACGATCGGCCGCAGGCCCGTCATGGCGGCGCCCACCGCCATCCCGGTGAAGGCGTTTTCCGCGATGGGGGTGTCGAGCACGCGCAGCTCGCCGTATTTCTCGTAAAGATCCTTGGTGACCTTGTAGGAACCGCCGTACTGGCCCACGTCCTCCCCCATCACGCACACGTGGGGATCGCGGGCCATCTCTTCGTCGATGGCTTCGCGCAGGGCGTTGAACAGCAGCGTTTCGGCCACGCGTTGGCTAATCACCAGGTGGCGCCAACCTATCTCAGCCGCCCGCCGCGAAGGTGCTCAGGATCAGCACCGAGAGCAGCATGCCCGGCAGCAGCAGGGTGACCAGCAGGCCGAGGTCGTGGAGCGTCATCGGGCAGGGAGGCCGGTGGCACGAGGTTAGGCAGCTTCGCCGTCGCTGTCGCCAGCCGGTGTGGGAGCGGCCACCAGGCTGCGCACAAACACCAGCGTGAGGCCCAGGGCGATGAAGGCGAAGCTGAAGGTGGCCAGAAAGGCCATGCCCACGATCAGGGTCTTGAGGGCGGTGGCGATCGACTGGGCAATCGCGGAGGCGTACTGGGGCGGGTGAAGGGCGTAGTAGAGGGTCAACCGCCGGCTCAGCCCCAGGCTCAGCCAGGCGAGCAGCCCGGCCGTGACGGCGCCGGAGAGGAAGCTGAGCGGTCCCTTGCGCTGCACGGGCGCGGCGGCGGGGCTGGAGGGGGGAATGGGGTCAGTCACCCGTCCAGCATGACGCCCGCCGGGCGCAGTGCGCAGGCCCAGCTGTGGAACCCGGCGGCCTCCAGGTCGCCGGCCAGCTCGGCCTGGGCCGCCAGGGCCTGGTCGAGATCGGCGAACAGGGCGAACAGGCTCGGGCCCGAGCCGCTCATCGCCACCGCCAGGGGCGAGCTCAGCCGGCGCAACAGGGAGAGCCCCTCCGCCACGCTGGCCACCTCCGGCTCCACCACCGCCTGCAGGTCGTTGCGCAGCGGCGGCAGGGAGCCGGCCCCGCCCTGCTGCAAGGCCCGCACCAGCGGCCCCTGCCGCAGGGCCTGGCGACGCTGCTCGAACGCCGGTTCGTCCGCCAGGTAGGTCTCCCCCCGCAGCTGCCGGCAGCGGGCATAGGCCCACGGGGTGCTCACGCTGGCGGCGGGATGCTTGAGCAGCAGCACCGCCCAGGGCAGGCCAGCCGCCCCCGTGAGGGGTTCCAGCCGTTCCCCGCGCCCGAAGCAAAGCTGGCTGCCGCCCGCCAGGCAGAAGGGCATGTCCGAGCCCAGCTCGGCGGCCATGGCCTCCAGGTCGGCGTGGCCATAGCCCAGGCCCCAGATCGTGTTCAGCCCCACCAGGGCGGCAGCGCCGTTGCTGGAGCCACCGGCCAGCCCCGCGCCGATGGGGATGCGCTTGTGGAGATGGATGGCGGCGCCCAGCTCAGGCAGGCCGCTGCGGGCCTTGAGCAGGTCAGCCGCCCGCACCACCAGGTTGCTGCCATCGGTGGGCAGGTCGGCACGGTCGCAGTGCAGGGTGATGCGGCCATCGGCCGTGGGGCTCAGGCGCAGCAGATCGAACAGCTCGATCGACTGCATCACCATCGCCAGCTCGTGGAAGCCATCGGCCCGCAGCCCCAGCACCTCCAGGTGCAGGTTGATCTTGGCCGGGGAGCAGACGCGGAGCTCAGCCATCGGTGGCCTGCGGGGAAGGGGCGCTGCGATTCAAGCCCGCCGCCAGGGCCACCCAGGCCGCCGGCGCCAGCTCCTGGGGCCGCTGCTGCAAGCCCACGCCGGCGGCAACGGCCAGCTCGCCGAGCTGCTCGGGCGGCAGCAGGCCGGCCAGGGTGTTGCGCAGCATCTTGCGGCGGGAGGCGAAGCAGCGGCGCAGCAGCTGCTCCACCCGGCGGGCGATGGCGGGCTCCAGCCGCTCCCCGACGGGCAGGGGATCGATGGCGATCACCTCCGACTGCACCTTCGGCGGCGGCTGGAAGCAGCGCGGTGGCACGGCACACACCGACCGGCAGTGGCCCAGCAGCTGCAGGCCCACACTGAGGGCGGAATAGGCACTGCTGCCCGGGGCACAGCGGATCCGCTCGCCCACCTCCTGCTGCACCAGCAACACCAGACGGCGATAGGGAGGCGTCACCGGCCGGTCCAGCCGGCCCACCAGCCGCTCCAGCAGCGGACCGGTGATGTTGTACGGGATGTTGGCCACCACCTTGTCGGCGGGCGGCAGATCGACAGCGAGGGCATCCCCCGCCACCAGGGAGAAGCGGCCATCCCCGCCGAAGCGCTGCCCCAGCCCCGCCAGCAGGTCACGGTCCAGTTCCACGGCGGCAACGGCGGCGGCCGGACTGCGCAGCAGCCGCTCAGTGAGGGCCCCGCGGCCAGGGCCGATCTCCAGGACGCGCTCACCCGGCTGGATCGCCGCCGCCTCGACGATCTGATTCAGCACCGCCTGGTCGACGAGCCAGTGCTGGCCAAAGCGCTTGCGGGCCCGATGGGCAGCGAAGGTCATGGCGACGGGCCGGCTCGCCCCAGATTGCCTGCTGCCGACGCGGGCGGCAGGCAGAGCTAGACCGGGATGGCACACCACTCCGAACCGATCGGCACCATGGCGGAGTATCCGGTGATCCCAACCCAGCCCACCAGGCCCCTGGCCGCCCTCACGCTGCTCACAGCCCTCCTGGCGCTGCAGGGGCCCCCGGCCTGGGCCGGCAGTGCCACCGCGGAGTCGATCTGGAGCCGGGAGAACGCCCTGGAACAGGCCCGCCAACAGATGCCGCCCGGGGCCACGGTGACCCGGGAACACTGCCAGGAGATTGAAGTGGGACTCGACAACCTCCGCTACCGCTGCAGCGTGGAGTGGCAGTCGCCGTCAGAAACCGGCCCGGATCCAGCGCACCTGACCCCGCCGGGGGGGTAGCGGCACCAGGGCATACACCAGCTCCACCGGCCGCAGGGCCTCGGCAGGGTGCGCGGCCAGCCAGCACAGCCAGGCCCGCTCGAGCCGCCGCCGCTTGCCCCGTTGCAGGGCCGCCACCCCCCAGCCGTCCACGCCGGTGCTGCGTCCCTTCACCTCCACCAGCAACAGGCGTCCCGGCTTCTCCAGCACCAAGTCGAGTTCCCCCCAGCGGCAGCGCCAGTTGCGGGAGTGCAGGCGCCAGCCCCGGCTGCGCAGCAGGCGCAGGGCCCGCTGTTCCGCCCAGCCCCCCTGCAACCGGAGATGGCCTGACGCCGGTGGCATGGGCCCAGCAGGAAGACGCCTTCCTAGGGTTGCCACCACAGCCATCCCCGCCGTTCCTCGAGGATCCATGGGCCCCTTCCGCCACCGCGTCCAGGCCAGCCCCCCCAGCCGGCAAAGGCCCTCCCCGGGAGGGGTGTGGCTGCCGCTGCTCCTGCTGCTGCTCCTGCTGGCCGGCCCCCTCACCGCGCCGGTGAGCGCGGCCGTGGATGTGGCCAAGCAGGTGCTGATCGGCGCCGACTACTCCGGCCAGGATCTGCGCGGTGCCACCTTCAACCTCACCAACCTGCGGGACGCCAACCTCTCCGGCGCCGACCTGCAGGGGGCCAGCCTGTTCGGGGCCAAGCTCCAGGACGCCGACCTGAGCGACACCAACCTGCGCGAGGCCACGCTCGACTCGGCCGTGTTCAACGGCACCAACCTCACCAATGCGGTGCTGGAGGACGCCTTTGCCTTCAACACCCGCTTTGAAGGCGTGACCATCACCGGGGCCGACTTCACCAACGTGCCCCTGCGCGGCGATGCCCTCAAGGCCCTCTGCGCCGTGGCCGACGGCACCAACCCGATCACGGGCCGCGACACCCGCGCCAGCCTGGGCTGCAGCTGAGATGGGCTTCGATCCCCGCAGCCTCGAGCGCCTGCGCCAGCTGGGTCGCAGCCTGCCCCAGCCCCTGCCGAAGCCCGAGCCCAAGCCCCAGCCCAGTGCCCGGGCCAAGGCGGCCGAACCCCGCCACAAGGTGGAAACGGAAACCAACCCTGAGCAGCTGTTCCGCGAGCTGATGCAGGCCAGCGCCGATGGCACGGTGCCGCCCCACCTGATGGAGCGGCTGCGCCAGGTGGAGGGCCAGCGCCGCCAGCGCCCCGCGGCCGGTGGGCCCAGCCCAACAGCCAGCAGCGGCAGCCCCACAGACCCGGAGATCCAAACGCCCAAGGCCAGGCGGCGCGACACCGCCATGGGCCGGCCCGACCCGAAACTGGCCGCCGCCCACGGCGATCTGTACACCGCCTTTCAGCAGCTGCTGCTCGAGGACGAGGAGCCGTGAGTGGGCGCCCGGCCCTCGGGAGGGAGCTGGGGCGGGCGCTGGGGCTGGCCCTGCTGTTCAGCCAGGCCGGAGCGGCAACGGCCGCACCCACCGAGAAGGAGTCATTCATGCTGATGTTCGGCAAGGGCAACGGCGCCATGCGCCTGCTCTGCGCGCTGGAGCGCGACGGGCTGATCACCCCGGCCACGCGCCGGCTCTACGCGGAGCGGCTGGAGCAGCTGGTGAGCGAGCCCGCCGACAGCGCCGAACACCGGCGCAACGTGCGGGTGGGCATGGCCTTCGCGGTCGGCCGCCGCAGCCTCTGCCTCCCGCCGGCGTCGGATGGCGCCCGCTGAAGGCGAAACTAGATTGAAACTGGTTTCCGCTCGCCCATGGCCATCCGCATCGGCATCAACGGCTTCGGCCGCATCGGTCGCCTCGCCTTCCGCCGCGCCTGCAGCGTCGCCGACGTGGAGGTGGTGGCGATCAACGACCTGATCGATGTGGAGTATCTGGCCTACATGCTCCGCTACGACTCCACCCACGGCCGCTTCCATGGCGAGGTGGCGGTGGAGAACGGGCAGCTGGTGGTGAACGGCAAGGCCATCCGCATCACGGCCGAGCGCGACCCCAACAACCTCAACTGGGGAGCTGTGGGGGCCGACTACGTGCTGGAGAGCACCGGCTTCTTCCTCACCGATGAATCGGCCCGCGCCCACATCAACGCCGGCGCCAAGCGGGTGGTGATGAGCGCCCCCTCCAAGGACGCCACGCCGATGTTCGTGATGGGCGTGAACCACAGCAGCTACGCCGGCCAGGACATCGTGTCCAACGCCAGCTGCACCACCAACTGCCTGGCGCCGATGGCCAAGGTGGTGCACGACAACTTCGGCATCGTGAGCGGGTTGATGACCACCGTGCACGCCACCACCGCCACCCAGAAGACGGTGGACGGCCCCTCGGTGAAGGACTGGCGCGGTGGCCGCGGCGCCGGCCAGAACATCATCCCCAGCTCCACCGGCGCCGCCAAGGCGGTGGGCAAGGTGATCCCCGAGCTCAACGGCAAGCTCACCGGCATGGCCTTCCGTGTGCCCACCCCCGATGTGTCGGTGGTGGACCTCACCGTGAATCTGGCCAAACCCGCCAGCTATGAGCAGATCAAGGCGGCGATGAAGGCCGCCAGCGAGGGGCCGATGGCCGGCATCCTCGGCTACACGGAAGACGAAGTGGTGAGCAACGACTTTGTGGGCGAGAGCTGCACCTCAGTGTTCGATGCCAAGGCCGGCATCGCCCTCACCGACACCTTCGTGAAGCTGGTGGCTTGGTACGACAACGAGTGGGGCTACAGCTGCAAGTGCATCGACCTGATCCGCCACATGGCCACGGTGGCGTAACCAGCCGCCGCCTGCAGCGAGCGCGTGAGGGCTTCAGCCGCCACGGCCTGGATATGGTTGTCCGGGTCTTCCGCGCCCATGCCTCGCAGATCCATTCGGTATGTCGGGCTCCGCACCGGCCATAGCGATCAAGCAGTCGATCGCCTGAGCCGCCTTGATCGAGCGGGTGGTGTGTCTGACCAGTGGTGCAGGTGCGGATGAGGCCAAGGGACAGGGCTTGTTCCCTGACGTCCTTGAACTCTTGCTCACAGATCGGCCGTTCTACGGCAAGCCTCAGGGCCTGCCGTGCCGGGGTATTCCCCACGCATTGAGGAACAGATCAAGCAGGTGCTTACGCCTACGCCCGGGGTGGTGAGGACTGCTGAACCGGCCACGGGGCTGGAATGCCGTCTGCGTCGTCTGCCTACAGGATCTCGTTGTTTTGGGGAACATGGGAATGATTCCGTTTCCGCATCGGTGGAGAGTGCTGAGGCGGGATTAGTGAATTCATTAGCCAATGAATGTCGCCTGAGTCGTAGGGCTAGGGTTGTGTCTTGAAAGCTGCCGATCTGCGGCGGACAAAATGCATATGCTTGAATGATTAGTCACTGGAGGCGCGTCCTCTGGATTGGCATGGTAGGTACCTGAATTAACTTGTGGGATGTGTGAGAGGATAAACGAGTAACCCTATAATTGCAGCTGCTGCAACCACGTAGGGTTCAGGAAGCTTCTTTCCAAATTTCCAGAGGCCAGCCAGTGCAATGAGCGCGATTAGAACTGTTGGTATATCTTGCAGTGACTGACGAGCCAGAACGACAACGGCACCTGCAATTGCTCCAGTGGCTGCGGCGGTAACCCCCTTTACGAAGGCTGCGATGGAAGGATTCTTCCCATGTTTCCGAAAGTATGGCGCGGGGATCACCGTCAATAAATAACAAGGCAGAAACATGGCAATAGCCGCGGTACAAGCACCTGGAAATCCAGCGACAAGGAATCCAATGAATCCAGTGGTTATCACAACAGGCCCTGGAGTGATCATCGCAACTGCCACGGCATCAAGAAACTGATGCGTGTCAAGCCATTGGAAGTTCTTGACTACTCCTCCATAAAGAAAAGGTATGATTGCAAGGCCACTTCCGAAGACAAAAGTTCCAGCCGCTGCGAAGAACCAGAAGATCTGATTCAACAGCCCTGAAGTCGCAATTGGCACAGATGCGATTACCGGAAGAAAGGAAACTCCACCAATGCTACGCATCTTGCTTCTATTGAGTAATTGTTTAGGTGGAGACTTGAGCAGCCAAATGAGCACTCCTCCAGCAAGAATAAACTCTACTCGTTCAGACTCAGTAATCACGGTAGAAGCAGCATTGACAATGTACACTCCCCATAGCCACCAGTCCTTGCCAACGGTCTTTCCCGTTAGCTTGTAAGCACTTATGGCGATAATCCCGATGACAGCAGCACCGACGCCATAGAATACGGCTTGCATCCATCCAATGCCGCCGTATGAAGTATATGCCCAACCTAGGGCGACCACCATCAGAAATGATGGCATTACAAAGGCAACTCCCACAAGAGCAGATCCTATTAGTCCGTAGTCAATATATCCCATGTAAAAGGATAGCTGTGCCGCCAACGGTCCTGGGGCCACTTGAGCTAGTGTTAGGCCCTCTTGGTAACCTTCCTCACTTATCCATCGTTTCTCTTCTACTAAGTCTCTGTGCATGTAGCCCACAAGCGCGATTGGACCACCAAAGCCAGTCGTTCCCAGCACCAAAAAATACTTTACTAATTGCAAAAGTGAATATTCAGGCTGACCATTGTCTATGCCGTGAACTGAGGCCGATTGTGAGTTTTGCAACTTTGTTTCTTCTTTGGTAGTCAGTCCTGGGTCAAGCACTGGGTCGACCTTCAGACAGGAATAGTGGGCAGCCTAGAGGATTTTACGCATGGTAACTACCCTTCTAGCCTTGCATCCCATTACGTTTGCAAGTATTGGGCGTGGCGCCATCACTCCGTGTGAAAGGAAATCGATTAAACTGTTTCTAACCCAATTGCGGTCTCTGCTGTCTTGTCTGCCAACTCTGTAACAGCTACTGTCGCCATCAGCGCACCCAACGCTGACCCTAAGTGGAAGGCAGGGAGCTGAAGGTTGCTAAGCAGAGAGCATATGGAGGCCTGACCACTCGAGGGGCCTGTTGGGCAGGTAATAATCAGATTCGTTGGTTTGTGCCGCCCCTTGCACCTGGTGGGGTCTGCCTATAGCTGCCACGCGCCGCCTCCTGCTCTCCGGCGGCAATTCCGGCATCGGCTTTGAGGCGGCGATGCGGCTGTGCCAGGAGGGCCACGCGCTCACGCTTTTGTTCCGCGATGCGGCAACGGCCGAGACGGCCCAGCGCTGGCTGGCTGAACGGGCTGGTGGTGGCGCGGCGCCGGCGGTGGCCGTGTGGGACCTGGGCGATCTGGAGAGTGTGCGTGCCTTCGGGCAGGCGCTGCTGGCGCAGGGGCAGCCGATCGACACGTTGGTGCTGAATGCGGGCCTGCAATACGCCAGCGCCAAAACGCCACGCCTGGCGCCCCTGGGCCATGGCCTCACCGTCGCGGTGAACCACCTGGGCCATTTCCTGCTGTCCCAGCAGCTCAGGCCGTTGCTGCTGGCGGGGCAGGCGCCACGTCTGGTGGTCACGGCGCCGGAAGTGCACGACCCGCTCACCGCTGGCGGCAAGGTGGGCTCACCGGCGGGGCTAGGCGATCTGGCCGGCCTGCAAGCGGGGCAGCCGGTGCTGATGGTGGATGGCAGGGACTTCGGCGCCGACAAGGCCTACAAGGAAAGCAAGCACTGCAACGTGCTGTTCGCGCGTGAGTTCGCGCGCCGCATGGAGGAGGCCGGCATGCCGCTGCCGGTGCTCAGCTGGAGCCCGGGCCTGGTGATCCCGCCCACCAGCATCGGCGGCTTCTGGCGCTACAGCCGCCAGAGCAACGAACTGGGCCAGCGCCAGTTCGCCTTCGCGGCCCGCTCCGTGCTGCGCTTCACCGAAAGCGTGGAAACCGCCGGCGCCCTGCTGGCTTCCCTCTGCTGCGACCCCGCCTACGCCGCCAACGGTTTCAGCTTTCACCGCAACCGCGTGCTGGGCCCAGGCAGGCGGGTGTTCGAGGCGAGCGCCACCAGAATTGAAGGGCAGGATCTGGTCCTGGCGCGATGGTTGTGGCTAGCGAGTGAGGGGGGGGGTGAAGAGGTGACGATGACCGCTGCCCGGACTGCTGATGACGGTTTCGAGCCATCGCTCAAGGCCTTGTCCCCCACCCATGACAACTCCCCCCATTTCCGCCCCCATCCGCAGCCATTCGCCGCTGGCACCACGAGCCTTAAGGGCTCCGGTGTTACCCCATGCCACCTGCCGCCGCTGATCCCTTCTGGAGCCAGCCCGTTGCTGAGGTGCTGGCGGCGTTGAACACCAGCGCGGACGGTCTGAGCAGCGCTGAGGCGGCCCGACGGCTTGCGGAGCATGGCCCAAATGCTTTGGCGCCGCCGGCGCGGAGTGGGGCGCTGCGGTTGCTGCTGCGTCAGTTCACCAGCCCGGTGATCCTGATCCTGGCCGGCGCGGCAGTGCTGTCGTTCCTGCTCGATTCACCCACCGATGGGCTGATCATCCTGGTGATCGTCCTGATCAGCGGCCTGCTGGGCTTCTGGCAGGAGAACGGCGCCGCCGGGGCGGTGGCCCAGCTGCTCAAAACAGTTCAGACCACCGCCGTCCTGCGCCGCGATGGCGGCGACCACGCCGTGCCGGTAGCGGAGGTGGTGCCGGGCGATCTGCTGGTGCTCTCAGCCGGTGCCGCCATCCCGGCCGACTGCCGCCTGATCGAGGAAACCGACCTCAGCCTGAACGAAGCCGCCCTCACCGGCGAGAGCTTTCCGGTGAGCAAGCACCCGGTGGCGGTGGCCGCCGACGCCCCGCTGGCGAAACGCACCAATGTGCTGTTCCTCGGCACCCATGTGGTGAGCGGTAGCGGCACGGCGTTGGTGGTGCGCACCGGCGCCGCCACCCAGTTCGCGTCGATCGCCCAGCGCCTGCGGCAGCGCCGCCCCGAAACTGACTTCGAGCGTGGCGTGCGCCGTTTCGGGGCGTTCCTGCTGGAGGTCACCCTGGTGCTGGTGTTCACGATCTTCGCCGTCAACGTGTTCCTGCGGCGGCCGGTGGTGGATTCGTTCCTGTTTGCGTTGGCTCTCGGCGTGGGGCTCACGCCCCAGTTGTTGCCGGCGATCATCTCCGTGAACCTGGCCCAGGGTGCGCGGCGCATGGCCGCACGGCAGGTGATCATCAAACGGCTGGCGTCGATCGAGAACTTCGGCAGCATGTCGATCCTCTGCTCCGACAAGACCGGCACGCTCACTGCAGGCAGCGCCACGGTGCAGCGCAGCTGTGGCGTCAACGGCGAGACCAACCCGGCGGTGCTGCTGCACGCGGCGGTGAACGCCTGCTTCGAGACCGGCTTCAGCAACCCGATCGATGCGGCGCTGCGTGAGGCGGCGGGCGCGGCCCCTGGCCCCGATGGTGCCGTTGGCCCGCTGGATCTCTCCGCCTGGACCAAGCTCGATGAGATCCCCTTCGACTTCAGCCGCAAGAGACTGAGCGTGCTGGCCCGCGCCGATGACACCCCGGTGCTGATCACCAAGGGGGCCTTCCTCAAGGTGCTGGAGGTGTGCGACTGGGCCGAAAGCCCAGCTGGCGACGTGCTGCCGCTGGCGGCGGTGGAGCCGCAGCTGCGTGAGCGCTATGCCGCCTGGAGCGCCGAGGGGTACCGGGTGCTGGCGGTGGCGGTACGGCGCTGGCGCGCCGACGGGCCGCTGGTGCCGCGGGCGGTGAGCCGCCAGGACGAAACCGGCATGAGCCTGCTGGGCCTGCTGGCCTTCAGCGATCCGCTGCAGCCGGGGGTGCACGACACCGTGGCCGAACTGGAGCGGCTTGGCGTGCGCCTGAAGATGATTACCGGTGACAACGCCCTGGTGGCGGCCCGGGTGGGCCGTGAGGCGGGCCTGCGCCATCCGGAGGTGCTCACCGGCGCCCAGCTGCAGCTGCTCTCCGACACCGCCCTGCCGGTGCGGGCCCAGCAGGTGGATGTGTTCGCCGAGATCGAGCCCAGCCAGAAGGAACGGCTGATCCATGCCCTGCGCCGCGCCGGCCACGTGGTGGGCTACCTGGGCGATGGGATCAACGACGCCCCGGCTCTGCATGCCGCCGATGTGGGCCTGTCGGTGCAGGGGGCGGTGGATGTGGCGAAGGAAGCCGCCGACATCGTGTTGCTCGCGCCCGACCTGGCGGTGCTGCTGGCCGGCATCCGCGAAGGCCGCCGCACCTTCGCAAACACGCTCAAGTACGTGTTCATGGCCACCAGCGCCAACTTCGGCAACATGTTTTCGATGGCGGCCGCGTCGCTGCTGTTGCCCTTCCTGCCGCTGCTGCCCAAGCAGATCCTGCTCACCAACCTGCTCACCGATCTGCCGGAGATGACCATCGCCACCGACCGGGTGGACCCCGACTGGATCGCGCAGCCGCACCGCTGGAGCCTTCCCTTCATCCAGCGATTCATGGTCGTGTTCGGGCTGGTGAGTTCCGTCTTCGACGTCATCACCTTCGCGGTGTTGCTGCTGCTCCTCCACGCCGACGCCGCCCAGTTCCGCAGCGGCTGGTTCCTGGAATCGGTGATCTCCGCCGCCTCGATCGTGCTGGTGATCCGCACCCACGGCCCCTTGCTGCACAGCCGCCCCTCCCGGCCACTGTTGGGCGCCACCCTCGCCGTGGTGCTCCTCACCCTGCCCCTGCCCTGGACACCACTTGGACGTCTCTTTGGCTTCGTGCCCCTGCCGCTGGCGTTCCTGCCGCCGCTGCTGCTGATTCTCCTGACCTACGTGGCCTGCGCCGAACTCGCCAAGCGCTGGTTCTACCGGCATCTGGCGGTTTGAGGTGAGTGGGTTGGGGTGGAAGGGTGAGTGCTTGGTGAACAGCGGGGTGGGGCCCCAGTCGCCGAACAAGGCAACTGATTCGGCCCACGTAACTACTTGCTTTCAGAGCTAAAGCTCTGAATCGAAGCCCAACGCTCATCATCACCCGCCCGCCCGCAACTGCGGTGACATGCCTGCAGCTTGATGACGGGTCGGGTGCATGATGTTGTTGGGCAATCCTTTTAGGGTGTAAGAGAATTAAAAGCCTACCTAACCAGCCAGCTCAACAAACCTGAGGCAGTGGGCGCTTCTTGTGCGTATCAGTCGGCGGAGCCGCTGATCAGCGGATCTGTTCTAGACCCTTCTGGCACTTCTGCTGGAATCCCTTCCACTGTGGGTGCCAGAAGGGAGCCAGGGGGAAAGGGACAGCACGGACGCAGGCCACTGTGAAAGTCCCCGAAGTTCGGTTCGCCACTACACCTGAAAGCAGCACGGCAGAGGACTGGTTCGTAGAACCACGAGCTGCCGCGCAGCTGCTTCCAGCTCCGCTGGCCGCTTCCACGGCACACCAGCTCTGTATCCTCCTCGCGCCACGGGGCGCCATCCTCCGGATGGCCATTTGCCACAGGGTTGGGATGCCAGCTGTCTTCGCACCACTCGTACAGCTGGCCGTGCAACTCAGCCAGGCCAAAGCGATTCACCAGCCCGCTGGTGCCATTCACCCAGGGCTTCTTGGGCTTGCTGCTGGCCTTACGTCCCCGGCCAAAGGGGGGGGCCGTGGTGTTGTAACGCGCCCAGCTTCCATCGAGGGTGTCGCCGAAATGAAAAGGGGTGGCCGCCCCCGCTCGGCAGGCGCCCTCCCACTGGTTCTCGCTCGGCAGCGCCAGCTCGGCCACGCCTCCGCTGCCGCCCAGTTCGTCCCACTGGACCCGGAGCCAGCGGTTCAGACGCCCCAGCCATTCCCGGCTCTCCTGCCAGCTAACGCTGTCCACCGCCAGCTCACCAGGCTGAGCGTGGAGCTCCCACAAGCTCTCGGGTTTGGCTGCTCCAGGGGCGCTATCCAGCGGCAGCTCGATCGCATCCTCCGCCTCCACCACCGCTCGCCACTGCCGTTGGCTGATCGGTTGGCGCACCAGCGCAAACGCCTCCAGCCCCACCGGCCGCAGCGCCTCCACATCCACTCCTTCGCAGCCATCGCGGTTGGCGGCGAACCAATCCATCACCGCCTGGCGGTGTTGCTCCGTAGCCGGTGAACCCAGCTGGGCTGGCCCCGCCGGCACCACCACCAATTCCAGTTGCTCACCCTTTGGCAACGGCAATTTCCATACCGCCTTCTCAACCACCTCCGTGCGGATCCGCAGGCCGCTTCCCTCCTCCAGGGCCCTGAGCGTGAGCATCGGCACCACCCGGCCGGGGCCTGCTCCGAGCATCGGCAAGGCAGGCGACACGGCCAGTTGCAGCCCCCGTGAGGCGCCCTGCAGCAGGGGAAGGCGGGCATCGTGCTCCTTCCAGCCAGGGGCCTGACCTGAGGCCCACAGCTGCTTCTGCAACTGCTCAGCAACAATCCGGTTCACGTTCTGCTCAAAGATCTCCCGCAGCTGGGCCTCCCCGAGATCAGCCGGCAACTGGCCTGCTCCCATCATCTGCTTTATTTCTTCGGCAACCTGCTGTTGGGTTTGCTCAACCAATACCTTCACCATCGCCGAGTCGAGCGTTGACAGATCAAGGTCCACCTCAATTCGCACATCAAGGGGCTCGCTACTCAGCAGCAAGTTCTTCAGTTCATCGGCAATCCGCTCGCGCTGGTTCTGCTCACCACTGCGCCGTGCCAGCAGCCCCAAGCTTTCCGCTGCACGCCGCCTCAGCGCTACCGGCGTCTCCAGGTTGGCCAGGCACATGCGCAGGGGCTCCTCGGCGCCGATCAGCGCCAGCACCAGGGCCGCGTCCTCACGGTCGGCGACCGAAACCATCACCGCGTTCTGCTGATCTTCCTCAGGTGCAGCGACCCAAGCCAACAGCGCCCGCAGTGGCTCTGATGCCTCCATCGCCACCGCCCGCTCCTCACTGCCGCCTGCCGCCGCCAGTGCCGCCAACTGCTCCAACGCCTGGCGCCGTTGGCTCTCCGGTGCCTCGGGCTTGAGATCGACGGTCATGCGCCCCACCCGCAGCCGCTGCAGCAGGTCTTCCCGGCCTGCAGCGATCCACCCCACCAGAGTGGGCCAGGTGCGCAGCAGCGCCTCGTGGGCGATCTCCACCTGATCACCCGCCTCGCCAACGCCACTCACCAGCAGCCGTGCCTCCACGAACAGGTCCACCAGCCGCAGGCTCGCCGGCGGCAACAGGGAGCGCCGGGCCGGTTGTTTCGCCGCCTGGCCGTCGGTCGTGAGGCGGATCAGGTGCACCACGAACGCTTGCTGCAGAGCCGCGATCTCCTCAGCCTTCGGGGCGGGCAGGCTCTGTGTGAGCACCGCATCGGCCTTGCGCTGCACGGCACCTTTGAGGCGGCCAAAGGTTTCGTACTGCTCCAGCGTGAGGCCCGCACCAGCCACGCGCTGCTTCCACAGTTCCTCCAGGGTGAAGGCCAGCAGGGGCAGGGCGTCGCCGGTTTCGGTGTCGGCCACTAGGGCATCACTCAGCCCAGGCTCCAGCCGCAACCCCACTCGATCGGCAGGGCCTTCGATCACCTGTCGGAAGCCCGAGGGATCCATCGGCCCAAGAGCGATCGGATCACCAGCCCAGCCGTGCAGTCCGCTGGGATGAAGCTGAAATTGCCCAAAGTAATCAGAGCGCAGCGTGGCGATGATCAACACTTGGGTGTTCTTCATCGCCAGCAACTGCGCCAGCCGGGCCAGGAAGGCATCAGCGGCGGCGGCCACTGTCGGGTTGCGCTCATCGACCCGGCCGAGCGCCTCTTCGAACTGGTCGATGGAGATCACCACCCGGGCATCCTGCTGAGCGCTCTGCAACCGCAACTGCCGCAGCTGGTGGTGCAGAGCCTTCGCCGTGGTGGCGTCCTCAGTGGGGAGCGGCAACGCAAGAGCGCGGTGGGCTTGACGCAGCGCAGCCGCCAGGGCAGGCGCCGGATCCTCCTCCGGCCGGAAGGGCTCAAGCACGATCCAGCGGCCCTTGTCGGCCTCCTCCAGCCAGGGCAGCAGCCCCGCCCGGAGCAGCGACGACTTTCCGCACCCCGAGGCGCCCAGGATCAGCAGCAGCCGGGACTGGCGCTGGGGCATCTGATTGATCGTTTCTCGCAGGGTGCGGAGCAGCCGGTCTTGACCAAAGAACACCGCTGCATGGCGCCGCTCAAAGCGCTCAAGCCCAGGAAACGGCGAGGCACCAGGCTCCCCCGGCGGCGGCCAGGGCAGGCGGCTCTGCCAGCTCAGCGGCTCCAGGCCCTTCAGGAGGCGCTGCCAGCCGGAAGCAGCCCCCTGTTCCAGATCAATCACCGCTAGGGCCGTGGCCTGGGTTTCACTCAGCAGCTTTGGCAGAGGGGTACCGGCGGCGATGCGCACCGGAAGCACCAACTTGCCCGAGGCCATCGCCACCCCCAGTTCTGCCAGGCACCATTGCGATTGGCCGTAGGCCTCGCTGCAGATCACGATCACCGCCGCGCAGAGCTGCAGGTGCTCATAAAGCTGATCCCGCCAGCGTTCACCGGCCTTGATGCCGTCATCGGGATCAAAGTCTAGAAACAACGATCGGTAGCGCTGCTCCTGGGGCCTTTGCTTCTGCTCATCCTTCAGCCATTCGCAGATGCGTTCTGCCCAACCGTTGTCGTGGCTGCTGTGACTAATGAAGATGGAGCTCAAGAGGCAGATGCCAAGCTGGCCTCAAGCAAATTTACAGGAGCTGCTCTGGCGTTGCTCATGTGGGGCAGTCCGGGCCTGCTGATTTGCCCAACGCTGAATGGGCGGGTCCGGTATCCCCTCCAAGCCACCGTTCCTGGTCAGCCTAAGCCGCCCGCATTCGATAAGCTAACGCCCGCTTATCCGTTGCGCCGCCTCGACTCCTAGCCGAGCTCCACCAGGATCAGGGAATGATATGCGGGTCCGAGATCTCTATCTCCGCCAGCGCGGATCTGAGGCAACTGCTGGAATCAGCGGACTCACCGTCACGGCAGGATCTCCCCCCTTCTCGCCAACCCCTTGAGACACCCCGGGCACTGGAGATAGGCAATGCCCTGGCTCCATGGCCCATTCCTGCCCCGCCCTGATCTCGCTGGTGCACCTGCAGCATCCGCGCCAGCATCACTGGTGGCTGGCCGAGGATGGCTTCCCCCAGCGGATCGCCGGCCTGCTGGGGGCTCCCCTGCGCGGCAGTGGCCAGGGCGCCCGCCAGCTCGAGGAGCTGCTTGAGGTGTTCGAGCCCCTGCCGCCCCTGGGCTCCGCCGAGGCCAACCCCGCCGGCCTGCAGGCCAGCTACCGCTATCTGATCCAGCTGCGGCCCTGTGGTGCCGCCCTGAGCTGCTGGCGCCGCTACCCGGAGGGCATCGGCTGGCAGAGGCGCTGCGGCCCCATGCCCCTGGCCCAGTTCGTGCGGCGCTTCAGCGCGCCTCAGCGTGCATCCAACTGATCCAATCGGCCGAGATCTGCTGGGGGCACACCGCCTCGCACTCCAGGTGGCTGCTGCAGCCGCCGAAGCCCTCGGCCGCCATCTGGGCCTGCATGGCGGTGGCGCGGCGGGCCCGTTCCGGCTGGCCCTGGGGCAGCTGGGCCAGGTGGGCCAGCTTGGCGGCCACAAACAAACTGGCCGAGGCGTTGCGGCAGCTGGCCACGCAGGCGCCGCAGCCGATGCAGGTGGCCGTGTCGAACGCCGAACGGGCCTGCTCCTGACCCACCAGGATGGCGTTGGCCTCCGGCGCCTGGCCCGTGCTCACCGAGCAGTAGCCGCCGGCGATCAGCAGCCGGTCGAGGGCGCTGCGCTCCACCGCCAGGTCTTGGATCAGGGGGAACGCCCGGGCCCGCCAGGGCTCCAGGGTGAGGGTGGCGCCATCACGGAACTGGCGCAGGTAGAGCTGGCACACGCTGGTGGCCGCCTGGGGCCCGTGGGCCTGGCCGTTCACCAGGAAGCCGCAGCTGCCGCAGATGCCCTCGCGGCAGTCGTGCTCAAAGCTCACCGGCCGCTCGCCGGCGGCGATCAGGCGCTCGTTGAGCAGGTCGAGGGCCTCCAGCAGTGAGAGATCGGTGCTCACGCTCTCCAGCCGGTAGGTCTGGAAGGCGCCGGCCAGCTCGGGCGAGGCCTGGCGCCAGATGCGCAGGTTCAGGTTGATCGTGGAACTCATCGGTAGCTGCGGGCGCTGGGCTGCAGGGCGGTGAAGCGGAGAGGTTCGGCGTGCCGGATCGGCTCGCTGCCGTCGCCCGTGTGCTCCCAGGCGGCGATGTGGGCGAAGCGTTCGTCGTCGCGCAGGGCCTCGCCCTCGGCACTCTGGTGCTCCTCACGGAAGTGGGCGCCGCAGGATTCCTCGCGGGCCAGGGCATCGCGCAGCATCAGCTGGGCCAGCCCGAAGAAATCGGCCACCCGCAATGCCTTCTCCAGTTCCGGGTTGGGCCCTTCGGCCGTGCCGGGCACGCGCACGTCGCCCTGGAACTGCTGCTCCAGCGCCGCCACCTCCGCCAGGCCGGCCCGCAGGCCTGCGGCCGTGCGGCTGATGCCGCAGCGCTCGATCATCACCGCCCCCAGCTCCCGGTGGAAGGCGTCCACCGGCCGGCTGCCGGCTGCCGCCAGGGCGGCATCGATACGGGCCTGGGCGCGGGCGCGGGCCTCGCGGCAGGCGGGGTGGTCGGAGGCGATCGCCGTGGTGGGATGGCCCGCCAGCCAGGCCGTCACCGTGGCGGGCGCGATGAAGTAGCCGTCGGCCAGGCCCTGCATCAGGGCGCTGGCGCCGAGGCGGTTGGCGCCGTGCTCGGAGAAATTGGCCTCCCCCAGCACGAACAACCCCGGGATTGAGCTCATCAGCTGGTAGTCCACCCACAGGCCCCCCATCGTGTAGTGGGGCGCCGGGTAGATGCGCAGGGGGGTGGTGTAGGGGTCGTCGCCCGTGATGCGGCCGTACATCTCCAGCAGGTTGCCGTAGCGCTGCTCGATCACGGTGCGACCCTGCTCGGCGATCGCGTCGCCCAGATCGAGATACACCGAGCGGCCGCCCGGGCCCACGCCATGGCCGGCGTTGCAGAGCTCGCGGGCGCGGCGGGAGGCCAGGTCGCGGGGCGCCATGTTGCCGTAGCGGGGATAGAGCCGCTCGAGGAAGTAGTCGCGCTCGGCCTCGGGGATCTGCTCAGGGGGGCGGCTGTCACCGGCGATGGCCGGCAGCCAGATGCGGCCGTCGTTGCGCAGGCTTTCGCTCATCAGCGTGAGCTTGCTCTGGCCCGGATCGCCGCTGGGGATGCAGGTGGGGTGGATCTGGGTGTAGCAGGGGTTGGCGAACAGGGCCCCCTGGCGGTGGGCCCGCCAGATCGCCGTGGCGTTGGACTTGAGGGCGTTGGTGGAGAGAAAGAACACGTTGCTGTAGCCGCCGGTGGCCAGCAGCACCGCCTGGGCGGTGTGCAGCTCCAGCGCGCCCGTGAGCAGGTGGCGGGCCACCACGCCCCGGGCCACCCCATCCACCGTGACCAGCTCCAGCACGTCGCGGCGGGGCAGCAGGGTGACGCGGCCGGCGGCCACCTGGCGCAGCAGGGCGGCGGTGGCGCCATAGAGCAGCTGCTGGCCGGTTTGCCCGCGGGCGTAGAAGGTGCGGCTCACCAGCGCCCCGCCAAAGCTGCGGCTGGCCAGGGTGCCGCCGTACTCGCGGGCGAACGGCACCCCCTGGGCCACGCATTGATCGATGATGCCGCCGCTCAGCTCGGCCAGGCGCATGCAGCCGGCCTCGCGGGCCCGGAAGTCGCCGCCGCGCAGGGTGTCGGCGAACAGGCGCTCCACGCTGTCGCCATCGGCGGCGTAGTTCTTGGCGGCGTTGATGCCCCCCTGGGCCGCCACCGAATGGGCCCGCCGCGGGCTGTCGTGATACGTGAGCACCGACACCCGGTAGCCCTGCTCGGCCAGGGTGGCGGCGGCCGAGGCGCCGGCCAGGCCCGTGCCCACCACCAGCACATGCAGCTGGCGCTTGCGCAGGGGACTGATCAGCGGCAGCTCGGCCCGGGTGCGGCGCCAGGCGTCGGTGATCGGACCGCCCGGCAGGCGCGGATCGGGCAGGGCTGCCATCAGGCGCCTCCCCCCGGCAGCGGTGCCAACAGGGCCGGCACCGCCAGGGCCAGGGTCACCGCCATGAAGCCGCCGCCGACCAGCAGCGCCAGCAGGCGGGCGGCGGCGCGGATGGCGGTACCGTTGCCCGGCTGCAGCAGCCCCAGGCTGCGGTGGGCCGCCTCGCCGCCGTGGAACAGGTGCAGGGCCAGGGCCAGGGTGGCCGCCAGGTAGAGCGCCAGGCTCCAGGGACTGGCCAGGGCGGCGGTGAGGCTGGCCAACTCGCCACCGGCCAGGGGGCGGGGCCAGCGCAGCTGGGCCAGGTGCACCGCCAGAAACAACAGCAGCAGCACCCCACCGGCGGCCTGGCTGCGGGCGGCCAGGGCCGCCAGGGGAGCCAGCGGACCGCCGCGACGGCTGCGCAGGGCGGCGCCGCCAGCGGCACGGCGGTTGGCGGCGGCGCGCAGCAGGCTCAGGCCCAGGTGAGCCAGGGCCACCGCCAGCAACGCCAGCTCGGCGGCCGGCAGCCAGGCGCTGCGGTGCAGGGCGGCGGCGTAGACCTCGAAGCGCTGCGGCGCCAGGGGCGCCAGGGCCACCCCCGCCAGGTGCAGCAGCAGGAACAGCACCAGCAGCAGGCCACTGGCGGCCGAGCCGCGGCGCAAGCCGGTGCCGTTGTCAGCCTGCGTCTGCACCCTGGGCGCCCAGCCGTGGATCCACCCATCGTATGGAGACCCCCCGCCAGCGGGATCGCTCAGCGCGGTCGGGGCTCACAGGCGACGGCGGGAGCCTGCCCCCGCTGCCAGCTGGCCCGATCCCCCTTCACCCAGAAGCTCTGCGTGCCGTCGCTGTAGCGGGCGCCGCTGGCGCTGATGGTCTGGGGCAGGCGCGTCGCCCCTTCGCCCTCCAGCAGCACCACGGCGCGGGGGGTGTCGTTGAAGAAGAAGGCCGTCACCGCGGAGGCATCGAAGCGACCCTTGCAGAGGTAATCGGCCCGGATGGCGGCCTCGGCCCAGGCCCCTGCGGGCAGACCCACCACCAGCGCAACCGCCACCAGCCCAGCCATGCCGGACATCCCGCCGCCGCTCCTGCCTCCTGTCACGTCGCTTGCCATCCCGCTTCCCATCCCGCTTGCCATATCGGTTGCCATCTCGCTTGCCATGTCATGGGCCCCGTCCACCATCCACCAACCCAGCCAGCCTGACAAGCGCCGGCCCCGCCACCAGGGCAGTAGTACAGGCATACTGATGGGAGGTCTTGGCTTCGGTGATCGTGCTGGACGCAGCTGGCAGGGATGGGCAGGAGATCGGCTTACCGCGGGAGATCAGCTTGCGGCAAGAAATCAGCTTGCAGCTCGTGCCCCGCTGCGAGCTGGAGGCGGAACTGGAAGCGGTCCTGGTGGGCCAGGCCGATCCCCTGCGGCCGCCCCGCTGCCAGCCCCTGCCCCTGGCCGGAGCGGCGGTGGCGGCGGGCTTTCCCAGCCCCGCCGACGACTACATCGAGAGCCGCATCGACCTCAATGACGTGCTGATCCGCCACCCCAGCAGCACCTTCTTCCTGCGGGTGAGCGGCGAATCGATGCGTGATGCCGGCATCCTCGACGGCGACCTGCTGGTGGTGGACCGGGCGGTGGAGCCCCGCTGCGGCCGGGTGGTGGTGGCGGTGCTCGACGGCGCCTTCACGCTCAAGTACCTCAAGCGCCACCACGGTCGCTGGCGGCTGGAGGCCGCCCATCCCGACTACCCGCCCCTGGAGCTGGCCGACCGCGACGACGCCCGCATCTGGGGCGTGGCCATCCACGCCATCCACAGCTTCTGATGGGCCGCCAGGCCACAGGTCGAGAGGCCACGGTGCTGATCGACGGCAACAACTTCTACGCCTCCTGCGAGGCGGTGGTGGATCCGGCGGTGCTCGGCCGGCCGCTGGTGGTGCTCTCCAACAACGACGGCTGCATCGTGTCGCGCAGCGCCGAGGCCCGGGCGCTCGGCATCCCCATGGGCCAGCCCTATTTCCAGGTGCAGCGCCAGCTGCAGCGGCAGGGGGTACTCGTGCGCAGCTCCAACTACGCCCTCTACGCCGACATGAGCCAGCGGCTGATGACCGTGCTGGAGGAGTGGGTGGAGGCGCTGGAGATCTATTCGATCGACGAGGCCTTCGGCCTGCTGCACCGGCCCGGCCCAGCCAGCGGCGACCTCACCGCCTGGGGCCATGCCCTGCGCCGCGACGTGCGGCGGCGGCTGGGGCTGCCGGTGGCGGTGGGCATCGCCCCCACCAAGGTGCTGGCCAAGCTGGCCAACAAGTGGGCGAAAACGGCCCGCGGCGGCGGCCCGGCGCCGGCGGTGTTCGACATCGGCGCCTGCCCGCCGGAGCAGGGGGAGGCGGTGCTGGCGGCCACCGCCATCGAGGACGTGTGGGGAATCGGCAGGAAGCTCTCGCGCTGGTGCCGGCTGCGGGGCTGCGCCGACGCCCGCGCCCTGCGCGATCTGCCCACCGGCGAGCTGCGCCACCGCTGCGGCGTGGTGGGGGTGCGGCTGCAGCAGGAGCTGCGCGGTCACGCCTGCCTGCCCCTGGAGCTGGTGCCAGCCGCCAAGCGGGAAACCTGCGTGAGCCGCAGCTTCAGCCAGCCGGTGGACAGCCTGGCGCAGCTGAAGGAGGCGGTGGCCACCTACACGGCCCGGGCGGCGGAGAAGCTGCGGCGCCAGGGCCAGCGAGCCGGGGCCCTCACCGTGTTCGTGCGCAGCAGCCCGTTCAACGGCACCAGCTTCTACGCCAATGCGGCCACGGTGCGGCTGCCGCTGGCCAGCCAGGACACGGCCGTGCTGCTGGCGGCCGCCCTGCCCCTGGCCGCCGCCCTGTTCCGGCCCCACAAACCCCTGCAGAAGGCGGGGGTGGTGCTGCAACAGCTAGAGGATGGGGGCCTGCTGCAGCACCACCTGCTGGTGCCGCTGCCACCGGAGCAGCAGCGGCGCCGCGCCGCCCTGATGGCCGCAGTGGACGGGCTCAACCGCCGCTACGGCAGCGGCACGGTGCAATGGGCCGCCTGCGGGCTGGCGCGCCCCTGGGCCATGCGCCGCAGCCAGCTGTCGCGAGCCGCCACCACCCGCCTGGCCGACCTGCCCACGGTGCGGGCCTAGCTCTGCTGCAGCAGCTGCAGGCAGCTGGAGCGCGGACTGAGCAGCAGCACCAGCCGCTCGCCCGCCCCCACCAGGCCGGTCTGCAGCCGCAGCTGCTCGCGGGGCACCAGGGCCAGGCCGCAGGTGTCCACCAGCAGCAGGGGCAGGGTGGCGGCCGTGCCGTGCATGGCCTGCAGGTCGAGGGCCTGCTGCACGGCCCGGCCGCTGCGCTCCAGGCCGAGGCGCTCCACCAGCTCGGGCCAGAGGTGGTTCACCGGCGTGAAGCGGGCCAGATCCAGGCGGGGCCCCAGGTTCGGCTCAGGCATCGGCCGAGGCGGGGGGCGCGGGGGGGAGATCGGCAAGGGCGGCCTCGATCATCGCGGCGGTCACCGGGATGGTCTCCAGTTCGTCGGCGTTGTCGAGGAAGGCCTCGAAGGAGGCGTAGCGCCGGATGCAGGGGTCGGCGGCGGCGCAGGCCGCCGGCCAGTCGCCGTCGTCGGGGCGCACCAGGACATAGCCCTGCAGGGCCTCCTCCAGATCGGCGCCGTCACTGATGGCATCGCCGTGCCAGAGCACCTCGAAGAAGCCCATGGCCCGCAGCCGTCACACAGAGGACAAGACGTTATCGGAGGGGCCGCAAGCGGGGGGCCGGAGCGGCCCGAACCGGAATCACCAGATGCCGAACAGCGGCGGGCCGAAGTCGTCGTCGAACGGCTCCACCTTCCAGTCGGGCGCCGGCCCACCGGCCTTGGGTGGTTGAGGCGGCCCGGAGAGGCTCTCGGGGGTGATGCCGGGGATCGGCAACGGCTCGCAGGGGCACTGGCAGGAGCCGTCGGGGCCGATCGTGCCCAGGGTGGGCTGGCCACAGTTGCAGCCGCACTCCTGGGCTAGGGCGGGAGCCAGGGGACCCAGCAGCACCAGGGCCAGCGCGACGCGGGCGGGGGAGGGCAAGGGAGGGGCGCCGATGGGAAGAAAACGCTAGGGGAAGCGGAGGTGCCCCTCAGGCCGCAGCCCCGAAGCCGGCACAGCGGTGGGCATCGAGCTGGCCGAGGTAGCGGCGTTCGCCGTAATAGAGCTCCTGAAAGTGGAGTGCATCGGCGTTGAGCTCGGCGAACAGGGCCTCGATCCGGGCCTCCATGTCGCGGGCCACGGGCTCCAGGCCAGGGGAAGGGGAAAGGGAAGGGGAAGCAAGGGAAGCCGGGGCATCCGGCTGCAGCAGGCGGGCGATGCAGCGCTCCAGGGTTTCCAGCCGCTGGCTGCTCCAGGCATCGAGCAGGTGGCGGCAGCGCTTGAGGCATTTCTGCCGCTCCAGCACCGCCGTGGCACCGCGCAGCTGCAGCAGGGGCTGGGCCAGCTGCAGCAGCTGCAGCTCCGAGGGTTCCAGCAACGGCGTCAGCCGGCCCAGCAGGGCGCTCTGCTCCACCACCAGCTGGTCGCCCAGCAGCCGGGGCAGGTCGAGATCGGCCAGCTCATGGCCCGGGTCCGCGCCGCGGTTGATCGCCTCCAGCCGGCCGACGCCGAGGTTGTCCTCCTCGAGGGCCCCGATCGCCGCCCAGAGCTGGCGGTGGTGGGCCAGGGCGAAGTCGTCGAGTTCCCGCTGGCGCAGCTCGGCACGGATGGCGCCCCGCTGGCCCGGACAGTGCAGGTAGAGCCGCAGCACCTCGGCCTCGGCCCGCTCCCGCAACCCGGCATCGCCCGGCTGCTCCCACTTCTGGGAGCGGCCATGCCAGCGCTGCCCCTTCACCTGCTGGCGCAGGTCGTCCTCCAGCTGCAGGGCCAGGCGGGCCTGGCCGCCGGAGAGGCGTTCGGCCACCTGCTGCAGGTAGTGGCTGCGCACGGCGCTCTGGGGCAGCTTCCCCAGCAGCGCCACCAGGGCCGTCACCACCTGCTGGAACTGGTCGGCCTTGCCCAAGTCGCGGCCCTCCAGCACCTGGTCGATCTGCCAGTCGAGCCAGAGCGGCGCCTGGTCGAGCAGGGCCCGGTAGTCACCGGCGCCGTGCTCCACCAGAAACTCGTCGGGGTCCTTGCCGGCCGGCAGGTGCAGCACCCGCAGCTCCAGCTGGCCCTGCAGGGCCAGCTGCTCCACCTCGCCGATCGCCCGCTGGGCCGCCCGCACGCCGGCGCCATCGGCATCGAAGTTGAGGATCAGCCGGCGGCTGTCCGTGCAGCGGCACAGCTGGGTGATCTGCTGGCTGCTGAGGGCGGTGCCCAGGGCCGCCACCGCATTGCTGATGCCGGCGGCATGGAGGGCGATCACATCGAAATAGCCCTCCACCACCACCGCCCGGTCGTCACGGCGGATGGCGTCGGCGGCCCGGTCGAGCCCGAACAGGTGCTTGCCCTTCTCAAACACCTCCGTTTCGGGCGAGTTGAGGTACTTGGGCTCGGCGCCGTCGAGGCTGCGGCCGCCGAAGCCGATCACCCGGCCCTGGCGGTCCTTGATCGGCACCATCACCCGACCGCGGAAGCGGTCGTAGTAGCCCCGGCCGTCCTGGGCCACCGCGCCCTTGCGCGGCACCACCAGGCCGGCCGCCTCCAGCAGCTCGGGCCCGAGGCCGTGCACCTGGCGCAGGTGCTGCAGCAGGCCGTCCCAGCGATCGGGGGCGAAGCCCAGCTCGAAGGCCTCCAGGGTGGTGTCACTGAGGCGGCGCTGCTGGCGCAGGTAGGCCAGGGCCGCCGCCCCCTCCGGTGCCCGCAGCTGGCTGCGGAACCAGCCGGAGGCCAGGCTGAGCACCTTCTGGAGCTGCTCGCGGCGGGAGAGCTGCTTGCGCAGCCGCTCCTGCTGGGGCCCGTCGAGGGTCTCCACCGGCAGCTGGTACTTGCGCGCCAGCTCCAGCACCACGTCGCTGAAGCTCTGGCGCTGCAGTTCCATCAGGAACTTGATGGCGTTGCCGCCGGCGCCGCAGGAGAAGCAATAATAGAACTGCTTGGCCGGCGACACCGTCATCGACGGCGACTTGTCGTCGTGGAAGGGGCAAATCCCCACGAACTCCCGCCCCTTCTTCTTGAGCACCACGTGCTCGCCCACCACATCGACGATGTCGGCCCGCTCCTTGACGGCCTCGATCGTGCGGGGATGGAGGCGGGGCAGGCTCAAGGCAGAACCGCTGCTGGACAGCTGGGGGAGGGCCGGTGAACGGGCAGGGGCCCCGGGCCGGCGAAGCGGCGCTGGGTGGGTCTGATTCTGATGGCCCGCGGGGCGATCCGCCAGCATGCCCCCGGCTGTTGCGCGGGCTGATGACGGTGCCAGACCCGGCGGCGGGGCCAACGGCAGCCGGGGCCGGCCGCGGACCGGTGCTGGCGATGCTGGCCAGCGCCCTGAGCTTCTCGCTGATGGGGGTGTGCGTGAAGCAGGTGGGCGGCCGCATCCCCGCCGCTGAAGTGGTGCTGGCCCGGGCGCTGGTGAGTGTGGTGCTGAGCTGGCTGCTGCTGCGCCAGGCCGGCATCAGCCCCTGGGGCCGGCGGCGCGGCCTGCTGGTGGGGCGGGGGGCGATCGGCAGCGTGGCGCTGCTGTGCGTGTATATCGCCCTCACCGAGCTGCCCCTCGCCTCGGCCACGGTGCTGCAGTACCTCTACCCCACCTTCACGGCCCTGATGGCCTGGCTGGTGCTGGGCGAGCGGATCGGTCGCCGGGTGGTGGTGGCGATGCTGGTGGGCTGGGCGGGGGTGTTGCTGGTGGCCCAACCGGCCCAGCTGCTGGGGGGCACGGCGGCTCTGGCCGGCCCGGCCGTGCTGATCGCCGTGGCGGGCGCCTTCTGCACCGCCCTGGCCTATGTGAGCGTGCGCTCCCTGGCCCGCAGCGAGCACCCGCTGGTGATCGTGTTCTATTTCCCCCTGGTGGCGGTGCCGATGAGCCTGCCGCTGGTGCTGCTCAACCCGGTGCTGCCCACGCCGGTGGAGCTGCTCTGGCTGCTGGGGGTGGGGGTGTTCACCCAGCTGGGCCAGGTGTATCTCACCCGCAGCCTGGTGGCCCTGCCGGCGGCGCGGGCCACGGCGATCAGCTACGTGCAGGTGGTGTTCGCCGGGTTGTGGGGCTGGCTGCTGTTCGGCGAGGCGGTGGACGGCTGGACCGTGGCGGGCGCCTCGCTGGTGCTGGCCGCCACCCTGATCAGCCTCAGCAGCCAGCGGCCCGGGGGCCCGGCCGTCAGCCCTGGATCGGCAGCGGGTCGGTGATCCAGGCCTGGGTGCTGCCGTCGGGGCTGCCGCTGGGGCGGGCCAGGCGCCAGCTCTCACCGCGGGCACCGCGCTGCAGATAGAGCTCAAAGGGACTGTCCACGCGGATGGGATCGCCGGGCAGGCGCCAGTCGAAGGCACCGGCCAGGCGCCAACCCTGGGCCTCGCCGATGGGGATGGCCTGCTGCTCCGCCACCCGCACCCGGCTCACCTCGGGCAGGCCAGCCGCCTCCAGGTCGAGCGCCTGGGCGATCGCCCCCTGGGTGAGCTGAATCTGCAGGGCCAGGGCCTGGAGCAGCACGCCGCGGGGCGGCTGGTCGGCCGCGGCGCAGGCGCCCAGGGGCAGCAGCAGCAGCAGGGGCAGTACCAGGGTGAGCAGCCAGCGGCCGAGGGCGGGCCAGCGGGGTCGACCGGAGGGCGGGGACGGCTGGGCAGCGGGCCACGGGGCGGGCAGCATGGGTGAATTCGAGCTGCATCCATGATCGGCTGGCTGCAAGGGGAACTGGCCGATCCGTGGCAGCTGGACAAGCGCTGCGGCCTGCTGCTGGTGTGTCACGGCGTGGGCTACGAGGTGCAGGTGAGCCAGCGCCAGTGGCAGCGCCTGCCGGCGGCCGGCAGCGCCTTGGCCCTGCACATCCACCACAGCGTGCGGGAGGACGGCTCGACGCTCTACGGCTTCGGGGCGCGCCACGAGCGGGACCTGTTTCGCGAACTGGTGGGGGTGAGCGGGGTGGGACCCCAGATGGCCCTGGGCCTGCTGGGCTGCCTGGAGCCCGAGGAGTTGGTGCAGGCGATCGTGCAGGCCGACCTGCGCCGGCTCTGCAGCGCCCCGGGGGTGGGCAAACGCACGGCCGAGCGGCTGGCGGTGGAGCTGCGGGCGCGGCTGCAGCAGCGGTTTCTGGGCCAGCTGGTGGGCCAGCCGCTGGCGGGTGAAGAGGAGGGCGAGCTGCCGATGGGCGGCGACCTGGCCCACGACCAGCGCGATGAGGTGCAGCTCACCCTCTCGGCCCTGGGCTATGAGGCGCTGGAGGTGCACCGGGCCCTGCGGGCGGTGGCCGGCCTGGCGACCTCGGTGGAGAACTGGCAGGCCGACGACTGGATCCGCGCCTGCCTGCGCTGGCTGTCCCGGGAGGTGGCCTGACCCCTTGGCGGTAAGATGACTGTTTGCTCCGCAGACAACCGGGCGGGTTGACACCCGGCTGCGTTCCGTCCTCCCCCATCTCCATGCCGCTCACCACCAACCAGAAGCAGGAACTGATCAACTCCCACCAAACCCACGGCACGGATACCGGATCGGTGGAGGTGCAGGTGGCCATGTTGAGTGAGCGCATCAGCCAGCTCACCGGCCACCTCCAGCAGAACAAGCACGACTTCTCCTCCCGCCAGGGGCTGCTGAAGATGATCGGCCGCCGCAAGCGCCTGCTCAGCTACCTCAAGAGCCTCAGCCAGGAGCGCTACAGCCAGTTGATCGCCAAGCTCGGCATCCGCGGCTGATCGATCGACAGGTTCCCCGAACGGAAGTTTCCATGGCGGGCAAGGGCATCCGGCCCAGCGCCGGCAAGGGCCAGAAGCCTCCGGCCCAGCGGTCGGGTACCCCTTCCGCCCGCAGCCGTGAGCAGGTGATTCCCGAGGCCGTGGCCAACCGCATGGCCCGGCGGATCGCCATCGCCACCGGCATTCCCACCCTGATGGGGATGGGGGTGTTCGTGGGCAGCTATTTCCTGGTGAGCCGCCAGATCTACGACATCCCCCCCGGCGCCACCCTGGCCGCTTCGGGGGGCTGTTTCTTGTTGGGCCTGCTGGGCCTCAGCTACGGCGTGCTCTCCGCCAGCTGGGAACCCCAGGCCGGCAGCCTGCTGGGCAGCGAGCAGGTGGGGCTCAACCTGGGTCGGATCCGGCAGTCGATCGCCGCCATGCGTCAGCGCCGCGACGGCTGAGGTAGACGCAGAGACAGAGGTAGAGGCAGGCCGTCGTGGGCGTGGCCCTAGAGCAGTGCATAGCGCCTGAAGGGATGATCCTGCAGCGTCGCCGGCAGGGGCGGCAGGGGTTCCAGCTCAGCAAAGAGCTGGCGTAAGGGGGTCGGATCGGCGGCCTTGATCAGCACTATCTGGGCTTGGCCTCCCCATGGGGAGTGCAGATCCTGGCGGGCCCAGAGATCGAACTGGTTCATCCTTAGCAAAGCCGGCCGTGACCCCACCCACCAATGAGCGGGGCGCCGCAACCAGCACCGCCAACCTGGGACCCTGGCTGCAGATGGACCAGTCCCAGTTGTGCTTCTCGGCGGCGGAGAACTGGAGCTGGTTGGTGAGCAGGAACAGCAGGCGCAGGGCTCCTACCACGAGCACCCCGCGGCCGATCAGGCCAAGGGCGGGGCAAGCCAGACGATTCGCGCCGGACAAGAACAGGCGGGCTGAATAGAATATTCTCAGACGATGTTCATTGGTTGTCGTGGTCAGCCGTCACAACCGCTTGAAGGTGGTGCTGCTGGTCACGGCAGGCACGTTGCTGGTGGTGTGGTTGGGAGCTGCAACCCAGCTCGACCGCATCGTGCTGCACTGGCTGGCCAGGCCGGAGAAGCAACTGCGCAGCGATCTGCTGCTCCTGATGCGGGTGTGGGGCAGCCTCTGGACCTGGTGCCTGATCGCTCTGGCTGCCACCCTGCTGCAGCACTCCCCAGGCCGCCTCATGCTGTGGCGCCCGGCCCGGGCGCTGGGTTTACCCCTGCTGCTGGTTCCAGCCTCGGCCGGGGCTCTGGCCGAACTGCTCAAGCTGCTGATCCGCCGCAAACGGCCGTCCGAGCTGGAGGTGTATCTGTTCCGCGCCTGGAATGAGCAGCCGTGGAGCACCAAGGGGCTGGGGATGCCCAGTTCCCATAGTGCGGTGGCCTTCGCCGGCAGCATGGCGCTTGCCCTGCTCTACCCCCGCCTTGCCTGGCCTGCCCTGGTGGTTGCCATGGGCTGCGGCTTCACCCGGATTGCCAGTGGAGCCCACTACCCCAGTGATGTGGTGGCCGGAGCGATGCTAGGGATCATCACAGCCCTGGCGCTCACCCCCCTGCGACGCACGGCGAGGTGAGCCGGGCAGGGAAATCTGCCGAAGTAAGGGTGGAGAGGGCTGCGGCCGGGTCGGCCACACAGAACTGGGGCCCGAGACGCACGAAGCGTGCCTGATCCCCCTGGCGCACCAGGGCCACCACCGGCACCCGCGAGCCCACCTGGTCCTGGGGGGGGCGGTGGCGGTGCAGGCACTCGCGCAGGCGGTGCTGCACGGTGATGTCGGCCGCCTGCTCGGCCGGGATCTCCACCATCAGCAACTGCAGGTCGTCGATCGAGCGGCAGTCGTCCACGATCAGCTGCACCCGATCGTCGCGGCGGTCCACCGAGGCCCACACCAGCAGGCGGGCATCCACCATCAGGTGGTCGGCCAGGCGGGCATAGGCCTTGGGGAACACCACCGCCTCGCAGCTGCCGGTGAGATCTTCCAGCTGCAGCACCGCCATGCGGTCGCCCTTGCGCGTGGTTACCTGGCGCAGCTCGGGCACCATCACCACCGCGCTCACCTTGGCCTTGTCGGGTTGCTCTTCGAGGGAGCCCAGGGCCAGCGGCGAGAGCAGCTTCACCTTCGGCGCCAGCTGCTTGAGCGGATGGTCGGAGAGGTAGAAGCCCACCAGCTCCTTTTCCAGGCGCAGCTTTTCGGTGGGGGGGTAATCGGAAACGGGAGCCGCCTTGGGCGCCGTGCTCACGGGATCAGGAACAGGCTCGCCAGTGCCACCACCGCCGAAGAGGTCGAATAGGTTGCCCTGGCCGCTGGCCCGGTCCTTGGCACGGGAGCTGGCCCAGTCGAGCACTAGGTCGAGATCGGCCATCAGCTGGGCCCGGTTGGCCCTGGGCTCCAGGGCATCGAGGGCACCGGAATGGATCAGGGCTTCCATGGCCCGGCGGTTGAGCTGCTGACCGGGGATGCGGTCGCACAGCTCCGCCAGGGAGGCGAAGGGCCCTTCGCTCTGGCGCACCTCCAGCAACTGGCGAATGGCGCCCTCGCCGAGATTGCGCACCGCCGAGAGACCAAAGAGGATGCGCTCGCCCACGGGGGTGAAATCAATGCCGGAGGCATTCACATCCGGCGGCATCACCTCAATGCCCATGGCATTGCAGTTGGCGATGTAGCGCTGCACCTTGGCCGAATCGCCGGCATTCACGGTGAGCAGGGCCGCCATGTAGGCCACCGGATAGTGGGCCTTGAGATAGGCGGTCTGGTAGGTCACGGCGCCATAGGCGGTGGAGTGGCTCTTGTTGAAGCAGTATTCGGCGAACAGCACCATCTGCTCGAACAGCCCTTCGGCGAGCCTGGAATCCACACCGCGTTCGGTGGCGCCCTTCACAAAGATGCTCTGGTGTTTCTCCATCTCACTCTTCTTCTTCTTGCCCATGGCGCGGCGCAGCAGATCGGCCTCTCCCAGCGAATAGCCCGCCAGGTCCTGGGCGATCTTCATGATCTGCTCCTGGTACACCATGATCCCGTAGGTTTCCCGCAGGATCGGCTGCAGCTTCTCGTGGGCGAATTCAATCGGCTCGCGGCCGTGCTTGCGGTTGATGAACTTGGGAATCAGGCCGGCATCCAGCGGCCCCGGGCGATAGAGCGCCAGGATCGAGGAGATGTCCTCGAGCGATGAGGGCTTGAGGTCGCGCACGATCTGCCGCATGCCGCTGGATTCGAGCTGGAAGATTCCCTCCAGATCGCCCCGGGCCAGCAGGCCGTAGGTGCCTGGATCATCGAGGGGCAGGGCATCCGGGTCGACCAGCTCACCGGTGCTCTGCTTCACCAGGTCAATGGTTTTGTCGATCATGGTGAGATTCTTCAGGCCCAGGAAGTCCATCTTCAGGAGCCCCATCGACTCCACATCTTCCATGAAGTACTGGGTGATCACCTGGCCGTCGTTGTTCTTCTGCAGCGGCACCAGCTCATCGAGCGGATCGGCGGCGATCACCACGCCGGCGGCGTGCACACCAAATGTCTTGTTGGTGCCCTCAATCCGCATGGCCATATCCACCCAGCGCGTGACCACCGGGTCGTTCTGGTATTTCTCGCGGAACTCGGGCGCCGGGCTCTCCGCACCGATCATCTCCTTGAGCTTGGCGGGCTTGCCGCGCACCACCGGGATCAACTTAGCCAGCCGGTCGGCATCGCCATAGGGGATGTCGAGCACCCGCGCCACATCCTTGAGCACCGCCTTGGAGGTCATGCGGTTGAAGGTGATGATCTGGGCCACCTTGTCGCTGCCGTAGCGGCGGGTGACATAGTCGATCACCTCGCCGCGGCGCTCGATGCAGAAGTCGGTGTCGATGTCCGGCATCGACTTGCGTTCGGGATTGAGGAAGCGCTCGAACAGCAGGCCGTTGGTGACCGGGTCGATGTTGGTGATGCCGAGGGCGTAGGCCACCAGCGAACCGGCCGCCGAACCCCGGCCCGGCCCCACCGGGATGCCGCTCTCCCGGGCGAAGCGGATGTAGTCCCACACCACCAGGAAGTAGGTGGGGAAGCCCATCTGCTCCATCACCTGCAGCTCGAAGCTGAGCCGATCGCCGTAGGTGACCTCGAAGGCCGCCCCATCCGCCAGCCCCAGGCGCGCCCGCAACCCCTGCTCACTCACCTCGCGCAGGTAGCTCACCGCTGTGTGCCCATCGGGGATGGGGAAACGGGGCATCTGGTAGCGGCCGAGGATGTCGTAGTCCTCTACCTTGTCGGCCACCCGGGCGGTGTTGGCCACCGCCCGCTCGATCACCTCGCGCTCCAGGTGATCGCCGAAGAGCTGCAGCATCTCCGCCTCGCTCTTGATGTATTCGGTGCCGGTGTAGCGCAGCCGCTTCTCATCACTGATCAGCTTGCCGGTGAGCACACACAACAGGGCGTCGTGGGCCTCCACATCGCCCACGCTGAGGTAGTGGGCGTCGTTGGTGGCCACCAGCTCGATGCCGAGCTCCGCCCCGATCGCGGCGATGCCGGTGTTCACGATGCGGTCTTCGATGCCGCCGTGGTCCTGGATCTCCAGATAAAAATCGTCGCCGAACACCCGCTGGTACCAGCGCGCCACCTCCCGGGCGGCATCGGGGCGACCGCGCAGGATCGCCTGGGGAATCTCACCGCCCAGGCAGGCGGTGGCCACGATCAACCCCTCGCTGTGCTTCTCGAGGGTGGCCTTGTCGATGCAGGCCCTGGCGAAGATGCCGCGCCCGCGCATGCCCTGCAGATGGCTGATGCTGGTGAGCTTCACCAGGTTGCGATAACCCACCGCATTCTTGGCGAGCACCACCAGGTGGTATCGGCGCACCTTCTTGGGTGGATTGGGATCATCGAGCGCGCCGTTGATCACGTACATCTCGTTGCCGATGATCGGCTTGATGCCCGCCTGCTTGCAGAGCTTCAGCAGCTCAATGGCGCCATACATGACGCCGTGGTCGGTGAGGGCTAGGGCCGGCATGCCCAGCTCCTTGGCCCGCTCCACCATTGCCGGCAGCTGGCTGGCCCCATCCAAGAGGCTGTAGTCGCTGTGGTTGTGGAGCGGAACGAAGGACACCGGTAGCGCCACAGGCCTGTCGAGCTTAGGCCGGGCACGCCAGATCTGGTGTCTGCCCTTGCAGCCTGAGCGGCATCACCGACTCAGGCCACCAGCGCCGCCGCGGGCCGGCTGTCCATCACCCGGGCCGCCTGCTCGTAGTGGTGGGCCACCTGCAGCAGCCGCTCCTCCTGCAGCACCCCGGTGATCAGCTGCAGGCCGATCGGCAGGCCCTGGGCGTCGAAGCCGCAGGGCACGGAGATCGCCGGCAGACCCGCCATGTTGGCCGGAATGGTGAGCAGGTCGGCCAGATACATGGCCAGGGGATCATCGGTGTGGGCCCCGAAGCGGAAGGCGGTGGTGGGGGACGTGGGCGTCAGCAGCACATCCACGGTCTCGAAGGCCCGGTCGAAGTCGCGCCGAATCAGGGTGCGCACCTGCTGGGCCTTCTTGTAGTAGGCGTCCACGTAGCCGGCGGAGAGGGCGTAGGTGCCGATCAGGATGCGGCGCTGCACCTCGTCGCCGAAGCCCTCGGCCCGGCTGCGGGCGGTCATCTCCGCCAAACTGCCGGCCCACTCGGCCCGGTGGCCGTATTTCACGCCGTCGTAGCGGGCCAGGTTGGCCGACGCCTCCGACGGGGCGATCACGTAATAGGTGGCGATGCCGTCGTTGAAGCGGGGGCAGCTCACGTCCACCAGCTCGCAGCCCAGGCCCTGGAGCTGCTCGGCGGCCGCCAGCACCGACGCCTTCACCTGGGGGTCCAGACCCTCAGCCTCGAAGCACTCGCGCACAATGCCCACCCGCAGACCGCCCACGGGCTGCAGCAGGGCGGCACGGTAGTCGGGCACCGGCGCCTTCAGGCAGGTGGCGTCGCGGGGGTCGGCGCCGGCGATCACCTGCAGCAGCTCGGCCGCATCGGCCACCGAGGTGGTGAAGGGTCCCACCTGGTCGAGGGAGCTGGCGAAGGCCACCAGGCCCCAGCGGCTCACCCGGCCGTAGGTGGGCTTGAGGCCCACCACCCCACAGAAGCTGGCGGGCTGGCGGATCGAGCCGCCGGTGTCGGAGCCGAGGGCGGCGACGCACTCGCCGGCGGCCACGGCGGCCGAGCTGCCCCCCGAGCTGCCGCCCGGCACCCGCTCGGGGTCCCAGGGGTTGCGGCTGGGGCCGAAATAGGAGGTCTCGGTGGAGCTGCCCATGGCGAACTCATCGAGATTGGTCTTGCCCAGCAGCACCGCACCGCCCTGCCAGAGCCGCTCGGTGACGGTGCTCTCGTAGGGCGGCACGAAGGTTTCCAGCATGCGGCTGGAACAGGTGGTGCGGATGCCCCTGGTGCAGAGGTTGTCCTTGATCGCCAGGGGGATGCCGGCCAGGGGCGGCAGCTCTTCACCAGCAGCCCGGGCCGCATCGATCCGGTCGGCGTCGGCCCGGGCCCGCTCAGCAGTCACCTCCAGAAAGGCATGCACCGTGCCATCCACGGCCTCGATCCGGGCCAGGTGCTGGTCGGTGAGCTCGCGGGCCGAAACGGCTCCACTCCGCAGTTGCCCCCGCCACTCGGCGATTCCCATCCACCCGCTCACCAGCTGGACTGGACGCTATCAGCCAGGGCTGTCCGGCCGGAGCGGTTCACTCGGTCTCGGTGAGGGGCTCGCCGCGGCGGGTGCGCACCAGCTCGTGCTCGAGGCCGGCGGAGCCTTCAGCCTCCAGGTCGTGGAGGAAAGCCGGCAGGGCCTGTTCCAGGGTGCCGCGACGCACGAAGGGACCGAACCAGTAAGTGACGGCGGGTGACTGGGTGCGCACCCGCGCCCACCAGGCCAGGCCCAGTCCGTTGGCGCAGCGGCGAACGGGCCAGAGCAGGGGATTCATGCAGCGGGGCGGATCGCTTTCCCATTGTGCCCGGACGGGGTGCCCGGATCAGGGAATCGCATCAGAGCTGCACGTCCCCCTCAAACCCGGTGAGGGAGGGAGAGGCCTTGCCGATCGCGAAGCTGGGTTCAGCTGCCGGTTCGGGCTCGGGCTCCAGCACGGATTCGGGCTGGGTTTCGGGCCCGGGTTCGGGCTGGGGCTCCAAGTCGAGTTCGGGTTCGGGCTTGGGTTCGGTTTCGGCTTCGGACTCGGCCTCAAGCGCCCATGTGGCTACTGGCTCCACCTCTGGCTCAACATCCGGCTCCCCTGGGTGCTCAGGGGCTGGCTCAGGGGCCGGCTCCTCTGCCGCAACCACCGGAAGCGGGGGTTCCGGCTGGGGTGTCGGATCGGGCTCGGCAGCGGCGGGGAAAGCAGGTGCTGGAGCCGGCTCGAAGTCGCTGTCGGGCGCTGCCGGGGGCTCGGCGGCGGCGTTGGGCAGCTGGGGGCGCACGATGCGGGGGGCCGGGTCGCCGCCCCGCAGCCCCTTCATCCAGCCGCGCCGTGCCACTTCGTAGAGCAGCAGGGCCGTGGCCACCGAGGCGTTGAGACTGGGGGTGGCCCCGCGCAGGGGAATGCTCACCAGCTGGTCGCAATGCTTGCGGGTAAGCATCGACAGGCCATCGCCCTCGGAACCGGTCACGATCACCAACGGGCCGTCGAGATCGACCTGTTCGAGGCTGAGGGTGCCCTCGGCCGCCAGGCCCACCACCCGGTAGCCCTCCTGTTTGAGGGTGTCGAGGGCACGATTGAGATTCACCACCCGGGCCACCGGCAGATGCTCCAGGGCGCCGGCCGCCACCTTCGCCACCGAGCCGGTGAGACCGGCGCTGCGGCGCTGGGGCAGTACCAGCCCGTGGGCGCCGAGGGCCTCGGCACTGCGGGCGATGGCCCCGAGATTGTGGGGATCGGTGATGCCATCGAGGGCCATCAGCAGGGGCGGTTCCCCCAGCTCCCGGCAGCCCTCCACCAGGCTGGAGAGGTCCAGGGTGTCGGCGGCTGCGGCCTGGAGCACGATGCCCTGGTGCACGGCGCCGCCGGTGATCTGGCCAAGCCGGGCCCAGGTCACCTCCTCCACCAACACGCCGGAGGCCTTGGCCTCGCGCAGCAGTTGCAGGAAGGCCGGACTGAAGCGCATCTCGGCGGTGCACCAGATGCGGTGCACGGGCCGGCCGCTCTCCAGGGCCGCCTGGGCCACGTGACGTCCCCAGATCAGATCGCTGGCCGGGCTTTCGTCCATGTGCAGCCCCTGGGGCGGCTCGACGGGCCGGCGCTCCACGGCCACGACCGGCGGACGGCTGAAGCGGGAAGGCAGCAGGCGCCGCGGGCGGGTGCCGTCTGAGGTGCGGCGGCTGTCCTCACGCCGGGGTGGACCGCTGCGCTCCGGCGCAGCCGAGCGGCGGGGATAGCTGCCGCGCTCGCTACCGCCGCCGCCGCCGCGCAGCGGTTCCCGGCGGGCATCCCGTCGGCTGTCCCGACTGCGGTCCCACTCCCGGGCCGGGGGCCGGTCGCGGTCGACGCTGCGGGCGGGGCCCCGCTCCCGATCCGTAGCTCGCTCCGGGGGCCTGCCCCGGTCCGATGGGCGGTCACGACCCTTGTCGCGATCGCGGTAGGGGCTGTAAGAGGACCCTGGGCGTCCGGGCTTGCGTCCCCCGGCTCCAGCCCCCTTGTCGGGGCGGCGTTCAAATCGAGGGCTCATGGCAACAGCTGGTTATGGATCGTTCTCCTCCAAGTGATCTAGCAGTTCGACCAGCCGGGGGGGGTCATGGAGGAACAGCCATCCCAGCAGCGACTCGAATCCGGTGGCCAGGCCATAGGTGGCCGCATCGCCCTGGCGGGGCCCCCGGCCGGCCCGGTTGCGCCCGCGGCGCACCAGGTCCTGCTCATGGGGCCGGAGCCAGCCGTCCAGCCGCTGCAGGGCCTGGGCCTGGGCATCAGCGCGCACGGCGGCCACCACCTGGCCATGCAGGTGGTGGGAACGGGCAGGCAGGCGGCAGTGCCGCAGGCGCTGGTGCAACTCCCACACGGCATCGCCCAACCAGGCCAGTTGCAGCGCTCCGAGTTCTCCGGCCGGCGCCTGGGGGGCGAGACCGCCCAGCCAGGCGGTGCCCCGCTCTGCACCGTCAGGTGGCAAGGCTGGCGAGGGCAGTATCGAGGTCGGGCTGGAGGTGCAGAAACTCCTCGAGCCGCACGAGTTTCACGGTCTGCACCACACGGGCATTGCCCACCACCAGGAACCGCTGGCCGTCGGCATTGCACTGCTTGGCCAGCTGAACGAGGGCACCGAGGCCGGAGGAATCAATGAAGTCGATGTGGGAGAGATCGATCAACAGGGGGTGGCTGGGGCTGCGGTGGGTGGCGATGAACTCTCCGAACTGCTTGTCGGAATAGGCGTCGAGCTGGCCCGTGAAGCGATAGAGCTGGCAGCGGGCCTGCTGCTCGAATCCCCCACGCAGGGAAACAGTGAGACGCTGCAGGTCGTTGATGGCTCTGGCTCCCATGCGGTTCTGCGGGGAGTGTAGGGATCACAGCCAGTCCTGCAGCAGAGCAACAGGAAATGGCCAGGATCAGTAAAAATCGGTAGAACGCACCCCCTCAGCGGCGCACCCTCAGCGCCGCCCACCCATCAGGGCCGTGAAGCGGGCGAAGTGGTGGTCGGCGTCGTGGGGTCCGGGACTGGCCTCCGGGTGGTACTGCACCCCGAACACCGGCTGGTCCACCAGGGCCAGGGCCGCCACGGTGCGGTCGTTGAGGTTCAGGTGGGTGACCCGCACCCGTTCCGCAGGCAGGGAATCGGCCGCCAGGGCGAAGCCGTGGTTCTGGCTGGTGATCTCCACCTGGCCGGGGCTGCCGCAGGGGTGGTTGAGGCCGCGGTGGCCATACCCCAGCTTGAAGGTGCGGCCCCCCAGGGCCAGACCGAGAATCTGATGGCCGAGGCAGATGCCGAACAGGGGCAGGTCGGGCTGCTCCAGCAGCTGGCGGGCCAGGGCGATGCCGCCCTCCACGGCTGCCGGGTCGCCGGGCCCGTTGGAGAGGAACACCCCCTCTGGCGCCAGGGCTAGCACCTGCTCCAGGCTGGCGTCGGCCGGCAGCACGGTCACCTGGCAGCCGTGGGCCACCAGCCGGTCGAGGATGGCCCGCTTGATGCCGAAATCGATCGCCACCACCCGGTAGGGCCGACCCGGCTGCTGCTGCAGGCGGGCGTCGAAGGGGGCGGCGCAGGGCTCGGTCCAGGTGTACGGCTGGCGCGTGCTCACCTGGGCGGCGAGATTGAGGCCCTGCATCGAGGGGGCCGTGCGCACCTGGTCGAGGAGATCCTGGGGACTGGCGCCATCGCTGTTGATCACGCCGTTGATGGCTCCCCCTTCCCGCAGGTGGCGCACCAGGGCGCGGGTGTCCACACCGCGGATGCCCACTACCCCGTGGCGGGTCAGCCAGCCCTCTAGTTCCTCCTCGGCCCGCCAGCTGCTGGCGGCGGGGGCCAGCTGGCGGGCGATCACACCGCGCACGTGGGGCTGGTCGGCCTCCTGATCGTGGCCGTTCACGCCCGTGTTGCCCAGCTCGGGGTAGGTGAAGGTCACCAGCTGCCCGGCGTAGCTGGGATCGGTCATCACCTCCTGGTAGCCGGTCATGCCCGTGTTGAACACCACCTCGCCGATGGCCGTGCCCCGGGCCCCGAAGGCCTCGCCGCGCAGCACGGTGCCATCGGCCAGCACCAGCAGGGCGGTGGAGGTGGGCGAAGGCACGGCGGCTCTGGCGGAGGGTATGCCGATCATCCCCCAGCGGGGAGGGCCAGGGCCGTGCGCAGCTGCTCCAACCGAGCCCAGGCGCCGCCCTCGGCCAGCGCGCTGGCGGCCCGCTCCTGGCCCTCGGCGATGCTCTCCACCAGGCCGGCAGCCCACAGCACCAGGGCCGCGTTCAGCGCCACCACCGCCGCCTGGGGTGGGGTGCCGCGTCCCTGCAGCACCGCCTCGAGGATGGCGCGGTTGGTGGCCAGGTCACCGCCGGCCAGCGCTTCATTCGGCGCCGGGCTGAGGCCGAGGCCGGCGGGATCCAGTTCGGAGCTGCGCACCGTGCCCTCCTCCACCAGCCGCAGCTGGCTCGGACCGGCCAGGGAGGCCTCATCCAGGCCCCCGCAGCCGTGCACCACCACGGCGCGCCGCAGGCCCAGCCGGGCCAGGGCCTCCGCCATCGGATCGAGCAGGTCGGGCCGGGCCACGCCGAGCACCTGGGCCTCCGGCCGCAGGGGATTCACCAGCGGACCGAGCAGGTTGAACACGGTGCGCACACCGAGGCTGCGGCGCAGGGGCGCCAACCCCACCAGGGCCGGATGCCAGCCGGGGGCGAATAAAAAGGTAACCCCCGCGGCGGGCAGGGCCGCCACCACCTGCTCCTGGGGGGCCTGCAGCTGCAGGCCCAGGGCCTCCAGCACATCGGCCGAGCCCACCCGACCGCTGGCACTCCGGTTGCCGTGCTTGGCCACGTGGGCGCCACAGGCGGCGGCCAGGAAGGCCACCGCCGTGGAGATGTTGAAGCTGTCGGCCCCGTCCCCCCCGGTGCCGCAGGTGTCCACCAGGGGCAGCGCAGGGCGACCGGGCGGCTGGGGACAGGCCTGGCGCAGCACCTGGGCCATTGCCGCCAGCTCCGCGCCGGTGACCCCCTTGCTGCGCAGGGCAGCGAGCAGGGCCCCCGTGAGCACGGGCGGGATCTCCTCGGCCAACCAGCCGTCCATCAGGCGGGCGGCCGCGTCGGGGCTGAGGTCGTTGCCGGCGAGCAGGTGCTCCAGCAGGGCAGACCAGCTGGGGGGTTGGGCATCAGCGGCCATGGCCACGCCTCCGAAAACCGTGGGAATCGGCCAATTCAACCCTGCACCGGGGCGATTGGGCACAAAAAAGCCCGGGTGCAGAGCACACCGGGCCGGGTGATGGGGACCCACCCACTATCCCCCGAAACGGGCTAATTGGCGAGAACACTTCTCAGCCGTCCTGGTCGGCCGTGTCGAAACCCGATCCCACGGCGTCCTGGGCCGGGGTCACCGTGCCGGCCGGAGCCGGGCGGTAGCCGTCGGCCCAGATCGCCCGGGTGCGGCTGTGCAGGTCCTCCCGGCTCAGGCCCCAGAGGCGCAGCAGCTTGTCGAGGTCGTGCTGCAGATCGTGGGCGCCGGGAAAGCCCTGATAGCGCATCAACAGGCGGGCCGCATCCACCAGCTGGGCATCGCCCGGGGTGCTCACCGCCAGCAGGCTGTCCACCACGTCCCGGTCGAGGGCGTGGAGGGGATGGCTCTGCTCGGGCACGCCGGAGCCGGTGGGGATGGGGGAAGCGGGCACGGCCGGAGGGGACGATCCTTAGGTTGGAGCCATCTTCGTGCAGGCGGCGTGGGTGCCCTTCGGACCGATCTGATCCGGCGCTACCTGCGTCCCCACCGGCGGGCAGTGCTACTGGGCATGGCGGCCCTGGTGGTGGTGAACCTGCTCGGTGTGGCGATCCCGCTGCTGGTGCGGCGCGTGATCGACGACCTCCAGGACGGCTTCACCCTGCAGGACGTGCTGCTGCAGGCGCTGCTGATCATGGCGCTGGCCACGGCCATGGGCGCCGTGCGGCTGTTCTCGCGCATGCTCGTGTTCGGCGTGGGCCGGCAGGTGGAGGCGGATCTCAAGCAGAAGATCTTCGACCACCTGCTCCTGCAGGAACCCGGCTGGGTGCAGACCACCGGCAGCGGCGAGGTGATCAGCCGGGCCACCAGCGACGTGGAGAACGTGCGCCGGCTGCTGGGCTTCGCCGTGCTCAGTCTCACCAACACCGCCCTGGCCTACGCGCTGACGCTGCCGGCGATGCTGATGATCGACCCGGGGCTGAGCCTGGCGGCCCTGGGCCTGTACCCGCTGATGCTGATGACCGTGCGGCTGTTCGGCGGCCGGATGATGCGGCAGCAACGGCGCCAGCAGGAGGCCCTGGCCCACCTCAGCGATCTGATCCAGGAGGACCTCTCCGGCATCAGCGCCATCAAGATCTACGGCCAGGAGAGCACCGAACAGGCGGCCTTCGCCGGCCGCAACCGGATCTACCGCGATGCGGCCCTGGGGCTGGCCCGCACCCGCAGCACCCTGTTTCCGCTGCTGGAGGGGATCTCCTCGATCAGCCTGCTGCTGCTGCTGGCCCTGGGCAGCGGCCAGCTGGCGAGCGGCCGGCTGAGCATCGGCGACCTGGTGGCGCTGATCCTCTACGTGGAGCGGCTTGTGTTCCCCACCGCCCTGCTGGGCTTCACGCTCAACACCTTCCAGACGGGCCAGGTGAGCCTGGAGCGGGTGGAGGAGTTGCTGGTGCGCCAGCCGCTGATCCAGTCGCCGGCCCAGCCCCAGGCGCCCTCGCCCACCAGCCGGGGCGCCGTGGAGGCCCGCGGCCTCACGGTGCGCTATCCGGGCGCGGCGCGGCCGGCCCTGGTGGATGTGAGTTTTCGCGTGCACCCCGGCGAACTGGTGGCGGTGGTGGGGCCGGTGGGCTGCGGCAAGACCACCCTGGCCCGGGCGCTGGGGCGGATGGTGGAGCTCGGCGAAGGGGAGCTGTTCCTCGACGGGGTGGACGTGACACGCCTGGAGCTGGAGGAGCTCCGCCGGCGCGTGGCCCTGGTGCCCCAGGAGGGCTACCTGTTCACCGCCACCCTGGCCGACAACCTCCGCTACGGCGAGCCGGAGGCCAGCCAGGAGCAGGTGGAGGCGGCGGCGGAGCAGGCCCGGCTGCAGGCCGACATCAAGGGCTTTCCCGATGGCTACCGCACCCTGGTGGGGGAGCGGGGCATCACCCTCAGCGGCGGCCAGCGGCAGCGCACGGCCCTGGGCCGGGCCCTGCTGGTGGATGCGCCGCTGCTGGTGCTGGATGACGCCCTGGCCAGCGTGGACAACAGCACCGCCGCGGCGATCCTGGCCACGGTGCGGGGCCAGGGCAACCAGGGCCGCACGGTGCTGATGATCAGCCACCAGCTGTCCGCTGCGGCGGCCTGCGATCGGGTGCTGGTGCTGGAGGACGGCCGGCTGGTGCAGCAGGGGCACCACCGCGAGCTGCTGGAGCAGCCGGGCACCTACCGGCGGCTGTGGGCCCGCGAGCAGGCCAGCGAACAGCTGCAGGCCTCGGTGTGAGGGGTGGCCCCCGGCCCCGGCAGCCGCACCGCTGCCGAGCAACCGCAGCCGAACAGTTGTTGCGAAGGGCAGACAGGCCGGGCCAGGGGGGGCTTAGGTGGAGGCAGACCCGTCACCCCACCGCGTCGTCACCTCCATGGCCACCGACAACGCGCCCGACAAACCGTCCTTTCCGAGCCAGGGCTTCAACCTGCGCTGCACCCTCACCTTCGGCGACATCTACGCCCAGATCCTGATCTGGATGGGTGTGATCTTCGCCAGCCTGGCCGCCGGCCTGGCCCTGATGGGCACCAGCAAGCCGATCGTGGCACTGATGGGGGTTGGGCTGATCCTGGTGCTGTCGCTGCCGTTCCTGCTGTTCGCCTTCACCACCACCCTGCTCAACCACATCGCCCTCGATCCCCGCAGCGGATCGGAAAGCAGGGCAACCTGACTAGGCTGGTTCGAGCAGCTAACCCGTGGTGTTCGGTCTGTTTCAGGGACAGGGCAGGTCCGATTCTGGAACCGGCGTCGGTGAGGCCCTCCACCACGTACTCGGCACCCCGATCAACCAGCCACCGGAGGAGGGCCAGGAAGAGGCCCTCTTCGGCTGCGGCTGCTTCTGGGGCGCGGAAAAGGGCTTTTGGAGACTGCCGGGGGTGGTGACCACGGCGGTGGGTTACGCCGGCGGCGGCCTCAGCCAGCCCACCTACCAGCAGGTGTGTTCCGGCAGCACCGGCCACGCCGAAGTGGTGCGGGTGGTGTGGGACTGCGACCGCATCCACTTCAGCGACCTGCTCAAGCTCTTCTGGGAGTGCCACGACCCCACCCAGGGCGACCGGCAGGGCAACGACCGGGGCTCCCAGTACCGCTCGGCTGTGTACGTGGGCGGGCCGGAGCAACTGGCCCTGGCCGAGGCCAGCCGCGATGCCTACCAGCGGCTGCTCACCGATACGGGGTACGGCTCGATCACCACCGAGATCGCCAGCCTGCAGCCCTTCTGGTACGCCGAGCCCTACCACCAGCAGTACCTGGCCAAACCGGGCAGCCGGCCCTACTGCTCGGCGCAACCCACCGGCCAGCGGCTGGGCGCGTTCGCCGGCTCCAGCTACAGGCTGGACGGGCAAGTGTGGCAGCACTACGACTGGCGCGTGAGCCATTGCGTGCTCCGGGGCGACAATGCCCCCATTGCCGTTTGATTCGTGGTGTCCGCACCGCTGCTCCTGGCCCTCAGCCTGGTGGCGCAGTTTTCCCCCTGGTGGGAGCACTACGACACCCGCGAGACCTTTCACTGTCCCCGCCTCGGCCGGGTGACGCTGGAGCGCAACGACGCCCAGGCCTCTCTGATCGCCGGCGGCTTCCGCAGCACCGGCTTCCGGGATGATTCCGGACTCACCGGCATCCGCTACCGCAATGAGCAGATCACGCTGATCCTGAAGGGAGACCTGCTCACCATCGAGCAGCGCCCCAGCCGCATCGAGTGCACCCGCACCGAGCAGGTGTAAGCGCCCAGCGACCCAATCCGCCCCACCCCAGCCGCCGCTTCACCATGACTCCCTTGCCAGATCGGGTGGTGTTGATCGGGTTGATCGCCACGATCGGACTCTGTTTCGCCCTGGTGCTGTGGACGGTGAAATTGCAGCCGGGGCCGGAGCAACGGCTGCAGTGGCGTGACAGCCCCGCCCTGCCGGCCCAACCGCAGCAGCGCAACCCGGCCGGCACGGGTGGGCCGTTCCTATGAGCGAGCCTGGCCCCGACTCCAGCGGCCGCGAACGGCGCCAGCTCCATCCCCTGCCCAAGGGGTTGGTGGAGCTGTACGGCCTGCTGGCGGTGCTCGTGGTGCTGGTGCCGGAGTGGATGGCCAGCGGTGCGCTGCAGAGCTGGGGCCGCCAGGGACTCGGGGCGACGCTGCCGCCCCGCAGCGGCGCCTGGCAGCGGCTGCCGGAACTGCGGCTGGCCAGCATGACCCTGGCCGAACTGCGGGAGCTGGCCGCCGAGCTGGGGCTGGGGGGCTACGCCCGGCTGCCGCGGGAAGCCCTCACCGCCCGGCTGCTGCGACGGCTGGGGGGGCGCAAAGCTCTGTGATAGCTTGCATTCGCCGGCATCGACCGGGGCGTAGCGCAGCTTGGTAGCGCACCACTTTGGGGTAGTGGGGGTCGTGGGTTCAAATCCCGCCGCTCCGATGTCTTCAGCACTGGACAGAACCTGCACTGGATCAAGCCAGCAAAGGTCATCACCAAACCGGCATCACCAAAAGCCAACACGATTCCGCCGGCCCCCCAGCCGGTTTTTTTTTGGTCGGCCGGCTCACGGGTTGAGACGGGTTAGGACCCCGAAGCGCTTCAGCCAGCGGTTCACGCGCCGCCGCAGCCGAGGCGGCACCTCCCCGAGCAGCAGGCCGAGCTCTTGGGCCGCCACCCGGTGCATGGCCCGCACGTCCACCCGCCACAGGCCCTCCGCCTCGCGGATCAGGCGCGCCCAGGTGCGACTCACCTGCCAGCTGCTGAGCCGCCGGCGCAGTGGGTCGGCGGAGGTGAGGGGATCGGGGGTGTTGCAGGCCATGGCCCCCAGGGGTGCGTACGTCCAGGGTGGGCAGGGGCGGACCTGGCCCCCTGGAACCCACAGAAGGACTTCAGCAATCGAAACCAAACACGCGTTCGCCAGCGCTCGCCAGCCCAGGCTGCCCTGAATCGTTCAGGCGGCCTCCAGGGGCTGCACGGCGAAGGGAAGCGCTGCCGCCTCCCGTTCACTGAGCCGCCGGCTCCAGACACCGCGCACGGGGTCGTTCCAGCGGAAACCGGCCTGCTTGGCCTGCTGCCGCTCGTTGTAGGAGAGGCAGGCGCGAAACAGCCGCCTCGGCTCCAGGGCGCCGGCCAGCAGCTGCTCCAGGTCGGTGCAGTGCTCCAGTACCTGGGCCAGGTAGATGCAGTCGGTGAGAGCCCGGTGGGCCGCCCACACCGGCACGCCATAGGCCAGGGCCAGGTCACGCACCGATGGACTGGGGCGCAGGTGCCGGTCCATCGGCCAGCGGATGTCCTCCATCGAGCAGATCCACGGCTTGGTAACGGCCGGCAGCGGAGCAATGCCGAACCACTGGCGGTCGAAAGCGGCGTTGTGGGCCAGCACCGCATCGGCGGCGGCGAGCAGGGCCTCAAAACAGTGCAGGCCGGCCTGCCAGGGCTGGGGGAGCTGGGTGACGGCCGGAGCGATGCCATTCACGTGCACCGCCGGATTGCTGCTGGCCGGCAGCAGGAACGACACCTGGGACAGCAGGGCCCGATGGGGCACGCTGAACAGAATCGCCCCCACCTCGATGCACTGGCCCTCCTCGGGTCGCAGGGCGGTGGTCTCGGTGTCCAGGATCAGCAGCGTGGCCGGAATGGTGCTGGACCAACCTGCCGGCTGGCTGCCCGGGTGGCTGGCCGAGTGATTGGCAAGCTGGCTGGCCGGCTGGATTGGTGGCAGGGAGGGGGAAGGGCCGGGTGCCGGGTGGGACATGGGGCGGGAGGCCCGACGAGGAGGGGCTTCGGGTGCCGCCTCCACCTCAGGCACCAACTCCCGTGCCGGCTCAGGCACCGGTTCACAGGGCGGGTCGCCGGACAAGCCGAACAGATCCTGCTGCTGCCAGGGCCGGCTGGGCTCGGCGGGGGAGGCGCTCACGGGCAACAGTGGGGGCGACGCCTCCATGGTCCCAGGCTGGGCAAGTGCCGGGCAACGGCCGATCCGGTTCGATTCCTAGGGTTGGCGTATCCCGCTCCCTGGCTGCATGGGCCTCAGCGCCGGCGACACCGCACCCCTGATCGACCTGCCCGACCAAGAGGGGCAACGGCGGCGCAGCGACCAGCTCGGCGGGCGCGCGCTGGTGCTCTTCTTCTATCCCAAGGACGACACCCCGGGCTGCACGATGGAGGCCTGCGCCTTCCGCGACAGCTACGCCGACCTGCAGGGCCTCGGTGCCGAGGTGTGGGGCGTGAGTGGCGACGATGCCGCCAGCCACCAGCGCTTCGCCCAGCGCCACAGCCTGCCCTTCCCCCTGCTGGTGGACCGGGGCAACGGCCTGCGCCAGGCCTTCGGCGTGCCCAGCGTGCTCGGCCTGCTGCCCGGCCGCGTCACCTATGTGATCGACGGCCAGGGGGTGATCCGCCACGTGTTCAACAACCTGCTCGATGGCCCCGCCCACCGCCGCGAGGCCCTGGCGGCGGTGCAGCGGCTGCAGCAGGGCTGAGGTGGCCCGCTGGCGCCAACGGGGCGAGATCTGGGAACTGGACAGCGCCACCCCCACTCCGCTGGGGACCCTGGAGTTCATCGGGGGCAGCTACCTGGCGGCCACCCCCCAGCTCAGCTACCGGCGGTTGCTGGAGGCCCTGGCCGCCCGGGGCTGGCAGGTGCGGGCCTGGAGCTACGTGCCGGGCTTCGACCACCAGAGCCAGGCCAACCAGGCCTGGCGCCAGTTCCGCAACCTGCGCGGCGAGGGGGCACCACCCCTGCGACTCGGCCACAGCCTCGGCTGCAAGCTGCATCTGCTCGCCCCGGACGGCGGCCGGGGCGGCCGCGGGCTGGCGGCCCTGAGCTTCAACAACTTCTCGGCGGAGCGCTCGGTGCCCCTGCTGGCCGAACTGGGCCAGCAGCTCAACTTCCGCAGTGAGTTCAGCCCCTCCCCGGAGGACACCCTGCGCCAGGTGGCCAGCAGCTACCGCCAGCCCCGCAACCTGCTGGTGCGCTTCAACCGCGATGGGCTCGACCAGAGCCAACGCCTGCTGACAGCCCTGCGCCAGCGTCCCGCCGACACCAGTGCGCTGCTGGAGCTGCCTGGCGACCATCTCACCCCCGCCAGTGCGGGGCTGCGCCGCAACCTGCTGGGCGACTGGGCCGATGACCCGGCCCGCCAGCGCCAGATCGATGCCCTGGCCGGGCGGATCACCGCCTGGGCAGCCCCGGAACCGAGCGATACCGGCAGGAACGGTTGACGAAACCAACGCTGCAGCTCATCAGCGTGGTGCTGTTGGTGCTGGGCGCCGCCTCCGATTTTTTCAGCCGGATCTGGTCCGTGTGGGCTGTGGCCACAATCGTGCCCAGCCTGCCGGTCACCGTGCGGCGCCTGCGGGATACGGGCAAACACTGGGCCGGGGTCTTCATCGGCCTGATCCCCTGCTGGGCAGCATCTGGCTGATCTGGCTGCTGGTGCCACCCTCCTCGGCGCTGCTGGCCCGAGTTGGGCCGCCCTCACACCCGCAGCTGGTCGAGCACGGAGCGGTCCTCCAGGGTGGAGGTGTCGCCGCTCACCTCCTCACCCGCCGCGAGCGAACGCAGGATCCGGCGCATGATCTTGCCGCTGCGGGTTTTGGGCAGGGCATCGGTGAACTTGATCACGTCGGGCCGGGCGATCGGGCCGATCTCCTTGCCCACGTGGGTCCGCAATTCGGCCATCAGGGCGTCATCACCGCTGCGGCCGGCCTCCAGGGTCACGAAGGCCACGATGCCCTCGCCCTTGAGGTCGTCGGGCCGGCCCACCACGGCCGCCTCGGCCACGGCCGGATGGCTCACCAGGGCGCTTTCGATCTCCATGGTGCCGAGCCGGTGGCCGCTCACATTGATCACGTCGTCGACGCGACCCATCACCCAGAAGTAGCCGTCGGCGTCGCGGCGGGCGCCATCGCCGGCGAAATAGAGGTGGGAGCCATCGGCGGGGCGCACCTCCTCCCAGTAGCTGCGGCGGAAGCGGTCGGGATCGCCGTGCACAGTGCGCATCATCCCCGGCCAGGGCCGCCGCACCGCCAGGTAACCGCCCGCATCGGCGGGCTGGGAGTTGCCGTCATGGTCGACGACGTCGGCGGCGATGCCCGGCAGGGGCAGGGTGCAGGAGCCGGGCTTGGTGGGGGTGGCACCAGGCAGGGGGCTGATCATCACGCCGCCGGTCTCGGTCTGCCACCAGGTGTCCACCACCGGGCAGCGGTTGCCGCCGATCACGTCGCGATACCACATCCAGGCCTCGGGATTGATCGGCTCGCCCACGGTGCCGAGGATGCGCAGGGAGCTCATGTCGTATTGATCCGGCACCTCGCGGCCGCTCTTCATGAAGGCGCGGATCGCCGTGGGGGCCGTGTAGAAGATCGTGCAGCGGTGCTTCTGGATCACCTCCCAGAAGGCGCCGGGCTTGCCCGGCCGCGGCGCGCCCTCGTACATCACCGTGGTGGCGCCGTTGGAGAGGGGGCCGTACACGATGTAGCTGTGGCCGGTGATCCAGCCCACATCGGCCGTGCACCAGTGGATGTCGCTCTCCTGGATGTCGAAGATCCACTGGAAGGTGAGATGGGCCCAGAGGTTGTAGCCGGCGGTGGTGTGCACCACCCCCTTGGGCTTGCCGGTGGAGCCGGAGGTGTAGAGCACGAACAGGCGGTCTTCGCTGGCCATCGGCTCGGCCGGGCAATCGCTGCTCTGGCCCTCCACCAGCTCGTGCCACCAGTGGTCACGGCCGGCGGTCATGGCACCTTCACCACCGGCAGCATCCCCTTCGCCTGAGCCGATCCGCCGCACCACCAGCACGGCCTCCACGCTGGGGGCTCCGCCCTTGGTGCCCAGGGCCTCATCCACCGCCGGCTTGAGCGGCACCGGCTTGTCCTTGCGGAAGCCGCCGTCGGCGGTGATCACCGCCTTGGCTTCCCCATCCATCAGCCGGTCGCGCAGGGCATCGGCCGAGAAGCCGCCGAACACCACCGAGTGGGGGGCGCCGATGCGGGCGCAGGCCAGCATGGCGATCGCCGCCTCCGGAATCATCGGCATGTACAGCGCCACCAGATCGCCCTTGCCGATGCCCAGGGCCTTGAGCGCGTTGGCCGCCTGGCACACCGCGGCGTGCAGCTGCCGGTACGTGAACGTGCGCGTGTCGCCAGGCTCCCCTTCCCAGATCAGGGCCGTCTTGTCGGCGCGGGGGCCATCCAGGTGACGGTCGAGGCAGTTGAAGCTCAGGTTGGTGGTGCCCCCTTCAAACCAGCGGGCGAAGGGCGGGTTACTCCAGTCGAGCACCGTGTGGAAGGGCTCAAACCAGTGCAGCTCCTGGCGGGCCAGCTCACCCCAAAAGCCGTCGGGATCGGCCTCCGCCCGGTCGCAGAGGTCGCGGTAGGCCTGCATCGAGCCGATGCGGGCGGCGGCAGCCAGCTCCGCGGGGGGAGCGAACAACCGGCCTTCCTGCAGCACAGACTCGATCGTGGCCTCAGGCATGGCGACAGCGTCAATGGACACCATTGTGAACCGAAACAGCTGGGGGTCCAGCGGTGCCACGGGGCTGGCCTACAGCACCTGCCGCGACCGCTGGGTGCCGGGCCGCAGCTGGCGGTTCTGGTATCTACACCGCAGCAAGAAGGTGTGGTTCCGGCTGGATCCAGGCCGGGCGACCCACGCTGCGGCCGAGGATCTGCTGTTCTCCTACGACGGCCGGCCGATCCTGCACCGCAGTGAGCGGGCCGGCTGGATCGCGACCCGGGGGGACCGGCCCAGGCCGGTGGTGTGGGGCAAGTACCTGGGCGTGGGCTGGGGTAAGGGGCCGCAGGACACCACGCTTTTTCTGCACCTGTGGACCCGCTGGACCTGGCTGCATCCCGGGGCCTGCGGCCAGCCCGAGCGGTTCAGCGTGCTGATGCCCCGCCCCGGCCTCAGCTCAGGGATCGGCAGAGGATGAGAACGTTGCCCCCCTCCGGGAGGGGGTCGTAGCGGATCGTCCAGCCGAAATCCCGGCGCAGCCGGGCCAGCATCACCAGCCCCCAGTGGGCCTCGCGCTGGGGCAGGTGGGCCTCGCCCAACCCGTCCGGATCCCGCTCGGGAGGGGACTCCTCGGCCGACCAGGCAGGGGTGATGTCAAAGGGGGGACCGTGGTCGCGCAGGCGCAGCTGCAGTTGCAGGGGAGTGACCTCCAGGGAAACCACCACCTCTGGGGGGGGATCCAAGTGGGCATGGGCGTGGCGCACAGCGTTGGAGAAGCCCTCCACCAGGGCGGTCTGGGCCTGGACCCAGAGCAGCGGATCCAGCCCCGGGGGCCGGTGCTGCTCCAACCAGTCGAGCAGCGGGGCAACCGAGTCCAACCGACTGGGGAAGCTGGCCTCCAAGGGGTTGTCCGGCGGGGAACAGGCCATCGTCAGGAGGCACCGGAGCGCTTGCTGAAGATCACGGCCAGGGTCTTGACGATCAAGCGGATGTCGTAGGCAAAGCTCCAGTTCTGCTGGTAGCGGAGATCGAGCCGGATCACATCCTCGAAGTTCACGATGCTGGAGCGTCCGTTCACCTGCCATTCCCCCGTGAGGCCGGGGCGCACATCGAGCCGCTGCCAGTTGGGAACGGCGTAGCGGTCCACTTCGTCGGGGGTGGGTGGCCGGGTGCCCACCAGGCTCATGTCACCCACGAGCACATTCCAGAACTGGGGCAGCTCGTCGAGGCTGGTGCGGCGCAGGAAGCGGCTCACCCGGCTGATGGGCGGGGCCATCACGGTGGAATCCAGCCCGAATGAGGGCACTTGTTTCACGGTAAAATTACCTTTCGAGATAACCTCGCAGCCTCAGAAAAACGTCGACGAGCTGATACCGGAAACCTCAGCAGAGGCCGACCACGCCATCCAAATTCTTGTGGCAGATGACAGTCGCGTGAATCAACGGGTTCTGGAGCTGATGCTGACCCGACTGAACCTCGAGGCTCAGCTGGTGGGAGATGGGGAGGCCGCAATCGAGTGCATCACCTCGGGCACCATCGAGCTGGTGTTCATGGACCTGGAGATGCCCAGGCTGGACGGATTGGAGGCGACGCGTAGACTACGGGCTGTGGGCTATACAGACCTTTACATTATCGCCCTGACAGCCTACTCCTACGGTTCCCATCGCGTTGACTGTGAAGCGGCCGGGATGAATGACTATCTGGCCAAGCCGCTCCGTCACAAGGACCTCTGCAGCGCCCTGCAGCGATTCCGGGAGTTCAGACGTCTTCGCAGCCATCCACCGCTCCGTTGATCCGTGCCCATGGCTGCCCCTTCTTCCCAGCCCCACGCAAGCCCCCTGCGCAGTGCCTGGTTGGTGGGGCTGGCGATCTTTGTCGTTGCCAGCACAGGTCTGCTGGTGAGCTATCGGGTGTCGCACCACCTGCTGTTGAACAGCGTGAAAACGCGGCTCAAGGACCTGGTCACGGTTGTGGCGGCGGAGATTGATCCTGAGCTGCACGCCACCATCTCCTCGTCCGCCCAGGTAGGAAGCCTGGAGTACCGGCAAGCCACGGAACCCTTGCTACAACTGCGGAACGCGGTTTCGGACATCCACTTCGCTTACACGCTCAGGCAGGGCGAGCAGGGTCTGTACTACGTCCTCGACAGCACATCGTTCCTGCGGCGGCCCCGGCATCAGTCTGATGTGGTTGTGGTGGGCCAGCTCTACTCCGACGCGCCTCCGGCTGCTCAAGCCGCCGCTGCCACCGGTCGCACCACGGTCAGTGCGTCGCCGAGGACAGACCAATGGGGAACCTTTCTGAGCAGTTTTGCACCCATCAAAGATGGCAATGGCAACACCATCGGCGTGGTTGGCATTGATTTCTCCCTTGCCACGATTAATCAGAAGCTTGGACCACTGCGCCTCACCCTGGGCTTGTTGCTGGTTGGAAGCGCAATCCTGGCCAGCCTCGTTGGCGTGATGGTTTGGCGCTCGGAGCAATCTCGAAACAAAGCAATCAAAAATATTCTAGATGCACGAAATCGAGCCAGGGATGCAGACACGAAGTGGCACGAAGCAAGCCATGCCAAGGAGGCATTTCTTGCCATGATGAACCATGAGTTGAGAACTCCTCTCAATGGAATTCTTGGTCTCACCAACATTCTGCTGAACACCAAGCTCACGGCCGAGCAACACACATGCCTGCAGACGGTGAAGAACTCCGGCGAAGCCCTGCTCGGCCAACTCAACAGCCTTCTTGACTTTGCCGCCATCGAGACAAGTGAAGTGGTTGTGGATGTGTCACCCGTAGCCATCAAAGCTTTGCTCGATGAAGTGCTGGCCCTTTTCGCCGACTCCGCCAACGCCAAAGGCCTGGTCGCAACCATTCAGCTGGCCCAGGGGATTCCCGCAGTGGTGCTGACGGACCCATCCCACCTGCGTCAAATCCTCGAGCAGCTCATGGGAAACGCGGTGAAGTTCAGCAGCGGCGGCACGATTGAGTTGGCCGTGTCCTGTCAGGCCCCGCTCTCCGATGGGAACCTGCCCATGGTGTTCCAGGTGCACAACGCAGGGGGTGGCCTCAGTGACCAGGCCAGCCAACGTCTGTTCCAACCCTTCTACCAGGGGGATGCATCCAGCACCCAATCCCAGGGTGGCCTCGGACTGGGCCTCGCCATCTGCCGGGGGCTGGTCACGGCCATGGGCGGCACGATCGAGGTGGACAGTGACACCCAAAGGGGCACCACCGTTCTGGTGACCATTCCCGTGATTCCTACCGAGGAGCCCGCCATCGCGGCAGCCGCGCCCCTGGAGGGGTCCCAACCGATCAGCCACAGCTTTGCCGCCGACCACCCGCTGCGCATTCTCCTGGTTGACGACAATCCGGTGAACATCCGCGTATGCGAGCTGATGCTCGGCCGCCTGGGCTACCCCGTGACCATCGCCTGCGATGGTCAGGAGGCGATCGACCGGCAGCAGGTACTCGACCCGGACCTGATCCTGATGGATGTGCGCATGCCGAAACTGGATGGCCTGGAGGCCACCCGCCGCATCCGGGGCATGGGCGGCAACGCCAATCGCCCCTGGATTGCCGCGGTCACGGCCAATTCCCGCGAGAGCGATCGGGCGGAGGCGCTCAACAGCGGCATGAACGACTTCATCAGCAAGCCCATCCGGGCGGAGCGGCTGCGGTCGGTGCTGAGGCGGGCCCACGAAGCGACCCACGCCTGATCAGCAATCAACCGCCGCCAACTACCGAGCGGTCGCAGCCAGCCAACCAGGTGGGGATCTGGCCAGCTTCCGCACGCTGATAGAGATCGGAAAAACTCGTGTCCTGCGGGAGCCGGCCTGCAGCCCCCACCCGAACAGCCAGCAGTTGGCGCACACCGTCAACCACGACACCCTGGCGGACAATGCGGGAGCGGATCCGGTCCGCCAGGGCAATGGCGGCCTCCAGCGGCTGACCGCACAGGAGCACGGCGAACTCTGCAGCGGCCACCCGCGCCGCCACCTCGCTGGACCCGATTTCCGAGCGGACCATCGCCGCCACTTCCTGCAGCAGCCGATTCGCCTCAGCACGGGAGAGGCGATCACTGAGGCTGGCGAAGTCATCCAGGCCAACCAGGCTGAGGCTGATCGGCACGCCACTCTCCCGTGAGCGCTGCAGTTCCCGCTCCCCTGCCTCGAAGAAGGGCCGCCGGTTCTGGAGCCCCGTGAGTGGACAGAGGTAGCGATCGCGGCGGGATTCGAGGGTGTGAATCACCATGCCGGCCAGCTCTTCCAGCAGGCGGTGTTCGTTCTCCCCGAGCTGGCGCGGTTCCGAACTGATCACGCACAGGGTGCCGAGGGCGTGTCCATCGCGGGTGCGGAGGGGGGCGCCGGCATAGAAGCGGATGTGGGGCGCCCCGGTGACCAGGGGATTGTCCCGAAAGCGGCCATCATCGCGGGCATCAGGCACCACCATCACCTGGTCGGAACAGATGGTGTGGGCGCAGAAGGCAACCTCGCGGGCCGTCTCCCGTGCCGCCAGACCAACACGGGACAGAAACCACTGGCGCTCGTGATCCACCAGGGAAATCAGGGCAATCGGCATGCCCAGCATCTGGCTGGCGATCCGGGTGATGCGGTCAAAGTCCTCGTCCGGTTCGGCATCCAGGATCTGAAAGGAGTCGAGCTGCCGCTGACGCTCCGCCTGGTTGGCCGGTAGGGGATAGGCACTCATCACAGGATATCTTTGCCGCGAACGGCCCGCAGGGGATCGTGGCTCCCGAGGGGGCTCTCCTCAAATTAAGGGAGGGCCGGACTCGCCGGCTGAGAGACTGGCCCCATGCGCCGTCCCGCCGCCTGCCTCTTCGACCTCGACGGGCTGCTGCTCGATACGGAACCCCTGCATGCCCGCGCCTGGCGGGAGGCCACCGCAGCCTTCGGTCTGGAGCTGAGGCCCGACCAGCTGCTGGCCCTGCGGGGGCGGCGACGCCAGGACTGTGCCGACCAGGTGCGCCAGTGGCTGGCGGAGGGGGGCCTGGCCGTGCCCAGCAGCAATGCCTTGCTGGCGCTGCGTCAGCCAATCGCCGAGCAGCTGCTGCCCTCAGCCCAGCCGATGCCAGGCGCCCCTTCCCTGGTGGCGCGCTGCCGGCAGCTGGGCATTGCCACGGGGCTGGTGACCAGCAGCAGCCGGGAGGCGGTGGCCCTGAAAGCCGGGCCCCATCCGTGGCTCACCGGCATCGCGGAGCGGGTGTATGGCGATGATCCCGAGCTGGACGCGGGCAAACCCGCGCCGGATCCCTTCCGCCTGGCTGCCCTGCGGCTGGGGGTGGCACCGGAGCAGTGCTGGGCCTTCGAGGATTCGCCGGCTGGCGCCCGCTCCGCCGCCGGTGCCGGTTGCCGGGTCTTCGTGCTGCTACCCGGGCAGGCGGATCTGGAACAGAGCATCACGGCCCAGCTCCCGCCGGGAGCACTGGCGGTGCACCACCTCGATGAGGTGGATCTTGCCTGACCGGCAGAACCGGGTTCAGTAGAGCCGGCTGAGAACAAAGTCGGGCAGACCCCGCAGGGCACGGCTGGGATCGCTGCTGGGCAACCAGGCCAGGGCGTCCGCCGCCTGGCGGGCGAACTGCTCGGCCAGGGCGCGGGACCGTGGAATGGCTTCACAGCCACGCACCAGTTCGAGGGCCTGTTCCAGATCGCCCTCCTGGCTGAACTCCCGCTCGATCAGACCAGCGAGGGCGGGCCGCTCCTCCAGGGCATAGAGGGCCGGAGCGGTGAGATAGCCGGAAGCCAGGTCGCTGGCGGCAGGTTTGCCCAGCTGCTGATCGCTGCCGGTGAAGTCGAGGATGTCGTCCACCACCTGGAAGGCCAGACCCAGCTGGCGGCCGAAGCGATAGAGCTCATCGAGCTGCTCCGCGGGCAGACCGGTGAGCACCCCGGCGGCCCGGGCGCTGTTGGCGATCAGGGAGGCGGTTTTGCAGTAGCTCTTCTCGAGATAGGTCTCGAAGCTCTGGCCCGTGTCATAGCGGTAGAGGCCCTGCTTCACCTCCCCGTCCGCCAGGTCCATGATCACCCGGCTGAGCAGCTTCACCACCTCCAGGTCGTCGAGGTTGGCCAGATGCCAGCTGGCCTGGGCAAACAGAAAGTCGCCGGCCAGCACCGCCACGCGATGGTTGAACCGGCTGTGCACTGTGTCCACACCGCGACGGGTGGCGGCCTCGTCCACCACGTCGTCGTGCACCAGCGAGGCGGTGTGGATCATCTCGGTGATCTCGGCCAGCCGCCGGTGGCGCGGCGTGAGTTCCTGGGCCGGATCCACGGCCCGGGAGAGCAGCAACACGATGCCGGGCCGGAGGCGCTTGCCACCGGCGGCGAACAGATGCTCAGCGGCGGCCTGAAGAATGGGATGTCCTGCCCCGATCAGGCTGCGCAGATCGGCCAGCAGAGCATCCAGATCGCTCTCCACAGGCTGGAGCAGCTCTGCAACCGTTGCCACAACACCTCCCTTGTGGCCTGATCCTAGAAGGCTCAACCGGCCGACCGCAGGTCGACCCAGCTCACGTCGGGCCGGTGACCCAGCCAGCGCTGGGCAGCTGCCGCAAAGCTGCTGGCACAGCCGGTGACGCAGACCCGGGCGGGAACCGCGGCAGCTTCGGCGGGATTGAGCGGCTGTTCGGCCTCCGGTGAGTCGCCGAGGCTGGCCAGCAGCGGGCCGAGCCGCTCCACCGCCGCCAGGGCCGGGTCCACCAGCCTGGTACCGGGCGGCAGCAGCTGTTTCAACAGCGGACGCAGCAGCGGGTAGTGGGTACAGCCCAGCACCACCGTGTCCACCTGGGCCAGCAGCAGGGGCTCCACGTAGATCTCGGCAGCGGCCCGCAGCTCGGCACAGGCCAGGTCGCCTGCCTCGATCAGGGGCACAAAGGCGGGGCAGGGCACCTCGGTGACCCGGGCGGTGGGGCGCACGGCATGGAGGGCGCGGCGATAGGCGCCGCTGCTGGCGGTGGCCGGCGTGGCCATCACCCCCACCCGGTCGCTGTCGACCACGGCCGCCACGCTGTCGATCAGACCCACCACCGGCACCCCCGCCTCGGCCACGGCCACATCCAGGGCGAGGGCGTTGGTGGTGTTGCAGGCCATCACCAGCACGTCCACCCCCTGGTGGCTCAGCCAGCGCACCACCTCCTCGGCGATGGCCCGGATGTCGTCCACCGAGCGGGTGCCGTAGGGCACCCGGGCCGTATCGCCCAGGTAGAGGCAGGGGGAATGGGGGTAGTGGGCCTGCACGTGCCGCAGCACGGTGAGGCCGCCCAGGCCGCTGTCGAACAGGCCAACGCGCAGGCTCATCAGCGTCCCCCCAGGAAGTCGAGAATGCCGGCGGCGATGGCCAGCGCCATCCGGCGGCGGAACTCCGCATTGGCGAGCCGGGGTGCATCCACCGCCCCGGTGACAAAACCCATCTCCAGCAGGGCTGCGGGCATGGCGGCACGGCGGATCACGAAGAACCGCCCGATCTTCACACCCCGGTTGGGGGTGCCGGGAGACACCGCCATCATCCGCTCCTGCAGGGCGGAGGCCAGGGAGCGCGAGGCATTGCCGGCGCCTTCGAAGAAGAAGGTCTCCACGCCGTTCACGTCGGGGCGGGCCATGCTCAGGGCGTTGGCGTGCAGGCTCACGAAGGCCGTGGCCCGGGCGCTGTTGGCCATCGCCACCCGCGGCGGCAGGTCCACGTCCACCTCGCTGGTGCGGGTCATCAGCACCTGCACGCCGCGGGCCTGGAGCAGCCGGGCCACCTGCAGGCTCACATCCAGCACCACATCGGTTTCGCGCAGGCCGCCGATGCCCACGGCACCGGGATCGGGTCCGCCGTGGCCGGGGTCGAGCACCACCAGGAAGCGGCCCCGGGGCACCACCGGCAGGCCATCGGCGGAGAGGGGGGCAGAGGCGGTGGGGAAGGGGGTGCGGGTGGCCGTCCAGGTCTGGGCGCTGCTGGTGCCCTCCAGATCGCCCTCGCCGAGCGCCAGGGTGGGTGGGCGCTCCAGACCCTTGATGTCCATCCGCCAGCGGTCCGAGGCGGTACCCACCAGGCGCAGGTCGGCGGGGTTGAGGCGGGTTCCCGGCAGGAACTCCAACACCAGGCGGGTGGTGCCGGCATCGGGGCGGCCGATGCGCACCTCCTGGATCGAACCGCTGCCGCGGACGGTGCGGCTGCGGCCCGGCGCGCCGGGCAGGTCGATCCACACCCGCGGCCCCCGGCCCCCGACGCCGGCCTCATAGAAGGCCCGCAGCGACACATTCGGGCTGGTGCGCAGCTCCAGCTGGCCCTGGCGGTTCAGGCGCCAGGCGGCCAGGCTGGAGGCCAGGGCCGGCAGGTCGGCCAGCAGCAGGGCCATCAACAGCAGGGCCCGCGAGCCGCGAGCCCGCCAGCAGCGAGAGGGCCAGAACCCGGCCATCAGTGAACGGAAAAGAGGGTGGGACGGCAGTGCCGCAGGCTCGGCATCTGGGCCCGCACCCGCTGGGCATGGCCGGGATCCACCGGTGCCACCGCCAGGCCGGGGGCCACGCCGGCATCGGCCAGCACGGTGCCCCAGGGGTCGATCACCAGGGCATGGCCGTGGGTGTGGCGACGGCCGTAATTCACGCCGGTCTGGGCCGGAGCCACCACGTAGGCGGTGTTCTCGATGGCCCGGGCCTGCAGCAGCACCTGCCAGTGGTCCTTGCCGGTGAAGGCGGTGAAGGCGGCGGGCACCATCAGCACATCGGCCCCCTCGCGGGCCAGATGGCGGTAGAGCTCCGGAAAGCGCACGTCGTAGCAGATGGAGAGGCCGATCCGGCCCAGGCCCGGCACCGCCACCACCGGCGGCAGGTCCTGGCCGGGCTGCACCGTGGCCGACTCGCGGTAGGTGATGCCGTCGGGCAGGTCCACGTCGAAGAGGTGGATCTTGTCGTAGCGGGCCAGCAGCTGGCCCTCGGTGCCCACCAGCTCGGCCCGGTTGCTGGTCACTCCCTCGCCGGCGGGCACGGGGAAACCGCCGCCGAGCAGGGTCACCTGGTAGCGGCGGGCCATGGTGACCAGGAAGCGGCTGCAGCGCTCCGCCAGGGCAGAGGCGAGCTCCAGGCGCAGGCTGTCCTCCCCCATGAAGGCGAAGTTCTCCGGCAGACCCACCAGTTCGGCACCGCGACGGGCCGCGAGCTCGATCTGCTCCTCGGCGGCGGCGAAATTGGCATCCGGATCCGGCGTGCTGGTGAGTTGCACCGCTGCCGCCAGAAAACTGCTCACCCCGACACCTTCTGAACCGGCGCGAACTGTAGGGGACATGGCGCGATGCGCCAGTTCAGGAGGCGCGCAATACGCCGGGCTCAAACTGCTGGGGCACCACCTGCAGGCTGTCCACAGCGCTGCAGCAGGCGAAGTCGGCGTCGTGGTCGCCCAGGGCGATCAGCCGCTGGCCGTGGCTGGCGGCCCGCAGGCAGGTTTCCGGCTCGTGGTGCCACTGCTGCCAGAGGGCCATGGCCGCCAGCATTTCGTCGTTGCCGATGCCCACGCCGCGGTGGGGTGCCACGGCCTGCTCCAGGGCCGCCGAGGCCAGCGCTCCCGCCGCCAGGCTGTCCTCGAGCGAGTAGGCCCCCTCCCAGCCGCTGCCCACGATCCACACCTGCTCGCAGCCCTGCTGGATCAGCCGGCGGGCCACGGCAGCGCGGTTGGGCAGGCAGGCGGTGAGCAGCAGCGGCACGGCCCGCACGGCGGCCAGGGAGCGGGTGCCGTTGGTGGTGCTCATGAAGATGCGCTTGCCGCCCACCACGTCCGGCGTGACCGCCAGGGGTGAATTGCCCAGGTCGAAGCCCTCCAGGCGGCGACCGCCGCGCTCGCCGGCCCGCAGGCGGCGCTCGGCCGGCCAGGCCTGGGCCGCCGCATCGAGGGCGTCGAGATCGGCGAAGGCCTCCACCGCCTCGGCCCCGTTCTGCAGGGCCCAGGCGATCGTGGTGGTGGCGCGCAGCACGTCGATCACCACGGCCGCGTCCGGCCCGCCTTCCGCCACCGGCCGCAGGGGCGGCACGTTCTCGGAGGTGTGGAAGTAGTGGAGTTGCACGGCCGCAGCAGGCGGTAGGGGTGCGTCAGAGTACGAAGGCCGAAGGAAGCCGGTGGGCAGGTCCTGCCAGAACCCTGTGCCCAGCACCCCGATGACCGCGACCCTCGCCAGCCCGCGCAGCCGCCGCGACCTGCGCGGCTTTCTGCAGTTGCTGGAGCAGCGCGGCCAGCTGCGGCGGATCACGGCGCCGGTGGATCCGGATCTGGAGCTGGCGGCGATCGCCGACCGGGTGCTGGCCGCAGGCGGGCCGGCGCTGCTGTTCGAGAACGTGATCGGCAGCTCCATGCCGGTGGCGATCAACCTGATGGGCACTCAGGAGCGGGTGCTGTGGAGCCTGGGCATGGAGCGGCCCGAGGAGCTGGAGACCCTGGGCGAGCGGCTGGCGCTGCTGCAGCAGCCCAGGCCGCCCAAAGGGGCCCGCGAAGCCGTGCGCTTCGGCTCGGTGCTGCTGGATGTGCTCAAGGCCAAGCCGGATCTGGATCTCACCCCCCCCTGCCGCCAGCAGGTGTTCAAGGGGGAGGCGGTGAACCTCGACGCCCTGCCGCTGCTGCGGCCCTGGCCCGGCGACGGGGGCCGGATCATCACCCTGGGGCTGGTGATCACCAAGGACCCGGAAACGGGCACTCCCAACGTGGGCGTGTACCGGCTGCAGCAGCAGAGCATCAACACGATGACCGTGCACTGGTTGAGCGTGCGCGGCGGCGCCCGCCACCTGCGCAAGGCGGCGGCGCAGGGCAAAAAGCTGGAGATCGCCATCGCCATCGGCGTGCACCCATTGCTGGTGATGGCGGCGGCCACGCCGATCCCGGTGCAGCTGAGCGAGTGGCTGTTCGCCGGCCTCTACGCCGGAGAAGGGGTGCGGCTGGCCAAGTGCAAAACCGTGAACCTGGAGGTGCCCAGCCATAGCGAGGTGGTGCTGGAGGGCACGATCACGCCGGGCGAGGAGCTGGCCGACGGCCCCTTCGGCGACCACATGGGCTTCTACGGCGGCGTGGAGGACTCCCCCCTGGTGCGCATCCAGTGCGTGACCCAGCGGCGCGATCCGATCTACTTCACCACCTTCAGCGGCCGGCCCCCCAAGGAGGACGCCATGCTGGCGATTGCGCTGAATCGCATCTACACGCCGATCCTGCGCCAGCAGATCCCGGAGATCGTGGACTTCTTCCTGCCGATGGAGGGGCTCAGCTACAAGCTGGCCGTGATCGCCATCGACAAGGCCTACCCGGGGCAGGCCAAGCGGGCGGCGATGGCCTTCTGGAGCGCCCTGCCCCAGTTCACCTACACCAAGTTTGTGGTGGTGGTGGACAAGAGCATCAACATCCGCGATCCGCGCCAGGTGATCTGGGCGATCAGCGCCCAGGTGGATCCCCAGCGGGACCTGTTCGTGCTGGAGGACACCCCCTTCGACACCCTGGATTTCGCCAGCGAGCGGCTGGGGCTGGGCGGCCGCCTGGCGATCGATGCCACCACCAAGGTGGGGCCGGAGAAGCGCCATCCCTGGGGCGAGGCCCTGCGCCGGCCGGCCGAGCTGGAGGCGCGGCTCGATGGGCGCTGGGCAGAGCTGGGCCTGGCCGATGTGGGCAACCGCGAACCCGATCCGGCCCTGTTCGGCTACACCCTGGAGCATGTGCTGGAGCGATTGAGCGGCCGGGCGGCGGCCGGCGGCTGAGGGGCACGGGGCCATGCTCTCCCGCCAGGCCAGCCACGCCCTCAAGGCACTGCTGCAGCTGGCGGGGGAACCCCAGCGCTGGCAATCCACCCACGCCCTGGCCACGGCACAGCAGCTGCCTGAACCGATGCTGGAGCAACTTCTGCTGCGGCTGCGCCGGGCCGGCCTGCTGGTGGCCCGCCGGGGACGGCTTGGTGGGTACCGGCTGGCCCAGCCGCCGGCGGCGATCAGCCTGGCTGCGGTGCTGGCCGGGCTGGGCGAGACGGCCGATGTCGAGGGGGGGCATCGCAAGGGGGACTTGGGGGATCTCGACAGCTCCAGCTCTCCCGCCGACCAGGTGACCCAGGCGCTGCAACGGCGGCTGGAGCGGGCCCGCCAGCAGGCCCTGGCCGAACTCAGCCTGGAGGACCTGCTGTTCGACCTGCGCAGTGCCGAGGCTGGAGCCGACAGCGATGCAGGGCTGCTGCTGGGCTGAGGCCTCAGTTGCAGCCCTCCACCGACAGGCGATAGCTGAAGCCGGTGGAGCGGGGCATGGTGGTGGCACCCACCCGCACGTTCACCTGGTTGGTGCGCTTGCCGGGCACGGCCGGGAAGGGGCCGAAGGTGTGGGCCTGCTCGGGCTCAAGCGTGCGGTTTTCGTTCACCACCCGCAGGTCGGTGTTGTCGGTGAAGCGCAGAAAGGCGGCGACGGGAAAGACCCCCCGCTCGGTGGAAGCCGACTGCAGGTTGATGCGGTAGCTGGCATAGGCCCGGTCCACGGCGAAGTCGGTGTTCCAGTTGGTGCGACGCACCAGGCCATCCGGGCTGATGCGCTTCTGCACCACGGGCTCGCCGCCACCCTCGATCGGCATCAGAAACCGGCAGCTGGCCAGGGCACCGCCCGCATCGGCGCTGAGCAATAGCCCACTGAAGGCAAGCAGGGGAAGGCGAAGGCCACCGGCGAGGGCACGCAGAAGCGGATACAGCGACATCGGCAGGAGCTCGGCAGGGGAAGGGGAGTTCAAATGGTATGCCCAGGGACCCGTTCCGGCCGGCGGAGGGATCAGGGCCGCGCCAGACCCCAGAAACCGGTGGCGTACACCACGGCGAGCAAAAAGTTGCGCAGGGATTCGCGGGTGAGCGCGAAGCGGGCCTGATTGACCTGCCGGTTTGCTTCTACTTTCATGCGGGACTGGTTCGCCTCGAGCGCGGCAAAGGGATCCTGGGCCTGGGTGCCCTTCTCGCCTTGAGGGCCACCGGCCAGGCCGAGCTGCTGCAGGGCCTGTGCCAGGTTGGCGGGCGGCAACTCCCGCAGCCGCTGCTCCAGGGCGGCGAAACGTTGGTCGATCGCCTGGGTTTGGCCCACCTGGCGGGCGTCGATCTGGCGGAGCGAACTGCCGAACAGCACCACCTGCCAGATCGCCAGCAGGATCAGGGTATGACAACCGATTTTGGCAAAAAATCGCAGGCCGCCATCCTTGGCCAGACCCGAGCGTCCAGGCTGCCTGAGCAATACCGGCTTGGCGCCTTCAAGGGCGGGAGCCAGCACGGCAGATTGCCGGGCGTCGGTGGCATCCACGCGGGCCTGGAGCTGCTCCCGCTGTTGGCCGATCACCCCCAGGCGCCCCAGGGCAATCGCCATCCAGGGCAGCAGACACGCGTTCAGCACGGTGCTGGAGAACTGGAGACCCCACACAGAAGAGCGAAGACTCAGCGGCAGCAGGGCGGTGATCACGATCAACACAAACACGATCATCAACACCTGATACGACAGCCTCAACAATTGCCTCTGGCTCTGGGCCAGGCTGCCGAGACTGATCAGGGTGGAAGGGCGCGGGGTCATGGGCGATGGACGGGGGGAGGGAAAGTGATGGAATGGATGGCCGGGAACCACTGCCGCTAGAAGGCAAGCGGATTAGCCAGGAGATGGATCGCATGACTGAACTCAACAGCCAAAAAAACCACCAGTTCGGGGAACGTTGCCCGCGCGCGGATGGATGAAAAATGATTGGTGTTAAGCAAATTCGAGAATAGAAATACAATCGATTGTTGACGTCCGCGCCCTGCTTCCGACGAAGACTCCGGCTCCAAGCAAAAGCAGCACCAACGCCGGCCAAAGGCAGGGGACCTGGGACTTGGGTAGTGAAGCAGCTACAAAAAGTAGAGTTTTCAGCTGTGATACCGCCGGGACCCACTCCGAAGCTGACGATGCTAGGCGCAAGAGGATCTCCCACGCTCACTAAATTGCCCCAGAGCACAAAAGAGGCATCCGAATCCAAGGCAATTGTTTTCGGGGAATCCTTGCCGCTACCAACAACACCGGCGCCACGGAAGTCAAAGACAAAATCAATCGCCAGGAATGGCATACCAGCTAGATCATCACGCGTATAGCCAAATCCATAGCTATAGGCTGAGCCATAGGGACTATCCGAGGAAGAATCGCAGATTGCAATTGATTGGTTAAACGAACAAAAACTAGTGACTTAGCAGTTAATTACTGCTTGAATATCATCAAAAGAAACAGTACTTCCTCCGGAGGGAGCAATGTCTACCCTAACGGTGTATCCCTAAACATCGAATCTGCAGTTTAGCAGGAGCAAAAAAGTTGGTCATATCGATCTCAATTGTTTGGCCAAGCCCCAGAAAACCGCAATTGTTGCCTGAACCGCTCATGAAGTCCTCAAAATCACTATTTGTAGGACAAGGCCCTAACGCCTGGGCCGGAGTAGAGAGGACTGACAATTTTCTCCTGCTGCCATCGACCCCATGATCAAACCTGCAAATTTCTTTACGGAAGAGGAAGCAGAGTGAACCATGAATTCAACATATCCCAAACAGGCCAGATGATCCAGGCAATGCGAGTAGAGCCCAGATTAGCATAGCGAAATACCCACTAAGGTACACAGAAGAAATGGACCCGCCAAAAAGTCACGGTTCATGAATGGAATTCGGACTAGCTAGGAGCGGGCGCTGAAGCAGGAGCACTCCAGTACAGCCCGAATAAATCGGGCCTAGATGCATACTAAGCGACAACGAAAGGTTAGATTATGTTATTCCCTTTACAGAGTTACAATTCAAGTAGAGTCAAGACAAAGGTCGATGGCCTATTCTAGCTGGAAACCGCAAACTGCTCGGAGAAGAGAGCGCTAAAGAAACTCTGGATAACCCGGCCATTTCACGCAACAATGGCTCAGTGATCTCAGGGCATGGCTGGGAGCATGGGTGGCAAGCAACTTGGGTTCGGTGCTTACGAGCGGACTGACGCGGCCCCCGGAAACCGGTCCAGGATGAATGAGAGTCTTCAGCCGGCCAAACTGGGCCGGAGACTCCACCATGAAACGCACCAGGCACACCGCGGAGCAGATGATTCGCTAGCTCTAGCCCGCAGGGCTTCTGCGTAGCAGTGGGAACTTGTTGCGCCGTGAGGCGCACCTTGCGGTGCGACGGGAAACTTCTGAGCCCGGAGCGTCGGCGCAGGACCGTCGCGGTCCTGCAGAAACGTTACCTGGCTTCTGAACTCTTCGTTTGCCGGGGTGGTTGGGCAGCGCCGCAGCACCCAGCGCCATGGTGCCAAGGTCATCGATCTGGAGGAGACAAGCTCCGGCAACGCCTCCGTGAGATCGACGCGGACCACATCCGCTGGGACCGGCGGAGGCCTACCGCCTGCTGCGGCGGGAGGGCTGGACGGTGAACCACAAGCGGGTGGAAAGGCTCTGGCGGGAAGAGGGTCTGCAGCGGCCCTCTCCCAGGAAGCGAAAGCGAGCACAGCCCGCCAACGGGTCGGTGCGGCGTTATCGGGGTGAACATCCCCACCAGGTACGGGCCATGGACTTCCCGTTCAACGCCACCGCCGACGGACGCAGGCTCAAGTTCCTGAACGTGATCGATGAGAACAGTCACCTCTGCCTGGCCACCCGGGTGGGCAGGCGGTGCAAGGCCGAGGACGTGGTGGCGCTGTTGGAGGAGCTCACCAGCCGCTACCCGACCCCGGCGTTCATTCGATCGGACAACGGACCGGAGTTCATCGCCCAGGCCCTACGGGATACGGGACTGGTGTGAGGCCACCACCACCACCAGCACCAGCACCAGCACCAGCACCAGCACGGCCTACATCAGGCCGAGATCGCCATGGGGGAACGGCTTGGCTGAATCGTTCAATGGCCGCTTCCGCGATGAGTACCTCAATAGCGAGATGTTCACCACAGCTCCAGTGGCGCAGATCCTAGCCGATCTTTGGCGCTGGGATTACAACTCACTCAGGCCGCACTCGGCCCTCCAGGGACGTAAACCCATGGAGGCAGCTCGACAGGGAGCTGCCGCAGGACCACAACCACCCACTCTCATCAGGCTTTGACCAAAAATGGGGATCACGTCCGCGGGACATAGGCATGTAGTCATTGGTAGGCCTATCGATGGCCGCCATTCTCGTGCTGATACCGCGGTACATCGACCAGGCAGTCGTGATCGAGGAGGTATGGAGCAGGGCGCCCTTGAAGCAGTACTAGGGGAAGCCGCCAGCAGAGGTTGGCTCAGTACCTTGGCACCATGAAAGCCAGACCTGCATATGGGCCATCTGGCGGGTATCTTCCAGGTCGATGGCGCAGCTGGTAGTCTCCACCAGGCAGGCCTCGGGCGATGAATTGGGCTAGGAGCAGAAATGGATAGAAGAGGTGACCGACCGGAAATTGTGGGCGGAACCATGGCCATGGCCTAATCTCTAAGGTCAGTATAGAGTTCAGGATTAAATTTATCAGGTCTTAACGAGAGGGACTTTACGGAAGATCTTCAATCACCTGCTCTGTGTCAACTACAAGAACTATGCCCAGGCAGGTCGTTGTGATGCCGTGGACGCCGCTAACCGAGACCCGGGCGCCGATGGCAACCGCCGGGGACAAATAGGAAACAGGGTGAACTTGCCCGTTGTCATCTTCAATGGTCGGGCAGTCCACAGCATTGCCCTGGGTCAGCCGGCGTCCGGTGAGAGTGACCTTGCAGGGCTTGCCGTTACAGGGCTGGATGCTCCTTGTCATATCGGGTACCTCCGCCATACGGACGTGGGATAGTGAATCATAGTCTGCATTGCATGCAGTCATGGTTGGCAGAAGAAAGAGCCTCCCGACACACAAGTAATCGATTTTTGGCATGGATTCGATGTTCTCAATCTTTTCCTGAAGTCTGAATAGGGCTGCCACTGTCGAGTGGTCCGTGCTGCGGCTTCCCTTTGACCGCGTACCTTGGCCATCGTATCCATGGCTAGATTCATCCATCTCTCGGGAGCGAGCCCCCGCATCAATTTAGAATAGTGTCGCAAACTGAAGGCCCAGGGCGATGTTGGGTTGAGTGGGGGTAGCAGTCTCACGGCAGCCTTCCCAGGAGTTGCGGGATCTGGGAGTGTGGATCGAAACAGGTGTGGTTGTTGCGAGTGCCGGATTGGTCACCGATCTACTCAAGTTACCCCTGTGGCTACTGTGCGTTTGAAGGTGGAACGTTGCATAGCTAGCTCATTCCTGGCGAGTGAAGTCAAGTTCCGAGGCTTCGCCGCGGCGATTTCGCTCTTTGGGCACGATTGCCAGCCAGACGGTGGTCGAGTGCAACCACCCAGTCAAGGTGTGCTTGCCAGCCCAACAGATGATGGTGGATGGGCTGGCGGGCGGCTGGTTTTCGTTGTTCAGGTGATGGTGAAGGACGTGTGGGTGAGAGTCATCAGGCCAGGAGTAAGGGTGGCAAAGGCGATCGCGCTGACACCTCCTAGTGTGCTGCCATCACTGTCGTACAGCAGGGAACCTACGGCGGAGTCGTAAAGAATTCGCTGATCCACGTTTGTAGCGGCGGCACCGAAGGAGAAGGCTGAGGACGCCAGGGTGCCTGTCGGGGTAAGCGCAGTGAAGATGCTGTTCTCCAACTCGATGCGATCACCCTGGGCGATGGTGAAATCGGTGATCAGATCGCGGTTGGTGGCGTCGTTGAGGAGCGAATCAAAGCGGAAGGTGTCGGCGTTGAGGCCACCGGTGAGGGTATCGTTGCCGGCGGCACCATTGAGGGTGTCGGCACCTACCCCGCCGCTGAGGCTATTGGCAGCAGTGTTGCCGGTGATCACGTTGTTAAGCGTGTTGCCGGTGCCGTTGATCGCCGCCGCACCCGTGAGGGTGAGGTTCTCCACGTTGGCCGTGAGGGTGTAGGCCGCCAGGGAGCTGAGCACGGTGTCCACTCCGCCGGTGACGGGATCAGGGTTGAACTCAAGCACCAGATCGCCAACGGTTTCGATCAGATAGGTGTCACTGCCGGCGCCACCGATCAGGGTATCGATGCCTGCACCACCATTGAGGATATTGGCAGCAGTGTTGCCGGTGATCACGTTGTTGAGGGTATTGCCGGTGCCATTGATCGCCGCCGCACCCGTGAGGGTGAGGTTCTCCACATTGGCCGTGAGGGTGTAGGCCGCCAGGGAGCTGAGCACGGTGTCCACTCCGCCGGTGACGGGATCGGGGTTGAACTCAAGCACCAGATCGCCGACGGTTTCGATCAGATAGGTGTCGCTGCC